>NZ_JAUSXG010000001.1:0-1486250 GCF_030815855.1 Variovorax paradoxus | reverse complement strand
CCATCACCACGCGGTATTCGAGCATGTAGTGCTGGACGAACGCCGCCAGCAGCACCACGGCGAACCACAGCGGCTTCATCCAGCGCGACCAGGCGGTGAAGGACAGCAGCGCCACCGTGGCGCACACCATGAGCACCGCCATGGCCGCGGTCGTGGGCAAGTAGGTGCTGGGTGCGCCGCCGATGCGGGCCAGCTCGTCCCACAGCGGCCAGTTGGCGGCCACCGCGAGATAGATGCCGAGCCAAACGACCATCTTCTGTGCCGAACGGGGCCGCGTCAGCCACAGGTCGATGCGCGCCCAAAACGCGCGTGCGGACGCCACGGGCCGCGTGCCGTCCGCCGGCAGTTCCATGCCCCGCACGGGCGCGGGTTCGATTCGCGAAAAAGACATGCGCCACTGTAAGAAGCGCAACTGAAGGAAGCCTGAACTGCGCGTTCAGCCGGCGTTCAGGCTTGGCTGCGCCTCGCCCTCAACCGGGGCCGCATGTAGGCCCTGAGCGCCAGGTTCAGTGGCCGGCTGACGCGGCGCTCCACCACGATCGACACCAGCGCGCCCAGCATGGCGCCGACCGCCACGTCGATCGGAAAGTGCAGCCCCAGAAACACGCGGCTCCACCCCACCACCGCGGCCAGCACCAGCGCGGCGAACATGGGCGCCCGCCACGGCAGGCACCACAGGGAGAACGCGGCGGCGAAAGTGCCCGCGGCATGCAGGCTCGGAAAGCCCGGCCGGGCGCCCTGCGGCGCCCACTGAATGCCCAGCCCATAAAACGCGGGCCGCTGGAACGGCAGGGCCGAGCGCAACAGGTTCACGAAGAGCCAGACCGCCAGCACGCTGACCAGCGCGGTGAAGAAGGCATAACGCAGGCGCCGGTCGAGCGCCGCCCCGCCCATGATTGCGACGGCCAGCAGGGTCGGCAGCACGTCGGACGCAAAGCGCGCGAAATGAATGCTCCGCGCGGGCGCCGTGACGCCCGCGTTGATCAGCGCGAACAGCGCGACATCAAGAGCCTGCATGCAGGACGGCGGGTTCGTCTGCGGGCAGCCGGGAAGCACGGGGCGCGGCAACCAGGTCGATGGCGAAGCCGACCGTCCAGCAAATCCAGGCGGTCCACAGCGTGTGGCTCATGTAGTGCGCACCGCGCAACTGCTGCGACACGCCCAGCATGAGGCCCGCAACCAGCGACACGCCGAGCCACAGGGCTGCAGCACCCGGCGACACCCTGCGCAGCACGAAATAGCCGCCCGCATAGGCAAAAGCGGCGGAAGCATGGCCCGCCGGAAAGCACCCACCGGGGCCGCCGTCGTACACCTTCCATGCCCAGTGCGACACATGACTCGCCACGCCGCCGAATTCCTTCAGATCCCACGGGCAGCTGGTGTGGCTTGCATGCTTGAGCAGGCTGACGGTGATGACCGACAGCAGCACCGTGAAAGCCAGCTGCGCTCGGGCGCGAACGGACAGCCGCCGCAAGACGCCCAACGGCCAGCGAATGCCGGCGAACAGCGCGATCACGAACAACCAGCTCAGGTTCTTTGCGCTCTCATGCATCACATGAACCAGAAAAGCGTTGTCGCGCCACGGAAAGCCCGCGGGCGTGCCGGCCAGGCGCGCGAGCGCGAGATCGCCTCCGGTGGAGTCCCAGCCGAGCAGGAGCCCGAGCGTCAGAAGGGTCAAGGCCACCAAATGAAGGTCTGGAGAATTCGGAAGAGTCGAGACACGCGTCATGGGCAGAGAAAAACAAGCCTGGAGGAACCCTGCGAGCCTACGTTCGTGGTCTGAACCGAGCCTGAAGCGGCCTGAACGAAAGCTGACGCTTCCATGGGGCCTGCCGCGGTCGGCGCTAGACTTCGTTTTTTGAAAGATGACCTCGCGTGCGCATATTGCTTGTGGAAGATGACAGTGCGTTGGCAGACGCCGTCTGCAGCTATCTGCTTGCGAAATCCTTCGTGGTCGACGTGGCACCCGGCCTCGCCGAAGCCCGTGGCGCGCTGCTTTCTGTGCAATACGCCGCCGTGCTGCTCGACCTGCACCTGGGCGACGGCGACGGCCTTTCGCTGCTGCCGCAGGTGCGGGCGCTGCGCGAGCCGCCCATCGTCATCGTGCTGACCGCGCGCGACCAGGTCACCGACCGTATCCGCGGGCTCGATGCCGGCGCGGACGATTACCTCATCAAGCCCTACGACCCGGCCGAGCTGCTGGCGCGGCTGCGCGCGGTCGAACGGCGGCGCAGCGCGGGCAGCTCGCCGGTGCTGCACCTGGGCACGCTCGAGATCGACCTGGCGCAAGACCGGGTGCGCAAGGACGGGAACCCGGTCGTGCTGACCCAGAAGGAGTGGGCCCTGCTGCGCGTGATGGCCACACGGCCCGAGCGCATCCACACCCGCGAGAACCTTGCCGACGCACTCTACGGCTTCGGCGACGAGGCCGACAGCAACACGCTCGAGGTGTTCATCAGCCGGCTGCGGCGCAAGCTGGGCAAGAACCATATCCAGACACTGCGCGGCCTCGGCTATCGCCTGTCGACCTCGGCAGACGACGACGAATGAACGCAGCACTCCCGAAAAACGGCCCCGACACGCTGGCCGGCCGACTCACCCGTACCTTGATTGTCTGGGTCGGCGGCGTGTGGATGCTGTGCGTGCTGGCCGTGGTCTGGTATGTGGACCGCGAGATCAACCACAACTTCGACAATGAACTGGTCGAGGTGTCGCACCGCATGTTCGACATGGCGGTGCAGGAGCTCGACAAGCTGCAGCAGGCGGGCACTCCCGCCGGAACGCCGATGATCGCCCCGAAGCAATTGTTTTCGGAAGACGCGGTGAAGTACCAGGTCGTGGACATCCACGAGCACGTGCTGCTGCGGTCGGCCGAGGCGCCCACCGATGCCTTCGACGTTCCGCTTGCCTCCGGCTTCGCGAACAACCAGACCTGGCGCATCTATACCGTGCGGCACCCCACGCGCGGCCTGTACTTCCAGGTGGCCGATCCGCTCGACGAGCGGCGCTCGGCGCTGAACCGCACGCTCTTCGGCCTGATCATTCCGCTCGGCGCCGTGCTGCCGCTGCTGGCCCTGGTGCTGCGCAACGTGGCGCGTACCGAACTGCGCGTGCTGCAGCAGCTCGCGGGCGAGATCGAGAAGCGCAGCGGCTCCGACTTGCGGCCCATCACCTTGCCCGGCCTGCCGCGGGAACTGCGATCGGTCGGCGACCACGTCAACAGCCTGCTGGAACGGCTGTCGCATTCGCTCGATGTCGAACGCGCATTGGCCGCCAATGCGGCGCACGAGCTGAGAACACCGCTGGCTGCGGCCAGGCTGCGCCTGCAGACGGCGCTCGAACACGATCTGCAGCGCAACGACGTCCAGGCCGCGCTCGACGCGCTGCAAATTCTCAGCCACCGCACCGAAAAGCTGCTGCAGCTTTCGAGGGCGGAATCGGGCGCATCGCTCGCGCGCTCGCGGGTCGACCTGGTCCAGCTCGCCGGCGCGGTGGTGCAGGAGTTCTGGAACGATCCGCAGATGGACCAGCGATTGGCGCTCAAGCTGCCCGACAGCGCTGCACCCGTGGCCGTGGGCGATGTCGACGCGCTGGCGATCGCGCTGCGCAACCTGGTCGAAAACGCCCTGGGCTACAGCGTCGGCGGCCGCGTGGTGGTGGAGGTGATGGCGCCCTGCACGCTCGCGGTGCGCGACTTCGGCCCCGGCGTGAGCGCGGCGCAGCTGGCCACGCTGCAGCAGCGCCATGTGCGGCACAGTTCAGACCGCGCAGGCTACGGGCTGGGCCTGTCCATCGTGAGCACCATCGTCGAGAAGCACAACGCGACCCTCGAACTGGCCTCGCCGCCCGCGGGCGCCGCGAGCGGCTTCGAAGCGCGCATCGTGCTGCAGCCGGCGTAGCAGCACCCTTGCACGGGGCCGGGTCAGCGGGTCAACGCGCGCCGACCTTGCGCGGCACGAATTCGTACGAATTGTCGAAGCCGAATTGCCGCGCTCTGTACATGCCGGCCATCTTCTTGACGAGGTACTGGCGCGCGGAACGGGGCAGCGCAAAGAAGTTGGCGTTGGCCGTGGTCTTGCGCTCGCCGTCCAGGTTGCCCGTGATGGCGTGGATCGCCACCTTCCGGCCCTGGTGGAAGGCAATGATCTTGATACCGCCCGAGAAATGGTCATTGTTGAAGCTGTCCACGCCGTCGGGGGCGAAGAAGCGATAGACGAGGATGGGGTCGATCAGCCCGTCGGCGTCGAGATCGCGAAACTCGGCGAGCTTCGACCGAAAGTTGACGCCTGCATCTTCCTTGCCCGCAAAGTCGCGGATGGACCATTGCCGCGCCAGCACGCCGCTGCTGCCTACCTTGAAGAGCGATGCCTCGATGGCCGAGGACAGCAGCTCGCCTGGAAACGGTAGGTCCTGCTTCTCGCCGAGCACCAGCACATAGCCGCCGGACCTGTCCTCGTAGCAATACCGCTTGAACACGGGAAGCTCGACGCCGGCCTTCTTCAATGCGTCGGCGCTCAGGAACGGCGCATAGGCCAGGCATGCATTCTTCTCGGCCTTGATCTGCGCATGGCCGGAAGCAGCAAACAACAACGCAAGGGCGGCAAGCGCCAGTGTCTGGAGCGGCATTTCGCCCTACTCGCTCACGAGCGCACGCAACCAGTCGGGCAGGGGCAGCGCCTTCTGCCTGGGAAAGTCGACCCAGATCGTGGTCGCTCCGCCCGCGGCGCAGATCACGTCGGGCGCCTCGGCGCGCGCCATGGTGGCCCAGCTCTCGAAGGTGGTCCGGGCCGGGTCGCTCACGTACATCTTGAGCAGCACGTTGCCCGGATACTCGAGCTGGCGGTAGAAGTTGCAGAAGGCATTGACGATCACCATGCCCTCGCCGCCCGGCGCGGGCTGGACGCCGAGCGAATGTATCCAGTCGATGCGCGCGGTTTCGAGATAGCGGAAGTAGGTGCCGTTGTTGAGATGCCCCATGGCGTCCATGTCGCCCCAGCGGATCGGGATCGACATCTCGTACACGAGCTTCTTCTTTTCGGGGATTTCGATTCTCATCGGTGGGCCTTGATGGATGCGAGGATGCCAAGAACGAACAGCAGCGCCGCCACCAGTTCGGCGGCTTGCGGCCAGCGGCCGTCCCAGAGGAATGAGTAGAGCAAGGCGAACAGCGTCTCGCTCACGATCAGCTGGCCGCAAAGGCTGGCCGACAGGCGCTGGCTCGCAACGTTCCAGAGAACGGTCGCGAGCCACGAAGAGCCGAAGCCGCCCGCCAGCGCCAGCCAGACGAAGAGCATGCCCTCAGGGCGCGCGCGCAGTGTGGCCACGTCGCTGCCGGCCACCATCCACAGCAGCAAGGCGCCCACGCCGGTCGCGATGCCGAGCCAATTGGCCCAGTCGGTGGCATTGAGCTCGGTATGGCGCTGCAGCCATGCGGCATTGAGAAGGCCGTACACCGTCCAGCTCGCCATGGCGCAGAGCGCCAATGCAATGCCCCAGCCGAAGCGAACGCCGTCGCCGGCCGTACCGTGTTGCGCCGACCAGGCGCCGTAGACCATCAGCGCAATGCCGGCGCCCGTGAGCACCAGTCCCGGCAGCAGCGCCTGCATGCGCAGTCCCGCGGGCCGGCCGAGCAGCATCATCCAGACAGGAATGGTGCCGATGATGAGGCTGGGCACCTCGGTGCCCGCCGCCGCGATGCCGAAGGCCAGCAGCAGGTAGTAACCGCTGAAGCCCAGCACGCTGAGTCCGAGGGCCGCCAGTGCCTGCCGCCTGTCGGGCCAGCGCAGCGAGGCAGGCCGCGTGAACACCGCGACCCCTGCAATCGCACCGAAGACCACGAAGCGCGCGGCCGTGATGTCGACCATGCCGAAGTGGCCGACCATGCGCGGCGCCACGAACACCAGGCCCCAGAGCGCGCCCGCGCCCAGCCCGGCGGCAATGCCGACCCACGCGCGCGGCGTCAGAGCGCGAACCCGTCGTCGGCGGCAATGACCGCGCCGTTTACGAAATGGCTCTGGCCGCTGGCCAGCAGGACGATCAGGCCGTCAAGGTCTTCGGGCTTGCCCACGCGCTTGCGCGGCAGCATGTTGACGAGCTTCGCACCGCCTTCGGAAACCCAGTGGTCTTCGTTGAGCTCGGTCGTGATGTAGCCCGGGCACAGCGCGTTCACGTTGATGCCGAAGCGGCCCCATTCGAGCGCCATGGCCTTGGTCATCTGCACCACCGCGGCCTTGCTCATGCAGTAGGCGCCGATCTGCGGCAGCACCTTGAGCGCGGCCACCGAGGCGATGTTGATGATGCGCCCGCCGATGTAGGTGCCCGGCGCCGAACCCTTGGCGCGCGCCAGCATGCGTTTGCCCACTTCCTGCGCGACGAAGAAGGAGCCCTTCACGTTGGTGTCGAAGATGTAGTCGTAGTCGTCGGGCGTGACATCCTGCAGGCGTTGGGTGGTGCTCACGCCCGAGTTGTTGACCAGGATGTCGATGGGCCCCACCTCGGTTTCAGCGCGTGCCACGGCGGCCTTGATGCTGCCGATTTCGGTCACGTCGAGCTCGACCACGTGAGCGTCGCCGCCCTCGCCTTCGATGCGCGCGCGCAGCTCCTTGAGCTTTTCGACCCGGCGGCTCGCGAGCACCACCGCGGCGCCGGCGCGCGCCAGGGTTTTGGCGAACTGCGCGCCCAATCCGCTGGAAGCGCCGGTAACGAAGGCCACGCGGCCTGAAAGATCGATGCTGTAAGCCATGAAGAGGGTCCTGCTGAGTCGTTGCCGAGTCGCCGAGGTGACGCCCTGCACTCCACATAAAATGTTTCGCGCCCCGAAGCGTCCGAGCCCAAATCATTATCGACGAGACCCACATGACCCACGACGAAATCCTCGCCCAGTTCGGCCCCCGCGAATCCATGGAATACGACGTGGTGGTCGTCGGCGGCGGCCCGGCCGGCCTCTCGACCGCCATCCGGCTCAAACAGCTGGCGGCCCAGCATGAAAAGGAAATTTCCGTCGTGGTGCTCGAAAAGGGTTCCGAGCCCGGCGCGCACATTCTCTCGGGCGCCATCATGGATCCGCGCGCGCTCAACGAGCTGCTGCCCGACTGGAGGGAACAGGGCGCGCCGCTGAACCAGCCGGTCACCGACGATGCCATGGTGTTCCTCGGCGAAAAGTCGGGGCTGCGCACACCCGGGGCCTTCCTTCCGGCCTGCTTCCAGAACCACGGCAACTACATCATCAGCCTGGGTGCCTTCACCAAGTGGCTCGCGCAACAGGCCGAAAACCTCGGCGTGGAGATCTTCCCGGGCTTCCCGGCCGCCGAAGTGCTCTACAACGAGAACGGCTCGGTGCGCGGCGTGGCCACCGGCAACATGGGCGTGGGCAAGGACGGCGAGCCGACCGAAAATTTCCAGCTCGGCATGGAGTTGCTCGGCAAGTACACGGTGTTCGCCGAAGGCGCGCGCGGCCACCTCGGCCGCCAACTCATTGCCAGGTTCAAGCTCGACGAGGGCAAGGACCCGCAGACCTACGGCCTCGGCGTGAAGGAAGTGTGGGAAATCGACCCCAAGCGCCACCAGCCCGGCTTCGTGCTGCACACCGCCGGCTGGCCGATGAAGAGCGACACCTATGGCGGCGCTTTCCTCTATCACATGGAGGACAACAAGGTCACGCTGGGCTTCATCACGGGCCTGGACTACAGCAACCCCTACCTGAGCCCGTTCGAGGAAATGCAGCGCTGGAAGCTGCACCCCAACATCCGCTGGTACCTTGAAGGCGACGAGGCCAAGGGCATCAAGCCGGCCAAGCGCATCGGCTACGGCGCGCGCGCCATCACGGCCGGCGGCCTGATGTCGCTGCCCAAGACGGTGTTCCCGGGCGGCGCGCTGGTCGGCTGCGAGGCCGGCTACCTGAACGTGAGCCGCATCAAGGGCAGCCACGCCGCCATCAAGACGGGCATGCTGGCCGCCGAAGCCGCGTTCGACGCGGTGCAGGCCGGCCGGCAGCATGACGAGCTCACGGCCTATCCGGCCGCGTTCGAGAAGAGCTGGCTCTACACCGAGCTGAAGAAGGCGCGCAACTTCAAGGCCTGGTTCAAGAAGGGGCTGGGCATTGCCACGTTCATGAACGGCATCGAGCAATGGCTGCTGAAGGGCAACATTCCTTGGACCCTGCGCCGCAGCAAGCCCGACCACCTGTATCTCAAGCCCGCGGCGGAGTGCAAGCCCATCGTCTACCCGAAGCCGGACGGCAAGCTCACCTTCGACCGGCTCTCGAGCGTGTTCATCAGCAACACCAACCACGAGGAGCAGCAGCCGGCCCACCTGACGCTCAAGGACGCGTCGGTGCCGGTGAACATCAACCTCTCGAAGTTCGCGGGTCCCGAAAGCCGCTACTGCCCGGCGGGGGTATACGAGTTCGTGCCCGACGAGGCCAAGGCGGGCAAGGAGCGCCTGCAGATCAACGCGCAGAACTGCGTGCACTGCAAGACCTGCGACATCAAGGACCCGACGCAGAACATCGTGTGGGTCACGCCTGAAGGGGGCGGGGGGCCGAATTACGTGGGGATGTAGTCGGAGCTTTTGCCCAGGGCGATCTTTGTTCGGGGCGGAGTTGTTCAGGGCACGTGCACAGGCCACCGGGTACTCCCCTCCGCGAATGTCCCCCGGCTTCGCCTCCTCCTTGATTTCGCTGCGGGGAGCACCCGATGCCCTGTGCACACCGGGCGCTGCGCTTGTTCCGCTCGACCAACGACTGCTCTGAATAACGCTCCCGGCGATGGGGTGCCTTGCGCAGCGAAATCAAGGAGGAGCCCGAAGGGCGGGGGACATTCGCGGAGCAAGGTACCCCGTCGGCGGGAGCGCGCCACGAACGACAGAATGCAAAGTTCAGCCCGTGCTTTCACCCCACCCGCCCCCACCAGGCGTTTCGATCACGAACACATCGCCCGGACGCATCTGCACCTGGCCAATGTGCTCCAACGTTTCTACCGTGCCGTCGACCCGCTCCACGCGATTGACGCCCACCGCCCCGGCCTCGCCACCCGTACCACCGAAGGCTCCGTAGAGCCGACCGTTGCTGAGGATGGAAGCCGTCATCGGTGCCAGGAAGCGCACGCGCCGCACGCCGCCGTCGCCACCACGCCAGCGCCCTGCTCCGCCTGAGTTGGTACGCAGGCTGTAGCTGTCGAGCCGCACCGGGTAGCGGAATTCGAGCACTTCCGGGTCCGTCAGGCGCGAGTTGGTCATGTGGGTCTGCACCACGCTCGTGCCGTTGAAACCGGGGCCCGCGCCCGAGCCGCCCGAGATGGTTTCGTAGTACTGGTGCTCGCCGTCGCCGAAGGTGAAGTTGTTCATGGTGCACTGGCTCGCGGCCATGACGCCGAGCGCGCCGTAGAGCGCATTGGTCACGCAGCTCGAGGTTTCGACGTTGCCCGCCACCACCGCGGCCGGCGGCAGCGGGTTGAGCATGCAGCCGTCCGGCACGATCACCTCGATGGGCTTCAGGCAGCCCGCGTTGAGCGGAATGTCGTCGTCGACCAGCGTGCGGAACACGTAGAGCACGGCGGCCATGGTGATGGCGCGCGGGGCGTTGAAGTTGTTCGCCAGTTGCGCGCTGGTGCCGGTGAAATCGACCGTGGCCGAGCGCGCGGCGGCATCGACCGTGACGCGCACGCAAATTTGCGCGCCGTTGTCCAGCGGCAGCGTGAACTCGCCGTTCTTCAGCGCCGTGATGACGCGGCGCACCGACTCCTCGGCGTTGTCCTGCACGTGGCCCATGTAGGCCGCCACCGTCTCGCGGCCGAACTGCGCCACCATGGCCTGCAGCTCCTGCACACCCTTCTCGTTGGCGGCAATCTGCGCGCGCAGGTCGGCCAGGTTCTGCTCGATGTTGCGCGACGGATGGGCGCCGCTGCCCAGCAGTGCGCGCAGTTCGGCCTCGCGCAGGCGGCCGCCCTCCACCAGCTTGAAGTTGTCGATCAGAACGCCTTCGTCGCCGATGGTGGCCGAGAACGGCGGCATGGAGCCAGGCGTGATGCCGCCCACGTCGGCATGGTGGCCGCGCGAAGCCACGTAGAACGAAGGCCGCGCATCGCCTGCCTGCAGGTACACCGGCGTGACCACGGTGATGTCGGGCAGGTGCGTGCCGCCGTGATAGGGGTCGTTCAGCACGAAGACGTCGCCGGGCTTCATGCCGGGATTGCCGTCGATCACGGTCTTGATCGATTCGCTCATCGAGCCCAGGTGCACCGGCATGTGCGGCGCATTGGCGATGAGGTTGCCCTCGACGTCGAACAGCGCGCAGGAGAAGTCGAGCCGCTCCTTGATGTTGACCGAGTAGGCCGTGTTCTGCAGCCGCAGGCCCATCTGCTCGGCGATGTTCATGAAGAGGTTGTTGAACACCTCGAGCATTACCGGGTCGGCGCTGGTGCCCATGGCCCGCGTGGCCACACGTGGCCGCACGCGGTGCAGCTCGATGCCGGCGGCGGTGGCGCGCGCCTGCCAGCCGGGCTCGATCACCGTGGTGGCGTTGCGGCCCGCGAGAATGGCGGGGCCGTCGATGGAGGCGCCGGGTTTCAGCACCGCCTCGTCGAACAGCGCGGCGTCGCGCCAGCCGGCGGCTTCCTCGTCTGCCTCGCAATACATGCGGACGGCGGCCAGCGGCTCGGGTGCATGGGGGGCAATGTCGGCCTGTGCGGCCGGTGGCGCGCCACGCTCGCCGGCCCCTACGGCTTCGACCGTCACCGCCTCGATCACCAGCGCCCGCTCCGCCATCAGGAAGGCGAAGCGGCGGCGATAGCCGGCTTCGAACTCGTCGCGCATCGCCGCGATGGTTTCGTCGGCCGAACCCGCCATGGGCAGCGCACAAGCCAGCGCGGTGTCGGTGCCTTCGTAGCGAAGCTGCACCCGGTGCACCGCGGCGATGGCCGCATCCGCCACGCCCTGCTCGCGCAGCTCTCCTTTCGCTTGCGCCGCAAGAGAGCCTGCCGCATCACGCGCCGCGACCAAGCCTTCTGTGTCGAGCCTGCGCTCCAGTGCCAGCTCGCGCATCGCCAGCTGGTCGGCCAGCCCCATGCCGAAGGCGGAGAGCACGCCCGCCAGCGGATGCAGGTAGACGCTGCGCATGCCCAGCGCATCAGCCACCAGGCAGGCATGCTGCCCGCCGGCGCCGCCGAAGCACTGCAGCGTGTACTGCGTGACGTCGTAGCCGCGCGCCACCGAAATTCGCTTGATGGCATTGGCCATGCTGGCCACGGCGATGCGCAGCGCGCCGCTCGCCACTTCTTCAGCACTCACGGCGCGGCTCGTCGCTTCCGACATGCGGCGCGCCATCGCGTCGAAGCCGCGGCGTGCCGCCTCCAGGTCGAGCGGCTCATCGGCATTCGGGCCGAACACATTCGGAAAGTGCGAAGGCTGGATCTTGCCGAGCAGCACGTTCGCATCGGTGGTGGTGAGAGGTCCGCCGCGCCGGTAGCTGGCCGGCCCCGGGTTGGCGCCGGCCGACTCCGGCCCCACGCGCAGCCGTGCGCCGTCGAAGGCGATGACCGAACCGCCGCCCGCCGCCACCGTGTGGATGCTCATCATCGGCGCGCGCATGCGCACGCCGGCCACCTGGGTTTCGAACGAGCGCTCGAATTCGCCGGCATAGTGCGACACGTCGGTGGAGGTGCCGCCCATGTCGAAGCCGATCACGCGTGCATGGCCAGCATCGAGCGCGGTGCGCACCATGCCGACGATGCCGCCGGCAGGGCCCGAAAGAATCGCGTCCTTGCCCTGGAAGCGGTCGGCCTGCGTGAGACCGCCCGAGCTCTGCATGAAGAACAGCGGCACGCCCGGCATCTGCCGCGACACCTGCTCCACGTAACGCCGCAGGATCGGGCTCAGGTAGGCATCGACCACCGTGGTGTCGCCGCGCGGCACCAGCTTCATGAGCGGGCTGGTCTTGTGCGACACCGACACCTGCGTGAAGCCGATGGCGCGCGCGATGCGCTCGGCCGCGAGTTCGTGCGCGGTGTAGCGCCAGCCATGCATGAAGACGATGGCGCAGGCGCGCAGCCCGGCATCGAAGGCCTCTTGCAGCGCGGAGCGCAGCGCTTCTTCGTCCAGCGACTGCACGACGCCGCCCTGTGCGTCCATGCGCTCGTCCGCCTCGATCACGCGCTGGTAGAGCAGTTCGGGCAACACGATGCGGCGGTCGAACAACCGCGGCCGCGCCTGCGTGGCGATGCGCAGCGCATCGCGAAAACCCGCCGTGGTGACCAGCACCGTGGGCTCGCCCTTGCGCTCCAGCAGCGCATTGGTGGCCACCGTGGTGCCCATCTTCACGCACTCGACGCGCTCGGGGGTGACGGCTTCGCCGGGCGCGAGCTTCAGCAGGCGGCGGATGCCTTCGACCGCGGCGTCCTTGTACTGCTCGGGGTTCTCCGACAGCAGCTTGAGCGTGTGCAAGCCACCCTCGGGGTCGCGGCCGACCAGGTCGGTGAATGTGCCGCCGCGATCGATCCAGAACTGCCAGCGGGACGGGAGAAGGGAATGCGTGGTCATGAGAAAAAAGGGGTCTTCGCGGGAGAAAAAGAGGTTCGGATCAGTTCTGGCGCAGGTCGCGTCCGCGCGTTTCGGGCAGGCACAGCGCCACGATCACCACCATGGCGTAGGCCACCGCCGCGCACACGCCGATGGCGGTGCCCAGCGGAAGATGCATGCGGTCGCTCAGCACCCCGACCAGGGCCGGAAAGGTGGCACCGATGCCGCGCCCGAAGTTGTAGCAAAAGCCTTGCCCGGAACCACGCAGTTCATTGGGGAAAAGCTCGGCCAGGAAGGCCCCCGCGCCGCTGAAGATGCCCGACATGAAGAAGCCGAGCGGAAAGCCGAGCAGCAGCATCAGGCTGTCGGTGATGGGCAGCAGCGTGTAGGCGTAGACCAGTGAGCCGGCTCCGACTGCAAAGAGAATGAACGCACGGCGGCGGCCGAGACGGTCCGACAGATAGGCACCGCACAGGTAGCCGATGAAGGCCCCGATGATGAACATGAACTGGTAACCGCCCGAACCCAGCACCGTGAGGTGGCGCTCGTTCTTCAGGAAGGTGGGAAGCCAGACGCCGATCGCGTAATAGCCGCCCTGCATGCCGGTGAACAGCAGGCTCGCGAGCACCGTGGTGCCCAGCATGCCGGGCTTGAAGATCGCGAGGAAGTTGCCGCTGCGCTCGCCGCGGTCGACGGCCGCACGGCTTTGCACATAGATCTCGGGGTCGCGAATCGAGCGGCGGATGAACACGATCAGCACCGCCGGCAGCAGGCCGAGCATGAACATCACGCGCCATGAATACTCCGGCGGCAAGAACGAGAACAGCGCCATCGACACCAGCACCGCCGCGCCCCATCCGACGGCCCAGCTGCTCTGCACCAGCCCCACCGCCTTGCCGCGGTAGGCCGGCCGGATCATCTCGGCGATCAGCACCGAGCCGACCGCCCACTCGCCGCCGAAACCCAGGCCCTGCAGCGTGCGCGCGATCAGCAGTTGCTCGGGCGTTTGCGCCAGGCCGCAGGCAAAGGTGAAGATCGCGAACACCAGGATGGTGAGCTGCAGGATGCGCACCCGGCCGTATTTATCGGCCAGGATGCCCGCCCCCCAGCCGCCGAGCGCGGAAGCCACCAGCGTGGCGGTGCCGATCAGTCCCACCTCGGTCTTGCTCATGCCCCACAGCGACAGCAGGATGGGCGTGACCAGCGGCAGCGTGTAGTAGTCGAACGCGTCGACCGCATAGCCGCTGAACGATGCGGTGAGCGTGCGCTTCTCGTTCGGGTCGAGCGTGCGCAGCCAGCTGCCTTCGGCCTGCGCGTTGTCGCCCGTCTGCGCGGCGTCGAGGGTGGTGGTTTTCATGGGTTGTCTCCAGGTTATGAATGGGTCGCGGCGGTCTAGAACGCGGCCAGGCTGTGATGCAGCAGGTCGGTGACCAGCATCGAGCCCGGCGCATGCGTGATGGCGAACGGCAGCTTGGCGGCAGCGAGCGCGGCCTGGGGCGTGACGCCGCAGGCCCAGAACACGGGAAGCTCGTCAGGCATCACCTCGACCGCATCGCCGTAGTCGGGATCGCCGATCGACCGAATGCCGATCAGCGCCGGGTCGCCGATGTGCACCGGCGCGCCGTGCACGGCCGGAAAGCGCGAGGTGATCTGCACCGCGCGAATGGCGTCGGCCGCGCGCAGGGGCCGCATCGACACCACCATCGGCCCGTGGAAAGGGCCGGCGGGCGCGGTGGCCACCGAGGTGCGGTACATCGCCACGTTGCGGCCCTGCGCGACATGGCGCAGCACGATGCCCTCGGCCATCAGGGCATGCTCGAAGGTGAAGGAGCAGCCGATGACGAAGCTCACCAGGTCGTCGGTCCACAGCGCGCGAACATCGGTGGGCTCGTCCACCAGCTCGCCGTTTCGCCACACGCGGTAGCGCGGCAGGTCGGTGCGGATGTCGATGCCTTCGCCGAGCGCCGGCAGCGCCGGATCACCGGCTTCGGACACGCCGAGCAGCGGGCACGGCTTCGGGTTGGCCTGGCAGAAGCGCAGGAAGTCGGCGGCGTGCACGCGCGGCAGGGTCACGAGGTTGCCCTGCACGTGGGCGCTGGCCAGCCCGCTGGTGTGGGCACTCAGGGTGCCGCTGCGGCAGGCCTGGCGCACGGCCAGCGCACTGCTGCCGGCGCCGGGCTGTTCTGCAAAGGATGGACGGTTCGACATGTGGCGTTTTCGATGCCCGATGCATCGCTGTGGTGTGATTCGACGGATTGTGGGAATCCGCGCTCACGAACGCCAACGCAAAGTTTCTCGCTCAGCTCATCGATTTTTTCGATGACCCCATGCGGTGCGATGCGTGCACCACGGCGGAGCTCAACGCCGCTTCCGGCAAGGGCGAGGAAGGATCGTCGCGATAGCTCGCGAAGATGGGCAGCGGCTCCATCGCGTCGTCGCAGGGCAGCACGCGCAACGGAAGCCGCCGGGCCAGCGGCTCGACCACCGCGCGCGGCAGCGTGGCCACGCCGAAGCCCGCCTCCACCAGCTGCGCCATCGCCGAGATCGAAGAAATCGCATGCACGCGCGGCGGCGGGCTGCCGGCGTCGCGGAACATCTCGAGCAGCGCCACGTGCGGTTGCGAGCCGCGCTGAAAGGTCAGCAGGTCGAGCGAGAGCAGGTCCGGCAGGCGGTAGCGCCGCTTCAGGTGCAACTCGCGGTGGCCGACGAAGCACATGGGCATCGGCGGCACGGCGCGGGTGCGCACGCCGTCGCCGGCGGCCGGCAGCGCGGCAAACACGAGGTCCTGCTTGCCACGCTGGAGTTGATCGACCAGCACCGGCGTGGTTTCGACGGTGAGCTCCAGCTCGAAGTCCGGATACGTTGCCTGCATGTGCTTGAGCCAGCCGGTGAGCCAGCTGTGCACCACCGATTCGATGGCGCCCACGCGCAGCACGGCCTCGCGCACGGCGCCCGAGCCCATCTCGGCCTTGATGTGCATCTGCATCTCGAGCAGCTTCTGCGCGAAGGCATGAAAGCGCTGACCCGCCACGGTGAGGCGGAACTGCTTGTCGCGCCGGTCGAGCAGCAGCACGCCCAATTCGCGCTCGAGCGCGGCGATGCGGCTGGACAGCGCCGACTGTGTGAGGTGCAGCTTCTCGGCCGCTCGGGTGACGCTCTTGAGCGCCACGGCCCAGTGAAAGGCTTCAACGAATCGCAGATTCATCGCTTTCCGGTCGCCCGGCTCCTTGGTTGCGCGAGCCGCGAGTGTCGCCTGGGCGGCCCGCACGGGCCCACCGAAACCGTACGCGCCGGACGCCTGGAGCGTTCGGGAGACGTTAAATTTCGAGGCAATATTCGCGGCGGGTCCGTGAAAATCCCGACGCGCTGAAGCGTCCGGTTACGGCATAGTCGGCTGCTGACCGCGAAGCTGTCTTCGGCTTCGCGACTTCTTTTCTCTGGAGACACCACAATGAAATTGACCCGACTGGCCGCCGGCCTGGTTCTGGGCATGGGCATGGCTTGCGCCGCCTTCGCGCAGACCACCATGAAAATCAGCATTTCGACCGCGCAGAACTCGCACCAGGGCGTTGCGATCGATGTGTTTGCCAAGGAAGTCGAGAAGCGCACCGGGGGCCGCTACAAGGTCCAGACCTTCTACAACGGATCGCTGGGCGGCGAGCGCGAGTCGATCGAGGCCGTGCAGCTCGGCACCCAGGAACTGGCGCTCTCTTCAACCGGCCCGGTGCCCAACTTCGTGCCGGAAACCAAGATTCTCGACGTGCCCTTCCTGTTCCGCGACAAGGCGCATGCGCGCGCCGTGCTCGACGGCCCGATCGGCCAGGACCTGCTGACCAAGTTCGACGCCAAGGGCTTCAAGGCATTGGCGTGGGCCGAAAACGGCTTTCGCCACATGACCAACAGCAAGCGCGACGTGAAGGCGCCGGAAGACCTCAAGGGCCTGAAGATGCGCACCATGGAGAACCCGGTGCACATCGCGGCCTACAAGACCTTCGGCATCGTCACGACGCCGATGGCCTTCCCCGAAGTGTTCACCGCCCTGCAGCAAGGCACCGTCGACGGCCAGGAGAATCCGCTGTCCGTCATCATCGCGGCCAAGTTCGACCAGGTGCAAAAGCACCTGTCGCTCACAGGCCACGTCTATTCGCCGTGCATCTTCCTGATGAACAAGGCGTCGTTCGACAAGCTCAGCGCGGCCGACAAGCAGGCTTTCCTCGAGGCCGCCAAAGAAGGCACCAAAGCCAACCGGGCACGCGTGGACGAAGACGACGCCAAGGGCGTGGCCGACCTGCGCGCCAAGGGCATGACGGTGATCGACAACGTCGACAAGACCAAGTTCGTTGCCGCCCTGGCGCCGGTGAACGCCCAGTTCGAAAAGGACTTCGGCAAGGCCAACCTCGACAAGATCCGCGACTTCAAGTGATTTTCAAGATGCTATCTGTCCGATAGCATCCCCCGCCCGTTCAGCGCTGTCTGACGGGCTTTTTTGTTTTCAACATCACGACTGCAGATGAAAGAAAAATTTCTCGGCATCGAGCGCTGGACCACCGGCTTCTCGATGATCGCCGCCTGCGCGATGCTGGTCATCGCCTCCGGGTTGGGCGTGTTCCAGATCGTCACGCGTTTCGTGCTCGAGCAGCCTGCCGAATGGAGCGAGATCCTGATCCGCATGAGCCTGATCTGGATGGTGTTCCTCGGCATTCCGATGGCCTTTCGCCAAGGCGCGATGGTGAGCGTGGATGTGCTTTACCGCTGGAGCCCGCCGCACATCAAGCGCGTGCTCGACGCCGCGGTCAGCATCGCGGCGCTGGCGCTGATGCTGGTCATTCTCTGGTGGGGCTGGGACTACGCCCTGCGCGGCCGCGTGCAATCGATGGCCGGACTCGAAAGCGTGTCGATGATGTGGTCGTACCTGGCGATGCCGGTGGGTTCCGTTTTCTGCCTCTTTGGCATTGTTGGTAATTTTCTCGATCCCAAGCGGCTCGAACTGGAGACCGCGCAATGACCCCCGTGATGGTTGCAACGATGGTGCTGTGTTTTGCACTGTCGGTTTCAGTGGCGGTGTCCATCGGTCTCGCATCGATCCTGGGTATCCAGGTGGCCAACGTCAACATGCTGATCTCCGTGAAGGAGATGTTCAATTCGATCAACAAGTTTCCGCTGGCGGCAATTCCGTTCTTCATCCTGGCCGGCAACTTGATGGAAACCGGCGGCATCTCGCGCCGGCTGGTCGAATTTGCCAAGAGCATCGTGGGCGGCGTGCAGGGCGGCCTGCCGATGACCTGCGTGCTCACCTGCATGATCTTCGCGGCAGTGTCGGGCTCGTCGGTGGCGACCACCTTCGCGATCGGCGCCATCCTGATTCCGGCACTCATCAAGCACGGCTACCCTACGGCCTACGCGGCGGCGCTGCAGGCCACGAGCGCCGAGCTGGGCGTGATCATTCCGCCCTCGATCCCGATGATTCTCTACGGCGTGAGCGCCGAGGTGTCCATCGGCGAGCTGTTCATTGCGGGTTTCGGCCCCGGCATTCTCATCAGCCTGGCGCTGATGCTGTTCGTCTGGGTGTATTGCAAGTGGAAAGGCTGGGGCAAGAACGACGGCGACGGCCGCATGTCTTTCGGCAAGGCGACGTGGCAGGCCGGCTGGGCGCTGCTGATGCCCGTCATCATCCTGGGCGGCATCTACGGCGGCATCTTCACGCCCACCGAAGCCTCGGCCGTGGCGGTGTTCTATGCGCTGGTGGTCGGCGTGGTCATCTACCGCGAGATCAAGCTCAAGGACCTGTACCTGATCCTGCGCAAGTCGGTGCTGTCGTCGGCGGTGATCATGTTCATCATCGCCAACGCGGGCCTGTTCGCGTTCCTGATCACGCGCGCGGGGGTGCCCGACGCCATCGGCCATTGGCTCCAGGAGGTGCTGAAGTCGCCCGCGATGTTCCTCCTGGGCGTGAATGCGGCGCTGTTCGTCATCGGCATGTTCATCGAAACCAGTGCGGCCATCATCGTGCTCGCGCCCATCCTGGCGCCCGTGGCGGTGCACTTCGGCATCGACCCGGTGCACTTCGGGCTCATCATGGTGGTGAACCTCGCGCTGGGCATGATCACCCCGCCCTTCGGCG
Organism: Variovorax paradoxus; assembly: GCF_030815855.1. NCBI lineage: Bacteria > Pseudomonadati > Pseudomonadota > Betaproteobacteria > Burkholderiales > Comamonadaceae > Variovorax > Variovorax paradoxus. The sequence continues at coordinate 1,467,619 of NZ_JAUSXG010000001.1, read as the reverse complement.
TGAACCTGTTCGCGGCCTGCACGGTGGCGCGCATCTCGCTCGACCGGATCGTGAAGTACCTGGTGCCCTTCGTGCTCGTGATCCTGGCCTGCCTGATGGTGATCACCTACGTGCCGTGGATATCGCTGGCGCTGCGCGACTTGGTGTACGCCAAGTAGCCAAGGCGCGGAAAGCAAAACGGGCGGCCTTCGCGGGCCGCCCTTTTTTTTGCGTGGCACCCTGTGTAAGGCAAACGTTTCACGAAGATGTCACCGCTTGCAACGATGCTGCAGCCTTCGAATCCCGAAAGCTGTGGCGCCATGTTTCCCACCAAGACCGACAAGGCACGCGACGAACTCCAGGGCGGCCAACGCACGCTGAGCCAGCGCGAGCGCGCGCTGCTGCTGATGGCGGACGGCCGACGCTCGCTGACCGATTTCAGCCCGCTGTTTCCAAGCCGCAACGAAGCCGAACAGGCGATCCAGGCGCTGGTGCTGAAAGGCTATCTGCAGGACACGACGCCGGCCGCAGCGCCAGCACCGTCCGCGCCGCCCGCCCCTGTGCCAACGGCCGACCCGATCCAGCTCCACACCTCGGCCGACAACTTCGACGGCAAGCGCTCCCTGGCCACCACGCGGATGTTCCTGTTCGACATCTGCGAACGCATGTTCGTGAGGCGCGACCCGAAATTCGCGCTGCAGATGCGCGACGCCCTGCGCGAGGCCCGCGACCGCCAGGCGATGCTGACCATCGCCGCGCTGATGCTCAGCGAAATCGAGAAAACCGCCGGCGCCGAGCGGGCCGAATCGCTGCGCGAGCGCATCGAGCGGCTGCTGCCTCCGGCCGAGGTGGTGCACTGAGGCGGTGGGCCCCGCGCCCGCGATCCACTACACTCCACAGGGTCAGGAGAGAGCTTCGCCATGCGAGGCCGCCGAAGGCGCAGGGGTTTCCCGAACGCTCAGGCAAAAGGACTGACAAGGCGCTGGCGCAAGCCGGCGTTTCCTTGCTGGAGAGAGGCCGCTGCATCGTCAACCATGCACCGGTCCACCGAAGGAGCAAACCCCGATCGTGGGGCGAATCTCTCAGGTAAAGCGGACAGCAGGGGTGGCCCATGGCGTCGTGCCATGGAATTCGTCTGCCCCTTTGGAGTGCCCCGTGGCCGCTTCCCCCGCTTCCGCTTCATCCGACGCCCCCCTTCTCAAGACGCCGCTCCACGACCTGCACGTGGAACTGGGCGCCCGCATGGTGCCCTTTGCCGGCTATTCAATGCCGGTTCAGTATCCGACCGGCCTCATGGCCGAGCACAAACACACGCGCGACGCGGCCGGCCTGTTCGACATCTCCCACATGGGCCAGCTGCGCCTGGTCGGGCCCGAGGCAGCGGCCGCCTTCGAAACCCTGATGCCGGTCGACGTGATCGACCTGGCTGCGGGCAAGCAGCGCTACGGCCTGCTGCTGAACGATGAAGGCGGCATCCTCGACGACCTGATGTTCTTCAACGAAGGGCACAGCTCGATCTTCGTGATCGTGAACGGCGCCTGCAAGGTGGCCGACCTTGCCCATATCCAGCAGAAGATCGGCGCCCGCTGCGACGTGCAGCCCATGCCCGACCACGCGCTGCTCGCGCTGCAGGGGCCGCAGGCGGTCACGGCGCTCGCACGTTTGTCGCCCGGCATCGAACGCTTCGTGTTCATGACCGGCGGCGCGGTTCAGATCGGCGGCATCGCGGCCTTCGTCACCCGCAGCGGCTACACCGGCGAAGACGGCTTCGAGATTTCCGTGGCGGCCAAGGACGCCGACGCCCTCGCCCGCCTGCTGCTCGCGCAGCCCGAGGTCAAGCCCATCGGCCTGGGCGCGCGCAATTCGCTGCGGCTGGAAGCCGGGCTCTGCCTCTACGGCAACGACATCGACATCACGACCACGCCGGTCGAGGCCTCGCTCAACTGGGCGATACAGAAGGTGCGCCGCCCGGGCGGTGCACGCGAAGGCGGCTTTCCGGGCGCGGCCAAGGTGCTGGCCCAGCTCGCCGCCGCCACAGCCGGCGCCGCGGGCCGCACCGACCACGACACCCTGAAGCGCAAGCGCGTCGGCCTCGTGGCGCTGGAGCGCATTCCGGTGCGCGACGGCACGATGCTGCAATCCTTCGAAGGCCAGGACATCGGCATCGTCACCAGCGGCCTGCTCGGCCCCACGGCCGACCGCTGCATCGCCATGGCCTACGTGGCCACGGCTTTTTCGGAGCCCGGCACGCGTGTGCAGGCCATCGTGCGCGGCAAGCCGGTGCCGATGGAAGTCTCGACCCTGCCTTTCGTGCCGACCCGCTACTACCGCGGCTGAACCCGCGGGGCGGCTAGGCTCTGCACCCGATCATCATTTTTCCACGAGGAGTTTTTCCATGAGCATCAAGTACACCAAGGACCATGAGTGGGTCTCGGCCGAAGGCGGCGCAGCCACGGTCGGCATCACCGTGCATGCGCAGGACGCGCTGGGCGACGTCGTGTTCGTCGACCTGCCCGAAATCGGCAAGACCTTCGCGCAGGGCGAAGTCGCCGGTGTCGTCGAATCGGTCAAGGCCGCGGCCGATGTGTTCATGCCCGTGTCGGGCGAAATCATCGAAGTGAACGAAGCGCTGCGCGCCGATCCGTCGCTCGCGAACACCGATCCGCTGGCCGCCGGCTGGTTCTTCAAGGTCAAGCTCAGCGAACCCGCGCAACTCGATGCGCTGCTGGACGCCGCCACCTACGACAAGTTCGCCGCCGAATCCTGATCCGCTGAGTTCTTCTTCAGCCGCCTTCCTTCTTCTCCTCGACCCTTCACCGCCATGCCGATTCCCGCCCTTCCCTCTTTGCAAGAACTAGAGAATGCCGAAGAGTTTCTCGCCCGCCACATCGGCATCGATGCGGCGGACGAGGCGCGCATGCTGCCGGTGATCGGCTCGGAAACGCGGGCAGAGCTCATCGACGGCATCGTGCCCGCGGCCATCCGCCGCGCGAAGCCGATGCGGCTGCCCGCGCCCGTGACCGAAGCCGATGCGCTGGCCGAACTGAAGGCCATCGCGGCGAAGAACAAGGTCTTCAAGAGCTTCATCGGCCAGGGCTACTACGGCACGCACACGCCGGGCGTCATCCTGCGCAACGTGCTCGAGAACCCCGCCTGGTACACGGCCTACACGCCCTACCAGGCCGAAATTTCGCAGGGCCGCATGGAAGCCCTGCTGAACTTCCAGACTATGGTGTGCGACCTCACGGGCATGGCCATCGCCAACGCCTCGATGCTCGACGAAGCCACGGCCGCGGCCGAAGCCATGACGCTCGCCAAGCGCAGCGTCAAGAGCAAGAGCAACGTGTTCCTCGTCTCGGGCGACTGCCATCCACAGACCATCGAAGTCATCAAGACACGCGCCGCGCCGCTGGGCATCGAGGTGAAGGTCAGCACCGTGTCCGAGACGCTGCCGCACCTGATGGCGAGCTGCGAATTTTTCGGCGTACTCGCGCAGTACCCCGCCACCACCGGCCATGTGCACGACCTGCGCCCCCTGGCCGGCCATGCGCACCAGTGCGATGCCGCCTTCTGCGTGGCCGCCGACCTGCTGGCGCTCACCCTGCTCGCGCCCCCCGGCGAATGGGACGCCGACATCGTCTGCGGAACCACGCAGCGCTTCGGCATGCCGCTGTGCAACGGCGGCCCGCACGCGGCCTACCTGGCCTGCCGCGATTCTTTCAAGCGTTCGCTGCCGGGCCGCCTCGTCGGCGTGAGCGTCGACACGCACGGCCAACCCGCCTACCGCCTCGCGCTGCAGACGCGCGAGCAGCACATCCGCCGCGAGAAGGCCACGTCCAACATTTGTACCGCTCAGGTGCTGCCGGCCGTGGTGGCCAGCATGTACGCCGTGTACCACGGACCCGACGGCCTCACGCGCATTGCGCAGCGGGTGGCGGCGCTCACCGCCATCCTGGCCCAAGGCCTCACGCAGATGGGCCGCGAGCCGGTCAACGCATTCGCTTTCGACTCACTCACGATCCGCACCGGCGACGACACGCCGAAGATCATCGAACGCGCCACCGCCGCCGGCGTCAACCTGCGCCAGCGGCTGCAGCAGCACCTGGGCATTTCGCTTGACGAGACCAGCACACGCGCCGACGTCGAAACGCTCTGGGCCTTGTTCGTGCCCACGGGCACGCCGATGCCGCGCTTCGACGACCTTGCCAACACGGCGCCGCGCCTGCCCGAAGACCTGCGCCGCACCAGCGCCTTTCTCACGCACCCGGTGTTCAATACGCACAAGAGCGAAACCGCGATGCTGCGCTATATCCGCAGCCTGTCGGACAAGGACCTGGCGCTCGACCGCAGCATGATCCCGCTCGGCAGCTGCACGATGAAGCTCAACGCGACCAGCGAGATGATCCCGATCACCTGGCCCGAGTTCGCGAACATCCACCCCTTTGCGCCGGCCGAGCAGCTGGTGGGCTACGCCCAGCTCGACGCGCAGCTGCGCGCCTGGCTCTGCGAAGCGACCGGCTACGCGGGCATCAGCCTGCAGCCCAACGCGGGCTCGCAGGGCGAATACGCGGGCCTCCTGGCCATCAAGTCCTTCCATGAAGCCAAGGGCCAGGGTCACCGCAACATCTGCCTCATTCCTTCGTCGGCCCACGGCACCAACCCCGCGAGCGCACAGATGGTGGGCCTGCAGGTGGTGGTCACGGCCTGCGACGTGCAGGGCAACGTCGACATGGACGACCTGAAGCGCGCCTGCGAAAAGCACAGCGACAAGCTTGCGGCCGTGATGATCACCTACCCCAGCACGCACGGCGTGTTCGAAACCCGCGTGAAGGAGCTCTGCGAACTGGTGCACGAACACGGCGGCCGCGTGTACGTGGACGGCGCCAACATGAACGCGCTGGTCGGCGTGGCCGCGCCCGGCGAATTCGGCGGCGACGTGAGCCACCTGAACCTGCACAAGACCTTCTGCATTCCGCACGGCGGCGGCGGCCCGGGCGTGGGCCCGGTCTGCGTGGTCGAAGACCTGGTGCCTTACCTGCCCGGCCATGCCACGGCCGGCATCGCGTCGAACGGTGTCGGCGCGGTTTCCGCGGCGCCGCTCGGCAACGCGGCCGTGCTGCCGATCAGCTGGATGTACTGCCGCATGATGGGCGCCAAGGGCCTGCAGGCCGCGACCGAAATCGCCATCTTGAGCGCCAACTACATCAGCGCGCGCCTCAAGGACCACTACCCCACGCTGTACGCGAGCCCCAACGGCCACGTGGCGCACGAGTGCATCCTGGACCTGCGTCCGCTCAAGGACACGAGCGGCGTCACTGCCGAAGACGTGGCCAAGCGCCTGATCGACTACGGCTTCCATGCGCCGACGCTGAGCTTCCCGGTGCCGGGCACGCTGATGGTCGAGCCGACCGAGAGCGAGCCGCTGGCCGAACTCGACCGCTTCATCGAGGCGATGATCGCGATTCGCGGCGAAATCCGCCGCGTCGAGGAAGGTGTCTGGCCGAAGGAAGACAACCCGCTGAAGCACGCGCCGCACACCGCGGCCAGCCTGCTCGGCACGGAATGGTCGCATCCGTATTCGCGCGAACTCGGCGCGTTCCCGCTGGCTGAGCTCAAGCAGGCCAAGTACTGGCCGCCCATCGGCCGCGTCGACAACGTGTACGGCGACCGCAACCTGTTCTGCAGCTGCGTGCCCGTGGGCGATTACCAGGAAACCGAAGAGGCCTGACGGTACGGGCGCAGCGCCCTTCTTCGCTCAGCCCTCGCGGCGATAGGTCGCCCATTTCACCGTGAGGATGTCCGCGGCGATCTTCGCGGCGTTGACGCCCGCGTAAGTTTCGGACGGGTCGAATTCAAACGCTTCCTGGTACTGCTTGATGTGCGCGTAGTCCCGGTCGAAGGTCATCGGACCCATGAGCTCGGCGGGGTCGGTGCCGGCGGGAAGCGCCAGAAACTTCTCGGGATCGGTAGCACTCTGGTAGAGGTCGACGCTCATCAGGTTCATACGGTGGTCCTCGAAATTCTTTGAGGGCAAATCATCCACGGCATCCGCAGCGCGCGCAATCGGCCCGCGCCTACACGGCAAAGCGGGTCAGCGCTGCTGCTGCTTCTTCTTCGCCATGTCACCCGTGGCGATCTGCTCACGGAAACCGCGCAGGCTGGCCTTCAGCCTGCGCTCGTTCTCGGGCCCCATGCGAACCATGATCTTCTGGCCGGACGAGAGCGACTCGAGCTGCGGATCGGCGTACTCGTAGCGCACCCACGGCCGCTGCGACGACACATTGCCTTTCACCTCGACGAGGCGAACCGCGATCGGACCGGTGGGTTCGGGCGCCTGCAGCAGGTGGCCGATCACCACGATGAGCCGGTCGTTGAAGTAGCGCCCCGGATAGCCGAGCTCTTCGTAGGATTTCTGGAACAGCGGATAGAGCTGAGCATAGGTCTTGGCCGCCTTGGCCGGATTGATCGATTCGGCAAGCTGCACGATGGGGGTGTAGCGCGCGGCATTGCTGGCCGCAATGGTCTGCGCGCCGCCCTTTCCGTCGGTGGTGAAACGCTGCTTGGTGGGCTGCACCGGCCAGATGCTGGCGGGCGCCTGCTCGCGCGCCAGGTTGTCGACCGTGGCCACGGAGCGGCGGATGATGCCCTCGAACTGCAGAAAATCGGCCACGTTCTTGCTGCCCATCAGGTCGACCAGCGCCTTCATCACGCGCGTATCGGAATCCGCGACCGCGGGCAGACCCGAGGCCGGCAGCGCAATCGCATCGATCGGGTTCTGCGGCTCCAGCAATTCCGGCGCCGGAGGCGGCGCGGGCGCGGGGCCGTCGTTCGGCGCGGCGGCGACGGGTGCAGCAGGCTCCACGTGCATCCGTTGCTGCTGCTGGTACCAGCGCCAGCCGAGGAATGCGGCCGCAAGCGCCAGCAGCACGATGACAACGACGGTTCCCGCCGACGACTCGCCGCGCGGCTTGTACGAGGGGGCGTCGCGCAGCTCAGGCACTTCGCGGATTTCGGGCGTGTCTCTGTCGGACATGTGGGCGGTTTCCTTTTGAGAGGATTTGCGGTGGAGAAACGAATCACCATGGTGCACCAACAAAGCCGCACCACGGCCGCGTCCTCGTAACGCCCTGTGACGCGCCGAGCGCGCGAAAAGTTCAGCCTCTAAGGCGCGGTTGCGGACGTTTCCAGCGATTGCAGCCACGCCACCGAACCCTGCAGCTCGGCGGGGCGAATCTCATGTCCGCCCGGAAAATCGGCCCCGGAGAGCGCGAGCGGCAGGCCGCGGGCGAGTTCGCGCGTGGCTTGCGCCGCGCTGGGTGGAATCACGTTGTCGGCGCTGCCATGGCTCACCCACAGCGCCTTGCCTTCGAACGCTTCCGGCGGCGCGACGTGCGGCACCACCTGCGGCAGCAGCCGGCTGTGCCACACCATCGCGGCGCGCAGCTTCGCAGGCTGCGTCAGCAACAACGACAGCGCCATGATGCCGCCCTGGCTGAAGCCGCCGACCACCACCCGCTCCGGCGGCACGCCCAGCTGCTGCGCCGCCGAGGCGATCATCTCGCCGACCAGGAAGCGGCTTTCGCGCTCCTGTTCTTCGTGGATGCGCCGCTCGCCGCCGGGCAGCACCTGGAATTCGAACCACGCGTATGCATCGGGCGACAGCACATACGGCGCGCGCAGGCTCAGGACGTGAAACTGCGGCGGCATGAGCCGCGCGAGTCCGAACAGATCTTGCTCGTTGCTACCGACGCCGTGCATCAGCACCAACAGCCATGGCTCGCGCACGCCGGGACCGGAAGGCTGCTCGAGAAACTTGAAGGGCAGATGGAGTTGCGGCATGAGGCGTCAGACGGAAAGATGAAAACCTTGCGCCAATGCGCGCGTGATCTCGGCGGCCGGCAGTTCGCGGCAGCCCGTTGCGTTCTGGCCCGACCACAGCGGAGAAAAGTCGCTGCTGCCCTGCGCCTCGGCTTTGGCGCGCAGCGGCGCAATGCCTGAAGTGGCGAGCGGAAATTCGGGCGCCGCCGCACCGATCGGCCCCAGGTCGCGCATCACGCGGTTCACGATGCCGCGCGCCGGCCGTCCGGTGAAGAGATTGGTCAACGCCGTATGGCGCGCGGCATCGCTCTTCAGCGCCGCGCGGTGCACGGCGCTGGTGACGGCTTCGGGCGCCAGCATGTAGGCGGTGCCAACCTGCACGCCCGCGGCCCCCAGCGCCATCGCCGCGGCCACGCCGTTCGCATCGGCGATGCCGCCAGCCGCGATCACCGGCACCTTCACGGCACGCACCAATTGCGGCAGCAACGCGAAGGTGCCGAGCTGCGCCGTGAGGTCGTGCGAGAGAAAGTGGCCGCGATGGCCGCCCGCCTCCAGCCCTTGGGCAATGACCGCGTCGACGCCGTGCGCCTCGAGCCACAGCGCTTCGTCGACCGTGGTCGCCGATGCCAGGATCTTCGAGCCCCATCCACGCACCTGCGCCAGCAGCGGCTCGGGCGGCAGCCCGAAATGAAAACTCACCACCGGCGGACGGAACTCGGCCAGCACCTCGGCCACCTCGGCGCTGAAGGGGTTGCGGCCCGGGCCGGTGGGTATGGCGGCCGCATCGATGCCGTACTCGCGGTAGTACGGCGCCAATGCGTTGCACCATACCGATTCGCGTTCGGCGCTCGGCTGCGGCGACACATGGCAGAAGAAATTGAGGTTGTAGGGTTTGCCGGTGCCCGCGCGAATGGCGGCCACTTCGCTTCGGATGGCATCGTTGCTCAGCATCGCGCACGGCAGCGAGCCGAGCCCGCCTGCATTGCCGACCGCGATGGCCATTGCGCTGCCCTGAATGCCGGCCATCGGGGCCTGGATCAACGGAAGTTCCGTCCCGAGAATTTGCTGCAGCTGCGTGGTCATTCGAAAGCGCTCCTTGTTTTTCAGGTGTCGTCGGATAGCGCCATTCTCCCGTCAAGCGCGAACTGCGGCGGCGGCGGGGTCATCACCGCGGCAGCGCCGCCGTGCGAGATCGACAGCGGCGGGATCGCGGCCAGGTCGGCTCAGGGCTGCCGGGCCATGACCGGCTGTGGGTACCTGGAGGGATGCTCGGGCTGCCCCTCGGGGCTCAATCTTGCCCTTGCAAAGCATTCGACCTCTGCGGGCAAGGCGACTCCCGACTGGGCCGAGCGGGTCCATATGTGCGCAGTGATGTCCACCGCGCCGGGGTTGTCGAAACAGCCGCGCGAGATTGCCCGAAGGTCGGGCCAACGTTCAAAGGCGAGGCCGATGGTCGTTCCGCAAGTGGGACAAAACTCGGCGTAGACCTTTCTGCCGCTCTCATCGGACGTGTGCTCGTACGTGCGTACCTCGCCGGCGTTGAACTCGACCGCCTCGATGGGGAACACGGAGTTGGCATAGAACGAGGAGCCGGTCATCCGTTGGCAGAACGTGCAGTGGCAGACAAGCGTTCGAAGCGGCGCCTGATGGGCACGGAACCTGACCGCTCCGCAGAGGCAGCCACCTTCAAGAACAAGCGACATGGGGCAACTCCGGTTCGACTGTGCTTCGAGCTGATTTACGGCCGACTGTAGCCCGTCTTATAGCGGGGGCGATGAGCCCCAAGCGGCCGGTCAGACCTTGAACACGCTCACCGCCTGAACCAGGCTGCCAGCCTGTTCCTGCAAGGAGCCCGCGGCCGCGGCGGCCTGTTCCACCAGCGCGGCGTTCTGCTGCGTGGCCTGGTCCATCTGGCTGATTGCCTGGTTGATCTGCTCGATGCCCGTGGTCTGTTCCTGGCTCGCGGCCATGATCTCGCCCATGATGTCGGTCACCCGGCGCACGCTGGCCACGATCTCCTGCATCGTCTTGCCGGCTTCGGCGACCTGGTCGCTGCCCGCGCCGACCTTGTCGACCGAGTCGTCGATCAGCGTCTTGATTTCCTTGGCCGCACCCGCCGAGCGCTGCGCCAGGTTGCGCACTTCCGAAGCCACCACGGCAAAGCCGCGGCCCTGCTCGCCGGCGCGCGCCGCCTCGACCGCCGCGTTCAGCGCCAGGATGTTGGTCTGGAAGGCGATGCTGTCGATCACGCCGATGATGTCGACGATCTTTTTCGACGACGCATGGATCGAACCCATCGTGTCGACCACCTGCCCGACCACGCTGCCGCCGCGCACGGCCACTTCGGAGGCCGAGACAGCCAGTTGGTTGGCCTGGCGCGCGTTGTCGGCGTTCTGCTTCACGGTGGAGGTGAGTTCGTCCATCGACGCGGCAGTCTGCCCCAGGGAGCTGGCCTGTTCCTCGGTGCGGGAGGACAGGTCGAGGTTGCCCGAGGCTATCTGGCCGCTGGCAGTGGCGATGGTGTCCGTGGACCCGCGGATCTCGGTCACGGTGCCGGCCAGGCTGCGCTGCATCTGGTGCATGGCGTGCAGCAGGCTGCCGTTGTCCTTCGGGCGCAGCCGCACCTCGATGCCGAGGTCGCCCGCGCCGATCTGGCGCACCACCTCGGCGGCGTACCCGGGCTCTCCGCCGAGCTGCCGGTACAGGTTGCGCGCCATGCCCCATGCCATGCCGCCCACCACCACCATGAGCACACCGCCGATGCCCAGCAGGATCACCGTGTTGCGCCAGAAGGCGGTGTCGATGTCGTCGATGTAGTCTCCGAAGCCGACGATCCAGTCCCACGGCTCGAACTTGACGATGGCATAGAGCTTCTGCACTTCTTCCTTGGCCCCCGGGCGGGTGCCGTAGGCCGTGAGCGTGGCGACGGGGTGGCCCGCCAGCGCGGCGCGGTAGCGCTCGCCGGCTTCCTTGCCGCCCTTGGCGTCGACGATGCCCACGCGCTTGGGGTTGGGGTGCACGTAGTTGATGTCGTTGGTGTAGCCGCGCACGAAGAAATAGAGCTCGTCCTTGCGCAGGCTGCCGATAAGCTTTTTCGCTTCTTTCTGCGCCTGGTCGCGCGTGAGTTCGCCCGACTTTTCCTGCTCGTACAGGCGTTCGAGGGAGGCATTCGCCAGCACCACCAGCGTGGAGAGCTGAGCCGTTCTCTCCTTCATCATCGATTGGCGCAGCGTCGAAAGCGACACGGAGGCCAGCACAACCATGCCGAGCAACGCCGCGACACAAAGCAAGAGAATTCGGGTTCGGAGTTTCATGAGGCGCAGCGCACGGCAAGAGAAGTGGAAGTACTTCCGCTTATCGGCAGCGCGGCCGGAAACTTGAGCCCCGCAGGCGTGCTTTACACAGTCTCGCGCCCGAAACAGCGGGTCACGCTTTCGACTGGCGCCGCCGCGCCTTGACCGCCGAAGCCAGTCCTTCGAGCACCGGCACCGTCTGGGCAAAGCCGATGCAGGCATCGGTGATCGAGACTCCGTGCTTCAACGCGACGCCGGGCTTGAGGTCTTGCCGCCCTTCCTCGAGATGGCTCTCGATCATGAGGCCGGTGATGCGCCGCTCGCCGGCCGCGATCTGCGCCGCCACCTCTTCCGCGACGACGATCTGCCGCTGATGCTGCTTGCTGCTGTTGCCGTGCGAGACGTCGATCATCACCTGCGGCCGCAGGCCGTTCGCCAACAGCGCCTCGCAGCTGGCCGCGACATCCGCAGCCGAATAGTTGGGAGCCTTGCCGCCGCGCAGGATCACGTGGCAGTCGTCGTTGCCGCGGGTCTCGAAGATCGCCGCCATGCCCATCTTGGTCATGCCCATGAAGGCATGCGGTGCGCGGGCCGCAAGGATGGCGTCGGCCGCGACCTTGACGCTGCCGTCCGTGCCGTTCTTGAAGCCGACCGGGCAGCTCAGCCCCGATGCCAGCTGCCGATGACTCTGGCTCTCCGTGGTGCGGGCGCCGATGGCACCCCAGGCAATCAGGTCGGCAATGAACTGCGGGCTCAACAGGTCGAGAAACTCGGTGCCCGTCGGCAGGCCCAGGGTCGTCAGTTCGAGCAGCAGGCGCCGCGCGCGCTCCAGCCCTTCGTTGATCGCGAAACTGCCGTCCAGGTGCGGGTCGTTGATGTAGCCCTTCCAGCCCACGGTGGTGCGCGGCTTCTCGAAATAGGCGCGCATCACGATCAGCAGGTCGTCCTGCAGGGAATCGGCGACCGTCTTCAGTCGCTGTGCGTATTCGATGGCCTGGTCGTGGTCATGAATGGAGCATGGGCCGACCACGACCACCAGCCGGTCGTCGCGCCCGTGCAGCACGTCGGCGATGGCCGCGCGGCTGCCTTCGACCAGCGCCAGCGTGTTGTCGCGCACAGGCACGCGCTCCTGCAGCAGCGCGGGGGTGATGAGCGGGCGAACGGCGCCGATCCGCACGTCGTCGATCCGGGTGGTGTCGAGCGTGCTGTCGCGGGAGCCGATTTCGGCGTCGTGGAGGGGGTCGTCGAGACGGGGCATGGTCGTGGATGTGGTTCGAATTGAGCTTCTTCGATTGTCCTCTCCTCTCGAAGGCGCCTGTCACCAGAACGACGTTGACGAAAGCGGCACGCACGGCCACGATGGTGCGTCGTCGCCGAACGCCCAGCCGGGCGACGGACCCACTGAGAGGCCGGGCTCGCTCTGGAATGGGGCCAGGCGCCGTTCAGGGCCTTCAAGGAGTTCTCATGGCTGAAAGCGACAAGGTGTTCTCGGGCTCGATCCCGAAGTTCTACGACACGCTGATGGTCCCGCTGATCTTCGAGGGCTATGCCGCCGACCTGGCGGAGCTTGTCGCCGCCTTCTCTCCTGCCTCGGTACTTGAAACGGCGGCCGGCAGCGGCGCGGTCACGCGGGGGCTGGCGCCAAGACTCGGCGCCGGCAAGCGCTACGTGGTGACCGACCTCAATCAATCCATGCTCGACTATGCCGCCACCCGGCAGAAGCCCGACAGCCGCATCGAATGGCGGCAGGCGGACGCGCTCGACCTGCCGTTCGAAGATGCTTCGTTCGATGTCGTCTGTTGCCAGTTCGGCGCGATGTTCTTCCCCAACCGGGTTGAAGGCTACGCCGAGGCGCGTCGCGTGCTGAAGCCCGGCGGGCACTTTGTCTTCAATGTGTGGGACCGCATCGAAGAGAACGCCTTCGCCGACGACGTCACCAACGCCGTCGCCACGGTGTTTCCACACGACCCTCCGCGATTCCTGGCCCGCACGCCGCACGGCTATCACGACATCGCGCTGATCCGCGAGGAATTGAGCCGCGCAGGGTTTGCCGACATCACGATCGAGACGCGCGAAAAAGTGAGCCGCGCGCCCTCGGCACGCGATGTCGCCACCGCCTATTGCCAGGGAACGCCGCTGCGCAACGAAATCGAGGCGCGCGATGCCAGCTTGCTCCAGCTCGCGACGGACCGCGCGGCAGAGGCGATTGCCAGCCGCCATGGTGGCGAGGGACCGGTGGCCGGCAAGATTCAGGCGCATGTGATCGTGGCGGCGGGATAGCGGGGGCCGACCAAGGGCCCAAGGCCGCCACGACCGAGTCGTTGGAGGCGATTGCAAAACGACGACGGTTCAACGGGGCGAACTGATGAACTGCAACATCGGAGTGGCGTTGTTCCGCAACGTCGGCGCGGGCGTGTCGCGACCTTAAACTGGCCAGGTTCGAACCCGGTCTCTTTCTGACCGCTCGCCCGACTCATTCACAAGGAACACCCTGATCCTTCGCATTCGTTCTGTCCTCATGGCCTGCGCCTTGGGCGCCATGGCGCTGGCCGCCTCCCCACAGGTAAAAATCGGCTTTGTCGGCACGCTGTCGGGACCGGCGGCAGCGCTCGGCCAGGAGCAGTACGACGGCTTCATGCTGGCGGTCCAGCAACGGCAAGGAATGCTCGGCGGCGTGCCTGTGGCGATCATCAAGGAAGACGATCAGCACAACCCCGAGCTCGGTGCGCAACTGGCGCAGAACCTGATCGAGAAAGACAAGGTCAGCTTCATCACCGGCGTGACCTTCTCCGACGTGATGATGGCCATGGCCAAGCCGATGGCCAGATCGGGCATGCTGTTGGTCGGCTCGAATGCCGGCCCGGCGCCGATTGCCGGCAAGCGTTGCAACAGCAAATTCTTCTTCACCTCGTACCAGGACGAGTACCAGGCCGGGATCGTGGGACGGTACGCCGTCGATCAGCGCTACTGGAAGACGCTGTTTCTGGCGCCTGATAGTCCGTCGGGCAAGGAGCAATTGCGAGGCTTCAAGCGTTACTACTCGGGCGAGGTGATCAGCGAAATCCACGTCCGGCCCGACCAGACCGACTACGCGGCAGCGCTGGCGCAAATCAAGCGCGTCGCCCCCGATGCGGTGGTTGCTTTCTTGCCGGGCGACATGGGCGTCAAATTCATCCAGCAGATGAATCGCTCGGGCCTCCTGAACAAGGTGCCCCTGCTGACAATCGGCACGGTCGATGGCACGACACTGCCGCTGCTCGAGGATGCCGCGCTCAATGTGCTGGCAGGCGCGGTCTGGGGCCCCGACCTGCCGAGTCCGACGAGCAAGGCTTTCGTTGCCGCCTTCGAAAAGAAGCACGGGCGCATCCCATCGCAGTACGCTGCGCAAGGTTTCGATGCGGCGCTCTTGATCGACAGCGCGCTGAAGGAAACCAAGGGCGCTGTCGCCGATCGCGACGCTTTGCGCAACGCGCTCGACGCCGCCAACTTTTCTTCGGTGCGCAGTGGCTTCAGGTTTCTGCGCAACGGTTTCCCGGTTCAGGACGGGCACGTCTTCGTTGTTGCGAAGGACGCGCAGGGCCGCGCGTCTCTCAAGCGGATCGCCACGCCGCTGAAGGCGAATCCTGACTGGTACTGGAACGAGTGTCGATAGGGTTGTTGATCTCACCGGTTTGGACTGGCGAACGGCAGACACATGTTTCGTTCAGGGAGCGGCTATACCCCACATGCTCGCCCCGGCTTTCTTCAGTTGGCTGGGCGGCAGCTAACGAGAAGGGATGTCGGTCAGGGCCAGCTTGATGCCGAATCCGGCGAACATGGCGCCCGCCACCCGGTCCAGCCGATGCAGGGCGCTCTGGACGGCGCCGTGTCGGGCCATCCAGCCGGCAGCCAGCGCCCAGCCGCAGTTGAACGGCAAGGAGTTGAGTTTGAACAAGGTGCCCAACAGCACAAAGGTCCATGCCTTGTCGGGCGCATCCGGTGCAATGAATTGCGGCACAAAGGCCAGGAAGAACATCGCCACCTTCGGGTTCAACACATTGGTCCAGAAGCCCCCGAGGAACACAACCACCAAGCTCGCGGCCGGCCGCGACTGCGCCAGGCCGGTCATCTCTGCATGACGCGGCGGTGCTTTGGCCAGCAGCAGTTTGGTGCCGACCCACAGCAGGTACGCGACTCCGATCCACTTCAGCGTGGCGAATGCGGTCGCCGACGTCGCCAGCAGTGCGCTCATGCCCAGCGCGGCTGCGAAGATGTGCACAAAACCACCGGCTGTGATGCCCAGCCCCGCCACGAGGCCGGCCTTGGTTCCGGACCTCAGCGAATGGGTGACGATGTACAGCACGTCCGGCCCGGGCGCGAGGTTCAACAGCCAGCCGGTGGCGATGAAGAGCAACAAGTGTTGCGTGTCAGGCACTGGAAGTCCTCCGAGTTCACCGGCTCTCTGCGCCGTGGGGCATTGCGCAGCACTGCTCTTCGCGTTCTGCGCAGGTCATGTCAGAGGATGCAATACATCCGGTGATCGATCCGGCCAGGCCCATATTCGCCGTAGCCGACGGTGACCATTCCGGAAAGCCATGAATAGCGCTCGTCGGACGTCTCGAACCGGGGCGTTGGACGGATGTATGTTTCGTCGAACGACAATCGCTCGCCCTTGGCCAAACGCGCACGGCCATCCTCCGGGTACCTGAGGAGGCCTTGAGAGTCATAGTGAATGAGAACACCGTCATGGGTGCGCAAGGTGGCGCGAACATCCATGCGGCTGGTTCCGTCGGCACCGAGGTGTACCCAGTCGCCGCCGCCCGGCAGCATTTCGCCCCGGAAGCGGGGGCCTTCGAAGCGTCCGCCCTTCACCACGAAGGTCAAGCGGGTGCCGAGGTGGGTCTTGATCACCTGGCCGAGCTCCAGGTCGATGCTGAGGTCGCACAAATGCTCGACCGGCAGCGCTTCGATCAACGCTCGGTCGAACAATGGCGTCACTGGAGCGGCGATAGGGATTTTTACGTCCGTCATGTCTTGGTCCTCATTTCGCATCGAGTGCTGCTTTCACTTGAGCGAAATCGAAGAAGGTGTCTTTCCTTGTGACAAGTCCGTCGCCGTCCACTTCCACGACATCCAGCGCATGAAATTTTCTGGGTTCCTTGCCGGGGGGCTGGAACGTCAGATCCCAATCGAGTGTCCAGTGCCTGTCGCCGAGAAGAAGGCGGCGTATCTCGACGCCGAAGTTGGGGTAGAGCTCGAACACTCCGGCGAACTCCTTGAGCAGCGCAGCCTTGCCCTTGACCTCTGCGCTGCGGCCATGGGCCTGAAAGGTCGAGTCAGGCGCATGGAGCGCGACAATGGCCTGAGGGTCGTGGGAGAGCCATGCCGCAGCGTAGCGGTCGGCGATGGCGGCAAGATTTGGCTGGATAGCTTCAGACATGTGAAAACCTTTCTCTATCGGCTGGCTCTGTTCGCGGTGCATCGGCTGATTCCGCGGCTCGCGACGGGTGGGTAGACCCCCGCGCGAACACGACAACTATACCTATGATTATCATAGGCACATGAATTGTGAGGAAGAAAATGGCTAAAAAGGCGTCGCCGTCCGTGGCCGACGACACCGTCTGCCCGGTCGCGCTGGCTCAGAAAATCGTCGGTGACCGCTGGACGGTTCTGGTGCTGCGCGAGTTGTTTCTCGGGAGCCATCGCTTCGAGGAGATCCAGGCACAGATAAAAGCCACGCCACAGATGCTGGCGGATCGGCTGAAGAAACTCGAATCAGACGGGATGATTGAACGCCGGCCGTACAGCACAAGGCCGCTGCGCAGCGAATACCACCTCACCCATATGGGTGCCGGGTTTTACCCCGTGTTTCTGGCATTTCGCGCCTGGGGTGAGACTTGGTGCAAGTCCAGCAAGCAAGAGGTGGCCATACGCTACACGCACGTTCCGTGCGGAAAGGATCCGGGATTGGGTCCGATGTGCCAGGCATGCGGTGAGGAGATGCGCAGGGAAGAACTTTCCGCGACGCTGAGCGAGTCGTTCAATGCGGAGCGTCAGGAGCGGAAGGAGGCATTCAAGCGCGGCCCAGCCTGATCGTTGGTCCACTTCGAATCCGCCACACGTCGAGGCGCCCATGCGTCGTGCGAGCAAACGGGCTGCCATTGCATGCTTCGCTCGCCAGCGAAGTGTAGGAAGCTCTTGCTTGCAATCATCGGCGGACCATGCGCATCAACATCCTCGAAACCACGCCGAACGGCTGTCTCGCGATGCGGCACGCTGGCGGCGTTTCATGTTGCAGGCATGCTTCAACAGCGTCCTGCCCTTTACGCTGATCGCGTGGGCCGAACGCAGCGTGGATGCGGGCCTCGCGACCATCCTCAACTCGACTTCGCCTATCTTCATCTTCCTGTTCAGTCTTGGCTTGCAAGGTGCAGAGAAATCTTCACTGCGGCGGCTGGTAGGCTTAGGTGCAGGGCTGGCGGGCATTTGCCCGATCGTGGGTTTCGAAGCGTTGGACGGGCTTGGGGGTTCCTTGCTCGCGCAGCTGGCTCTGGTGGCAGCAGCCGTCTGCTACGCCTGTGCGGCGACGCTCGGACGCGTGTTCAGGGGCCTCGATCCGATGGTGCCTGCCGCAGGCTCGCTGCTCAGCGGCGCGGCGGTTCTGCTGCCCGTCAGCCTGCTAGTCGACAGGCCCTGGACGTTGACCCCTGCTGCCGAGTCGGTGCTCGCAGTGTTGACGCTCGCGGTGCTCTCGACCGCATTGGCCTTCACGATCTACTTCCGGCTCATCCGCACGCTGGGGCCGATGTCGACCTCCGCGCAGGCCTACCTGCGGGTACCGATCGGAGTGGCCATCGGTGTGACGTTCCTTGGCGAACGGCTGGCTCCCACCGCGTGGCTCGGGCTCGCATGCATCCTGGTCGGCGTCACCGCAATGACATTGCCCACCCGCCTGGCCAGGTCGGGGTCGGCATCGATCGATGAGCGGGCAAGGCAAGGACATTGAAATTGGGCGGTGCAGTTGAATGGTTGGCTGCGTCCGACCCTAGCCGGTCGGCGCCTCTCCTAATCCCTACAGGGTTGCCGTTGGGAGTTCATACCGCGCATACGAGGAGCCTCCAATCTGAACGACGCTGTGCAGGGCGAAACCGAAGCCTTCATAAAGATTACGCAGCCCTTGCCGGTCCGCAACGCAGTCCAGGCGCAGGTGAGCACGTCCAAGCTGCCGAGCCCGAGTTCGGGCATATGACAGCAGCGCGGTCGAGACGCCCTTCTTCGCCCATGCGCGGCGTACGGCAAGCTTGTGAACAAAAGCCGAGGTGCCCGGCAGGAGCTCGGGCCAAAAATAGGCGTCCTCCAACTCGAACTTCATGACGCCAGCCAATTGCTCGCCTTGGCGGGCAATGTGGAAGAGACCTTTGCCCACGTCCCGCAGGACGCTTTCGTGGCCAATTTCGGCTGCCGACCAAAGCGGCCGACCATCGCCGGCGAGCCACTCGGCGGCCTCTTGCAGGACGGAGGCAATCATTGGCGCATCGAAGGGGCGCGCTTCGCGGATGTTCATGGATGGCAAGAGTTCATTCAGCGATCGCGGCGAAGGCCCGGTCATGGCCGATTGTTGCCTGAGGCTTGCTCATCCGTCGCGATGGCCAACGTTAGCGCTGAAGCTCGCTGGCGCTGCAAACGCATCTGCTCCGCTTTGTTCAGAGTCTCTGCTGCGTGCTGCGTGCTATGGCTCATAGAGCGAACGCAAGTACGCCAACTCCAGGCAGGAGATCGGCAGCAGCTCACTTGCCAACCGTCGCCAGTTCGCCTTTCTCCAGCGGCGAGTCTTCAAAAGCTTCTACCAGGAAGTCCACCATCACTCGCACCTTCGCACTGAGATGGCGGCGGCTTGCGTAGATGGCCAGGATGTCGATAGGGGGCATGCGGTAGCCAGGCATGACCTCGACCAGCCGCCCGGCCTGTACGTCTTGGCCGATCACGAAACGCGGCTGCCAGATGACGCCGCCACCGGCGAGCGCCGCAGCACGGGCGGTGTCGCCGTTGTTGGCCCGCAAGGCCCAGCGCACGCGCACGGATTCCAGCGTTCCGTTGGGGCCGGCGAACTGCCACTCGTCGGACGTGGCGCCGTACGTGTAGCCCAGGCACAGATGCCGCGCAAGATCCGCCGGGACCTGGGGCATTCCATGGAGGGCAAGGTAATGGGGCGAGGCGCAGACCAGATTCGGCGAGCAGCCCAGGCGGCGCGCGATGTGGTTGCCCGACGTGGTCCGCGAGATCCGGATGGCAAGGTCGTAGCCTTCTTCGACGATGTCGACCACGCGGTCGATGAGCGCGATGTCGAGTTCGACGTCGGGGTACTTCGCCATGAACTTCGGCCACAGCGGCGCCAGCACCAAGCTACCGAAACTCAGTGGCGCGTTGATGCGCAGGCGCCCGCGCGGCTGCAGCGACGCGGTGGTCGCCAGCGCCTCTGTCTCTGCCACTTCCTCGAGGATCGACTTTGCCCGGTCGAACAGTGCCTCGCCGCCTTCCGTGAGCGACAAGCGGCGCGAGGTGCGGTTGATCAACCGCGTGCGCAAGTGCGCTTCCAACTCGTTGACGTAGCGCGTCACGTTGGCCGGAGAGGTGTCCAGCGCGTCGGCCGCCTTGGTGAAGCTGCCCCGCGCCACCACGGTGACGAACACCTCGTACGCACGCAAACGGTCCATCGGGACTGCTCCAATCGTTCAGCAAAGCTGAATGAGTAAACCACTTTCGGGACCTTTTTGAAAGCGAAGCTGAATCATAAATTCGCCTCACCCCCAACCGACCGAAAGGACGTTCCCATGATCGACACCCCTCCCGCCCCCACCCGCCGCGCACTGATCGCCGGCGCAGTCGCTGTTGGCGCTGCTCTGACCATGGGTCGTGCGGCGCACGCCGCACCGGCCGCCGACGCGGTGCCGGGCTTTCGCACGGGCGGCGCGGACGTCAACGGCACCCGCATTCACTACCGCATCGGCGGCAGCGGGCCGGTCGTTGTGCTGCTGCACGGCTACGCCGAGACCGGGCACATGTGGAACCCGCTGATGCCGCTGCTGGCGAGAACACACACCGTGGTCGTGCCCGATCTCCGGGGAGCCGGCAATTCGTCGAAGCCCGAGACCGGCTACGGCAAGAAGAACATGGCCGTCGACATCCATGAGCTCGTCCGGTCGCTCGGCATCCGCAGCGCCAGCATCGTGGGCCACGACATCGGCCTGATGGTGGCCTACGCATACGCCGCGCAGTTCCCTTCGGAGACCAACAAGGTGGTGCTCATGGACGCCTTTCTGCCCGGCATCGGCGAATGGCAGAACGTCTGGCTCCTGCGCGACCTTTGGCATTTCCATTTCCACGGTACGACGCCGCTGGCGCTCGTGAGCGGGCGCGAGCGTATCTATTTCGAGCATTTCTGGAACGACTTTGCGGCCGATCCCAAGCAGTCGGTGCCCGAAGCCGATCGCCGGTTCTACGCCAAAGCCTATGCACAGCCCGGGGGAATGCGTGCCGGCTTCGAGTATTTCAAGGCCTTCGAGCAGGACGCGGCCGAGTTCGCCGAGCTGGGCAAAACGCCCCTGCCCATGCCGATGCTGGTCCTCTCTGGTGAAAAGGCCGGCGGAACCTTCCTGATCGAGCAGGGAAAGATGGTTGCGACCAACGTGCAGGGCGTGATCGTCAAGGGCTCTGGACACTGGCTGATGGAAGAAGCGCCGGCGCAAGTCATCCCGGCGTTGATCAACTTCCTGGGTTAGCGTGAAATGGGCCTCATCATCGAAAGACACTGGCCACCGCCTGCTGTCATGCCGATGGAATGAACAGCAGAACTCGAAGTGCACCAACGTCAAACTAACCAAGGAGAATCAATATGGACCTTCAACTCAATGGCAAGCTGGCCCTGGTGAGTGGCAGCACCGCAGGAATTGGCTATGCGATCGCGCGCACGCTGGCCCAAGAGGGTGCAAGCGTCATCGTCAACGGCAGGTCGCAAACGGCGGTCGATGAAGCGGTGGATCGCATCCGTTCGGAGACGCACGGCACGGTTCTCGGCTATGCCGCGGACCTGAGTCGGGCCGAGGCTGCCGACGAGGCCGTGCGTCGTCACGCCGGCATCGGCATCCTCGTCAACAATCTGGGCATCTTCGAGGCCAAGGCTTTTGAAGATATTCCCGATGAAGATTGGCTGCGTTTCTTCGACGTCAACGTCCTGAGCGGCGTCCGCCTTGCACGCCTGGTATTGCCGGAAATGAGGCGAGTGAATTGGGGAAGGATCATCTTCATTTCGAGTGAGAGCGGGGTGCAGATCCCGACCGAGATGATCCATTACGGTGTGACAAAGACCGCGCAACTCGCGGTCTCGCGCGGGCTTGCGGAATCGGTCGCGGGCACGAACATCACAGTCAACAGCGTACTTCCAGGTCCAACGAAATCGCGTGGCGTCGGCGACTTCGTGGAGGGCATGGCGCGATCGAGCGACAAGAGCTTCGAGCAAGTCGAGGCAGAGTTCTTCGACCATGTTCGACCGACCTCGCTGATCAAGCGCTTCGCCTCGCCACAGGAGGTGGCCTCGCTCGTGGCCTACGTGGCAAGTCCGCTCGCGTCAGCGACCACGGGCGCCGCCCTTCGCGTCGACGGGGGCGTCGTCAAGAGTGCCTTCTGACGAAAGCGCGATGAACAGTCATCGCCGCTCAGATTCGAGATCTGCCGCGCTTGCCCGTGCGAGACCAAGTGAATCAACTTCTGCGAGAGCGGCCTTCGAGTTTGGGATTTCCGCGGCGGCAACGAATGTCTGGTTGTGGGCCATGCGCGGACTATCGCAAGCTGATGCGCCGCACGCTTTATGAAGACAATGACCCGCTCGAAACCGACCATGAAGGGATCAACATGTCAGCCGACGACTGGTGGAAGCACGGAATCGTCTATCAGGTCTATCCGCGTTCGTTCCAGGACAGCGATGGCGATGGCATTGGAGACCTCGACGGAATCCGTGCCCGGCTGGATCATCTGGTCTCGCTCGGTGTCGATGCCGTCTGGATCTCGCCGATCTATCCCTCGCCGATGGCCGACTTCGGGTATGACATCTCCGATTTTTGCGACATCGATCCGCAGTTCGGTACGCTGGCCGGCTTCGATGCGCTGGTGCAGGAGGCCCACGCAAGAGGGCTCAAGCTCATTCTGGACTTCGTGCCCAACCACACGTCGGACCGCCATCCGTGGTTCGTGCAGAGCCGCAGCGCCCGCAGCGATCCGCGGCGTGACTGGTACATCTGGCGCGACCCGGCGCCGGACGGCGGGCCGCCCAACAACTGGCTCAGCAATTTCGGCGGCCCGGCCTGGACCTTCGATCCGGCCACCGGCCAGTACTACGGCCATTCGTTCCTGAAGGAACAGCCCGACCTCAACTGGCGCAACCCCGACGTGCGGGCCGCGATGTACGAGGTGCTGCGCTTCTGGCTGCGGCGCGGCGTCGACGGATTCCGCGTCGATGTGCTCTCCCAGATCATCAAGGACGCGCAGTTCCGCGACAACCCGCCGAACCCGGACTTCGCCGAAGGCCAGGACCCGTTCTTTCGCTGGTTGATGCTCTACAACACAGACCTGCCGGAGGTGCAGCCGATCGTGGCCGAAATGCGCCGGGTGGTCGACGCGTTCAGCGACGCGCGCTCGTCGCGCGTGCTGATCGGCGAGCTCTACCTGCCGCTCACGCGCCTGGTCGCCTACTACGGACTCAATGCCGAAGGTGTGCTCGAAGGCGTGCAACTGCCCTTCAACTTTCAGCTGATCGCGACCGAGTGGCAGGCAGCGCACATCGACCGCTTCGTGCGCGACTACGAAGCCGCCCTGCCCGCCGGCGCCCAGCCGAACTGGGTGCTGGGCAATCACGACAGGTCGCGCATTGTGAGCCGCGTCGGGCCCCGGATGGCGCGGCTCGCGGCCATGCTGCTGCTCACGCTGCGCGGCACGCCAACGCTCTACTACGGCGACGAGATCGGCATGACGGACGTCCCCATTCCCGCCGATGAAGTGCAGGACCCGTTCGAGAAGAACAAGCCCGGTATGGGCCTGGGCCGCGACCCGGAGCGAACACCCATGCAGTGGAGCGCCAGGGAGAACGCGGGCTTCACGACCGGTACGCCGTGGCTGCGCCTGGCAGCCGACTGGCCCACGAACAATGTGGAAGCGCAATCACGCGACGCAGGGTCGATGCTGGCGCTCTACCGGCGCCTCATCGCGTTGCGCCGCGCCGAGCCTGCGCTGAACCGGGGCAGCCATGAAGCGCTCGAGGCCGAGGCCGAGGGCGAGGTGCTCGCCTATGCGCGCAACTGGGAGGGACGGCGGCTCGTGGTGCTGCTCAACTTTGGCGCCACCCCGGCGCCGATCTCGCCGGCACTGATGCCGCGCGAGGCGATCGTGCTGGCATCGACCGACCCGGCGCGGGCCGAGTTCATCGAGGAGCCTCTGGTGCTGGCGCCCTACGAAGGCGTCATTGTCGGCACCGTGAACGACAAGAGTCCGACGACACGATGAGCCATCAAGGCTTGCCGGTCTGGATTTCGATGTAGCTGCGGGCATGCCAGCGCACGCGCACGGGCCACTTGGCGTCTGCAACGGTCTCCGAATTCACGTCCTTGCCGCTGCCGTAGTTGATCTGCCGGTCGGGTCGTTTGTTGAGGGCGATCAGCAGCACGATGCGGCTGCCCGCCGCAAGCCTGCGAGCCGTCACGCGTTCGGCGGTGAACGCAAGCAGCTGGCGCTCGCCGGCCCGAAGAAGCCTGCGGCGCACCCGGTGGCCTGCGTAGCTGGCGCGGAAGTCGTAGGGATCGAACAGCAGTTGGTACTCGCCGCTGTCCGTCTGCTCATAGAGCGAGACGCTGAAGTCAACGTCCTGCCGCGAGGGCGTGATGTCGAACACGCCGCGCAAGCTGCCGAAGATCTCGATGTCCTCTGAGAGCGGCTCACTGACAAAGCTCAAGCCGTTGCGCGTCGGCAGTTGCTTCACGCGCAGCGCGTCCGGCCACGGGATGCGCACGTCACGCCGATCGGCGAGATCGACGGAGAGCCGCGCACTGCCACCGCCTTCGGACGGCGACGCCAACAGGCGGTGCGGGTCGTCGCGCTCGCGGGTGTCGAGGTAGAAGCGCAGTCCGGTGCGCTGCGGCGCGTCCCGCGTCGGCACATGGCGCCACTGGTCCGCACCCATCACCTGGTAGTTGACGCGGTCCATCAGCAGGGAAGGCTTGTTCGCGCCCTTCAGGACGTGGTCGAGCCATTGCAAGCGGAGCTCGGGCAGGTCGACGCGTGCGACGGGGTCCAGCGTGTAGCCGCGCAGCGTCGGCGCGGTGCCGAGCCGGATCGAGGCTGCATCGTAGGGACCGAGCAGCAGCGTCGTGTCGGCTTGTGGCCGATTGCGGCGATGCTCGTCGTGGAAGTAGAGCGCGCCGGCGTCGGCGCCGTAGTAGCCGGCGAAGCTGAGCACCGGGATGTCGATGCGCGCAAACTGCTGCGCCGACGGCAGGAACTTCTGCCAGTAGCGATCGTGGCTGGGGTGCGTCAGCCAGGTGCGAATCAGCCGGCTGCGCTTGCCGATCAGGACGCGGTCGATGTCCCAGTAAGGGCGATTGCCCCGATACCAGCGCGCGTCGAGTGCCTGCCATGTCGCATCCGGGCTGGCGTCTGCGTCAGCCCGAAGCGGCTCGGCATTCGCATGCTCCTGCGCCCAGCGGACCATGGCGTTGCGGAAGATCTGTCCCGCCATCGGGAAGTCGATGCCCGGCGCCATCGGCGCGATGGTGGCGATGGCCTTGAGCGCCGCGGGTCTCAAGCGGGCGGCAGCCCAGGCGGCGTAGCCGGAGTAGCCGTCGCCGATCATGCAGACGCGGCCGTCGCTCCACGCCTGTCGGGCAATCCAGTCGATGACCGCGGCGGCGTCTTCGCCGTCGCGGACGAACGGCCATACGGCGCCGTTGCCGTCGGGCGTGCGTCCGCGCACGTACGCCGTGACGCCGACGTAGCCTTTGGCGGCGCTGCGCTGGGCGTCGTCCTCGGCGGGGTCGAGCGTGAAGCGCAGCAGCGTCGGCAGAGCGTCACTGGTGCGGCCGGGCCGAACCAGGCTCGCATGGATGACACCCCCGCGCACGGGAATCGTGACGTCGCCCTCTGCCACGTAGCGGGCGCGGTTTTCCGCCGCGAACAGTTCGGGCAGCAGCGCACCGAAGCTGCGGCGCGACTGGTACGAATGCCAGGTCCGCACGAGCGCCAGCGCATCGGCCTCCGGGAGGCTGCCCTTCGCGCGCCACAGATCGAAAGCTTGGCGCAGCGGCTCCCTGTACGCCGCCGCTGGGATTTCGAGCCGCGACATGATGGCCTGTGCTTGCAGGTTGTCCAGCGGCGACACCAATTCCTGGAATGCGCGCGCGTAGGCTTCGGCGAAGCCGAGGCGCCCGTCCGCTTCGAGTGCGCGCGCACGCGCATAAATGCCGTCGAGGATCGCGCGTTGGACCAGGTCGTCGAACGGCTTGCCCTGGCGGCGGCTGCGCAGGGATCCGCTGCTGTCGGAGGCTGCACGGTAGGCGCCGCTGACGATCTGCAGGGCGGTCAGGTTGGCCAGGAAGACATCGGTGTCCGCCTCCTGGTACACCGGCAGGATGCGCTCGGCCAGATCTCGCATCAGGTCCGCCGCGGTGGCATCGTCTGGGTCGCGCGGTGGCCGGAAGCCGAAATCCGCCGCCCAAGACCAGGTTGACCACACGGGCAGCGCAAGAACCAGCCGCGTGAGAACGCGGCGCGCACGGCTGAAGGTCGACTCGCGGTGTCTCATGGTCGCTGCTCCTCGGTCGCGGCGCTCGGCGCTTTCACCAGACGCACCACCTGCGTGAACAGCCGGTCGTGCGCTTCTCCGGCCGAGCCTATATGGACAATGCCCGTGTGCGTGAGCTTGCCCAGCACGTCGATGACGAGTTCGAGCGTGTCGTCGTCGAACGCGCCGAAGGCCTCGTCCATCACCAGCCAGGACGGTGCCTGCAGCGCCACGCGGGCGAAGCCCAGGCGCAACTGCTCGTCCATGCTGAGGTCGCTCTCCCAGCGACCCGTCCTGTCGAGCAAGGGTTCCAGGCGCTGGAGGCCCACGCTCGCCAGTGCGGCCACCATGGCTTCCCTCGGGTAGGTCGACGGCTCCATCGCATACGACAGCACTTCGGCCAGCGTGCCGCGGGGAATGTAGGGCGTGCCGCGCGGCATGTAGTGGATCGTCTCGCCGGCGGGCCGGCGCACCGTGCCGGCGCCCCAGGGCCAGAGGCCCGCGAGCGCCCGGAACAGCAAGGTCTTCTCGGTGCCCGGTGTGCCGAGAACCAGGACGCGCTGGCCGCGGTGCACGACGAGCTCCGGGGTGTCCAGCCGGTCGTGGCCGGTCCAGGAACGAACCTCGAGCGCTTCGATCGCGAGCGCCCCGGCTTCGCCCTCCTCGTAGGCAATGCGGCTGCCGCCTGCTTGTGCCTCCAGATCGGACGCCAGCATCCGGCGCAGGTCGGCGACGCGCAGCAGCGTGGCGCGCCAGTCGGCAATGATGCTGAAGTTGTCGACGAACCAGCGCAGCGACGACTGCGCCTGCGTGAAGGCCGCGGCAGCCATCATCAAACCGCCGAACGAAACCTTCCCCGAGAAGTAGAGGGGCGCGGCCACCAGCGTCGGCGCGATGATGGTGACCCAGCCGAAGCCCGCGGTGACCCAGGTCAGGTTGGTCAGCCCGAGCACCACGCGCGATGTGGCGCGCAGGACGTCGCCGAAATGCATGGCGACGCGGCGCTTCTCGTCGGCCTCGCCGCCAGCCAGGGAGATGCCGTCGAGATGCTCGTTGATGCGCGTCAGCGAGAAGCGCAATTCGCCTTCGCGCGCGTAGCGCTCGGCGTTGCGCGAGATCAGGCCGTTGCCGACCCAGTAGGTGACCAGCGAACCGGCGACCGCATAGGCGATGGCCGCCCACAGCATGAAGCCCGGCAGCACGTGGTCCTTGCCGTCGAAGAAAAGGCTGAAGTCCTTGGAGAGGACCCACAGCACGCTCGCAAAGCTGCCGAACAGCATCGCTGCCTGCAACAGGCCTACGCCGAGGGTGACCGACAGATCGCACAGCTTCAGCGTGTCGTCGTGCATGCGCTGGTCGGGGTGGGCCCCCATCGGGCCGCTGGCCTGGAGCCAGAACGCCCGGCGCGGCTGCAGCCACAGCCCCACGAGGTCACTGACCACGGCCTCGCGCAGCTTCAGCTGCAAGGTTTCGGCCAGCCATCTCTGCGCCACGTTCAAGACCAGCAGCGCGCCCGCAATCACCGCAAAAACGCCGACCTGCGTGACGAATTCGCCCAGGTCGCGACGCGAGATCGCATCGTAGAACGGCTTGTTCCAGCTGTTGAGTTCGATCTGCCCGTACGCCGTGAGCGCGACGACCACGACGATTGCGCTCATCAGCGCCACAAGCGTTGTCGCGACCGGGGACAGGCGCAAGGCGCCGAGCAGCTCGCTGACCTGGCGGAAGAAACCGGTCCTTGCAGCCGGCTCGAGGCGGTTCCCGGGCCTCGCGCTCATCGCCCGCGCGGCGCCAGGCAAGCGCCGGCCGCGATGTGGCGCGCCGAGACACACGAAATGAAAGCGGCGTGGCTCCAGGCCAGTTGTTTTGCCGAGGTCTGCGCGCCGCTGCGCTGGTCGAACTGTTCCGACAGATCACCGCCGGCCGGCGTGTACGCGCGCACGGTGGCGAGATAGGCGTCGCCGCAGTCCAGCCAATGGCGTGCATCGCCGCCCATCGCCGCCGCGGCGCGGAAACAGAACTCGGCGGCGCCGAGCGTCGAGAAGTAGTACGCGCCGCCTGAGTAGTACACGTCGCCGGCATACCGGCCCATCGCCGCGCCACGGCCTGCGTCGCGGCCGTGGTTGATGGGATAGGCCGCGTCGAACAGCGCGTCCAGGCGCGCCAGCGTAGCCTGCATGCGCAGATCGGCCGGTCCATGCGCGGCTTCGTCGCCGAGGCTGTGGATCGCCGACAGGATCACCGCGATGTCCAGCGCCTTCGGACTGGGCTGGCCGTCCGCCAGCGCACGTGAACGGTAATAGCCGCGCGTGGCGTCGCGATCGACCGACCGCTCGTCTCGTTCATCGACCCAGTAGTCGTCGAGCAGGCGCAGCACCGCGCGCGACTCCTCACGGCAGCGCTGCGCCTGCGCCTGCGCCGCGTCGCCCAAGCCATCCAGCCATGCCGCGCCTTCGGCCAGCGCGGCCGCCGAGACGCGCAGCGTGTAGTAGTGGTGGCCGAGCTCCTCCTCCCAGATGTCGTATGACGGCTCGCGCCAGCGACGCAGCGTGAAATCGATATCGAAGCGGATCAGCTCGGAGGCTTCCGCCAGCAGCGCCGCGTCGAGGTGCCCGCCGGCCGACCAGCGCAGCAGCGCCAGCGCGCGCAGCGGCGCACCGTCGTGCTGCGGGCGATTCCATCGGCAGACATCGAGCGTGCCGTCGGGGTTCACCCGTGTCTCGGCGGCCACCAGGTCGCCGAAAGCTGTCGCAAGGTCATGGTCCTCGCGCAGGTACTGCAAGAGCTCGGGGGCCACGCACGCGCTGCGGTCCTCCACCGCGGCAGCCGCGCGGCCGTCGAGCCGGTTCAAGTCCAGGCTGAAGCGGATGAAGTCCCGCAGGTGCTGCAGGGCTTCGTCGCCGATGCGCCCTTCGGCGTAGAGCAGGCGCAATGCATCGATGACGACGGCGGAATCGCGGAACCAGTGAAAGAAGTAGTCCGGGTCCGGGTTGTAGTCGGCGAGGACCGGCGAGGCCACGATGGCGCCGACGATCGGCCGCACGGTCTGGCCGAAGCCCGGCCGGTGCTTGACGACCGACACCGGCGAGATGCTGGACAGCATCGCCGTCGCCGAATGGCGCAGCTGCGTTTCGAGCCAGGACTCGAACGCCGGATCCGGCTGGCTCGCCACGCTGAAGGTCACGGTGCAGGCGACCCCAGATGCGGGCTGCTGAAGTCCAGGGCGCGCAACCCGGCCTGAACTTCGGGCACGCTCATGAACAGTTTCCACAGAAGACCCGTCCGATGGTTCTCCATCATCACGACGATCGGGCCCTGGTCGATGGCAAGGTAGGTGTCTGCGAACCAGCCTCGCTGCTCGCAGAATGCATCGACAAAGCCGTAGTCTCTCCACAGCCGCTCGCCGTGCGCGGTGAGGAAATGCCGCAGCACCCGCATCACCTCGGCCGGCGCGTACGGCAGGCTGGCCAGTGCGGCCGTCGGCGAGATGGTGCCGTTGTCGTTGTTCGGATCGTGCGCGAGATAACCATCGGGGTCGTCGCTCGCGGTCAGGCCCCAGCACGATTCCCCATAGCCCGGGTAGCCCCGCGGATTGGCGACGCAGTGGGCGCGGTTGATCCGCACGTGGCGGGTGTTGAGATCCCAGTAGTCGGCGTAGCGATCCTTCAGGCCGCGTGGATCGAGGCCGCAGAACGAGTAGTGCGCAAAGAACAGCGGGCCGGCGTTCGGCGGGCCCAGCGGCAGTTCGATGCCTTGGTACGAGTGGCCGTTGCGAAAGTCCGGGCCGGAGGCGAAACCGCGGTGGTAGACCTTCGGATCGATCGCATGGCGCGGCGCGGCCGCCGCCAGGAAGTAGGTGATCAGGCACTCGTTCCAGCCGTGCACCTCATGGTTCATCGCCCAGCCGTGGTTCGGGCTCCAGTGCCAGTACAGCACGTCACGCCCGCCCTGGGTGAACCAGTTCCATTCGACCTCGTGCCACAGCGTGTCGATGTCGGCGCGCAACCGGCGCGCCGCAGCCGTGTCCTCGCTGAAATACTGGCGAGCGCAGAGCAGGCCCATGCAGAGGAACGAGGTCTCGACCAGATCGCCGGCGTCGTCCTTCGGGCTCATCGGGATCGTCGCGCCGCTCGCCCCGTCCATGAAGTGCGGGAAGGCGCCGTGGTAGCGCTTGGCGCGCATGAGGGCGTCCCGCATGCGCCCCAGGCGCTCCAGCGCCGCGTCGCGCGTGACCCAGCCGCGCTCCACCGCGACGATCAAGGCCATGATGCCGAAGCCCGTGCCGCCGATCGCGACCCTCTCGTCGGCCAGGTCTTGGCCCGTGGCCGCCACGAGCGTGCGGCGGTCGAGCGCCAGGCCGCTGACGGCATCCGCACCGTCCCAGAAGTAGCGGAAGGTCTGCCGCTGCACGGCGTCGAGCAAGGCTTCATCGGGCAGGGCTGCAAGTGCCCTCGGGTTCCTGTCATCCTTCAGCACGAAGGGCTCCTTTCGTTGTCGTCTCGGTAACACGTTTGGTTTCACCGAATTGTCGGCAGCGCAACGCGGCCGATGCTCTCCGCCCGCAGCATGCCATCATTAAGGCCCTTGGGTTCTATTCGCAATCCCTGATGAGCCGCATCGATACCCTCATGGCCCGGATGACGCTAGCCGAAAAGCTGGGTCAACTGACGATGACTGCCTCCAGCTACACGGTCACCGGGCCGGTGCTCGCGGGGGACTCCACGCAGTCGATCATCGACGGCACTGTCGGCAATCTGCTGAACATGGTCGGCGCCGGCCCCACGCACGAGATGCAGCGGCTGGCCGTCGAGAAGTCACGGCTGGGCATTCCGCTGCTGATCGGCCTGGACATCATTCATGGCCATCGCACGCTCTTTCCGATTCCGCTTGCCGAAGCCGGCACCTTCGACGAAGACCTCTGGGAGCGCACGGCGCGCGAGGCCGCCCGCGAAGCCGCTGCCGACGGCTTGGCGATGACTTTCGCGCCGATGCTCGATGTGTCGCGCGATCCACGCTGGGGCCGCACCGCCGAGGGACCCGGCGAAGACCCCTGGCTGAACGCACGCATCGCAGAGGCCAAGGTGCGCGGCTTCCAGGGGGCCGACCTGTCTTCGGCCGAATCGCTGGCCGCCTGTGCGAAGCATTTCGTCGCCTACGGCGCAGTCAACGCGGGGCGGGAGTACGCCGCCGTGGACATCTCCGAGCGAACCTTGCGCGAGGTCCATCTGCCGGGCTTCGCAGCAGCGGTCCGCGCCGGCGTCGCCACGCTGATGCCCGCCTTCACCGATCTCAACGGCGTGCCGATGACGGCGCACATCCCCTTGCTGCGCGACTGGCTGCGCGGCGAGATGGGCTGGGACGGCGTCATCGTCAGCGACTACAACGCGATCGCGGAATTGATCAAGCATGGCGTCGCGGCCGATCTCGCCGATGCCGCGGTACTGGCGCTGAAGGCCGGCGTCGACATCGACATGATGGCCGACGCGTATCGCAAGGGTTTGCCGATCGCCCTCGAGCAGGGACGGGTGACGATCGAAGAGATCGACGCCAGCGTGCGCCGCGTGTTGCGGCTCAAGGAGCAGCTCGGCCTGTTCGACGACCCCTACCGCCGCGGCGCGACGCCGGAACCCCCAACGGTTGTCGCCGAGCGGCACGCGCTGTCGCGCGACGCCGCGCGCAAGGCCATCGTCATGCTCAAGAACGAGCGGGACACCCTCCCCTTGCCTGCTGCACCGAAGGCACTGTGTGTC
This sequence comes from Variovorax paradoxus, assembly GCF_030815855.1. Taxonomy (NCBI): domain Bacteria; kingdom Pseudomonadati; phylum Pseudomonadota; class Betaproteobacteria; order Burkholderiales; family Comamonadaceae; genus Variovorax; species Variovorax paradoxus. The sequence continues at coordinate 1,435,979 of NZ_JAUSXG010000001.1, read as the reverse complement.
ATCGGCCCGCTGGCCGACGCAAGCACCGAGATGAAAGGCCCGTGGTGGGGTGCCGGCGAACACGAGCCGGCCGTCAGCGTGCTTGCCGGCTTGCGCGCCGCGCTGCCGCAGACCGACATACGCCATGCACCGGGCGTCGCCATCGAGAGTGACGACGACAGCGGCATCGAAGCTGCCGCCCTGCTGTGCGACGGCACCGACGCCGTCCTGCTGTGCCTGGGCGAGCGTGCCACGATGAGCGGCGAGGCGGCGAGCCGCGCCACGCCCGCGCTCCCCGGCCGCCAACAGGTTCTGGCCGAAGCGGTGATGGCACGTGCACACGCGCTCGGCATTCCTGTCGTCGTCGTCCTGTTCTCGGGCCGCCCGCTCGTCGTTCCCTGGCTGGCCGAACACGCCGATGCGCTGCTGGCTGCATGGTTCCTCGGCATCGAAGCCGGCCATGCGATTGCCGACGTGGTCACGGGCCGGGCAACGCCAAGCGGCCGCACGCCGATGAGCTGGCCGCGCGCCGTCGGGCAGGTGCCGATCCACTTCGGCGAGCGTCCCACCGGCCGGCCGATCAATCCGGCCGACTACTTCACGAGCAAGTACCAGGACGTCGAAAATACGCCGCTGTATGCCTTCGGCCACGGCTTGACTTACGGCCGGTTCATCTACGACGAGCTTCAGGTCCAGCCGCAGCGCGTGTGCGAGCAGGACACGCTGAAGGTCAGCGTCAAACTGCGCAACGTCGGCGTGCGCGAGGCTGAGGAGACCGTGTTCCTGTTCGTTCGCGGCAAGCTGAGCCGTGTCACCCGGCCCTTGCTGGAACTCAAGGGCTGCGCGAAGCTGCGATTGATGCCTGGTGAGGCCGGCTCGGTGAATCTGGAGCTGCCGGCGGCCGAGTTACGCTACCTGGGGCCGGACCTGCAGCCCTTGTTCCAGGCGGGCGAAGTCGAGATCCTCGTCGGGCCAAGTGCCGAGCAATCAGGCTTGCTGCGCCAGACCATCGAGTTGTACTGAAACCTTGCGGATGTCGTCGACGATGTCGGCGAAAGTCCAGATCCGAAGGCAGACAGGCCGTTCATCTACATCGGCTCTTCCAGCGACGCCCGCGCACAAGCCAGAAACGGCTCGATCAACGGACTGTCCCAATCGCTGCGCCAGCAAGCCGCAATCTCCATCCGCGCATCGACATTGCGCAACGGCCTGAACACCACGCCCGGCGGCCGACCGATCTGCGCGCAGGCGGGCAATATCGCCACGCCCTTCCCCGCCAGCACCAGCGCCAGTGCCGACATCATCGTCTCGACCCGCTGCGCGATCGGCATGCTGACGTCGTGCCGCCGCAGCAGCGAGGCGATGACCGATTTGTCGACGTCGCCCTCGGGCACGGGCAACCCGATGAGCGGCAGGCCCGAGAGCCGCGCCAGCGGAATGCTGGCCAGGCGCGCCAGCGGTGAGTCGGTGCGCACCGCGAGCATCAAGGGCTGGCTGCCGATGCGCTCGGCCGAAATGCCCGCCTGCGCAATGGGAGGAATGCAGATCGCCACCGACACGTCGGCGTTGGTGAGGGCCGCAATGTTGTTGACGGCGTTCAGCTCCGCATACTGGATTTCCACCTCCGGCAACCTGCGCCGCAATTCGTTTTCCAGCCGAGGCAGCACCAGGTAGGACAGCACGACCATCGTGCCGATGGTGAGCCGGCCCCGGCGGCCCGAGCCGACGGCGCGGGCCGCGTCGAAGCCTTCGTTGGCGAGCAGCAATGCCTCTTTCGCGCGCCGGAACAGCGCATTGCCCGCATCGGTAATTTCCATGCCGTGCGGCGCCCTTCGAAAGAGCGGCGTGCCCAGGGCCGCCTCGAGGTTCTTGATGTGCACCGACAGCGGCGGCTGCGCCATGTTGAGCCGGCGCGCGGCCTTGCCGACGCTGCGCTCCTCGGCAACGGCCACGAAATAGCGAAGGGTTCGAAGGTCTGGTGTAGCCATACGCTGTGCATATGCCTTTTCAAGAAAACAGTATTGGACGCCATGTGGCGGCGCATCAATCATTTGCGCATGAAAGAATTTCCCGTCCTTCCGAAGTCCGAGATCTGCGAGATGCCTGCAACAACCATGCGCAGGCTGGTCGCGCAGCGCGAGCTCTCGCCGGTGGAGATCGTCGAAGCGGTGCTGCGCCGCGCCGATGCGCTGCAGCCGCACCTGAACTGCTTCATCACGCTGTGCCATGAGCAGGCGCTGCAGCAGGCCCGGGAAGCCGAACAGGCGCTCATGCGCGGCGAGGCTTCGGGCCTGCTGCATGGCCTGCCCTTCACGGTGAAGGACATCGTCGACACGGCGAACGTGCGGACCACCTACGGCTCGCTGCTGCACCGCGATCATGTGCCCGCGAAAGACGCGGTGGCCGTGGCGCGAATGCGCGACGCCGGCGCCATCCTCATCGGCAAGACGACCTCGTCCGAATTCGGCGCCAAGTGCCTGACCGATGCGCCGCTGTTCGGCAGCACCCGCAACGCGTGGAATGCGTCGCGCACCAGCGGCGGCTCCAGCGGCGGCGCGGCGGCGTCGATGGCGGCGGGCATCGCACCGCTCGCGATTGCCACCGACGGCGGCGGCTCGACGCGCATTCCGGCCGCGTGCAACGGCGTGGTCGGCTTGAAGCAAAGCCTGGGCGTGGTGCCCCACAGCCAGGTGCAGGACGCGTTCGGCAACTACACCTACGTGACGCCCACCACGCGCAACGTGGCCGACACGGCACTGATGCTGCAAGCCATGACAGGCGCGCACGGGTCGGACCCGTGGTCGCTGGGCGTGCCGGCCCAGCGCTACTTCGACGATCTGCAGGCGGGCGGCGATCTTTGCGGCAAGCGCATTCTTTTCTGTGCGGCGCCCGCGGGTCGGCCGATTGCCGCGGACGTCGCATCCGCCTTCGAGGCCGCTCTCGCAACCCTGCAATCGATGGGCGCCGAGCTGGTGCCGATGTCCGGCGAAGGCTTCGACGTCGAGCCTGTGTGGCGCGTGATCAACCACACGAGCTGGCGCGGCCGCTTCGCCCCCATGGCCGAGGCGCACGGCGACCGGATGAGTCCGTCGCTGCTGCAGCAGTTGGCGCTGGCCGAGCATGTGGACGGCGTCGCATTCCAGCAAGCCATGTTCGCGCGGACTGCGTTGTTTCGCGACGTGCAGGCGCGGCTGGAGACGCACGATTTCATCTTCACGCCCACGCTGTCGCGTACGGCCCTCCCCATCGACCAGGACCTGTTCGGCAGCATCGAGATCGACGGCACGGCCTATGCCGAGGTGCGCGCGAACTGGTTCCCCTGGACGATGCCGTTCAACCTGACCGGACACCCCGCGATCAGCCTGCCCTGCGGCGCAGACCGCGATGGTCTGCCCATCGGCATGCAGCTGGTCGGCCGCTTTCGCGAAGACGCGCAACTGCTGCAGGCCGCCGCGTCGCTCGAAGCCGCTCACCGGCCGGCGAATCCGCTGCCTGTGCTGGCCTTCTGAAGCTTTCTTTTTTCTTCCAATTTTTCAACCAGCAGGTAGCCACCATGACCATGTTCCTGAAGACACTCGTGCTCGGCGCGTCGATCGCCCTGGCCGGTGCCGGCGCGCACGCCGACGACGCGCCCGTGCGCCTCATCATCGGTGTTCCACCGGGTGGCGCGCTCGACAACCTGTCGCGCTCCATCGCGGAGGAACTACGCGGCTCGCTCAAGGCGCCCGTTCTGGTGGAGAGCCGCCCCGGTGCGTCCACGCGCATTTCCATCGAGGCGGTGAAGACCGCGCGGCCCGATGGCCACACGATCCTCATCGGCGCCACACCGCCCTTCGTGCTGTTTCCGATGACCTACGCGCGGCTGAACTACGACGTCGACAAGGACTTCATTCCCCTCGCGCATCTGGCCAACGTGCCCAGTGTCGTTTCCACTGGCGCGAACCAGCCGTACAAGACGCTTCCCGAATACGTCGCGTGGGTCAAGAAGAACCCCGCCCAAGCCAGCGTGGGCATCACCAACCTCGGCGGCGGCCTGCACTTCAGCCTGTGGCAGCTGTCGAAGTCCATCGGCGTGCCGCTCGCGGCCGTCACCTACCGAGGCGGCGCGCCGCTGGCGACGGACATCATCGGCGACCACGTGCCACTCGGCGCCGACGCGCTGGCCAGCCAGCTGGAGCTGCACCGCTCGGGCAAGCTGCGCATCCTGGGCGTCGCGGGGACGAAGCGGCTGAGCTGGCTGCCCGATGTTCCGACCCTCAAGGAGTCCGGCTACGACGCCTTCGACCGCGCCAATGCGTCCTATGCCGCCTTCGTGCCGGCGGGCACGCCGAAGGAGGTGGTCGCAAAGCTCGAGGCGGCCTTCCTGGCCGCGATGCGCAGCCCGCAGGTGCGCGGCCAGCTCGAGCGCATGGGGCTCGAGGCGACGGGGCTGCCCGGCGCCGAAGTGACCCGTGCCATGAACGAAGACCGCGCGTACTGGCGCCCCATCGTCAAGGCTTCGGGCTTCAAGAGCGATGAATGAAGCGGTGACGGAAGACGAGGAAAGAGCCGCATGGGCGGTGCTCGTCGTTGCAAGCCTGGGTGCGCTCCTGTGCTTCCTGAACCTCAGCGCGCTCAACGTGGCACTGCCCTCGGTGGCGCGCAGCCTGCATGCCTCGCCCGCCCAGGCGAGCTGGATCCTGCTGTCCTACATGCTGGTCAGCACCGTCTGCATCCTCAGCTTCGGAAGACTGGCCGATTTGTGGGGGCGGCGGCCGCTCTTTCTCGCGGGGTTGGGCCTTTTCGTGATCGCGTGCGCGGCCTGCGCCGCCGCGACAAGCACCGGCGCGCTGCTGGTCTTTCGCGTCTGCCAGGCCGTGGGTGCGGCTGGCGTCATGGCCAACGCCAGCGCGTTGGTGGGCGATGCGTTCGGCCGCCAGAGGGTAGGCCTCGCACTCGGTGTGCTCGCCATGGTGGCCGCCCTGGCGCAGGTCGCGGGGCCGCTGGCCGGCGGCTTCGTCGTGTCGTGGTGGGGCTGGCGCGCTCTCTTCATGCTGAACGTGCCGGTCGGGCTGTGCGTGCTGGCCTTGTCGTGGCGGGTGCTGCCGAAGAGCGCGGCGGCCGGCAAGGCCGAGCGCTTCGACCTGGCCGGCGCCTTGCTGTCGCTCGCCGGGATCGGGGGCGTGAGCTATGCGCTCACGCTGGCGGCCGCGCACGGCTGGGCGAGCACGCCGGTGTGGACCTTCATGCTCGCCGGTCTTTGCGCCATCCTCGTGTTCGCCCGGGTGCAGCAGCGCGTGGCGAGCCCCCTGGTCGACCCGGCGCTGTTCAGGGACCCGGGGCGTCGCACCGCCTATGCGGGCATCCTTTTGCTGTCGATGTCGCAGGCTGCGCCCCTGCTGCTCGTGGCCCTGTATCTCCAGGCCTGCGCGGGCCTGGCACCGTCCGAGGCAGGCATGCGCATTGCGCCGGTCGCGCTGGGGATGTTGATGGCCGCGCCAACGGCCGGCAGCCTGATGCGGCGCTTCACGCCCGAAGCCATCTGCGTGGCGGGCCTGCTGCTCGCCGCGAGCGCACTGGCGCTGCTGGCAGCCATGCTGCGGCCGGCCATCGGCGCCGGGCAACTGGCCGCCTGCCTATGGATGCTGGGCCTGGGCATCGGGAGCTTCGTGACGCCGAACAACGTGTCGATCCTGCAAAGCGTGGTGCCCCAGCGCCGGGGTATTGCGAACGGCGTGCGCTCGACGCTGCAGAACACGGGGATCATGATCGGAACCGCCCTCATGCTGAGCGTGGCGATGGCCGGCCTGCCCTACAGCGCGCAGCTCTTGATTCTCAGGAACGGCGGCTCGGGCCTCTCGGGCGCCGATGTCGCCGCGTTCACCCAGGGTGCAAGAGCCGCTTTTGCCATGCTCGCCTGCCTTTGCCTTGCGGGTGCGGTTCTGATTGCAAGGCGCCAGCGCGCGGCGGCTTCTGTCATGGGCGCTTCGCGATCGCCTTGATTCCGAACCGGAAAGCCACGGGGCCAAGCCACGCCAGGAAGCATCAGACCAGCTGCAGTTCCTTCGGCGCCACCCCGTCGAACACCCGCTCGAGCTGTGCCGGCGACAACCCGTACATCCGCCTGAACAGCCCGCCGAACACCGCCCGGTATTCATTGAGCACCGGGTAGTCGCGGTTCTGGAACAGCGTGGCCTGCGACAGCGCCTGCTGCTCGCCCACGACGCGCCCGCCGGCCTGTGCCGAGAGGCCGCCGCCGAGCACCCAGTAGACAGTGCCGTGGCCATGGTCGGTGCCGCGGTTTCCGTTCTCGCGGAAGGTGCGGCCGAACTCGCTGATGACGACCACCACGGTCTGGCGCCAGGCCTCATCGCCCATTTCCTGGGCGAAGCCGGCGACGCCGCGGCCCAGTTCCTCGAAGCGGTTGGCGAGGTAGCCTCTGGCGCCGCCCTGCCCCACGTGCGTGTCCCAACCACCGACGTCGACAAAGCCGAGGTCGAAGCGCTCCCGCATGAGCAATGCCATGCGGCGTGCGACGAGCTCGAAGCCCTTGGCGCTCATGGCATTGCGGCTGGCTGCATCCATCTCGGCCTGCACCGCGCGCATCACCTCGTCGCGCACCTGAAAGCCCTCGGCCACCGGCTGCGCCAGCGGAGTGTTGCGGTACATGGCGGTGATGACCTGGCTCTGCCGCGCGTCGATACCTGCCCGCGCCGCGCCCGCGAGCGCCATGTTCGCGGCCTTGGCATCGCCGCGCAGCGCAATGGGCAGCTGATCCGTGAAAGCGATGGGCGACACGTCGGCCACCGGCCCCGCGCCGAGCACGCCAGCCAGCCGGTTGAGGAAACCCGAGCGGTAGTCGCGCTGCCTGCCGAGCGCCTGGCCGAGCTCGATGGAGTCCTGCGTTTCGAAGTGGCTGCGCGTGAGGTCGTCGGTGCCCGCAAAGGCGATGAACGACGCCTGCTTCCGCTGGAACAGCGGCATCACGCTTTGCGCGAGCGCGGGGTGCAGGCCCCAGTTGCTGTCGAGCGGCAGCGCACCGTTGGGCTCGCCCGGCCGCGCGATGGCGATGTTGGGCCGCGAGGCGTAGTAGAAATCGCTGGCGGTCGGCACCAGAAGGCTGGTGCAGTCGTAGGCACCGCGCAGGAACACGACCAGCAGCTTGGCGCCTTCGGCGGCGGGCGCGGCCATCAGCTGGCCGGCGGCGCCCGCGAACGGGGCGGCGGCCATGAGCTTGAACAGTTCTCGACGTTGCATGACGTGTGTCCTTTCCTGTGCCTTGCCCCTTCCCCTTCCCGGGAAAGAGAAAACCCATCACCGGCGCATCAACTCGGGCGAAGCCAGCAGGAAGGTGTTCCATTCCTGCGGGTTCTTCGCCCCTGCGAGCGCTTCGCGTGTTTCTGCACTCAGGCCGCCCTGCATCGCAAGGACCGCGCGCGATTCGGCCAGTTGCGGGAATGAAGGCTTCTCGAGCGGCGCCTTGTCGTCGGTGCGGAACAGCACCGCACCATTCGCCCCGATGGCCCGCGCGATTTCGAAGCGCGTGTTCATCTGCCCCGCACTGGCCCACGCCGCCTCGTTGAGCGGGTAGCCGTCGGGCGTCTCATGGCCATACAGCGTCTCGCCCATGCGGTTGATCCAGTTCAGCATCGGGGTCACGTTGAGTGCCACCCGGTCGTCATACGCCAGCCGCACGCCGGCCATCACATAGTGCACCGGGTCGCGAAACTTGCGGCCCAGCGAAGCCGCGAACTCCGGCGATTCGAACAGCGCCTTCAGCGTGACCGCGATATCGCCATCGCTGCGCGTGAAAGCGGCGGCCATGCGGTCGACCAGCGCCGGCGGCGGCTCGTCCGCCACGAAGTACACCGCAAGCTTGCGCGAGATGAAGTGCGCGGTGGCCGGCGCACGCGCCAGGCGGTCGAGCGCCTCGTCGGCTTCGGCCAGGCCGCGCGCCAGGATCGGCTGGCCCAGCAGTGTCTTGGGGCCGTAGTCGTGGCGGTTCGGGTTGAACTCGAACAAGCCCTGGCGCACGTAGCCGGCACGCACCGCCGGCCGGACGTTCGGCGGCGGCGCATCGGCGGGCTGCAGGCTCACGCCCACGCCGGTCAGCACGCGCGCCAGCTCCTGCACGTCGGCCTGCGAATAGCCGCCGCCCACGCCCAGCGTGTGCAGTTCCATCAGCTCGCGCGCGTAGTTCTCGTTGATGCGGTTGGCTGCGTTCTGCGCGTTGTCCAGGTAGCGCAGCATCGCGGGGTGATGCAGCGTGGCGCCGAGCAGGTCGCGGAACTTGCCGAGCGCATGCGGCCGGACGGCGTTCTCTTCATAGTCGCCGACCAGCGCGCGGATGTTGCCCTTGCGCAGATTGACATTGAAGTGGTTCATCCAGAACCAGGTCATCTGCTCCTGCAGCTGGTTCGGCGAATAGAGCGCGCGCAGAACGAAGCGCTGCTGGGCCTCGCGGACCAGCCCATTGAGTTGCTGCTGGTAGGCCTGCCGCGCGGCCTTCTTCTGCTCTTCGTCGGGCAGCGCATCGGCGGCCTTGCGCTGGGCCTCGAGGCCGATGACGAGCTGATCGAGCGGCGTACGCGAGAGGGTCATCGCGTCGATCTGCGCCTGGGCCGCGGGCGGCAATGGCAACGGTTGCGGCTTGAGCTGGTCGCCCATCCAGCGCGCGAGGCCGGTGCGGGACAGTTCGGCCTGGCTGCTGGCGTTCGCCCCCCAGGTCACGCGGTCGAGCCACTGCAACTGCGTGGCCGGGTTGTCGGCCACACGGTTCAGCGCCGTCAGCGGAGGTGGGTCCGTCCGAGGCGACCCGGTTGTGCAGGCCGCCAACGCCATGGCGGCCGACACCATGCAAAGACGGCCAAGATGCAGCATGGGACTCATCATGAACCGATCAACCCGCGCAAGGCAGGCCCGGTTGACCGTTCAACGCCGCCCGTCAGGTAAAGCTGGCGGTCAGCTTCGCATCAGGCCGAAACCGCGGGTCGACTCAGGCGCTTGCGACCGCACTCGGCTCCGCACCCGCAATCTGCTTCAGCGCCCGCTCGAACACCTCGACCGGCTGGCCGCCGGAAATCAGGTGCTGGTCGTTGATGATGATCGCGGGCACCGAGTGGATGCCTGCATCGATGTACATGCGTTCGCGCTCGCGGGTCTCGGCGGCGAACTCGTCGCTCGTCAGGATCTCTCGGGCGCGCGCCGCATCGAGCCCGGCCTCGGTGGCCGCGCGAACCAGCACGTCAGGATCCGACGGGTTCTGCCGGTCGGTGAAGTAGGCCTTCAGCAGCAGCTTCTTGAGTCCCGCCTGTTTGGCGGGGCTTTCGAGTTCGGCCCAGTGCAGCAAGCGGTGGGCGTTGAAGGTGTTGTAGACGCGCGGGCGGCCTTCGGGGCTGAAATCGAAACCCACCTCGGCCCCGCGTTGGCGGATCATCTCGCGCGACTGCGCTTGCTGCTCGCGCGTGGAGCCGTACTTCTGGTTCAGGTGCTCGAAGGTGTCCTGGCCCTCGGGCGGCATTTGCGGATTCAGCTCGAAGGGCTGGAAATGCAGCTCCGCCGTAACGTCCGGCGCCACACGCCGGAGCGCCGCCTCGAGGGAACTCAAGCCGACGGCGCACCAGGGGCAGGAGACATCGGAAACGAAATCGATCTTCAGGTGAGAGGTCATGGGCGCCATTCTTCATGGCGCCGACGCCCTTGGCGCGCGCAAGGTCTTCAGGCGGCTGCCTTGGCCAGGCGTGCGTCCACCAGCGTCTGCTCGCGCAGGCGGTCGTACTCGGGCTTGTCCACCGGCACCGCTTCGGGCTTGCCCAGGTCGTTCATGTGCACGCGGTAGGTTTCGCGCGCGGTCCACGCCGAGACAGCGGCAATGGCACAGATCGCCAGCGTGATGGCACCGACCACCAGCGGGATGTTGGCGGCGCCGGGAGGCGCGACCGCCACGAACAGCGCCGGCAGCAACGCGGTGATCGCGGTGCCGATGTTTTGCGAAATGGCCATGCCCGAGACGCGGGTGCGCGTGGGGAACATCTCCGGATAGAAGCTCGGGAACACGGCGTTGTAGCCCTGGTAGACCACGCCCCACATCAGCAGCGACATCACGATGGCCAGCGGCACGTTGTGTATGCTGATCGCGTACAGGTAGCCGAACGACAGCAGGCCCGAACCGAGGGCGCCGACGATGATCGGCAGGCGGCGGCCGACCTTGTCCGACAGGTTGCCCACGAACGGGATCACGATCACGGCCAGGATGTTGCCCATCACCGGAATCCAGAGGTAGATGTCTTTCTCGAAGTTGATGCCGTAGCCCGGCTGCACCGCATAGGCGGCACCGAAGATGGTCGCGACCACCGGAATCACGTTCATCAGGGAGCACAGCAGCACCCTCAGCATGTCGCGCCAGCTCTCGGTCACGGCCTGGATCACCGGCGCCTTCGGCACCGCTGCACTCTTCTCGACTTCGGCGAAGGCGGGCGTCTCCTCCACTTCCTTGCGGATGATGTAGCCGGCCACAATGACGATGAAGCTCAGCAGGAACGGAATGCGCCAGCCCCAGGCATTGAAGGCGTCCTTGTCCATGTAGTGCGCGAGCGGCAGGAACACAGCGGCCGCCATGATCTGCCCGGCCTGCACGCCCTGCAGCGTGAAGCTCGCGAAGAAGCCGCGGCGCCCGAACGGCGCGTGCTCCAGGATCATCGAACTCGCGCCGGAAATCTCGCCGGCCACCGCGAAGCCCTGGATCAGGCGCAGCACCACCAGCAGCGCGGGTGCCCACAGGCCGACCTGGTCATAGGTCGGCAGCAGGCCGACGGCAATGGTGGAAAAGCCCATCAGGAACATGCAGAGGATCAGCACGGTCTTGCGGCCGTGCGTGTCACCCCAGTGGCCCAGCAACACGGCGCCGATCGGCCGTGCGACATAACCCACGCCGTACGTCGCAAGCGACGCGATGATCGCGATCTGCGGATCGCCCTTCGGAAAGAAGATCTGCGGAAAGATCAGCGCCGCGGCGGTGGCGTAGATGAAGAAGTCGTAGTACTCCAGCGCCGAGCCGATCCAGCCGCTTGCGGTGGCCTTCTTCGACTGGTGCTTGCCTTTCGGCTCGTGGGCCGTGATGGTTGCCATGGTTTGTCTCCAGGGTTGACGAAAAAATTGCTTATTCCTGCGCCTGCGATGCCATGCGCGCGGGTGCGTTGAGGGCACCGTAGGCGTCGTAGCCTGCGGTGCGTTGTGCCAGTTCGAAGAAGAGACCGCCTTCGATGCTCTCGGTGTAGATGTGCAGGTAGTCGCCCGCCGGAGAGCGGTCGAACAGCACGCCTGCCGCGCGCATGCGTGCAACGAGCGCCGGGTCGAGGTCGATGCGGGTCGCCAGGTCGTCGTAGTAGTTGTCCGAAATGGGCACGAAGCGCGTGCCGGCGGCGCGCAGCCGCTCCACGCTCTCGAAGATATCGTTGCAGCGCAGTGCGATGTGGTGCACCGCGCCGCCACCGGTCACGCTCAGCGTGCGCGCGGTGCGGGTGCGCTGGCTCAGCGACACGTTGAGCACCAGCCGCACGCTGCGCGCGGCATCGGCCACGCCGCGGCTGCGGATCAGGCCGAACGGGTCGGCCAGCTCCAGGCTCTCGCCCGGCTCCAGCCCCAGCACCGCGCGCGAAAACAGCACCCAGGTATCGAGCTGGTCCACCGCCAAGCCAAGCGCCACGTGGTCGATCTGCGTCAGGCCCGCATCGCCGACGTGCGCTGCCGTGTCTTCTTCGAGAATGAAGTCGGCCTCGTACAGGCCGTTGGCGCCCAGTGCTTCGGACACGAAGTGAACGAGATTGCCGCCCGGCGCGACGATGGCGGGCACGCGCAATTCGTTCGGCCCGACCGGGCTGTCGTGGCGCTGCGAGCGCATGCCGGTGGCACGTTCCACGGCCGCCAGCGGATCGGCGCAGCGCACACCCAGCGCGCAGACCGAGGTGCCGTGCGCATCGAAGCGGCTGCGTGCGAACGAGTCGGGCTGCGCGTTGACGATCAGGTTGATCTCGCCTTGGCGGTACAGCACCACGGCCTTGGAACGGTGCCGGCCGACGCGGCGGAAACCGAGCTGTCCCAGCAGCGTGCCGAGCGTCTTGGCGGAAGTTTCATCGGCCGCGAACTCGATGAACGACAGGCCCGAAAGGGCCGGTACGGGCGGCGGGGTGAACAGTTCGATGCACGGCGTCCGCGCGGGCGCATCGGCCGCCGATGCGAGCCGCCGGTGGGCTTCGCTTTCGAGGTACAGCAGCGAGCGCATTGCGTCCACGGCGGTGCGCCGATTCGGCGTCTCGCGGAAGACGTCGTTGAAGATTTCGAGCGACAGCGGCCCGGTGTAGCCCGCGCGCAGCACCTGCTCGAAGAAGCCGATCACGTCCAGATCGCCCTGCCCCGGGAACGAGCGGTGGTGGCGGGCCCACTGCAGCACGTCCATCGAAAGCAGCGGCGCGTCGGCCATCTGCAAGAAGAAGATCTTGTCGCCCGGAATGGCGGCGATGCCCGTGGGATCGTCCTTCAGCGACAGCGTGTGGAAGCTGTCGAGAATCAACCCGAGGTTCGGGTGATCCGCCTCGCGCACGATGTTCCAGGCCTGGCCGTAGAGCGACGTGAAGCGGCCCCAGGCCAGTGCCTCGAAACCCACGCGCAGCTCGCGGCGGGCGGCGCGCTCCGCCAACTCGTGCAATTGGGCCGCGGCAAGCGACGGGTCGTCGATGGCCAGCGCGGAGGTATTGGAGCAGCACAGCATCAGCGGCGCGCCCATGGCTTCCATCAGGTCGAACTTGCGCTCGGCGCGCTCCAGGCTGCGCCGGAACTGCGCCTCGGGCATGGCCTCGAAATCGCGGAACGGCTGGTACAGGTCGATCGAGAGGCCGAGGTCCGACGCGATGCGGCGCAGCTCGGCGGCGCTGCCCTTGAAGTTGACGAAGTCGCTCTCGAACAGCTCGATGCCGTCGAAGCCCGCAGCCGAAACGGCTTCGAGCTTCTGGCGCAGCGTGCCGCTGAGAGAGACGGTGGCAATGGAGCGGTGCATGGGAGCCGACTGTAGAAACACCACGCGCCGCCCACAATGCTTTACGCCCCTCCACCGTTCGATAATCGCACGCCTACGTGCATTCTTCGCGCGAAATAGGGGTTAGACCTAGGCCAACCCGCACCGAGCGCGAGCCGATTTTTCAGAGACTGCGCCAGTAATCGATCAGCAGTTGGGCGAATTCGACCGGCCGCTCCACCGCGCTGAGGTGGGCCGCGTCGATGGTGGCCAGGCGCGCACCGGGAATGGCAGCCACCATGGCTTCGGACATGACCAGCGGCGTGGCTTCGTCCTGCAGCCCTGCGATGACCAGCGTGGGCACCGCGATGCGGCGGTTGCTCTCGCGAAAGTCGATGGCGGCCACGGCGTTGCAGCTTTCGATATAGCCCTGCGGGTCGGTGCGCACCAGCACCTCGTTCAACGCCTGGGCGGCGGCCTTGCCTTCCCCGGTCGTGACATAGCCGGGCGTCAGCCAGCGGGAAACGGCGCCCGGCGCGATCGCCGCGACGCCCTTGCCGGCCACCGTTTCGACGCGCGCGCGCCAGGGCGATGGGTCGGAATAGTGCGCCGACGAATTCGCGATCACCACGCTGCGCAGCAGTTCAGGGTGCCGAACCGCGAGCGCTTGCGCGGTCATGCCGCCCATCGAGAGGCCGACGAAGTGCACCGGCTCTCCGCCCGCCTCGCGCTGGATGAGTTCCGCGACGTCTTGTGCCAGCGTCTCGACGCGCAGCGCGCCCGGCACCACCTCCGAGCTGCCGTGGTTGCGGTGGTCGTAGCGGATCACGGTATGGCCGCGCGCAAGCTGCTCGGCCACACCGTCCCACATGTGCAGGTCGCAGCCGAGCGCATGGCTCAGCACGACGAAGGGGCCGCTGCCTTCGCGGACGATGTTCAAACGGGTCATGGTGATTCCTTTATCGGGTGTGGAGACAGGCGCGGCAGCCAGAAGAATGCGATGGCCAGCAGCACGCAGCCCGCGAGCAGCATCGGCACGACCATCGGCCAGGCACCGTTCGAGAAACCGGTGTCGACGAACTGTGCCGCAATCTGGCCGACGCTGAATGCGACCATCATCATGCCGAACCCCGACCACGAGACGGCCCGCCCCGCCAGGTGCGGCAGGTCGCCCACCGCACCGGCCTGTCCGCAGGGCTGGTGAATGCCGTGGCCGAGGCAATAGACCGCGTGGCCCGCGAGCAGCGGCACGGCGCTGTGCGGCGCCAGCCAGCAGCCCAGCGCCTGGATCGTTGCGCCGGCAATGCTCAGCACGGCGCCGAGCTGCACGGTGCGCACCGGCCCGCGCTTGCGCAGCAGCCGCCGGCACAGGGTGGTGCTGAAGATGTAGACCAGCGAGCCGCCGGCCGGAATCCAGCCGTACATCGCGGGCGACCAGCCCAGGTAGCCGATGTAGACCATCGGCGACAGCAGCAGGAAGCAGAACAGGCCGCCGTAGGTGGTTGCGGCCACCGAGGCCCAGGCCCGAAAGCTGCGGCTCGCGAACACGGCACGGGCGCTGCCGCGCGGCGCCGACACGTCGCCCGCCAGCGGCCGCCGCGTTTCGCCGAACGAACGCCAGCAGAGCGCAAGAAGCACCAACGCATAGAGCGCCATCGACGCCATCACCCAGCGCCAGCCGGCCCCCTGCACCAGCCATGCGCCCACGAGCGGCGCCAGCAGCCCGACCACGCCCAGGCCCGTGAGTCCGCGCGCCATGACATGCGGCCCCTCGTGCGCGGGGTACAGGTCGCGCACCGCGGCACGCGCGCACACCAGGATGGCGGCCATCGAAAATCCCTGCAGCGTGCGCCAGCCCGCGAGCACTGCCACGCTGCCGGCGAACGCACCGCCTGATGCGGCAACGACGTAGCACCCGAGCCCGGCCAGCAGCACCGGCCGGCGGCCGAAACGGTCGGCGAGCGGGCCGCACAGCAATTGCGCAAAGCCGAAGGCCAGCACGAACAGCGTGAGGCTGGTGCTGGCCGAACCCAGTTCCTTCGCGATGGCGGGCAGCGCCGGCAGGTAGCTGTCGGTGGCCACGGGCTGCGCCGCCAGGAGCAGCGGCAGCAGCAAGGTGAAGCCGAGCTCGAAGCGGCCCTTGCGGGTACGGCTCGGCCCGGTCACTTCGGGGCCGCTGCCAGCAGGCCCTTCTCGCGCAGGATGCCGGTGGCAATGCCGAATGCGTGGTTGGCCACCGGCACGCCGCAATAGATGGCCGCCATCATGATGACTTCCTTGATGTCCTCGGGCGTCAGGCGCGATTCGGGCGGGCCGTCGAGCGCCGCGCGCACGTGCATCGCGAATTCTTCGTAGGCGTGAATGCCCAGCATCATCGACAGCACCATGTAGCGCCGCGTCTTGTCGCCGAGCGCAGGCCGGCCCCAGATGTCGTTCCAGGCGTGGCGCGTGATCAGTTCCTGGAATTCGGCATTGAACTCGTTGCGGTTGGCCAGCGACTTGTCGACCCACGCGTCGCCGAGCACGCGGCGCCGGTTGACGAGGCCCGCTTCGTAGTCGCCGGCGGGAGGTGTGCTTGCATCGGTCATCGGGATTTTTCTTTCGCAGTCAGTTGGGCGCGCAAGGCCGCCACCTGGCGCAGCGCGGTCTCGCCGGCGAGCTCGGCCAGGGCGGGGTCGAACCATTCGTCGGCGGCCTCGCGCGGCAATTCCGCACGCAGCGTGTCGATGTTGGCACGCATGCGTGCCGCGTCGATCTGCAGGCCCGGCAGCGCGCCGGCCAATGCGCGCACGCTGCCGTGCGCGGACATCAGCAGCTGCGGCCACTCGGCCAGCTCGGCCTGCCAGCCACCGAGCGCACGCTCGTGCTCCTGCGGCATCGCGGCCAGCAGCGCAGCCACGCGCTGGGGCGCACGCTGCGCCGCGGCCAGCGCAACCATGGCCGCCACGGGGTTGCGCTTGTGCGGCATCGCCGAAGAACTGCCGCGGCCCGGTTCGGTGGGTTCGGCCACCTCGCCGACTTCGTACTGGCCCATGAGCGAAATGTCGCGCGCGATCTTGCCCAGGCTGCCCACGAGCAGGCCCAGCTCGCAGCCGAGCGCCACCCATTCGTCGCGCTGCGTGTGCCAGGTGGCTCCGGCATTGCCCAGGCCGAGTTCGTCCACCACGCGCTGCACGACGGCCGGGCCCTGCCCCTTCATCTGCGAGAGCGTGCCGACCGCGCCGCCGAGCTGCACGTTCAGCGCGTGGCGCGCGGCCGTTCGCAGGCGCTCGCGGCTGCGCACCAGCGGCGCGGCCCAGCCTGCGCACTTGAGGCCGAAGCTCGTGACCGACGCCGGCTGCATCAGCGTGCGCGCAAGAATCGGCGTGGCCGCATGCTGCGTGGCGTGCTGCAGCAGCGCCTCGATAGCGCGGTCGACATCGGCTTCGATCAGCGCGATGCCTTCACGCGTGACCAGCGCCATGGCCGTGTCGATCACATCCTGGCTGGTGCTGCCGAAATGCACGAAGGGCACGGCCTCGGGGTTGAACAGGCCCACGGCCTCTTTCAGTGCCTTGACGAGCGGAATCGCGACGCTGCCCGCGCGGCCGCTGTCGCGCACGATCTTGGCCACGTCGAACAGTTCGACCTTGCAGCTGCCGACAATCGAATGGGCGGCCGATTCGGGCACCAGCCCGAGTGCGGCCTGGGCGCGCGTGAGCGCCGCCTCGAAGCGCAGCATGGCATCGACGAAATTGCGGTCGCTGAAGGCTGAAAGCGTCTCGGAGGTGGAAAGAAAGCCTTCAAAAATACTCATGGTGAACGCCTCCTGCGTCAAAAAAATCGAGTGGGCGAAACGGCATTACACCGCGCCCGCCTCCGGCGTCGCGCCGCGGGCGTGCGGTGGCGGCCACTCAGTAGCTGATCTTCGCCTCGGCGCGCAACTCGTCGGCCGTGGCGGTGCCGAAACCGAAGAACTCAAGATACGCGGGAATCATTTCAAACAGCATGTCGGTGCCCACCTGCACCGCGCAGCCCTTGTCCAGTGCGGCGCGCAGCAGCGGTGTGTACTCGGACTTCATGACCACCTCGCCGACGAAGGTCGACGGCGCGATGCGGTCCACGTCGAAAGGCAGCGGGTCGTCCTCCTTCATGCCCAGCGGCGTGGCATTGACGACCACGTCGAAGCCGGCCGGATCGTTCGAGCCCGTGGACACGGCGAGCGCCGGATAGTGCGCGCGCAACCGTCCGGCGAGCGCATCGGCCGACGGCGTGTGGGCGTCGAAGAGCGCAATCTGCGCGACGCCCGCGGCCGCCAGCGAAGCCGCAATGGCCGAGCCGACACCGCCGCTTCCCGAAACCAGCACGCGCGTGCCCTCGAGCGCGCGGCCCTTGCGCAGAACGCCGCGCACGAAGCCGGCGCCGTCGAACTGGTCGCCCACCAGTGTGCCGTCGGCGCGCTTGAGCACCGCGTTGCAGGCGCCGGCGATCTTCGCGGTCGGCGTGACCTCGTCGACCAGCGCCATGGTCGTGATCTTGTGCGGCATGGTCACCAGCGCACCCCGGATGTTGGTGAGCCGGAACAGCGCCGCGAATGCCGCCGGATAGTCCTCGGGCTTGACGCCCATCGGCACCACGACCGCATCGATGCCCTGCTTGTCGAACCAGGGGTTGTAGATCATCGGCGCCTTGAAGCTCTCGGTGGGAAAGCCCAGGTGCGCGACGAGGGTGGTCTTGCCGGTGATCATGCTGTCCTTCATTCGCCTTCTTGGATTTACTTGCGGACCTTCGCGATTTCGGCGTACAGGTCTTTCACCACGGCTTCGCCGACCAGGGCGCTGTGCTTTTCCACCACAGGCTTGACCTTGTCGCGAAGGCGCTGCATTTCGGCCGGGCTGAACTCGGTCACCTGCATCCCGGCCTTCTTGAGGTCGGCGAGCGCGGCTTGCGCCTGTCCGCGCGACACCTCGCGCTCGTACTTGGTGGCTTCGTCGGCCGCTTCGGTCATGATTTTCTTTTCGGCTTCGCTGAGCGAATCCCAGAGCTTCTTGCCGACGATCAGCGCCTGCGGGTTGTAGACGTGCTGCGTCAGCGCAAGATGCTTTTGCACTTCGGCGAACTTCGAGGTGCGGATGACCGTGTTCGGATTTTCCTGGCCGTCGACCGCCTTCTGCTCGAGCGCCGGATAGAGCTCGGGGAACGGCATCGGGGTGGCATTGGCGCCCAGGGCGGTGAACAGATCGATGTAGATCGGCGACTGGATCACGCGGATCTTCAGGCCCGCCAGGTCTTCCACCTTGTTGATCGGGCGCTTGCTGTTGGTCACGTTGCGAAAGCCCAGGTCCCAGTAGCCGAGGCCGACGAGATTCTTGGCCGGCAGTTCCGAAAACAGCTTCTTGCCGAACGGCCCGTCGGTCACCGCATCGGCTTCCTGCGGGTTGGCGAACAGGAAGGGAAAGTCGAAGACCGCGAAGGCCTTGATCTGGTTGGAAAGAATGCCGGCGTTGAGAACGGTCATCTCGATGGTGCCGCCCTGAATGGCCGAAACGGTCTGCACGTCGCCGCCGAGCGTGCCGCCCGGGAACAGCTTGACCTGCATCTTGTTGCCCGACTTCTGCGCAACGAGGTCGCCGAACTTTTTTGCGCCCAACGCCTGGGGATGGTCGCCCTGGTTCTGGAACGCGAACTTGATCGAACGCTCCTTGATGTCTTGCGCGACGGCAGCGGCCACGGGGAGCAGCATGGCAATGCCCAGGCAGAGGGCGCGGGTGAGGGTCTTCTTCATGGAGTGTCTCCTAGGGTTTCAGGTCGAGAAAAGGAACGCGGGCTCGGCGTCAGTTGGCAAACCAGCGCATGGGCACCAGCACGAGCGAGGGAAAAAATACAAGCAGGAACATCACGATGAACTGCGCCGTCATGAACGGCAGCACGCCGCGGGTCACCTCGTCCATCTTCATCTTGCCGACGCCCGCCACGACGTTGAGCACGGTGCCCACCGGCGGGGTGATGAGGCCGATGGCGTTGTTGATGATGAACAGCACGCCGAAGTACACCGGATCGATGCCCGCGGCCTTGACCACCGGCATCAACACCGGCGTGAGAATCAGGATGGTCGGCGTCATGTCCATGGCCGTGCCGACGGCCATCACGAGCAGCATGATGGCAATCAGCAGCAAGGTCTGGTTGCCCATGAAGGGCTCGAGCAGGCTGACCAGCTTGCTCGGCAGGTCGGCCACGGTGATGAGCCAGGCGGAAACCATGGCTGCCGCCACCAGGAACATGATCACGGACGTTGTCTTGGCCGCGCTCACGAAGACTTGATAGAGCTGCGCGAAATTCATCTCGCGGTAGACCACCATTGCGACGAACAGCGCGTAGACCGCCGCCACCACGGCCGCTTCGGTCGGCGTGAATACGCCCATCTTCAGGCCGACCAGCACGATCACTGGAAGGAACAGCGCCCACAGCGACTCCTTGAAGGCCTTCGCACGTTCGGCGCCCGTGGCCTTGGGCGGCGGCTGGACGTTCTCGCGCTTGGCGACCCACCACCATGCAACGGCGATGCCGATCCCCAGCATGAGGCCGGGCACGATGCCCGCAAGAAACAGCTTGCTGATCGACACGTTGGCGGCAACGCCGAAGATCACGAAGCCGATCGAGGGCGGAATGACTGGCGCGATGATGCCGGCCGAAGCGATGAGGCCCGCGGCGCGCGCCTTGTCGTGCCCTGCGCGCACCATCATCGGCAGCAGCAATGCGGCCAGCGCGGCGGTGTCCGCAACGGCCGAACCCGAGAGCGCGGCCAGCAGGCAGGCCGCCACGATGGCCACGAAGCCCAGCCCTCCGCGGCGATGGCCGACGAGCGTCAGCGCCAGATTGACGATCCGCTTGGAAAGGCCGCCGACATTCATGATCTCGCCGGCGAGCATGAAGAAGGGCACGGCCAGCAGCGGAAAACTGTCGGCGCCGTTCACCACGTTCTGCGCAAGAATCTGCGCGTCGAACAGGTCGAGGTGGTACATCAGCGCCACGCCCGAAAGCAGCAGCGAATAGGCGATCGGTATGCCCAGCGCCATTGCGGCGAGCAACGAGCCGAGGAAGATGAATACGGTCATGGCGGGTTCAGGCTTTCAGCGCTTGTCGCGGGTCTTGTGCTCGGTCATGTCGTCGCGCTCGAGCTGCGCCAGGTCTTCCGACTCCTTCACCATCACGAGTTCGTCGTCGCCCAGCTTGCCGGTGAGCGCACGCGCCAGGTCGCTCAGCAGGAACACCGCCGCCGAAACGGCGAACACGATGCCCGAGGCGTAGAAGATCGCGGTCGACGCACCGGTCACCGGCGCCTGCACGTCCCAATTGATCTTCGCCTGGGCCAGGCTGCCGCTGAACAGCAGCCAGGTCGCATACAGCATGAGCAGATGGCCGGCCACCAGGCAGATCTTCTTGCCCAGCACCGGCAGGCGCGCCACGAGGAAGTCGGTGCCCAGATGCGCGCGCTCCCTCACCGCCACCACGGCGCCCAGGAACGTGACCCACACAAAGAGCCAGCGCGACACCTCCTCCGAGATGGTGATGCCCGAATTGAAGGCATAGCGAAGCACCACGTTGCCGAACACCAGCACGACCATGATCGCAAGCGCCAGCGCGATCAGTGCGTCGAGCAGCTTGCAGTAGCCGTCGAATATCTTTGTCATTGCGTCTCCTCTTTTCTTCTTCAACAAGTTCTCGTTCAGATCGGACCACGTCCGGCAACATGTCCGTGCGCCGGCTCCCGGCTCCCGGCTCCCGGCTCACGCGACGCTCGGGGACTGGTAGCGCAAGGGGTGGCGAATCTCCGCCTGCATGGCCGGTGGATAGATGATTTCGCGCAGAAAGTTCGCGTCCTTGCGCAGACCGTGCGCCGCATCCGCATGGCCGAAGTAGGCAAAGTAATGCGGCATCTGCTGGATCAGCATCTCGAAGCCGGCCTGCGCATTGAGGCCGCGTGCACGCGCTGCGCGCACCAGCGGCGTCGGCTGGTTGCGCAGCAGAATGTCGAACAGCGCGGCATGCCGCTCCATGCGGGCGACGTCGACGGGCAGCGCGTCGGCCTCGTCCAGCCCCAGCGGCGTGGCATTGATGACCAGGTCGTAGCCCTCGGGTGCGTTGCTGTCGACCGCCACCACACGGGCATCGAAAAACGCATCGAGCTTGGCCGCCACGCCCGCCGCCTTGCCGGCCGAGGTGTCGTAGAGGGCGATGTGCTCGGCACCGTTGACCGTGCCGCCTTCGGCCAGCGCAACGCCGATGGCCGCGGCGCTCACGCCGGCCCCGAGAATCAGCACCCGCTTGCCGCGGAATGGAATGTTGAAGTGGTCCAGCGCGCCCAGGAGGCCCTCGCCGTCGAACAGGTCGCCCTCCAGTTCGTTGTTTTCGACACGGCGCACCACGTTGACCGAGCCGGCCACGCGGCCGAACAAGCCGCATCCGTCGAGCAGGTCGACCGCCAGCGGCTTGTGCGGCGGCGCAATCACCATGCCGCGCACATTGCGGGCCAGGAACGCCGACTTGAGGAACACCGCGAAGTCGCGCAGCGGCACCTGCATGGGAATCAGCACCGCGTCGATGCCGAAACGCTCGAAGACGGCGTTGAACATCTTCGGCAGGCGCACGTTGCGCACGGGGTCGCCGGGGATCAGGTACGCCAGGGTATTGCCGGTGATGGAGGTGGTCATGTCTTGCCCCTTTTGTGCGGCAATCGCTCCAAAGCCGATGCCAGCGCGGACTTTATCCACCTGCCCTGTGGTCCTGACCATTTCGTCATCGAAAATGGACGATCATCGACTCAACACGTTCGCTTATCGTACAAAAACAGGGTTAATCCCGATAAGCGTAGATCGCGACGGCGCCTGCCGCGCGGCACACTCCCCGCCATGAGCACCGACCTCGCCGACCTTTCTCCCGCGCCGCCCGGGCTCGACAAGCGCGACTGGATCGCGGGCCTGGAGCGCGGCGTGAGCATCATCGAAGCTTTCGACGACGCCCACCCGCGCCTCACCGCCAGCCAGGCCGGCGAACGCACGGGCATGACCCGCACGGCCGCGCGGCGCTACCTGCTGACGCTGCAGCACATGGGCTATGTGGCGAGCGACGGCAAGCTGTTCTGGCTCACGCCGCGCGTGCTGCGGCTGGGCCAGTCGTACCTCGACTCGGCGCGGCTGCCGCGCATCGTCCAGCCTTTTCTGCAGCGCGTGGCGGCCGGCACCAACGAGATCGCCTACCTCAGCGTGATGGACGGCGACGAGGTGGTCTACATCGCGCGCAACGGCCCCAACCGCAGCATGAGCACCGGCTACGTGCTCGGCGCGCGCGTGCCGGCGCAGGTTACGGCCGCGGGCATGCTGATGCTTTCGCTGCGCGGCGACGCCGAGCTGGCCGACTGGCTCGCGACCCGGCAGCTGCAGGTGTTCACCTCGCACACCATCGCGAGCAAGGAACGCATGAAGCTCGAACTGGCGCGCATCCGCGCACAGGGGTGGGCGCTTTCGGAACAGCAGCTCGACCTCAACTCGCGCGGCATCGCGGTGCCGCTGCGCGACCGGCACGGCATGCTGATGGGCGCGCTCAACATCACCATGCCCATGGGCCACGAAAGCTCCGAGGATGCGGTGGCGCGCGTGCTGCCGGTGCTGCGCGAAACGGCGCAGGCCATGCGCAACCTGATCTGACCGGGCTCTTTGCAGCGGCATTCGTCGGGCAAGATGATCCCCTCACGCAAAAAGCAATGGAGACGAATTCATGTCCGACGACCACTTCCTGAACGATCAACAGTCCACACGCCGCCAATGGCTGCAGGGCGGCGGCGCGCTGGCCTTGGGAGGCCTGCTGCCTTCGATGGCTTCCGCACAAGCGACCTGGCCCAGCAAGTCGATTCGCTTCGTCGTGCCCTTTGC
This sequence comes from Variovorax paradoxus, assembly GCF_030815855.1. Classification (NCBI taxonomy): domain Bacteria; kingdom Pseudomonadati; phylum Pseudomonadota; class Betaproteobacteria; order Burkholderiales; family Comamonadaceae; genus Variovorax; species Variovorax paradoxus. The sequence goes on along the minus strand of NZ_JAUSXG010000001.1, from coordinate 1,413,104 downwards.
GCCCGGCGGCAGTTCGGAGATCGTGGCGCGCTCCACCGCCGCCGAGCTTTCTCGCACCTTGGGACAAAGCGTGTTCGTCGACAACAAGCCCGGTGCGGCCGGCAACATTGCCATGAGCGAAGTGGCGCGCGCGACCGACCAGCACACCTTGATCCTCGGGCACATCGGCACGCTTGCGGTCAACCCGTACATCTTTGCCAAGCTGCCCTACGACGCGAACAAGGACTTCAAGCCCGTGAGCCTGCTGGCCAAGGTGCCCAGCCTGTATGTGGTGCACCCCGACGTACCGGCCCAGAACCTGAAGGAATTCATCGCCTACGCCAAGTCGAAGCCGGGCAAGCTGAGCTACGGCTCCGCGGGCAACGGCAGCGCGGGCCACCTGGCTTTCGAGTACCTGAAGATGACCGCCAATGTCTTCATGCTGCATGTGCCCTACCGCGGCACCGGGCCCATGGTGACCGACCTGCTCTCGGGCCGGCTCGATGCCTCGGCCATCGGTGCGGCCGCCGTCCTTCCGTTCATCAAGGCCGGCAAGGTGCGCTGCATTGCCACGGGTTCGGCCAAGCGTTTACCGCAACTGCCCGACGTGGCCACGGTGGCCGAGCAAGGCTTTCCGGGCTTCGAGATGACGCAGTGGTACGGCATGCTTGCGCCGGCCAGCATCGAGCCCGCTCAGTTGGCCAAGCTCTCGGCCGAAACCATGAAGGCCGTGAAGTCGCCCGACTCGATGCAGCGGCTGACAGGCGACGCGGCAGAAGCCATCGGCGGCACGCCCGAACAGTTCGCGCAGTTCATTGCGGCCGAGCAGGCGCGTTGGCAAAAGGTGATTGCAAGGGCAAATATCAAGCCGGACTGAGCCGGGCCTGCATGGCCTCGCGCCGGGCGTTCACGCCAATGGGCGCGACAGCGTTGCGAGCTTCTTCTTCGCGCTTTGCAAAAGGCCGACCTTCTCGACGGGCGGCTGGGCCTTCGTATCCCCGAGCGCGATGATCTCGAGCGCGCCCGGCACGACCAGCTTCGACGCAAGCGGGTCCCGCGGCGCCATGCTGTTGAACCTGGCGCTCGAGATGACGTGCATCTTCAGGTGGCGGTGGATGTTCTTCGACAGCTTCTGGCACGCGGCCTTCATGGCCGATTCATCGGGCATCAGCTGGCCGTGCACGACGAGCAGCTCCAGGGTGCCGTCCTTGTCCTCTTGCAGGATGAAAGCGCGCATGACCGAGTCCTTGAACTTGGTGCGCAGCATGGAGCGGACCGGTTCGGCTGCGGCAAAAGACTTCAGCGCGATGTTTCGCAACTCGTCGTGAAAGATGAACGCGCGGTCGACCGAGAGGGTCTCTGCCTCGTCGGCCTTCGGCTTGTTCCGCTTCAGGATGCCGCTGCCGACGAGGTGCTCGAGCGTGCGCACCGCATCGTCAGGGTCGAGCTTCGAGCGCTTGGCCAGCTCGTTGGAAGAAAACTGTTGGTCGGGCGCCGCGTAGGCAACCATCAGTAGCTTTTGTACTTCGGGGGCGAAGAGGAAATCTGCGGCACTCATTTTTTGCGGTTCGGTTCTCTACGGGACGGACTGCATTATCGAAACTCTCGCGTCTCGGCCATTCCAACCGTCCAAGCGGCTTTCTCCGCGGCGTTTTCGAGGCGTATTCCGTCGTGGTGCATGGCGCAGGCCTACAAGGGCGGTCGGTTCCGGCCAGTAGAACGGCTGAACACGACCAAGGAGCTTCAGCCATGGGCCTCGAACAGATGATCGGCAAGTCCGGGCAAACGGATATTGCGCAAGGCTCCACCCGGTACTGGGCGCCTTGCCTGGGCGTGGCGCTGGTGGCAGCGTCGCTTTTCTATGTGACCTTGAAAGACCTGGTTCAAGAGAGCGCGGCGCGCGCACCGGCCTTGGCACCCGCGGTCATGCCGGCGCACGTCGAGCCCGCCGCACCAGCCGCCGGCAAGCGCGCGTTGCCGGATGAAGTGGCCGGCTCCTCCCCGGAACCTGTCATGCCCATGTCCCCTTACGCGCCCGCTTATGCGCCGCTCGCAAGCGCGAACGTCGGGGCCCCGGTGGTCGCTCCGCAGGAGCCGGCCGCCAAGGCCGCGCCGGCCATCGTCGAGGTGCACAAGTGCGTCATGCCGGAAGGCAATGCCGCCTATTCAGACGGACCTTGCCCCGAAGGCGCGCGCGCGAGCACGCTGCGGCTGCCGCGCGACCTGCACGCGTCGGCGAGCCTTTGAGCGGCGCAAGCTTCTCAGGCCGCCTTCAGGAACACGTCGTGGTCCGGCGCGAAGTTGGCGTGCAGCGGCAGCATCGCACCGCCCAGGGCACACGCCTGCGCACCCGCCCTGCCTCCGTGCAGCTGCGGCGGCCACAGGCCTTCCCAGTTGCATCGCGCCAGTGCGGCGCGTGTCTGGCCGAGCAAGGCTTGCAGCAATGCACGTGACATGGAGCCGTCCATCACCACGTCGGCGAGGTCGAGTACCGCGGTGCTGCTGACGATGGCGTGCGCGAGAGCCAGCGATGCGGAGCCGAGCCAAGCCTGCGTCGCGGCGGCAAAAGGCGGCTGCAGCGCGCGGTCGTCATAAGCCGCGGTGGGGTCCAGCCCTTCACCCTGCAGGCGCTGCTCCAGTTCCCACAGCGAGGCCTCGGCCATCACCTGCGATGGCGGCGCCCCACCGGGCCGCACCGACTGCATCGGCAACGAAGCCAGCGCACCCGCGTTGCCATGCGCGCCCGTGTGCAGGTGCGAATCGATGACCAGCCCGCCGCCCACGAAGGTGTCGACGAAGATGTAGAGAAAGCTCTTCAGGTCGTGCCCGCGCCCGCCGACCAGCTCGGCCACGCAGGCGGCCACCGTGTCGCGCGCAAAGCTCACCGGCACCTCGGTGCGTGCCCGCACCTCGGCCAGCAGGTCCATCTGGTTCCACTCGTCCGCCTGCGCCTTCGACAGGCCCAGCGTGCGGTGCCAGCCGCCCAGCAGGAATGGCGCGACCAGCCCCGCGCCCACGTTGCGCGCGGCGAGCGGACCGAGCCCGTCGCGCAATCGATGGATGTGCCGCGCAATTGCCGGCAGCAATGCGTCCGCATCCGGAAAGTCGTAGTTCATCGCAAACCGTTCGCGCACCTGCGAGGCGAAGTCGATCAGCAGCCATTCGGCACCGCGCCGGCCCACCTTGATGCCGATGGCAAAGGCCCCGTCGGGGTTGAGCGCCAGCGGCACCGAAGGCTGCCCGATGCGGCCGCGCACGCGGCCCTGCTTCACGATGAGCCCGTCTTCCTCGAGCCGCGCGGTGATGAGCCCGATGGTCTGCGCGCTCAGCCCGGTGAGCCGCGCGAGCTCGGCCTTGGGCAGGCTGGTGTGAACGCGCAGGGCCTGCAGCACCACGCGTTCGTTGAACTGGCGCATGCCGACCTGGTTGGAGCCGCGCGGGCGCAACAGGTCGGGCGGGCGCGCGGCGGCTTCTGCATCAGGCATGCGCCTCCGCGGGCAGCTGGTCGGCCGTCATGGCGCCGGTCATCACGGCCACCGTGTCGCTCATGCTGATGTGCTTCGGGTTGAGCACGGCCGCACGCTTGCCGAGGCGCGCCACGTGAATGCGATCGGCCACCTCGAACACATGCGGCATGTTGTGGCTGATGAGCACCACGGGCAGGCCGCGATCCCGCACGCGGCGGATCAGCTCGAGCACCATGTTGCCCTCTTTCACGCCCAGCGCAGCGGTGGGCTCGTCCATGATGACCACGTGCCGCGCGAAGGCCGCGCTGCGCGCCACGGCCACGCATTGGCGCTGTCCGCCCGAAAGCGTCTCGACCGCCTGCGTCATCGACTGGATGCCGACCTTCAGGTCCGCCATGCGCGCGGCGCTTTCCTGCAGCATCTTCTTCTTGTCGAGCATGCGCAGCACCTTGCCCATGAAACCCGGGCGGCGCAGTTCGCGGCCGAGAAAGAGGTTTTCGTAGATGGTCATGGCGGGAGCCACCGCCAGGTCTTGGTAGACCGTCTCGATGCCCGCGCGGCGCGCGTCGAGCGGGTTGCGAAAATGCACCGGCGCACCGTCGAGCAGGATCTCGCCCTCGTCCGGCACCACCGCACCCGAGAGCGCCTTGATGAGCGACGACTTGCCCGCGCCGTTGTCACCGATCACCGCGAGGATTTCACCTTCGCGCAGTTCGAAGTCGACACCGTCGAGCGCCGTGACCTGCCCGTAGCGCTTCACCAGGCCCTTGGCCTGCATCACGATCTTGGGGTTGGCGACTGCGTTCATCAGCGGGCCCCCTTGCGCGAGAGCTGATCCGCAGCGACCGCAAGAATCACCAGCACGCCCGTCACCAGCACCTGGTAGATCGACGACACGCCCATCAGCGTGAGCCCGTTGCGGAACACCCCCACGATCAACACGCCGATCAACGAACCCAGCACCACGCCGCGGCCGCCGAACAGGCTGGTGCCGCCGAGCACCACGGCCGTGATGGCGTCGAGATTTTCGGTCTGCCCCGCGTTCGGATCGCCCACGCCGGTGCGCGCCACCGACAGCAGCGAGGCGATGCCGTAGAGCACGCCCGCCGCCACGTACACGCCCAGCAGCACGCGCTGCGTCGGAATGCCGACCAGGCGCGTGGCCTCGGCGTTGTTGCCCACGGCATAGATGTGCCGGCCCGCGGCTGTTTCGCGCAGCACGAACCACGCGAGCGCATAGAGCACCACCATCAGCACCACGCCCCAGGCCATTTCGGCATTGCCGATGGCGAACGTGGTGCCCAGCCCGGTAAGGCCGGCGGGCAGGTCGGTGATGGTCTGCGAAGAGGAATACAGCTGCGTGATTGCGAACGCGATGTTCAGCGTGCCCAGCGTCACGATGAACGGCGGCAGCTTGATGCGCGTGACCAGCAAGCCGTTGAGCAGGCCGAACAGCGTCGTCACCCCCACGCCGCACAGGATGGCCACCGGAACCGGCAGCCCGAGCTCGGTCGCGAACTTGCTCATGATGATGCTGCCCAACGCCATCACCATGCCGCACGACAGGTCGATGCCGGCCGTGAGAATGATCAGCGTCTGGCCGATGGCGATCACGCCGACCACCATCACCTGCTGCATGATCAGCGAGAGGTTGCCACCCGTCAGAAAGCGGTCGGACTGGGTCGCAAAGAAGATGCATGCGCCAAGCAGGGCCAGCCACGGCCCCAGGGCGCCCCACGGAATGTGGTGCGTCGGAGATTTCGCCATCAGGATGCTCCGGGCCTGCTTACTTCTTGCCCCAGCACAGCTCGGCGCCGGTCTTGGTGTCCTTGCTGTCGACGCCAGCCACGCTCTTGCCGGCGATGAGCGTCACGCCCGTGTCGACGTAGCCCGAGGCCTTCTTGCCCGTCTTGGCATATTCCACGCCCGCCGCCACGCCCATGGCCGCCATCTTGAGCGGGTACTGCTGCGATGTCGCCGCGATCACGCCGGCGTTGGTGTCCTTGATGCCCTGGCAACCGCCGTCGACCGAGACGATCATCACGCCCTTCTCCTTGCCCGCACGCTTCAGCGCGTTGTAGGCACCGGCCGCGGCGGGCTCGTTGATGGTGTAGACCAGGTTCACCTCGGGCGCCCTTTGCAGGCAGTTTTCCATCGCCGTCTGCGCCTTGGCCTGGTCGCCGAAGCTGTCTGCCATGCAGACGATTTCAGGCGCCTTCGACAGCTCGTTCGACTTGGCATCGTTCGCCGCAAGCCCGAAGCCCTTCATGAAGCCGTTGTGCCGCTGCGCGCCCACCGGGTGGCCCGGCAACAGGTCGAGCGCGATGATCTTCGCGGGCTTGCCCGCCATCGCGGCCTTGGCGTATTCGCCGATCAGCACGCCGGCCGTGTAGTTGTTGGTGGCGAAGAGCGCATCGGTCGCATCCGGCGGATCGGCCGGGCTGTCGAGCGCAATCACCATGATGCCCTTGTCGCGCGCCTTCTTGATCGCCGGCACGATCGCCTTGGCGTCGCTCGGCGTGATGAGGATGGTCTTGGCACCCGCGGCAATCATGTTTTCCATGGCCGTGATCTGGCCCGCGTTGTCGCCGTCGGCCTTGCCCGCGCCCGAAAGCAGCTTGGCGCCGAGCTTCTTGGCTTCCTCCTGCGCGCCCTCCTTCATCTTGACGAAGAAGGGGTTGGTTTCAGTCTTGGTGACGAGGCCGATGACGGGCTGGTCGGCGGCAAAGGCAGCGGACGATGCGGCCAGGGACATAGCCGCCAGGGCCAGGATGGAGCGGGAACTGAGCATGTGTGTGTCTCCGTGGGCAGGCGGCATGCGCCTGCGGTCTTGGGATCCGGATGCGGGCCGTGGAAGGCGTGGGCGTCCGGGCGCAGGGAGACTATCCGACAGCGCGGGGACTAAATCAAGTGGATTTAGTTATCGAAAACCCGCAGGGCTTCCCTCATCTTGATGTCGTCAGCGAACCGGACGAACGGCCAGCAGAGCTCGTATTTCCAGACTTCCCCGTCAACCGTTAGTACTCCCCGCTTGGGAAAGTCCGTCAACAACTTGAAGTCCACCACGCCTGGGTTCTCTAGGGAAAATACCTGCAAAAGCTTTTTTGGATCGACTCCACTCGTATAGCTGTTTTCAGAACGTTTCCGAGGGACGGGCCAGCATTCATTCATCCTTTCGGCACGCAAATGCCGCTTCAGAAAATTTTGAGCACTAGTTGCCTCGACCTCCTAGAGGCGAGAAGTTTCGGCATAAAACACGTTCGTGCTCGCATCAACTCCATGGCGGGATTTCTTCGTCTACAAACATCCATTGATAAAGCGACTTTGAATCCTTGCCAGAATCAGGTACACCGATTTTCAAGCTCTTTTCGTCGAACATCGAAATTCCGTGGGACTCGAGTATTTTTAACACGTCGAGCTCCATTGCATCCTGGGTATTTTCACGAACGATTGGTTGCGATGTTGAGCCTCTCTCCTTGATTTTTGCCAAAAATGCATAAGGCGCAATCATTGAGATTCTGAGCAAAAAATCACGCCCAGGCGCAAGGAACAAGACATAACCGAAGCTGATGTCGGTATTCTCGTCAGTATCCTCATTTATGGAAAATCCTCTCCGAATATCTTCAACAACTTTCGCATATGGATTTTTCCCGATTTCATCCAATACAAAAGAGTAGTTTGGTGCTTTAAGATTTTTATACTTAGCCTCGAGGAGGGCAATCCAAGTGCTTTTCATAAGAGTCCTTATGTTTCTGGGCCGGCCGGGTGTCCATGGATCTTTCCTTTTGAATCTTGGTGGACTCTCACCTTACTCTGAGCGCCACCCTTCGGCCCTTCGCCAGCCGGCGTTCCAAATTCGTAGTCCTTCACTCCGGCCGTCCTGGAACTTGTGTTCCGTTTGTCCATGCTTCATCCGTGTGCTTTATCGCTGCACTCCAGTCACAAAAAACACGACGTCGGTTTTCCGACATCCACTCGATTTCGGTACTGAGGTGTGCCTTTTACGTGACCAGTTTGTTTTTGTTGCGAGATATGGGGCGGTACGCGAGGCTGCAGACCGAGAGGATCAATCCATGCAATTGAATTCGATGCATAAACATGCAGGTTCAACCCTCCAGCCAAGGCGATGGGATCTTTGGACACAAACCGTTCGGCGATTGGATCGTCGTACTGATACCGGTTGTAATGCAGCCCCGTTTCCTCATCGAAGTACTGTCCCTGGAACCGGATCGGATTCCTGAACCCTTGCCCTTCTCCCCGCCTCGCTGATCGTCTCCCACGCCTCGCCCCAAGCCTTGTACTGCGCGGACCACGCAATGCTTCCCTCATGGTCCGTCAACTCCTCCGGCGTACCCAGGTGGTCGCACTGATAGAACGAGAACGCCATCCTTGCGCTCGAAGGCGCTCGGCACGCTGCGCTGTTCGCCGTTCCACAGCGGGTCCTGCTCTATGTCATACGCGCGTCCGTTCGCTTCCATCAGCGCCTTCACATCCGGCGTCTCGTTCAGCACCATGGCGCGCGGCTGCCTGATCTGCATCAGCGGCACGAACGAATCGCGCTCGTGGATGTAGTGCACGCTCCATCCTTTCCCTTGCTGCTAGCAGCAACCCAGCTTCAGCGGTTGAGTGACAGGCGGCTTTTTCGTGGCAGAAACTGAAGAACTATTCGTGCACGTCAACGCCTTGCGGTCCTGCGCTCTTGACCAACTCCACATCCGGGCCGAAGTCTCTGTGCGGCTCGTGGCCAGAAAGCTTTTTGTACAGGGCGCACAAGTAGGCAGGCTTGTCCTCAACTTCATCGAGGTCCACTGCTTGAGGTACGACCCAACTCCAGAGCTTCTCGATCTGACCAGATGACCAGATGTATTCCAGGGCTTCCAAAACTCTTTGCTTGCTCACCGGGCCGAAGCTGTCGAAGTCCACCTTCATTGCATCGAACAGCTTGGCGCGCCAAGGCTCTTCGTTGATATGGAATTCATCGAGCTCGTCACCACCCATGGCGAGCAGGCGGTAGTACATCTTATGAACGTAGCGGGGAAATATTTGTGTTGCCATGGATTCGACAAAACGACAGGATTTAGCGCCTTCTCCTCCCATAGCTTTCAAATAAATCGCCATCCCGTCAGAATTTAACTCAATACCGCGTGCGACACGAGCAAAATATATCGCTATTTACTCTCAACCCTATATCGAGCAACACGTGCAACATTCTCATCAACATCTTGGAGCAGATGCTGAAGTATCTCAGGCGGGGTCTTTGCGTTAGCTGCGATTTTCTGCCGCACCAGAGAATCTGAATCCTTGGATAAAACAAAAAACAAATCAGGTGGCAACTTTCGCTTCTCAGCAATCATTGAGCGCACAGTGGGATTTCCCTTTTCCACTAGCATTCTTTTGATTTCGTCGGGAATTGTACGGTTTTGCGCCACATCCAGATGCCTCGCAGCATCGCAGTTAATAATTTCCATCCAGACATCAAGAGAAGCCGAATAAAATAGGGATCTATTTACATCCATTTCATCTTGGCTGGAAGATAAAGCCTTAAAACGCTCTGCGGATTCAATCATGACTTGGCATTCTTGCATTTAAGACCTTTAAGGTCCACAGTTTTTCTCAAGCAGATGCGTGCGCACGTATGTCAAAAGCTCCGCCGCCATGCGGGGATCGAATCGTTTGAGCAAAAAGAGGTAAAGCGGGATAGGCGTTGCGTCCTCTTCTTTATCGGGGTCCCATCCGCCGCCTTCTTCATAGAAGCAGCAGACAGCGCATCGAAGGAGGGCCGCAAGATCCGGTCGTTCGCTTTCAAGGCGACGAGAAAGCCGCACTAGCTCGACTCTGCATGCACTTCGCACTCCGTCACTATTGGCAGTGCCGAAACTGGCAATTGCCGTTTGAAGGTGTTGAACCAGCAAATCCAACTCAAGAGACGGACTGATTTCTTGTGCGCCCTGCCTCCGTCGGATGGATGCGAGTAAAAACTCGGCATACATCTTCATCATTCGGCCGTAAGTAACCTCGCCCTTCGTCAGTTCGTACTCGAGAAGTTCGAGTTCTTCTTCTTCAGCATCGCTGAATGGTCCATTCATTTTTTTGCTCCATCACATACGCCAAGCCGACGCATCACATGTCCACACGAACTACAGAACGGAAGAGCTACCCCATCATTTCTGACGGTAGTCGAAGTGGCGCCATGAACAACCTTGCGAAGCTCGGCAACATTCGACACATTGTGCTGGTTGGCAACTCCGCTAAGTGCGTCCGGTTCACCGCACCATGAATGCGTTGGGGATTGCAGTTCCTCCGGCACGGAGTCATAGAGTTCCTTGACCACAGGGTTGCTGGCACCACTTCCGCCGGCTCGTCCGCTGTAGCCCACCGCGGCCTCTGGAAGCGCCCCTCCTTCTATAGTCGTCCGAGTGCCCTTGTTATTTGGAGTAATTCCTTTTTGGCGTGCGAGACCTAGTGGATCAATCCATTCGACCGGGTTAGGAACGAACTGGTGCAAATTGAAGCCACCGAGTAGGCCAACCGGATCTCGCGAGAGGAATCGTCCTGCATACGGATCGTAGTACCGGTACCGGTTGTAATGCAGCCCCGTTTCCTCATCGAAATACTGTCCCTGAAACCGGATCGGATTCCTGAGCCCCGCCCTTCTCCCCGCCTCGCTGATCGTCTCCCGCGCCTCGCCCCAGGCCTTGTGCTGCGCCGACCAGGCAATGCTTCCCTCATGGTCCGTCAGTTCTTGCGGCGTACCCAGGTGGTCGCATTGATAGAACGCCATCTCCTTCCCGTCGAAGGCGCTCGGCACGCTGCGCTGCTCGCCATTCCACAGCGGATCCTGCTCGATGTCGTACGCGCCGCCGTTCGCTTCCATCAGCGCCTTCACATCCGTGGTCTCGCTCAGCGCCATGGCGCGCGGCTGCCTGATCTGCACCAGCGGCACGAACGAATCGCGCTCGTGGATGTAGTGCACGCTCCATCCCTGCCCCTGCTGCTCGTTCAGCGCAGCGGTGCTTTGGGTGCTCTCGAATGCAAGCACGTCGCCGTCCCATCCGAACGAGGTGGTCGCGTCGCGTGACCGTTTGGCGACGCGGCGGCCCAGCGGGTCGTAGCTGAATGTGGTGGTAATGCCATCGGGATCGGTAGCGGCCGCCATGCGACTGAAGCCGTCCCATGCGAAGACGGTCTTGCGCCCGTTCTTCACGCGCTCAACGAGATTGCCGCGTTCGTCATGGCGGTAGCTGGTGCCGGCGTACTCCTTCAGCAGGTTGTCGAGCAGCTTGTTGGCCGTGCGCTGCACCGGGCCTTCAGCCAAGGCAGGGTCGACGATATTGCCCGCAGGATCGAAGGCGAAGACCTCGCGGCCGAGCCGGCTGTTGGCTTCGAGCAGGCGGCCGACCGGGTCGTAGCGGTAGTCCAGCCGGCCGCGGCGGCTGTCGCCAATGGCGGTGAGCTGGCCGGCCTTGTCGTAGGTGTAGCGGCGGCTGAGCTCCAGCGCATCGGCAGGGCCGCGGCCGGTTTGCGAAATGCGTTGCTCCAGCAGCCGGCCGGCGGGGTCGTACTTCTGGCGCTGGCTCAGGCCGTTGCCCTGCTCCCTGGCCACTTCGCGGTGCAGGTCGTCGCGCTCGAAGCCGAGAATGTCTTGCCCGTCGACAAGAAGGCCGTGCACATGGCCAGAACCATAGGTGAGCCATTGGGTCACGTGGCCGTCGGGGCGAGTGGTGGCAACACGCTCGTTGAGCTCGTCGTAGCGGTGCTGCCAGACCGCCGTGCGCGCATTCGCAAGGTAATGGTGATGCTCGCGCGTCAGGTTGCCCGCCGGGTCATAGAACCACTGCAAGCGCGCATCGCGATTGGCGGCCTGCACCAAGCGGCCATTGCGGTCGTACGCGAAGTGCTCCAGCTGGCCTCCCCCGGCATTCCGCTCGACAAGTCGGCCGAGTGAATCGAACTGCAGCTGGGTCGCGTGGCCGGCCTCGACCACTTCGGCGAGCGTACCGGTGGTTGCCTCGTGGCGATAGTGCGTGGTCTTGCGGTCGAAGCCGGTTTCTTCGAGCAGCCGTCCTACGGGGTCGTAGTGAAAGTTGTAGTGGCTGCCGTTCTCGTTCTGCAGCTCTGTGAGCCGGCCCAACAAGTCCCAGTGGTATTTGAGCGAGCGGCCGGCAGCGTCGGTGCGGCTCGCGATGAGGCCTGCGCGCGTGTAGCTGTAGCGGGTACGCCGGCCGAGCGCGTCGGCGTGTGCGAGCAGACGCCCTTCGGCGTCGTGCGTTAAGTGCTCGCTGGTCTTGTCGGGCAGCACGATTTCTTCGAGTTGGCCACTGGCATAGCGATAGCCGGTGGTGTTGCCTGCTGCGTCCACGGCCTTGGTCACACGGCCACGCTCGTCGTACTCCCATCGGCTGGTCTTCGCGGAGCAATCGGTGTAGCTGAGCAATTGCCCTGACGGGGAATAAGCAAGCGCCTTCACGCCGCCCTTCGCATCGGTAATGCGCACAGGCCGCCCGGCCTTGTCATAGGCGTACTCGATCTTGTGGCCCAGCGGATCGATCTCTTCCGTCAGATGACCCTGTGCGTCGTAGCCGCGCTTCCAACCACCGCCCTCGGCATCGCGGATGCCGGTGAGGCGGTGCTGGCTGTCGTACTCGAAGTGCACCCGGCTGCCGTCGGCACGGGTGTGCGTCTGCAGGTTGCCGTCTTCGTCGTAGCTGTAGTCGTCGGTGGTTCCGTCGGTATGCACATGCCGCGTGACGTTCTTTGCATCGTCGCGGAAGAACCATTCCTCCAGCTTGTCGGGGTGGATGATTCGGTAGGTGTAGCCCTCGATGTCGTAGTAGTGCCAGGTCTCGCCTCCCAGCGCATCGGTGACATAGGTCAGGCGGATGTTGGCGTCCCACTCCAGCTGCAGTGCAAAGCTGCCGTCGTCGGACCACTCGCGCACGGCCTTGGCGTCGGCGCCGGTGCCGTTGTATTCCAGGTTCATGCCGCGGCCGGTGCGGTCGGTGTAGCGGGTGACAAGGTGCTGGCTGTAGGTGTAGCTCCAGCTGGCGCCGTTCTCGTCCTGCGCGGCAATCAGGTCATGTTCGGCATCGTGCGTGTAGGCGGCCAGCTGGCGCACGACCTGGCCTTCCTTCAGCTCCCACAGCGACTGGACGAGGCCGGTCTTTGCATCGGGCTGGGTGCCGACGTGCGCCATCACCGCATCGCCCTGCTTGCTGATGATGTCGCTGAGCACCTGCTCGCCGGTAGAGGCGATCACGTGGTCGTAGCGCAGGCCGATGGATTGGCCGTCCTTGGCCTGCTGCGCGACCAGGCGAAAGTGCGGCTGCTCGCTGTCGACCAGTTCGTAGAGCTCGCGCCAATCGGCTTGCTCTCCCGCGGGCAGCGGCTTGCCGAAGTCGAGCGCCAGCAAGGTCTCGCTGAGGCGCGAAACCGTTATTTCCTCGATGGCATCGCGATGCGCCTGTCCGACGGCCAGCACCGGATACGCGTGGCTGCGCCCGTCGGCTGCGCGATAGACCAGACTCGCGCGTCCCTTGCGAGCGCCGCGCAAGGGCGTCGTGATGTCCACGCGCATGCTGTAGGGCGTGATCCATCGTGCACCCAGGCTGCCTCGGTCGAAGGCGTCCAGGTCGCTGGCGTAGGTGCGCGCCCATTCGATGGGCAGCGGCGCGGCAAGGACAAAATCGGTGTGCGTGAAGCTCTCATTGCCGGTCGCGAGGCTGATCGAAGCGCCGATGCGCGCCGGCGCAGGGCAGTTTTTTCCGCAGTCGGGATTTCCCGTGGGCGGTGCCTGCTTGCCGATGTGGCCGAGCGCCGTACCCGGCTTGGCCTTCTCGGCCTTGGCCCCCGCCTGCGGCGACACGATGGCCGACCCCTTGCCTTTCTTGCGCAGCAACGCATCCCGCAGCTTGTGCAGCAGCCACATGATGCTGGCCTGCGCCTCCCGGTCCGCCAGCTTCGACAACTGCCCGCGCAGTAGCCGCTTGAAGTCCAGCATCTGCGCGATGACGCCGTCGACCCGGCTCGCGACACCCGCGGGCAGTTGGCTCGCCGCCGCCTTGGCCACGTAGTTCGCAGACTCCTTGGTGTAGCGCACCGCACTGCCCCACATCCGGCTCCAGGTGCTTTGCGTCTTCGGGTCGTGCACCTTCGTTTCCGCCGCGCCGGGTCTGGCGACGGTGAACAGGTCCTTCTGCCCCAGCACGCGCCGAAGAATGTCCACGAGGTTGTCGATGATCTTGTCGGCCAGGTCCGCGCAGCTCTTCAGGATGCCGTCGAGCTTGTCTATGGCGCCGTCGATGAACTTGTCGAGCTCTCCCACGATGGTGGCATTAAGGTGCCCGACCAGCGTGGTGACGATCGCCTCGCCCAGGTTGGAGGTGGCGCTCTTGAGCTGCTGCTTCACCAGGTGCAGCGTGGGCCGCAGGCTCATGCGCGCCGCCGCCATGGTCGGCGGCAGCGGGATCAGCCCGATCAGGTTGATGCCCAGGCTCACCCAGACCAAGAAGGCCTCGACGCCGTCCTTGGCTTTTTTCTCGACGATGTTGATGATGTCCAGGAACACATCCACCAGCGCCATGATGTTGCCGACGATCGGAATGCTGCCCAGCACCATGGTCAGCCGCTCCAGCGTGACATAGCCGCCGCTGAACGAGCGCAGCCAGTCGTCCACCGCCTTGCTGGCCGCCGCGATGTCCTCCTTGACGATGGTGTTCAGGGGGGCGACCGCGGTCTGGGGTTCGCGCTGCGCCGGCGCCTTGGTGCCTTCCGTCCCTGACATTTTTTCTGATTCCCCCTCAGTTGATGTTCGCGCCCTGGAACTCCAGCTGCTCGAAGGTGCTGCCCGTGAAGTCCACGCTGCGCCCTTGCAGGCCCTGCGCATGCACCACGGTGCCGCCGCAGTTCAGCACGCCGACGTCATTCCAGCGGCCGCCCGCAAAGCTGATGTCGTCCCATTGGCACTGCGTGAAGGTGCTGGTGCCGATGCTGCCGCCGTCGAAGTTGGCGCGCGTGAAGCTGCAGTTGACGAAGGTGCAGCCGGTAATCGATATGCCGCTGAAGTCGCACTGCGTGAAGTTGCAACCGGTGAACTGGCAGGCGCTCCAACCCGCCTGCTTGAAGCTGGTCGCGGTGAAGCTGGTGCCCGCGAAAGTCGAGCCGGCGAACTGCGCCAGTCCCAGGTCGAGCCCTGCGTAGGCGAAGCTGTCGGCCTGCCCCACAAGGCCCGCCGGCGCTCCGCCTGCGCCTTTGCGCCACATGTCGTGGGCCAGGATGATCAACTGCGAGCTCACGTCAGCGGGCTCCACCCTGAAACGACCTTCTCGGTTTCGATTTCGCTCAACAGCCAGCCGGCTTCGGCGTTGCCGTTCCTCTGCGACTCCGCGGCCCAATAGGCAGCCTTTGCGATATCCGTGCCGTTCATGTAAAGGTCATAGGCAAGGTTGTGCTGCGCAATGCTGTGGCCACCCTTGGCCGCCATCGAAAGCCAGTGCATCGATTGATCGGGATCGGAGAACGTGAAGGTGTAGTACAGCGAGAGCCGAAAGGCGGAGTCGGCGTTGCCG
This sequence comes from Variovorax paradoxus, assembly GCF_030815855.1. NCBI lineage: Bacteria > Pseudomonadati > Pseudomonadota > Betaproteobacteria > Burkholderiales > Comamonadaceae > Variovorax > Variovorax paradoxus. The sequence continues at coordinate 1,398,094 of NZ_JAUSXG010000001.1, read as the reverse complement.
GCTTCCGCCTTTGCCATTAGCGCAAGGCGTTGCTCGTCAGTGAGCGCATAGCTCTGAGCGCCCGAAATGGGAGAGAGAGACGAGTCCGAAGCGGAAGCATCGTTTTCCATGAGCTGTTCTCCATTGCGTTAGGCGCTCAGCGGCTCCCCGCTTCGCGCAAGATGTCGCCGAGGGATGATGACCTGGCAACTCAGTTGCCGGGCTGCTTGCGCGCTGGGGAACGCAAGGCTTCGATTCTCTGCAGCAGCCGTTGCGCATCCACATCGCCATTCCTGTGTGCCTGCGCGGCCCAGTGCGCGGCTTGGGCCACGGTGCCGCCGTCCAATTGCAGGACCACGGCAAGGTCATACTGCGCCGTCGCCTGGCCTCCCTCGGCCGCCCGAACGAGCCAGCGCCGCCCCCGCACGCGGCCGTCCTGATGCACGAAGTGGTAATACTTCGAAAGCCGGAACGCGGCCTCGGCATCCCCGGCTTCGGCCTTCGCGACCAGCGCGGCCTCTTCGTCGGATGTGAGCGAGGCGGACTGCAGCGCCTCGATCTCCCGCAGCAGCCGGCCTGCATCCGCGTCGCCGTTCTTGCGTGCCTCGGCGGCCCATCTCGCGGCCTGTGCGAGGTCCTTGCCGTTCATGTACAGGTCGACGGCGAGCTCGTACTGGGCCGGCGCATGGCCGCCCTCGGCCGCCAGCTTGCGCCAGCGCCGTGTCTGCGTGCGGTCCTGGTGCACGAAGTTGCGGTACCTTGACAAGCGGAACGCGGCCTCGGCATCGCCGGCTTCGGCCTTCGCGGCCAACGTGGTCTGCTCTTCGGGCGTGAGCATGGCGGACTGTGCGGCCTCGATCGCCCCTAGAAGCCGGTCCGCATCGGGACTGCCATTCCTTCGGGCCTCCGCGGCCCACTGTGCGGCCTGGGCAAGGTCCTTGCCGTCCGTGCTCAAGTCGGAGGCGAGGTTGGATTGCGCTACCACATGGCCCGCCTTGGCCGCCACCGACAGCCAGTGCGTGCGCTGATCAGCGTCCGAGTGCGTGAAGGTGTAGTGCTGCGAGAGGCGAAAGGCGGCCTCCGCATCGCCGGCTTCGGCCTTCCTGGCGAGATCGATCCGCTGCGCGTCGTCGAGCGCATAGATCTGCGCGCTCGATGTGGGCATGTCCTTGTCCATGGGATGTGTCTCCGTGGCCTGAGAGAGAGAAAAAACCAACGCGAGCAGTATCGGCATCGCGCGCAATGGGCTGGTGGCTTGCTTCATGGCTCTGGCCTGAATGTGCGCCATTTCCCGAGGTCGGAAGTGTCCATCTTCCTGTCGGCCGTCATGCCCGCGGGCCGGGTTTTGCCGTCAGGCCAGATCCACAGGAATTTGTCGGGCGCACTCACCGGTGCGTCGAGCTCGTTCGCAAGGTGCTGCGCGAAGGGTGCATCGCCCTTGCCGGTTTCGCACGACATCAACACGACGTGTTGCCCATTCTTGTACGAGGGATGCGCACGGATCTGCTCGGCCAGCTCGGCCGGCTTCACCGGCTGGCGCGACGCGTTTTGCATGATTGAGCTGTTCCCGTGCCCACCCACCGTGAAGGTGCCCGGCGGATTCGGAATGTTGTCTCCCGACGTTCGGATCGCCTCGTCATGCGGGAACATGTTGATGTCCACCAGCCCCAGCGGATCGATGCCACGCACCGGGTTGTTACCCACATACACATGCAGGTTGCGCCCGCCAGCCAGCCCCATCGGATCGGGCGAGACATAGCGCCCGCTCGCCGGATCGTAGTAGCGGTGGCGGTTGTAGTGAAGGCCGGTTTCAGCGTCGAAATACTGGCCCTGGAAACGGATAGGGTTCGCAAAGCCGGCACGCCGCCCGGCCTCGCTGATGGCTTCGCGCGCCTCGCCCCAGGCCTTGTACTGGGCGGACCATGCCAAGCGACCTTCGTGGTCGGTGAGTTCGTGCGGCGTGCCGAGGTGGTCGCATTGGTAGAAGGCGATCTCGTCCAGCGTGAAGCCTTCGGCCTGGGGTTGCGCTTCGCCGTTCCAGAGCGGGTCTTGCTCGATGTCGTAGGCACCGCCGTTGGCTGCCATCAACGCCTTCACATCAGGCGTCTTGCTCAAGGCGATGGCCCGCGCCTGGCGCACCTGCACCAGCGGCACGAAGGAGTTTCGCTCGTGGATGTAGTGCACGCTCCAGCCCCGGCCTCGCTGCTCTTGCGCGCCCGCGATGGTCTGGGTGCTTTCGAAAGCCAGTGTGTCGCCGTCCCAGCCAAACAGCGTCACGGCATCGTGGGCGTGCTTGGATATGCGCCGGCCCATTGGGTCGTAGCTGAAGATGGTGGCGGTGCCGTCTTCGCTGGTGGCGGCGGTCATCCGGCCAAAGCCGTCCCATGCAAAGGCGGTCTTGCGGCCGTTGCGCGTGCGCTCGACGAGATTGCCATGCTCGTCGTAGCGATAGCGGGTGCCGGCATATTCCTTCAGCAGGTTGTCGAGCAGCTTATGCGCCGCGGCCTTCTCGGCCAAGGGTCCGGTGCTCGCCGGGCTGGTGATGTTGCCTGCCGGGTCGAAGGCAAACACCTCGCGGCCCAGGCGGCTGTTGGCCTCCACAAGGCGGTCGACGGGGTCGTAGCGGTAGCTGAAGTTGCCGTGGCGGCTGTCACCGATGGCGATCAGGTGGCCGGCCTTGTCGTAGCTGTAGCTGCGGCGCAGTTGCAGCGCGTCGATGGCGTTCGTTCGTGTTTGCCCGATGTCCTGCTGCAGCAGCCGGCCGCCGCTGTCGTAGCGCAGCCGCTGGCTGATGCCGTTGCGCTGTTCGCGCAAGACTTCGCGGTGAAGATCGTCGCGCTCGAATCCCAGAATGTCTTCGCCGTCGAGCAGGAGGCCGTGCACATGCCCGGAGCCATAGGTCAGCCACTGGGTGGTGTGGCCGTCAGGACGAATCGTTGCGACGCGCTGGTTGAGCTCGTCGTAGCGGTGCTGCCAGACTGCCGTGCGCGCGTTCGCAATGTAGTGGTGATGCTCACGCGTGAGATTGCCGGCCGGGTCGTAGAACCACTGCAGGCGCGCATTGCGGTTGACGGCTTCGATCATTCGACCATTGCCATCGAATGCGAAGCGCTCGGTGCCCTCGCCGGCGGTGCGTTCGACCAGGCGTCCCATCACATCGAATTGCAGCTGCATCACGCGTGCGCCCTCTTCCACCGCCACAAGCCGGCCTGTGCCTTCTTCGTGGCGGTAGCGGGTGGTCTTGCGATCGAAGCCGGTTTCCTGAAGCAACCGGCCCACGGGGTCATAGCTGAAGCTGTAGCGGCTGCCGTTCTCGTTCTGCAGTTCGGTCAGCCGGCCGAGCAGATCCCACTGGTAGCTGAGCGAATGACCCGCGGCATCGACGCGGCCGGACACGAGGCCTGAGCGCGTGTAGCTGTAGCGCCTTCTGCGCCCAAGCGGGTCGATGTGCGCGAGCAACCGGCCTTCGGCATCGTGCACGAAGTGCTCCCGCGTGGCGTCGGGCGAGGTGATCTCTTCGAGCTGACCAGGGGAGTTGCCGTCGCCACGCTGCACGATGCCTTCACCCGATGGGCTGTAGCGGTAGCGCGCGATCTGGCCCGCAGCGTCGATGGCCTTGATCGTCCGGCCGCGGCTGTCGTATTCCCAACGCCGGGTCTTGCCCGAACAATCGGTGAAGCTCGCGAGGAGGCCGCCGGGCGTGTAGCTCAGCAGCTTCGTCCCGCCCTTGGCGTCCGTCACGCGCACGGGCCGCCCGGCCTTGTCATAGGCGTACTCGGTCTTGTGGCCCAGCGGGTCGGTCTCTTCCGTCAGATGACCCTGTGCGTCGTAGCCGCGCTTCCAACCACCGCCCTCGGCGTCGCGAATGCCGGTGAGGCGGTGCTGGTTGTCGTACTCGAAGTGCACCCGGCTGCCGTCGGCACGGGTGTGCGTCTGCAGGTTGCCGTCTTCGTCGTAGCTGTAGTCGTCGGTGGTTCCGTCGGTATGCACATGGCGCGTGACGTTCTTTGCATCGTCGCGAAAGAACCATTCCTCCAGCTTGTCGGGGTGGATGACGCGGTAGGTGTAACCCTCGATGTCGTAGTAGTGCCAGGTCTCGCCTCCCAGCGCATCGGTGACATAGGTCAGGCGGATGTTGGCGTCCCATTCCAGCTGCAGTGCAAAGCTGCCGTCGTCGCTCCACTCGCGCACGGCCTTGGCGTCGGCGCCGGTGCCGTCGTACTCGAGGTTCATGCCGCGGCCGGTGCGGTCGGTGTAGCGGGTGACCAGGTGGTGGCCGTAGGCGTAGCTCCAGCTGGCGCCGTTCTCGTCCTGCGCGGCAATCAGGTCATGTTCGGCATCGTGCGTGTAGGCGGCCAGCTGGCGCACGACCTGGCCGTCCTTCAGCTCCCACAGCGACTGGACGAGGCCGGTCTTTGCATCGGGCTGGGTGCCGACGTGCGCCATCACGGCATCGCCCTGCTTGCTGATGATGTCGCTCAGCACGCGCTCGCCTGTCGACGCGATCACGTGGTCGTAGCGCAGGCCGATGGACAGGCCGTCTTTGGCCTGCTGCGCCACAAGACGGTAGCGAGGCTGGCCTTCCACGCGTTCGTAGATCTCTTGCCAGTCACCCTGCTTGCCGAAGTCCAGCGTCAACAGCGTGTCGCTGAGCTGGCTCAGCGTCAGGTCTTCGACTGCATCGCGATGCACCTGTCCCACTGCGAGCATCGGATACGAGTGGCTGCGTCCGTCGACGCCGTGGTAGACCAGCCCGCCGTTCGGCGCAATGTCGATGCGTGTCGTGTACGGCGTGATCCAGCGCGCACCCAGCATGCCGCGGTCATAGGCATCCAGCTGGCTGCGATAGACACGCGACCACGTAATCGAAAGCGGCGCGCTCAGAACAAAGTCGGTATGCACGAAGCTTTCGCTGCCGGTCGCAAGGCTGATGGAGCCGCCGACGGCCGCGCGCGCCGGCCGATTGCGGCAGCCCGGGTCCTTGCGGGCGGGTGCCTGCTTGCTGATGTGGCCGAGCGCGGCTCCAGGCTTGTCCTTCTCCGCCTGCGCTCCTTTTGCCGGCGGCACGATCGCCGCGCGCTGGCCGCGCTTACGCAGCAGCGCGGCCTTGAGCCTGTGCAGCAGCCACATGATGCTGGCCTGCGCCTCGCGGTCGGCCAGCTTCGACAACTGCCCGCGCAGCAGGCGCTTGAAGTCCAGCATCTGCGTGATGACGCCGTTGACTCGACTAGCGACGCCTGCGGGAAGCTGGCTCGCCGCCGCCTTGGCCACGTAGTTCGCCGACTCCTTGGTGTAGCGCACCGCACTGCCCCACATGCGGCTCCAGGTGCTTTGCGTTTTAGGGTCGTGCACCTTGGCCTCGGACGCCACGGGCTTGGCCACAGTGAACAGGTCCTTCTGCCCCACGACGCGCCGCAGGATGTCCACCAGGTTGTCCACGATTTGGTCTGCCAGGTTCGCGCAGCGCTTCAGCATGTCTTCGAGCAGCGCAATGGCGCCGTCGATGAACTTGTCCAGCTCGCCCATGATCGTCGCGTTCAAATGCCCAATCAGCACCACGACGATGGTCTCGCTCAGGTTCGACGCCGCAGTTTTAAGCTGCTGCTTCACCAGGTGCAGCGTGGGCCGCAGGCTCATGCGCGCCGCCGCCATGGTCGGCGGCAGCGGGATCAGACCGATCAGGTTGATGCCCAGGCTCACCCACGTCAGAAATGCTTCGACCCCGTCCTTGGCCTTCTTCTCGACGATGTTGATGATGTCCAGGAACACATCCACCAGCGCCATGATGTTGCCGACGATCGGAATGCTGCCCAGCACCATGGTCAGCCGTTCGAGCGTGACGTAGCCGCCGCTGAACGAGCGCAGCCAGTCGTCCACCGCCTTGCTCGCCGCCGCGATGTCCTCCTTGACGATGGTGTTCAGGGGGGCGACCGCGGTCTGGGGTTCTCTTTGAGGTGGTTGTTGTTGCGATCCTTCCGCCATTGCCTTGTTTTCCCTGTTCCCGAGACGTCTTGTTATTCGAAATACGCGCGGTGCCGCTTCAGCCGATGAAGCCCGGGGTGCGCCCCGCAAGCGCGGGATTAGTGGCGGCTGTGGCAATGCCCGTCTTGATGCCGGCCGGCACGCCGCCGCTCATCGCACTGCTCGCCACATTGGCAATACCGGCGACGGGTGCGCCCATCGGTCCGAGCCGCGCGCCAGCGGCCTGCATTGCCATGCCAGTGGCGGCCTGGCTGGCCTGGCCCAACAGCGCCTTGGCGCCGCCTTGCCGAAGGTCCTGCGCGGCGCCCACTGCCTGCTGCGCCATGCCGGCCGCCTGGGTGACCTGCCCGAGCATGCCCGCGGTCTTGCTGTTCATGCCGGCGACGCCCGCGAGCGCGCCCGCGGCGCCGCCGGCTGAACCGGCCCAGCCGGCAAGATTGCCCGCACTGCTTAGAACGCCCGACAATCCCGACCCAGCGCCCGCCGCATCGGCGCCGCCGCCGGCAGGTTCTTTTGCCTTCCAGTCCTTGGGCGTGCCAAAGTAGCTGCCCTCGTCCCACGGATCGCGCGGGTCCTTGCCGAAGGTGACCTTCGCGGTGCCGATCGGCAAACCCGACACGCTTGCGAAGCCATTGCGATCGAAGGTGCCGGCGTGCGTGCCGCCTTCGGAATCGACCACGGTGAAGTCGCCTTGCGCGACGCCCTGGTGCTTTTCGCCGGTGGGCTTGATGTACTGGTGGTACAGATCGAGCTGGCCCTTGGGCAACTGCGGCGGGTTGGGCAGCGAGGGCTTGCCCTGGCTGGCCGGTCCCACCAGGCTGTGCACCGCCGCGTGTTCGCGCCAGGTGCCCGAGGTGCCGTGCTCGATACCGCCCGAACTCCAGCGGCTGTAGCTGGAGCCGCCGTTGATCACCACCTCTTCCTTCGCGTGAATGGTGATCTTGTTGGCGGTTTGCGTGATGTTGAGCTTGGCGAGCACATTGACGCTGTCCTTCAGCGCCTTGATGTCGATGTCGGCGCTGGCCGCCACCAGCCGCATGCCGGCCTTGGAAGCGAACATGCGGATGGCGCTCTGCACGCTCACCAGAAAGCTCCTGCCTGCGCTCACGCTCGTGTGGCCGCCGCTGGTGAGCGCGTTGTGCTCGTTGCTCACCACGTGCGTGGAACCCTGCGCCACGGTTTGCAGGCCCTTGGCGCTGGCAAGCGTGAGGTGCGGCTCCTGAAACTCGGGGAAGTCGCCCTGCTCGCGATTGCCGCCCTGGCCCTTGATGGCGTCGTTCTGCTCCTTCAGGCCCTTGGCGACTTCGTCCTGGTCGCCCGCATCGTGCGCCTGCGCGGCCTGGGCCGCTTCGCTCAGGCCCTCGTGCAGGTCGCCGGCCTGCGTGAGCCGACCGACGGTCTCGCCCATGTCGGTGGTGTGCGCCTGCGCGTTGAGCCGCGGCTCTGTGGTTACCAGCAGCCCCTTGGCTGCGCGTGCCACGCCATGCCCATCCGTGCGCAACTCGAAGCCCTGCCCGCGCGGCTCCTTGCGCCCCGCCGTGTCTTCGATGCGGCCGATGTGCCCCACGCTCAGCTGGCTGGCCTGGTGGTCGCTGCGCAACTGCGCCTGGATCTTTCCGTGGGTGTCGTCCAGCACCAGGTGATTGCCGCGCCCGCCGCCCAGTTCGCGGCTGCGAATGCCTGACAGGTGCTTTTGCTCCGGCAACTGCCACGCCGCCATGGTGTCGGCGTTGTAGACGCAGCCCGTCACGATCGGATAGTCCGGGTCGCCGTTCAGAAAGTCGACGATCACCTCCATGCCGATGCGCGGCACGGACACCGCGCCGAAGGTGGCGCCCGCCCAGGCGGTGGACACGCGCACCCAGCAGCTGGAGTTCTCGTCGTCCTTGCCGAGGCGGTCCCAGTGAAACTGCACCTTGATGCGGCCGTACGGGTCGGTCCAGATTTCTTCGCCGGCCGGGCCCACCACCATGGCGGTCTGCGGACCGCGGGTGCGCGGCTTGGGCGTGGTGCGCTGCGGGCGCCATGCCAGGCTGGTGGGCTGCGCATCGAACGCGAAGCGCTGCACCGAGCCCTCGGTAGCGTCCGCGCCCTCGCTGGCCTGCAGGTTCTCCTGCAGGTGATAGCTCACGCTTGTCAGCAGGTACTGCTGGTTCTGGTCGGCCCGGGGGTGGCCGGCAAGACGCAGCGTGTGGCCGGTTGCCAGTTCGCGCAGGTTGGAGCGGCCGCTCGCGCGGCTGCGTTGGCTCAATTGCTCTTCATTGCGCAGGCGCGCGTAGGTCTCGCCGTCGGCGTGCTGCACGAAGCCGCCGGGCCACTCGTAGTTCTCGTAGCTGTCGTGGTCGTGGCCGGGCGGCATCTGCCGCAGGTGCGAGAGGTCGGCCTTGGGCTTCTCGAAGTCGAAGTCGTTGTTGTAGTGATGGCCCGCGCGCACCTCTTCCGCGGTTTCCCAGGCATAGATGCGCTCGCGCTGGCCCATGCCGGATTTTTCGAGCGGGTGAAAGCGCACCGACTCTCCGCCAGGCAGCGGTGCGTGCGAGCTCGCAATGTCGTCCGCAAACACCAGGACGTGCTGCGAAGCCTCGTGCCGGAAATAGTAATAAATGCCTTCGAGCTCGCACAGCCGCGAGATGAAATTGAAGTCGCTCTCGTGGTACTGGACGCAGTAGTCCCAGCGGCGGTAGTCGCCCCGGCTGAGCTTCTTCTCGATGGGATAGCCGTAGCTGCCCAGCACTTCGGTCACTATGTCGGGCACGCTCTTGCCCTGGAAGATGCGGAAATCGCTGCGCCGCGTGGCAAGCCACAGCCAGGGCCGCAGTTGCATGCGATAGAAGGAATGGCGCGCGTCTTCCTGTTGCAGGCCGAACCGGGTCGCAATGCCACCGAGATAGCGCACGCCACCGCTTTCGGTTTCCACCGCCACCGTCGAGGCCTTGCCGAGCAGGGCTTTGGAGTCGATGGCGTTGCTGCTGCCCAGCAGGCCGATGTCGAAGGCGTAGAGCTGGCTCAGCGCCTCCCGGCCCACCAGTTGGTGAAATTGCAACGACTCGCCCAAGGGCGTTCGGATGCTGACGCGACGGCTCATTGCGGCACCGCACTCGGCCGATAAGCCGAATTACCTAATGGCAATCCAACCAATAAGAATATTGTTTTCAGAATGAGCTTCACGCTCACCTCCCATTGCACCTGTTCACAATTATTTTAAATGTTGATTTATCGTAAGAGCCAATGCCAAAAATTGTTAAATCGCCGTTTTGAATAAAAAGTTCACGGCCTGATCGCATCAGCGATCAATGTCATGGAAATGAGGGCATGAATTGCCGGTCCGCAACGCGGCGCACTTTGGCAGGAATACTTAGTATTTAAAGATCACCCGGAATAGCGCTTTCAGGGTGATCTCATCGGCCGAAGGGGCGGATAGCCTTCAGCCGGAATGGGCGGGAAGACGGCGGAATTACCCTCTGCCCCCGCGCTCCATCTGTTCGAGCCTTATCACCCGCCAGGCGCACAGACTGCCCGCCACCGCCAGCAAGGCCGCCAGCGCGAACATCGTGCGGTAGCCGAGCTCCTGCGCGGCAGCGCCGCCGAGGAGCACGCCCAGCACGCCGCCAAAGCCGTAGCCGATCACCGTGAAGAGCGCCTGGCCTCGCCCGCGCAGGCGCCCCGGGAAGCGGCGCGACACCACGGCAATGCAGGTGGTGTGGTGCGCCGCAAAACTCAGCGCGTGCAGCCACTGCGCGACGACAAGCGCCGCAATCGAGCCGCCCAGCCCGGCCGTGAGGCCCAGCCGCGCCACGGCGGCGATGCCGCACACCAGCATCCAGCGCGGCATCGGCAAGAGGCCGATGAGCCGCCCCTGCAGAAAGAACCAGACGATCTCGGCCACCACCGACAGGGCCCAGAGCATGCCGATGACGCTCTTGCCGTAGCCCAGCGAGTCGAGGTACAGCGAGAAAAAGGCATAGACCGAGAAGTGCGACATCACCTGGAAGAACAGCGCCGCAAAGAACCACCGCACCGCCGGAATGCGCAGCACCGGGCCGATGGGCTCCTTCACCGCATCATGCGCAGCCACTGGTTCGCGGATGTCGGGCAGCTTCATCGTCGCAATCAGCACGACGGCCAGCGTGCCCGCGGCCCAAGCCGGAAAGTGCTTCATGCCGAAGCGCTCGAACCACTCACCCGCGAAGAACACCGTCACCAGGAAGCCGGCCGAGCCGCACAGGCGGATGCGCCCGTAGCGGCCCCAGTCGCCGGCCACGAGCTGTGCCATGGCGGCCTCGGTGAGCGACATCATCGAACTGGTGTGAGTGAACATCACCAGCAGCACCAGCGCGAGCCACCACGTGCCTCCGTTCCACCAGAGCCCGAACGAGCTGGCCAGAGCCACCGCGGCACTGAAGCGCAGCAGCTTCACACGATGCCCGGTGTGGTCGCTGAGCGCACCCCACGCGTAGGGCGCAAACACGCGCGTGATCGACTGCACCGAGGCCAGCAGGCTGATCGTGAAGATCGGCAGGCCCAGGTCCTTGAGCCACAGCGGCAGGTAAGGATTGAAGAAACCGATGTGCGCGAAATAGCTGGCCGACAGACCAGCAAACGCCAACAGGTGGCCGCGTCCGGCGGCCACTGGTGGCGGAGTGGGCACTAGAGGAAAGACGCCTGCGGCGAGGCAGCTTCGGTCTTGTCGGCTTGCGTTTGCACGTCGCCGCACTGCGCGCGGTTGCGCAGCACGTGCTCCATGACCACCAGCGCGAGCATGGCTTCGGCAATGGGCGTGGCACGAATGCCCACGCACGGATCGTGGCGGCCCTTGGTGACCACCTCGACCGGGTTGTTGTGAATGTCGATGGACTGGCGCGGACTGATGATCGAGCTGGTGGGCTTGATCGCGATGCTCACCTCGAGGTCTTGCCCCGAACTGATGCCGCCGAGAATGCCGCCCGCGTTGTTGGTGACAAAGCCGGTGGGCGTGATCGAGTCGCCATGCGTGGTGCCGCGCTGCGTGATGCTGTCGAAGCCCGCGCCAATCTCGACCGCCTTCACCGCGTTGATGCCCATCATCGCGTAGGCGATTTCGGCATCGAGCTTGTCGAACAGCGGCTCGCCCAACCCGATGGGCACATTGGTTGCGGTGACGCGAATGCGCGCGCCGCACGAATCGCCGGCCTTGCGCAGGCGGTCCATGTACGCCTCGAGCTCGCTCACGTCGGCCATCGGCGCGAAGAAGGGGTTGTTGGGCACGTGGTCCCAGTTCTCGAACGGAATGGCAATTTCGCCGATCTGCGTCATGCAGCCTCGAAACACCATGCCGTGCTTTTCGGCCAGCCACTTCTTGGCGACCGCGCCGGCCGCCACCATGGGTGCCGTGAGCCGCGCCGAAGAACGCCCGCCGCCGCGCGGATCGCGAATGCCGTATTTCTTCCAGTAGGTGAAGTCGGCGTGACCGGGGCGGAACTGCTGGGCGATCTGGCCGTAGTCCTTGCTGCGCTGGTCGGTGTTCTGGATCAACAGCGCAATCGGGGTGCCGGTGGTCTTGCCTTCGTACACGCCGGAAAGAATCTGCACCGCGTCGGGCTCGTTGCGCTGCGTGACGTGGCGGCTGGTGCCGGGGCGCCGGCGGTCGAGGTCGCCCTGGATGTCGGCTTCGCTCAGTTCCATGCCCGGCGGGCAGCCGTCGATGACGCAGCCGATGGCCGGGCCGTGCGACTCGCCGAAATTGGTGACCGCGAAAAGAGTTCCGAATGTGTTGCCGCTCATGGCGGGGATTATCCCCACAAAGCGGCGGCCACTCAGTCAGTCGTGTTTTCCATGCGCTTGGTGAGCGTGCCCAGCTGCAGTTCGATGGAGAAGAGCCGCTCGTTCAGCACGGCGGTCTGAAGCCGTATGGCCTCGACGATGGCCTTGGTCTGCGGATCGGTGGTGTTGTCGGCCAGTTCCGCCAGGTCATGCAGCTTCTTGCGAAGTTCGTTGCTCATGGGAGGCTCCGTTCATCGTCTCGTCGTGGAGCCTGCAGTATGGGTGTTCGTCAGCGCCCCGGCAATGCGTCCGGCGGCGCATCAGGCTGCGCGGCCTCTCCGGCGCTGCGCAGCCGCACGGCCACCAGCGCGCCCATCGCCAGCAGCACCGCCGCGCAAATGCCGGCCGCAAGCCGCAGGCCGTGCAGCAAGGCGGCCCGGCCTGTGTCGAGCAGTTCGGCGCCCACGGTGCCTCCAAGTTGCCCGGCCAGGGCCACCGCGCCGCCGAGCGTGCTGCGCGCCGCTTCCACTTCGGCGGCACCCGCCAAACCGGCGGGAACGGCATCGGCCATCGTGGCGCGGTAGATGGCCGCGCCGATGCTGCCCAACATCGCAATGCCGAGCGCACCGCCGAACTCCGAACTCGTTTCCGAGATGGCCGACGCCACGCCGGCCCGCTCGGGCGGCGCGCTGCCCACCACCAGGTCGGTGGCCAGCGTGAACACCGGCGCCAGGCCAAGGGAAGAAACGACGGTGCTGCTCACCATCCAGGCCAAGCCGCCCTCTGCGGGGAGCACCACGAGCATCGCGAACCCCAAAGCCGCCATGCCCAACCCGCCGCCCATCACAAAGGCCGGCCGCATGCGGCGCACCAGCGCTGAAACGACCATGGAGCCGGCGATGAAGGCAGCCGCGCCGGGCACGCTCCAAATGCCCGCATGCAGCGGCGACAGGCCGAGTACCAACTGCATGTACTGTGCGTTGTAGAGAAAGAGGCCGAACATCACGAAGCACGCCAGCATGTAGGCGGCCAGTGAAATACTGAAGGCCGGCAACCGGAACAGGCGCAGGTCGATCATCGGGTCGGTGAGCCGCCGCTGCCTGCGCGCGAACGCCCACCCGAGCACCACGCCCGCCACAAGGGCCAGCGCCGACACGGCATCGGGCCCGTGTTCCGCCACCTGCTTGATGCCGTAGATGGCCGCCAACACCGCGCCGAGCGAAAGCGTCACGCTGGCCAGGTCGAGCCGCCCCGGGTCCGGGTCGCGGTACTCGGGCAGCAGGATGGGGCCGAGCATCAGCAGCAGCACCATCACGGGCACGCCGATCAGGAACACCGAGCCCCACGGAAAGAACTGCAGCAGCACACCGCCCAGCACCGGGCCGATGACCGCACCGGCCGAGTAGCTGGAGATCCAGACGCCAATGGCCACGGTGCGCTGCCCCGGATCGAGAAACATGTTGCGGATCAGCGAGAGCGTCGACGGTGCCAGCGTTGCACCCGCGACGCCAAGCAACGCCCGCGTCGCGATGAGCATGTTGGCACTGGTGGAAAACGCGGCCAGCACCGAGGCGATGCCGAACGCCGCCGCGCCAATCAGCAGCAGCCGCCTGCGGCCGATGCGGTCGCCCAGCGTTCCCATGGTAACCAGCAGCCCGGCGACGAAGAAGCCGTAGATATCGACGATCCACAGCAGTTGCGACGCGGTGGGCTTGAGGTCTTCGCTGATCGATGGAATTGCAAGGTTCAATACCGTGAGATCCATCGAATAGAGCATGCACGGTAGCGCAATGACGGCCAGGCCGGTCCACTCGCGCACCGTGGCGCGGGCGGGTGGCGGCCTGCCGGCAGACTCGTCGCGCGGGCCGGTCATTCAGCCGTTTCCACCAACCCATTGCTCGAGCTTGACCATGGCGCCGGTCCAGCCGTGGTTGTGTCCGTCGCGCGCGGCCTCATCGAAGAACTGCTCGTGCATCAGAACCAGTTCGCAGCCGTTGCCGTCAGGCTCGATCAGCACCGTCACGCGCGATTCGCGCTCCGGTGTGCTGCGCCAGGCCCAGCTGAAAACCAGCTTCCGGTTGGGCACGAGCTCCAGGTAGACGCCGCTCACGTCGTGCGTCTCGCCATCGGCCGCGAGCATGGTCACGCGAAAGCGGCCGCCTACGCGCAGGTCGACTTCTGCGAGCGGAACGGAAACGATTTCCTCGGGGCCAAACCAGGCTTTCAGCGCTTGCGGGTCGGTCCACGCACGCCAGACTTTTTCCGCGGTGACGGGGTAGTGCCTGCGGAGGGTGAGCGAGGGTCGCTCTTTGGCGGGGGCGGCAGGTTTTGCCATTCGGTCTCCTCTTGGTGGTAGAGAAAGCGCGCCAGTGCATCGAGGCGCTTGGTCCAGAATTTCTCGTAGCGAGATAACCACACGGCAGCCTCCTGCATGGGCCGCGGCGAGAGTTCGCACCGCACGACCCGGCCGTCTTTCGTGCGCGAAATAAGGCCAGCGTCCTCGAGCACGCGCAGGTGCTTCATGAAGCCGGTCAGCGACATCGCGTGCGGCTCTGCAAGCTCGGTCACGCTGAGGCTGCGCTCGCCCAGGCTTTCCAGCACGGCGCGGCGCGTGGGATCCGAAAGCGCGGCAAAGACGGCATCGAGCGTGGCGGAATCTGAGTGAACCATGTGGTTGAGTATCTGGCTGGCGCGCAAGGGCGTCAAGGAGACACGTCCCATGGGCTTCAGCTCTATGGTGTCTTTTCTTTTTTGGATTGCGTGGCGCCCGCCTCCTCGTCTCTCAGGAACGCTTTATGCGTGCCGCACCGCGACACCACATCACCTCGAAGGAACGCCCCATGCCGGACCGAACCGCCACCCAGTTCTCCCACGTCAAGCCCGGCGACACGGAGTTCGTCCCGGGAGGCCTGCGCGATTTCTTCCTGTATCGCGACCTCGGCATCGCGGAGGCGACCCACGGCAAAGTCATCGCGCACCTCGTCAAGGCCAACATGGCACCCGAAACGGGCACCGGCTGGCACCGCCACGAGGCGGACTTCCAGATCGTGATCATGGTCAAGGGCTGGGCCCGCTTCATGTACGAAGACAAGGAAACGCTCGTGGAAGCCGGCGACGTCGTGCACCAGCGGCCCGGCATCCGCCACTTCCTGTTCGACTACTCGCCCGATATGGAATACCTGGAAATCGTCTCGCCGGCCGATTTCAAGAGCATCGACGTCGAGCCGGTCTGCGAGATTCCGCCGCCTGCGCCCTGGAAGTAATTGCTACTCAGCGGATAGAAAAACCGGACGTCACACTGCGCTCGGTATTCAGGTGCAGCACCCGCCCCTGGGCGTCGAAGAGCAGCCAGCCGTCGACAACTGCGCGTATGTTCGGCTCGGCACCGGCGGGCCACGCCATCGATGCCGCCATGCGGCCTCCGCGCATGTTGAACCATTGCACTGTGGTGTTCCCGGACAAGGCGCGCATCACTACCAGCCAGTCGCGATCGACCCAGAAGCCCAGCGTCGTGCCCTCCGGTGCGTCCTGGTGGTCGGCCAGGCGAATTTCACCCTCCGTGCCGTGCATCACCCGCCATCGCAGGCAAAGGGCGCCGTCGCCATCGACCTCGCTCAGCAGGCGGAACGCGCCCAACTGCGGGTGCAGCATGTGCTTGGAAATCGGGGCTGCAGAGAAGTCCATCGCCTCGCGGCTCTGCAGACGCCGCGGCTGACGCTGATAGCGCCAGAGGCTAGGGCCCAGCACGTCGTCATGCACAACGAACTGCTCCAGGTAACGCGTGGCCGTGAGTTCGACCACCTCCCCCGGCAGGTCGGCCACCTGCCAGAGCACGTCCTGCAGGGAGCGGCCCGTGTCCAGCACCTGGATTCGATTGCCGCGCGCCACGGTCCAGCCGGTGCCGTCGAATTCGCTGGCGAAATGCGCGATGGTGGACAGGCCCAGGTCGTCGATCTGGCGCCGCACCAGGTCGAGCCGGCTCACGCGCCAAAGGCCGTCGCGTTGCGCCAGCGCCAATGCGACCTGTCCGCTGTAGGCGGGCACCAGCCGATACGCCGGCACCGCGAAGCGGGCCAGCACACGGCCTGCGCTGTCGGTCATGACAGCACCCGCCTCTCCGAGTGCCAACAGATAACGGTCGTCGTCGAGCAAGGCCGCGTCGTGCACGACATGCGCACCGGCCGATGGCGCGTCCAGTGGCAACACGTTGGAACGCGCGGTGAGCAGCCGGGGCTCGAAACCCGGCATCTCGCCGCCCGGCATGTCGGCGCGCAGCATCTGGTCGCCATGGATGCGCAACAGCGACTGGAAAGAGCGCTTGTCCATGCGCCCGTGCCCGCCTGCGTGATCGGCAATCAGTGCAGGCGCCAGCACGGCCACCAAACCGCGTGAGGTGGCGTTGTGGTCGGCCACGGCCAACAGTTCGCTCGCGAGCGCGGCGCGTTCGCGGTGCAGGAGCGGGGCGTCGCGAAGGGCACGCAGGCGCTCCGCGCAGGCATCAAGCGTGTCAGGCAGCAACAGTGCGCGCTGCACCAGCGCGCGCGCCGCAAGCCGGTCATCAGCGTCCTCGGCCGCCAGAAGCCACGTCATCGCCTGTTCGCGCGCGGCGGCCACGGGCCAGACGGCATCCACCGCCTGCAGCCACTCGCCGCGCTGAGCCAGCGATTGGCCCCATTCCTCGCGCAGTCGGTTCGCCATCTCGGGCCACCTGGCTTGTAGTTGCATCACCGTGTTGGCGAAGGCGTTGTCGCGGCGCGCGACCGCGATGGCGCGCCGCCAGTCGCCGGCCAGGCACAGGAGGCGCACGATGACTTCGGGCGGGCGGTCCCAGCTGAGCGCGAGTTCGGCGGCCTGCGCAAAGCGCAGGTGCTTCTCCAGGTAGTCAAGCGCCTCCTGGTGCGACTGAAGCAACTCGGCCAGCACGAACACCGCCTCGTCGATGCGGCCATCACGGTCCAGCTTCTCGAAGCTCTTTCGGTAGAGCTGCCGCAGATGGTCCTGGAAGTTGTCGTCGAGGTAGATACTTGAACGCGACCCTGTCGACCCGTTGAGCGACAGGCTCTCACGCCGACCGGGTGTACCCAAGGCCTGACCGACATCGTGTGCATCGCCGCCCAGAGGAATCGCGTGGCGCAAGGCCTCCATGAGATCGCCGTCGTCGAACATCTTGAGCATGCGCCGCATGTAAGCGGCCTGCTGGCGGCCCAGTAGCTTCGAAACCTGGGACGCGATGGCCATGCGCGCGAGCCAATCGCGCCAGCGCGAACGCAGCGGCCTTGCATTGCCGCGCGGCTTCAGCGAAGACGCCGGCGGCGATGGCGTTGGATCGGTACGCGCCGGCGCAGGCTTGGCCGCGCGCACAGGGCGGCGGCCCGTTCCTTGACGCGCTCGGTGCGCTTGCACGCGGGTCGTTGCCCAGATCACCAAGGCCACGATCAGCAGCGTGATGATCGCGATGCGGATCGACGATGCGTCGAACTGCGTGGGGGGTTCGTGACGCGGGGCATTCGGCTTCGCCAGGTCCAGCGGGGACGGCGCCCGGTTTTCGCCGGAGACAATGAGCCACAGCAGGACCAGCGCGCCCAGCGCCCAGCCCCACCACTTGTAGCCGCTGCCCGCACTGCCGCCTCGACGCTGGACGGGCGCCTCGGGGGCCATGATGCTGCGGCGGGCCTCCATGGCGCGTGCGCGATCGGCCACGGCCTTGAGGAAGTCCAATTGCCCGTCGCTGGCCGGCGCAATTGCATCGCCGAGAACCTCGCGCACCGAGCGTCCATCCGTGTCGAGCACCACCGGTTCGGGCAGGGTTTCGCGGCAATCGAAGGTGTCGAGTAGGGCGGGACCGGTGTCGAGCCACATCGATACGTCGAAGGGCTCGGCCTGCGAGAGCTGCAGCGAGAGAACCTCGCCGCCCTGCACCAGCCACACGTCGCCCATCGGCAGTGCGTCGCGTTCGGATGGCGCAAGCTCGGCCGAGCACAGGGCGGCTCCTTCGCGCCGAAGCGGCCAGCCGGCAAGCCGGTCGCAATCGAGCGAGACCGGCGCTGCGAACCGCAGCAAGTCACCCTGGGCGAATCGGAACAGCCGCGCGCCCGCGCGCCAGGCTTCGACGATGCGCCGCGCGCGATGAGGCTCGGCCAGCCATTCGGAAGAAAACCACAGCCCCGCCACAAGTTGCCGCCCCTTGAGCACGGGGTGGCGAACCTCGGCCGCGCGCATACGCATGGGCTTGCGCTCAGGCAACTGCATCGTCCGCTCCTTCGCCATGCAGCACGGCGCGCAATGCACGCTCGGGCACCACATAAAAGATGACCTTCTTGTGGACGGTAAGCATCACGGCCAACCCGCTGTTGGGGCAGACGCTGACCTTTTCGATGCGCTCGGGCGCGGTATAGACCACTTCGGGTCGCTCGTCCTTCGCGTGCAGCACCAGCGCGGTCCGATCGGGCGACAGGCTCAGCATCGCAAAGCGTGTGTTCTTGGTGTCATGAACCAGGGCGATGCCCCGATGGATGGTGAGTTCGAAACTTGTCCAAGCCTTCGAGGACTCGAAGTACCGCATGCCGGCACTGGCGGCCTGGGGCGTGGGCTCGTAGATGCGCCAGGTTTCGTTCCCGCCGGTAGCGGCGGCGATGCGCACCGCGCAGCTGCCGATGCCGCGCTTCCACTGCGTACCTCCGCCAAAGAGCACGACGGTATCCTCTGCCCGCGTGCATACCGTGAGCACCGTCGAAGGCGAGGCTTCCAGGCCCAACCGGCACAGCACCAGGAGGTTCGAGCGGATGACTGCATAGACCAGCGCGCTGTCAGACCACTGGAGCATACCCATCACGTGCCTGTCGATCAGCTTCGGCGGCTTGGGCTCCAAGGATGGCGTGCCGATCCTCGACGCCTCCCAGGCCACGAGCCGGTTGTCCTTGTCGAGCACGCACACGCACTGCTTCTGGGCGTTGTGCAGCCAAGCCGAGGGCAGCCACGAGCCAAGCCCGGGCGGTGCGCGGAACACATCCACCTCGGGCGCGATGAAACTGCCCAACCCCTGGACCTGCCAGAAATACATCGAGCGCTCAAAGCCCAGCAAAGCACCCAAACGCTTGCCCGCGAACATGGCCGTCAGCGGCTCCAGCCCGTCGCCCCAACGCTGGTACCTGGGCTTGCCGGGTTTGCGCTGCGCGAGGCTGGCGACGGGAAACACTACCACGCCCGGCTCGTCGAGCAACTGCACCGCGACGTGCGCGCCGTGCGGGGAAATCAATGGCGGTCGCTGCAACGAAATGCGGCCGCGGTGACGTTGGTGCACGGTGGCCGGCGCCACCGAGGTGAACTCGCCTTTGAGCAGCGGCACCGCCGTCTTCACCGACGGCAGCGGCAGTGCGGCATGGCTCAGTCCGGCGCGCCCGCTCAGAGACACTTCGAGCACATCGCTCTGCACGGCCCGGCACAGGCGGATGCGATGGCTGGTCCAGCGCTCGGCCATGGGCTGCTGCACCGGTGCGGCGCCGATCAGCCAGCTTTCCCCGGGCGGGTGCGGCAATTCGGCAAGCGCCGCTTGCCATTCATCGGCGTGCTCTGGGTCACCGACCACATAGCTGCGGCTCTTCATCAGGAGCTTGAGCTGGCGCACGTCGTGCGTATCGTGCAGCTTGCCGGGTATCTGCAGCACGCCCCACTGGAGCGCACCGCCGGTCTGCGCCGCGCGGCGCGCCAGCAGGATCCAGAGTGCGAGTTGGCCGAGGCGCGGCGCGCCGAGCTGCAGCGGGCCGGTGTCGAAGATCGCGACGATGCCTTTTTCAGCCTCGCGCGAGCGCGGGCGCGGCGCCAGGAAAAGATGCTCGCTCGAAGCCGCGCGGCGCAGGAACTCGTCGGGCAGTTCGTCGGCCAGCAGCCATTCGGTGGAGAGCAGGCGCTCGTAGCGTCCGCGCCGACGCAGATCGTCGAGACCGTCGGGCTCGGGCTGCCCGCCGCGCACCTCGCCCTGGAAGCGGCCCAAAAGCGGCTGCATGCGCTGGATCAGCGCGCCGAGTTCGGCCGCCAGTTCGGCGCCGAACCATTCGAGCCATGGGTGCCAGGGCTTGAGCGCCGCGGGGAGTTCGGTGGTCGCGGCGCTCACGCTCCACCTCCCTGCCAGTGGGTCAAAATGCGGGCGAGCAGCGGCTGCGACAGCGGAAGCAGCCGGTCCAGCGGCAGCACGGCTTCAGGCCGCGGCCACAACAACAGCGGCTGGCGCCCTTGGTGCTGGCGCTCCAAGCTGCGTGCGATCAAATCCGCGGGCAGGTCAGGCTCTTCAAGCGTCGGCAGCCACAGACCGGGCGTTTCGGTGCAGGGCCCGGCATAGGCGATGCCATCGACCCACGGGAGGGCGGCCCCCTCGCCCACCACGATCAGCAGGTCGCGGCTGGCGGTGGCAGAAAGGCCGACTTGGTGCTCAGGCTCGAACTGCCGCAGCCGTGCGTGCAGCACGCGCGCCGCGGCCCCCCAGGCAACGGCCGCCTGCGCGGGCAGCGCCTCGGCGCGCGCACGCCAGCGCCAGGCGAACAAGGTCGCCTGGCTCATCATGCGGAAGCGGGAGTAAAAGCGGGCCCGGAAACAGAGGACACAAGGCGTTCGACAAGTTGCCCGCGCAGACCACCCAATGCCTCGGGCAGTTGCTCGCTGTTGAAGTTGGCGTCGATCTCGCGCAGCACACTCTCTGCCTGCGCGCGCACGGCGGCGGGCTCGCCCTCCAGGCAAGCGCGCGCCGACTCGGCCAGCCGCGCGGCGCGCGACAACGGCTGCAGCGTGGCCTCTTCCACCGCGCTCAGCAGGTGCGGATGATTGGCGTTGGCGAAAGCGTCGCGCAGAACGTCGCGTGCGCTTTGCTGCGCCTCCTGCGTGGGCAGCACATACAGCAGAGGCCAAAGATCGGCCTCGGTGGTGTGCAGGCGGCCAGCCAGCACGGCTGCGGCGGCCAGCAAGCGCTGCGACTTCACAATACGGCGGTCCGACAGCTGTACGCCGGATTGGCGCAGCTTGCGGATCGCGTTGGCTAGCGCCGGCTGCACGCCGCTCAAGTCGACCTGCTTGAGTTGCTGACACAGGGTGTCCAGGTCCGCCAGCGCCGTGCCCGTGCCCGAGGGCGAGTGGTCGGAGCGCCAACCGCCAGTGAGCATGGCCTCGAGCTGATGGTCAGGCAACGGCTCGATGAAAACATGCAGCAGAAAGCGGTCTCCGAAAGCCGCGAGCCCTTCGTCGTCGGGCAATGCATTGGCCGCGCCTACGCACACACGCAACGGGCAGTGCAGCTGGGTGTGGCCGCGCCGGAAGCGCCGCTCGTTGAGTACGCCGAGCAGCGTATTCAGAATCGCGGTGGAGCCCAGGAAGACCTCGTCCAGAAACGCCACGTCGGCCTCGGGCAGCATGCCAGTCACGTCGGTCTCGACAGTGCCCGCACGCAGCTTGTTGAGATCGACCGGGCCGAATAGCTCCGATGGCTCCGTGAAACGCCCGAGCAGGTATTCGAAGTAGCGCCCGCCCAGACTCTGCGCCACTCGGCGCACTACCGCACTCTTGGCAGTTCCGGGCGGACCAACCACCAGCAGGTGCTCCTGGGCCACGGCGGCCAGCACTATCAGCTCGGCCAATTGCTCGCGGCCGATGAGCCCGGCGGTGGACGTACGGATCGCTTGGCGCACATGATCTGCGGAAGTCTGAAGGGAATGACTGGTCATCGAAGAAAGAGTTCTCTGCACGTAAAGATGCAGAGAGTGTGCCGCAGCAACGAGGCCATGCCGTGCCACGGCGCGCGGATTTTTTCTCAGATATGGCGGGCGAGCGCCGATAAATACCTCGCGCGCGAGAACCTCGAACCCACGTGGCCGAAAAGAAGGAACACAGAAGTCACCGTCCCCGCTGACAGGGACACGGTCATTTCCCGCGCTCAGTTCAAGCCGAAACCAGCATCCCGCTGACCAGCAGCGCGGCAAACAAGGCAGCCACCGCACGCCAGGAGGCCGGCCGCACCTCCACCCAACGGTGCAGCACCAGCGCGGCCGCCACGGAAAGGCCGAAGGTCACGGCCATGCCCAGCGCATCGATCCACCCGGCATGCGGCCCCAGCTGCACAACCGCTGCGTTCATGGCGAGAAGCACCGGAAAGTGAATGAGGAACAGCGAATACGAGATGCGGCCCAGGCGCTGCAAGGGCATGGCCGCGTTCGGCCGGCCCGCCAGAGAGAGCCAGTCCTGCCGCTGCGCGACGGCGATCAGCAGCGCACTCACCAGTGCAATCGCGATGCGGCTGCGCCAGTCGATGGCGAGTGCGCCCGCGCCGGTCAACGCCAGCAACGCGATGGCGCCCTGCCAGGTGCTGGCGCGCGTGGCGCGACCGATCCAGAACGCCAGCATGCCGAGCCCATAGGCACCGAAGAAATAGAGCGCCGTGTCGTCGAGCCCCGCGTCGCGATTGAAGAGCGTCAGCGAGGCCACGGCCAACGCGAGCACCAGCGCCACGGGAATCCAGCGTTCACGCGAGGCCGGTGCGACCGGGCTCCGCCGCAGCATGGCGGGCAGGCTCATGAGCGAGAGCGCGAGCACGAACAGCTGAAAGTCGATGGCCACGTACCAGACGCCGGTGGAGAGCGCCTCGTATCCGAGCAGGTCCTGCATCAGCAATCCGTGCGCGAACAACTGGCCGATGCTGGGCGATGCCGGGACATCGTCGCCGCTCATCCAGGGGCGCACGAGCGCGGCCACCAGCACGCATACGGTGAGCGCGGCCAGATACGGCATGACCAGGCGGCCGTAGCGCTGCAGGATGCGCGCCATCGGCCGGTCGACCCGCAGCACGCCGTCAGGCGCCAGGCTTGCGGCCGCGAGAAAGCCTGCAATCACCAGGAACACCTGCACGGCAAGCCGGCCGTCGTCGATCAGCCACCCGAGGAAATCCGGTGCGAGGGGAAAGGCGCCCACCGGCATGGCGCCATAGCGCGACAGGTGATGCCCGACGATCACCGCGCAAGCGATGCCCTTGGCAATGTCGAGCAGCGGCATGCGCCCGCGCTGCGCGGACTCCGCGGCAGGCGCCGGTCTGTGCGCGCCGTTCAAAGCGCCAACCGCTGCCTTGCTTCCTGGTATTCGCGCTTGAGCTTTTCGATGAACGCAGCGGCGCTGGCCACTTCTGTCACGGCGCCGATGCCCTGGCCCGAGCCCCAGATGTCTTTCCAGGCCTTGGCCTTGCTGCCTTCGCCGGCGGCGAAATTCATGGTCTTCACGTCGCCCTCCGGCAGGTTGGCCGGGTCCATGCCGGCCTTGACGATGCTGGGCGCCAGGTAGTTGCCGTGCACGCCGGTGAAGAGGTTCGAGTACACGATGTCGTCGGAGGTGCCATCGACGATGGCCTGCTTGTATTCGTCGCTGGCGCGCGCTTCTTCGGTCGCGATGAAGGCGGTGCCGATGTAGGCGAAGTCGGCGCCCATGGCCTGCGCCGCGAGCACCGCGCCGCCGGAGGCGATGGAGCCCGACAGCGCGATCGGGCCGTCGAACCATTGGCGGATCTCCTGCACCAGCGCAAACGGGCTCTTCACGCCCGCATGGCCGCCGGCACCGGCCGCCACGGCAATGATGCCGTCTGCGCCCTTCTCGATCGCCTTCTGCGCGAACTTGTTGTTGATGATGTCGTGCAGCGTCACGCCGCCGTAGCTGTGCACCGCGTCGTTCACGTCGGTGCGCGCGCCCAGCGAGGTGATGACGATCGGCACCTTGTACTTCACGACCATCTCCATGTCGTGCTCGAGGCGGTCGTTGCTCTTGTGCACGATCTGGTTGATGGCGAACGGCGCGGCGGGCTTGTGGGGGTTGGCCTTGTTGTAGGCCGCGAGCTCTTCGGTGATCTCGATCAGCCACTCTTCGAGCTGCGCCGCCGGGCGTGCGTTGAGCGCCGGCATCGAGCCGACCACGCCGGCCTTGCATTGCGCGATCACGAGCTTGGGGTTGCTGATGATGAACAGCGGCGAGCCGATGATCGGCAGCGGCAGGTTCGCGAGGACGGGGGGCAGCTTGGACATGTCGTCTCCGGGGTGGGGTTTCGGTTTTATATAAGAGGAAGGCCGCGTCGCCCGTCAGGTGGGCGACACGAAGCCCTGGATCAGAACGCGTCGAGCGCCAGCGCGGTGACGCTCTCGGCGCCGTCGACGATGCTGTCGCGGATTCCCGGCACCTTGTTCAGGATGTGCTCGGCGTAGAAGCGCGCCGTCGCGACCTTGGCTTGCATGAAGCCGACATCGACGCTGCGCGAGGCAAGCTCCTCGGCAATGATCAGCGAGCGCGCCAGCTGCCAGCCGGCCACGAGGTTGCCCGCGAGCATCAGGTAGGGCACGCTGCCTGCGAACACCGCATTCGGCGAGGCCTTGGTCTGGCCCGCAACGAAATCGACCACCTCCACGAACGCTTGGCGAGCAGCCTTCAGGCGCTTGAGAACCGCCGCGGCGGCCGGGCTGTCGCTCTTGGCCAGCTCGACCTCGGTCTTCTCGATTTGCGCCGCGATGGCCTTGGCCGTCTGGCCGCCGTCGCGCGCCGTCTTGCGGCCCACGAGGTCGTTGGCCTGGATCGCGGTGGTGCCTTCGTAGATCGTGAGGATCTTGGCGTCGCGGTAGTACTGCGCCGCACCGGTCTCCTCGATGAAGCCCATGCCGCCGTGCACCTGCACGCCGAGCGATGTCACCTCCAGGCTCATCTCGGTGCTGTAGCCCTTCACGAGCGGCACCATGAATTCGTAGAAGGCCTGGTTCTGCTTGCGCGCTTCCGCATCGGGGTGGTGGTGCGCGGCGTCGTAGGCGGCGGCAGCCACGCTCGCCATCGCGCGGCAACCCTCGGTGTAGGCACGCATCGTCATCAGCATTCGCTTGACGTCGGGGTGGTGAATGATGGGCGCGCTGGCGTTGATGGAGCCATCGACCGGTCGGCTCTGCACGCGGTCTTTCGCATAGGCCACGGCGTGCTGGTAGGCGCGCTCCGCAATCGCGATGCCCTGCATGCCCACGGCATAGCGGGCCGAGTTCATCATGATGAACATGTACTCGAGGCCGCGGTTTTCCTGGCCCACGATATAGCCCACGGCACCGCCGTTGTCGCCGTACTGCAGCACGGCGGTCGGCGAGGCCTTGATGCCCATCTTGTGCTCGATGCTCACGCAGTGCACATCGTTGCGCTCGCCGAGTGCGCCGTCCTTGCCGACCATGAACTTCGGCACCACGAACAGGCTGATGCCCTTCACGCCTTCGGGTGCGCCGGTCACGCGCGCAAGCACGAGATGCACGATGTTCTCGGCCATGTCGTGCTCACCGTAGGTGATGAAGATCTTGGTGCCGAAGATCTTGTAGGTGCCGTCGGGCTGCCCGGATGGACTCACCTGCGGTTCGGCGCGGCTGCGCACCATGGCCAGGTCGCTGCCGGCCTGCGGCTCGGTGAGGTTCATCGTGCCGGTCCACTGGCCGCTCACGAGCTTTTCGAGATACACCGCCTTGAGCTCGTCGGAGCCGGCCGTGAGCAGCGCCTCGATGGCGCCGTCGCTCAGGAGCGGGCACAGCGCGAAGCTCATGTTGGCCGAGTTGAGCATCTCGCCGCAGGCCGCGCCGATGGTCTTGGGCAGGCCCTGGCCGCCGAACTCCGACGGATGCTGCAGGCCCTGCCAGCCGCCCGAGACATACTGCGCGAACGCTTCCTTGAAGCCCGGCGTGGTGGTGACTTCACCGCCCTTGAAAGCCGAGGGATTGCGGTCGCCCTCGACGTTCAACGGCGCGACCACATCCTGGTTGAAGCGCGCGCACTCCTCGAGCACGGCCTGTGCGGTTTCAAGACCTGCGTCTTCGAAGCCGGGCAGCTTGGCGATCTCGCCAATGTTGGCCAGGTGCTCGATGTCGAACAGCATGTCCTTGAGGGGGGCGGTGTAGCTCATGTCTTGTCTCCAGATACAGCGGATACGAAAAGGGCATCGCGAACGATGCCCTTCGGCTCAGTGCGGCGTTGCGATCAGAGCGCCTTCACCAGCTCGGGCACGGCCGTGAACAGGTCGGCCACGAGCCCGTAGTCGGCCACCGAGAAGATCGGCGCTTCTTCGTCCTTGTTGATCGCGACGATCACCTTGGAGTCCTTCATGCCGGCCAAGTGCTGAATGGCGCCCGAAATGCCCGCTGCGATGTACAGCTGCGGTGCGACGATCTTGCCGGTCTGGCCCACTTGCCAGTCGTTGGGGGCGTAGCCCGCGTCCACTGCGGCGCGGCTGGCGCCCAAGCCCGCGTTGAGCTTGTCGGCCAAAGGCGCCATCACCTCGGTGAACTTCTCGGCGCTGCCGAGGGCTCGGCCACCGGACACGATGATCTTCGCGGCGGTCAGTTCGGGGCGTTCGCTCTTCGTGACTTCGCGGCCCACGAAGCTCGACTTGCCGCTGTCGGCCACGCCTTCGGCAGTTTCGACAGTCGCGCTGCCACCGGTGGCGGCTGCGGCGTCGAAGCCGGTCGTCCGCACGGTGATCACCTTGGTGGCATCGCTGCTCTGCACGGTGGCAATCGCGTTGCCGGCGTAGATCGGGCGCTCGAACGTGTCGGGGCTCACAACCAAAGTGATGTCGGAGATCTGCGCCACGTCGAGCTTGGCAGCCACGCGCGGAGCGACGTTCTTGCCGTTGGCGGTCGAGGGGAACAGGATGTGGCTGTAGTTGCCGGCAATCGCCAGCACCTGGGCAGCCACGTTCTCGGCCAGGTTCTCGGCGAGCGAGGGGCTGTCGGCCACGATGACCTTGGCCACGCCCACGATCTGCGCGGCGGCCTTGCCGGCTTCGGCGGCGTTGGCACCGGCCACGAGCACGTGGACGTCGCCGCCGCAGGCCAGGGCCGCGGTCACGGTGTTGAGGGTCGCGGGCTTGACAGTCGCGTGGTCGTGTTCGGCAATAACAAGTGCGGTCATTTTTTGTTCCAAAAAATCTTGATCAGTTGGGGACAGAGCTTGCGGCTTCGCCACTGCGGTCTGTCCCGCAATGACTTCAAATTACTTTTGCTTCGTTCTTGAGCTTGTCCACCAGGGTGGCGACGTCGGGCACCTTGATGCCGGCGCCGCGCTTGGGCGGCTCGCTGACCTTGAGGGTCTTCAGGCGCGGCTTCACGTCCACGCCCAGGTCTTCGGGCTTGAAGACGTCGAGCGTCTTCTTCTTGGCCTTCATGATGTTGGGCAGGGTGACGTAGCGCGGCTCGTTCAGGCGCAGGTCGGTCGTGATGACGGCCGGCAGGCTGAGGCTCACGGTTTCCAGGCCGCCATCGACTTCGCGGGTGACAACAGCCTTGCCGTCCGCCACTTCGACCTTGGAGGCGAAGGTGGCTTGCGGCAGGTCGGCCAGGGCAGCGAGCATTTGGCCGGTCTGGTTGGCATCGTCGTCGATGGCCTGTTTGCCGAGGATGATCAGCTGGGGCTGTTCCTTGTCGACCAGCGCCTTGAGCAGCTTGGCCACGGCCAACGGCTGGAGCTCTTCGGTGGTCTCGACGAGGATGCCGCGGTCGGCGCCGATGGCCATGGCGGTGCGCAGGGTTTCCTGGCATTTGGCATCGCCGCACGAGACGGCGATCACTTCGGTGACCACGCCCTTCTCTTTCAGGCGAACGGCTTCTTCAACGGCGATCTCGTCGAAGGGGTTCATGCTCATCTTGACGTTGGCAATGTCCACCCCGGTGCCGTCGCTCTTCACGCGCACCTTGACGTTGTAATCGACGACCCGTTTGACAGGCACTAGAACCTTCATTGACTTGACTCCGTTGGATTGCAAAAAGGGGGCTTCGAGGGCAACCGGTCATTTTAGGGTCCGGCCTTTGCCGCACCTGCGCTCATGGCGACTGGCATCGCATGGCAAAAAAGAACGATCGTGCTTTTTCGTGATTATACGGCAGCCTCGCGGGTGCCGGAAACGCCCGGCGGCAGCGACTCGACCCGCAGCACGCGCTGGGGATAGGGAATGTCGATGTCCGCGCTGCGCAGGCCTTCGAGAATCGCGATGTTGATGGCCGAGCGCACGTTGTCCTTGCCCTTGTCCGGGTCCGCGACCCAGAAGTTCAGGACGAACTCGAGCCCGTCGGGGGCAAAGCTGGCGAGAAAAGTCACCGGCTCGGGGTCGGTCATGACGCGCGGCTGCGATTTCGCGGCCCCGCACAGGATGGACTGGACCTGCGCCACGTCGCTGTCGTAGCCCACCACGACGCTGGTCGTGATGTTGAACTTGCGGTCCGCCATCGAGAGGTTCTCGACGCGGCTGGTGATGAGCGACTCGTTCGGCACGATGGCCTCGCGCCCGTTGCCCGCCCGGATGAGCGTGTAGCGCGTCTTGATGTCGGTGATGCGGCCCTCGAAGGTGTCGACCTTGACGTTGTCGCCGATGCGGATGGAGCGTTCGAGCAGGATGACGAACCCGCTCACGTAGTTGGCCGCGAGCTTCTGCAGCCCGAAACCCAGGCCCACGCCGAGTGCGCCGCCCAGCACCGAGAGCGCCGTGAGGTCGACGCCCACCGCCGACAACGCAAACAGCAGCCCCACCAGCAGCAGGATGGCGCGCACCGCGTTCGACGCCACCTTGCGCATCGAAAGATCGGTCACGGCCTCGAGCAGGATGCGCTTCTCGATGGTGGCGGCAATCCACAGCGCGATCACCAGCACCAACCCCGCGGACAGCGCACCCTGGATGATGGTTTGCAGGCTGACGCGCGTCTTGCCGAAAGCCAGCGTGATGTTGTCGAGTTCGGCCAGCACGGGCGGCAGCAGGCCGACGATCCAGAGAATGGCGGCAATCCAGGCCAGCCAGGAAATCGTGCGCTCCAGCAGCCGCACGAGGTTGGAAGTGGGAAAAACCGCCCTCATCACGCGCGCGAACAGCCGAATGACCAGCAGCGACAGAAAAACCGATACCGCGATGCGCAGCACCAGCACCGGCTGGAAGCCGGTCACCAGGCGGCGGGCGAGTTCGGTGAAAACCAGCGCCAGCAGAGGAAACAGCACGCCGTCGAAGGTGCGCTCGCCGAACCAGATCGAATCCTTGGGCTGGTCGCGCCCGAACCAGCGGCTCGCCATCCAGGCCAGGGCCACGCAAGCGACCAGTGCCGCCAGTTCAATGCCCAGGCCGCGCGCATCGACCTGCGCCAATCGTTGTGTGAAATCGTTGAAATTCATCTCTTGGGAAAACATGGCGCCATGGTCGCGCCCGCGGCGTTACAGATCGGCCAGGACGCGGATGTGCGCCTCGACGCTGCGCGCCAGCGCATCGAGGTTGTAGCCGCCCTCGAGCATCGAGACGATGCGCCCGCGCGAATGGCGCCTGGCCACGTCCTGGATGCGGCTCGTGATCCAGGCGAAGTCGTTCTCGGTGAGCCCGAGCTGGCCCAGGTCGTCCTCGCGGTGGGCGTCGAAGCCCGCGCTCACGAAGATCATCTCGGGCCCGAACTCCTCGAGCCGGGGCATCCAAGCCGCCTCGATCAGCTCGCGCACATCCATGCCCTTGGTGTAGGCCGGGATCGGCAGGTTCAGCATGTTCGAGGCCGGGTGCTCGGTACCGCTGTACGGATAGAACGGATGCTGGAAGAAGCCCACCATCAGCACGCGCGGATCGTTCGAGAGAATGTTCTCGGTGCCGTTGCCGTGGTGCACGTCGAAATCGACCACCGCCACGCGCTCCAGGCCATGCACCTCGAGCGCATGCCGCGCCGCGATGGCTACGTTGTTGAGAAAGCAGAAGCCCATGGCCTGCTCGTAGCAGGCATGGTGTCCGGGCGGCCGCACCGAGCAGAAGGCGTTCTCGATCTCGCCGGCCATCACCGCGTCGGTGGCGGCAATGGCGGCGCCGGCGGCGCGCCGCGCGGCCAGCAAGGTGAAGCGGTTCAGAATGGTGTCGGGGTCGAGCTGCGCATGGCTGGGGCCGCCGGCCGGCTCATCGGCCACCAGGCGCTGGTGAAGCGATTCGAGGTGTTCCAGATGCGCCTCGCTGTGCGCGCGCGTGATCTGGGCAAGGGTGGCCAATGGAACGTCCCGGTGTTCGAGCGCATCGCCCACGCCGGACAGCAGCAGCCTGTCTTCGATGGCATCCAGCCGCTCGGGACATTCGGGGTGGCCCCGTCCCATGTCGTGCTTCCAGCAATCGCGATGTGTGAAGTAGCCGGTCTTGCCCATCTCTTTGCCGTGTCTCTGTCGTATCTAGACCTCACACAGCATGGGGCCGCGCGGTCTTACGGTATCGTTTGCATATGGATACAAATATGGACGTTGCTGCGAAGCTTGCCACTTTGCTGAATCAGCTTAACACGGTGATCGTCGGCAAAGAGGCGCAAGTGCGCGACTGCGTGGCCTGCCTGCTGGCGGGCGGGCACCTGCTGATCGAGGACGTGCCGGGGGTCGGCAAGACCACCCTCGCCCATGCGCTCTCGCACACCTTCGGCCTGCAGTTTTCGCGCGTTCAGTTCACCGCCGACCTGATGCCCGGCGACCTGTCGGGCGTGGCCATCTACGATCGGGGGCAGCAGGCCTTCGTGTTTCATCCCGGTCCGATCTTCGCGCAGGTGCTGCTGGCCGACGAAATCAACCGCGCCAGCCCCAAGACCCAGAGCGCGCTGCTCGAGGCCATGGAAGAAAAGCAGGTCACCATCGAAGGCGAGACCCGGCCGCTGCCCACGCCGTTCTTCGTGATTGCCACGCAGAACCCGCAGGACCAGCTCGGCACCTTCGCGTTGCCCGAATCGCAGCTCGACCGGTTCCTGATGCGCATCTCGCTCGGCTACCCGGACCGCGCCGCCGAACGCGAACTGCTCGCGGGCGCCGACCGCCGCGAGATGCTGGCCACCCTGCCCGCGATGCTGACCGCCGGCGAGCTCACGGCGCTGCAGCAACGCGTTCAGCAGGTGCATGCGGCCGAGCCGCTGCTGAACTACGTGCAGGACCTGATCGCCGCCACGCGCTCCGGCCGCTGGTTCTTGCAGGGCCTTTCGCCGCGCGCCGGCATTGCGGTGCTGCGCGCCGCCAAGGCGCAGGCGCTGCTGGCCAACCGCAACTACGTCGCGCCCGATGACGTGCAGTCGATACTGCCGCAGACCGTCGCCCACCGCCTCACTCCCGTGGGCGATGCAGGCCGCGGCGCCGTGGAGCAGGTGCGCGCCATGATCGCCGACGTGCCGCTGCCGTAAAAATGAACTGTCCCGTTTGCCACCGATGATCGCGTCGCTACGCTCGCGCATCGACGGCTGGTTCCTGTCGCGCCGGCCGCCTTCGGACACGCTGGAGCTCACGCAGCGCAACGTCTATATCGTGCCCACGCGGGCCGGCTGGACCCTGGGCGCCACGCTGCTGGTGCTCTTGATCGCGTCGATCAACTACCAGCTCAATCTCGGCTACCTGCTGACCTTTCTGCTCGCCGGCAGCGTGGCCGTGGGCATGCATGTCTGCCATGCCACGCTGCGCGGCCTGGCCATGCACCTGACGCCGCCCGAGCCGCACTACGCGGGCGCCGCCGCCGTATTTCGCGTGGTGCTGCACAACACCCGGCGCAGCGTGCGCTACGGCATCGGCATGGCGGTGCGTGGCAGCGGCCAATGGGCCTGGACGGACGTGCCGGCCGAAGGCAGCGCCACCGTCGAGATCGCGTTCCAGCCCGAGAAGCGCGGCCTTCACCCCGTGCCGGCGCTCACCGCGGAAACACGGTTTCCGCTCGGAACATTCCGCGTCTGGACGGTGTGGCGGCCGGCCGCGCAGATGCTGGTCTATCCCACGCCCGAAGCGCATCCCCCGGCTCTGCCGCCTGGCGAGCCCCTGTCGGGACCGGCGGCCACATCGGCGGCCTTGCGCGCGCAAGCCGCCGGAGAGTACGACGGCCTGCGGGCTTACCGGCGCGGCGACCCGCTCAAGCTCGTGGTCTGGAAAAAAGCGGCCCGGGCGCAAGCCACCGGATCGGAAGATCTGGTGAGCCGCGATACGCAGCAGACGCAGCGCGAAGAGCTGTGGCTCGATGCGCAGGCCGCCAACCTCGCCGATACCGAGGCCCGCGTGTCGCGGCTCTGCGCGTGGGTGCTGATGGCGGACCGCCTGGGCGTGGACTACGGAATCCGCATCGCCGGACGGGTGCTGCAGCCCTCGCAGGGTGAAGCCCACCGCAGGGCCTGCCTGGAGGCGTTGGCCCTATGTTGAGCGACGCCACCCGCCCTCCCGGTACGGAGCACCGCGCATGAACAGGTTCAGGCGCGAAATCGCGGCGCTGCCAAGGGATGCCCGGGACACGCTGTTCCTGCTCTCGGTCATTGCGCTGATCGTGTTGCCGCAGGCCGAGAACCTGCCGTGGTGGTGCACCGCCATCACCGCGATGGTGCTGGTGTGGCGCGGCACGCTTGCGATCGAGGCCCGCCCCCTTCCGAGCAAGTGGTGGCGCGCCGGCCTGCTGGCGCTGACGCTGGCCGCCACCTTCGCCACCCACCGCACGCTGCTCGGCCGCGACCCGGGAGTCACGCTGGTCGTGATTCTGCTGGCGCTCAAGACGCTGGAGCTGCGCGCGCGAAGAGACGCCTTCGTGCTGTTCTTCCTCGGCTTCTTCGCGATGCTGACGAACTTCTTCTACTCGCAGTCGCTGATGACCGCGGTCACCATGCTGCTCGCCCTGCTGGGCCTGCTCACGGCGCTGGTCAATGCGCACATGCCGGTGGGCAAGCCGCCGCTCATGCAGGCTGCCCGCACCGCCAGCTGGATGGCCCTGCTGGGCGCACCGATCATGCTTGCGCTGTTCCTGCTGTTCCCGCGCTTCGCGCCGCTGTGGGGCACACCCAGCGACGCCATGGTGGGCCGCACGGGGCTGTCGAACACCATGCGCG
This sequence comes from Variovorax paradoxus, assembly GCF_030815855.1. Taxonomy (NCBI): domain Bacteria; kingdom Pseudomonadati; phylum Pseudomonadota; class Betaproteobacteria; order Burkholderiales; family Comamonadaceae; genus Variovorax; species Variovorax paradoxus. The sequence goes on along the minus strand of NZ_JAUSXG010000001.1, from coordinate 1,365,545 downwards.
TGGGCACCATTGCCGAGCTGGCGCTCGACGACAGCGTTGCGGCGCGCATCAAGTTCGACAACGACCGCGCGCCGCCGCAAAGCCAGCTGTACTTCCGCGGCCCGGTGCTGACGCAGTTCGACGGGCGCGAATGGACGGCGCTGCCGCCCTGGGCGCGCGGCGCGCAATCGTCGGCCAACCTGCGCACCAGCGGCGCGCCGGTGCGCTACGAGATCACGCTCGAGCCGAACCATCGGCCCTGGCTGCTCACGCTCGATGCCGCGCAAAGCGCACCCGAGGCACCCGGCTTCGAAGTGACGGGAACGCCCGACCTGCAATGGATCGCCAACCGGCCGGTTTCCGACCTTGTGCGCTACCGCGCCGAAAGCTACACCCGATTCCTGAGCGGCCCGACTCGGCAGACCGGCGCGCTGCGGCCTTACCTTGCGTTGCCGCCGGGCCTGAACCCGCGCACCGCGGCGCTCGCAGCGGAAATGCGCGCTCAGCCCGAGCTTGCCAATGCCGATACGGCCGCTTTCGTACGCGCCGCGATGCAACGGCTGCGTACCGGCGGCTACACCTACACACTGGAACCCGGCGTGTATGGTGCCAACACCGCCGACGAGTTCTGGTTCGATCGCAAGGAGGGCTTCTGCGAGCACATCGCCTCGGCCTTCGTGGTGCTGATGCGCGGCCTGGGCATTCCGGCGCGCATCGTGACCGGCTACCAGGGCGGAGAACTCAACAGCGTCGACAACTACTGGGTGGTGCGCCAGAGCGACGCGCACGCGTGGAGCGAGGTCTGGCAGGAAGGCATGGGCTGGGTGCGGGTCGACCCGACCGCGGCCGTATCGCCGGGCCGGGTCGGCCAGTTCCAGCGGCTTGCGCCGCAGCCGGGCCTGTTCGCCGGCGCCATCGGCGCAATGAGCCCGACCCTTGCGCAGAACGTGCGCGCCGCGTGGGAGGCCGTGAACAACAGCTGGAACCAGTGGGTGCTCAACTACACCCAGAGTCGGCAGCTCAACCTGCTGAAGAGCCTCGGCTTCGAAGCGCCCAGCCTCGAAGACCTGGCGTACGTACTGCTCTACCTGCTGGTGGGTGCAAGCCTGGCCGGCGCGGCGTGGACCCTGTGGGAACGCAGCCAGCACGACCCGTGGCTGCGCCTGCTGGGCCAAGCGCGCACGCGCTTGGTGAAAGCCGGACTGGAGGTGCCGGACACAGCGCCGCCGCGCCAGATGGCCGCGCAGGCCGAAGCGCGCTTCGGCCTCGCGGCAGAAGCCGTGCGCGACTGGCTTCTGAAGCTGGAAGCCCAGCGCTATGCCAAGACCTTCCCGGCTTCGTTGGCCGCTCTGCGCAGCGAGTTCCGCCGCTTGAACTGGCCCGCACCGAATCCCAGGCGCTGAAACCGCATGTGTCCGCGCAGGCGGGCTCGCGGCGGGCGGCACAATCGCCCCCATGCGATCTTTTTTTCCTGCGCCCTTCCGCGCCGCCTCCCTTGCCCTGCTGGCCGCCTGCTGCGTTTGGTCCACAGGGGCGCAAGCCCAGAAAGCGTCTGGCGCCCGCAGCGTTAAGACCGTGGCAGGCAGCACACCCTACGCCACGCGCGACGATGCCATGCGCTTTGCCGACGAGGTGGCCGAGCGCCGCGGCCTCGACCGCGCCTGGGTGCGCGCCACCATCGGCAGCGCCCGCTTCCTGCCGAACGTGCCGCGCCTGATGCTGCCGGGCCCCGTGGGCTCGGTCAAAAACTGGCAGGCCTATCGCAGCCGCTTCATCGATGCGACACGCATTGCCGCGGGGGTGCGCTTCTGGCGCAACAACGCCGAGACGCTCGCACGGGCTGAAGAGGTGTACGGCGTGCCGCCGGAAATCATCGTGGGCATCGTGGGCGTGGAGACCATCTACGGCCGCAACATGGGCAACTTCCGCGTGATCGACGCGTTGGCCACGCTGGCGTTCGACTTCCCGCAGGGCCACCCGCGCGCGGCCGAGCGCGAAGCCTTCTTCCGCGGCGAGCTCGAGAGCTTCCTGAGCACCGAGAGCCGCACCTCAGAGAATCCGCTGGTGCCCGTAGGCAGCTACGCGGGCGCCATGGGCATGCCGCAGTTCATGCCGAGCAGCATTGCCAAGTACGCAGTCGACTTCGACGGCGACAACCGCATCGACCTGGTCGACAACACCGCCGACGTGATCGGCTCTGTGGCCAGCTACTTCAAGGCCTTCGGATGGACGCCCGGCATGCCGGCCATCTACCCGGTGCATTTCGAAGAGGAACGTCTCAAGAAGCCGCTGCTTCTCGCACCCGACATCCTCCCGACCTTCAGCACCGACAGCTTCGTGGCGGCCGGCGCGGTACCCGAGGGCGATGGCCTGCGTCACAAGGGCCTGCTCGCGCTGGTCGAACTGCAAAACGGCGCCGACGCACCGCCGACCTATGTGGCCGGCACGCGCAACTTCTACGTGATCACGCGCTACAACTGGAGCAGCTATTACGCGATGTCGGTGCTCGACCTTGGCCAGGAGGTCAAGGCTGCCATGGAGCAATAGCCTCGTGACACCCGAGGCGCTGCTGGCCAACTGGAACGCCGCCTGGCGTGCGGTGGGTGTGGCCGGCGCAGACGAAGCGCTGTGCATTGAACTGCAGCACCGCTACTGCGAGCCGCAGCGCCACTATCACACCCTGCAGCACCTGGGCGAATGCCTCTCATGGTTCGAGCGCGAAAAATCACTCGCCGAGCGCCCCGGCGAGGTGGCGCTTGCGCTGTGGTTTCACGACGCCATCTACGACGTGCATGCGCACGACAACGAGGCCCGCAGTGCCGATTGGGCGCGCAGCGCGATGCTTGAGCGTGGCGCACAGGCAGAAGCGGCCGAGCGCGTGCATGCGCTGGTCATGGCCACGCGGCACGATGCCGTCCCCGAGGGCCGCGACGCCGAACTGCTGATTGACATCGACCTGTCGATCCTCGGGGCAGACCGCGCGCGCTTCGATGAGTATGAGCGGCAGGTGCACGCCGAGTACGCCTTCGTGCCCGACGAAATCCGCTTGCCGCGCCGCCGCGTGATCCTGCAGCGCTTCCTGTCGCGAGAGGCGATCTACACCACGCCGCGAATGCATGCGCTGCTCGAGGCACAAGCTCGCGCCAACCTGGTTCGATCGATCGCGGCAACGAACTTGATCCAGCCGCCCCGCGCACGAGACTGCGCTGCTTAGGCCGGCACCAGCCGCCACCATTCGGAGCGCGGCCTCTCGCCGTTGCGCTCTTCTTCCACCACGCCTACCAGCAAGCCGGCACTTCCAGCGCCGGCTCGTGAAAGCCGCAGCAGCTGCTGCGGATCGCGCGAGAGCGCAAAGCTCGCGTCGCCTTGCCATTCAAGGCAACGGCCGACCTCCGCCAGCATCAGCGCGGGCTGGCTCTGCATGAAGGTGAACGGCATCAACGCGCCCGCATCGAGCTGTGCCAGGCCCGCATGCGTCGCGCCCCAGGCGCCCCGCATGCTCGACACGCGCAGCCGGGCGCCAGCCGGCAAAGCCGCCTCGCCCGCCTCGTCGAGACAGCGGCGTGCCCCGTACATGGCAAGCTCGGTCCACAGGCCCACACGTCGCGGCCGGCGGCCGAGCCGGTGCGCCAGCTGATCGCGCCAATCCGCGGGCAGCGGATCGGCCGTGAAGTGGGCGACGGTGCGCCATGCCTCGGCGGCCCCGGTATTCAATGGCTACTCCTTGCCGCGGCGCTCATGCACCGCAATCCTGCAGCACCAGCGACGTGTGCCCGCCGCCGAACCCCACCACGTTGAGCAGCACGTTGCGAAGCCTCGCGGGTGCCTGCGTGCTCAATGCAATGCCGAGCTCATCGTCGATGGCATAGCCGGCCGAAGGCCATGCCCCGGCTTCGATGCAGGCGACCAGCAAAGCCAGCTCGGCAGCCCCCGACGCTCCCAGCGTGTGCCCGATCAGCGACTTGAGCGACACCAGCGGCGGCGGCGCGTCGAAGACCTGCTTCAGCGCCTTTGCCTCTATCGCATCGTTGACCGGACTGCCCGCGGCCTGCACCTTGATCAGGTCGATGTCCTGCGCGCCCAGGCCGCTCTGCGCCAATGCTTCATGGCACATGGCAACCACTGCGCTGGCTTCGGTGCCCGATGGATTGCGCCCGTCGACCACATTGGAACCGCCCGCGATGCGCCAGCGCCCAGGGCGCGAGCTGAGGCGCAATGCGGCCACCGCCTCCCCGAGCACCAGCCCGTTGCGCCCGGCGCCGAAAGGCTGCGCACCGTCAGGCGACAGCAATTGCATGGCGCCGAAGCCGGCCACCGTGAAGCGGTTGCCCAGTTCGGCGCCGATCACCAGGACCTCGTCGGCTTCCCCGCTTCGAATGAGATCGCAGCCCGCGAGCACGGCGTTGAGCGCCGAGGTACAGGCCGTCGAGATGGTGAAGACCGGCCCCTGCCAGTCGAGGGCGGCGGCCACATGACCTGCAAAGTCCTGAAGATCGCCGCCCAGGCGCAGGTCCTGCACCTCGTGCTCCATGTGGCCGATGTCCAGCGAAGACGATGCAACGAACAGCGGGCATGAACGCCCCGCTCCCTCACCCGCCTGCGCTGCCACGCTCCGTACGGTGCGCTCCAGGCGCTCGGTCCAGCTGCCCTCCTGCGGCGGCAGCGTGTAGACGGGCCACTGCACGCTTTCCGAGACCGCCACCGTCGTGGGCCGTACACCGCCGCGCGCAAGTGCGGCCACGGAAGATGAAAGATCGTTGCCGAGCGCGCAGGCCAGGCCCATGCCGGCAAGATACTCGCCCTCACCCATCATTGACTCGCCTTGCCCGCCTGCACAAGGTGGTTCGCCAGGTGGGCGACCGAAGTGAGCGCGCGGCGCGTTTCCTTGCTGTCGGGCATGCGCACGCCGAAGCGCTGCTGGATCGTCATCGATACCTGCAGCGCGTCGAGCGAGTCGAGGTCGAGCCGGGCTTCCGGGCCGAACAGCGGCTCGTCGTCGCCGAGGCCGCCCGGAGGCGCCTCTTTTTCAACGGCCTCGAGCACCATGGCCTTCAGGCTGGCGATGAATTCGGCGGAAACGGAATGATCGGTCACGGTGCGGGCCTGCGAAACAAGAAGACGGCGAGCAGAAACATGGCGGCCGCAAACACCACGAGGCGGCCGACCTGCGGCAAGGTGTCGGCCACGCCGCCGCCGCGCAGCAGCACAGTCAGCAGCGCCTCCAGCCCCCAGTTCATCGGCGATATTTCGACCAGCCGCTGCATGAAGCCCGGCATGACGAACTTCGGCACCATGATGCCGCCCGCCGCCGCCATGAGCACGTTGACCATCGGCCCGATGGTCGCGGCCTGCGCATGGCTGCGCACGGCGCAGGCCAGCGCGAGCGACAAGCTCACCGCGGCCAGGCTCACGGCCGCGAGCGCGAGGACCAGCGCACCCCAATGAATGCCGGCAAGCGAGAGCGCATCGCCGCCGATCAGGGGCATCAGCCAGATGCCGGCAGCGAGCATCAGAACGGCCTGCAGCGCGTTGACACCGAGGTAAGGCAAGGCCTTGGACATCAGCAGCATGAAGCGCGACACCCCCAGGCTGCGCAGCCGGCCCAGCGCGCCCGAGCTGCGCTCCTGCACGAACAGGCTCGAGAGCGACGCAACCACGAAGAACATGCCGAACACCAGCCATGCCGGCACGTTCTGCTGCACCGAAGTGGGCCGCGGCCCCGCGGTGGAATAGCGCTCGGCATTCACCAGCGCCTGGATCGATGCGCCCGGCGGCGGACCGGACGTGCCGGGCACCGCCAGCGCCAGCCGGGCCTTCAGCTCGCCGGAGGCACCGACGAGTTCGGCACGCAGGGCGTTGAACAGGTTGGCGTCGATGCCCGGCTCGGTCAGCAGCCGAATGTGCGCCTGGGTCGAGAGCGCGGCCGATTCGAGTTCCGCCGAGAGGCCCGGCTCCAGCACGATGACGTACTTGAGCGCGCCGCTGCGCAACTGGGCCTGCCAATCGGCATCGAGCGTCTTGGGCGCCCCGTGGCTGCGTTGCCAGATCTGCTGCAACCATTGCGCCGGCGTCTCGGTATCGCGCATGTCGACGGCATAGCTCAGTTCGGCCAACGGCGGGCGGTAGATGTCCTTGAGCGTGAGCGACATCAGCACGATGAAGACCATCGGCATCAGGAACAGCGCGGCCAGCCCGTGCATGTCGCGCACGAGTGCCAGCAGTTCCTTTTTGATGAGCGCAAAGAGCATGTGGTGTTCAGTCGCGCAAGGAGCGGTGGGTGAGCGCCATGAAGAGCTGCTCCAGGTCGTGGCGGCCGAACTCCGCGTGGCGCACGTCGATGCCTTCGGCCTCGAGCGTTGCCAGCGCCGGACCGGGGCCGGTGCCTTCGCGCAAGTGAACGCGCCAATGCACGCCGCCCGGCTCCACCGTGCCGAAGCGCGAGAGCATCGCCTCATCGAGCCCATCGGCCGCCAACGTCAACAGCATCGCGCTCTTCGACAGCAACTCTTCGAGCGAGCCTTCGCGCAATACGCGGCCATGGTCGAGAATGGCAACCCGGTCGGCGATGGCCTCGATCTCTTCCATGTAGTGCGAGGCATAGATCACGGCTGCCCCCTGCTCTGCCAGGCTCTTGATGGCGTCGAGAATGAAGGCGCGCGATTGCGGATCGACGCCAACCGTGGGCTCGTCGAACAGCATCAGCTCGGGTTCGGGCAACAGCGCAATCGCGAGGTTCAATCGGCGTTTCAGGCCACCCGAAAGCCGCTCGGCGCGCACGCCCGCGAACTGTTCAAGCTGCGAAAAGCGGGTGCAGGCTTCGATGCGCACCTTCTTGCGTGCGCCAGAAAGCCCCCCGGCCGCTGCAAAGCACGCGAGGTTCTCGGCCACCGTGAGCATGGGGTAGAAGGCCTGGTCCTGCGGGGCGACGGCGATGCGGGTTGGCGTTTTTGCACGGACCTGCTGCAGCGGCTGGCCGTCAACGTGGATCTCGCCCGACTGCACTGCCAGCGCACCCGACAAGTGCGAGATCAGCGTGGTCTTGCCTGCGCCGTTGGGGCCGAGCAAGCCCATCACCGAACCCCTGGGGACCGCGAGCGAGACTTCGGCCAACGCGGGTGCGCCTGCATGCGGGTAGCGGTAGCTGAGGTTCTTCAGTTCGAGCATGTGGCTGTTGCTCGTTGAGGGCGCTGTTGTTTGGGGCGCTGCCGTTCCAGGGCTTGTGCAAAGGCCACCGGGTACTCCCCTCCGCGAATGTCCCCCGGGCTTCGCCCTCCTCCTTTATTTCGCTGCGGGGAGCACCCGATGCCCTGTGCACCAGGGCACGCTCTGGGTGCACCGCTGATCAACGACTGCTCTTTGCAACGCTCGCGCTGGCGGGGTGCCTTGCGCAGCGAAATCAAGGAGGAGGCCGCAGGCCGGGGGACATTCGCGGAGCAAGGTACCCCGTCGGCGGGAGTGCGCCCTGAACAACGCACTTCAAGCACGCCGCTACGAACAGAAAAGCGAGGGTCCATCTCAGGCAACAGCAGCCTTCAGGTCGCGAAAGAAGGCCTCTTCCTGTTGCGCCTGTTCACGTAGACGATCGGCCAGAGCGGCCGGGTCGACCGGCTCGCGCCCCTTCACCATGCGCGCTGCCTTGAGTGCGAAAGCGCGCCAGCCGTCGCCGATGACGATGAGCCGTTCGGACATCTGCTGCAGCTGCGGTTTGTCGAGCAACTGTGCCGCCTCCTGCAGAAAGCCGGCATAGATGAAACGGAACCCCGCCCCGCCGGTACCGATTTCTTCCTGCATGCGCACCACATGGCCAATGAAGTCGACGCTGCGCGGATCGCTCGGCGAGAGCTTTTGCATGCGATTGGCCAGCATGCGCATGCCGCGCACGCCGACGATGGGAACGGGCGCGAGCATGTTGCGCACCGTCTTGCGGATGGCCTTCGTCACCGACGCCGCGTCGACCGTCTTGCGCTCGATGGCCTGCGGGTAGTACATGAGACCTTTGGGCGCGAGCACGCCCTTGGCGAAACGTGCGCGTGAGAGGTCGGCGCTGGCGCAGCGCACCGGCTCTTCGAACACCGGGTCGCTGATCAGGTAGTCGTCGCCGTCCTTGCCGTAGACCAGGAGGTTGTGCGCGTTGAAGTGAAAGCGCATGTTGGGCGGAAAGTACGGCAGCCAATAGACCGAGGTCTGCAACCCCACGAGCTGTCCGTCGGCCAGCAACGCATCCAGGCGCTGTGCGCCGGCCTCGGGGCTGCGAAAGGTCTCGAAGCGGAAACGTGCGGCCATCGGTGCCAACAGGCCCTTGATGATGGCCTTGGGCGGCATGCGGTACGAGATGAGCGGCAGGCCGGAAAGCTTGATGAACGGCAGGTAGGCGAACGACAGCGCCGACGACAGGCCGAGCGCCATGCTCTCGGTCATCGGCACGCCGTGGTGGCGCATCAGGTTCGAGATGACGCCGCTTTCGCAGTGCGCCGCTTGTTGGTGTTCGAATTTCACGGCAGGCCTTGCAAGGTGGAAACGGGCAGGCCCAGCGCCTCCGAATAGCGCGCCAGGTGCTTCTCGGGCAGCGCCGCGAAGTGCTTCGGCTGCAGATGACGCCGCACGCGCCACTGCCAGAAACCGCTGGTCTGGGAGAGCAGCGCCACGTCCATACGGCGCTCGTACATCCAGTATTCGAGCGGCGACGCCAGCCCCCGGGCCACGCGCTCCCGGGCGGCTTTTGCCTGCTCGACGAGCACATCGACCGCATGGCTGGTGACGATTTCTTCCGCCTCCCAGCCGCGCGACCGGGTAGTGACGACGCGGCCCTGCGCATCGCGCGCGTACATGAGCTTGGCATGGCCATCGAGGGTGGCATTGCCTTCTTGCGGAACGGCGTCGAGATCCATGGCTATACGGCCTCCATGTAAATGAAGCCGCTGGAGAAGCGGCCGCTTTCGGGCACGAACATCAGCAGCTTCTGGCCGGGCTTGATGCGGCCCGAACGGAACAGTTCGTCGAGCATGATGTAGGGCGATGCCGAGCCGGTGTTGCCCTTGGTCGCCAGATTGCTGAACCAGCGCTCGCGCGGAATTGCAAAACCCATGGCTTCGAGGCACTGGCTCACGGGTTCAATGAAATAGCTGGACGAGAGGTGCGGCAGGAACCAGTCGACATCGGCCGCCTTCAGGGCCCGCTTCTCGACAATGGCCGCGAGCGGCTCGCCCAGCGTGGCGCGAACGATGTTCTCGTTGAGCAGGCGCACGTCCTGCTTGACGGCGAAGGTCGAGTCGCGCTGCCAGTCTTCGGGTGCGGTGCGTGCCCAGCCATCCAGCCCGCCTTCGGCGTTCTTGTCGGCGCCCGCATACATGCACACCGGCAGCTCGTGGGCGGCGGAAGACAGGTCGATCCATTCCACGCGCAGCGACAGCGGGCCGCGCGGTTCGCGCTCGAGCAGCACGGCGCCGGCGCCGTCGGAGAGCATCCAGCGCAGAAAGTCTTTTTCGAAAGCGATTTCGGGCCGCTCCTCGAGCGCCTTTAGCTTGTGCTCGAGTTCGGCCTCGAAGCGGGAGCCGCGCATCACGGCCGAGGCCAGCTCGGAGCCGGTGGCCACCGCGCGGCGCGCGTCGCCCGCGCGCACGGAGAGCCAGGCGTGCTTGAGCGCCGTGGTGCCCGCCAGGCAGATGCCCGCGCAAGCCACCACCTCGAGCCGGGGCCAGCCGAGCTCGCCGTGCACCATCACCGCGTGGTTGGGCATCAGCTGGTCGGGCAGCGACGTGCCGGTGACAAGGCAATCCACCGGACCGATGTCGTCGCCCAGCGCCCGGATGGCCGAGGCGGTGAGCTGCGCATTGCTCATGGCGAGCTGGCCGGTGGCCCGGTCGATGGCGTAGTGGCGTGACTGGATGCCGTTGCTGCGAAGAATCAGCCGCCGCGCGCGCGACGCCTTGCCGCCGATGCGGCCGAGAACGTCTTCGATGTCTTCATTGCTGACCGGGGAAAAGGGCAGAAAGGCGGCAGTGCGGGTCAGGAAGACATCAGTCGTCATAGAGGGGGGAGCGGTCCGTGGCCGAGCCCGACGGGCGCTCGAAATGAGCTGTCATTTTAGTCAGCCACCCCTTGAATAACGGTCGCAGCAGCGCCTGGAGAGTCAAGCTCACGGGCACGACCGTGACAATGAGCACGAGGAGGAAGACCACATAAAGCAGCAGCAGTGGCTTGCGCGGCCAGGCGCCCGGCCGGCCCGCCGCCATGATCAAATTGCCCCAGAGATAGAAGCTGCGGGTGCCGGCCTTTTCGCTGATCAGGAGCTTTGCGTCGGCCTGAACGGCACCTAGCCCCGCGAGCAGCGGCTCTGAGCCGCGCTCGAGGTCGTTGTGGAGCGCGTCGCGCAATGCATGGCCGAAGCGGCCGGCACCCCGAATCTGACCGGCGCTGAGGCCGGCGTCGGGCATGCCCCAGAAACCGCGCTTGCGGCCCCAGATCAGCCAGGCCGGCGTAGTGAAGAAGGTGGCCAGTGTCGGCCCCGGGTCGGTCAGCACCACGTTGTCGATCAGGCGCGCGCCCACCGCGTCGAGCAGGCCCTTGAGCTTTTCGTGCGCCAGCAGCCACATGTTGCGGCAGGCGATCACGGTCACCACCGGCTTGCCCCGGAGCAGATGGCTCGCCAGCGGATGCTTCAGGAAGGCGACGATCGGCTGCGACGGCGCCAGGAACCACACCTGGTACGGCAGGATGACGAGGTCGAAGTGCTCGTCGCCCGTGAGCGAGAGCGCTGCGAGCGGCGGCGGCTTCATGTGCGCCGACTCGGGGAAGGCGTCGAAGAAGGTCAGGAACGGCCAGGGAAACGGAAAATCCGCCTGCGGACGCAGCGTTTCGACGTGCACGGAAATTCCCGGATCGGCCTTGAGCGGCGCAACGATCTGCTCGGCGACGCTGCCGAGCTGGCCGGTCTGGGAATAGTGAATCACCAGGACACGTTTGATGCGCGCGGCGGGGCTGGGAAGGCTTGAGGTCACTTGCTGGGGCGAAACGAGGGCCGTCGAATGTAAGCCAAGCGTACGAGCGGCGCATCTGCCATTGGTCATGCCGTCGCGCCGATCCCACGGATGGACGAAAAAAAGCCGCGCCCTGGGGCGCGGCTTTCGAGGGAACACTGCTCTGCGAAACGCAGGCGGTCAGCGTGCCTTGCCTTCCTTCCAGGCCGTGAGCAGCTTGTTGTACTCGATGGTTTCACCCTTCGGCTTTTCGTTCGCCAGCTTCTTCCACGGTGCGTGCTGGTCGCTCAGCCACTTGGCGGGATCGCCCTTCGGGTTGAGCTTGGGCGCGCACTTGTCCATGCCGGCGCGCTCCAGGCGGCCCATCACGTCGTCCATCTCGTCGGCCAGCGTGTCCATGGCCTTCTGCGGCGTCTTCTCGCCGGTCACGGCCTCGGCCACGTTCTTCCACCAGAGCTGAGCCAGCTTCGGGTAGTCGGGCACGTTGGTGCCGGTCGGCGACCATGCCACGCGTGCCGGGCTGCGGTAGAACTCGACCAGGCCGCCGAGCTTGGGCGCCATGTCGGTCATTGCCTGCGACTGGATGTCCGATTCGCGGATAGGCGTCAGGCCCACGACGGTCTTCTTGAGCGACACCGTCTTGGAAGTGACGAACTGCGCGTAGAGCCAGGCTGCCGCGGTCTTGTTCTCGTCATGTCCCTTGAAGAACGACCACGAACCCACGTCCTGGTAGCCGTTCTGCATGCCCTGCTTCCAGTACGGACCGTTCGGGCCCGGCGCCATGCGCCACTTGGGCGTGCCGTCGGCGTTGACCACCGGCAGGCCCGGCTTGACCATGTCCGCCGTGAAGGCCGTGTACCAGAAGATCTGCTGCGCAATCTGGCCCTGGGCAGGCACCGGGCCGGCTTCGCCGAAGGTCATGCCGGTGGCTTCGCGCGGCGCGTACTTCTTCATCCAGTCCACGTACTTGGTCAGCGCATACACGGCGGCCGGCGAGTTGGTGGCACCGCCGCGCGACACGGCCGCGCCCACCGGCGTGCACTTGTCGTCGGCCACGCGGATGCCCCACTCGTCGATCGGCAGGCCGTTCGGAATGCCGATGTCCGCCGTGCCGGCCATCGAGAGCCATGCATCGGTAAAACGCCAGCCCAGCGACGGGTCTTTCTTGCCGTAGTCCATGTGGCCGTAGATCGGCTTGCCGTCGATGTTCTTCACGTCGACGCTGAAGAACTCGGCGATGTCCTCGTAGGCGCTCCAGTTGAGCGGCACGCCCAGGTCGTAGCCATACTTGGCCTTGAACTTTTCCTTCAGCTCGGGGCGGTCGAACAGGTCGGCGCGGAACCAGTAGAGGTTGGCGAACTGCTGGTCGGGCAGCTGGTAGAGCTTGCCGTCCGGCGCGGTGGTGAACTTGGTGCCGATGAAGTCGGCCACGTCGAGGCCGGGGTTGGTGAACTCCTTGCCCGGACCGGCCATGTAGTCGGTCAGGTTCATCATCTTGCCGTAGCGGTAGTGGGTACCGATCAGGTCGGAGTCGGAAATCCAGCCGTCGTAGATCGACTTGCCCGACTGCATCGAGGTCTGCAGCTTCTCGACCACGTCGCCTTCCTGGATCAGGTCGTGCTTCACCTTGATGCCGGTGATTTCCTCGAAGGCGCGGGCCAGCGTCTTCGACTCGTATTCATGCGTGGTGATGGTTTCGGAGACCACGGAGATCTCGCTCACCCCCTTGGCCTTGAGCTTTGCCGCGGCGTCGACGAACCATTTCAGTTCTTCGGCCTGCTTCGCCTTGCTGAGCGTCGACGGCTGGAATTCGCTGTCGATCCACTTGGCGGCCGCATCGGGTGCGGCCGGTGCCGCCGCCGGAGCAACTGACGCGGGCGCCGGGGCTGGTGCCGCGGTGCTCGCCGGAGCCTGGGCCGCAGGCTCGTCCTTCTTTCCGCAGGCCGACAGTGCCAGCACCATAGCGGCCGCGAGCGCGGTGTAGCGCAACTTCATGGTTTATCTCCTCGTTCCTTCGCTTCCCCGTGTGCGGCTGTATCACCTCGGCCCCGGGGAAGCACCGGGCCGAATTGCCGGAGTACGGTACGCAGCTAGCCCTTGCGCATGATGAGCGCGAGCACCAGCATCGAAAACACAAAGCCGATCCAGATCGAAGGCTCGGCTTGCAGGGTCATCGCGGTCTTTGCCCATTCCGCGAGGCCGATGTAGATCAGGTTGATGTAGGCCGCCGAGAGCAGCCCGATGAACAGCCGGTCGCCGCGCGTGGTCTCGATCGGCAGCCAGCCGCGCCGCAGCGTGGTGGGCGACTTGAGCTCCCACACCGTCATGCCGACCAGCATCAGCGCAATGCAGACGAAGAACACGGCCACCGGAGTGGTCCAGGACATCCAGGCAAACATTTCAGACTCTCCCCATCGCGAAACCCTTGGCGATGTAGTGCCGCACGAACCAGATCACGATCGCGCCCGGCACGATGGTCAGCACGCCGGCCGCGGCGAGCGTGGCCCAGTCCATGCCCGAGGCGCTCACGGTGCGCGTCATGGTAGCGACAATCGGCTTGGCATTGACGCTGGTCAGCGTGCGCGCCAGCAGCAGCTCGACCCAGCTGAACATGAAGCAGAAGAAGGCTGCCACGCCCACGCCGGCCTTGATCAGCGGCAGGAAGATCCGCACGAAGAACCTCGGAAAGCTGTAGCCGTCGATGTAGGCGGTTTCGTCGATCTCGCGCGGAATCCCGCTCATGAAGCCTTCGAGGATCCACACCGCGAGCGGCACGTTGAACAGCAGGTGCGCGAGCGCCACGCCCAGGTGCGTGTCCATCAGCCCCACGGTGCTGTAGAGCTGGAAGAACGGCAGCAAGAACACCGCGGGCGGCGTCATGCGGTTGGTCAGGAGCCAGAAGAACACGTGTTTGTCGCCCAGGAACGAATAGCGCGAGAACGCATAGGCCGCCGGCAGCGCCACGGTCAGCGAAATGACCGTGTTGATGCCCACGTAGATCAGGCTGTTGATGTAGCCCGAGTACCACGAGGCGTCGGTGAAGATGCGCGTGTAGTTGGCCCAGGTGAACTGCTGCGGAAAGAACGAGAAGCTCGAAAGAATCTCGGCGTTCGTCTTGAAGCTCATGTTGACCATCCAGTAGATGGGCAACAGCGCGAAAAGAATATAGAGCAGCAGGAAGATGCTGCGCTTGCGGAACCTGCGCTCGTTCATTGCTCCACCTCCGCCTTCTGGGTACCGACGCGCTGCATCCAGTTGTAGAGGATGAAGCACAGCAGCAAAATGATCAGGAAATAGATCAGCGAGAAAGCCGCCGCCGGGCCCAGGTCGAACTGGCCGACCGCCTTCTGTGTGAGGTACTGGCTCAGGAAGGTCGTCGCATTGCCGGGCCCGCCGCCGGTCAGCACGAAGGGCTCGGTGTAGATCATGAAGCTGTCCATGAAGCGAAGCAGCACCGCGATCATCAGCACGCCGCGCATCTTGGGCAGCTGGATGTAGCGGAACACCGCGAACTTGCTGGCGCCGTCGATCCGCGCGGCCTGATAGTAGGCATCGGGAATCGAGCGCAGGCCCGCAAAGCACAGCAGCGCCACCAGCGGCGTCCAGTGCCACACGTCCATCATCAGCACGGTGAGCCACGCGTCGGTGGCGTCGCCGGTGTAGCTGTAGTCGACGCCCATCTTCTGCAGCGCATGGCCCAGGAGGCCGATGTCGGCACGGCCGTAGATCTGCCAGATGGTTCCAACCACGTTCCACGGAATGAGCAGCGACAGCGCCACCACCACCAGCACCGCCGACGACTTCCATCCGGTGGCCGGCATCGAGAGCGCGAGCGCAATGCCCAGCGGAATTTCGACCGCGAGCACCGACAGCGAGAAGCCGAGCTGCCGCCAGAGCGCGGCATGGAGTTCGCGGTCGCGCATGACGGCCGCGAACCACTCGGTGCCGACGAAAACGCGGCGCTCGGGCGAGATGATGTCCTGCACCGAGTAGTTGACCACCGTCATCAGCGGCACGATGGCCGAGAACGCGACGCAGATCAGCACCGGCAGCACCAGCCACCAGGCCTTCTGGTTGATGGGTTTGTTCACGGCATCCATGGGGCTTGCACCTTCGATAGGGGTTTGGCGCGGTTCTGCGATGCGTTCATGCCACCAGCTCCTCGTCGCGGTAATAGCAGGTGTGGGCGTCGAGCACGCGCAGCCAGACGGTCTCTCCCACGGCCGGCAACGGCGCGTCGGAATGCAGGCGCGCCTTGAGCGCGCTGCCGCCAGCGTCGGCGCTCAGCATGGCGTGGGTGCCCACGTCTTGCACCTGCGTGACGGTGGCCGGCACGGCGCCCTGCGCCCGCGCTTCGACCAGCCGCAGGTATTCGGGCCGGATGCCGAGCTTGAGCGCGCCTTCGGGCAGTTCGCGCGTCGGTACGAGCGGCGTACCCGCCACTTCGAGTGCGCCGTTGGTATTTTTTGCGGACAGGAAATTCATGCCGGGCGAGCCGATGAAATGGCCGACGAAAGTGTGGGCCGGCCGCTCGAACAGCGCCTCGGCGCTGCCCACCTGCACGGCCTTGCCGCGGGTCATGACCACCACCTCTTCGGCAAAGGTGAGCGCCTCGACCTGGTCGTGCGTCACGTAGATCAGCGTGAGCTTGAGCTCGCGGTGAATCTGCTTGAGCTTGCGGCGCAGCTGCCATTTCAGGTGCGGGTCGATCACCGTCAGGGGTTCGTCGAACAGCACGGCCGACACGTCGCTGCGCACCAGCCCGCGCCCGAGCGAGATCTTCTGCTTGGCATCGGCCGCGAGGCCGGCGGCGCGCTGGTTCAGCTGCCCGCTCATGTCGAGCATCTCGGCAATTTCGCCCACGCGCTTCTTGATCTGGTCTTCCGGCACCTTGCGGTTGCGCAGCGGGAACGCGAGGTTCTCGGCCACCGTCATGGTGTCGTAGATGACCGGAAACTGGAACACCTGAGCGATGTTGCGCTCCTGCGGCGTGGCGCGCGTCATGTCGCGGCCGTCGAACGTCACCGTGCCCTGCGAAGGCACCAGGAGGCCCGAGATGACGTTCAGCATGGTGGTCTTGCCGCAGCCCGAGGGGCCGAGCAAGGCGTACGCGCCGCCGTCGCGGAAACTCATCTTCAGCGGCAGCAGCGCATAGTCGCTGTCCTGCGTGGGATTGGGCCGATAGGCGTGTGCCAGGTCGAGATCGATGCGGGCCATGTCAGTTTCCTTTGCGCCAGGCCGGCGCGAGCGCCAGCTTTTCGCCGGCATCGAACACATAGGCTTGCGACGGGCGGAAGTACAGCGTGATCGATGCGCCCAATTCGAAGCGGTGCACGCCGGTGAGCTGCGCCACCAGTTCGCCGACCGCCGTATCGACGTGAACGAAGGTGTCTGAACCGGAAATTTCGGCCAGTTCCACCTTGCCGGGCAGGCCGATGTCGCCCTCCCCCGCGCCGACATTGAGCGCGCTCGCGCGCAGCCCGACGGTGACCGCGCCCGACACGTTTTCAGGCACGGCCAGCGCCAGCGCCGGGCCACCCGCGAGCTGCACGCGGCCTGCGGACGCAGTGCCGGGCAGCAGGTTCATCGGCGGATCGCTGAAGGCGCGCGCCACGCGCAACGACTGCGGCGCGTGGAACACCTCGGCCGTCGGGCCGTACTGCAGCAGCTCGCCGGCGTCCATCACGGCCGTGTAGCCGCCGAGCAGCAGCGCCTCGCCGGGTTCGGTGGTCGCGTAGATCACGGTGGAATCGCCGCTCGCGAACAGTTGCGTCAGTTCCTCGCGCAAGCCTTCGCGCAGCTTGTAGTCGAGGTTGACCAGCGGTTCGTCGAGCAGCATCAGCGGCGCATTCTTGGCGAGCGCGCGCGCCAGCGCCACGCGCTGCTGCTGGCCGCCCGAAAGCTCGGCCGGATAGCGGTCGAGAAACATGCCGATGTGCAGCTTGTCGGCAAGTTCGCGCACTCTCGCATCGATGTTCTTCTCGCCGCGCAGCTTGAGCGGCGAAGCGATGTTGTCGGCCACCTTCAGCGACGGATAGTTGATGAACTGCTGATACACCATGGCCACGTTGCGCTCGCGCACCGGCATGCCGGTGACGTCCTTGTCGTTGACCAGCACCTTGCCCGTGCTGGGCGTGTCCAGTCCCGCCATGAGGCGCATCAGGCTGGTCTTGCCGGCCTGCGTGGCGCCCAGCAGCACGGTGACCGCGCCGCTTCTCGGCGCGATGCTCTGCTCGTAGAGCCATGTCTGCGCGCCGACCTTCTTGGTGACGCGCTCCAGAGTCAATTGCATCAGCGCTTCCCGTTGATCATGTAGAGGTTGTTCTTTACGTGCGCCTGCAGCCAGGCGGCCACCTGCGCGCGCTCTTCGGCCGTATAGCGCAACCCGAGCTTCGACCTGCGCCAGAGCACGTCGTCGGCGCTCATGGCCCATTCGCTCTCCTGCAGAAACTGCAGTTCGCGCGCGTGAAGCCCCGGCGCGACGGCTTCGCCCATGTCGGCCATGGACTCCGCATCGCCAAGCAGCTCGGCCACGCGCGCGCCATAGGCACGCGCCAGCCGCCGCGCGAGCCTGGCATCGAGCCATGCGTAGCGGGCCTGCACCGCGGCCACGAAGCGCTCGAAATCGTCGTCGGGCCGCGTGGCGGCACCGATCCATGCGGAGAGATCGCCGCCCGCCAAAAAGGCGCCATCGGTCCATGGCGGACGCTGCGCGGTCGACTGGCCGAGCATCTTGCCGACCTCGTCGGCCGCGTCCTCGGCCAGCTTGCGGAAGGTCGTGATCTTGCCGCCCCATACCGACAGCAGCGGCGCCGCCGTGGTGTTCGACTCGAGCATGTAGTCGCGCGTGACGGCGGACGGGTCGCCCGACGCGTCGTCGAGCAGCGGGCGCACGCCCGAGTAGGTCCACACCACGTCGGCCGGCACGATGGCCTTCTCGAAGTAGCGGCTCGCCTGCGTGCAGAGATAGGCGATTTCTTCGTCGGCAATGCGCGCCGCGCCGGGGTCGTCGCCGTTCAGCTCGATGTCGGTGGTGCCGATCAGCGTGAACTCGTCCTGATAAGGAATCGCGAAGATGATCCGTTTGTCGGGGTTCTGGAAGATGTAGGCATGGTCGTGCTCGAACAGGCGCGGCACCACGATGTGGCTGCCCTTGACCAGCCGCAGATGCCGCGTGGCCAGCGGCTCGCCCTTGGCCGATTGCGCCACGCCGCGCAGGAACGATTCGGCCCACGGCCCCGCGGCATTGACCACGGCGCGGGCGCGCACCACGCGAATGCCGCCGTCCGCGGCCTCGAGCGTGGCCGTCCAGCCGTCGGCGTCGCGCTGCGCATGAACGCAGCGGGTGCGCGTGAGCACCTCGGCGCCGCGTGCCCTGGCATCCAGCGCATTGAGCACCACCAGCCGGGCATCGTCGACCCAGCCGTCGGAATAAACGAAGCCCCGCTTGAACTGCGGCTTGAGCGGCGCACCGGCCGCGTGGCTGCGCAGGTCGATGCTGCGCGAGCCCGGCAGCACTTCGCGCTTGGCGAGGTGGTCGTACATGAAGAGGCCGATGCGGATCATCCAGGCCGGCCGCATCGACGGGTCGTGCGGCATCACGAAGCGCAGCGGCCACATGATGTGCGGAGCGCTCTTGAGCAGCACCTCGCGCTCCTGCAACGCCTTGCGAACCAGCGAGAACTCGTAATACTCCAGGTAGCGCAGCCCGCCGTGAATGAGCTTGGTCGACGACGAAGACGTGTGCGAGGCGAGATCGTCCTTTTCGCACAGCACCACGCGCCAGCCCCGGCCCGCCAGGTCGCGCGCAATGCCGCAGCCGTTGATGCCGCCGCCGACGATCAGCACATCGCAATCGGTTGCCGGCAGAGGCGAATTGGAGGAGAAATCGCTCACAGAAGATGGGCCCGTAAGTTCGTGACTTCGGTCACGGGAGGGCGCCATTGTATTTTCGCGTCTTTTCATTTGGATTCCTTTTGACGCGATTTTCCTCCGAGTTTTCCCTTAGTCGGGTTCGTTTTCTTTCGTTTTAAAGTGGCACGGCTTGTACTCTCCTGAGAGTTTTCCCGTTCTCCACGACGCTTTTGTGAATTCCAATCCGCGCCAGATCAATCTTCTCGATACCGTGCGCACGCGCGGCTCCGTCACCGTCGAACAGCTGGCCGACATGCTCGGCGTCACGCTGCAGACCGTGCGGCGCGATGTACAGCGGCTGGCGGACCAGGGGCTGCTCACGCGTTTTCACGGCGGCGTGCGCGTGCCGAGCTCCACCACCGAGAACATCGGCTACCAGCAGCGCGAAACGCTGCATGCCGAAGGCAAGGCGCGCATCGCACGGCGCGTGGCCGAGCTGGTGCCCAACGACTGCTCGCTGATCCTCAACATCGGCACCACCACCGAGGCCATCGCCAAGGCGCTGATGCGCCACACGGGCCTGCGCGTGATCACCAACAACCTGAACGTGGCCACCATCCTGAGCGGCAACACCTCTTGCGAGGTGATCGTGGCGGGCGGTTCGGTGCGCCCGCGCGACCGCGCCATCGTGGGCGAGGCCACCATCGATTTCATCCGCCAGTTCAAGGTGGACATCGCGCTGATCGGCGTGTCGAGCATCGAGGCCGACGGATCGCTGCGCGACTTCGACTTGCGCGAAGTGAAGGTGGCGCAAACCATCATCGCCCAGGGACGCGAGGTGTGGCTCGCGGCGGACGCAAGCAAGTTCAACCGGCCCGCGATGATTCAGCTGGGCACGCTCTCGCAGATCGACCGTTTCTTTACCGACGCGGAGCCGCCACCGCCGTTCGCCGACCTGCTGCATGCGGCGCAGGTCCGGCTTGAAATTGCGCGCGATTGAGATGAGGGCTTGTCATTTTGTTTGCCGTGCTAGAAGGCATTCGGGGGGCACTCCCGCCGACGGGGTACCTTGCTCCGCGAATGTCCTCCGGCCTGCGGCCTCCCCCTTGATTTCGCTGCGCAAGGCACCCCATCGACGGGAGCGTTGTTCAGAGCGGTCGTTGATCGCGCGGAACAAGTGCAGCGCCCAGTGTGCACAGGGCATCGGGTGCTCCCCGCAGCGAAATCAAGGAGGAGGCCGCAGGCCGGGGGACATTCGCGGAGGGGAGTACCCGGTGGCCTGTGCACGCGCCCTGAACAACAGCGCCCTGAGCAACAGCGCTACGGACAACAGCGCCAAGAACGCAAGGCAGCCCGCATGATCAGACTCCAAGGAACACCCAAGCCATGACCTACTTGCTAGCACTCGACCAGGGCACCTCCAGCTCCCGCAGCATCGTGTTCGACCGCGAGGGCCGCATCGTCGCCATCGCGCAGAAGGAACTCACTCAGATCTATCCCCAGCCTGGCTGGGTCGAGCATGACCCGATGGAAATCTGGCACAGCCAGCTTGCCACCGCGCGCGAAGTGCTCGTCAAGGCCAAGCTCCAGCCCGCGGACATCCACGCCATCGGCATTACCAACCAGCGCGAAACCACCGTGCTGTGGAACCGCAAGACCGGCCAGCCGGTGCACCACGCCATCGTGTGGCAAGACCGCCGCGCCGAGCCGCTGTGCGCAAAGCTGCGCGACGAAGGCATGACCGGCACCATCCAGGAGAAAACCGGCCTGGTGATCGACGCCTATTTCTCCGGCACCAAGCTGCGCTGGCTGCTCGACAACGTGCCCGGCGCACGCGCGCAGGCCGAGCGCGGCGAGCTCGCCTTCGGCACCGTCGACAGCTGGCTCATGTGGCAACTTACCGGCGGCAAGGTGCACGTGACCGACGTGAGCAACGCCTCGCGCACGATGCTCTTCAACGTGCACCGCAACGAATGGGATGTGGACCTGCTCAAGGCGCTCGACATTCCCGCCGCGCTCATGCCCAAGGTGCAGCCGTCGAGCTCGCACTTTGCCGACACCGATGCGGCCCTGCTCGGCCGTGCGCTGCCCATCGGCGGCGTGGCTGGCGACCAGCAGAGCGCCCTCTTCGGCCAGGCCTGCTTTACGGCCGGCATGGCCAAGAACACCTACGGCACCGGCTGCTTCCTGCTCATGCACACGGGCGCGGCGTTCCAGCCTTCGCACAACGGCCTGCTCGTCACCAGCGCCGCGCAGACCGACGCCACGCCGCAGTACGCGATGGAGGGCAGCGTCTTCGTCGGCGGTGCCGTGGTGCAGTGGCTGCGCGACGGACTCAAGGCCATCAAGGGCAGCGCCGAAGTGCAGTCGCTCGCCGAGAGCGTACCCGACGCGGGCGGCGTGATGATGGTGCCGGCCTTCACCGGCCTCGGCGCGCCCTACTGGCATGCGGATGCGCGCGGCACCATCACCGGCCTCACGCGCGGAACCACCGTGGCGCACATCGCGCGCGCCGCGCTCGAAAGCATCGCCTACCAAAGTGCCGCACTGCTGCAGGCCATGAGCCGCGATGCGGTCGCCGCCGGCGGCACGCCTGTCGCCGAGCTGCGCGTCGACGGCGGTGCCAGCGTGAACGACCTGCTGATGCAGTTCCAGGCCGATCTGCTGGGCATTCCCGTGGTGCGGCCCGAAGTGATCGAGACCACCGCGCTCGGCGCCGCCTACCTCGCGGGCCTGTCGACCGGCGTCTACAGCGATGCGCGGCAGCTCTCGAAACTGTGGAAGGTCGAGCGCCGCTTCATGCCGACCATGGGCCGTGCGCAAGCCGAGGAATCGATGGCGCGCTGGGAACGCGCGGTGCGGCAGGCAACGGCGAGCTGAGCGCCGCCTCGCCCGTACTCAGGCGACGGGGCCGTACATCACGTCGGAGCGCAGCACGTACTTCGTGCCCTCTTCGATCGCCGCACCTTCATGCCAGGTGTCGTGGATGAAAAGCAGCGCCGCGCCGGCTTCGGGCTTCACACGGAACTCGCGGAAGTCGGTGTCGCCGCCGGTGAAGCCGTCGTTCAGGTAGACCAGCAGCGTGAGCTGGCTCGTGAGCCCGTCTTCATGCCACGGCCCGTCCTTGTGCATCTTGAAGCGCTGGCCGGGCGAGTACTTGTAGAAGCGAAGGTCTCTCGGCAGCCCCCGAGCTGCATGCCCGGCGATCTCAGGCAGCGCGACTTGCCCGAGCCGCGCCCATAGCAGCGCAACCCAGTGCGGTGAAGGCAGCATCGCGCGCTCGTTATTGCGTATGGCCGGCATGGCCTTCGGCCCATCCGCGGTGCGCACGCCTGCCGACGCGAAGTCTTCGCGCTCGGCAAGCGCGATCAGCTCTCCGCACTCCTCCGATTCGAGAAAGCCTTCGATCGAGAAGGTACGCGGCGAATGGGCGATCAGCCGCACGCGTTCGCCATGCTCAGTGCGCCGGCACCAAAAAGTCCTGGCTGATCCGCCCGCCCAACTCGTTCACCCGGTCGAGGAACTGCGTGAGGTAGGCATGCAGTCCGGTCGCCAGAATTTCGTCGACGCGCGCGTACTGCAGGTCGGCCAGCAGCTTGCCGGCGCGGCGCTGGGTTTCGGCGCTCTGCTCGTTCTGCACCTTGGCGAGGTTGTTCACCACTTCGACGAGGCTCGCATGCAGCGAACGCGGCATGTCGGCGCGAAGAATGAGCAGCTCGGCCACGCGCTCGGGCTTGATCACGTCGCGGTACACCTTGCGGTACACCTCGAAGGCCGAGACGCTGCGCAGGATGGCGCTCCAGTGATAGAAATCGTACTCCTGGTCTTCCTCGGTGGCAGTGCCGAAGAATTCGCTGTTGAGGGCGTGAAACTTCACGTCCACCAACCGCGCCGTGTTGTCGGCGCGCTCCAGAAAGGTGCCCAGGCGCGAGAAGTAAAAGGCCTCGTCCTGCAGCATGGTGCCGAGCGTCACGCCGCGCGACAGGTGCGAGCGGAACTTGACCCATTCGAAGAACTGCGCCGGGTCGCGCTCGAAATCGCCGGCGCGCAGCATGCGGTTGACTTCGAGCCAGGTGGTGTTCTGGGTTTCCCAGGCTTCGGTGGTCAGTGCGCCGCGAACCGCGCGCGCGTTTTCGCGTGCCGCCTTGAGGCAGGAGACGATCGAAGACGGATTGCTCTCGTCCTTGACCATGAATTCCATCACCTCGTTGGGCGCGATCTGCTCGTACTTCTTGTTGTACGAAGGCAGCAGCTCGCTGATGGACAGCACGCCCTGCCAGCCGTACTTGGCCACTTCGGCCGATTGGGGCAGGAGCGAGGTCTGGTAGTTGACGTCGAGCATGCGCGCGGTGTTTTCCGCGCGCTCGGTATAGCGCGACATCCAGTAGAGGTGATCGGCAGTGCGTGACAGCATCGTTTGTTCTCCTGATTCCTTGCTTTGCTTGCTTGTCTGCTGCGTCAGGCCGACTGCGATTGACTTTGCGATTGCGTCGCCTTGGGCTTGGCGCCGCGGTCCGCTTCGAGGATCCAGGTGTCCTTGGTGCCGCCGCCCTGCGACGAGTTGACCACCAGCGAGCCTTCCTTGAGCGCCACGCGCGTGAGGCCGCCGGGCACCATCTGCACTTCCTTGCCCGACAGCACGAACGGGCGCAGGTCGATGTGGCGCGGCGCAATGCCGGCATCGACAAAAGTCGGCGAGGTCGACAGGCTCAGCGTGGGCTGGGCGATGTAGCCGTCGGGCTTGGCGATCACGGCCTTCTTGAAGTCTTCGATCTCGGCCTGCGTGGCGGCCGGACCGATCAACATGCCGTAGCCGCCGGCGCCGTGCACCTCCTTGACGACCAGGTCCTTCATGTTGTCGAGCGTGTACTGCAGCTCGTCCTTGTTGCGGCACATGTAGGTCGGCACGTTCTTCAGGATCGGCTTTTCGCCGAGGTAGAACTCGATCATCTTGGGCACGTAGGGGTAAATCGACTTGTCGTCGGCCACGCCGGTACCCACCGCATTGCAGATCACGACGTTGCCTGCGCGGTAGGCGCGCATCAGGCCGGCCGTGCCGAGCGTGGAGGTCGAGCGGAACACGTCGGGGTCGAGGAAGTCGTCGTCGACGCGGCGGTAGATCACGTCGACGCGCTTCGGCCCGCGCGTGGTGCGCATGTAGACGAAGTCGTCCTTGACGAACAGGTCCTGCCCTTCGACCAGCTCGACGCCCATCTGCTGCGCGAGGAAGGCATGCTCGAAGTAGGCGCTGTTGTACATGCCGGGGGTCAGCACCACCACGGTGGGCTCGGCCGTGGCGGGCGGTGCGCTCGCACGCAGCGTTTCGAGCAGCAGGTCGGGGTAGTGCGCCACGGGGGCGATGCGGTTCTGGTTGAACAGCTCGGGGAAGAGCCGCATCATCATCTTGCGGTTCTCGAGCATGTAGCTCACGCCGCTGGGCACGCGCAGGTTGTCTTCGAGCACGTAGTACTCGCCGTTGCCCTGGGCATCGGGGGCGCGGACGATGTCGATGCCCGAGATGTTCGAGTAGACGTTGTGCGGCACCGTGACGCCCATCATCTCGGGGCGGAACTGCGCGTTGTTCAGGATCTGCTCGGCCGGAATGATGCCGGCCTTGATGATTTCCTGGTCGTGGTAGACGTCATGCAGAAAGCGGTTGAGCGCCGTCACGCGCTGCACCAGCCCTTTTTCCATGCTCTCCCACTCGTGGGCGGGAATGATGCGCGGCAACAGGTCGAACGGAATGAGCCGCTCGGTACCGGAGCCGTCCTCGTCCTTGGCGCCGTACACCGCAAAGGTGATCCCGACCCGGCGAAAGATCATTTCCGCCTCTTCGCGCCGCGCCCTCATCACCTCGCCGGGCTGCTTCGCAAGCCATTGGTCGTAGCGCTTGTAGTGTTGCCTGATCGCAGCCCCCGCATAGGGCAACTGCTCATACATCTCATCGAATTTGTGCATGGAACGACCAATCTCCTTGAGCCATAGCTTAGCAAGTTCGAGGCCAGTGAAAGCCCTATGTTGGCGCGGAACCCGGCCCCGCGGCCGCTTTCAGGGCAGCCGGTGGTGCCAATAACGGGCATTGAGCTCCCGCTCGCAGCCGACCTCCGCAGGCGCCGCGCTACGCCACAGCGCGGCGCCGCAGGGCACGTTCTCCACCAGCCTGACGCCGTGCGCGGCGTAGCGGTCGACCACCTCCCGGGCCGGATGGCCGAACCGGTTGCGATAGCCCGCCTGAACCAGCGCAATGCGCGGGCGCACCGCGTCGAGCAGCGCCTCGCTCGACGAGGTCTTGCTGCCATGGTGCGGTGCCAGCAGCACATCGGCGCGAAGCTCCGGAGTCCGCGACACCAGCGCCGTTTCCTGCAGGCGCTCGATGTCGCCGGCCAGCAGCACGGTGGCGCGGCCGTTGCCGATGCGCAGCACGCAGGAAATCGCGTTGGGTTTGGTGAAGGAAAGATAGTCCGCCGGCACGGGATGGAGAATTTCGAAATCCACGCCGTCCCAGGTCCAGCGCTGGCCGGCCTCGCAACGCGTCGCCGGCCGCACCGCCTGCAGCGGATGCGTCGCTTCGATCGAGCTCACGAGTGCGGCCTGCGGCTGCATCGCGAGCACCGCGGCCGCGCCGCCGGTGTGGTCGCTGTCGCGGTGGCTCAGCAGCAGCATGTCCAGCCGCTCGTCGAAGGCGCGCAGCAAGGGCACGAGCACGCGGTGGCCGGCGTCGCTTTCGAGGCTGTAGCGCGGACCCGCGTCGTACAGCAGGCTATGCGTTGCGGTGCGAACCAGGACCGCATTGCCTTGCCCGATGTCGGCGGCCAGCAGTTCGAACTGTCCGGCGGCCGGCCGGGGCGCCTGCCAGAGCAGCACCGGCAGCAGCAGCGGCAGGCCCAGCGCGCGAAGCGACCACGGCAGGCGCATCGCCAGCAAAACGCCGCCCGCCACGCCGCACGCGGCCATCCACATCGGCGGGGCAGCCATCGAGACCGTGGCGTAGGGCAACGCGGCCAGCCACTGCAGCAGCACGGCGAGCGCCTGCACCGCCCAGCCGGCAAGATTCCAAAGCGGCGCCACCGCGGTACCCAACATCGCCAGCGGAGTGATCACCAGCGTGACCCATGGGATGGCGATCGCATTGGCCAGCAGGCCCACCACGGACACCTGCTGGAAGAGCAGCAGGCTCAGCGGGGTGAGCGCCAGCGTGATCACCCATTGCTCGCGAAAAAACGCCAGCAGCCGGACCGATGCGCCCGTCTTCTCGTCGGCGGGCCGCATGAAGCCGGTCGTGAACAGGACGCCGACCGCGACGAAGCTGAGCCAGAAACCCGCCTGCATCAACGCCCAAGGGTCGATCGCCACCACCACCGCCGCGATCAGCAGCCAGACATGCGGCCATGGCCAGCGCCGCCCGGTGAGCCGCAGCAACGCCGCGGTCGCCAGCATCCAGACCGTGCGCTGCGACGGCACGCCCCATCCGCTGAAAAGCGCATAGAGCCCGGCCAGCAGCACGCCGCCGACAAGCGCGGCCTGCGGCGCGGGAAAGCGCAGCATCAGCCAGGCGCTGCGGCGCCACAGTGCGCCGACAGCGTGTGCGGCGAGCCAGGCGAACATGGTGATGTGGAGCCCCGAGATCGACATCAGGTGCGCCACGCCGGTGGCGCGAAAAATATCCCAGTCGCTGCGCTCGATGGCGCCCTGGTCGCCGGTGACCAGGGCCGCGATCACGCCGGCCTGCCGGGCGTCGGCCACGCGCTCGAACACCGCGTCACGCACCGCTTCACGTGCCCGCTCGAGCGGATGCAGCCAAGTGGACTGCAGGCGTACCGGCGCCGCATCGCGAGACCCGGTTCGCACATAGCCGCTGGCACGCACGCCCTGCTCCCACAGCCACAGCTCGTTGTCGAAGCCATGCGGATTGAGATTGCCGTGCGGCGCCTTGAGCCGGACCGTGAGGCGCCAGCGTTCGCCCGCATGCAGCGGGCCTGTGTCTTTGCCGGCCATGGCATGCCCTTCGGAGGCGCGGCCCCAGAGACTGGTGTCGTCGCGGTACCAGCCGAGCGCAATGCGCTGCGGAACACGAACGGGAGATGCAAGGCGCCCGTCGGCCCAGCGAGCGGATTCGACATCCAGCCGAAAACGCGTGCCGCCCTCGCTGCGCTGAGGCATTTGCGCGATCACGCCGACCACCTGCAGGTCTTGGCCCTCGAGGGCCGGGTCGAGTGCGCCGTTCGAATAGGCGGCCGCCCGCCAGCCAGCGAGGCCGGCGCCGGCGAAGGATCCGCAAGCCAGGGCAACGATCATGGGCAGCCCTGCCAGCATCGGCCATGCGTAAGCCCGACGAGACAGGAAAGCCGGCGGCCGCCACCGCCGGGAGAGCACGGCCAGTCCCGCAAGCCCCACGAAGAACAAGACCGCGTAGACACCCGCGCTCCACAGCCGCGCCTGATGCAACTGCAATGCCGCACCGAACAGCGTTCCGCCCAGCGCGGCAAAGGCCCACGATCCAGCCGTGACGCTGACGGACTCACGCGCGGGCGTCAACAACGAACTCCAGAAGACATGATGCAAACCCTCCCTGGGCTCACGCTCAATGGCGCGTTAATTGCTTGTCATCTGGGCTAGTATGCGTCTCACAAGAGACATCTTTTCGATGCAATCTCGCAGTACTGCACACAAAACGCATGTCCATTCACGCCGCACTCCACCACGTCACCCATTACAAATACGACCGCCTGGTGCAGTTGGGCCCGCAGGTCGTGCGCTTGCGTCCCGCGCCGCATTGCCGCAGCAACGTCATCTCGTATTCGCTGCAGGTCGAGCCGGCCGGGCATTTCGTCAACTGGATGCAGGACCCGTTCGCCAACTACCAGGCGCGGCTCGTGTTTCCCGAAAAGACGCGCGAGTTCAAGGTCACGGTCGACCTCGTGGTCGAAATGGCGGTCTACAACCCGTTCGACTTTTTTCTCGAGCCGCAGGCCGAGAACTTCCCTTTCAAGTACACCGCCTCGCAGGCCGAAGAGCTTGCCCCCTACCTCGTCACCGAAGAACCCACGCCGCTGCTTTCGGCCTACCTCGACAAGATCGAGCGCAAGGAGCAGCGCACCATCGACTTCCTGGTCGGCCTCAACCAGCAGGTCCAGAAAGACGTCAATTACCTGATCCGCATGGAGCCTGGCGTGCAGACGCCGGAAGAAACGCTCACCAGCGGCAGCGGCTCCTGCCGAGACTCGGGCTGGCTGCTGGTGCAGCTGCTGCGCCACTGCGGCCTGGCGGCGCGTTTCGTTTCGGGCTACCTGATCCAGCTCACGCCCGACGTGAAGTCGCTCGACGGCCCGAGTGGCACCACGGTCGACTTCACCGACCTGCACGCCTGGTGCGAAGTGTTCCTGCCGGGCGCGGGCTGGGTCGGCCTGGACGCCACCTCGGGCCTGATGGCGGGCGAAGGCCACATCCCGCTCGCCTGCACGCCCACGCCTTCGAGCGCCGCGCCCATCGAAGGCGGCGTGGATGAGGCCGAGGTCGATTTCGGCCATGAGATGAAGGTCTCGCGCATCTACGAATCGCCGCGCGTGACCAAGCCCTACACCGAAGAACAATGGGCCGAGGTGCTCGCGCTCGGCGACGCGGTCGATGCGCGCCTCACGGCCGGCGACGTGCGGCTCACGATGGGCGGCGAGCCGACCTACGTGGCCACCAGCGACCGCGATGCGCCCGAGTGGAACACCGACGCGCTCGGCCCCACCAAACGCGGCTACGCCACCGAACTCGTCCACAAGCTGCGCGCGGAATACGGCCAAGGCGGCTTCCTGCACTTCGGCCAGGGCAAGTGGTATCCGGGCGAGCAGCTGCCGCGCTGGGCACTGTCGATCTTCTGGCGCGCCGACGGCCAGACGCTCTGGCACGACCCCGAGCTCTTTGCCGACGAGCGCGTGCCCACGCACTACACAAGCGAAGACGCACGCCGCTTCACCACCGTGCTGGCGCACAAGCTCGGCATCACCGAGCGCTACGTCCAGCCCGGCTACGAAGACGTTTATTACTACCTCTGGCGCGAACGCCGCCTGCCGGTCAACGTCGACCCGTTCGAGTCGAAGCTCGACGACGAACTCGAACGCATTCGCCTGCGCCGCGTGTTCACGCAGAAGCTCGATGCGGTCATCGGCTACATGCTGCCGCTCGAACCGGGCAACGCCGATGCCGATGCACCGGCGCTCGAAGGCCCGGGCTGGAAAACCGGCCCCTGGTTCCTGCGCGACGATCGGCTCTATCTGATCCCGGGCGATTCACCGATGGGCTACCGCCTGCCGCTCGACTCGCAGCCTTGGGCCAGCAAGGGCGACTACCCCTATCTGGTCGAGCGCGACCCGACCGCGCCGCGCACCGCGCTGCCGAGTTCGGCCGACTACCGCGCGCGCTACGCCGTGCCGGCCAGCGGCGCACCGGGCGCCGACCTGGGCACCGTGCCCTATGACTTCGCTGCGCCTCCCCTGGTGCCCGCCAGCTTGCGCATGCAGTCGCCGGGCGCAGCCGCGAGCGGCGATGCGGCCGCGGCCCTCGCCACGGCATCGGCCGAGGCTGCCAGCAGTTCCGCGGCACCGGCCACCCGCCAGCCCGTGCGCGGCGAATCGGCCCACTGGGTCACGCGCACCGCGCTGTGCGTCGAGGTGCGCGACCCGCGCCGCGCGAACGGCCCGGCCGCCGAGAAAAAGGGCAGCGCCTCGGGCGTGCTCTACGTCTTCATGCCGCCGCTTGCGCGCCTGGAAGACTATCTCGACCTGGTCGCGGCCGTCGAAGCCACGGCCCGGCAGCTCGGCATGCGGATCGTGATGGAAGGCTATCCGCCGCCGCGCGACCCGCGCCTGAAGATGCTGGCCGTCACGCCCGACCCGGGCGTGATCGAAGTCAACATCCATCCGGCGCACAACTGGAAGGAACTGGTCGACCACACCGAGTTTCTCTACAACGCCGCATTCGAAACCCGCCTGTCAGCCGAGAAGTTCATGACCGACGGCCGCCACACCGGCACCGGCGGTGGCAACCACTTCGTGATGGGCGGCGCCACGCCGGCCGACAGCCCGTTCCTGCGCCGGCCCGAGCTGCTGGCGAGCCTGCTGCTCTATTGGCACAACCACCCTTCGCTGAGCTACCTGTTCTCGGGCATGTTCATCGGCCCGACGAGCCAGGCGCCGCGCGTCGACGAAGCGCGCAACGACCAGGTCTACGAGCTCGAAATTGCGCTGAAAGAAATCGCGAAGAGCCGCGAGATCCACGGCGCCAACATGCCGGCGTGGCTGGTCGACCGCACCCTGCGCAACATCTTGATCGACGTGTCGGGCAACACGCACAGGAGCGAGTTCTGCATCGACAAGCTCTACTCGCCCGACTCGAGCACCGGCCGCCTCGGCCTGCTCGAATTGCGCGCGTTCGAAATGCCGCCGCACGCGCGCATGAGCATCGCGCAGCAGTTGCTGATTCGCGCCCTGGTGGCGCGCTTCTGGGACGAACCCTACAAGGCGCCTGTCACCCGCTGGGGCACCGAGCTGCACGACCGCTTCGTGCTGCCGACCTTCGTCAAGATGGACTTCGACGACGTGATCAGCGAGATGCGCCAGGCCGGTTTCGCCTTCGATTCCGACTGGTTCGCGCCACACCTGGAGTTCCGCTTCCCGCTGGTCGGCCAGGTGCAGGCCATGGGCGTGGAGCTTTCGCTGCGCAATGCGCTCGAGCCCTGGCATGTGATGGGCGAGGAAGGCTCGGCCGGCGGCACGGTGCGGTACGTCGATTCGTCGCTCGAACGCATCGAGGTGCGCGTGACCGGCCTGAACGAAAGCCGCCACGTGATCACGGTCAACG
Organism: Variovorax paradoxus; assembly: GCF_030815855.1. Classification (NCBI taxonomy): domain Bacteria; kingdom Pseudomonadati; phylum Pseudomonadota; class Betaproteobacteria; order Burkholderiales; family Comamonadaceae; genus Variovorax; species Variovorax paradoxus. Next base: position 1,334,889 of record NZ_JAUSXG010000001.1, on the reverse strand, counting down.
GCAAGGTGCTGCCACTGCAACCCACCGGCACCGTCGGCGAATTCGTCGCAGGCGTGCGCTACAAGGCCTGGAATCCGCCTTCGGCGCTGCATCCGAGCATCGACGCCCATGCGCCGCTGACCTTCGACATCGTCGACACCTGGATGAAGCGCTCGCTCGGTGGCTGCCAGTATTTCGTCGCCCACCCCGGCGGACTCAACTACGACACCTTCCCCGTCAATGCCTACGAGGCGGAAAGCCGGCGCATGTCGCGCTTCACGCGCATGGGCCACACGCCGGGCCTGATGCGCACGCCCCCGGCGACCATCGAACTCGCGGGCAGCCGCGAATTCCCGTTCACGCTCGATTTGCGGCGGTGAAAAGAGTTAAAGGGACACAGGGCGACATTTAGCACATCGCCCGCCACCTGGCACGGTGACGGCAATGTGACAATCCATCCCCTGTGGAACCTTTGAACGAATCCCTGTTCGACGCCCAGGCACTGGAATTTCCAGCCGCCCTGGCGTCGGCGCTCGCCCCGGCCGCCCTGCCCGGCCACTTCGACGAGCTGCGCGGGCAAGCCACGCCGGCGCGTCAGGCTGCCGCGGCAGCGCCGCCCGCAGCGGCCATGCCGCCCATGCTCTACGACACGGCCGCCGAGCGCCCTGCGCCGGCGCCGAGTCCGTCGCAGGCTCAATCGCAATCCCAGACGCAGACACAGACCCAGGTCCTTCAGCCACCGCAGCCCTCCAACGAGAAGCCGCCCCTCACGACCGCCTGGAACGCTTTCTTCGAACAACTCGGCCCGGGTGGGTTCGGCGACCTGCCAAGGCGCGCGGTCAGCCTGGAACGGCAGATCCGGGACAACGGCGTCACCTACAACGTCTACGCCGACGCCAATGGGCCGCAGCGCCCCTGGTCGCTCGACCTGTTCCCGCTGATCGTCTCGCCCGAGAGCTGGAGCCAGATCGAAACCGGCGTGCTGCAGCGCATGCGCGTGCTCGACCGCGTGATGGCCGATGTCTACGGCCCGCAGCAACTGCTGGCCGAGGGCCTGTTGCCACCGGCACTGGTGCGCGGCCATCCGGGCTACCTGCGCGCCCTTCATGGCGTGAAGCCGCCTGGCGACACCTGGCTGCATATTGCGGCCTTCGACCTCGCGCGCGGGCCCGACGGCAACTGGTGGGTGGTGTCGCAGCGCACGCAGGCGCCCTCGGGCCTCGGCTACCTGCTCGAAAACCGGCTCGCCGTCACACGCCAGTTCCCTCAGGCTTTCGAGGCGCTGCACGTGCAGCGCCTGGCCGCCACCTACAGCGCCATGATGGACGGCCTGCAGCGCATGTGCCCGGCCGGCGTGCCGCCGCACATCGCGCTGCTCACGCCCGGCCCGTACAACGAGACCTACTTCGAGCATGCGTACCTTGCGCGCTATCTCGGCGTGACGCTGGTCGAGGGCAGCGACCTCACGGTTCGCGACCAGCGGCTCTACCTCAAGACATTGCAGGGCCTGCGGCCGGTGCACGGGCTCATCAAGAGGCTGGACGACCAGTTCCTCGACCCCCTCGAGCTGCGCCCCGATTCCACGCTGGGCGTGCCCGGCCTGCTGCAGGCCATTCGCGCCGGCAACGTGCTGGTGGCCAACATGCCGGGGTCGGCGTTTCTCGAATCGCCTGCGCTGCTGGGTTTCCTGCCCGGGTTGGCGCGCCGCCTCATCGGCGAAAAGCTCAAGCTGCCGGCGCTGCCGACCTGGTGGTGCGGCGAACGCGCCGCGCTCGAGGCGGTGCTGCCGCAGCTCGGCGCCTCTGCCATCAAGCCCACCTACCCAGGCTCCGACGGGCAGACCAGCTTCGACGCGGTGCTCGGCAGCGAGCTGAGCCGGCGCCAGCTCGACGAATGGGCCGGCCGCATCGTGCGCGAGGGCGAAGCCCACACCGTGCAGAGCTATCTGCCGCTGTCGCAGATGCCCACCTGGGCCAATGACATGGGCCCCGGCCACATCGCGCCGCGTGCGGTGCTGCTGCGCGTCTTCGCGGTGAGCGACGGCGCGCAGTCGTGGCGCGTGCTGCCCGGCGGGCTGGCACGGCTCGCAGGCCGCGATGCGCAAATCGCCTCCATGCAGCGCGGCGGCAGCAGCGCCGACGTGTGGGTGCAAACGCACGGCGAAGTCGACCGCACCACGCTGCTGCAGCCGCATGCCACGCCGGCTTCGCTCGCGCGGCACCGTGCGCCGGTTACCAGCCGTGCGGCCGAGAACATGTTCTGGCTCGGCCGCTACACCGAGCGCGCCGAAAACGCGGTACGGCTCGCGCGCCTCACGCTCAACCTGCTGGGCAGCGAAGACCAGTCTTCGCGCCCGCTGCTCGACTGGCTGCACCGCATGGCCTTGCGCAATGCGCTGGTGCCGGCGGGCGTGCCCAGCGCGCCGCAATCGCGACGCGTGTTCGAGCGCGCGCTGATTGCCGAGCTCGGCGATGTGGAGCGCGGCGGCAGCGTGGGCTTCAGTTTGCGCTGCATCCGGCAGGCTGCCGCCGCCGTGCGCGAACGGCTCTCGCAGGACAACTGGAATCAGATCGTGCGCGCCGAAGCCGAGTTTCTGCGGCGCGCGGCCGAGCAGGCCGGCGAAGGCAGCTTTGCCACCGGCGCGGCGCTGCGCGCGCTCGAATCCGCCAGCACCGCACTGGCCGCCATGACCGGCGCGCAGACCGACCGCATGACGCGCGACGATGCCTGGCGCCTGCTCTCGATCGGCCGCCACATCGAACGCCTGGGTTTTCTGTCGGACGCGCTGGAGGCCGGCTTCGAGAACGGTGCGGTGCACGAGGTGAGCGGCTTCGAGGCCATGGTGGCGCTGTTCGACAGCACCATCACTTTCCACGCCCGCTACCAGCAGCGGCGCGACGTGGCCACGCTGGTCGACTTGCTGGTGCTCGATGCCGAGAACCCGCGTTCGCTGGCCTGGGTCACGCAAACGCTGCGCGGGCGCATTGCGCGCCTTGCGGGCAGCGCGCCCGGCAAGCTCACGGCGCTGTCTTACGAACTGCCCGATCCCGCGGCCTGGACGCTCGAGCATCTTTGCGCGGCCGGAGCCGATGCCGACTATCCCGCGCTGGTTCAGCTTCTCGCCAACTGCGAGACGGCGGCCTACCATGTGTCCGACGCCATCGGCACGCGCTATTTCACGCTCACGTCGGAATCGCTGCGTTCGGTCGGCGCCTGAACACGCCCTTTCTCCAGGAGGCCGCCACATGTTTGCCAACCGCTGCATCCCGTGGATTGCCGCCGGCCTTCTCGCCGGAGTTGCTGCTCTTGCACTGGCCGGCTGCGGCAAGCAGGAGCCCACTCCCGCTGGTACGGCCCCGCCTCCGCCGGCGGCGGCCCGGGTGCTGGTGGTCGGCACCGATGCCGCCTACACACCGTTCGAGTCGCAGAACGAAAAGGGCGAGATCGCGGGTTTCGACATCGACGTGGTCAAGGCGATCGCGGGCAAGGCCGGCTTCGAGGTGAAGTTCGTCGACACGCCATGGGAAGGCATCTTCAACGCGCTCGACCAGGGCGACCGCGACCTGCTGGTGTCGGCCATCACCATCACCGGCGAGCGCCGCCAGACCATGGACTTTTCGAAGCCCTACTTCGAAGCCAGGCAACTCATCGCAGTCAAGCGCGACGCACAGGTGGCCAGGTTCGAAGACATCAAGGCCATGAAGGTGGGCGTGCAGAACGGCACCACGGGCGACGAGGTGGTGGGCAAGCTGCAGGGCAAATCGAGCGGCAACATCAAACGTTTCGAGTCCACGCCGCTCGCGCTCAAGGAACTCGAAGCCGGCGGCGTCGAAGCCGTGGTGGCCGACAACGGCGTGGTGGAGCACTACCTTGCCAACAACCCCGGCGGCGGCTTCAGGACGGTGAGCGATGCGGCCTTCCCGGTCGAGCAATACGGCATTGCGGTCAAGAAAGGCAATGCGGAGCTCCTGGCCAGGATCGACAAGGGCCTGGACGGCATCAAGGCCGACGGCAGCTACGACAAGATCTACGCGGCGCATTTCGGCAGCACGCCGAAGTAGCAGCCCCAGCAGGAACCCCATGCTTCTTCACGTCACGCACGAAACCCGCTACGAGTATTCGCCCCCGGTCGAAACGGCGCAGCACCTTGCCCACTTGAAGCCGCTGGCCACCGCCTCGCAGCGGCTCGTAAGCCACAAGCTCGTCATCGAGCCGCAGCCCGCACAGCGCAACGAACTGCCCGATGTGTACGGCAACACCCGCGCCTTTTTTGCGCTCGAGGCCACGCACGACAGCCTCGTGGTCACCGCCGAGAGCGTGGTCGAGACCTCGGCGCCTGTGCTTTCTTCAGCCGTGGCACGTGACCTGCCCTGGGAGGCCGTTCGCGAGCGTTTCCGCTACCGCAAGGACGCCACCTTCGATCCGGCTTCCGAGTTTGTGTTTCCCTCGCCCTACGTGCCCCGCCACGACGACTTCGCGGCCTATGCGCGCGCAAGCTTCGCGCCCGAACGGCCGACCTTCGACGTGGCGATGGACCTCACCGAGCGCATGTACCGCGACTTTGCCTACGAAGCCGACAGCACCGAGATCAGCACGCCCGCCGTCGAAGCGCTCGCGCAGCGCAAGGGCGTGTGCCAGGACTTCGCCCACATCATGATTGCCTGCTTTCGCATGATGGGCCTGCCCGCGCGCTACGTGAGCGGCTATCTGCTCACGCAGCCGCCGCCGGGCCAGCCGCGGCTGGTGGGCGCCGACGCCTCGCATGCCTGGGTGTCGGTGTACCTGCCCGGTGAAAGCGATGGGAATGGCGACGGCCCCGAGAGCGCCGGCGGCTGGGCCGAGTTCGACCCCACCAACGGGCGCCAGCCGGGCGAAGACTACGTCGCACTCGCCATCGGCCGCGACTATTCCGACGTGTCGCCCATGCGCGGCGTGCTGCACGGCGGCGCGCGCCACACACTCAAGGTGGGGGTGACGGTGCAGCCCATCGAAGAGCTGCGCACGCAGGCTGCGCACGCGGCGCAGTCACAATCACAGACACAATCGCAGATTCAATCGCAACCCTCGGACAAGGATCTCCAATGAGCGTTTACGACAAGCTTTCCAGCCTCGGCATCACCCTGCCCCCGGTCGCCGCCCCTGCCGCGGCCTATGTGCCTTTCGTGCGCACCGGCAACCTGGTTTTTCTCTCGGGCCATATCGCCAAGAAGGACGGCAAGGTCTGGACCGGCCAGCTCGGCGCGAACATCAGCACCGAAGAAGGCAAGCAGGCCGCGCGCGCCATCGCCATCGATCTGCTGGGCACGCTCCACGCGGCCGTGGGCGACCTGAACAAGATCACGCGCATCGTCAAGGTCATGAGCCTGGTCAACTCCGTGGGCACCTTCACGGAGCAGCACCTGGTGACCAACGGCGCCAGCGAACTGTTTGCCGAAGTGTTCGGCGCCGAGAAGGGCTCGCATGCGCGCAGCGCGTTCGGCGTGGCACAGGTGCCGATGGGCGCCTGCGTCGAGATCGACCTGGTTGCCGAAGTCGGCTGACCACCAGCTCCCGCGCGGGCAGCAACAGCCATGAGCGTGCAGGCCCTGCGCTCGTCCTTCGGCAACAACTGCCACTGGTGCGGCCTGCCCATGGATTTTTCGGAGCCTCGCAGTGCCCCTGACTCGGCCACCATCGAGCACTTGAACGACTCGACGCTGGGCGGCGTCCGCAAGCAGAAGCACCGGCGGCTCGCCCATGCCATTTGCAACCACACGCGCAACGAGTTCAAGCTGCAGGCCGAGCGGAATTTCCAGCGCTGGATTGCCGAGCGCGTCGAACTCGTCCGCCTCGTTGGCGCTGCGGATCAGCCTTCTATGCCGGCTGCGACGAGCCCCGCACCACCAGCTGGCCCGGAAGCAGCAACTGGCGCGGCGGGGCATCCAGTCCCTGCAGCCGTTCGATCAGGCACGTAGCGGCCGACCGTCCGATGGCGTCGGTCGGCTGCGCCACGGTGCTCAGGCCGGGGCCGATCAGCGAAGCCCATTCAGGATCGTCGAAGCCGACGAAGCCCAGCTCCTGCCCGAAGTGCCAGCCGAGCCGCGCCATGGCCTGCGCCACGCGCAGTGTGACCACGGCGTTGCCCGCGACCACCGCGGCACGGCGCCCGCGCTTTGCACGTCGACGCAAGGCGCGCAGGGCTTCGTCGAGCGCATCGCTTTCTCCCTCGACGCTTTCGAACACCTCGCCCGCCACGCGCGGCTCATGCGCCGCAACGCAGGCACCGAAAGCGGCGGCACGTTCGCGCCGCGAGCTCACGCCTTTTTGCGGCTCGGTCAGGTAGAGCAACTCGCGATAGCCGCCTTCGACCAGGTGGCCGCAGGTGTCCCGCATCGCCGAATGGTTGTCGAGCGAGACGAAATCGGTGTGCATGCCGGCGTGCCGGCGGTCGACCAGCACCGCGGGCTTGCCGTGCAGCGTGACCGCATCGACCACGTTGCTGCCGCGCCCCAGCGTGTTGAGAATGAAGCCGTCGACCTGGTAGCCCGCAAGCGCATCGATGGCCTCGCGCTCGCGTTCGCTCTCGTTGCCGAGGTTGAACAGCATCACCAGGTAGCCCGCATCCTGGCAGGCCTTCTCGGCACCGCGCAACACGGCCACTGAATACGGGTTGGTGATATCGGCCACGATCAGGCCGATGAGCCGCGAGCGCCCGTGGCTCAGCGCTTGCGCCATCGGGCTCGGGGTGTAGGCCAGCTTGGCGATGGCCGCTTCCACGCGCGTGGCGATGTCGCGGCTCAAGAGGCGCTCGCGGTGGTTGAGAAAGCGCGAGACGGTGGCCTTGGAGACGCCTGCGGCTTCGGCCACGTCGGCGATGGTGGCGCGGCCGCTGGGGTTCACGGATTTGCTCCTTCCCCCGCTGGGGGAAGGTTGGGATGGGGGCAGGCAGAGCGCTCGATGGATGCGCCGCTTGCCCCCAACCCAGCCCTCCCCCGGAAGGGGAGGGAGAAAATCCTCGGGGGATTCATGCAGCCGCCGTGTCGTACGGCGCCGTCGGTTTCTCGCCCGCCAGCACCTGCAGCAGATTGGTCGTCGCCAGTTCCGCCATCGCATGCCGCGTTTCATGCGTGGCCGAGCCGATGTGCGGCAGCGGCGTCACGCGCGGATGCGTGCGCAGCGGCGAATCGGCGGGCAGCGGCTCTTTCGCGAACACGTCGAGGCCGGCGGCGCGCAATGTGCCGTGGTCGAGCGCGTGGAGCAAGGCAGCTTCGTTCACGGTGGCGCCACGGCCGCCATTGATGAAGGACGCTTGCGGCTTCATGCGCGCGAAAAAGTCAGCATCGATCATGCCGCGCGTCGCATCGGTGAGCGGCAGCATCGCAAGGACGATGTCCGAACGCGCGAGCAGTTCGTCGAGCGGGGTGTGCGTGACGCGGCCCTGCAGTTCGGGCGCCTGCGCCGCCAGGTCGACCGGGCGGCGCGAGTGGTAGAGCACCGGCATGCCGAAGCCCAGCGCAGCGCGCCGCGCCACGGCTTGGCCGATGCGGCCGAAACCGAGAATGCCCAGCGTCTTGCCGTGCACATCGGTGCCGAAAAGTTCATCGCCGATATTCTTCGTCCAGCGGCCTTCGCGCACCAGGCTCGAGAGCTCGACCACGCGCCGCTGCGTGGCCATCAGGATCGCGAACACCGTGTCGGCCACTGTCTCGGTGAGCACGTCGGGCGTGTGGCACAGCACGATGCCGCGCTTGTGCAGTTCCGCCAGCGCGTAGTTGTCCACGCCGACCGACACGCTCGATATGACCTGGAGCTGCGGCGCCGCGTCGAGCAGCGCCGCGTCGACCGTGTGGCTCGCGCCGATCAGGCCGTTCGCGGTGCGCAGCGCCGCGGCAAAAGCCTCGGGTTCGGTGCGCGGGTCGGCAACGGTGACATGGTGCGCGGCCTGCAGGCGCGCCAGTTGGTCTTCGGGCAAGGGCCGGAAGACAAGCACGTTCTTTTTTGTGGTCATGGTCAGAGTCCTGCTTCTTCAAGTTCGGTGCGCGTCGGCAAGCCTTCGGTATCGCCCAGCACCTGCACGGCGCGCGCGCCGATCCAGGCGCCGCGGCGCACGGCCTCGGGCACGCTCTTGCCTTCGAGCAATGCGCTCACCACGCCGGCCGCAAAGCCGTCGCCCGCACCCACGGTGTCGACGACTTCCTTCACCGGAAAACCGTCGATGCGGCCGGTGCCGGCCACGTCGCTGTCGTAGTAGGCACCCTCGGCACCGAGCTTGACGACCACCAGCTTCGCACCGCGCTCGCGGTAGAAGCGCGCCACGTCCTCGGGCTGGGTGTGGCCGGTGAGCAGCAGGCCTTCTTCGATGCCGGGCAGCACCCAGTCGGCGCGCGAAGCCAGCTCGTTGATCCAGTGGCGCATGGTTTCGGCCGAAGACCACAGTGTGGGCCGCAGGTTGGTGTCGAACGAGATCGTGCGGCCGGCCGCGCGCATCACGTCCATCGTCTTGATCGCCGCCTGCAGGCTGGTGTCTGAAATGGCCGGGAACACGCCCGTGGCGTGCAAGTGGCGCGCCGAACGCAGCCAGGCTTCATCGACATCGGCCGGTCCCATCTGGCTCGCGGCCGAACCCTTGCGGTGGTATTCGACCGGCGGATCGCTGCCGTCCGTAACGCGGCCCTTGAACTGGAAGCCGGTGCGCTGCGCGGGGTCGCAGATCACGTGCGAGCAGTCGATGCCCTCGGCTTTCATCGTTGCAATCAGGTAGCGCCCCATCGAGTCCGTGCCCAGCCGGCTGGCCCAGCCCACCTTCAGGCCGAGGCGCGAAAGGCCGATGGCCACGTTGGTCTCGGCGCCCGCGGTGCGCTTGTGGAACGCCTCTGCGTTTTCCAGCGGACCGGGCCGGTCGGCCACCAGCAGCAGCATGGCCTCGCCGAAAAGGGCGACATCGAAAGCGGTGGGTTCTGTCATGTGTGGTTCTACGCGCGTGCGGCGCGGATGAAGTCGATGTGCATGCGCGTGACGGCCAGCAGGTCGTCGCCTACCAGAGGGTATTCGATGGCGTGCGGCACGTCTGCCGGCAGCGCGCGCAGCACCGCGCGCCAGGGCGCAGCCGAGTCGCCGAGCGGCACCGCCACCCACTTGTGGGGCAGGCGCTGTGCGCCCTTGCAATGCACGTAGCGCACACGGCGGCCCAGCGCCTCGGCCGCCTGCAGCGGGCATTCGCCGACCCAGTGCCAGTTGCCCATGTCGAAGGTCATGCCAAGCTCGACGCCGGCGCGGTCGGCCGCGTCGAAGAAGGCTTGCAGTGCCGGCAGCGTGCCGGCGCGTACGGTCTGGTCGTTCTCGATCAGCAGCTCGACGCGGGTTTCCGCAAGCTGCACCTTCAGGCCCCACAGCGATCCGTGCGACGACGCACGAAAGTCGCCGATCGACATCTTGAGCCGCCTGACGCCCAGCTTCGTTGCGGCAGCAATGCCGCGCGCAAGCGCCGCGCTGTCGAGCCAGCCGCCTTCGGCCCAGAGGCCTTCGGGGCTGGAATACACGGAGGCAAGCCCCGCCAGCGACGGCAGTTCCGCATCGGGGTTGCGCAACATCTCGCCGCGCACCTCGACCGAATCGGCTCCTGCCTCGAGCGCCAGTTGCGAGCACCAGAGCTGGCCATGCCGGCCCACCTCGGCCGCACCGAAGGACGACAGAGAAATCAGTACCTGGAAAGACATCAGTGAGCCTGGTGCGAACTCAGGATCTGGCCGAGGAACTGGCGCGTTTTTTCGTTCTGCGGATTGCTGAAGAATTCCTGAGGCGGCGCCTGCTCGACGATCTTGCCGTCGGCCATGAAGATCACCCGGTCGGCCACGCTGCGGGCAAAGCCCATTTCGTGCGTCACGCACAGCATGGTCATGCCGTCTTCGGCCAGGCCGATCATGGTGTCGAGCACTTCCTTGACCATTTCGGGATCGAGCGCCGAGGTAGGCTCGTCGAACAGCATGATCTTGGGCGTCATGCACAGCGCGCGCGCAATGGCCACGCGCTGCTGCTGGCCACCCGAGAGTTGGCTCGGATACTTGTTGGCCTGCTCCGGAATGCGCACGCGCGTGAGGTACTTCATGGCCACCTCTTCCGCCTGCGCCTTGGTCATGCCACGCGAGCGCATCGGTGCGAGCGTGCAGTTTTCCAGAATGGTGAGGTGCGGAAACAGGTTGAACTGCTGAAACACCATGCCCACTTCGGCACGCACCGCATCCACGTTCTTGCCGCCGGCCGTCAGATCGATGCCGTCGACCACGATGCGGCCCTTCTGCACCGTCTCGAGCCGGTTGATGCAGCGAATGAGCGTGGACTTGCCCGAGCCCGAAGGCCCGCAGATCACGATGCGCTCGCCCTGGCGCACCGACAGGTCGATGCCGGTCAACACCTGGAATTCACCGTACCACTTGTTGACCGCTTCCATGCGGATGATCGATTCCGTCGTCATGCCAGGATTCCTTTTTCTTCTTCAGCCCCTGCGGTTCACTGCATCTTCGGCAGGTCGGCCTGCAGCCACTTCTGGTAGAGCTTGTTGAGCTCGCCGTTGGCGGTGTTCTTCGCGACGAAATCGTTGACGGCCTTGTGCAGCTCGTCCTGGCCCGGACGCATGGCGATGCCCATCGATTGCTGCACCAGCGTGAACTTGTTTTCGTAGCTGCCGGCGGGTACGCGCTTGGCGATCTGCGCCGCCACGGTCACCGAGCAGCCGATGGCATCGACCTGGCCCGAGATCAGTGCTTGCATGGCCGAGGCGTCGTCGTCGAAACGGCGGATCTCGGTGCCCTCGGGTGCGGCCTTGGTCACGGCCACGTCTTGCGTCGAAGCGCGGGCCACGCCCACGCGCAGGCCCTTCAGGTCGCCTGCGGCCTTGATGGGCGTCTTGGTGGCGCCGTACAGCACGATGGTGGCGGCCGCGTAGGGCTGCGAGAACTGCACCTGCTTGGCGCGCTCGGGCGTGATGGCCAGCGAGGCGACCAGCACGTCGACCTTGTTGGTCAGCAGGAAGGGAATGCGGTTCGGGCCGGTCACGGGCACGATGTTGGCCTTGACGCCCCACTCTTTAGCCAGCAGCTTGGCCACGTCGGCGTCGTAGCCGTCAGGCTGGTTCTGCGCATTGGTGGTGCCGTAGGGCGGAAAGTCGACCAGCATGCCGATGGTGATCTCGCCCTTCTTCTTGATGTCGGCCACGGATTGGGCCGATGCGAAAGGTGCGAACACGGTCAGTGCGGCGCCCAGTCCCAGGGATGCGAGGGCTGCCAGCGCAACGCGGCGGGTGGTGGTACGGGTCATTGGATGTGTCTCCTGAAAAATGGAATGCGACGAAAAAAGAGAAAAACGATCAGCGTGCGAGCGCCTGCGCACGCTTGCGTTCCATGCGGCCCGCCAGCAACGAGAGCGGCCAGCAGATCGCGAAGTAGATGGCGGCCACCACCGAGAACACGATGAGCGGCTGGAAGGTCGCGTTATTGACGATTTGCCCCGCACGCGTCACCTCCACGAAACCGATGATGGCTGCGAGCGAGGTGCCCTTGATGATCTGCACCAGGTAGCCCACTGTGGGCGCCAGCGCAATCTTGAAAGCCTGCGGCAACACCACGTCGCGCATGCGCGCGCTGTACTTGAGGCTCAACGCTTCGGCGGCTTCCCACTGGCCGCGTGGAACCGCCTCGATGCAGCCGCGCCAGATCTCGCCAAGGAAGGCCGCGCTGTTGAGGACGAGCGCCACGCCCGCGGCCACCCACGGATTGATGTCGAGCCCCAGCACCGGCGCGCCGAAGAACACCAGGAACAGCTGCAGCAGCAGCGGCGTGCCCTGGAAGATCTGGATGAAGGTGGTCGACACCCCGCGCGCCCACGTTGATTCGGACGTGCGCATGAGCGCGATGATCAACCCGAGGATCGCGCCGCCGACAAAGGCGATGGCGGAGAGCGCCAAGGTCCACTTGGCCGCTTCGAGAATGAACAGGAATTCGGGAAAACCGAAGGTACGCATGATGAGTCTTGCTCCGTCCGGGGCTTGTTACCGGCGGTCCGGATAGTTGAGCGTGCGCTTGTAGATCAGCTTGAACATGGCCGAGAAAGCCAGCGCCAACGCGAGGTAGATGGCAGCCACCACGATGTAGATCTCGAAGCTGCGGAACGTTTGCGACTGCAGGTTGGCGGCCACCGAGGTCAGGTCGTCGGCCGAGATGACCGACACCACGGCCGAGCTCAGCATCAGCAAGATGAACTGGCTCGTGAGTGCCGGGTAGATGGCCTTGAGCGCCGGCTTGATGATCACGAAGCGAAAGATTTCCCACGGCTTGAGGTTGAGCGCCCTGCCCGCCTCGATCTGCCCCTTGGGAATCGACTCGATGCCTGCGCGGATGATCTCGGTCGCATACGCGCCGAGGTTCACCACCATGGCCACGAGCGCAGCCGTCTGCGGCGACCAGCGCAGGCCGACGGCCGGCAGCGCGAAGAAGAAAAAGAACAGCTGCACGAGGAAGGGCGTGTTGCGGATCACCTCGATGTACGCGTTGATGACAAAGCGCAGCCAGCCCGGCCCCGAGGTCTTGCCCCAGGCACAGAAGATGGCTACGACCAAGCCGATCAGCGTGGCGGAAAGCGAGAGCTGAATCGTGATCCAGGTGCCCTTGAGCAGCAGCGGCCAGGCAGCGAACACGGCGTCGAATTGAAACTGGTAATTCATGGGGGGCGAGCACGGGCGTAGCCGTGCGCAGGCCTCGAAAGCAATGCTTGCAGCTTATATGAAACCGGTTTCAGAGCACCCTAGGGATTCCCCTAGGTCAGCTTTTCGAAGCACCTTCTGCCTACACTGGCGCGATGCTGAATACACCCGCGGCCGACACGACTGCAGAGGCAGGCGCATCTCCTACCGGCGTTCTTGCAGCGCCGGCCGTGCAGCACTTCAGGCAGGCCCTGCTCTGGCCCTTGCGGCTGATGCCGGCGCCTGATGCCAAGCCCGCGCACCACGGCCCTTGGCACGTGCTGCGCGAGATGGGCGATGCCTCGCCGTGGCGCGAGGAAATCGACGAATACACCGGCGACAGCGGCCGCTTTCACGAACGGCACTACAACGAGTTCGTGAGCTTTCTGCCGTATGTGCAGCGCTTTCTCTACGGCGAAGGCCGCTCCAAGGGCAAGAGCAGCGAAGGCACCGGCAACGACGGCGATTCGCCGATGCGCATCTTTCGCCGCCACGACGTTGCCGCCGTGCGCGTGGTGCCGCAGGCCGGCGACGCACCCATCACGCTCGACGTGGTGCATTGCGACCTGTACTTCTTCTTCGACATCGACGTGGTGCTGCTCAACCTCGAAGTCGGCGCGGACCACCTGAGCCTTGCGCAGGCGCAAGACCTGCTCTACCGCTTCGGCCGCGCCTACCCCGCTGGCTGGAACGCCGACGGCGGCGCGCTGCATTGCATGGCCAGCGTCGAATGGCTGGCCGCCGACGGCAGCGTGCTCGCGCAATCGGATGCGCAGCAGCGCGAAGCTTTTCTTTCGCACGTGGCCCAGCACCGCGCGCCGCGCATCTCTGCCCACTGGGCTTACCTGATGCAGCCGTTGGTGAGCGACCATTCCGACGACCCCGGCGTGCTGCGCTACCGGCAGATCGAGTACTACCGCATGCCCGTGATGGCGTACCTCTCGCTCGACGATCCGAAGCGCCTCTCGCGCAACGACTTCATCCGGCTCGGCCTCGTCACCGGTGCCGCCGAGGCCGACGCGGCCCGGCATGCCCACTTGCCTTACGCGGAGCAACACCTTGCGGACTTCGAGCACAAGTACTGCTACGACCGCTTCTGGGTCGACGCCGGCGCGGCGCCGAATACGCGCTACCTGTGCAACGGCCATGCGCTGATCGTGGTGGGCGATGCACGCTCCGAATTCTTCTGCTGCCGCGACCGCGGTGTGCTCGCGCAGTTCCGGCACCAGCACTTCCTGCTGTTCCTCATCGCGCATTTCCAGAAGGCATCGCTCTTGATGTTCTCGGACCAGCTGGTGGAGGCGCTCAAGCGGCTCGACATCCGCAGCACGCCGAGCGTCAAGCAGTTCAAGCGCGCGATCCGCTCGAGCTTCGAGCGCTTTCTGCGCTTCACGCACCGCTACTGGTTCCACGAGATTTCCGAGCAGGCGCAAGTGCGCGCGCTCTCGCACATGTGCACCACGCACCTCGGGCTCGACCCGCTCTATGACGAGGTCAAGTCGCGTATCGCCGACATGAACACCTATCTGGACGCCGACAGCTTGCGCCGGCAGGCCAGCACCGTGGTGCGACTCACGGTGGTCACGCTGTTCGGCCTGATCGGCACCGTGACGACGGGCTTCCTGGGCATGAACCTGCTGGCCGAGGCCGATGCGCCGTTGTGGCGCAAGGCGATCTGGTTCGGCGTGGTGTTCGTCTTCACGACCTGGCTCACGATCTACACGATGGTGAAGTCGCAACGCCTGTCCGACTTCATCGACGCGCTGTCCAACGACCGGCTGGGGTTTCGCGGAAAACTCGGTGCTTTGGCGCGGGTCTGGCGATCTGGGGCTGATTGATCTTGCGTGGGTGCGCTGTTCGGGGCGGCGCTCCCGCCGACGGGGTACCTTGTTCCGCGAATGTCCCCCGGCCTGCGGCCTCCTCCTTGATTTCGCTGCGCAAGGCACCCCATCAGCGGGAGCGTTGCAAAGAGCGGGAGTTGATCAGCCGTACACCAGCAGCGTGCCCCAGTGCACAGGGCATCGGGTGCTCCCCGCAGCGAAATCAAGGAGGAGGCGAAGCCGGGGGACATTCGCGGAGGGGAGTACCCGGTGGCCTGTGCACGCGCCCCGAACGCCTTCACGAACGAAGTCCCTCAGGACTAAGATCGCGCGCTCGTCAGCTCTCAGAAAAGACCACGAATGCGCATAGCCCTCGTCTCCGACATCCACGGAAACCTCCCCGCTCTCGAAGCCGTGGTCGAAGACATTGCCCGCCGCGGCGCGGATGTCATCGTCAACCTGGGCGACAGCCTCTCCGGTCCGCTGATGCCGCTGGAGACCGCGCAGTTCCTGATGGCGCAGGACTGGGTTCATCTCGGGGGCAACCATGAACGCCAGCTGCTCACAACGCCTGCGGAAAAGTGCGGCCCGTCCGATGCGTTCGCGCATGCCCGGCTCGGTGCCAAGGAGTTCGAGTGGATGGCGTCACTCGGGCACAGCTTGCGCTTCGGTCCGGAAGTCCTGCTCTGCCATGGCACGCCAGCGAGCGACCTTGAATACTTTTTGGAAACCGTGGAGCCCACGGTGTTCCGCGCTGCCACCCAGACGGAAATCGATGCGCGCCTCGGCAACGTCGATGCGCAGCTGATCGCCTGCGGGCACACCCATGTACCGCGCGTGGCGCATGCATCCGGCGGGCAGTTGATCGTCAATCCGGGCAGCGTGGGCCTGCCGGCTTACGACGACATTCATCCGTACCCGCACGCCGTGGAAACCGGCTCGCCGAACGCGCGCTATGCCATCGTGGAGCGGCACGAAAGCGGATGGTCCTCCCGGCTGATTGCGGTGCCCTACGACCACGCGGCCATGGCGGCACTGGCGCTTCAGAACGGACGGCCGGACTGGGCTCATGCCCTGGCGACCGGGCGCATGCCCTAGCGTTCTGGCGTCAGTCGCCGAACGCGATCTCTGCGCTGGGCACCGCGCGGATCGGCACATCGAAGCTCGTGATGTCCGACAGCGTGGCATTGTGGTGCGCACGAATGAAGGCGCCGGTGGCGTGCGGCTTGTCATGCGAAGTGTGCGCATCGGCCGCAAGCACGACCTCGTAGCCCAGCGCGGCGGCACGCCGCACGGTGCTGTCCACGCAGAACTCCGATGAATAGCCGCAGATCACCACGCGCTGCACCGCGTGGCCGGTCAGCCACGCTTCGAGCGGCGTGCGCAGGAACGAGTCGGAGGCGGTCTTGCGGATCTTCGTATCGCTCGCATCCACGCGCAACGCATCGGCAAGTTGCCAGCGTTCGGAGTCGAATTCCAGGTCGATGGCGTTCTCGTGCTGGATGAAGGCCACCGGCACGCCCGCGGCACGGGCGCGCTCGGTCAGGGCATTGACCCGCTGCGCGACCTCGGCGGCTTCGTGAGGGCGCGGCGGGTCGTCATAGAGGCCACGCTGCATGTCGATGATGAGAACGGCGGTTTTCATGATGGATGGAAAAGCAGAGCCTTGAACCATCCGAGTATGACGCCGGAGCCCGCCTGGTTTCAGCCTCAGTTCCAGGCGCTCACCTCGAGCCGCACCTTGCCGCTGATGCCCGGTGCCGCCGCTGCCGCGCCCAGGCTCGAAAGCGGCACGATGAACTGCTGCTTGCCGTTGGCCAGTTGCGTCGAACTCATCGGCAGCGAGGCCTTGCCCGCGGTGTCGGTCTGCCAGCCGTAGTTGACGTTCCAGTTCTGCGCGGGGTCGTCAGCCCGGGGCGGCGCAAGCTCGATGACGAGGGTGTCGCGGAACAGCGAACTGCCCTCGTAGTGGCCGTCGAGCCAGAACTTCTTGTTGACCTGGTAGTCGGGCACGCGCACGCCCAAGGTCATGGCGTAGGCCAGCGTCGGCCGGTCCTGCTTCACGCGTGCCTTGTTGGCAAGGAACACGGTCGAGAGATAGACAGAACGGCGCTCGAGCCTTTCGGGATCGGTCAGCTCCTTGTGCGTGCGGCAAGCCGGCGAATCTTCCTCGGCCACGCGCCGGCTCAGGTACCAGCGCTTGCCGCGCGGCGCGGCGAGCAGTTCGATCTGGTAGAGCGCATCGACATCGGCGTCCTTGGGCAGGTCGGGCGGCAAGGTGACGCCGTCGACATCGAACCAGAGATCGACGCGCACGTCGCCGAACAGGAAGCGCACGAGGTTCTGGTACGCCTCCTCGGAATTGACGATTCCGAAGTAGCCCGAGTGCGACCGAAAGGCGTAGGCGGTGGCCACGGGCTTGCTGCGCTTCGCCTCGTCGATGGACCACAGCGAGGCGTTCTCGATGCGCACCAGCCCGTCGCTGCCGTGGCCCGCGAACATGCGCGACAGGCCCTTGGCAGCCTCATAGTCGCCGCGGTTCGAGCCCACCATGCAGAAGAAGCGCTCGGCCGGAAACGCCGCCGCGGGCAGGTAGTCCATGCGGCCATCGACCGGTGCCGTGTCCAGAAACTCCGACATCCTTTCGCGGTTGAAGGTGTTCATCTCGTTTGCCGTGAGCCAGCCCGGCACGTTGACGCCTCCCATGTCGATGCCGTTGTGCGGTGTGGCATAGGTGAACACCTTGTCGACACAGGCGCGCGCGGCCGCCTCGCCGAGCGTGGGGTTCTGC
This sequence comes from Variovorax paradoxus, assembly GCF_030815855.1. Lineage (NCBI taxonomy): Bacteria > Pseudomonadati > Pseudomonadota > Betaproteobacteria > Burkholderiales > Comamonadaceae > Variovorax > Variovorax paradoxus. Next base: position 1,317,587 of record NZ_JAUSXG010000001.1, on the reverse strand, counting down.
AGGAAGGCCCGCACGACCAGCCCACCCATCGAATGCGCCACCAGGTAGCAGCGAAAGTCCGCCGACGAGAACGCGGCGCCCTCGCGCAGAGCGACCAGGTCGCGCACGCGCAGGATCAGCTTGCCGAGGCCCTGCGCGTAGATCTTCACGTCGCGCGACTTGCCGTCGCCGAGCAGTTCCGAGCCGCTGTCGTAGTAGCGGTAGATGACGATGGAAGCCGCCGGAATGCCGTCCACGTCTTTTCCCGTTTCGTCGGGCGAGGGCTTCCAGTCGTTGTCGAGAATGTCCAGGCCGTTCTGGTAGACGCTCTGGTACTGGAAGTCGGCCAGGAGCCGCACCACCGGGGATTCGAAGACGAACTTCTGCGCCGGCGCCTCCTTCTTGACGGTGGCGCGGTACACGGTGGAGCCGACATTGAAGCCGCAGAACGGATCGGCCGCCGTGTCGTCGCGCTCGGCTTCGGTCATGGCATAGCCGCGCACGTAGATGATGGGATAGCGGTTGCTGCTCATGGTGGGTGTCGCCTTCTCTAAGGCCGCGGGTCCGGCGCTTTTCAGTGTGCCGCGCGCCGCCGCCACCGACCATAGATCGCATGGCATACGACGGGCGGCGCGGCAAAGTCCCTTTGCGCCGAATGTTTCTGCCGTTGAAACCATTGGCAACGAAGCCGCGGCTAAGCTCGCGCCGCAAACACCCCGAACATCCGCATCCATGAACGACGTTGCCCGCCCCCTGCTCTCTCCAACGCACCGCTTGAGCCGCCTTCGCCTCTATGGCACTTCGCTCTTTGCGGCAAGCTGCGCATTGCTCGCCGGCTGCGTGAGCAGCAGCGGGTGCGAGGCACGCTACGACGCATCGCCGCAGTTCAAGGGCTGCGGCTTCCAGAATCTGCCGAACCCGGAAGTCCTGCCTTCCGCCAGCGCTTGGCGGATCTGGTCGCGCTTCATCGTGGGCAGCAAGGTCGAGACCGTGCCGGTCGATCCGATTCCCGTGCACATGCAGAGCACCGCCGAACTGGAGGCGCTCGATCCCAAGGCGAACCACGTGGTGCGGCTCGGCCATTCGTCGCACCTGCTCAAGCTGCAAGGCAAATACTGGCTCATCGATCCCGTGTTCAGCGAGCGCGCATCGCCGTTCACCTGGGTGGGCCCCAAGCGCTTTCACAAGCCGCCGCTCGCGCTCGAGCAGTTGCCGCCCATCGAAGGCCTGATCCTCTCGCACGACCACTACGACCACCTGGACGTGGCCACCATCGAGTACCTCGCGCAGCGCGTGCAGCGCTACTTCGTGCCGCTCGGCGTGCGTGCGCGGCTGGTCGCCATGGGCGTGCCCGCCGAGCGCGTGACCGAACTCGACTGGTGGCAAGGCGGCGAACACGACGGCGTGAAGCTCACCGCCACGCCAGCGCAGCACTTCTCGGGCCGCACGCTGACCGACCGGGACCGCACGCTGTGGGCCTCATGGGTGGTGCAAAGCGGCGACCAGCGCATTTTCTACAGCGGGGATTCGGGCTACTTTCCAGGCTTCAAGCAGATCGGCGAGCGCTTCGGCGGCTTCGACCTGGCACTGATGGAAAACGGCGCCTACGACCCCTACTGGCCCGGCGTGCACATGACGCCCGAGCAAAGCGTGCAGGCCTTCGAAGACCTGCGCGGCAAGGTGCTCTATTCGGTGCACAACAGCACCTTCGATCTGGCCTTCCACACCTGGCACGATCCGCTGGACCGCATCGCCGATTTGACGCAGGCGAAGAAGATCGAGCTGGCGACCCCGGTGATCGGCGAAGTGCTGACGATAGGAAAGGCGCGCACCAACGAGCGCTGGTGGCAGGGCCTGCATTAGCCGGCGTCTGCCACAGGGCTTACTTAGCCGCGCTCCTTGCGCTCCCGAGCCCGGCGCTGCTGCCGGGTTTCGTTGGCTTGCGCCGCGATGCGGTCCTTCTCGCGCTGCTTGGCCCCGCGCTTCAGGCGCATGCGGCGGCCGAACCAGAAACTGCCAATCCCCGTGACCACCGCGATGGCGAGGCCGATGACACTGATGTCGATGCCGCCCATCACAGAACCCGCACGATGCTCGTCGGCTTGAAGCCGAGATCGGCCGCCTTGCCCTTGCGCGCACGGCTGCCGCGCGCGTTGTTGAGCGTGCGGATCTCCAGGGTTTCGTCGCGCTCCTTGCCGCCGCGGCCAATGCCTTCGATCTTCACGCTGCGCGTGTAGGCGGCGGCGCCTGCGAGCGTGTCCTTGGCGTCGAGATCGATCAGCGTGAGACCGCGGCCACCCTTCGGCAGGCTCTTGAGCTCAGCGATGTCGAAGGTCAGGATGCGGCCGCCGGTGGAGGCGCAGGCCACGTGCGTGGCGGCGGGCATCGGCTCGGCGCCGCTCGCACCGCCCACCAGCGAGGGACGGCAGAGCTGTTCGCCCTCGCCCACGTCGATGAAAGCCTTGCCGCCGCGCTGGCGCGACATCATGTTCTCGACCGTGGCAATGAAGCCGTAGCCGCCGGTGTTGGCCAGCAGCACGCTCGCGCCTGCGGGGCCTGCGAAGAAATGCGTGACGTGCGTGCCGGCATCGAGTTCGATGAGCGTGGTGACGGGCTGGCCGTCGCCGCGCGCGCCGGGCAACGATGCCACGGGCACGGTGTAGACGCGCACAGTCTTGTCCTTGGCGCTGCCGAAGACCAGCAGCGTGTCGACGCTGCGGCACTCGAAGGCGCCGTAGAGCGCGTCGCCGGACTTGAAGCTGTATTCGGGCGTGGCCGATCCGTTGGTGCCATTCTTCTCGCTGGCCCACCCCTTCTGCGCACGGACCCAGCCCTTCTGCGAAACGATGACGGTGACGGGCTCGTCGACCACCTTCACTTCGGCCACGGCGCGCTTCTCGGCCTGGATCAGCGTGCGGCGCGGGTCTTCGAAGGTCTTGGCGTCGGCTTCTATTTCTTTCACCAGCAGGCGGCGCAATGCGGTCGGACTGCCGAGGATGTCTTCGAGCTTTTTCTGCTCTTCGCGCAGGTCCTTGAGCTCCTGCTCGATCTTGATGGCCTCGAGCCGCGCGAGTTGGCGCAGACGAATTTCGAGAATGTCTTCGGCCTGGCGCTCGCTGAGATTGAAGCGCGCAATGAGCGCGGCCTTCGGATCTTCCGCCGCGCGGATGATCGCAATCACCTCGTCGATGTTGAGCAGCACCAGCTGCCGGCCCTCGAGGATGTGAATGCGCTCGAGCACCTTGTTGAGCCGATGCCGCGAGCGCTTCTCGACGGTGATCTCGCGGAACGCGATCCACTCGTTGAGCATCTGGCGCAGCGACTTCTGCGTCGGCTTGCCGTCGATGCCCACCATCGTGAGGTTGATCGGCGACGAGGTCTCGAGCGAGGTCTGCGCAAGCAGCGTGGTGATGAATTCTTCCTGGCTGATGCGCGAGGTCTTGGGCTCGAACACCAGGCGCACCGCGGCGTCCTTGCTGGATTCGTCGCGCACCACGTCGAGCACCGACAGCATCGCGGCCTTCAGCTGGGTCTGGTCGGCGCTCAGGGCCTTCTTGCCGGCCTTGACCTTCGGGTTGGTGATTTCCTCGATTTCCTCGAGCACCTTCTGCGTGCTGACGCCGGGTGGCAGTTCGTTGACCACGAGCTGCCACTGGCCGCGCGCCAGGTCTTCGATCTTCCAGCGCGCGCGCACCTTCAGCGAGCCGCGGCCGGTGCGATAGGCGTCGGCAATGTCGGCCGGGCCGCTGATGATCTGCGCGCCGCCCGGATAGTCGGGGCCGGGCACGATCTGCAGCAGCTCCTCTTCGCTGAGCTTGCCGTTCGACTTGATCAGCGCCACGCAGGCATCGGCAATCTCACGCAGGTTGTGGCTTGGGATCTCGGTAGCGAGGCCGACCGCGATGCCGCTTGCGCCGTTGAGCAGCGTGAACGGCAGCCGAGCGGGCAGCAGGCGCGGCTCTTCGGTGCTGCCGTCGTAGTTGGGAATGAAGTCGACCGTGCCTTCGTCGATCTCGTCGAGCAGCAGGCTGGTGATGCGGGCCAGGCGCGCCTCGGTGTAGCGCATGGCCGCGGCACCGTCGCCGTCGCGGCTGCCGAAGTTGCCCTGGCCGTCGACCAGCGGATAGCGCTGCGAAAAGTCTTGCGCCATGCGCACCAGCGCGTCGTAGGCGGCCTGGTCGCTGTGCGGATGGAAGCGGCCGAGCACATCGCCGACCACGCGTGCGCTCTTAACGGGCTTGGCGCCTACGGTGCCGTTGGTGCCACCGAAGCCCAGGCCCATGCGCGACATCGAATAGAGGATGCGCCGCTGCACCGGCTTCTGGCCGTCGGACACGTCGGGCAGTGCACGGCCCTTGACCACGCTGAGCGCGTATTCGAGATAGGCGGTCTGTGCGTAGTCGGCCAGCGTGAGGGTGGTGTCGCCGTCGGTGGGGCCTGCAAGGTCGAGCGGAGGTTGGGAGTCGTCCATGGAGAAGAGAGAAAGAGAAACAGTCGGGGGCCGAGCGCCTGCGCGCTCAGCCCAATGTGAAAGCCTCGTGCACCGCGGACTGCACGGAGCCGCCGAGCACCGCGCCGCCGCCGGCCACGTAGATCCAATCGCCGATCACAGCGGCACCGACGGCATGGCGCGGCGTGGTCATCGGTGCATGCCGTTGCCAGGCGTCGGCCGCGGGGTCGTAGCTTTCCATCTGGCCGAACACCTTGGCTTGGCGCGGCACGCCGCCCACCAGGAAACCGCCCTCTCCGCCCATGGCGAAAAGGCGGCCGCGATAGACCACGAGGCCGTGGCCCGATCGCGCGGTGGGCAGCGGCGAGCGCAACTCCCATGTGTCGCGCGCGGGCAGGTAGACGTGGTGCAGGTCGGTGTTGTATTCGAAGGTGTTGAAGCGCCCGCCGATCACGTGGATCTGGCCGCTGTGCGCCACGCAGCCGACATGGTCGCGTGCGCCGGGCAGCGGCTTGCGCGTGGTCCAGCGGTCGGCCTTCGGGTCGTAGACCTCGTGCCAGCCCACGCTCGCACGCTCGGCCGCGGGCTCGGAAGCGCCGCCGATCAGGTGCAGCTGCCCATCGAGCATCACGGCGGCCGCGGCACCGCGCGGGCGAGGTAACGGCGCGATGGCGGTCCAGCGGTTGGCGGCTATTTCGTAGACGTAGGCGTTGGTGTCGGAGCGGCGGTTCTGTTCGACGAAGCCGCCGAGTGCATAGACGCGGCCTTCGTCGGCCGCCACCGCGACGTGATTGGCACCGCGCGGCAGCGGCGCACCATCGAGCCAGCGGTCGGCCACGGGGTCGTAGATGTGGTGGTAGTCGCGGTTCACCGCGCCTTCGCCGTAACCGCCGACCACGTGCATGCGGCCTTGTGCCGCCGTGGCCCAGGCCATCTCGCTGCGCGGAATCGGCAAGGCCGCGCGCGGCATCCAGCGTCCGGCAGGCCCGGCCGGCGCGGGGCTGTCCGTCACGCGTTGGGCCTCCTGCTCGGGCGTCATGTGATGCGGCACGCCGCCTTGCAGCCGCGCATACGGCTCCTTCGACGAAGGCGCCGCCGGCAACGTGTCGTGCGTGGCCGCATGCTGCGCGCGCGCAGCGCCGCTCACCGCGCAAGCGGCGGTCGCAAGAACAAGGCGTCGGCGTTGCATGAAGGGCTCCTTCATTGACGGGTAAAGGCGGGGCGCGGCATCAGGACACCGGCGCTTCCGCTGCGCCGTCCGGCACCGCCGGCTGCTCGGAGACCCCGGGCATGGCCGGCATGCTGCTTGGCGAATCGGACGGCATGTTGCCACGGCCCATCGCTCCGCCCTTCGGAACCACCAGTTCCATGCGGATGCGGCCCGGCGTCTTGCCGCCACGCGCGCCGCTCGCACCGCCGCCACCGCCACCGCCACCGCCACCGCCGTCCATTGCCACCGCCGCCGACGGCTTGAGGTAAGCATAGAGCCGCAGCACCGTCTGCACGTAGTTCTGCGTTTCCTTGTAGTTCGGAATCTTGTTGCCCGCGCGCTGCACCGCGCCTTCGCCCGCGTTATAGGCCGCAAGCGCCAGCTCGATCTGGCCCGGGAACATCGCGATCAGGTCGCGCAGGTAGCGCGAGCCGGCGGCGATGTTGATGCGCGGATCGAACAGCTTCTTCTCGATGGTGCTGCGCTTGTCCGCCGAGACGCCATAGCGCTGCGCGGTGGCCGGCATGAGTTGCATGAGGCCCATGGCGCCCTTGGGCGACACGGCCTGCGCATCGAAGCCCGATTCGGTGGCGATCAGCGCCTGCAGCAACTCGTAGTCGATCGAGTGCTTGTTCGACGCATCGCGCAGTGCCACCTTGGCGGTCTTGTAGCTTGGCGATGCTTCGAACAGCGCAAGCAATGTCTGCGACGCGGGCGGCACCTTGCCGTCGAGCCTGCGCCCGCCACGGCCGAGCGGCGAAAGGCCCTTGGCCGTGTCGAAGCTCTGCCCCCCGCGAAAGAAGATCTGGTAGCGCTCGTCGATCTTTTCCGATGCGAAGTGCGCCACGCCCTTGCCGTCGATGTAGCCGTAGATGTCAGCGGCGTGCGCAAGCCCCTGCTGCGCGCACAGCAGCAGGGCCAGGAGCAACGGACGCATGAAATCTGAAATTTTCACGAGGGTGGTCAAACATCGATATCGACATCGTCGGCGCGCAGTTCCATCAGTTCGCGCCGCGCGGCCGCCTCGCCCTTGCCCATGAGCTTGGTGATCTCCCCTTGGGTGGACGTGAAGTCGAAGCGTCCCAGCTGCACCTTCATGAGGCGCCGGGTATCCGGATTGAGCGTGGTTTCCCACAATTGTTCCGCGCTCATTTCGCCCAGGCCCTTGAAGCGGCTGATGCTCCAGGCGCCTTCGCGCACGCCGTCCTTGCGCAATTTGTCGAGTGTGGCAGTCAGTTCGCCCTCGTCAAGCGCGTAGACCTTGGAAGCCGGCTTCTTTCCGCGCGCGGGCGCATCGACGCGGAACAGCGGCGGCTTTGCGACATACACGTGGCCGGTTTCGATGAGCTTCGGAAAGTGGCGGAAGAACAGCGTGAGCAGCAGCACCTGGATGTGCGAGCCGTCGACGTCGGCGTCGGAGAGGATGCAGATCTTGCCGTAGCGCAGGCCGCTCATGTCGGGCGTGTCGCTGGGGCCGTGCGGATCGACGCCCACGGCCACCGAGATGTCGTGGATTTCGGTGTTGGCGAAGAGCCGGTCGCGCTCCACCTCCCAGGTGTTCAGCACCTTGCCGCGCAGCGGCAGGATGGCCTGGCTCTCCTTGTCGCGGCCCATCTTGGCGCTGCCGCCAGCCGAGTCACCCTCGACCAGGAAGACTTCGTTGTGGCTGATGTCCTTGCTCTCGCAGTCGGTCAGCTTGCCGGGCAACACGGCCACGCCCGAGCCCTTGCGCTTCTCGACCTTCTGGCCGGCGCGCTGACGCGTTTGCGCGGCCTTGATGGCGAGTTCGGCGAGCCTCTTGCCGTAGTCGACGTGCTGGTTGAGCCACAGCTCGAGCGCGGGGCGCACGAAGCTCGACACCAGCCGCACCGCGTCGCGCGAGTTCAGGCGCTCCTTGATCTGGCCCTGGAACTGCGGGTCGAGCACCTTGGCGCTCAGCACATATGAGGCGCGCGCAAACACGTCCTCGGGCAGGAGCTTCACGCCCTTGGGCAGCAGCGAGTGCAGTTCGATGAAGCCCTTCACCGCGGTGAAGAGGCCGTCGCGCAGACCGCTTTCGTGCGTGCCGCCTGCGCTGGTGGGAATCAGGTTGACGTAGCTCTCGCGCACCGGCTGGCCGTCTTCGGTGAAGGCCACGCACCAGTCGGCGCCCTCGCCCTCTGCGAAGTTGTCGGCGTTCTTGTCGGCATGGCCGCTGCCTTCGAACAGCGGAATCACCGGGTCGCCGTTGAGCGTCTGCATCAGGTAGTCGCTCAGGCCGCCCTTGTAGAGCCACTGCTGCGTTTCCTTGGTCTTCTCGACCGTGAGCGTGACGCTGACGCCGGGCATCAGCACGGCCTTGCTGCGCAAGAGATGCGTGAGCTCGCTCATCGGGAGCGCTGCGGTCTCGAAGTATTTGGCATCGGGCCAGGCACGCACCGTGGTGCCCTGCTTGCGCTCGCCGGCTTCGAGCTTGCGGATTTCGAGCGCCTCGATCACATCGCCGGCACTGAAGGCCAGCTTGGCCACCGAGCCTTCGCGATGCGAGGTGACTTCGAGCCGCTTCGACAGCGCGTTGGTCACCGACACGCCGACGCCGTGCAGGCCGCCCGAGAAGCTGTAGGCGCCGCCCGAGCCCTTGTCGAACTTGCCGCCCGCGTGCAGCCGGGTGTACACGAGCTCGATCACGGGCGCCTTTTCTTCGGGATGCAGGCCGAACGGAATGCCGCGGCCGTCGTCTTCGATGCTGGCCGAGCCGTCGGCATGCAGCGTGACCTTGATCTTCTTGCCGTAGCCCGCCAGCGCCTCGTCGGCGGCGTTGTCGAGCACTTCCTGGATGATGTGCAGCGGGTTGTCGGTCCGGGTGTACATGCCCGGGCGTTGCTTGACGGGCTCGAGGCCCTTGAGCACGCGGATGGAGCCCTCCGAATAGCCGGAGGACGCGGATGAGGAACTGGGGGGAGTCTTGGGGGGAGTCGCCATGGGGGCGGATTGTAGTCAGTCGATCCGAAATGACTGGATACCCATACAGGAACCACCGCCTCCCCCCGGCCGATGGTCCGCTCCGGTGGCCTACTTGTTGACGATGGCCTGGCCCGCATAAGCCAGCCAGCCCATTTCGGCCCGGGCCTTCTCGGCGGGCTCCAGATCGAGCACGATGCTTCCGGCCGCCAAGCCGAACGAAGGCGACATGCGCACGTACTTCGTCTCGCCTTCGGCGAGCGGAATAGCGAGCGTCTTGCGAAGGTCGGTGGTGGTGGCGGCGAGGTAGGTGCCCGCGGGACGGTCGACGAAAAAGAAGCTGCCGGGCTTCGACGACCCGACACCCAGCTTGTCGATGCGCACGCCGGGCTGCAGCGCGGCGCCGAAGGGGCCCGCGGCGCGGAAGAAATAGATGCGGCCATCGCCGGACTTGATCTTCGGAATGACGTTGCCCATCTCCTGGAACTTCGGGCCGGTTGGACCGCTGGCGCAGCCGGCGATGACCATCGCCAGCATCGTGGCGGCGGCGAGCTTCAGGGCAATTCTTCTCATGGTTCGGGGTCCTTGGAGAGCGGCATGACAGGAGCCCGAAATGTAACAAACTACAAGCATGTGCTGACCCCGGGCGAGCGGCTTTGATGCCCGCTGCGCATCGAACTGGCTCCGATAAATCATCAATGGCCTCAGCCCCCACGCCGCCTGCCACGGCACGCAAGTCGCTACATTCGACGGATGCAAGCCTCCGCCCCCACTCTTTCGGTCAAGCAGGTACTGATCTGCGGCGCCATGATCGTCACGCTCTCGATGGGCATCCGCCATGGCTTCGGCCTCTGGCTGCAGCCGATCACCCAGGCGCAGGACTGGACCCGCCAGACCTTTTCCTTCGCGCTCGCGATCCAGAATCTTTCATGGGGCATCTTCGGCGTGTTCGCCGGCATGGTGGCCGATCGCTTCGGGGCCTTCCGGGTTCTGATCGCGGGAACGGCCTTCTATGCGCTGGGCCTGCTGGGAATGGCCTATTCCCCGACGCCGCTGCTGTTCACTCTGAGCGCCGGCGTGCTGATCGGCGCGGCGCAGGCGGGCACCACCTATGCCGTGGTCTACGGCGTGATCGGGCGTCAGATTCCGGCCGAGCGGCGCTCGTGGGCCATGGGCGTGGCGGCGGCGGCCGGCTCGTTCGGCCAGTTCCTGATGGCGCCCATCGAAGGCCGCTTGATCGGACATCTGGGCTGGCAGACCGCGCTGGCGGTGGTGGCCATGCTGGCGCTGGTGATCGTGCCGCTGGCCTTCGGGCTGCGCGAGCCGCGCGCGGCCTTGGCCGCGCATCGCGAGCAATCGATGCTGCAGGCGGTGGGCGAAGCCTTCCGTTACCCGAGCTTCGGCTTGCTGATGGCCGGGTATTTCGTCTGCGGCTTCCAGCTGGCCTTCATCGGCATCCACATGCCGACCTACCTGCGCGACCAGAAGCTGCCGGTGGACGTGGCGGGCTACGCACTGGCGCTGATCGGGCTCTTCAACGTGTTCGGCACCTACACCGTGGGCCTCTTGGGCCAGAAGCTCGCCAAGCGCAAGATCCTGGCCGCCATCTACTTTGCGCGGGCGGTCTCGATCCTGCTGTTTCTGCTGGTGCCGATCTCGCCGATGAGCGTGTACGTCTTTTCGGCGGCCATGGGCTTTCTCTGGCTTTCGACGGTGCCCGCCACCAACGCGATCATCGCGGGCATCTTCGGCGTGGCGCACCTGTCGATGCTCAGCGGCTTCGTGTTCCTGAGCCACCAGGTGGGGTCGTTCATCGGCGTGTGGCTGGGCGGCTATCTGTATGACACCACGGGCAGCTACGACATCGTCTGGTACATCGCGATCGGCCTCGGCGTGTTCGCGGCGCTGATCAACCTGCCCGTCAAGGAAGGCGCCATTGCGCGCGGGGGCCGGACGGCCGCCGTAGCGGGCTGACCGCTGACGGCGGACAATGGCCGACATGACTTCGCAGATGCACCACCGCCTCGTGCACGCCGGCTGGCTGGCCGCCGCGCTGGCAGTGCTGGGCGGCGTTTTCGCGCTTTACGTGCATCCGGACTTTCTCGTCACACTGGTCGACCAGGTCTGGTCCTGCTTCTGATGGCCACGGAAGACACCGCAGCTTCGCACGCGGGACTGGCCGCGTCGGAATGGATCGCCAGGTGGTCGCACCTGCTCGCCCCCGGGGCGGCCGTGCTCGACGTTGCCTACGGGCAAGGACGGCACATGCAGTGGTTTGCGGGGCGCGGGCACGCGGTCACGGGTGTCGATCGCTCGACCGAAGCGACCGAAGCCGCAAGCGCCTTCGGCCGCACCGTGACGGCCGACATCGAATCGGGCCCCTGGCCCTTCGCAGGCCGGGTCTTCGGCGCCGTGGTCGTGACCAACTACCTCTGGCGGCCGCGCCTGGCCGACATCGTGGCCGCCGTTGCGCCAGGCGGCGTGCTGCTCTACGAAACCTTTGCCGCCGGCAACGAAACGGTGGGTAAGCCCTCGCGCCCCGATTTTCTGCTGCAGCCCGGCGAACTGCTGGCTGCATGCCGGGAGCTGCGCGTGGTGGCTTACGAGAACGGCTTTCTTGCCGAACCTGAACGCTTCGTGCAGCGCATTGCCGCGGTCCGAGCCGGCAATGCCGCATCAGGCCAACCTGAACGCCATCTCCTGCGGGGAAACTGACCCCGCCGGCGCGGCCGTTTCCGGAAGCTCCGGAGTAAGTAGAATCGGCGCTTTCGTCCACCCGACAGAGAGATTCCCCCTTGGAGCAACTGACAGGCAGCATCGTCGCTCTCGTCACGCCGATGCACGACGACGGCAGTGTCGACTATCCCGCCCTGCGCCGGCTGATCGACTGGCATATCGACGAAGGCACCGACTGCCTCGGCGTGGTCGGCACCACTGGCGAATCGCCCACGGTCGACGTGGAAGAGCACTGCGAAATCATCCGCGTGTCGGTCGAGCAGGCCAAGGGCCGCGTGCCCGTGATGGCCGGCTGCGGCGCCAATTCGACCAAGGAAGCCATCGAGCTCGCCAAGTTCGCCAAGGGCGTGGGCGCCGATTCTCAGCTGCAGGTGGTGCCCTACTACAACAAGCCGACGCAAGAAGGCCAGTACCAGCACTTCAAGGCCATTGCCGAAGCCGTGGGCGACCTGCCCATCGTGCTGTACAACGTGCCCGGCCGCACCGTGGCCGATATGGCGCACGACACCGTGCTGCGCCTGGCCCAGGTGCCGGGCATCATCGGCATCAAGGAAGCCACCGGCAACATCGAGCGCGCGCAGTGGCTCATTCGCGACCTGCCGAAGCACTTTGCGGTGTATTCCGGCGACGACCCGACCGCGGTGGCCCTCATGCTCTGCGGCGGCCAGGGCAACATCAGCGTCACGGCGAACATCGCGCCGCGCAAGATGCACGAGCTGTGCGTTGCGGCCATTGCGGGCGACGTGCGCAAGGCGATGCAGATCCAGTTCGAACTGATGCCGCTGCACCGCAACCTGTTCGTCGAACCGAACCCGATTCCTCTCAAGTGGGCCATGTCCAGGCTCGGACTTTGCGGCGGTACCCTGAGGCTGCCGCTCACCGAACTGGCCGAAACGAACCAACCCGTGGTCGAGGCTGCCCTGAGCGCCTGCGGACTGCTCAAGGGCTGAGCCCGCTTCTTCCTCCCCAAACACCGCATCTCTTTTCTTTCCGCCGCATCGAGGTTACGCAACCTTTTGCCTGAACCGTGCTCAGAGAGTGCGGGCAATGCGGCCCCCTAGATTGATCGAACCCATTCCAACAAGGAAGACGACGTTGAAGAACCTTTCGCACATCTCGCGATTCGCACTGCTGGCCCTCGTTGTCAGCCTCGCCGCCTGCTCCGTTCTCGAGGGCGACAAGATCGACTACAAGAGCGCCGGCAAAGCCCCGACCCTCGAAGTCCCGCCCGACCTGTCGCAGCTTTCGCGCGAAAACCGCTATGCGGTGCCGGGCGGCGCGGTCACGGCCAACGCCTACCAGGCAGGCGCCACCAACGCGCCGGGCATTCCCACCGCGGTGGCCAACATCGGCGACGTCCGCATGGAGCGTTCGGGCACGCAGCGCTGGATCGTCATCAACCGCTCGCCCGACCAGCTCTGGGATCCGGTGAAAGACTTCTGGCAGGAAAGCGGCTTTCTGCTGACCACCGAGCAGCGCAACCTCGGCATCATGGAAACCGACTGGGCCGAGAACCGCGCCAAGCTGCCGCAGGACATCATCCGCGGCACGCTGGGCAAGCTGGTCGATTCGGTCTACTCGACCGGTGAACTCGACCGCTTCCGCACCCGCCTGGAGCGCACGCCCAACGGCACCGAGATCTTCATCAGCCACCGCGGCATGCAAGAGGTCTACAACAACAGCCGCCAAGACCAGACCGTATGGCAGCCCCGCCCGAGCGACCCTGAACTCGAAACCGAGTTCCTGCGCCGCCTGATGGTCAAGCTCGGCGTTTCGCAAGAACAGTCGAAGATCCTGGCCGCCACCACCGCGCCGACCAAGACCGCCACCGTTGCCAACGCGGGCGGCCAACCGGTCGTGCAGATCAATGAAGGCTTCGACCGCGCATGGCGCCGCGTGGGCCTGGCGCTCGACCGCACCGGCTTCACCGTGGAAGACCGCGACCGCAGCGCCGGCATCTACTACGTGCGCTACGTGACCCCCAACGCGGACAAGAAGGAACCCGGCTTCTTCGGCAAGCTGTTCGGCAGCTCTTCCAGCAAGAACGAAGCGCCGATCAAGTTCCGCATCCTCGTGAAGGGCCAGGGCGAATCGACCACGGTCTCGGTGCTGAACGAATCCGGCGCACCTGAAACCTCGGCCAATGCGCAACGCATCGTCCAGGTCATTGCCGACGACCTGAAGTAACCCGCATGCTCCGCTTCCGAAGCCTCGGCAGCGGCAGCACGGGCAATGCCGCGCTGGTCGAGGCGACCAGTGGCGGCCGCACCTCACGGCTCCTGATCGACTGCGGCTTCGGCCTCAAACAACTCGATCTGCGGCTTGCCAGGGCCGGGCTCGCGGCCGGCGACATCGACGCGATCTTCGTGACCCACGAGCACGGCGATCACATCGGCTGCGCCCATTCGCTGTCGCGGCGCAACCGCATTCCCGTCTGGATGAGCGAAGGCACCTGGCTCGCCACGGGCGGCCGCGATTTCGAAGGCCGGCTCAACCTCGCACGAGACGAAGCGGAGTTCGCGATCGGCGACATCTCGGTGCAGCCCTTTACCGTGCCGCACGACGCCCGCGAGCCGCTGCAGCTGCGCTGCTCCGACGGCGCGCGCACCCTGGGCGTGCTCACCGACCTGGGCCATGCCACGGCGCATGTGCTCTCCAGCCTGCGCGGCGTGCATGCGCTGCTGCTCGAGTTCAATCACGACAGCGAGCTGCTGGCCAATTCGGCCTATCCGGCCTTCCTGAAGCTGCGCGTGGGCGGCAAGCATGGCCACCTGTCGAATGAAGCGGCCGCGGAGATCGCACGCGCGGTTCGCCACGATGGCCTGCGCCATGTGGTCGCGGCGCATTTGAGCGAGCAGAACAACCGCCCCGACATCGTGCGGCGGCTCATGGCCGAAGCCCTCGGGGGCCATGAGGCCGAGATGCTCACGGCCAGTGCGTCGGAAGGCTCGCCCTGGCTCGACGTGTGATCGCGCGCCCCGGGCCTCTCCGGGCGCCATCGAAAAAGTAAAAAAGCCGCCAACAAGGCGGCTTTTTGCTGGGCGAACGGATGCCCCGGTCGGCGGTCGTTACTGCTTGGGCGCCTGATTCTTCTTAGCCTCTTCCGTCGCGGCATTGGCCGCGTCGAGGGCCGAGGAAGCGCCTGGCGAGGGCGTCGTTGCACCTGGCGAAGGCGTGGTAGCGGCCGAAGGATCGGTGGTCGAAGGTGCTGGAGCAGCCGCAGGCGGCGGTGGCGCCGGTTCGGTCACCGGAGCGGGCGGCGGTGTCACAACCGCCGGCGCGGCGTCCTCTTTCTTTCCGCACGCCACGAGTGCGGCAGCGGCGATCAACGAAGCGAGCAGGACGGATGACGACTTCTTCATGGAAACTCCTTTGGCAAAGATGTCTGGACGAAAAAATTCTAGACCCGCATCACTGCCCGTTTGTGTCTGGCCCCCTCATTTGCGGCATTGGCTTACAAGCCCAATGTCGATGCCGGAAATGCAGGCCGCCCCTCCCGCCATGACTCATCAATGGCCTCGCGCAATTCGCGCCGCGCACGCGGGTCAACACCGCACACGCCGCGGCTGCGCTCGGGGTCGGTACGAAGAGCGAACCACTCCGGCGTCCAGATGGCGCTCGGCACCCCATTGCCGGCCTCTGCGCGCACGGTGCGGCATTCAACAATGTGGTCCCACATGCGCCGCCACGGAACAAGGCGCGCGTGGCTTCGTTCGACCACGTCGAAGCGCTGCGCCAGCAAGATGAAGCGGCGGCCGGTGGCCGACCACGCCTGAAGCGCCTCGATGCTGGCCCGTTCGCCCAAGGGCCAGTCGGCGAAGTCAGGGTCGCTCAGAACCAGCTCTCTCCAGCCTTGCCGCGCCGCGCTCGAGAGTGCAGCCCGCACGATGCCACCGAAGGCCTCGCGGCCATCGAACCGGCCCTCGGGCAACGCCGGCTCGGCGGCCGTACCCTCACTTGGCATGGAGCCACCCCGCTTCGCACCACTCGGCCAGCAGCGCACGCGCGCCGTCGCTCGCACGCGCCAGTTCGCGCGGCCCGAGCGCGCGTTGGTCGGCCAGCCGCCGCATCAGCGTGGCATCGGCGCCGCCGGCACGAAAGCTCTCGCCGTTGATGTAGAGATGCCGCGCGTCGTACAGCATGCGCGTGCGGCGGTCGAGCACCACGTGGTGCAACACGTCCGGCGTTTCGCCGCCTTCATCGAACCAGACATTCGCCTTCGGCTCGGTCAGCGATTCGCCCAGCGCGCGGTCGATGGCGTCGGGGTCGCGCAGCGCGGCATCGACGGCCTTGCGCGCGAAGGCCTGCAGCGCGGCGGGCATGGCGGCCGGCGCATTGACCGCGGGCTGCGAAGGGTCGCGGTAGCGCGCCAGTTCGGTGGGGCCGGCATCTTCCAGGGCCTCCGAATAGGCCTGCGCCATGCGCGCCAGCAGGTCGGCACCAAGCTCGCCGGTCGCCGACGAACGCAGGCCGATGGAACAGGTCATGCAGTCGTCGCCGACCGCGACCCCGTCGTGCGCATAGCGCGGCGGCAAATAGAGCATGTCGCCCGGCTCGAGCACAAAGCTTTGCTCGGGCTCGAAGTTCTCGAGAATCTTGAGCGGAACACCCTGCTGCAGGCGCAAATCGCTCTGCTGGCCGATCGACCAGCGCCGCCGGCCCTGCGCCTGCAGCAGGAACACGTCGTAGCTGTCGAAATGCGCGCCCACGCCGCCTTTGTCGCTGGCGTAGCTGATCATCAGGTCGTCCAGGCGCGCATCGGGCAAGAAGCGAAACTGCTGCAGCAATGCGTGCACGCCGTCGTGGTGCAGATCGACGCCCTGCACCAGCAAGGTCCATTCGGGCTGCTTCAGCGGCGGCAACGCACGGCGCGCGAGAGGCCCGTGCCTGAGCGTCCAGCCGGTGTTGCCGTGGCGGATCAGGCGCGATTCCACCTCCTCGCGCTCGGCCAGGGCAAAGAGCGCGCTGCGCTCGATCGGTGGCACCATGGCGGGTATGGCCTGGCGCACCAGCAACGGCTTTTTCTGCCAATACCGCCGCATGAACTGCGCGGCGCTCAGGCCGCCGAGCAACGGCAGCGGTTGTGTGATCTCCATGGGAGAATTCTGCAATGGAAATCTCTGAACAATGCGTGGTCGGCCTGACCTGGACGATGAAAGACACTTTGGGCGAAGTGCTGGACGTGCTCGACGAGCCCGTGGAATTCATGGTGGGGGGCGACGACCTCTTCGACGTGATCGAAGCCGCCCTGCAGGGCCATGAGCCCGGCGCCCGGGTGCAATTGCAGCTCGAACCCGAGCAAGGCTTCGGCGACTTCAACGACCAGTTGCTCTTTCTGGAGCCGCGCTCGCTGTTTCCCGAGGGCACCGAAGAAGGCATGACCTTCGACGGCGCCGCACTGCCCCCGGGCGTGAGCGAGGCCATGCCCAAGGACGTGATCTACACCGTGGCCGAAATCTACCCCGACCACCTGGTGCTCGACGGCAACCATCCGCTCGCAGGCATTGCGGTTCGGCTCGACATCACGGTTCGCTCGGTGCGTGAGGCCACCGAGGAAGAAGTCGGCAGCGGAACGGCGGGCACGGCCTTTTTCAAGGTGCCGCCGACCGCGCCGGGCAACGATTTGCTGCACTGACGGGCCGGCGAGCGAGCCGCCGCGAACAGCAGAAAGCCGGGCATGCCCGGCTTTTTTTGCGGCTCTCGCGAAGACCGTTTGAAAGACCTACATGCGCGAGATCTGGCCGTTGTCGATGCGCACGCGGTCGCCGATGCGCAGGTCGCCGGGGTGCTGCACATCGAAGGCACGGTAGCCGCCGCGGTCGGTTTGCACCGAGATGCGGTAGCTTTCGTAGGCCCGCGGGCCGTTGTTCTGGGCTTCGATGGTGTTGCCCAGAAGCGCGCCGCCCACGATGCCCAGTGCGGTCGCCGCGGCACGGCCACTGCCGTGACCGAACTGATTGCCCACCACGCCGCCGACGACACCACCCGCCACGGCGCCGCCGCCGGTGGTGCCGCTGCCCCTGGTTTCGCTGCGCAGCACTTCGATGTTGGCCACATGGCCATACTCGACATACGCCGCTTCCTGGTATGGAACGGCCTGCGGCGGCGCTTGGTAGGGGTAGCGCGTGGTGTGATAGACCGGCGCGGGGGCGACGCAGGCCGTGAGCGTGGCAAGTGCCAGCACGGAAGCGCCGATGGAAATGAAGCGCATTGAAATTTTCATATTGAAGGCTCCTCGAAATAGTCGGTGCGTCAGAGCGCACCAAGCCTGTATCTAACGCCCTTCCCACAAGGGGGATGACGCATGACACACACCGACACGTAGGAGCAGGCCGCGAATTGGTCGGTTCCGATCTTTACGGAATCGATACGAAACCCGAGCGCGAGCCGGCCAGAGCAGGTGGTCAGTGTTTGCCGGTGGAGCCGTAGCCGCCTTCACCGCGTTGCGAAGCCGCAAATTCTGTGACCACCCGAAACTGCGCCTGCACCACAGGCACGATCACGAGTTGCGCAAGCCGCTCCATCGGCTGGAGCACGAACGGCGTGTCGCTGCGGTTCCAGGCGCTGATCTTGAGTTCGCCCTGGTAGTCACTGTCGATCAGCCCTACGAGGTTTCCGAGCACGATCCCGTGCTTGTGGCCGAGGCCCGAGCGCGGAAGGATCAAAGCGGCGTAGCCGGGGTCCGCGAGGTGGATGGCGATGCCCGTGCCCACGAGTTGCCAAGCATTGGGCTCCAGCGTGATGGGCTCGTCGAGGCAGGCCCTGAGATCGAGGCCTGCGCTGCCGGGGGTGGCATAGGCGGGCAATTGATCCACCATGCGGGGATCGAGGATACGAACGTCTACTTTCACTTCTACTTGCCTTGCTTTTGTTGCTGTTCTCTTTGCTTGCGGGCGGCTTCCTCGAGCAGCTGCTGCCACTTGGCGATACCGGGCGTGAGCTTCAGGCCCTTGAACTTGCTGACGAGCCAGAACGCAGCCCCCGCCAGTGCGACCAGCACGACAAGCGATACGCCGGCCGACCACAGCACCAGGAGCACCAGCGCCCCCACGGCGCCCATGACCTTGAGCGCCGCGGGCGTGAACGCCCCACCGGTCGGCGCCGAGGTATCGCCGTTCGAGGATTCGCGCCGCTGTGCTGCCGCCGCCGCGGCGCCCTGCGCGCCCGGCGCGGGCGTGATGCCCACGTCGAGCCCGTGGTCGCCTTCATGCGCGGCCCGCTTGGGCAATGCGGCCTGGGCCGACAGCCGTTCCACATAGCTGGCGAAATCGCCGTTCGGCGGCGTGTTCCATTGGGGATTCATCAGACCCTCCAGTCAGGCAGACGTGCGGCGATCTCGGTCATGAGCTCGCGCGCCAGGGTGAGCTTGGGCGCGCGCGGCAATTCACGCGTGCCGTTGGCATCCACCAGCAGCAGCGCATTGTCGTCCTGGCCGAAGGTCAGCGGGCCGATGTTTCCGACCAGGAGCGGAATCCCCTTGCGCTGGCGCTTGGCCTTGGCATGCTCGGCCAGGTTCTCACTCTCGGCCGCGAATCCGACGCAGAACAACTGGCGGGATTGGGCTCGCTCGCTCTTCGCGACCGCGAGCAGGATGTCGGCGTTCTCGACGAAATTCAGCACGGGTGTCTTGCCGCTGCCGTCCTTCTTGATCTTTTGCTCGCTGTGAGTGGCGGGCCGCCAGTCGGCCACCGCGGCCGTCGCTACAAAAATGCTAGCAGACTGCGCAGCCCTCAGGGTCGCCTCGAGCATGTCCTGCGCCGAAAGCACGTCGATGCGGCTCACGCCGCGCGGCGTGGGCAGGTGCACCGGGCCGGCCACCAGCGTCACCTCCGCGCCGGCTTCGCGGGCGGCGCGCGCAATGGCAAAACCCATCTTCCCGGACGAATGGTTGGTGATGCCGCGTATCGGGTCGAGCGGCTCGAAGGTGGGCCCTGCGGTCACGAGCAGCTTCTGGCCCGCGAGAAGCTTGGGCGCAAAGAAGGCGGTGATGTCTTCGAGCAGTTGCGCCGGCTCGAGCATGCGTCCGTCGCCCGTCTCGCCGCAGGCCTGCCATCCGCTGCCCACGCCCAGCACGGTGGCGCCGTCGGCCGACACCTGCATCAGGTTGCGCTGGGTGGCCGGATGCGCCCACATCTCGCGGTTCATGGCCGGTGCAATCAAGAGCGGCACGCGGTCCATCGGGCGAGCCAGGCACATGAGGCTCAGCAAGTCGTCGGCCCTCCCCTGCACCAGCCGCGCCACGAAATTGGCACTGCACGGCGCGAGCACGATGGCATCGGCCTCGCGGCTCAGGTTGATGTGGGGCATGTTGTTGGGCTCGCGCGCGTCCCACTGCGAGGTGTAGACCGTGCGACCCGAGAGCGCCTGCATCGTGACCGGCGTGATGAACTGCTCGGCCGCCTCGGTCATCACCACCTGCACCGTGGCGCCCGCCTTCACGAACAGGCGGCACAGCTCCGCCGACTTGTAGCAGGCAATACCACCGGTAAGGCCCAGGACGATGTGTTTGCCTGCGAGATCTTGCATATCGCCGAAGTGTAATGACACCGCTTCGCACCGGGGCTGCCGCGGCACGGCCCGGCCCGCCCCCGACACGGGGAAGGAGAAGCGCGTGCAGCAGTCGGGGCCTCGAGGCGGGCCATATACAATCAGCATTTCCCACTGCCCGGTCCTCGCGTCCGGAACTGGCATGACCAAATTTGTCTTCGTCACCGGTGGTGTCGTATCTTCCCTTGGCAAGGGAATCGCCTCCGCCTCCCTCGCCGCGATCCTCGAATCGCGCGGCCTCAAGGTCACTCTCATCAAGCTCGATCCGTACATCAATGTCGACCCCGGCACGATGTCACCGTTCCAGCATGGCGAAGTGTTCGTCACCGACGACGGTGCCGAAACCGACCTCGACCTCGGCCACTACGAGCGCTTCATCACCACGCGGATGCGCAAGGCCAACAACTTCACCACCGGCCAGATCTACAAGACCGTGCTCGAAAAAGAGCGCCGCGGCGACTACCTCGGCAAGACGGTACAGGTGATTCCGCACATCACCAACGAAATCCAGGAATACATCAAGCGCGGCGCCGGCCTCGGCACCGCCCATGAAGTGGACGTGGCGATCGTCGAAATCGGCGGCACGGTCGGCGACATCGAATCGCTGCCGTTCCTCGAGGCGGTGCGCCAGATGAGCCTGCGCAACGGTCCGAACAACTCGGCCTTCGTGCACCTGAGCTATGTGCCCTGGATCGCCGCCGCCGGCGAGCTCAAGACCAAGCCCACGCAACACACCGCCAAGGAACTGCGCGCCATCGGCATCCAGGCCGACGTGCTGCTGTGCCGCGCCGACCGCCCGATCCCGGACGACGAGCGCGCCAAGATCTCCCTGTTCTCGAACGTGCCCGAATGGGGCGTGATCTCGATGTGGGACGTCGACACCATCTACAAGGTGCCGCGCATGCTGCACGAGCAGGGCCTCGACGGCCTCATCTGCGACAAGCTGCGCATCAACACGCCGCCCGCCAAGCTCACCCGCTGGGACGAGCTGGTCTACGAAGTCGAGCATCCGCAGCAGGAAGTCAGCATTGCCATGGTCGGCAAGTACGTCGACCTGTCCGACAGCTACAAGTCGCTGAACGAAGCGCTGCGCCATGCCGGCATGAAGAACCATGCCCGCGTGAAGATCGACTACATCGATTCCGAAACCATTTCTCCGCAAGACGTTTCGCGCCTTGCCAAGTACGACGCCATCCTGGTGCCCGGCGGTTTCGGCCAGCGCGGCGTCGAAGGCAAGATTTCGGCGGCCCGCTTTGCACGCGAAGGCAAGGTGCCCTACCTCGGCATCTGCCTGGGCATGCAGGTGGCCACCATCGAATACGCGCGCCACGTGGCGGGCCTCAAGAACGCCAACAGCACCGAGTTCGACCCCGAAACGCCCTGCCCCGTGATCGCGCTGATCACCGAGTGGAAGGACGCCGACGGCACCGTGAAGACGCGCAACGAGAAGTCCGACCTCGGCGGCACTATGCGCCTGGGCGCGCAGAGCTCCGACGTGGCCGCCGGCACGCTGGCCCACAGCATCTACGGCGACGTGGTGACCGAACGCCATCGCCACCGCTACGAAGCCAACGTCAACTACCTGGACGAACTGCGCGCCGCCGGCCTGGTGATTTCCGCGCTCACGCAGCGCGAGCACCTGACCGAAATCGTCGAATTGCCGCAAGACGTGCACCCCTGGTTCATGGGCGTGCAGTTCCACCCCGAATTCAAGTCGACGCCCTGGAGCGGCCATCCGCTGTTCAACGCCTTCATCAAGGCGGCGCTCGATCACAAGGCGCGCAGTGCGGGCGGTACCAAGAACCTGAAGGCTGTGGCATGAAACTCTGCGGATTCGACATCGGGCTCGACCAGCCCTTCTTCCTGATTGCCGGTCCCTGCGTGGTCGAATCCGAGCAATTGCAGATGGACACGGCCGGCACGCTGAAGGAAATCACGTCCTCGCTGGGCATTCCATTCATCTTCAAGAGCAGCTTCGACAAGGCCAACCGTTCCTCGAGCACCAGCTTTCGTGGCCCGGGCCGCGAAAAGGGCCTGGAGATTCTTGCCAAGGTGAAGCGCGAGCTCGGCCTGCCGGTGCTGACCGACGTGCACACCGAAGAAGACATCACCGAGGCCGCCAAGATGGTCGACGTGCTGCAGACGCCCGCCTTCCTGTGCCGCCAGACCGACTTCATTCGCGCGGTGGCGCAGTCGGGCAAGCCGGTGAATATCAAGAAGGGTCAGTTCCTTGCGCCGCACGACATGAAGAACGTGATCGACAAGGCGCGCGCGGCGGCCAAGGAAGCCGGCCTGCCCGAAGACAGCTTCATGGCCTGCGAACGCGGCGCGAGCTTTGGTTACAACAACCTGGTGTCGGACATGCGTTCGCTCGCGATCATGCGCGAGACTGGCGCACCGGTGGTGTTCGACGCCACGCATTCGGTGCAGTTGCCGGGCGGCCAGGGAACGACCTCGGGCGGCCAGCGCGAAATGGTGCCGGTGCTGGCACGAGCGGCCATCGCGGTCGGCGTAGCCGGTGTCTTCATGGAGACGCACCCCGACCCCGCCAAAGCCTTGAGCGACGGCCCCAACGCCGTGCCGCTCAAGCACATGAAAACCCTGTTGGAAACACTGCTCGAGCTGGACCGCATCACCAAGAAGAACGGCTTCCTCGAAAGCTCCTTCAACTGAGCCCCACAACAAGACTATTGGAGAACACCGTGGCCCCCGCCTACATCATCGTCGACATGAAGATCACCGACCCCGAACAGTACAAGCAGTACATGGCAGCCGCGCCCGCCGCGGTGAAGGCCGCGGGCGGCGAGTACCTGGTGCGCGGCGGCCGGTTCGAGACCATGGAAGGCAATTGGCAGCCCGCGCGCGTGGCCATGCTGCGGTTCCCCAGCTATGAGAAAGCCAAGGCCTTCTACGACGACGAGTTGTACCGCGCCGCGCGCGCCAAACGTGCCGGCGCGACCGAGTTCTTCAACATGGTTCTGGTCGAGGGCGTTGCCGCCCCGGTCTGAGATTCAGTTCAAAAAAACGAAAGGCAATAAGTGAGTGCAATCGTAGACATCGTCGGCCGCGAAATTCTCGACAGCCGAGGCAACCCCACCGTCGAATGCGACGTGCTGCTCGAATCGGGCACCATGGGCCGCGCGGCCGTGCCCTCGGGCGCATCGACCGGTTCGCGCGAAGCCATCGAGCTGCGCGACGGCGACAAGAAACGCTACCTGGGCAAGGGCGTGCTCAAGGCGGTGGAGAACATCAACACCGAGATCTCGGAATCCGTGCTCGGTCTCGACGCCAGCGAGCAGGCTTTCCTCGACCGCACGATGATCGACCTGGACGGCACCGACAACAAGGGCCGCCTGGGCGCCAACGCCACCCTCGCCGTCTCGATGGCCGTGGCACGCGCCGCCGCCGAAGAGTCGGGCCTGCCGCTGTACCGCTACTTCGGCGGCATGGGCGGCATGCAGCTGCCGGTGCCGATGATGAACGTGATCAACGGCGGCGCGCACGCCAACAACAGCCTCGACCTGCAAGAGTTCATGATCATCCCCGTGGGTGCTCCGAGCTTCCGCGAGGCCGTGCGCTACGGCGCCGAGGTGTTCCACGCGCTCAAGAAAATTCTGGGCGACCGCGGCATCAGCACGGCGGTCGGCGACGAAGGCGGTTTCGCGCCCAGCGTCGATAGCCATGAAGCGGCCATTCAACTGATTCTCGAAGCCATCGACAAGGCCGGCTACGTGGCGGGCGAGCAGATTGCGCTCGGCCTCGACTGCGCCGCCAGCGAGTTCTACAAGGACGGCAACTACGTGCTCTCCGGCGAGAACCTCACGCTGTCGGCCGGCAACTGGGCCGACATGCTGGCCACCTGGGTCGACAAGTACCCGATCATCAGCATCGAAGACGGCATGCACGAAGGCGACTGGGACGGCTGGAAGCTGCTCACCGATCGCCTGGGCAAGCGCGTGCAGCTGGTAGGCGACGACCTGTTCGTCACCAACACCAAGATCCTGCAAGAGGGCATCGACAAGGGCATTGCCAACTCGATCCTGATCAAGATCAACCAGATCGGCACGCTGACCGAAACCTTCGCCGCCATCGAGATGGCCAAGCGCGCGGGCTACACGGCCGTCATTTCGCACCGCTCGGGCGAGACCGAAGACAGCACCATCGCCGACATCGCGGTGGGCACCAACGCGGGCCAGATCAAGACCGGTTCGCTCTCGCGCTCGGACCGCATCGCCAAGTACAACCAGCTGCTGCGGATCGAAGAAGACCTCGGCGACATCGCCAGCTATCCCGGCCGCCGCGCGTTCTACAACCTGAAATAGCGCCCGGAAGCCGGCGGCATGCGCTCGCGCCTCGTTCCACCCATCGTGCTGTTGCTGCTGCTGGCCATCCTGCAGTGGCAGCTGTGGAACGGGCGCGGCAGCGTGCTCGACGTCTCTCAGCTGCAGGCCAGGCTGGCAGCGCAGAAGGAAGCCAACGCCAAGGCTGCGGTGACCAACGACAGGCTGGCTTCCGAGGTCAACGATCTCAAGGTCGGCCTCGAGATGGTCGAGGAGCGTGCGCGGCAGGAATTGGGCATGGTCAAGCCCAACGAAGTGTTCGTTCAAGTGACCCACTGAACACGCACCCAAGACCTCACCGTTGATGCCCGAGTTCTTCTCGGCCCCCGCCTTCGCGCTCTGGGGCTCACCGGTCAGCTGGCTCGAGCTCGTGGCGGCCGTGCTGGCGCTGGCCATGGTCGGCTGCAACATGCGCGAGATTCATTGGGGCTGGCCGCTCGCGATCGTCAGCTCGCTGCTCTACGTGGCGGTGTTCGCGCAGGCCCGCATCTATGGCGACGCCTCGCTCCAGGTGTTCTTCGCGGTGGTTGCGTTCTGGGGCTGGTTCCAGTGGCTGCGCGGCCACCGCGCCGATGGCAGCGTATTGCGGGTCGACCGGCTTTCGCCGCGCGGCATTGCGCTTGCGCTCGTGGCCTGCGCGTTGGCATGGCCCGCGGTCGCCCTCTTCCTGCAGCGTTTCACCGACACCGACGTGCCCTGGTGGGACGGCTTCTCCACCGGGCTCAGCTTGGTTGGCCAATTTTTGCTCGGGCGCAAGTTCATCGAGAACTGGCTGGTGTGGCTGGCGGTGAACATCGTGAGCGTGGGCCTGTTCATTCACAAGGGCCTGTGGCTCACGGTCGGGCTCTACGCGGTGTTCGCGGTGCTCAGCGTGGCGGGCTTTCTGGCATGGCGCTCGCGCATGCACGGCGAGGCCGCGCGCGCATGACGCCCATGCTGCCGGCCGGATGCGTCATTGCACTGCTCGGCGCCGAGAGCACGGGCAAGACCGAACTCGCCCGCGCGCTCGTGCAGCGCCTGCAGGAGCGCGGCATTGCGGCCACGCTGGTGGGTGAGTATCTGCGCGAGTGGTGCAATCGCGAGGGCCGCACGCCCCGTCCTGACGAGCAACGCGCCATCGCCGACGAGCAGACGCGCCGCATCGATGCCGCAGCGGCGTCGGGTGTGGTGGTGGCCGACACCACGGCGCTCATGACCGCGGTCTACAGCGAGCAATTGTTCGGCGATGCCTCGCTCTATGCCGACGCGCTCGCCGCGCAACGGCGCTACGCCATCACGCTGCTCACCGCGCTCGACATTCCCTGGGTCGCCGACGCCTTGCGCGACGGCGACCACGCGCGCGAGCCGAGCGACGCTTTGGTGCGCGCGGCGCTTTCGGGCGCCGGGCTTTCATTCGCGGTGGTACATGGCGCCGACGGCGAAAGGCTCTCCAATGCCTGGAACGCCATCAATTCCATTGCCGGCAACGAAGGCCGCACCCGGGCACGGGGGCGCGCCGATTCGAAACCCACCTCCTGGTCATGGCCTTGCGAGAAATGCTCCGACCCGGAATGCGAACATCGTCTGTTCAGCGACCTGCTCGTTCGCCGCGACAACCCGTAAAACCCCGTTCGGAGATCTGATGTTTCCGCTTCGTTTCTCTCGCCTTGCTTGTCTTTTTTGTCTCCTCGGCCCGGCCCTGCTCGCAGCCGGCACCGCGACAGCGGCGCCAGTCGCAGCCACGGTGGAAAACGCCACCACCACCACCGCCTGCGCCGAAGAAGACAACGTCTCGCTGGTGCTGCGCGGAGAGGGCATCCGGCGCATGCGCATCGAGGCGCTGCAGCCGTCCTATCTCGAGAGCATCGGCAACGACACCACCGCGCCCGACTTCTCGGGCTGCAATTTCGACGGCGGCGCCCACCCCACCGATCCTGCGCACAAGTTCAAGCCGCGCCGCGTGGTACTGCTCGACGACGCCCAGTGGCGCATCGTCGGCATGACGCTGCCCAGCTTCTGGCGGCCGCAGCAGGTGCCGGTGCGCGTGGGCGCGCGCACGGACCGCGGCTTTCACCTGCTGCAGATCTTCCGCAAGGAAGAAGGCAAGGTGCTCGAGGCGCTGGTGCTCTATCCGGCCGACGGCTACTGGCGCATCAAGCCACTGCCGGAGGCGCGCTTCGGCGACGGGGTCTACGGCTCTTCGTTCCTGCTCGGCCCGGTCGAACAGGGCAGCCGGCCGGTGGTCGACATTGCGGCGATCCGCATCGTGCCGAAGCCGCTCGCCATTCACCTGCGCTTCGCCAGGGGCGGCAGCGCCGTGGCCAGGGTGTCCGAGATCAGCCGTGCGCGCACCGCGCTCGACGTGCGGCTCTCGTCGCGGACCACGGATGCGCGGCCCTTCGCGGTGCTGCGCTCGATGTATGTCGCGCCCGACAACGCCGACGTGAGCGAAATCCGTTGGGAGGAAGCGCCCGGCGCCACGGAGCAGGTGCTGCCCCTGCCCGACGTGAAAACGCTGAGCGGCACGCAATTGCGCTTCGGGCGCAGCCTGCCTTCGCGCCACAACACGAGCGCGCCCGACATCGCATTCGGCGACTTCGACGACAAGGCGCCGCGCTGAGCGAGTGCGCTGCCCAGCCGGGGGGCTCGCACGTGATTGGAGCAACGATCCGCTCCGAATGCGCGAGGCCCAGGCGCACTACTGCACAACGGGGCTGGCGGGAACCTGGTCGCCCGGCGGCGTGAAGATCTGGGCCGTGTCGACGGCATCGAAGCGGTACTGCTTGCCGCAGAAGTCGCAGCCCACCTCGATGTCGCCGCGCTCGGCGAGGATTTCCTCGGCCTCTTCCACGCCGAGGCCGCGGATCATCTGCGCCACCCGATCTCGGCCGCAGGTGCATGCGAAATGCGGACCCAGCAGGCCAGCCTGCGGCTCGAAGCGCAGCAATTTTTCTTCCCAGAACAGGCGGCGAAGAATGGTTTCGACGTCGAGCGTCAGGAGCTCGTCGCGCGTCAGGGTCGACGCCAGAATCGAGATGCGGTTGTAGTCCTCGTTGCGGCCGATCTGGTCTTCGTTGGCCTGGTCGTGGTCCTTGTCCGAAGTACCCGACGCGCCTTCGAGGTTGCCCTCGCCCTTGATCGGCAGGCGCTGGATCAAGAGGCCCGCCGCCACCTTGTCGTCGGCCGCGAGCACCAGCGTGGTGTCGAGCTGCTCGCTCTGCAGCATGTAGTGCTGCAGCACGTCGCTGAGCTTGCCGAGCTTCTCGCCGTCGTCGTCGAAGAGCGGCACCACGCCCTGGTACGGCGTCGTGCCCGGCAGCTTGTCCTTGGGGTCGAGCGTGATCGCGCAGCGGCCCTTGTTGTTCTCGTTGACCATGTCGGGCAGGCGCGCATCGGCCGGCAGGTCGCCGATCACCTTGGCGGTGGCGCGCAGGCTCAGGTCGGGCTTGGCCTCGGCCACGGCCACCTTGACCGGACCGTCGCCGAAGATCTGCAGAATCAGCGAACCGTTGAACTTGATGTTGGCCTGCATCAGCGTGGCCGCGGCGGTCATCTCGCCGAGCAGCTCGGCCACGGGCGGCGGATAGGCGCCGGTGGTGGTGTTGGAGGCGCGCCGCGCCAGGATTTCCTGCCACGCATCTGTCAGGCGCACGATCACGCCGCGCACCGGCAGGCCATCGAACAGGAATTTGTGCAGCTCGCTCAAAACGGATTCTTCTTTCTGTGGGGCCTGCGCGGTGTCAGGCAATTTTCTTGAGGCCCTTCGCATAGCGAACGGCGTTGTTGACGTAGTGGTCGGAGCCGTGGCGCAGGCGGGCGGCGTCTTCGTCGCTGATCGTGCGCATTACCTTGGCGGGCGAACCGAAGATCAGGGAATTGTCGGGAAACTCCTTGCCCTCGGTCACGACGCTGCCGGCGCCAACAATCGAATTGCGGCCGATCTTCGCGTTATTCAAGACCACGGCCTGGATGCCGATCAGAGAGTTGTCGCCGATGGTGCAGCCATGCAGCATGACCTGGTGGCCGATGGTGACGTTCTCGCCGATGGTGAGCGGGCTCCCGGGGTCGGAATGCAGCATCGACATGTCCTGCACGTTGCTGTTGCGGCCGATGGTCATCGTCTCGTTGTCGCCTCGCAGCACCGCGCCGAACCAGATGCTCGCGTTCTCGCCCAACTGCACGTTGCCGATCACTTCCGCACTGTCGGCGACCCATGCGCCGGCGCCGAGTTGCGGCGCAACGCCGTCGAGTTCATAGAGGGCCATCGTCGAGTCTCCGGGGGCAAAAACTAGAATTGTAGGGATGCACCCCCGATTGAGCGCGCTGGCCGCGCTGCGACTGACCGACCCTGAAGCCAAGGTGTCGGCGACGCGCGCCACTGCTGCATTGGCAGCTACCGATTCCATAGCAACTGAACCCCTCCGCGCCGAAGGGGACGATCTTGGCGTGCCGGGCCGCCCCGAACGGCCGCTGCGCGTGGCCGCCACCGCCGTACAGAAACGCTCGCCCTTCACGCCCGAGGGCCGCGCCGCGCTGATCCATTCGATCTGCCACATCGAGTTCAACGCGATCAATCTCGCGCTCGATGCGGTGTGGCGCTACGACGGCATGCCCGAGGCCTATTACCGCGACTGGCTGCGCGTGGCGGATGAAGAAGCACAGCACTTCACGCTGCTGCATGCGCACCTGCAAGGCATGGGCTACCGCTACGGCGACTTCCCGGGCCACGACGGGCTCTGGAGCATGTGCGAGAAAACCAAGGACGACGTGCTCGCGCGCATGGCGCTGGTGCCGCGTACGCTCGAAGCACGCGGGCTCGATGCGACGCCGCTCATCCAGGCCAAGCTCAAGCGCGTCAACACGCCGGATGCGCTGCGCGCGGTCGAGATCCTCGACATCATCCTGCGCGACGAAGTCGGCCACGTGGCCATTGGCAACCGCTGGTACCGCTGGCTCTGCGAACGCGCCGGCCGAGACCCGGAGGCGACTTATCCCGAACTCGTGGCGCACTACGAAGCCCCGCGCCTGAAGCCCCCTTTCAACCTCGAAGCCCGCGAACGTGCCGGCTTCAGTGCCGAGGAGTTGCGTGCGCTCTCGGCGGGCACCAAGGACTGAATAGAAGAAGGTTTATGCCGGCCTGGCGTGCACGACCAACCTGGGCGTGAAGTTCTGCACCACCTCGCCGTGCTGGTTGAGCGTGCGGCAGCGCATCGTCACCATCGCGCGGCCAGGCTTGGAACGCGAAGGCACGATCTCGACCACCTCGCTCACCACGTGCAGCACATCGCCGGGGCGCGTCGGCTTGGGCCATTGCAGTTCGCCGCCCGAGCCGATGATGCCCTCGGCGAGCGGAATGCCGCTTTCCACCAGCAGCTTCATCGTGAGCGCCGCCGTGTGCCAGCCGCTAGCCGCAAGGCCGCCGAAGAAAGTGCTCTTCGCGGCTTCTTCGTCGGTGTGAAAGGGCTGCGGATCGAACTGGTGCGCAAAGGCCTTGATCTGCGCCGCGTCCAGCGCGTGTTCGCCGCTCTGGAAACGGTCGCCGACCGACAGGTCTTCGAGATACATCGCGCGCTGGGCGCCGGTGTCCTCAGGGAGTGCCGCCATGGGAGTTCCTTGTAGTGCTTGCGCGCATTCTCGGACTTTCAGAGGCGTTCGAGGATGGTGGCAATACCCTGCCCGCCGCCGATGCATTGCGTGGCCAGGGCGTAGCGGCCCTTCTCGCGCGCCAGCAGAGCCGCAGCCTTGCCGGTGATGCGCGCACCGGTCGCGCCCAGCGGATGGCCGATGGCAAGGCCGCCACCATCGAGATTGACCTTCGCCGGATCGAGCCCGAGGTCGCGGATGCAGGCCAGCGCCTGCGACGAAAAGGCTTCGTTGAGTTCGATCACGTCGAGGTCGGCAGCATTCAGGCCGGCACGCGCCAGCGCCTTGCGCGCCGCGGGGATCGGGCCGATGCCCATGACCGCCGGATCGACCCCCACCGCCGCGAAGGACTTGATGCGCGCAAGCGGCTGCAGCCTGTATCTTGCGGCGAAGGCATCGCTGGTGACCAGCACGACCGCGGCGCCGTCGGTGAGCGGCGACGAGGTGCCGGCCGTCACCACGCCATCGGAACGGAACGCCGGCTTCAGCCCCGCCAGCGCCTCGGCCGAAGTGCTCGGGCGAATGCAGCCGTCCGCATCGACCACGTCGCCGGAGGCCAGCCGCACCGGCACGATCTCGCCTGCCAGGCGGCCTTCGGCGCGCGCGGCGGCAGCCTTGCGGTGGGACTCGACCGCGAACGCCTCCTGGTCGGCGCGGCTCACGTTCCAGCGCTGTGCAACGTTCTCGGCCGTCTCGCCCATCGAGATGTAGGCGTCGGTGTTTTCCATCAACTCCGGACTGGGCGAGAAGTTGAAGCCGCCCTGCGGCACCATCGTCATCGACTCCACGCCGACGCACAGGAAGGCCTCGCCCATGCCCGCTTCGATCTGCGCCGCGGCGATGTGCACCGCCTGCATCGACGAGCCGCAGAAGCGGTTCACCGTCATGCCGCCCACCTCGTGCGGCAGGCCCGCGAGCAGTCCGACGATGCGCGCAAGGTTGTTGCCCTGCGAAGCTTCGGGATAGGCACAGCCGAGGATGATGTCTTCGAGCAGCGCGGGATCGAGATCGGTGCGCTGCAGCAGGCCGCGCACCACGCCGGCGGCCAGCGTGTCGGGGCGAACCTCGGCGAGCGCGCCCTTCTTCGCGAAGTGGAAGGGCGAGCGGGCATAGGCGGAGATGACGGCTTTCATGAAGAGGCTCCTTGCAATGAGACTACCATCCAATCGGTAGGCAATCAGGTCAAAAAATAGGCACGCCGATGCGTGCCTGCGATACCGCCCGGCGATCAGCCGGGCAATGCACTCCTGAGCTGCGCGATGGCTTCGTCGAAGTCTTCGGCGCGCCCCGTCATGCGAGAGGCGAGCAGCGCGCCCTGGCAGACCGAGAACACATAGGCCGCCAGCGACGCGACCTTCTTCTGTCCGGCCGGCGCCAGCGCCCCCAGCACGCCGGTGAGCCACAGCACCTGGGTATTGCGCAGTTCCTGCACGGCCTGCCGCAGCTCCTCGTTGATGCAGTCCCAGCCGGGCGTCAACGCCCCCGCGGGACACATGCCCGAACCCGCCTTGAGCGTGTGGCGGTACATGCGGAAATAGGAGTCGAGCGCGGCCTTCGGCGTTCGCACCCTGGCGGCGTCCCAATCCTTGAAGGCCTGGGTGGCCTCGCGGATCACCGCGATGCCCAGCGCTTCCTTGGTGGGAAAGTGGTGATACAGGCTCGCCTTCCGGATGCCGACCGCATCGGCCACGTCCTGGAAGCTGAAGCCCAGATAGGAGCGCGTTTCGATCAGCGAGCGCGCCACCGCGAGGATCTGCTCGCGGGTGGTGCCGGTGGCAAAAACGGGGGCGCTGGACATCTACCTACTATAAGGTAGGGAAGCACCGGCCTGCAAGCCGCAGGATCAATCGGCCTTGATGTTCGCCGCCTTGATGATCCGCCCGTTGCTCTCGAACTCCGAGGCGATTTCCTTTGCGAAGGCGGCCGGGGCGCCACCGGTCGGCACGTTGTCGGTGGCGGTGAGCTTTGCGCGAAGCTCCGGGCTGGCCAGCGCCTTGTTGATCTCGGCGTTGTATTTCGCGATCAGCGCGGGCGATGTTGCCGCCGGCGCGAACACACCGAACAGCGAGTTGATGTTCGCCGCGCTGTAGCCCAGCTCGCCCAGGGTGGGGACCTGCGGCAGGCTCTCGAGTCGCGCGGGCGCGCCCACCGCCAGCGGACGCAGCTTGCCCGACTGAATGTGCGAGGACAGCGTGGGGCTCGCATTGGTCGAGAGAATTTCGAACTGCCCGCCCAGCGCATCGTTGAGCTGCTGGCCGCCGCCCTTGTACGGCACATGCGTGATGTCCACGCCCGTCGCCGCCCTCACCTGCTCCAGCACGATGTGGCCGAGCGATGCCGGACCCGAAGTGGCCCAGCGCACCGCGCCCGGCTGCGCCTTGGCATCGGCGATGAGCGCGCGAAAATCCTTTGACTTGCTGCCCGGCGTGGCGATCAGCAGCACCGGCGAATACATCACGCTCGCGACGGGCGCGATGTCTTTCTGCGCATCGAAGGGCAGCTTGCCCAGGTGGGGGCTCAGCACCAGCGGGCTGATGGCCGAGAAGCCCAGCGTCGCGCCATCGGGCGCGGCCTTGGCCACGGCGTCCATGCCGATGGCACCGCTGGCGCCGGCCCGGTTTTCCACCACCACGGTGGTTCCCAGCTGGACGGCGAGCTTGTCGCCGAGCGCGCGGGCGACCACGTCGCTGACGCCGCCGGCGGGGTACGCGACGATGAGGCGCACGGTCTTCGGAACGGTTTGAGCCTGCACACCGGCTGCGGCCGCGCAAAGCGCCACGCCCGCGAAAAGCCACAAGGGCTTGAACGAGAAATGCATATCGGGTCTGGGGTAGTTCATGGCTGCCGGTCTGGGGAGAGCGCCGATTCTGAAGCAATGCGCAACAGCGTGAGTGCGTTGCCCACAGCCTCGCCGCCCGCCGTGTTGTCGAAGATGCACCAGCACGCCGCGCCCTCCTCGCGCGCCTGCCGCAATCGCGCGGCGAGCCGCGTCAGCAGCGCGTCCTCATAGGCCGACCAGTAGCGGCGCGGCGAGCCGTGCAGGCGCAGGTACACCAACCCGGGCCATCCGCCGGGCGCGGCTGCCTCGTCGAACAGCACCGGGTCGGCCAGCACGCGCGCGACATCGAAATCCGACAGCACGGCTTCCGCCTGCGGCACGAACCAGCTGCGGTGCCGCGGTTCGAGCGCGACCGACCCTGAGTGCCGGCGCCGCAGCGCCGCAAGAAATCGCTTCACCGCGCCGGCATCGAACACGAGGCTGGGCGGAAGCTGCACCACGAGGCAGCCGAGCTTGGCGCCCAGCCCATCGGCTTGCGCAATGAATGCCTCGAATTCGGGCATGGCATCGAGCAGCCGTTTCTCATGCGTGATGGATTGCGGCAGCTTGACCGAAAAGCGAAAGCCCTCGGGCGTGCTGGCGTCCCAGCGCTCATAAGTTTCGCGACGGTGCGGCCGGTAGAACGAGGTGTCGATTTCCACCGTGTCGAAGCGCTGCGCGTAGCGCACGAGGTGCGAACCTTCGGCCGGAAACTCCGGCCACAGTGCGCGCGGCAGGCTCCAGCCGGCACAACCGATGCGCAAGGTCGGCAGCGGCATCGTGCGGTCCATTTCGCCGCGCCTTCAGCCCCGCGGGTGATGCTGCGCGTGCAACTGCTTGAGCCGCTCGCGCGCCACGTGGGTGTAGATGGTGGTCGTCGAAATATCGGCGTGTCCCAGCAGCAACTGCACCGCGCGCAAATCGGCGCCATGGTTCAGCAGGTGGGTCGCAAATGCATGGCGCAGCGTGTGCGGCGACAGCGGCACGTGAATGCCGGCGGCCGCGGCCTGCTTCTTCACGATGACCCAGAACATCACGCGCGTCATGCCCGCGCCGCGCGAGGTCACGAACAGGTCGGGCGTCTGCTGGCCATCGAGAATGGCCGGCCTCGACTCCTCCAGGTAGCGCTCGATCCAGCGGCGAGCCTCACCCCCGAACGGCACGAGGCGTTCCTTGTTGCCCTTGCCCAGCACGCGCAGCACGCCGTCGTTCAGGCTCATGTCGATGGCCTTGAGCGCAATGAGTTCGCTCACGCGCAGCCCGCTCGCATACATCAGCTCGAGCATGGCGCGGTCGCGCAACCCGAGCGGCGTTTCCACGTCGGGCGCGGCCAGCAGATCGTCGACCTGTTTCTCCGACAGCGTCTTGATGGCGCGCGGCATCTGCCGTGCCGGCGCGAGCCGCAGGCTCGGGTCGGCCACGATGCGCCGCTCGCGCAGCGCCCAGCGGTAATAACGCTTGAACACGGTGAGCCGCCGATTGGCCGACGTGGCCTTGCCCTTGGTGGAGAGGCGCACGCCCATGTAGGCCTGCAGATCGTTCTCCTGCGCGGCATCGAGCACCACGCCGCTGCGCTCCTTGCGAAGCCATTGCGCGAACAGCGCCAGGTCGCGGCGGTAGGCGGCCAGCGTGTTCTTCGACAGCCCGTCCTCGAGCCAGAGGGCGTCGATGAAATCGTCGATTTCAGGGGTTTGTCTGGGGGCAGCCTCGGTCATGCGTGCAAGATAGCAAAAAAGAAAAAAGCCGCCCGGGCGCGGGCGGCTTGCTCGGGGGGAAGCAGATCAGTCGAGCTTCAGCTTCTGCTTCACGACGACCTGCTTGTAGACCTCGTACTCGGCCTTGATCTGGGCTGCGAACTGCTCGGGCGTGTTGGCGACGATCAGCGAACCCGTATCTTCGATGCGCTTCTTCACGGCCGGATCTTCCACCGCCTTCTTCACGCCGGCGCTGATCTTGTCGACCACTTCCTTCGGCAGGCCCTTGGGCCCGAGGATGCCGTAGTAGGCCATGCGATTGACCGGCTCGAGCCCCACTTCCTTGAAGGTCGGCACGTTGGGCAGCGCGGCCAGGCGCTGCGGCGCCGACACCACGATGGGGATCAGGCGGCCGCTCTGGATGAACGGCATGGCCGAGGGAATGTTGTCGAACATGATCGGCACCTGGCCCGCCACCACGTCGTTGAGCGCGGGGCCCGCGCCGCGGTAGGGAATGTGCGTGACGAAGGTGTTGGTGAGGCTCTTGTAGAGCTCCATCAGCAGGTGGCCGATGCCGCCGGTGCCCGACGAGGCATACGAATACTTGCCGGGGTTCTTCTTGAGCTCGGCCACGAACTCCGCATAGTTCTTGGCCGGAAAGCTCGGGTTCACCGCAATGATGTTCGGCGTGGCCGCGATGTTGATGATCGGCGTGAAGTCGTTGATCGGGTCGTACGGCACCTTGGGGTTGATGGCCGGATTGGCCGCCGTGCTCGAGACCGTGGCCACGCCGAGCTTGTAGCCGTCGGGCGCGGCGCGTGCCGTTTCGGCGGCGCCCACGATGCCGCCGCCCCCGGCACGGTTGATCACCACCACGGGCTGGCCCAGCACCTTGCCCAGCGGATCGGAAATCACACGCGCCACGATGTCGGTCGTACCGCCCGGTGCAAAGGGCACGCTCAGCTCGACCGGCTTGTTGGGATAGCCTTGCGCGAAGCTCTGGCCAGCGACCGCGACCAGCGCGGCGGCACCCACCATGGCGCCCCATTGACGACGTTGCATCTATAACTCCTTGATTGATGGACTGATGTCGAAAAGCAAAGCCCCGGATGCTAGCGGCTTCGCATTCCGCCGGTGCTGTGGATTACCCATGGTCCGCCACGGTTTATGCTCGAAGCGGTGAACTTTGCTCAGCTGCTCTTTCCGGATTTTTCGCTCATTGCCATCGGATGGCTTCTTTGCCGCTACACCGCGCTCGACCGCCGTGTGTGGGACCAGGTCGAAAGCCTGGTGTACTACTTTCTATTTCCGGTGCTGCTGTTCCATTCGATCGTGCGCAGTCCGCTCGATTTCGGCGCCACCTCGAGCCTGCTCACCGCGGGCGTGTGCATCGGCCTCTGCGGCATCGCGCTGGCTTACGCATTGCCCTACGTGCCGGGCCTCCGCTCGCACATCGACCGCCGCGACCATGCGGCCAGCGCGCAGATCGGCTTCCGCTTCAACTCCTTCATCTGCCTTGCGCTCGCCGAGCGGCTGGCCGGCCCGCAAGGCCTGTTGATGATCGCGGTGCTGATCGGCGTGTGCGTGCCGATGTTCAACATCGCGGCCGTCTGGCCGATGGCGCGGCATGCCCAGAGCGGCTTCGCAAAGCAACTGGTGCGCAACCCGCTGATCGTCGCCACGGTAGCGGGGCTGCTGGCCAATCTACTGGGCTTCACCGTTCCGAACTGGGCCACGCCGACGCTCACGCGCATCGGCGCCGCGTCGCTCGCGTTGGGCCTGCTCGCGGCGGGCGCGGGCATGCAGTTCGCCACCCTGGGGCGCGGCAAGGTGCTCGCGGTGTCGGTACTGTCGATCCGGCACCTGGTGTTGCCGCTGGTCGCCTGGGGCCTGTCTCGCGCGCTGCGGCTGGACGCCACGCAGGCTTCGGTGCTGATGGCGTTCTCCGCCGTGCCCACGGCCTCGAGCGCCTATGTGCTCGCGGCGCGCATGGGCTACAACGGACCGTATGTGGCCGGCCTCGTGACCCTGTCGACGCTGCTGGGCGTCGCGAGCCTGCCGTTTGCGCTGGCCTTGCCGCGCTAAGGCTGGGCCACCGGCTCGGGGCGCTGCGCCAGCGCCCATGCCACATGCTCCCGCACCAGCTCGCTCGCATCCGATGCGCGCGTGGCCAGCGCTTCGGCAGCGCCGCTTTCGCCGGCGCGCAGCGCGTTGCCCAGTGCCACGGCGATGTTGCGCAGCCAGCGTTCGTGGCCGATGCGCCGAATGGGGCTGCCCTCGGTGAAGCGCAAGAAATCTTCCTCGCTCCAGGCAAAGAGCGAAGCCAGCGCCTGTCCGGTGAGCCCTTCGCGCGCATCGAAATCGGGCAGCGCGCTTTTCTTCGCGAACTTGTTCCACGGACAGATCAGCTGGCAATCGTCGCAGCCGTAGATGCGGTTGGCCATCAGCGGTCGCAGTTCGAGCGGAATCGGCCCGCCGTGCTCGATGGTGAGGTATGAAATGCAGCGCCGCGCATCGAGCCGGTGCGGCGCGATGATGGCCTTTGTCGGGCACACGTCGATGCAGGCGCTGCAGCTGCCGCAATGCGCGGTGACCGGCTCGCTCTCGGGCAGCGCCATGTCGACGTAGATTTCGCCGAGAAAGAACATCGAACCCGCGCCGCGGTCCAGCACCAGCGTGTGCTTGCCGCGCCAGCCCTGGCCGCTGCGCGACGCGAGCTCGGCTTCGAGCACGGGCGCCGAATCGGTGAAGGCGCGGTGACCGAAGGGGCCCACCTCTTCGGCGATGCGCTCGGCCAGCCTCGCGAGCCGCGCGCGCAGCACCTTGTGATAGTCGCGGCCGCGCGCATACACGGAGACGATGGCCTCGCCGGGCCGTGCGAGGCGCTCGAACTCCATGGCCTGCCAATTCTCGAGCGGCGTGTCGCGCGGCAGGTAGTCCATGCGCGCCGTGATGACGCTCACCGTGCCGGGCACCAGCTCGGCCGGCCGCGCGCGGCGCGTGCCGTGCGTTGCCATGTATTTCATCTCGCCATGGAACCCATGGGCCAGCCATTGCATCAGACCATCCTCGGCGCTCGATAAATCGACGCCCGCGATTCCGATTTGGGAGAATCCGAGTTCCCGGGCCAATGCCTGAATACGAGCAACGAGTGGATGGCTGACGATCACGTGCCGATTGTAGAAACGCCGAAGAACGCCGGCCGCACACTGTGCTGGCGCAGCGAGGAGGACACCGATGCCTTCGCACGCGCGCTCGCGGCTTCGCCCGCGTTGCGCGACGCCTTCATCGCGCTGCACGGGGACCTCGGCGCCGGCAAGACCACCTTCGTGCGCCACCTGCTGCGGGCGCTCGGCATCGAAGGCCGCATCAAGAGCCCGACCTATGCCGTGGTGGAACCGCATGAGGCACCGGACGGCCTCGCCATCTTTCACTTCGACTTCTATCGCTTCAACGATCCGCGCGAGTGGGACGACGCCGGTTTCCGTGACATTTTCGCCGGACCGGGGCTCAAGCTTGCCGAATGGCCCGAAAACGCCGCAGGCCGCACACCAATTGCCGACCTCGCTATTAAAATAGAAGCAATGACAGACGACACACGCAGCGTGACCCTTCTTGCGAACACTCCTCGCGGCGGCGATCTGCTGACGCACATCGCCGCATGAAGGCGGGCGGCCTCAAACGGCGCGTGCTGCTTCAGGGCGGCAGCATCGCGCTGATGCTCGGCGTGCACCAGATTGCGCGCGGCGCCACCATCCTCGCGGTGCGCGTGTGGCCCGCGGCCGACTACACGCGCGTGACCATCGAGTCCGATGCGCGGCTCAATTCTCAGCAGCTGGTGGTCGGCAGCCCGCCGCGGCTGGCCGTGGACATCGAAGGCATCGACCTCAACCCCGAGTTGCGCGAGCTGGTCGGCAAGATCAAGCCGGGCGACCCCTACATCAACGGCCTGCGTGTCGGGCAGAACGCGCCGAAGGTCGTGCGCATCGTGTTCGACCTCAAGCAGGCCGTGGTGCCGCAGGTCTTCTCGCTCGCGCCGATCGCCGCGTACAAGCACCGGCTGGTGCTCGACCTCTATCCCGAAAAAGCCGTCGATCCGATGGAAGCGCTGATCACCGAGCGGCTGCGCGAAGCGCCGCGAGGCAACGGCGGCGGAGGAAACGACACCGCTGTGGCCAGCGCGCCTTCGGTCCCGCCGCCCGCGGCACCCTCTTTGCGCCCCGCGCCCGACGGCGGGCCGCCGATCCTCGTGCGGCCCTCGCCCAACGTGCCGGCGCCGCGCCCTTTGCCCGACAGCAGCGCGCCTCCCGCGCGGCCGCCGGTGGCGGTGGCCATGCCCCCGTCCACACCTGCGCCTACGCCTGCGCCCGACCCTCTCGGCGAACTGATGACGCAGCAGTCGACGCGGCCCGGCCCCGCAGCGCCGCCACCGCCCGTTGCACCTCCGGTGGCCGTCGCGCCTCCTCCTGCGCCGGTCACCGCCTCGCGCGGCGGCGCCACCGCAAGCCGCACCGACCGCATCATCATCGTGGCGCTCGATCCCGGCCATGGCGGCGAAGACCCAGGCGCCATCGGCCCGAACGGCACGCGCGAGAAAGACATCGTGCTGCAAATTGCGCATCGCCTGCGCGAGCGCATCAACGCCAGCAGCGTCGGCGGCAATCCGATGCGCGCGTTTCTCACGCGCGATGCCGATTTCTTCGTGCCGCTCAGCGTGCGCGTGCAGAAAGCGCGGCGCGTGCAGGCCGATCTCTTCGTGAGCATCCACGCCGATGCGTTCACCACCCCGGCCGCGCGCGGCGCGAGCGTTTTCGCGCTGAGCCAGAGCGGCGCCTCGAGCAGCGCCGCGCGCTGGCTGGCCAACAAGGAAAACGAAGCCGACAAGGTGGGCGGCGTGAACGTCGGCAACCACGAAGCGCAGGTGCAGCGCGCATTGCTCGACATGAGCACCACGGCCCAGATCAACGACAGCCTCAAGCTCGGCGGCGCCATGCTCGGCGAAATACGCGGCATCGGCGCGCGATTGCACAAGCCCCAGGTCGA
The DNA here is from genome assembly GCF_030815855.1 of Variovorax paradoxus. Classification (NCBI taxonomy): domain Bacteria; kingdom Pseudomonadati; phylum Pseudomonadota; class Betaproteobacteria; order Burkholderiales; family Comamonadaceae; genus Variovorax; species Variovorax paradoxus. Next base: position 1,278,208 of record NZ_JAUSXG010000001.1, on the reverse strand, counting down.
ACAGGCCGGATTCGCCGTGCTCAAGGCGCCCGATATTCCGAGCGTGCTGGTCGAAACGGCGTTCATCAGCAACCCCGAAGAAGAAGCGAATCTGCGCAGCGTCGCTTATCAGGAAAGCCTGTCCGACGCGCTGATGCGCGGCATCCAACGCTACTTCGCGCAGAACCCGCCGCTGGCGCGCAGTCGCCAGCTTTAGAACCTTCAGTTTAGAACGCGCCGCCCTGCTGTCCCACGCCAACCGGCCCGTGGCACCGCACAGTCAGGCGCGGCAGGCTCCTACACAGGGGCCTGGCCCCTCTTGCTCATGATGAACCCATCACTCTAGAAAGGTGGACATCATGAAGGCACGAATCTGGATTACCGCTGCAGCAGCGACCACGGTCATGACATTGGCGGGTTGTGCATCCGGCCCCAATCAGAACCTGGGCACCGGGGTGGGCGCACTCGGCGGCGCGGCAGTGGGCCATGCCATCGGCGGCAACACCGGCAGCACCTTGGGCGGCGCAGCCATTGGCGGCGTGATCGGCAACCAGGTCGGCCGCAGTGTCGACGAGCGCAACGAGCGCAACTACTACGAGAGCCAGCGCGCCTATCCGCCGGGCACCTACTACCCGCGCAACGGCCCGAACTACTGACCCTCTGCCATCCCCCTTGTGAAGCGCGCCACCACTGGCGCGCTTTTTTCATGCGGGGTGTTCAGGCCTTCGAAGGCAATTGCGCGCGCGCTTTTTCGGCGCGCGAGGCGCGCCAGGCGCCGAAGATCGCAATCAGGCCAGGCACGAAGATCAGCGCCCAGATGATCTTGTCGAGATGCTCGCGAACGAAAGGCAGGTTGCCGAAGAAGTAACCCGCCGTTGCAATGCCGAGTACCCAGAGCAGCGCGCCGCCCACATTGAACATCGTGAACTTCGCGCGGTTCATTTCAGCCACGCCCGCCACGAAAGGCGCGAAAGTGCGAATGAACGGCATGAAGCGCGCCAGCACGATCGTGACGCCGCCGTAGCGTTCGTAGAACGCATGCGCCTGGTCGAAGGCCTTGCGATTGAAGAAGCGCGAACTCTCCCACTTGAAAACCTTGGGCCCGAAATAGCGGCCGATGCTGTAGTTGCACTGGTCGCCAATAATGGCCGCGACGATCAGCACTGCGCATGCGACCGGAAAGCTCATGAGCCCCACGCCGCACAGCGCGCCCACGATGAAGAGCAGCGAGTCGCCGGGCAGGAACGGCATCACCACCGCGCCGGTTTCCACGAACACGATCAGGAAGAGCAGCGCGTAGACCCAGGGGCCATAGGCGACGACGAAGGCCTCGAGGTGTTTGTCGACATGCAGGATGAAGTCGACGAGAAAGCTGATGATTTCCATGGTGGCGGATTATCCGTGCTGCAAGTCCACGGGCGTCCGGTGATGGATTCGGAGACGCGGAATGACAGGTCGATACATCCCTGCGGGGCTTCTAGAATGCTCGCGTGAGCGCCCTTCCCTCTTCCATTCCCTCCCTCGAACGCCGGCCGATCCGCGAGCTTCCCGACGAGCTGATCAGCCAGATCGCCGCCGGTGAAGTGGTCGAGCGGCCGGCTTCGGTGGTGCGCGAACTGCTCGACAACGCGCTCGATGCGGGCGCCAGCCATGTCACGGTGCGGCTGGCTTCGGGCGGCGTGCGGTTGATCTCGGTCGAAGACGACGGCCTGGGCATTCCGCGCGAAGAACTCACGGTGGCCTTGCGCCGCCATGCGACCAGCAAGATCGCGAGCCTCAACGACCTCGAAACGGTCGGCACCATGGGCTTTCGCGGCGAGGCGCTCGCGGCCATCAACGCGATTGCCGAGCTCAGCATCCTTTCGCGCTTTACCGGCGCCGACAGCGCCTTCGCGCTCGATGGCCGCACGGGCGAGCTGCGCCCGGTGGCACGCTCCGTTGGCACCACGGTCGAAGTGCGGGAGCTGTTCTTCGCAACCCCGGCGCGCCGCAAGTTCCTGAAGACCGACGCCACCGAGCTGGCCCACTGCATCGAGGCCGTGCGCCGCCACGCGCTGGCGCGGCCCGAGGTCGGTTTTTCGGTCTGGCACGACGGCAAGCTCATGGAGCAATGGCGCGCCGCCGACCAGCGCGAGCAGCGCCTGGCCGATGCGCTCAGCGACGACTTCGTGGCGCAAAGCGTGGCCGTCGATCACCTCGGCGGCGCGGTGCGCGTGGTGGGCCGTGCCGGCATTCCCGACGCGGCCCGCTCGCGCGGCGACCAGCAGTTCTTTTATGTCAACGGCCGCTTCGTGCGCGACAAGGTGCTTTCGCACGCGGTACGCAGCGCCTACGAAGACGTGCTGCACGGACAGCGCCAGCCGGTGTATGCGCTCTACGTCGAAATCGATCCGTCGCGCGTCGACGTGAACGTGCATCCGACCAAGATCGAAGTGCGCTTTCGCGACGGCCGCGAGGTGCACCAGGCGGTGCGCCATGCCATCGAGAACGCCCTGGCCGCGCCCCGCGCGGGTGATGCGGTGATGCCGGCCGCCGCGCAGCAGCCTTTTTTCAAGCCGAATGTGCCCGCCTCGGGGGCCACCTGGGCGCAACCCGCCATGAATTTCGTGGCGGCGGAGCGCGGCGTGGGCGACTTCGACGCGATGTGGCCGCGCCGAGGCGACGATTCCGCAATGGAGCAATCCGGGGCCGAAATCTCCCGCTGGCCGGTGATCGGCACGCCGCCCATGTCGTTCCGGGCGCCCGTCGGGCTGCCGGCCGGCCCGGCGGCTTCCGAGTCCCTTGCCACCCACGAACAAGCCTGGCCGCTGGGCCGCGCGCTCGCGCAGCTGCACGGCATCTACATCCTGGCCGAGAACGCTCAGGGCCTGATCGTGGTCGACATGCATGCGGCGCACGAACGCATCGTCTACGAGCGGCTCAAGACGCAGCTCGACGGCGCGGCCATCACGAGCCAGCCGCTGCTGATTCCGGCCACATTCGCGGCCACGCCCCAGGAAGTGGCCACCGCCGAGGCGTGCGCCGCGGTACTGCCCACGCTGGGCCTGGAGATCACGCCTTTTTCGCCCCGCACCCTTGCGGTGCGCGCGGTGCCGGGCAGCCTGGCCGACGGCGATCCGGTCGAGCTCGCGCGCAGCGTGCTGGCCGAACTGGCGCAGCACGACGCCAGCACTGTGGTGCAACGGGCACAGAACGAACTGCTCTCGACCATGGCCTGTCATGGTGCGGTGCGAGCCAACCGCAAGCTCACCATCGACGAAATGAACGCTTTATTACGTCAAATGGAAGCCACCGAGCGCTCGGACCAATGCAATCACGGCCGCCCCACCTGGCGACAGCTGTCGATTCGCGAGTTGGACGCGCTTTTCATGCGCGGCAGATAGCAAATCCGGGCTTTTTGAGGGTTTTTCCGGAGTTTTTGGCGGTCATCCGCCAAACGGGCATGGGCGTTGCATATGTAGAACAAAGTGCCACCGGAGCACTGCAGGGGAGGTCCTGAGGCGCAGTGTCGGCGCGTTTCAGTCGAAAGCGTATGAACTTTCTGCCGACTTCGCTGTCCCTCATAGTCCATGAAGCGCTGGTCCCTGCTTGCCTCCGTTCTTTCGCTGTGCGCCCTTCTGGCCGCCGGCTGCTCCACATTCGACGAGCAGCAACGCGAGTGGATCTTTCAACCGAGCGACCGCAGCTGGGGCAACACCGCCACCATGACCGAGGGCATGCAGGACGTCTGGATCGACTTCCAATCGTCCATCACCGGTGAACCGGCGCGTCTGCATGGCCTCTGGCTCGGCGGCGAGCCCGAGACCACCGACCGCCCGGTCATGCTGTACCTGCACGGCGCCCGCTACAACGTGGCCGGCTCGGCCCCTCGCATCCAGCGCATGCACGAACTGGGCTTTTCGGTGCTGGCCATCGACTACCGGGGTTTCGGCAAGAGTTCCAAGGGTCTGCCATCGGAAGAATCCGCGCGCGAAGACGCCCGCGCCGCCTGGACCTGGCTGGCTGCTCGCCACCCGCGGCAGCATCGCTACATCTTCGGTCACTCGCTCGGCGGCGCCATCGGCATCGACCTGGCCGCGAGCGTCAACGACGAGAGCGGCACCATCGTCGAAAGCACCTTCACTTCCATTGCCGACGTCGTGAGCGGCTTCAAGTGGGGCTGGTTGCCGTTCGGCGCCCTCATCACGCAGCGCTTCGAGGCGATCAACCGGGTCAAGGACATCGGCGCGCCGCTGCTGGTGGTGCATGGCACAGCCGACAGCCTGATCAACCCCACGCTGGGCCGCAAGCTCTACAACGCGGCCACGGTACCCAAGCTCTTCGTGCTGGTCGAGGGCGGGTCGCATCACAACACCAATTCGATCGGCGAGGCGCAGTACCGCGCAGCGCTCCTGCAGCTGTTCCGCATGAAGCCCGAAACCACGCTGGCCTCGCGGCAAACGGAAGGCGCACCCGTGGTGCACGGCGCGCAGCCGGTGCCGGTGCTGCCGGTGCCCGGCCGCGCGGATTCGGCCGCTCTGCCGCAGGAAGCACGCGCCAAGGCTGCGGCAAGCGCGCAGGCAATCTGAGCTGAAGTCCCGGCTTCGTTTTGTTGTTACCCTCGGGCGCTTATGCCGCCCTCCGTCGCCGCTTCCGGCCCTCCTGAAAACCTGAAATACATCGCGCTCGCGGGGCCGACCGCTTCCGGCAAGACCGCCGTAGCGCTCGCGCTGGCACGCGTGCGCCCGGTCGAGATCGTCAGCGTCGATTCCGCGCTGGTCTACCGCGGCATGGACATCGGCACCGCCAAGCCGAGCAAGGCCGAACAGGCCATGGTGCCGCACCACCTGATCGATATCCTCGACCCCGCCGAAAGCTACAGCGCGGCCGCCTTCGTGGCCGACGCGACACGGCTCGTCGGCGAGATCCGCGCGCGCGGCGCCTTGCCGCTGCTCGTGGGCGGCACCATGCTTTACTTCAAGGCCCTGTTCGACGGCATCGACGCCATGCCGGCCGCGGACGCCGCGGTGCGTGCGCGCATCGACGCCGAAGCCGCGGCGCTGGGCTGGCCCGCCATGCACGCACGGCTCGCCAAGGTCGACGCTGTGACAGCCGCGCGCCTGGCGCCGCAAGACAGTCAGCGCATCCAGCGCGCGCTCGAAGTGTGGGAGAGCAGCGGCCAACCCTTGTCGAGCTTTCACACGAGCGACAACAAGGCCGCGAAAGCGCTGGACGGCGGCGTTCTCTTTTCGCTCGAACCCTCCGATCGCGCCTGGCTGCATTCGCGCATCGCCGAGCGCTTCGACGCCATGCTGGCGGCGGGCTTTCTCGACGAAGTGAAAGCGCTGCGCGCACGTGGCGATCTGACGACCGGACTGCCCTCGATGCGCTGCGTCGGCTACCGCCAGGCGTGGGAGATGCTCGATGCCTGCGGCGGCTCGCCCCCCGACGCCAGGGCGATCGCCGCGCTGCGCGAACGCGCTATCGCCGCCACACGGCAGCTCGCCAAGCGGCAGATCACCTGGCTGCGCAGCATGCCCGCGCGCACCGTGATCGCCTGCGACACACCCGATGCGGTGCAGGCCGCCGTTCAGCGCATCTCGGCGATGGCGAGCGCCGCATGACGCTGCGCATTTCCAACTTGGCCAAGCACTACGGCGACGTGCCCGTCTTCGAGAACGTGACGCTTACCGTCGAGCCCGGCGAGTTCGTCGCCATCGTGGGCGAATCGGGCGTGGGCAAGTCGACGCTGCTCAACTGCATGGCGGGCCTCGACAGCTGGGATGCGGGCACTGTCACGCACGAGGGCACCGACATCGGCGCGCTCGACGGCGAAGCCTGCGCGCTCTGGCGCCGCCGCCATGTGGGCTTTGTGTTCCAGGCCTTCCATGTGCTGCCGCACCTCGACGTGGCGCAGAACGTGTCGCTGCCGCTGATGCTGCTGGGCCGCCAGCGCGAGGAAAGCCGCGTCGCGCACATGCTCGATGCGGTGGGCCTGCCCGGCATGGGCGTGCGCCTGCCGCAGACGCTCTCGGGCGGCCAGTTGCAGCGCGTGGCGATTGCGCGCGCACTGGTGCACCGGCCCGCGCTGCTGCTCGCCGACGAGCCCACCGGCAATCTCGACCCGACCACGGCTGCGAAGGTGATGGAGTTGCTGATCGGCCAGACCCGCGAGCACGGCGCTTCGCTGGTACTCGTCACGCACTCCGAGAGCGCGGCGGCCCGTGCCGACCGGCTGCTGCACCTGACGGCCGGGGGAATCCGCGCCTGAGAGCCTGAAAGACTCAGGCCAGCAGCGCCGCGTAGCGCGAGAGATCGACGTTGCCGCCGCTGATCACGATGCCCACGCGCTGGCCCTCGATGAGCTTGCCCGCTGCGACCGCGCCCGCGAAGGCAAGGCATCCTGTGGGCTCCACCACCATCTTCATGCGCTCGGCGAAGAAGCGCATCGCTTCGACCAGCTGGTCGTCGGTCACTGTGAAGATGTCGTGCACGTCGCGCTGGATGATGCCGAAGGTGTACTCGCCCAGGTGCTGCGTCTGCGCGCCATCGGCAATGGTCTTCGGCGTTTCGATGTGCACGATCTTCCCGCTGCGCAGCGACTGCTGCCCGTCGTTGCCTGCCTCGGGCTCCACGCCGTAGATCTTGCAATCGGGCGACAGCGCGCGCGCCGACAGTGCCGAACCCGACAGCAGCCCGCCGCCGCCCAGGCACACGAACAGGTGGTCGAGCGGCCCCGTCTCTTCGATCAGCTCCTTCACCGCCGTGCCCTGCCCCGTGAGCACGTCGGGATGGTCGTAGGGCGGAATCATCGTCATGCCGCGTTCCTGCGCAAGCCGCTTCGTGAGCGCCTCGCGGTCTTCGGTGAAGCGGTCGTACATCACCACTTCGGCGCCATAGCCCTTCGTGGCGGCAACCTTGGCGGCTGGTGCGTCCTTGGGCATGACGATCACGGCCGGCATCGCCAAGAGCCGCGCCGACAGCGCGATGGCCTGCGCGTGATTGCCCGACGAAAAAGCGATCACGCCGCCCTTGCGCTGCGCCGCATCGAACTTCGAGAGCGCGTTGAAGGCGCCGCGGAACTTGAACGCGCCCATGCGCTGGAAGTTCTCGCACTTGAAGAAGAACCGGGCACCCCAGCGCTCATTGGCGGTGGCCGACTGCAGCACCGGGGTGCGGTGGGCATGCCCCTCGAGCCGCGCGGCCGCGGCGATCACATCGTCGTAGGTAGGTAGTTGCATGCGCCGAGCTTAGCGAAGGCTTACGTTCTTTTGCAGCCCTCGTCGGTAAAAACCCGGGATGCGCGACCGGCTCGAAGTTCGTACTCTGTATACAGAGTTCAGAGAAAGACGTTCCCATGCCGGCCCAGCTCCTCAGCATCGAAGTCGCGCCCGACCTCGTCGACCAGGTCTACCGCGCCCTGCTCGGAGCCATCAGCAGCGGCTCGCTGGCCCCCGGCGAGCGCCTCACGCAGGAAGACATTGCGCAGCGCCTTTCGGTGTCGCGCCAGCCGGTGCTGCAGGCTCTGCGACTGCTCAAGAAAGACGGCTTCGTGCATGACGCGCCCGGCCGCGGCGTGCTGGTAGCGCCGCTCGATGCCGAGGGCATGCAGAGGATCTATCAGGTGCGCGGCGCGCTCGACGTGCTGGCCGCGCGGCTCGCCGCGCAGCAGCGTTTTCGCATCGACCCCAAGCTCATCGAGCGCGGCCGCCGCGCCGCGCGCGGGCGCAATGTCGAAGCCATGATCGATGCCGACGTGGCCTTTCACCGCGCCATCTACGAAGCCTCGGGCAACCCGCTGATCGGCCAGAGCGCCGACCCGCACTGGCGCCACCTGCGGCGCGCCATGGGTGCGGTGCTGCAGGCCGAGCCGCAGCGCGAGTCGCTGTGGAACGAGCATGAAGCCATCGCCAATGCGATGGCCGCAGGCAACGCGGACCGCGCCGCGCGCCTGAGCGAAGAACACGTCGCGCAGGCCAGCGAGGCACTGAGCCGTCGCCTCGCCGAGCAACTGGCGCGCACCGCATCCAACACCCTCACCCGCAAAGGAGACAAGGCATGAAGCTGACACCCGAGCAACGCGCGCAATTCGAGCGCGACGGCTACCTGTTCTTCCCCGGCCATTTCTCGCCCGAAGAAACGAGGGCGCTGACCGATGCGGTGCCCGACCTGTACAGCAAGCGCGAAGCCTTCAACGTGCGCGAGAAAGGCTCCGACGCCGTGCGCACGAACTTTGCCGCGCACCTGATCAGCGAGCCCTTCGCGCGGCTCGCGCGCCACCCGCGCATGGTCGGGCCGGTGATGGATCTGTTCGACGAAGAGGTCTACATGCACCAGTTCAAGATCAACGGCAAGATGGCTTTCGAAGGCGACGTGTGGCAGTGGCACCAGGACTACGGCACCTGGCTCAACGACGACCTGATGCCGACCGAGCGCGCGATGAACGTCGCCATTTTTCTCGATGACGTGAACGAGCACAACGGCCCGTTGATGTTCATTCCGGGCAGCCACCGCAAGGGCGTGGTCGATGCGAAGCACGACGCCACGACCACCAGCTACCCGCTCTGGACCGTGGACCACGACCTGATCCGGCAACTGGTGGACCGCGCCGGAGGAAAAAACGGAGGCATCGTTTCGCCCAAGGGACCCGCAGGTTCGATGATCCTGTTCCACAGCTGCCTGGTGCATGCCTCGGGCAGCAACCTGTCGCCCTTCAACCGAGTGGCGGTGTACCTGAGCCTGTGCGCCGTCAGCAACCACATCCGCCGCCACAAGCGGCCCGAGTACATCGCGCACCGGGACTTCACGCCCATCGAGATGCTGCCCGACGACTGCCTGCTGAAGCCCTACCCGGTCGAGGTGCCGTGGAAGAACGGCTTGCCCGAAAGCGCGTTGCGTACGTCGCTCGAAGTTCTCGATACCGTGGAGGCCTGACGCCATGAGTCTCCACACCCGCCTGCAGCAGCGCGCCGCCGAAGGCCGCCCCATCCGCATCGGCCTGATCGGCGCCGGCAAGTTCGGCTCGATGTATCTCGCGCAGATTCCGCGCACGCCCGGCGTGCAACTGGTGGCGATCGCCGACCTCTCGCCCGCGGCGGCGCGCGTCAACCTCGAGCGCGTCGGCTGGAACCCGCAACGCGCCGCGGCGGGGTCGATGCAGGAGGCGCTGAAGACCGGCAACAGCTGGATCACCGAAGACTGGCAGGCCGTGACGCGCGAGCCCTCCATCGACATCGTGGTCGAGTGCACCGGCAATCCGGTGGCTGCGGTCGATCACTGCCTCGACGCGTTCGCGCACGGCAAGCACGTGGTCAACGTGACCGTCGAGGCCGATGCCTTCTGCGGCCCGCTGCTCGCGCACAAGGCGCAGCAGGCCGGCGTGATCTATTCGCTGGCCTTCGGCGACCAGCCCGCGCTCATCTGCGACCTGGTCGACTGGGCACGCACCTGCGGCTTTCCGGTGGTGGCGGCCGGTCGCGGCCACAAGTGGCTGCCTCACTTCACCGAATCGACGCCGGAAACGGTGTGGGGCAACTACGGCCTCACGCCCGAACAGGCGCTGCGCGGCGGGCTCAACCCGAAGATGTTCAACAGCTTTCTCGACGGCTCCAAGCCATCCATCGAAAGCTCCGCGGTGGCCAATGCCACCGGCCTCACGGTGCCTTCGGACGGCTTGCTCTATCCGCCCGCGAGCGTGGAAGACATTCCCTTCGTCACGCGGCCGCAGAGCGAAGGCGGCGTGCTGGAGCGCAAGGGCATGGTCGAAGTCATTTCCTCGCTCGAAGCCGATGGGCGAAAGATTCCGTACGACATCCGCATGGGCGTGTGGGTCACGGTCGAGGCCGAGACCGACTACATCAAGAACTGCTTCGAGGAATACAACGCGCACACCGACCCGAGCGGGCGCTACTTCACGCTCTACAAGCGCTGGCACCTGATCGGCCTGGAGGTTGGCATGTCCGTGGCAAGCGTCGCCTTGCGCGGCGAAGCGACCGGCGCCGCCACCTGCTGGAACGCCGACGTGGTGGCCACGGCCAAGCGCGACCTCGCGCCCGGTGAAATGCTCGACGGCGAAGGCGGCTACACCGTCTGGGGCAAGCTGCTGCCGGCCGAGCGCTCCATGCGGCTGGGCGGCCTGCCGCTCGGGCTGGCGCACAACGTCAGGCTGGTGCGCGCGGTGAAGAAAGGCCAGAGCCTCTGCTGGGCCGATGTGGCCATGGACACCTCGACCTCCGCCTGCAGGCTGCGAAACGAGATGGAAGCCATGTTTGCGCCTGCCGATCAGGCCAAGGCAGCCTGAAACCGTAGGTATCGCAACCGTTGCGCCGAACGGCAATAGCGTAAAAAATCATCTGCTCGACACGGACGCCGTGTCGAAATGACCGGCAGCGGGCCGTCATTGTGGTGAGCGATCCTGCTCAGCCTCTTTTCCACAACGGAGAGACACCATGCAGTACATGTTGATGTTCTATCAGCCCGCGGCCGAATTCGAACAACGGGACGACGCTTCTTCGCAGGCCTACCGGGCCAACTGGATGGCATATGCCGATGCGGTGCGCCAGTCGGGCATTTCGCTCGGCGGCCACGGCCTCTTTCCGCCCATGACCGGCACCACGCTGCGCGTGCGCGGCGACAAGCGCCAGGTGCAGGACGGGCCCTTTGCCGACACCAAGGAGCAGCTCGGAGGCTACTTCGTGGTGGACGTGCCGGACCTCGATGCCGCGCTCGAATGGGCGGCCCGCGCGCCCTGCGCGGCCAGCGGGGGCGTGGAGGTGCGGCCGGTCTTCACGGCCACGGCCCTCGCCGCGGCGACACCGTGAACGACCCGGCGGCTCACCAGGCCGCCGAACGGGCGGCGCGCGAATCGTACGGCCGCCTGCTGGCCATTCTGTCCGCGCGCACGCACGACATCGCCGCATCGGAAGATGCGCTCGCCGAAGCCTTCGCGCGTGCGCTCGAGCGCTGGCCGGCCGACGGCATTCCCGCGCAGCCCGACGCCTGGCTGCTGAGCGTGGCCCGGCACCGCAAGCTCGACGCCTGGCGCCATAGCCGCGTGCAGGACGACGCGACACAGACCCTGCTGCTGCTGGCCGGCGAAGTGGACGACGCCGCCGGCACCGAAGGCGCGGCCGTGCCCGACGAGCGGCTGCGCCTGATGTTCGTCTGCGCGCATCCCGCCATCGACGCGGCGGCGCGCGCGCCGCTGATGCTGCAGACCGTGCTCGGACTCGACGCGGCCCGCATGGCTGGCGCCTTTCTCACCGGGCCTTCGACGCTCGGCCAGCGGCTGGTGCGGGCCAAGGCGCGCATTCGCGCCGCGGGCATTCCCTTCGAGTACCCGCAGGCGCGCGAGCTTGCACAGCGGCTGCAGGACGTACAGGATGGCGTCTACGCCGCCTACGGCACCGGCTGGGACGACATCGATGGCGCCGATGCCCTGCCGCGCGGCCTCACGTCCGAGGCCATCGATCTCGGCCGCATCCTGTGCAGCCTGATGCCCGATGAGCCCGAGCCGCTGGGCCTGCTCGCGCTGATGCTCTTCTGCGAAAGCCGCGCTGCGGCGCGCCGCAGCGAGACCGGCGCCTACGTGCCGCTCGACCAGCAGGACCCGCTGCGCTGGAATCCCGACTTGCTTGCGCAGGCCGAACGCTGCCTGCGGCGGGCTTCGGACATGAAATCCCTCGGCCCCTACCAGCTGGAGGCGGCCATCCAGTCGGCCCATTGCGAGCGCCGCGTCGGCGCGCCCGTGCCACCCGAAGTGCTGGTGTCGCTCTACGAAGGACTGCTGGCCTTGCGGCCCAGCATCGGTGCCCAGGTCAGCCTGGCCTGCGCGCTGGCCAATGCGCGCGGCCCCGAGATCGGCCTGCGCGCGCTGGAGGCCATTGCGGCGGCCGAGGTGGCGAGCTACCAGCCGTTCTGGGCCGCCCGCGCCTACCTGCTTGCAGCCGGCGGCGCACGCGCGGCGGCACGCCAGGCCTACGACCGCGCCATCGGCCTCAGCAGCAACGCCGCCGTGCGCGCCTACCTCAACGGGATGTCGGAACGGCTCTGAGTTTTTTCAGCGCCTGGCCGCTCGATGCTGCGGAAGGTCCACGGCCTTCGCCGTGCCAGCCACAATGACGGCATGCGTGCCTTGCTCACCACCTTTTCCTGGCAGGAACTGCGCCACCACCCTTGGCGCAATGCCGCAGCCGTGCTGGCCGTGATGCTGGGCGTGGCGCTCGCGTTCTCGGTGCAGCTGATCAATGCCTCCGCCCTCGACGAGTTCTCCAGCGCCGTGAGGTCGGTCAACGGCCAACCGGACCTCGAAGTGCGCGCCGTGCAGGGCAGCTTCGACGAAGCGGTGTTCGCGCGCCTCGCGCAGCACCCGCAGGTCACGCTGGCGAGCCCGGTGCTCGAGTTCCAGGCCCTCGCGCTGTCCGGCGAGCGCCAGGTGCCGATGCGCGTGATCGGCATCGATGCGCTCGCGTTGCCCACCATCGCACCGGCGTTGATGCCGCAACCCGGCAAGAACGCCGGCCGCTTCGCGGTATTGGCGCCGGGCCATGTCTTTCTCAACGCCGCGGCGCGCAGCGTGCTCGGTCTGCCGAGCGAAGCTGTGGAAGGCCGCGCCGAGACGGTGCAGTTGCGCACGGGCGGCGCCTGGCAGCGGGTCGAGGCCGCCGGCCATGTCGCCGCAAGCGGCGCCGCGCTCGCGGTGATGGACATTGCAGCCGCGCAGGATCTGTTCGACAAGGTCGGCCAGCTCAGCCGCGTCGACCTGAGGCTGGCGCCCGGCACCGACCGGGCGGCCTTCATCGCATCGCTGCAGCGGTCGCCGGGCTGGCCCGCCGGCTTGCAGTTCGCCGAGCCGGGCGACGCCGCCGAGCGCGTCAGCAATCTCTCGCGCGCCTACCGCGTCAACCTGACGGTGCTGGCGCTGGTGGCGCTTTTCACCGGCGCTTTCCTGGTGTTCTCGGTGCTGGCGCTCAGCGTCGCCAAGCGTGCGCAGCAGTTCGCACTGCTCGGCGTGCTGGGCCTCACACCGCGCGAGCGATTGCGCCTGGTGCTGGTCGAATCGTTCGTGCTGGGCTTGATAGGAAGCGGTGCCGGCCTGGCACTGGGCACGGCGCTCGCAGCCTTCGCGTTGCGCGTGCTCGGCGGCGACTTGGGCGGCGGGTACTTCGAAGGCGTGGCGCCCACGCTGCACTGGAGCAGCGGCTCGGCCTTGCTGTACGGCGGACTCGGCGTGCTCGCCGCGCTCGTGGGCGGCTGGTGGCCCGCGCGCGCGGCGCAGGCGCTGCCAGAGGCGCAAACGCTCAAGGGCCTGGGCGCCGCCCCTGTCCAAAGCAAAAGCCACTGGCTGGCGCTCGGCCTCATTGCGGCGAGCGCGGGGCTGGCCAACCTGCCGGCTGTGGGCGGCATTCCGGTGGCGGCCTATCTTTCGGTGGGCTGCCTGCTGGTGGGCGGCATCACCGCATTGCCCTGGCTGATTGCGCTGCTGTACGACCGCATTGCGCCCGCGTTTGCCCAGCGCGTGCTGCCGATGCTGGCCATCGAGCGCGCAAGGCGCATGCGCGGCACGGCGGCCGTGGCCGTCAGCGGCGTGGTCGCCAGCCTGAGCCTCGCGGTCGCACTCACCGTCATGGTCGCGAGTTTTCGCGATTCGGTCACGCGCTGGCTCGACGTGGTGCTGCCGGCCGATCTCTATCTGCGCGCCACCTCGAGCGGCCGCTCCGGCAATTCGGGCACGCAGAGCAGCAGCGATACAGCCACGTTTTCACCGGCATTCGTGCAAGCCCTGGCGCAGTTGCCCGGCGTGGAACGTACCGGCACGCTGCGCACCCGGTCGCTGCAGCTCGACCCTTCCCAGCCCGCCGTCACGCTGATTGCGCGAAGCCTCCAAGGCGGCGCCGCGCAGGCGCTGCCGCTGGTGGGGCCCGCGCTGCCGGTGCCCGCCGGTCAGGTCGGCATCTACGTGAGCGAGCCGATGGTCGAGCTGTATGGCGCCAAACCGGGCGCCTTGTTTGCGCCGCTGTCGAATGCGCTGGGTACCAGCGGGGCTGCACCGGCTGCGTTCTTCGTGGCTGGCGTGTGGCGCGACTATGCGCGGCAGTTCGGCGCCATCACCATCGATGCGCGCGACTTCGAACGCCTCACGGGTGAGCGCGAGGTGAGCGACGTGTCTTTGTGGCTCGCGCCCGGTGCATCGGAAGGCGCGGTGCAGGCTGCTGTTCGCGAATTGGCAGCACGCCGCGGAAGCGCCGCGTCCGATTCGAGCATCGAGATTTCGTCGGTCGGACAGATTCGTGCGATTTCTTTGCGCATCTTCGATCGCAGCTTTGCCGTGACTTACTGGTTGCAGGCAGTGGCCATTGCCATTGGGCTGTTCGGCATTGCGGCGAGCTTCAGCGCGCAGGTGCTGGCGCGGCGCAAGGAGTTTGGGCTGCTTGCGCACCTGGGGTTCACGCGGCGGCAAGTGCTGGCGGTGGTGGCGGGTGAAGGCGCGGCATGGACTGCGATCGGTGCGGTGGCGGGACTTGTGCTCGGGCTGGCGGTTTCGGTGGTGCTGGTGAAGGTGGTGAATCCGCAGAGCTTTCACTGGACCATGGATTTGCTGGTGCCTTGGATGAGGCTGCTGGCACTATGCGGCGCGGTGGTGGTGGCCGGCACCGTCACCGCCTGGCTGGCGGGACGGGCCGCGGCGGGCAAGGACGCGGTGCTCGCGGTGAAAGAGGATTGGTAGAACCCTACCGCGCCGGCGTCAATTGAATGCGCTCGACCGTCTCCTTTTCCACGGCCCCGCGGCTATAGACCAGCGGCACGTACTTGCCTTCGAGCCACAGCGGCGCAAGATCCCGATAGTTCGGACTCTCCGGATTGCCCGACTGCCCCGGCGTATTGATCACTCGCGAGGCATCCCAGTTGCCCACGTCCAGCACCATCCGAAACGAAGCCCCTGAAGCCAGCCTGTAGTCGCTCGCGCGATAAGTCGCCGCCATCGGCGTGAAGCTCGACCCCGACATCGGCCAGTTGCCCACGTCGAGCTTCTTGCGCGTCGCAGCGTCAACCACATCGGCAAGCGGATGCCGGAATTCCGCGCGATGCAGCGCGCCCCATTTCCACGCAGCCATGTCGGGCCCGAGCTTGGCGGTGAGCTCCTGCATCGCAGGCGGCAGCGTCTGCAGCAGCAAGGCATCGCGCCGCGCATCGTTGACCCAACCGGACGGGTTCTCGAGCAGCAGCACCACGCGCGTGTTGTCGCCTGGTGCCGCCAGCGATGCGGCGGCATCACCCGCGCCCGCCTTGAGCACGGCCGCGCGCAATGTCTTGCTGCTCCACACCTCGTACAGCGCAGCGGCAGCGCTGTCGCGGTCCATGGTGCCGTCCCAGCCTTGCAGCAAACGCAGGCCGGCCGCGGCTTGCGCATCGTCGCTGCGCAAGCCGGCCAGGAGTTTCAGCAGGCGCTGGGCGGGCGTCGCGACGATGTCGTTCTGCATGCGCTCCGAGTCCTCGAGGGTGAAGCGAGAGCCCGCCGCCACTTTCGCCGCGAACAACTCCTTGAGGCGGCGCGCACGGGCCGCATCGCTCCACTCGTAGCCGATGCCTTTCTTCGCCGCCGGATGATCGGGCGGAATATTGTTTTCGTTCGCGGTCACCACGTAGCCGCGCGCGGGGTTGAACTCCGAGGGCAATTCGTCGCCGTTGCGAAAGCCCGACCACTCGTAGCGGCCGTCGCCCGGCACGGGCATCAAGCCGTCCCAGTTGGGCCGGATGGGCGTCAGGCCGCCCGGCATCCAGCCGACGTTGCCGTTGCGGTCGGCGTAGACCTGGTTCTCGCCCGGGGCGCCCCAGCGGTTCATGGCGGCGCGGAACTGGTCCCAGTTCTGCGCGCGCATGTAGTCCATGGAACCGAAGTACGGCGCCATGCCGGGTTCGAGCCAGGCCGCGCGCAACGCAAACGCACGCTGCTTGCCGGGCTCGGACAGCAGCACCGGGCCGTGGCGGGTGAAGGTGTTGACCACCTCGCGCGGCGCGCTCTCGCCGCGCACCGCAATGCGTTCAGTCACGCTCGTCATCGGCTCCCAACGGCCCTGGTAGCGGTACTCGTTCGGGTTCTGGGGGTTCAGCTGGTACACGTACAGGTCTTCCTGGTCCATGTAGAAGCGCGTGAGGCCGAATGCGATGGTACCGTTGTGGCCGATCGAAAGGCCCGGCAGGAAGGGCTCGCCGGCGCCGATGGCATCCATGCCCGGCGCGCTGAGATGCGTCATGTAGCGCAGGCTCGGTGCACCGTGCGCGCGGTGCGGGTCGTTGGCGAGGATGGGCCTTCCGGTGGACGTGAGCTTTGGCGCGATGACCCAGTTGTTGCTGCCATAGGCGGCCGTGGGGTCGCCTTGCATGGCCTGCCGTTGCCGCTCTTCTTCCTCGGCGCTTCTTGCAATGGCTTCGGCGCTGCCGGGCGGAAGCACCGCCGACGCGGCCGCCGCGCCGGCCAGCCGCGTGTTCTCCTTGGTGAAGCGCGGCGAATCGGTGGCCCGCAGGTAGGCGGCGCGCAATTCAGCCGCCGGAATGGTGCAGGGATCGAAGCCAGGCGGCACTTGCGGCGTGACCGGCGGATCGAGCTCGCGGCGCAGCCAGTCGGCCTTGATGCCTTCGCTGCCGGCGCAGAAAGCGCGGGCGCGGTCGATCTCGGAAGTGAAGTTGAGCGTGAGGCCGTGATGGCGGATGCGCACCACGTCTTCGGGCGACCACATCGCGGGCTGGTAGCCCAGCAATGCAAATTCGGTCGGCAGCAGCGCCGGCTGCGCGCGCACCTGGGCCACGTAGGCGTTGACGCCGGCAGTAAACGCTTCGGCCACGCGCTTGGCATCGGAGCCGTAGGCTAGCCACTCGCGGTACATGTCGCCGCGATAAAGCACGGCGCGCGCGGCGCGGTCGCTCTCGACCCATGCGGGGCCGAAGTCCTTGGCCATTTCGCCGAGCCCGCGCTTGCGCCAGAGGTCCATCTGCCAGAGCCGGTCGCGCGCGGCAATGAAGCCCTGCGCAACGAAGGCGTCGTACAGCGTGCCGGCATAAAGATGCGGCACGCCCCATCGATCGACCAGCACCTCGGCGGGCTTCTCGAGGCCGGGCACGGCAAAGGACGAGGGCGCGCGCGGTGGCGTCTGCACACCCGAAGGCCCCGATGCGCAACCCGCGAGCACGAGGGCCGCGAGCGCTGCGGCGCCAATGGAATGCCTTTGGCCTGACGAGCGCCGCGACGTGGGGCGCAGGTGTCTTGTTCTCATGCGTGGTGTCTCCTGCCGGGTGGAATTTGGCAGCGCACAGTATCCCGATTTGCATATCCGCTGGGTACTGCGAGGGATGACTTGTAGACTTCCTCCTACATGCAGCAAACACCCTCCCCCATTTCATGCGGTGGCTGGCTCGGCTCTGCCATACGGCGCATTGAAGCCGACTACCAGCGCAGCGCCGACACGCACCTGATCCCGCTGCCACTGCCTTCGCTTGCCGCGGCCGGCATCGACCTGTACCTGAAGGACGAGTCGACCCATCCCACAGGCAGCCTGAAGCACAGGCTCGCACGTTCGCTCTTTCTCTACGCGCTGTGCAACGGATGGGTGCGCGAAGGCACGACCATCGTCGAGGCCTCGAGCGGCTCGACGGCGGTGAGCGAGGCCTACTTCGCGCGGCTGCTCGGCCTGCCCTTCATCGCGGTGATGCCGCGCACCACCTCGCCCGAGAAGGTGGCGCAGATCGCCTTCTACGGTGCGCGCTGCCACTTCGTCGAGCATGCGGCGCAGGTCTACGAAGAAGCGCGCGCTCTCGCCGAGCAGACCGGCGGCCACTACATGGACCAGTTCACCTACGCCGAACGCGCCACCGACTGGCGCGGAAACAACAACATCGCCGAGAGCATGTTCCAGCAGATGGCGCGCGAGCGGCATCCGGTCCCGGCGTGGATCGTGGTGGGCGCGGGCACCGGCGGCACCAGCGCCACCATCGGGCGATATGTGCGCTACCGCTGCCACGACACGCAGGTGTGCGTGCCCGATCCTGAAGGCTCGGTGTTTTCCGCCTATCACCGCACCGGCGACGCCACGCTGACGGCGGCGGGCTCGCGCATCGAAGGCATCGGCCGGCCGCGGGTGGAGCCGAGCTTCATCCGCACGCTGGTCGACCGCATGATCGAAGTGCCCAATCTCGATTCTGTCGCCGCCATGCATGCGCTCTCGGCGCTGCTGGGGCGCAAGGTCGGCCCTTCGACGGGTACCAACTTCGTCGGCATGCTGGCCGTGGCACGCGAGATGCGCGAGGCCGGCCGGCAGGGCTCCATTCTTTCGCTGCTGTGCGATGCGGGCGAGCGCTACCTGCCGAGCTATCACGATGCGGGCTGGGTGCAGAACGCGTTCGGCGACATCGGTCCGGCGCAGCAACGCATCGACGCGCTGGTTGCGCAGTAATGCCTGCACCCGCCTTCTGCAAGCTCTCGCGCCGCAGCTTGGTGCTTGCGGCGCTGGCCGCAGCGCCTGCAAGCTGGGCGCTGCCCGCGCGCACCCTGCAGTTCCCGCGCGACTTCGGCAGCCACCCCGACCTGCAAACCGAATGGTGGTACATCACGGGCCACGCGAAGACCCCGGCGGGACGCGAGTTCGGTTTCCAGGTGACCTTCTTCCGCTCGCGCGTCGAGGCGACCCAGGGCCTGCGCTCGGCCTTCGCGGCCAAGCACCTCGTGTTCGCGCACGCGGCGGTCACTGACCTCGAAGGCCGCGTGCTGATGCATGACCAGCGCATTGCGCGTGCGGGCTTCGGCGTTGCGTCGGCCAGCGAAGCCGACACCGACGTGCGCCTGCGCGACTGGTCGCTGGTGCGCAAGAACGGCAGCTATGCGGCGCGCGTTCCGGCGGGCGAATTCACGCTCGACCTGCGCTTCGTGCCCACGCAGCCGGTGCTGCTGCAAGGCAAGGCCGGGCTCTCGCGCAAGGGCCCCGAAGAAGCACAGGCCAGCTACTACTACAGCGAGCCGCAACTCAAGACGCAGGGCCGGCTCACCCTCAAGGGCCAGGCCTTCGATGTCGACGGAACGGCCTGGCTCGACCACGAATGGAGCGAGGCGCTGATGCATCCCGATGCCGTGGGATGGGACTGGATCGGCATGAACCTGGACGATGGCAGCGCCCTCACCGCCTTTCACCTGCGGCGCCGCGACGGCAGCGCGCTGTGGGCCGGTGGATCGTTTCGCACGCGCGAGGGTGCGCTGCGCGTTTTCGGCAACGGCGAGGTGCGCTTCGAGGGCGCGAACGCGTGGACCAGCCCGCGCACGCAGGCGAAGTACCCGACCCGGTGGCGCGTGCAAACCCCATCGGGAATCTTCGAGGTTCGAGCCCTGCTCGAAGACCAGGAACTCGACAGCCGCGGCTCCACCGGCGGGGTGTACTGGGAAGGTGTGAGCGAGCTGCTCGATGCGCAAGGCCGACGCGTGGGCCGGGGCTACCTGGAGATGACCGGCTACGCCGCACCGCTGCGGCTCTGAGGCCACTCAGCCCGCCTCTGTCATCACGCCGTCATGCCGAAGCCCTGAACTCGGCCTCCGACATCGCACGATGGAACGTGCGCCAAGGCTTGAATGAACAGAAGACTCCGAGTCATCGCGCTGCTGATGGTTGTTGTGGCCGCCGCCGGCGCCGCGTGGGTGTTCGCGGCCACACGGCCCGCATCACCGGTGACGGACGCAGTGCTTGAAATCCGCTGGCACGGCAACGGCATCATCCTCCAGGGCGCAGTGAGGGATGCGGCCACGCAGCACGTGCTGGTGGAAGGCGCGACCGCACGGCTGGGCGGAGAAGCCGACCAGGTGGTGGACTGGCTGGACATCGCGCCCGCGGCACCGCCCATCGCGGATGCCGCGTCGCTCGGCAGCCTCATCAACCTGGGGCAAGAGGGATGGCACCTGCAGCGGCACGCGACCGAGGCATGGCTCGCGGTGCGGTCGCCCGATGACGAGCGCAGCACGCAAGCCAGGCAACTGCTGCAACGCGCCTTCGGCCCCCAGGTAGCCATTCGTCTCATTCCCCTGTCCTGAGCCCACGATGCACGATGGCGGTCATGGCGACGTCATCTGCCTTGTCCAGCATGCGCTACATTCCATCAAAAAGAGGAGGGGCCCATGCCTGCATCGCTGAAACATCTCGCCATGGCGGGGGTTGTCCTGGCCACGTTGTCCGCCTGTGGCGGAAGCAACGACTCGAACGGCTTCATTCCGTTTCTCCCGCCGCCGGCCCCGGCGCCCGCTCCTGCGGCACCGCCGCCTGCTCCGGCCACACCCAGCAGCGTGGACGTGAAGCTCATCGCCTTCAACGATCTGCACGGCAACCTCGAGCCGCCCAGGCTTTCCATCACCGCCCCGGCCAACGGCGGCGGCACGGTGCCGGTGCCCGCGGGCGGCGCCGCGTACCTTGCTTCAGCGATTGCGTCGCTCAAGTCCAAGAACGAGAACAACGCCGTGGTGTCTGCCGGCGACATGATCGGCGCCTCGCCGCTGGTGTCGGCGCTGTTCCTCGACGAGCCGACCATCGAGGCCGTCAACGCGATGAAGATCGACTTCAATGCAGTCGGCAACCATGAGTTCGACAAGGGCCAGACCGAGCTCCTGCGCATGAAGAACGGCGGCTGCGCCAAGAACACGCCGCTGGAGCCATGCCGGGTCAACAAGGCGTTTCCGGGCGCCAACTTCGGGTTCCTGGCGGCCAACACCGTGAAGGCCGACGGCCACACGCTCTTCCCCGCCACGGGCATGAAGACCTTCACCAAGGACGGCGCCACCGTGAAGGTGGCGTTCATCGGCATGACCCTCAAGGGCACGCCAAGCATCGTGACGCCGGCCGGCGTCGCGGGCCTGAGCTTCAAGGACGAGGCGGACACCGCCAATGCGCTGATTCCGCAATTGAAGGCCGAGGGCGCCGACGCGATCGTCGTCGTGGTGCACGAAGGCGCCACGACCACCGTCGGCTACAACGACAAGAGTTGCGCGGGGCTGAGCGGCGACATCCTGCCGATCCTCAACAAGCTCGATGCGGCGGTGGACGTGGTGATCTCGGGCCACACGCACCGCTCGTACATCTGCGACTACGCAAAGACGAACCCGGCCAAGCCCTTCCTGCTGACGAGCGCCGGCCAGTACGGCACCTTGCTGACCGACATCAACCTGACGATCGACACGCGCACGCGCAAGGTCTCGGCCAAGTCGGCCGACAACGTGATCGTCCAGGGAGAGGCCTACACCAGCGGTGCCAATACGGTGGCGCTGACCGACCAATACCCCGTGTTCGGCAAGAACCAGGAAGTGGCCGCGCTCATCAGCCAATACCTTTCCGTTGCGGCCCCGCTGGTGCAGCGGGTGGTGGGCACCCTCTCGGGGCCGGCGACGCGCACGCAAACGACGTCCCGGGAAAGCGTGCTCGGCAACCTGATTGCGGATGCGCAGCTCGATGCCACCACCCCCAGCAACAAGGGCGGCGCGCAAATCGCCTTCATGAACCCGGGCGGCGTGCGGGCCGACCTCGTGCCGGCCAACGACGGCAGCGTGACCTATGGCCAGATCTTCAGCGTGCAGCCCTTTGGCAACAGCCTGGTGGTGAAGACGATGACCGGCGCGCAGATCAAGGCCCTGCTCGAGCAGCAGTTCAACAGCGGCACCAACACGGTCGCCGCGCCGAGGGTGCTGCTGCCTTCGCGCAGCCTGAGCTACAGCTTCAGCCTCTCGGCGCCCGCGGGCTCGCGCATCAGCAACCTGGCACTCAACGGCACCGCGATGACCGACGGCACGAGCTACCGCGTGACGATGAACAGCTTTCTGGCCACCGGCGGAGACAACTTCACGGTCTTCAACCAGGGCACGGACACCCTGGGCGGCGACCAGGACGTGGACGCCCTGGAGGCCTACATCAAGGCGAACAGCCCACTGGCACCGCCCGCGACCAACCGCATTACCGTGGTGCCCTGAGCGGGGTTCTGGCCCCAGAAGCGAAGAAGGCGGACATGGTCCGCCTTCTTTCCTTTCATCAAACCTTGCCGCGCCGGCGGTCGATGAAAGCGATGACCTCGCCCATGATGCCCTTGCGGAATGCGAGCACGCAGATCACGAAGATCAGGCCCGTGACCATGGTCACCGATTCGCCGAGCGTGTTGAACCAGTCGACACCCGTGAGGCGCGCCATGAAGGTGCCGAAGTCGCCGACCTTGTTCTCCAGCAGCACCACCACGGCCGAGCCCACCAGAGGACCCGAGAGCGTGCCGAGGCCGCCCACCAGCGTCATGAGGATCACGTGGCCCGATGCGGTCCAGTGCACGTCGCTCAGCGAAGCGAAGCCGAGCACCAGCGTTTTCAGCGAACCGGCCAGGCCCGAGAGCGCGGCCGAGATCACGAAGGCCAGCAGCTTGAAGCGGTTGACGTCGTACCCCAGCGAGATGGCGCGCGGCTCGTTTTCCTTGATGCCCTTGAGCACCTGCCCGAAAGGCGAATGCACGGTGCGCGCGATGAGCAGGAAGGCCGCGACCACGATGACCAACGCAACGTAGTACATCGTGAGGTCGTCGCTCAGGTCGATGAGGCCGAACAGCTTGCCGCGTGGCACGCTCTGCAGGCCGTCCTCGCCGCCGGTGAACTTGGCCTGCAGCGCAACGAAATACATCATCTGCGCCAGCGCCAGCGTGATCATCGAAAAGTAGATGCCCTGGCGGCGGATCGCCAGCCAGCCGAACACCAGCCCCAGCAGCGCGCCGGCCAGCGTGCCTGCGATCAGCCCGAGCTCGGGCGTGAGGTGCCAAATCTTGAGCGCGTGGCCCGTGAGATAGGCCGAGCCGCCGAGGAACGCTGCATGGCCGAAGGACAGCATGCCGGTGTAGCCCAGCAGCAGGTTGAAGGCGCAGGCGAACAGTGCGAAGCACAGCACCTTCATCACGAACACGGGGTAAAAGCCGATGAAGGGTGCGGCGATGAGCGCCAGCAGCAGCACCCCGTAGACGACGAGCGATATTTTCTTCATGGACTTTATTTTTCGCTGCCGAACAGACCGGCGGGGCGGATCAGCAGCACCACGACCATGATCACGAACACCACGGTGGCCGAAGCCTCCGGATAGAACACCTTGGTGAGCCCCTCGACCACGCCGAGCCCCAGGCCTGTGATAATGGCGCCCATGATCGAGCCCATGCCGCCGATGACCACCACCGCGAACACGATGATGATCAGGTTCTGCCCCATCAGCGGCGAGATCTGGATGACCGGCGCCGCGAGCACGCCCGCGAAGGCCGCCAGCGCCACGCCGAAGCCGTAGGTCATCGTCACCATCAAGGGCACGTTGACGCCGAAGGCCTCCACGAGCCGCGGGTTCTCGGTGCCCGCGCGCAGGTAGGCGCCGAGCCGCGTCTTCTCGATGGCATACCAGGTGGCAAAGCACACGACCAGCGACGCCACCACCACCCAGGCGCGGTAGTTGGGCAGGAACATGAAGCCCAGGTTGGTGCCCCCGCTCAGTGCCTCGGGCGTGCTGTAGGCCAGGCCGGACACGCCGTACACCGAGCGGAAGCCGCCTTCGATCAGCAGCGTGAGGCCGAGCGTGAGCAACAGGCCGTAGAGGTGGTCGAGCTTGTAGATCCAGCGCAGCAGCAGCCGCTCGATCAGCACGCCGAACAGGCCGACGATGAGCGGCGCCACCGCCAGCATGACCCAGTAGTTGACGTTGAAATAATTCATCGCCATCCACGACAGCACCGCCCCCATCATGAACAGCGCGCCGTGCGCGAAGTTGATGACGTTGAGCAGCCCGAAGATCACCGCCAGCCCCAGGCTCAGGATCGCGTAGAACGACCCGTTGACCAGCCCCAGAAGGAGCTGGCTCAACAGGGCAGGCATAGAGATGTTCATCGTGGAAACGGGTTCAGAAAAGCGTCAAGGACCGGGGCGGGCAACCGTTACTTCCAGAGCGCGCAGGTGCTCTCTTCCTTGGACGTGTAGACCTGGTCGCCGGGCACCTTCTTGACGATCTTCAGCAGGTCCCAAGGGCCCTTGGATTCGGATGGCTTCTTGACCTCGGCCAGCAGCATGTCGTGCACCATGCGGCCGTCGGCGCGAATCACGCCCTTGGCGTAGAAGTCGTTGATCGGCGTCTTCTTGAGCTGCGCCATGACCTTGTCGGCGTCGGTGCTCTTCACGGCTTCCACAGCCTTCAGGTAGGCCATGGTGGCCGAATAGTCCGCCGCCTGGATATCGGTCGGCTTGTTCTTGGTCTTGGCTTCGTAGCGCGCGGCCCACTTGCGCGACTCGTCGTCGGCGTCCCAGTACCAGCTGGTGGTGTGCAGCAGGCCTTGCGTGGCCGGCAGGCCCAGGCTCTTCACGTCGGTCAGGAACACCAGGAGGCCCGCAACCTTCATCGACTTGTCGATGCCGAATTCCTTCGATGCCTTCATCGAATTGATGAAGTCGCCGCCGGCGTTGGCCAGGCCCAGCACCTGGGCCTTGGAGCTCTGCGCCTGCAGCAGGAAAGAAGAGAAGTCCGATGCGTTGAGCGGCGCGCGCACGGTGCCCACCACCGAGCCGCCCTTGGCCTTGACGACCTTGGCGGTGTCGGCTTCGAGCGCATGGCCGAAGGCGTAGTCGGCCGTCAGGAAGAACCAGCTCTTGCCGCCCGTGTCGACCACGGCGCCGCCGGTGCTCTTGGCAAGCGCGACGGTGTCGTAGGCGTAGTGCACGGTGTAGGGGCTGCACTGTGCATTGGTCAGCGCCGAGGTGGCCGCGCCGTTGGTAAAGAACACGCGCTTCTTTTCCTGCGCCACCTTGGCGGTGGCCAGCGCCACGCCCGAGTTGGTGCCCGCGAAGATCATGGTGGCGCCGGCGGTGTCGATCCACTCGCGCGCCTTCGAGGCCGCAATGTCGGGCTTGTTCTGGTGGTCGACGCTCAGCACTTCCACCGGCTGGCCGAGCACCTTGCCGCCCATGTCGTCGATGGCCATCTGGATGGCGGCTGCACCGCCCTTGCCTTCGAGGTCGGCATACAGGCCCGACAGGTCGCTGATGTAGCCGATGACGACCTTCTCCTGCGCCTGCACGGCATGGCTGGCCAGACCCGCGGCTCCGAGCATGAGAGCAATGATTTTGAGCTTGGTTTGCATGTGTGTCTCCTGGATGGTTGAGAGAGTCAACGGGAAAAAAGGTTGGCGCGGCGGCGGCTACACGCCCAGCAGTTCGCTGAGCACGGGCATCTTGGCGTCGAGCTCCTTGGCGCCGAAAGCCTCGACCATGCGGCCGTGCTCCATCACGTAGAAGCGGTCGGCCAGCGGCGCGGCGAAGCGGAAGTTCTGCTCCACCATCACGATGGTGTAGCCCTTGCTGCGCAGGGTGTGGATCATTCGGGCGAGCGCCTGCACGATCACTGGCGCCAGGCCTTCGGAAATTTCGTCGAGCAGCAGCAGCTTGGCGCCGGTGCGCAGGATGCGCGCCACTGCGAGCATCTGCTGCTCGCCGCCGGAAAGCCGCGTGCCGGGGCTGTTGCGGCGCTCAGCGAGGTTGGGAAACATCTCGTAGATTTCGGCCACCGACATGCCCGGTCCCGCACCCTTGAGCGCGGGCGGCAGCAGCAGGTTTTCCTCGGCGGAGAGGCTGGCGAAGATGCCGCGCTCTTCAGGGCAATAGCCGATGCCCAGGTGCGCGATGCGGTGCGTGGCCATGCCGATGGTCTGCGTGCCATTGACCTCGATGCTGCCCTTGCGGGAGCCGGTCAAGCCCATGATGGCGCGCAGCGTGCTCGTGCGTCCGGCGCCGTTGCGGCCGAGCAGCGTCACCACTTCGCCGGGCTGCACCACCATGTCCACGCCATGCAGCACGTGCGATTCGCCGTACCAGGCGTGGAGGCCTTTGATTTCCAGGGCGGCGGTCATGTCAATGTGCGCCTTGCAGTTGTCCGTCGGTGGTGCCCATGTAGGCCTCCATCACCTGCGGATTCTTCGAGACTTCGGCATACGGGCCTTCAGCCAGCACGGCGCCGCGCTGCAGCACGGTGATGGTGTCTGCAATGGTCGAGACCACGCTCATGTTGTGCTCGACCATCAGGATGGTGCGTCCGGCCGACACGCGCTTGATGAGCTCGGCCACGCGATGCACGTCTTCGTGGCCCATGCCCTGCGTGGGCTCGTCGAGCAGCATCAGCTCGGGGTCCATGGCCAGCGTGGTGGCGATTTCGAGCGCGCGCTTGTGGCCGTAGGGCAGGTTCACGGTCAGTTCGTCGGCCTGGTCGGCCAGGCCCACTTCGGCCAGCAGCTCACGGGCGCGCGCATCGAGCGGCTTGAGCGTCTTCTCGCTCTTCCAGAAATGGTACGAAGTGCCGAGCGCGCGCTGCAGGCCGAGGCGCACGTTCTCGAGCAGCGTGAGGTGCGGGAACACCGCCGATATCTGGAACGAGCGGATGATGCCGCGCCGCGCGATCTGCGCCGGGTGCTCGCCCGTGATGTCCTGTCCGTTGAACAGGATCGTGCCCCTGGTGGGTTCGAGGAATTTGGTGAGCAGGTTGAAGCAGGTGGTCTTGCCGGCACCGTTCGGGCCGATCAACGCGTGGATCGAGCCGCGCACGACCGAGAGATCGACCTTGCTGACCGCGGTGAACCCCTTGAATTCCTTGGTGAGCTGGCGTGTTTCGAGGATGACGTCGCTCATCTCGCGAAGCCGCCCGGGTTCAGGAAGGATATGTCGGTCATGCGGTCCATCTCTCAATGCGCCACTGTCGAGCGCGGCCTGATTGTTGGTGGGCGCCCGGTACTTGCATACTGGGGCAAATGCCTATGCTGCAGTGCAACCTGTCCACGCGGACCATCGTCGGCATCGGCCGACTGTCGTCACAATGACAATGACTCATCGGTTTTCAAACCTCGACCATGCCGAACTTCCGCTCACCCGAATTCCTGACCGGCCACATCCTGCGCACGCTGGCTTTCTACGAGCCGGTCAGCCGCGACCCATCGGGCGGCTTTTTCCACTTCTTCAAGGACGACGGCACGGTGTACGACCGGCGCACGCGGCACCTGGTCAGCAGCACGCGCTTTGTCTTCAACCATGCGATGGCGTACCGGCGCTTCGGCCGTCCGGACGATCTGGCCGCCGCGCGCCATGGCCTGGCGTTCGTGCAGCATGCGCACGCGCAGCCGAGAGACGGCTACGCATGGCAGATCGACTGGCACGACGCCCGTGCCACGGTGCAGGACGGCACGCACCATTGCTACGGCCAGGCCTTCGTGCTGCTCGCGCATGCGCACGCGCTGATGGCGGGCATCGACGAGGCGCGCGTGGGACTGGAGCACACCTGGCAGCTGATGGAACGGCATTTCTGGGAGCCGCAGCACGCGCTCTATGCCGACGAAGCCACTCCTCCTGATTGGCAGGTGGGGCCCTATCGGGGCCAGAACGCCAACATGCACGCTTGCGAGGCGATGCTCGCCGCATACGAGGCCACGCAGGACATGCGTTATCTCGATCGTGCGCAGGCACTCGCGGAATCAGTCACGGGCCGGCTGGCCGCACTGGCCGGCGGGCTGGTCTGGGAGCACTACCGCGACGACTGGTCGGTCGACTGGGACTACAACCGCGGCGACAAGAGCAACATCTTCCGGCCCTGGGGTTTCCAGACCGGCCATCTCACCGAGTGGACCAAGCTGCTGCTGCAGCTCGAACGCGTGCTTGTTGCGGCAGGCCGCGAAGCGGCCTGGATCGTGCCGCGCGCCAGGCATTTCTTCGACACCGCCATGCTGCGCGGCTGGGACGCGGCGCATGGCGGGCTCGTCTACGGATTCGGCCCCGACGGCGCGGTGTGCGACCGCGACAAGTACTTCTGGGTGCAGGCCGAAAGCTTCGCGGCCGCGGCCCTGCTGGCGGCGCGCACCGGCGATGCGGGCGACGTGGGTTACTGGAACTGGTACGACCGCATCTGGGCCTACAGCTGGGAACACTTCGTCGACCACCAGCACGGTGCGTGGTACCGCATCCTCACGCCCGACAACCGCAAGATCAGCGACGAGAAGAGCCCGGCCGGCAAGACCGACTACCACACCATGGGGGCGTGCTACGACGTCTTGCGCGCGCTGGGCGCGTGAGAAGCGCGCCCTCTTTGCGACTTGCGGTCGCGCTCAGTGCGCGCCTGCTGCCGCGTCGCCGCCCGCGCCGCCCTTTTGCGGCCGTGCCAGCCACACCAGCGGAATCAGCAGCAGGAACAGAATCGCCGATGCATAGAAGATGTCGTTCGCGGCCAGCATGAACGACTGCTGATCGACCAGGCGGTTGATCTGCCCCAGCACCTGCTCGCTGCTCAGGCCGCTGTTCGCCAGGCCGGCCATGGCACTGGTGGCCGCGTTGTTGCCCTGGTTCACCGACTCGGCAAGCTGCGAATGGTGCAGCGCCGCGCGGTTCTCCCACAGCGTGGTGGTGATCGACGTGCCCATGGCACCCGCGGTGATCCGCAGGAAGTTTGACAACCCCGAGGCCGCCGGAATGCGGTCAGGTGTGAGCCCCGACAACGTGATGGTCACCAGTGGAATGAAGAAGAACGCCATCGCAATGCCCTGGATGATCGTCGGGATGATGATCGTCGCGAAGTCGGCCTGCGTGTTGAAGTTCGACCGCATCCACAGCACCAGCGCGAACACCAGGAACGAGAAGGTCGCGTAGCGGCGCGGATCGATCTTGGACACCGTGAGCCCGACCACCGGCGAGAAGAAAATCGCGAGCAGCCCCACCGGCGCCATGATCATGCCGGCCTGCGTGGCGGTATAGCCCATCCACTGCTGCAGCCACAGAGGCAGCAGCACCACGTTGCCGAAGAACAGGCCGTAGGCCACGGCGGTTGCCACCGCGCCCGACCAGAAATTGCGGCGCTTGAAGAGCGACAGATCGACCACCGGGTGCTTGTCGGTCAGCTCCCAGATCAGGAAGAACGCGAAGCCGACCACGGCAACAACCGCCATCGTGACGATCTCGGGCGAATGGAACCAGTCGAGCTCCTTGCCCTTGTCGAGCATGAGCTGCATGGAGCCGACCCACAGCACCAGGAGCGCGAGGCCGATGGCGTCGATGGGCACCTTGCGCGTGGTGCTTTCACGGTCGCGGTAGAGCGCCCACGTGATGGCCGCTGCGACGATGCCCACGGGAATGTTGATGTAGAAGATCCACGGCCACGAGATATTGTCGGTGATCCAGCCGCCCAGGAGCGGCCCCATCACCGGCGCGACCAGCGTCGTCATCGACCACATCGCCATGGCCAGACCGGCCTTGGCGCGCGGATAGCTCGACAGCAGCAGCGTCTGCGACAGCGGAATCATCGGCCCTGCGACAAAGCCCTGCAGCGCGCGGAACAGGATGAGCGTGGTCATGTTCGGCGCGAGGCCGCACAGCAGCGAGGCGACCATGAACAGAATCACGCTGGCCATGAACAGGCGCACCTGGCCGAAGCGCTGGGTCATGAACCCCGTGAGCGGCACCGCGATGGCATTGGCCACCGCGAAGCTGGTGATGACCCAGGTGCCTTGCGTGGTGCTCACGCCCAGGTCGCCCGAGATGGCCGGCAACGACACGTTCGCGATCGACGAGTCGAGCACGTTCATGAAAGTTGCCGCGGAAAGCGCGACGGTCCCCCAGACGCGGGCGGAGCCCTCGAGCGGTGGATGCGCGACGTAAGCGGGAGCGGCTGTGGCCATTGGCGTTGCCCTGAGAACCGGCGACGGCGATCAGCCGGGATGGGACTGCGATGCAGCGGGTGCCGCATTGCCAGCAGGTGCGGCGGTGGCTGCACGGCCCGCCGGCGCTGCGGCGGCTGCCGGCGCGCCGCGGCCGAGGTTGGCGGCCACGATGCGGTCGACTTCGGCGTCGGCGCCGCGGTCCAGCTGGCTGTAGACCTGCGTCTGCGAGATGGCGGTGTCGCGCGGTGCGTCGGCCAGCATCTTGCCGCCCTTCTGCGTGATGTCGATCTCGGCGTCCATCGACAGGCCGATGCGCAGCGGGTTGGCCTTGAGCTGTTCAGGATCGAGCGCGATGCGCACAGGCACGCGCTGCACCACCTTGATCCAGTTGCCGGTGGCGTTCTGTGCCGGCAACAGCGCAAAGGCGCTGCCGGTTCCCACGCCCAGGCCCGCCACCTTGCCGGTGTATTCGACCTTCTTGCCATAGACGTCGGCCCTGAGCTTCACGGGCTGATCGATGCGGATGTTGCGCAGCTGCACTTCCTTGAAGTTCGCGTCGACCCACAGCTGGTTCAGCGGCACGATCGACATCATCGGCGTGCCGGCGGCCACGCGCTGGCCGAGCTGCACGGTGCGCTTGGCGACATAGCCGTCGACCGGTGCGGGCATGGCCACGCGCTGGGTGGCCAGGTACGCCTCGCGCACCTTGGCGGCAGCGGCCAGCACGCTCGGGTGCTGGGCCACGCTGGTGCCCTCGGTCAGCGACTGGTTGCTTGCCAGCTGCTCGCGCGCGGCGACTACGCCGGCCTGGGCAGCGGCCAGCGCGCTCCTGGCATTGGCCAGCTGCGTTTCAGCGTGGTTGAGCTCTTCCTTGGAGACCGCACCATTGCCCGACAGCGCACGGCGGCGCTGCAGGTCGTCCTGCGCCTTGGCAATGTCGCTCTGCGCCTTGACGATATCGGACTGGCGCAGCGTGACCTGCGCGGCCAGCGAACCGTTGTTGGCGTAGAGCGTGCGCACCTGGCGCACCGCCTGCGCGAGCGCGGCCTCGGCCTGCTCGAGCGCCACCTTGGCATCGGCGGGGTCCAGCTGCACCAGCGGCTGGCCGGCCTTCACGAAGTCGGTGTCGTCGGCGCTGATGGCCATGACGGTGCCGCCGATCTGCGGCGTGATCTGGATCACGTTGCCCTGCACGTAGGCGTTGTCGGTGTCCTCGTAGTGGCTGGCCACCAGCCATTCGTAGACGCCCCAGCCGCCGCCTGCGACGATCACCACGGCCGCGAGCGCGGTCAGTGCGCGGCGGCGCTTGCCGTTGCCGGCGGGTGCTTCAGGCGTTGCGGGGGCTGCCGTGGCAGCGGGCGTCGGAGTGTTGTTATCGCTCATGATGAAGTTCTTTCCGAAGACGAAAAAGTCGGTTCAGTTCAGTTCAGTGCGGCCGATGAAGCCGGTGCCGTGGCGGTGGCCGTCGCCGGCGGCTGCCAGCCGCCGCCGAGCGCGCGCGCCAGGCCCACTTGCGTGTCGAGTGCGCGCGCGGCAAGGTCCACGGCCAGCCGGCGCTGCGCGAGCACGGCGGTTTCCGCGGTCAGCACGTTGAGGTAGTTGCCGAGGCCGGCGCGATAGCGCTGCACGGCGATGTCGTAGGCGCCTTCGGCCGCGGTCTGCGCATCGCGCTGTTCGGCCTGCTGGCGCGCGATGGACTGCGCGCTCGACACCTGGTCGGCCGCGTCGCGCACGGCATCGAGCACGGCGGCGTTGTAGCTCTCGATGGCCGCGTCGAGATCGGCCGCCTTGCCGCGCAGGTTGGCGCGCAGCCGGCCGCCTTCGAAGATCGGCAGATGGATGGCGGGGCCCACGCCCCACTGCTCGCTGCCCGACTTGAGCAGCTTGCCGAAACCCAGGCTCTGGAAACCGACGAAGGCCGTGAGGTTCACGTTGGGATAGAACTGGGTCTTGGCATTGGCCACGTCGCTCGTGGCGGCCTCGACCCGCCAACGCGCGGCGGCAATGTCGGCACGGCGGCCCAGCAGGTCGGCCGGAATGTTGGCTTGCAGGGGCATCGGCTTGACGGCTTCCACCATCGGCGGCTTGAGCGACGCGGACACATTGGGCTGGCCCACGAGCGCATCGAGTGCGTGCTGCTGCAGCGCGATCTGCTCGTTGAGCGCTTCGATCTGCTGGCGCGCTTCGGGCAAGCCGCCTTCGCTCTGGCGCAATTCGAGGCGGGTGTCGAGGCCGGCGGACACGCGGTCGCGCACGAGCTTGAGGGTTTCATCGCGCTGGGCCAGCGTACGCCGGGCCACGCCGAGCTGTTCGTTCAGGCGAGCCCATTGGAAATAGCTGCGGGCCACGTTGCTGGCCAGCAGCACGCGCGCCGCATCGGCATCGGCCGCCGCGGCGTTGGCACTGCCGATGGCCGCGTCGAGCGCGCTGCGGTTCTTGCCGAAGAAGTCGAGCTCCCAGCTTGCGCCGAGCTGCAGCAGACCGATGTTCTGGGTCGAGCCGCCGAGCGGTGCGGGATAGATGTAGTTGCTGTTGAACTTCTGGCGGTTCAGGTCGAGTTCGCCATTGACCTTGGGCTTCAGGGCCGACTCGGCGACGTCCGCCGAAGCTTGTGCCCGTGCGAGGCGCGCACGTGCGACCTGCAGGTTCGGATTGCCGGTCACGGCCTGGTCAATCAGCGTGTCGAGCTGCGCATCGCCGAAAGCTCGCCACCATTGGCTGTCGACACCGGGCACAACCGCAGCGTTGGTGTCAGCGGCAATGCCGACCGACGACGCATCGTGCAACTTGGCGTGCGAGTTGATGCCAGCCATGTCGGCACAGCCGGCCAATGCGGCCACCAACAGCGCGGCGGCCACGACGGGGGTGCGGCGCATAGCGCGCGCGGCGAAAGATTCAGTCATTTTTTTCTCCACGGGCTGCCAAGGCCTGCGCGTTGTCGAGGATGCGGCGCAGGTAACCCTTGAGCTGCTCCCACTCTTCGTTGGTGAAACCCGCCAGGTGCTCGTTCTGCACGCGGCTCAGCACGTGCGGAACTTCCTTGGCGGCGGCACGCCCCTCTTCGGTCAGTTCGATATTGACCACGCGGCGGTCTTCCACCGAGCGGACGCGGCGGCACAGCCCCTTGGCCTCGAGGCGGTCGAGCAGGCGCGTCATGGCCCCGGCGTCGAGCTCGCAGGCCCGGGCCAACTCGGCCACCGTAGTGGCGGCACCGACGTGCACCTTGTACAGGGGCAACCATTGGGGAAAGGTAGGGCTGCCAGGTTCGCACATGCGGGTTTCCACGGCCTGGGCCACAGCGCTCAATATGCGCCGCATCAAATACCCGATGCTTTCCTCGGCCTTGTAGGTTTCGGCACGGTAGAAGTCGGCCGGCCGCCGCTCGGGGTCGCCGGAGGGGGGCGGGACTTGCGGGGTTTCTGCATCGCTCATGAGGCAAATATTAATTGCCCAAGCAATTATTGTCAAGGCCGCCTTTGTGCGGGCAAGGGTCGGTAGAATCCGCGCCATGGCTTCCTCTCCCCTGTCTCCACCGGCCAAGGGCTCGCCCCGATCGCTGTCGGGCCTGAGCCCTTTTCTTCGGCCCTACCGCGTTCAGATCGTGCTCGCGGGCATTTTTCTGGTGCTGGCGGCCGTCACGACGCTGGTGTTTCCGCTGGCGCTGCGCAGCCTGATCGACGGTGGATTGATCAGCGCCGACAAAGGCGCGCAGACCATGGCGCTGCGCGAGCACTTCGGCGCCCTTTTCGCCGTGGCCGTGGCGCTGGGCCTTTTTTCGGCCGCGCGCTTCTACACGGTGAGCTGGCTCGGCGAGCGCGTGACGGCCGACCTGCGCAACGCGGTCTACGGCCATGTGCTGCGCCAGAGCCCGGCCTTTTTCGAGACCACGCAGACCGGTGAAGTACTGTCGCGCCTGACGGCCGACACCACGCTGGTACAGACGGTGGTCGGCTCGTCGTTGAGCATGGGTCTGCGCAACGCCGTCATGGGCGTGGGCGCGCTGGCGGTGCTGATCTGGACCAATCCCTATGTGATGGTCCAGGTGCTGGGCATCCTGGTGCTGGTGGTGCTGCCGAGCATGTGGTTCGGCCGGCGCGTGCGCAAGCTCTCGCGCGCCAGCCAGGACCGGGTGGCCGATTCGAGCGCCATCGCGGCCGAGGTGCTCAACGCGATTCCGGTGGTGCAAAGCTACACCGCCGAAGCGCGCGAGGCCGGCCGCTTCAATGCCTCGACCGAGAACGCGTTCAGAACCGCCGTGCGGCGCACGAAGGCGCGCTCGGTGCTGGTGGCCTTCATCATCATCGCCACCTCGGCGGCGCTGCTCTGGGGCCTGTATCAAGGCACGCAAGCCGTGCTGCGCGGCGACATCACGGCCGGCCATCTCGGCCAGACCGTGGTGTATGTCGCCATTCTTGCGAGCGCCACTGCGGTGCTCGGCGAGGTCTACGGCGATCTGCTGCGCGCCGCCGGTGCCACCGAGCGCCTGATGGAACTGCTGCATGCGCCGGCGGCCATCGTTTCGCCGGCCGATCCCGCGGCTGCGCCCGTTCCGGTCGCGGGCAGCGCGGTCAAGTTCGACGCGGTGACTTTCCACTACCCCTCCAGACCCGGCACCCCGGCGCTGAAAGACTTCAGCCTGGACGTCGCGCCTGGCGAAACGGTGGCGCTGGTGGGCTCGAGCGGTGCGGGCAAGAGCACGGTGTTCCAGCTGCTGCTGCGCTACTACGACCCCCAGTCTGGACGGCTGCTGCTCGACGGCGCCCCGCTGGCATCGCTCGCGTTGCCCGACTTGCGCACCCGCATCGGCCTGGTGCCGCAGGACGCGGTGATCTTCTCGGCCAGCGCTTTCGAGAACATCCGCTACGGCCGCCCCGACGCGACGGCCGACGAAGTGCATGCCGCCGCGCGCGCAGCCTTTGCACACGACTTTCTTCAAGCACTGCCAGAGGGCTACGACACGTTCCTGGGTGAGCGTGGGGTGCGGCTGTCGGGCGGACAGCGCCAGCGCATCGCCATTGCGCGCGCCATTCTCAAGAACCCGCCGCTGCTGCTGCTCGACGAAGCCACGAGCGCGCTCGATGCGGAGAGCGAACGCATGGTGCAGGCCGCGCTCGAGTCGGCGATGGAAGGCCGGACCACGCTGGTCATTGCGCACCGGCTCGCCACGGTGCAGAAGGCCGACCGCATCATCGTGCTCGACCATGGCGGCATTGTCGAACAGGGAACGCATGCCACGCTGGTGGCGCAAGGCGGGGTGTATGCCCGCCTGGCCGCGCTCCAATTCACGGCCTGAATCGGCGGGCGTTGCAGCAGGCGGCTGCGGCAGATTACTGCAGCGTTTCCTTGAGCGCTGCAGGAATCGGCAGCGGCATCACCGGAATGCCCTCGTCGAGCAGCGCTTCGGTCTGCTCGCGGGTGGCCTGGCCGCGGATGCCGCGCTCTTCGGTTTCGCCGTAGTGCATCTTGCGCGCCTCGTCGGCAAAGCGGTCGCCGACGTCCTCGGTCTTGGCGAGCACCTCGCGCACGGCGCGCATCCAGCGTGCCTCGGGAGACAGTTCGGCGGGTACCTGGGCCGCGGCGGGCGCCGAAGACGATGCAGCGGCTTCCACTGGCGCCTTGGCATTGCCCAGGTTGAGGCGCGGCGCGCTCAACAGCTTGACGATGCGCGTGTCGGCACAGACCGGGCACTCGACCAGGCCGGCGGCCAGCTGACCTTCAAAAGCTTCGTTGGACGCAAACCAGCCTTCGAAGCCATGTCCATGCGAGCAGCGGAGATCGAGAACCTTCATGCGCGGATTATCCCGCGCCGCCTTGCGAAGCGGTGTCCTGCCAATCGAGTGCCCATGCGCCCGAAAGGACGTTCTGCAGCCAGAGCGCGCAAGTGAGCGACTTGGCGTCGGTGATCTTGCCCTCGCGGCACCAGCCGGCCACTTCCTGCGGGGTGGCCGTGAACACGTCGAGAAACTCGCCGTGGTCGAGCTGGCGCGCGCCCAGAGAAAGGCCGCGCGCAAAGTAGATGTGGATGATTTCGGTGGAATACGCCACCGCCAGGTGCATGGCGCCGGCATAGGCCCATTCGCGCGCGGTGTAGCCGGTTTCCTCGAGCAGTTCGCGCCGGCCGCAGACGAATGGATCTTCTCCCGCGTCGAGCTTGCCGGCCGGAAACTCGACCATCACGTGCCCGACCGGATACCGATATTGCCGCTCCAGCACCACGCGGCCATCGTCCAGCAGCGGCACCACGACCACCGCGCCCGGGTGAATCACGTATTCGCGCGTGGCGGTATGCCCGTCGGGCAGCCGCACGGTATCGCGGCAGACCTGGAGGAAATTGCCCTTGAGCAGAACCTCGCTGGCCGTGCGTTCTTCCTTCAGGTGCGAATCGGCGATGGGAGATGTCATGTCGGTCATCGGTCAGTGCCTGTGCTTCATGAGGTAGCGCCAGGTAAAGCCTGGAAAGGCCAGCACGATGAAAAGCGCGCCGGTCACTGCATAGAACTCCCAGCCCTGCGGGGCGATCTGCCCTGCCCGGCTTTCGAACAGCAGGCCGATGCCGCCGGCAACGAAATACAGCACCACCAGTTCGGCGAGCCGCACCGCGAGCGGCTTGGGCTGCGTGGCCAGCGGCACGACGCCGAACAACCGCTCATTGAGGAACGGCAGGTTGGCGGCCACCAGCGCCACCAGCAGAACGACCCAGACCGATGCGGTTTGCGACACCGTGGGCAGACCGGGATCAGTTGGCCAGCGTGGCCACGATCGCCTTGGCGCACAGCGTCATGAGGCCGCCGGGAACGATGCCCAGCACGAGAATCAGCAAGCCGTTGACCGAGAGCACGGCGCGCACGTCGCGCGGCGCCGAGACGGTGCTGGCGGTCAGGGGCGCGTCGAAGTACATGACCTTGACCACGCGCAGGTAGTAGAAGGCGCCGATCAGCGACATGATCACCGCGAACACCGCAAGACCGATGTAGATCGCCTGGCCCGACGCGATCAGCGCCTGCAACACGGCCAGCTTGGCGTAGAAGCCGACCAGCGGCGGCAGGCCCGCAAGCGAGAACATCGCAATGGCCATCACGCCAGCGTACAGCGGGCTGCGCTGGTTCAGGCCGGCCAGGTCGGTGATCTCTTCGCTTTCGAAGCCTTCGCGCGCCAGCAGCAGGATGATGCCGAAGCTGGCCAGCGTGGTCAGCACGTAGGTCACGATGTAGAACATCGACGCGCTGTACGCGAACTGCGCGTTGTAGGTGGTGCCGTCGACCACGCCCGCCACCAGGCCGAGCAGCATGAAGCCCATTTGCGCGATGGTCGAGTAGGCCAGCATGCGCTTGAGGTTGGTCTGCGCAATGGCGGCCAGGTTGCCCACCAGCAGCGATGCGACGGCCAGCAGCGCCAGCATCTGCTGCCAGTCGATGGCCAATGGCAGCAGCCCTTCCACCAGCAGGCGGATGATGATGGCGAAGGCTGCCAGTTCGGGCGCCGCGCCGATCAACAGCGTCACCGCCGTCGGAGCGCCCTGGTACACGTCGGGCACCCACATGTGGAAAGGCGCGGCCCCCACCTTGAACGCCAGGCCCGCGACGATGAACACCAGGCCGAACACCAGCACCTGGTGGTTCACCTTGCCGCTGGCGATGATCTTGAACACTTCGTTGGTGTCGAGCGAGCCGGTCGCGCCGTACAGCATCGAGAGGCCGTAGAGCAGGAAGCCGCTGGCCATGGCGCCGAGCACGAAGTACTTCATGGCCGCTTCGCTGGCCACCGCGTTGTCGCGGCGCAGCGCCACCAGCGCATAGCTCGACAGCGTGAGCAGTTCGAGGCCCAGGTAGATCAGGAGGAAGTTGCTGCCCGAGATCATCACGAACATGCCCAGCAGCGCGAACATGCTGATGGTGAACAGTTCGCCGCCGCGCAGCATTTCGCGGTCGGCCGCATAGGGGCGGCCGTACACCAGCGTGACCATCAGCGCCACGGTGGCGAAGCACTTGAGCCAGTTGCCCATGGGGTCGCTCACGACCATGCCGCCGAAACCGTAGATCGTCTTGCCGTCGTTGGCCGTGATGCCGGTCAAAACGGCCACCACGGCCAGCGTGAGCAGCGTCAGGATGTAGGTGCGCGTGCGGCGCGGGCTCGTGTCCGACAGGTCGACCAGCGCAATGATGCAGGCCATGACCAGCAGCACGATTTCGGGGTAGATCGCGACCCAGCTGAGTTTGTCAATCATCTCGTTCTCTTCTTCAGCGTGGAATCAGGGCAGTTTGGACGTTGCCACATGGCGCAGGAGCTCCGTCACGGAAACGTCCATCACATCGGTGAACGGCTTCGGATAGATGCCCATCCACAGCACGGCAATGGCCAGCAGCGACAGCATGAGGAACTCGCGGGCGTTGATGTCGGTGAGTTCCTTGACGTGGTCGTTGCCGACCGGGCCGAGGTAAACGCGCTTGTACATCCAGAGGGTGTAGGCCGCGCCGAAGATCAGTGCCGTTGCAGAGCCGAGGCCGATCCAGAAGTTGTACTTGACCGCGCCCAGGATGACCATCCACTCGCCCACGAATCCGGCGGTGCCCGGCAGGCCGCAGTTGGCCATGGCGAACAGCAGCGCGAACGCGGCGAACTTGGGCATGGTGTTGACCACGCCGCCGTAGTCGGCGATCTGGCGCGAATGCACGCGGTCGTACAGCACGCCGATGCCGAGGAACATGGCGCCCGAGACGAAGCCGTGCGCAATCATCTGCACGATGCCGCCCGACACGCCCAGCTCGTTGAAGATGAAGAAGCCGAGCGTCACGAAGCCCATGTGGGCGACCGACGAATAAGCCACGAGCTTCTTCATGTCTTCCTGCACCAACGCCACCAGGCCGACGTAGATCACGGCGATGAGCGACAGCGCGATCATGAGCCAGGCCCATTCGTGCGAAGCATCGGGCGCAATCGGCATCGAGAAGCGCAGGAAGCCGTAGGCACCGAGCTTCAGCATGATTGCCGCCAGCACGGCCGAGCCGCCGGTCGGCGCCTCGACGTGCACATCGGGCAGCCAGGTATGAACCGGCCACATCGGCACCTTGACGGCAAAGGCGGCAAAGAACGCGAAGAACAGGAAGGTCTGCGCCGTCGAACCCAGCGGCAGCTTGTGCCAGCTCAGGATGTCGAAGCTGCCGCCCGACTTGTTGTACAGGTAGATCAGCGCCACCAGCATCAGCAGCGAGCCGAGCAAGGTGTAGATGAAGAACTTGAACGCCGCGTAGATCTTGTTCGGGCCGCCCCAGATGCCGATGATCAGGTACATCGGGATCAGCGTGGCTTCGAAGAACACGTAGAACAGGATGCCGTCGAGCGCGGCGAACACGCCGATCATGAAGCCCGAGAGAATCAGGAACGCGCCCATGTACTGGTTGACGCGCTCGGTGATCACTTCCCAGGCCGAGATCACGACCACCACGGTGATGAACGAAGTCAGCAGCACCAGCCAGAGCGACAGGCCGTCGACACCGAGGTGGTAGTTGACGTTGAAGCGCGCAATCCAGCTGCCCTTCTCGACGAACTGCATCGCGGCGGTGCCGTTCTGGAAGCCGGTGTAAAGCGGCACGGTGACCAGGAAGCTGACGATCGCACCGACCAGCGCGACCCATCGCACGCCCCTGGCGTTCTCGTCACGGCCGAACGCCAGCAGCGCGACACCGAATGCGATCGGCACCCAGATGGCAAGGCTCAACAAACCCATTTTTATTTTTCTCCAGCGCTTAGCTCAGCGCTTGAACCAGACGAAGTACGTCATCAGGATGAAGATGCCGAGCAGCATCGAGAAGGCGTAGTGATAGATATAGCCCGACTGCAGCCAGCGCACGACGCCCGAGATGCGGCCGACCACCTTCCATGAACCGTTGACGATGGCGCCGTCGATCAGCGCCTGGTCGCCGCCCTTCCACAGGCCGGTGCCAAGGGCACGCGCACCACGGGCGACGATGTTCTCGTTGATCCAGTCGAGGTAGTACTTGTTGTCGAGCAGGCGGTAGACGGGGCCGAACGCGCGCTTGATCGCGGCGGGCAGCGCCGGATTGATCATGTACATGTAGAACGAGAGCGCCACGCCCGCCAGCGCCAGCCAGAACGGCGGCGTCCGCAAGCCATGGATCGCCATGGCCACCGGGCCGTGGAAGGCTTCTTCGAGTTCCTTCATGGCATGGTGCTTGTTCGCGTCGACCTCGATGGCTCCCTTGAAGAACTCGCCGAAGAGCATCGGCTCGATCGTCATGAAGCCGATCACCACCGACGGGATCGCAAGCAGCACCAGCGGCAGCCACACCACCATCGGCGATTCGTGCGGCTTGTGGTCGTGGTGGCCATGGCCATGGTCGTCGCCGTGCGCCGCATGGTCGTCGTGGTGCGCGTCGGGGTTCTGGTCGTAGCGCTCCTTGCCGTGGAACACCAGGAAGTACATGCGGAACGAATAGAACGCCGTCACGAACACACCGGCGAGCACCGCGTAGTACGCGAACTGCGCGCCCCACAGATGGCTTTCGTGCACCGCCTCGATGATGCTGTCCTTCGAGTAGAAGCCGGCGAAGAACGGCGTGCCGATCAGCGCGAGCGAACCCAGGAGCGAGGTGATCCAGGTGATGGGCATGTACTTGCGCACGCCGCCCATCCAGCGGATGTCCTGGTTGTGGTGCATGCCGATGATCACCGAGCCCGCGCCAAGGAACAGCAGCGCCTTGAAGAAGGCGTGCGTCATCAGGTGGAACACCGCGACCGAATAGGCCGAGGCACCGAGCGCCACCGTCATGTAGCCGAGCTGCGAGAGCGTCGAGTACGCGACCACGCGCTTGATGTCGTTCTGGATGATGCCCAGGAAGCCCATGAACAGCGCCGTGATGGCACCGATCACCAGGATGAACGAGAGTGCCGTGTCGCTGAGCTCGAACAGCGGCGACATGCGCGCCACCATGAAGATGCCGGCGGTCACCATGGTTGCCGCGTGGATCAGCGCCGAGATGGGCGTCGGGCCTTCCATCGAGTCGGGCAGCCACACGTGCAGCGGGAACTGCGCGCTCTTGCCCATGGCGCCGATGAAAAGGCAGATGCAGATCACGGTCACCAGCATCCACTCGGTGCCCGGGAAGGTGATGCCGGCCAGCGTGCCGGCCTTGGCGAAGGCTTCGCCGTAGTTCAGCGTGCCGGCATAGGCCGCGATCAGGCCGATGCCCAGGATGAAGCCGAAGTCGCCCACGCGGTTGACCAGGAACGCCTTCATGTTCGCGAAGATCGCCGTCGGCTTGTTGAACCAGAAGCCGATCAGCAGGTATGACACCAGGCCCACCGCTTCCCAGCCGAAGAACAGCTGGAGCATGTTGTTGCTCATGACGAGCATCAGCATGGAGAAGGTGAACAGCGAGATGTAGGCGAAGAAGCGGTTGTAGCCCTCGTCTTCTTCCATGTAGCCGATGGTGTAGATGTGCACCATCAGCGAGACGAAAGTCACGACGCACATCATCATGGCCGTGAGGCCGTCGACCAGGAAGCCGACTTCCATCTTCAGGCCGCCGACCACCATCCATTCGTAGATCGTGGCGTTGAAGCGGGCGCCGTCGACGACGACCGACTTCAGCGTCATGGCCGAGATGATGAAGGCGACCAGCACGCCGAGGATGGTCAGCGAATGCGTGACTTTGCGGCCGATGTGGTTGCCGCCGAACTTGGTGCCGAACAGGCCCGCGACGGCGGCGCCGACCAGGGGTGCCAGCGGCACGGCCAGCAGGGTGGATGCAGAAAGGGTTGCGCTCATGTTGCTTTCAACCCTTGAGCGAGTTGAGTTCGTCGATGTTGATGTTCGACTTGTTGCGGAACAGCAGCACCAGCAGGGCCAGGCCGATGGCCGACTCGGCGGCGGCCACCGTCAGGATGAAGAACACGAAGATCTGTCCGTGCATGTCGCCCAGGTAGTACGAGAACGCCACGAAGTTCATGTTCACCGCGAGTAGCATCAGCTCGATGGCCATCAGCAGCACGATGAGGTTCTTGCGGTTCAGGAAAATGCCGATGACCGACAGCGCGAAGAGCATGGCGCCGAGCGAAAGAAAGTGTCCGAGCGTGAGCGTCATGCCTTGTTTTCCTTTGCCGCCGTTGCTGCGCCCGCATCTGCATCTGCGGGTGCTTCCACCACCGGCTCGGCGGCGCGCGTGACCTGCATCTGCACGATGCGCACGCGGTCGCGCGCCTTCACGCGAACCTGGTCGGACGGGTTGACATATTTGCTGTCCTTGCGGGTTCGCAAGGTCAGGGCAATGGCGGCCACGATGGCCACGAGCAGGATGACGGCCGCAATTTCGAGGGGATACAAATACTCGGAATACAGCAGCTTGCCGAGCTCGAGCGTGTTCGAGCTGTTGGCCGCCGCGGCGGCCCCGGCGCGCGGCGGTTCCGCAAGGCGGAAGCCGCCCATCAGCACGGCGGCCATTTCAAGCGCGATGAGCGCGCCCACGCCGGCTGCCAGCGGAAAGTGCTTCCAAAAGCCTTGCCGCAGGCCATCGACGTTGATGTCCAGCATCATCACGACGAACAGGAACAGCACCATCACCGCGCCAACGTAAACGAGCACCAGCGAGATCGCGAGGAACTCGGCGCGCAGCAGCAGCCAGATCGCCGATGCCTGGAAGAAGGCGAGCACCAGGAACAGCGCCGCGTACACGGGGTTGCGGGCGGTGATGACGCGGAAGGCTGCGAACAGCAGCACCGCGGCAAACAGATAGAACAGACCGGTCTTGACGTCCATGGAATTCGAATGGGTACGGGGTTCGGGCTGGTCGGATCAGCGGTACTTGGCGTCGGCCGCCTTGTTCGCTGCAATTTCTTTTTCGTAGCGATCGCCCACGGCCAGCAGCATGTCCTTGGTGAAGTACAGGTCGCCGCGCTTTTCGCCGTGGTATTCGAAGATGTGGGTTTCCACGATCGAATCGACCGGGCAGCTTTCTTCGCAGAATCCGCAGAAGATGCACTTGGTCAGGTCGATGTCGTAGCGCGTGGTGCGGCGCGAGCCGTCGTCGCGCACATCGGATTCGATGGTGATGGCCAAGGCGGGACACACGGCTTCGCAGAGCTTGCAGGCAATGCAGCGCTCTTCGCCGTTTTCATAGCGGCGCAGCGCATGCAGGCCCCGAAAGCGCGGCGACAGCGGCGTCTTTTCTTCGGGGAACTGCACCGTGATCTTGCGGGCGAAGGCGTACTTGCCGGTGATCGCCAGCCCCTTGAACAGTTCGAACAGCATGAAGCTGCCCAGGAAGTCCTTGAGCGAGAACGGAGCGGACGCAAGCTTGGAAGGGCGCGCGAGCGCGCCGGTGGTATGCGCAGCAGTCATGATGTTGGCGCTTCCAGTTATTTCCAGATATTGAACGGGGTCTGCATCCATGCACCGACCACGACCAGCCACACGAGCGTGACCGGAATGAAGATCTTCCAGCCCAGACGCATGATCTGGTCATAGCGGAAGCGCGGGAACGTCGAGCGAACCCACAGAAACATGGTGACCACGCAGAAGGTCTTGGCACCGAGCCAGATCCAGCCCGGGATGAAGCTCAGGAACTCGAACGGCGGCAGCCATCCGCCGAGGAACAGCACAACGCACAGGATCGAGACCAGCCACATGTTGGCGTACTCGGCCAGGAAGAACATCGCGAAGCTCATGCCCGAGTACTCGATCATGTGGCCAGCGACGATTTCGGACTCGCCTTCGACCACGTCGAACGGATGGCGGTTGGTCTCGGCCAGGCCCGAGATGAAGTAGACGACGAAGATCGGCAGCAGCGGCAGCCAGTTCCACGACAGGAAGCCGAGGCCCATGCCGGCGAAGGTGCCCTTGCCCTGCACGTTCACGATTTCGCTCATGTTCAGGCTGCCTGAAACCATCAGCACCACGACGAAGCAGAAGCCCATCGCGATCTCGTAGCTCACCATCTGCGCCGAGGCACGCAGCGCGCCGAGAAAGGCGTACTTCGAGTTGGACGCCCAGCCCGCGATGATCACGCCGTAGACCTCGAGCGAGGTGATGGCCATCACGAACAGCAGGCCGGCATTGATGTTGGCCAGCGCCATTTCGGGGCCGAAGGGAATCACGGCCCATGCGACGAGCGCCGGCATGATGGTCATGATCGGGCCCAGCAGGAACAAGCCCTTGTTGGCAACCGTCGGAAGAATGATTTCCTTGGTCATCAACTTGAGCGCGTCCGCGATGGGCTGCAGCAGGCCCAGCGGCCCGATGCGGTTCGGACCCACGCGGATCTGCGTGAAGCCGATGGCCTTGCGTTCCCACAGCGTGAGGTAGGCCACGGCGCCCATCAGCGGCAGCACGACCACGATGATCTTGATCAGCGTCCAGATCACGGGCCAGGCCACGGTCGTCCACCAGCCCGCATGGACCAGTCCCTGGCCGAATGCATGCAGTGCGTCGATCATGCCAATGCCTCCTCGGCACGGGCCGGTGCAATCGATGCGTTGCGGGCATCGGCGGTGAGTTGCAGCGACGGTGCGCGGCGCACGATGGAATCGAGCTGGTAGATGCCTGCAACCGCGGGTTCGGGAGCCGCGCCATTGGAAGCCACGGCCTTCGCGGCGGTTGCATTGCCCAAGGCCTCGGCGGGCACGGCACCGTTCTCGCCGACGGTGCGCAGCACTTCAGCGGTCGATTCGAAGGCGAAGCCCGGCAGCCCGAGCAGGTTGGCCAGCACGCGCAGCACCTTCCAGGCCGGACGGGTTTCGCCTTGGGGCTTCACGACGGCGTGGAAACTTTGCATGCGGCCTTCGGCATTGACGAAGGTACCCGGCGTTTCGGTGAACGGCGCGATGGGCAGCAGCACGTCGCTGAACTCGAGGTTGGCCTTGAAGGGGCTCAGCGTGACGACCATTTGCGCATTGCCGATGACATCGGCGGCTGCGGCACCCGCGGCCGAGTCGAACACCGGTTCGGTGTTGAGCAGCATCACGGCCTTGAGACCGGAACCCGCGGCCAGCATGCGGCCGGCGTCGAGGCCGCCGTTCTTCGGGAATGCGCCGACGAGCTGCGCACCCACGGTGTTGGCGGCTTCGGTCAGGTAGCCGACGGTGGCGCCGGTCTGCGCACCGATCCAGTTTGCGAGGGCCAGCAGGCTGCCGGCTTGTGCGTGGTGGGCGGCGGCATTGCCGAGCAGGATGGCCTTGCGCTCGCCGCTGAGCAGCGACGCTGCAATGGCTTGAGCGGCGGCGTCCGGTGCGTTTGCCGGTGCCAGCGGCGCGGCTTGGCC
The DNA here is from genome assembly GCF_030815855.1 of Variovorax paradoxus. NCBI lineage: Bacteria > Pseudomonadati > Pseudomonadota > Betaproteobacteria > Burkholderiales > Comamonadaceae > Variovorax > Variovorax paradoxus. The sequence continues at coordinate 1,233,281 of NZ_JAUSXG010000001.1, read as the reverse complement.
GGTGGTCTGGCCAACGGCGGCAGCAATGCCGGCGAGCACTTCGACCCACTGGCCCGCGTCGACGATCGACGCCTGCGCCACGCTCATGGCCCACGCCTCGCTATCGGCCATCAGGTTGGACGAGGTCAGCACCGACAGCGCGGCGCCCTTGCGCACGGCCTGGCGGATGCGCTGCGCGAACAGCGGATGGTCCTTGCGCAGGTTCGAGCCGATCACGAATGCACGCTGCAGCTGCGTGAGCGATGCAATCGAGGTGCCGAGCCAGCGCACGCCTTCGAACGCCGTGAATTCGGCGTTGCGCAGGCGGTAGTCGATGTTGTCGCTGCCGAGCTCACGCGTGAGCATGGCGGCGAGCTGAAGCTCTTCGAGCGTGCTGTGCGGGCTCGCCAGCGTGCCGATGCTTTGCGCGCCGTGGTCGGCCTTGATCTGCTTCAGGCCGTTGGCCACGTATTCGAGTGCGGTCTGCCAGTCGACCTGCTGCCATTGGCCGCCCTGCTTGAGCATGGGCTGCGTGAGGCGCTCGGGGCCGTTGAGGGCTTCGTACGAGAAACGGTCGCGGTCGGCAATCCAGCACTCGTTGACGTCTTCGTTCTCGAGCGGCACCACGCGCATCACGCGGTTGTTCTTGACCTGGACGATCAGGTTGGCGCCGGTGGAATCGTGCGGGCTCACCGACTTGCGGCGCGACAGCTCCCAGGTGCGGGCGCTGTAGCGGAACGGCTTGCTCGTGAGCGCGCCGACCGGGCAGATGTCGATCATGTTGCCCGACAGCTCGGAGTCGACCGAGTCGCCGAGGAAGGTTTCGATTTCGGAGTGCTCGCCGCGCTGGGTCATGCCGAGCTCCATCACGCCGGCCACTTCCTGGCCGAAGCGGACGCAGCGCGTGCAATGGATGCAGCGGCTCATCTCTTCCATGCTGATCAGCGGGCCGACGTCCTTGTGGAAGACGACGCGCTTTTCTTCTTCGTAGCGCGAAGAAGAGCCGCCGTAGCCGACGGCCAAGTCCTGCAGCTGGCACTCGCCGCCCTGGTCGCAGATCGGGCAATCCAGCGGGTGGTTGATCAGGAGGAACTCCATGACCGACTGCTGCGCCTTGATGGCCTTTTCGCTCTTGGTGCGAACGATCATGCCCTGCGTGACGGGCGTGGCGCAGGCCGGCATCGGCTTGGGCGCCTTTTCCACGTCGACCAGGCACATGCGGCAGTTGGCCGCGATGCTGAGCTTCTTGTGATAGCAGAAGTGCGGGATGTAGGTGCCCGCCTTGTCGGCCGCATGCATGATCATGCTGCCTTCGGTCACGTCGACCTTCTTGCCGTCGAGTTCGATTTCAACCATATATGTGTATGTGTTTCTCGCGCTCAGGCCTGGACGGGCGCTTTCGGGACGTAGCCCGGAATCAAGGCCTCGAACTCGTGACGGAAGTGCTTGATCATGGCGCGCACCGGCATGGCCGCCGCGTCGCCGAGCGCGCAGATCGTGCGGCCCTGAATGTTGTCGGCCACGGAGTTGAGCAGGTCCATGTCGGTCGCCCTGCCCTGCCCGTTGTGGATGCGGTCCACCACGCGGTAGAGCCAGCCCGTGCCTTCGCGGCACGGCGTGCATTGGCCGCAGGACTCGTGCATATAGAAGTATGAAAGGCGCCGCAGCGACTCGACCATCGAGCGACTGTCGTCCATCACGATGACCGCGCCCGAGCCCAGCATGGAGCCGGCCTTGGCGATGGAGTCGTAGTCCATCGTGCATTCCATCATCATCGACGCCGGCAGCACCGGCGACGACGATCCACCGGGGATCACCGCCTTGAGCGTGCGGCCCTTGCGCACGCCACCGGCCAGCTCGAGCAGCTTGGAGAACGGCGTGCCCATGGGCACCTCGTAGTTGCCCGGCAGCTCGACGTCACCGCTCACCGAGTAGATCTTGGTGCCGCCGTTGTTCGGCTTGCCGCATTCGAGGTACGCCGGTCCGCCGTTGCGGATGATCCAGGGCACCGCCGCGAAGGTTTCGGTGTTGTTGATGGTGGTCGGCTTGCCGTACAGGCCGAAGCTCGCCGGGAACGGCGGCTTGAAGCGCGGCTGGCCCTTCTTGCCTTCGAGCGACTCGAGCAACGCGGTCTCTTCACCGCAGATGTAGGCACCGAATCCGTGGGCGGCGTGCAACTGGAAGTTGTACGTGCTGCCCATGATCGCGTCGCCGAGGTAGCCGGCCGCGCGCGCCTCTTCGAGGGCTTCCTCGAAGCGGTCGTAGCTCTGGAAGATCTCGCCGTGGATGTAGTTGTAGCCCACGCTGATGCCCATCGCATAGGCGGCGATGGCCATGCCTTCGATCACGATGTGCGGATTGAACTGCAGGATGTCGCGGTCCTTGCACGTGCCCGGCTCGCCTTCGTCGGAATTGCAGACGAGGTACTTCTGGCCCGGGAACTGGCGGGGCATGAAGCTCCACTTCAGGCCGGTAGGAAAGCCCGCGCCGCCGCGGCCGCGCAGGCCGGAAGCCTTGACCTCGGCAATCACCTGGTCGGGCGTGAGGCCCTCGGTGAGAATCTTGCGCAGCGCCTGGTAGCCGCCGCGCGACTCGTAGTCGGCCAGGCGCCAGTTGGTGCCGTCGAGGCCGGCATAGATCTGCGGCTCGATGTGGCGGTCATGGAAGCAGGTCTGGACGCCCGTGGCCTGGAACTGCTGGAGCACTTGTTCGGGTGACATCATGCGGCCTCCCCTTTGGTGGAACCACGCAGCCCGTCGATGAGCTGGTCGAGCTTCTCGTTGCTCATGAAGCTGCACATGGTGCGGTCGTTGACCAGCATCACGGGCGAATCGGCGCAGGCGCCCAGGCACTCGCTTTGCTGCAGCGTGAACAGGCCGTCGGCCGTGGTCTCGCCCATCTTGATGCCGAGCTTCTTCTCGAGATGAACGAGCGCGGTGACGCCGTCGCGCAGCTGGCACGGCAGGTTGGTGCACACGTTGAGCTTGAACTTGCCCACCGGATGCTGGTTGTACATGTTGTAGAAGGTCGTGACCTCATGCACGGCGATCGGCGCCATGCCGAGGTAGTCGGCGATCTCGCGTTCGCGCTGCATGCTCACATAACCTTCGTCCTGCTGGACGATGGCCAGGCAGGCCATCACGGCCGACTGCTTGCCGGCTTCAGGGTACTTGGCAACTTCGCGCGCAAAGCGCTCGAGAATCGCAGGCTTCAGAGGAGCAGAAGGCGCCGTAGGCGCCGTGTCATGGTGGGTCGAGGAAGTCGTCATTCGCTCTTTCTCACCTGTCGATTTCGCCGAACACGATGTCCATCGTGCCGATCACCGCGACAGCGTCGGCGATCATGTGGCCGCGCGACATTTCGTCGAGGGCGGCGAGGTGCGGGAAGCCGGGTGCGCGGATCTTCAGGCGGTAGGGCTTGTTGGCGCCGTCGCTCACGAGATAGATGCCGAACTCGCCCTTCGGGTGCTCGACGGCGGCATAGGCCTCGCCTTCGGGCACATGGAAGCCTTCGGTGAAGAGCTTGAAATGGTGGATCAGCTCCTCCATGTTCGCCTTCATCGATTCGCGCGCGGGCGCGGCGACCTTGTGGTTGCTGGTGATCACCGGGCCGGGATTGGCGCGCAGCCATGCCGAGCACTGCTGGATGATCTTGTTGGCCTGGCGCATTTCTTCCACGCGCACGAGGTAGCGGTCGTAGCAGTCGCCCGTCTTGCCGACCGGCACGTCGAACAGCATCTGGTCGTAGACGTCGTAGGGCTGCTTCTTGCGCAGGTCCCATTCGATGCCCGAGCCGCGCAGCATGGGGCCGGTGAAGCCAAGGTTAAGCGCGCGTTCCGGCGTCACGACGCCGATGCCCACGGTGCGCTGCTTCCAGATGCGGTTGTCGGTGAGCAGCGTCTCGTACTCGTCGACCATCTTGGGGAAGCGCTTGCAGAAGTCGTCGATGAAGTCGAGCAGCGAGCCCTGGCGGTTCTCGTTGAGGCGCTCGATGGCCTTGGCGTTCTTGATCTTGCTGACCTTGTACTGCGGCATGGCGTCCGGCAGGTCGCGGTAGACGCCGCCCGGACGGAAGTACGCCGCATGCATGCGCGCGCCGGACACCGCTTCGTACATGTCGAACAGGTCTTCACGCTCGCGGAAGCAGTAGATCAGCATGTTCATCGCTCCGCAGTCGAGACCGTGCGCGCCGAGCCACAGCAGGTGGTTCAGCAGGCGGGTGATCTCGGCGAACATCACGCGGATGTACTGCGCACGGATCGGCACGTCCAGGCCCATCATCCGTTCGATGGCCAGGCAGTAGGCGTGCTCGTTGCTCATCATCGACACGTAGTCGAGACGGTCCATGTACGGCAGCGACTGGATGAAGGTGCGCGATTCGGCGAGCTTCTCGGTCGCGCGGTGCAACAGGCCGATGTGCGGATCTGCGCGTTGGATCACTTCGCCGTCGAGCTCGAGCACCAGGCGCAGCACGCCGTGCGCTGCGGGATGCTGAGGGCCGAAGTTGAGTGTGTAGTTCTTGATTTCGGCCATTAGACCTCCCGCCGGGCCGCCCCAAGGGCGGTCTGCGCCCCCTCGGGGGGCAGTGAATACACGAAGTGATGAGCGTGGGGGTAAAACATCAGTGCAAACCGCTGCCGTAGTTGTCTTCGCGAATCACGCGTGGGGTGATTTCCCGCGGCTCGATCGAGACCGGCTGGTAGATGACGCGCTTCTGCTCTTCGTCGTAGCGCATTTCGACGTGCCCCGAGACCGGGAAGTCCTTGCGGAACGGATGGCCGATGAAGCCGTAGTCGGTGAGGATGCGGCGCAGGTCGTCGTGGCCTTCGAACACGATGCCATAGAGATCGAAGGCTTCGCGCTCGAACCAGGTCGCGGCACTCCAGACGGGCTGGAGCGAGTCGACCACGGGCAGGTCTTCGTTCGGCGCAAACACCTTGAGGCGCACGCGTTGGTTGAGGCTCACCGAAAGCAAGTGGGTGACGACGCAGTAGCGCTCGCCCTGCCACTCGCCTTCGCGGTAGTCGGAGTAGTCCATCCCGCAGAGGTCGATCATCTGCTCGAAGCGGCAGCCCGGCGCATCGCGCAGCAGCGTGGCGGCGTCGATGTAGTCGGCAGCGCTCACCACGACAGTCACCTCGCCCAGTGCGAGCGTCACGCTCCTGGCCTTGGCGCCGAGCGTCTCGGCGATGGTGGCGCGCAGCACCTCCGGCGAAATTGCAAAGTCAGTCATCGTCGGCAATCTCTCAGGCGCGGGCAATGGTGTTGGTGCGGCGAATCTTCTGCTGCAACTGGATCACACCGTAGAGCAAGGCTTCGGCGGTGGGCGGGCAACCGGGGACATAGACATCCACCGGCACGATGCGGTCGCAGCCGCGCACCACCGAATAGCTGTAGTGGTAGTAGCCGCCGCCGTTGGCACAGGAGCCCATGGAAAGAACCCAGCGCGGCTCCGGCATCTGGTCGTAGACCTTGCGCAAAGCCGGCGCCATCTTGTTGCACAGCGTGCCTGCCACGATCATCAGATCGGACTGGCGGGGGCTGGGCCGGAACAGCATGCCGAAACGGTCGATGTCGTAGCGGGCCGCGCCTGCGTGCATCATCTCGACGGCACAGCAAGCCAGACCGAAAGTCATCGGCCAGAGTGATCCGGTCTTCGCCCAGTTCACCACCGAGTCGTAGGTGGTGGTGACGAAGCCTTCCTTCATGACGCCTTCAATGGCCATTTTGATGATTCCTTGTCATTCCCAGTCGAGCGCGCCTTTTTTCCACTCGTAGGCAAAGCCCACGACGAGGATGGCGAGAAAGATCATCATGGCCCAGAAGCCGACGGCGCCGATTTCCTTGAGCGCAATGGCCCACGGAAAGAGAAAGGCAATCTCGAGATCGAAAAGGATGAAGAGAATGGCGACGAGGTAATAGCGCACGTCGAATTTCATGCGCGCATCCTCGAAGGCCTCGAAGCCACACTCGTAGGGAGCGTTCTTCGCTGCGTCGGGCCGATTGGGACCCAGGATGTAGCCGATGACTTGCGGTGCGACGCCTACACCGACACCGACCAAAATAAACAAAAGGACGGGGAGATAGGAATCGAGGTTCATCGGGAGATTTTCACCGCTTGCCACCGGCAGAAACGCTCTGGATGAGGTTTTCTGCCGGTGAGATTTGGTGCGGTCGGCGAGACTCGAACTCGCACAGCTTTCGCCACTACCCCCTCAAGATAGCGTGTCTACCAATTTCACCACGACCGCGGTTTTTTGTTCGGATGGCATGAGGTACCTGTGAAGGTGTTTGGCTTTCCGAACAGCTTTAGAGTTTACCCTGAAATGGAGCCGTTTCTTGCCAGCGACTCCATGAAAACAACTGGATTATTTGCTCGGGATCTGGCCCGGACCCGAAACAGGCGCGGCAGGCGCCGAGGCCGGCGCATTGGCCGGTGCCGTGCCCGACGTCCCTGCGGGAATCTGGCCAGGAATTTGCCCAGCGGGAGCGGAAGCAGGTGCCGCAGGCGCGCCGACCGCTGCGCGCTCCAGCAGGCTGCCGCCGCCGGCGGGCCGTGCGTGGCTGAAGTAGGCCAGCAGCAGCGTGCATGCAAAGAACACCGCCGCCAGCACTGCCGTGGTGCGCGAAAGGAAATTCGCACTGCCGCTCGCGCCGAACAGGCTGCCGGCGCTGCCGCTGCCGAAGGCCGCGCCCATGTCGGCGCCCTTGCCGTGCTGGATCAGGATCAACCCGATCATTGCAAGGGCCGACAGCATCTGCACGCCGACCAAAAGATTGAGGACCACATTCATTCGTTCTTACTCCTAATTGATGGCAGCCACTGCTCGCATTCAGCGAGCGGCGGCGGAAATGATCTGCAAAAAGTCGGGGGCCTTGAGCGAAGCGCCGCCGATAAGGCCGCCGTCGATGTCGGGCTGCGCCAGCAGCTGAGCGGCATTGGCCGCGTTCATGCTGCCGCCGTAAAGAATGCAGATGCCGGCCGCGTGTTCGCTGGCCGCATGGTGCAGTTGCGCGCGCAGCACGGCATGCACCGCCTGCGCCTGCTCGGGCGTTGCCGTCTTGCCGGTGCCGATGGCCCAGACGGGCTCGTAGGCAACGACGATTTCGCTGATGCAATGGCCGTTGACGTGGATCACCGCGGCCAGCTGGCGCTTGACGACTTCTTCGGTGTGGCCCGCTTCGCGCTCGGCCAGCGTTTCGCCCACGCAGACGATCGGCGTGATGCCGTTCGCCAGCGCAGCCGCCGTCTTGGCCGCCACGGCTTCATCGGTTTCGCCGTGGTACTGGCGACGCTCTGAATGGCCGACGATGGCATAGCGCACGCCGAATTCCTTCAGCATGGCCGCCGACTGCTCACCGGTGAACGCACCTTGCGGGTGCGCCGAGATGTCCTGCGCACCAAGCGCCATGGCCGTGGAACCCGCCAGCAGCGATTGCAACTGGGCGAAATACGGAGCCGGCGCGCAAAGCGCTATATCGCAACGAGCCGGCGCCGCGGCCAAGCCCTGCAGCAAGGCCTTCACCAGCGCCTCGTTGGCAGCCAGGCTGCCGTTCATCTTCCAGTTGCCGGCGATCAGCTTCTTTTTCGTTGTCATCGTGTGTTGTCCGTCACCATGTCAGCACGATCTTGCCGATGTGCTGGTTGGATTCCATCAGCGCATGCGCCTCGGCCGCGCCAGCGGGTTCGCCACCTGCTGCAAAGGTGCTGTGGATCACGGGCTTGACCGCGCCGGTTTCGAGCAGCGGCCAGACCTTCTCGCGCAGCGCCTTGGCAATGGCGCCCTTGAACGCCACCGGCCGCGGACGCAGCGTCGAGCCGGTGATCACCAACCTCTTGCGCAACACCAGGCCTGCATTGAAGTCGCTCTTGACCCCGCCTTGCACCGCGATGATCACGAGCCGGCCGTCTTCGGCCATGCACTCGATCTCGCGCGCCACGTAGTCGCCGGCGACCATGTCGAGGATCACGTCCACGCCCTTGCCGCCGGTGAGCTTCTTCGCCTCTTCGGCGAAGTCGCTCGTGCGGTAGTTGATGGCATGGTCCGCGCCCAGCTTCCTGCAGGCTTCGCACTTGTCGTCGCTGCCGGCCGTGACGATCACGGTGGCACCGAGCGCCTTGGCGATCTGGATCGCGGTCACGCCGATGCCGCTCGAGCCGCCCTGAATCAGCAGGGTTTCGCCCTTTTGCAGGCGACCCCGTTCGAACACGTTGCTCCAAACGGTGAAGAAAGTCTCGGGCAGCGAAGCCGCCTCGATATCGGTCCACCCCTTGGGCACCGGCAGGCATTGCGCCACCGGCGCCACGCACAGCTGCGCATAGCCGCCGCCCGCGATCAGCGCGCAGACGCGGTCGCCGATCTTGAAGCCCGCCTCGGCCAAGGCCGCGGCGTCGCCCGCCACGATCACGCCGGCCACTTCGAGGCCCGGCAGGTCGGAGGCGCCCGACGGAACCGGGTAGTGCCCCTTGCGCTGCAATACGTCCGGACGGTTCACGCCGCTGGCTGCGACGCGAATCAACAATTCACCCACGCCGGCCACCGGATCGGGGCGCTCCACGGCGCGCAGCACCTCAGGGGCGCCGTACGAAGTGATTTCAATGGCTTTCATGGTCTTTGGCCTGCAACGCCCGCGTCCGGGCGTGGTTAGCTATTTAAAAAGTTGGCAACGGCGGCAAAGCTGCCGTTGCGCCCTTCTTACTCTTGCGAGTCGCGCGGTGCGTACGGCTGCTCGCCGGCGGGCGCCTGCGGTTGCTCGTTGCGCGGCTGCTGCTGCTCGTTGTTGAAACGAGGCGCGCGTTCGCCGCCGCGATCGCCGCGGTCACCACCACGGTCGCCACGGTCCGAGCGTTCGCGGCGCTCGCCGCCACGATCACCACGGTCGCCGCCGCGGTCTTCACGCGGTGCACGCTCCTGGAATTCCATGCCGGCCGGGCGCTCGCTCAGGGCCTTCATGGACAGCTTGACGCGACCCTTTTCGTCCGTCTCGAGAACCTTGACCTTGACGATCTGGCCTTCGCTCAGGTAGTCGGTCACCTTCTCGACGCGCTCGTGCGCGATCTGGCTGATGTGCAGCAGGCCGTCCTTGCCGGGCAAGAGGTTGATGAGCGCGCCGAAGTCCAGGATCTTGGTGACCGGGCCTTCGTAGACCTTGCCGATTTCGACTTCGGCCGTGATCTGCTCGATGCGCCGCTTGGCGAACTCGGCCTTTTCCGGATCGGTCGAGGCGATGGTGATGGTGCCGTCTTCGTCGATGTTGATCGTCGTGCCGGTTTCTTCCTGCAGGCCGCGAATGACCGCGCCGCCCTTGCCGATCACGTCGCGGATCTTCTCGGGGTTGATCTTGAGCGTGGTCAGGCGCGGTGCGAACTGCGACACCTCGGTCTTGGCTTCGCCCATCGCTTCCTGCATCTTGCCGAGGATGTGCATGCGCGCTTCCTTGGCCTGGGCCAGTGCCACCTGCATGATTTCCTTGGTGATGCCCTGGATCTTGATGTCCATCTGCAGCGCGGTGATGCCGTTGGTCGTGCCGGCCACCTTGAAGTCCATGTCGCCCAGGTGATCTTCGTCGCCCAGGATGTCGGTCAGCACCGCAAAGCGGTTGTCTTCCTTGATCAGGCCCATGGCGATGCCGGCCACGTGGGCCTTCATCGGCACGCCGGCGTCCATCATCGACAGGCAGCCGCCGCAGACCGAAGCCATCGACGAGGAGCCGTTCGACTCGGTGATTTCCGACACTACGCGCACGGTGTACGGGAACTCTTCCTTGGTCGGCAGCACGGCGACGAGCGCGCGCTTGGCCAGGCGGCCATGGCCGATTTCGCGGCGCTTGGTCGAGCCCATGCGGCCCACTTCGCCGGTGGCGAAGGGAGGCATGTTGTAGTGGAACAGGAAGCGGTCTTCGTACTCGCCGGCCAGCGCATCGATGCGCTGTGCGTCGCGTTCGGTGCCGAGCGTGGTGATGACCAGCGCTTGCGTTTCACCGCGCGTGAACAGGGCCGAACCGTGGGTGCGCGGCAGCACGGAATTGCGGATCTCGATGGGACGCACGGTGCGCGTGTCGCGGCCGTCGATGCGCGGCTCGCCCGACAGGATCTGGCTGCGCACGATCTTCGATTCGATGGCGAACAGCAGGTCGTTGACCTTGCCGGCGTCGAACGGCTCGCCGCTTTCCTTCAGCGCGTTCATCACGCTGGCGTTGGCTTCGCGCAGAGCCTGCGTACGCGCCTGCTTGCTGCGGATCTGGTACACGGCACGCAGCTTTTCTTCGGCCAAGCCCTTGACCTTGGCGACGAAGGCTTCGTCTTCGGCGGGCGGCTGCCAGTCCCACACCGGCTTGCCGGCGTCGCGCACGAGGTCATGGATCGCGTTGATCGCGATGTTGGCCTGCTCGTGCCCGAACACCACGCCGCCCAGCATGATTTCTTCGCTGAGTTGCTGGGCTTCGGACTCGACCATCAGCACGGCAGCTTGCGTGCCGGCGACGACGAGGTCCATCTGCGAATCCTTGCGGGCGGTCTGGCCCGGATTCAGCACGTACTGGCCGTTGATGTAGCCCACGCGGGCGGCACCGATCGGTCCGCTGAACGGAATGCCCGAGATCGACAGCGCGGCGCTCACGCCGATCATGGCGGCGATGTCGGCGTCGACTTCAGGGTTGAGCGACACGGTGTGGATGACCACATGCACTTCGTTCAGGAAGCCTTCGGGGAACAGCGGGCGGATCGGACGGTCGATCAGGCGGCTGGTCAGCGTTTCATGTTCGCTGGGCTTGGCTTCGCGCTTGAAGAAGCTGCCGGGGATCTTGCCCGCGGCGTAGGTCTTCTCGATGTAGTCGACGGTCAGCGGGAAGAAATCCTGGCCGGGCTTGGCGGATTTGGAGGCGACCACGGTCGCCAGAATCACGGTGCCGTCGATGTCGACCAGCACGGCGCCATTGGCCTGGCGGGCGACTTCGCCCGTTTCCATGACGACAGTCTTGTCGCCCCATTGGAAGGACTTGGTGATTTTGTTGAAGAGGCTCATGTTTGCTCCTGTTTTGATAGCGAACGACCTGTATTCAGTACAGGTTCCGCAGGGACGGAGGCTTCTCAGAACACGATGCCATTCCAGCGAAGTTCGGCGGGAACTTCATTGGAATGACACAGCTTCGCTCTGTTTTGGCACTCCGAAAGTGGATCGCGAAGTAAAAAACGCCTGAGCTAGCGGACTAACCCAGGCGTTTTTTCATGCGATTCGGTTTACTTGCGCAGACCCAGCTTGGCGATCAGCGCGGTGTAACGGTCGGCGTCCTTGGACTTGAGGTAGTCCAGGAGCTTGCGGCGACGGCTCACCATGCGCAGCAGGCCGCGACGGCCATGGTGGTCCTTGGCGTGCGTCTTGAAGTGGGGGGTGAGCTCGTTGATACGGGCGGTCAGCAGTGCGACTTGCACTTCCGGGCTACCGGTGTCGTTGGCGGCGCGGGCGTTGTCCTTGACGACTTCGGCCTTGATGGAGGCTGCGATCATGTTGATTTCCTTGTTCCGGGATGTTTGACTTGCGGTAAGCGCTGGAACTGCCCTTACCGTGCGCCTTGCGGCATGCAAAGCCTCGGGATTATAGCTCGCCCCGGGTTACCGCGTTTACTGCCTGGACAGCCAGGTTTTCAGGCGTTCCACGCCTTGCACCAGGCGCTGGGGGTCCTTGGAGGCGAAGCACCAGCGCAGCCAGCCCTGGGCTTCGGGGGCGAAGGCGTTGCCGGGGGCGAGGCCCAGGCCGGCCTCGACGACCAGGCGCTTGGCCAAGTCCAGGGAGTCGCCGAAGCCTTCGAGGCGGAAGAAGGCGTACATGCCGCCCTTGGCGGGGGCCACCTGTACGCCGGGCAATGCGGCCAGCAGCGGCACGAGCGTGTCGCGGCACAGCTTCAGGTGCGCCACCACACGGGGCGTGATGTCTGCCGTGTGCTCGATGGCTGCGACGGCGGCGCGCTGGGTGAAAACGCTGGCGCAGGAGGTGTTGAACTCGATCAGCTTGCCGATGCCCTCGACCAGCGCGGGTGGCAGCACGAGCCAGCCGAGGCGCCAGCCGGTCATGAGGAAGCTCTTCGAGAAGCTGTGCGTCACCACCAGCCGGTCATCAGGGCTCGATATGTCGAGGAAGCTGGGTGCACAACCGGTCGGCGTGGGCTCGAAATACAGCCGCTCGTACACCTCGTCGGCCAGGATCCAGGTGCCGGTTTCGCGGCAGTGGTCGAGCACGGCCTGCTGCTCTTCGCGCGTCATGGTCCAGCCGGTCGGGTTGTTGGGCGCGTTGACGATCAGCAGTTTCGTCTTCGGGGTGACCGCTTTGCGCAACGCGGCAAGGTCGAGCGTCCACTGCCCGTCCGCAGGCACCAGCGACACCGTGCGCACCCGGGCGCCCAGGATTGCAGGCTGCGCCGTGAGGTTGGGCCACACGGGCGTGACCGCCACCACCTCGTCGCCCGCGTCGACCAGCGCCTGCACCGCGAGCATCAGCGCGCTGACGCCGCCCGAAGTGACGGCGATGCGCGAAGCATCGACCTTGGGATGCAGCCTGCTGGTGTAGCCGGCGATCGCCTCGCGCAGTTCGGGCAGGCCGAGGTTGTGCGCATAGAAGGTTTCGCCGCGCTGCAGCGAGTCGATGGCCGCCTGGCGGATCACCTCGGGCGTGACCTCGTCGCTTTCACCGAACCAGAACGCGAGCACGTCGTCGCGGCCGAGCCCGGCATTGGCAACCTCTCGGATCTTGGAGGCTTCGAGGTTGTGGATGGCTTCACGCATGTCTTGGCTTTCTACTTTCTAGATTCTTTTCATCTTGCAGGTGGTCGGCAATTCGGCGCTTTCGGGCGCAATGGTCTTGATCACGCGAAAACCATAGCCCGAGCCTTCGACATCGAACTGCACGCCCGGCCTGCCCTGTTTGTCCATCACGCCGACCACGAGCTGCTGCTGGAATTGATGGTCCGCCGCGCGCATGCGGCCGCGCTGTCCGTAGAGGCTCACGTCGGCCTGTTCGAGCGCACGCGCCACGGCCTGCGCATCGACACTGCCCGCGCGTTCGATCGCTTGCGCCAGCGACTCCACGAGCAATTGCATGCGCATGTGCACGTAGTCGTCGGCGGGTTTCGGAAAGCGCGTGCGGAAGGCGCGATAGAACGCCTCCGACTGCGCGGTCTGCACGTTGGGCAGCCAGTCGGCCACGGCAATCACGCGGCCGATGCCGGCGTCGCCGATGGCCGCGGGCGCGCCGAGCGCGTTGCCATAGAAGGTATAGAAGGTGCCGTTGAAGCCGGCCTCGCGCGCCGCCTTCACGAGCAGCGTGAGGTCGTTGCCCCAGTTGCCGGTGAACACCGCCTGCGCGCCGCTCGCAATGATCTTGCTGGCGTAGGGCGCGAAGTCCTTCACCTTGCCCATCGGGTGCAGCTCGTCCCCGACGATTTCCACGTCGGGCCGCCGCACGCCCAATTGGCGCTTCGATTCGCGCAGCACCGCCTGGCCAAAGCTGTAGTCCTGCCCGATGAGGTAAGCGCGCTTGAGCGCCGCGTCGTCCTTCACCACTTCCATCAGCGCGGCCACGCGCATGTCGGCATGCGCATCGAAGCGAAAGTGCCAGAAGCTGCAGCGCTCGTTGGTGAGCGCCGGATCGACCGCCGCGTAGTTGAGGAAGATCACGCGCCGCGAAGGATCGCGCTCGTTGTTCTTCTCGATGGCATCGACCAGCGCCGCGGCGGTGGCCGACGAGTTGCCTTGCAGCACGATGCGCGCGCCGTCGTCCATGGCCGCGCGCAATGCCGACAGTGCTTCTTCGTTCTGCCCCTTGCTGTCGTAGCGGTCGAGCTGCAGGGGCCGCGCCCCGCCGGGCACGCCCGGCAGCTTGACGCCGCCGCGCGCGTTCACGCGCTCCACGGCCCACAGCAGATTGCGGAACACGGCTTCGCCGGTGTTGGCAAAGGGCCCGCTCATGCTCTCGATCAGCGCCAGGCGAATGGGCGCCGGCGGCGTTTGCGCCACCGCGGCAAAGGGGGCCGCGCATAGCGCCAGCGCCGCAAATTTCAAGGCCTTGCGACGCCAAATAAAGGGGGGGTTCATTGTCTTGAAACGGGTGCGGCCGCGCCTAGATGTGGTGTCAAGCGGCACTCAGGATTGAATGGCCGCGCAGTGTAAGGGACACACATTCTTGTCCTCATTGTGTTCATTCAGGAGTTCTCCCATGTTTTTCGCACCCACCCTTCGCACCGCCCGCTTTGCGCCCCGCTCCCATGACCGCGCCTTCGAACGTTTCGTCAACGAAGCCTTCGCCGGAACCCGCCGCTCGCCGCTCGTGGAACAGGACGACAAGAGCTGGACGCTTTCCATCGATGTGCCGGGCCTCTCGCGCGAAGACCTCGTCATCGGCATCGAAGGCGCCGTGGTTCGCATCGACAGCAAGGCCGAAGCCAAGCGCCAGTTCAAGGCCGGCTACGAGTTGCCGCAAGACATCGACGTGGGCTCGAGCGAAGCCAAGCTCGAGAACGGCGTGCTCACCCTGAAGCTGGGCAAGCAAGCGCCGGTCAACCACGCTTCGCAGCTGCAGATCAGCTGATCCTGCAAAGCCCACGAGAGGAAAGTGTCGTTAACTATTGTTTTTGACTTTGAAGACGCTCTCTAATCACAATAGGACCGTGAATAACGTCACATCATGTGACGTTTTCACATTTTTCTTCTATTATTTTCGTGGGCGTCTCGCAAACGCACCGAATCCCTGACGGTGCGGATTCGGGTGCCCCCTAAGGCACACCATGATCACGCACCTCAAGTCAGCCAATGACAACGAACGGTCCGATACGCTCCTGGTCTTCCTCCCCGGCGCCTATCTGAAACCCGACGAGTTCGAACGCGAAGGCTTCATCAGCGCCGTTCGGGAGCGCCACCTGGCCGCCGATTCGCTGCTGGTGGACGCAGACGTTTCCTACTACTACGACCAGACGCTCAGCGAGCGCCTGCACGCGGACGTCATCGAACCGCAGCGGGCCAAGGGCTACAAGTCGATCTGGCTCGTCGGCATTTCCATCGGCGGCTTCGGCGCGCTGGTCCACGAGCTGTCGAGGCCGGGTTCGGTCGATGGCATCGTCGCGCTCGCCCCCTATCTGGGACGGCGCGTGCTCGGCGCCGAAATTCTCAAGGCTGGCGGCCTGCGCGCCTGGCAAGCGCCCGCGGGCCCCCTGCCCGACGAGGAAGTCGACCGCAAGCTGTGGCCCTGGTTTCAGAAATACCTGGAACCCCAAAGTTCCAAGAACTTGCCGCAGCTCTATCTCGGGTTCGGCCTCAGCGACCGCTTCGCCAGCAACCACAAGTTGCTGGCCGACGCGCTGCCCGAAGGCCGCGTCTTCACCACCGAGGGCGGCCACGACTGGCCGCAGTGGCGCCAGTTGTGGCGCAACATGCTCGACGTGCTGCCAGTGCCGTCTCTCGGCCGCTCGCAGCGCCCTGCGGCTACGCGGGCACCTGCGGCGCCGCCTCGGAGGTCATCAGCGAAGCCATGGGCCATCGCGGCTTGACGTCGAAGGCATAGCGCTCGCTGGCTTGCGCCAGCCCTGACTGCAGCCGCATGGCCGCCGCCATTGCGATCATTGCGCCGTTGTCGGTGCACAGGTGCAGCTCGGGATAGTGCACACGCACGCGGCGTTTCGCGCAGGCGCTGTTCAGCTGCTCCCGCAGGCTCTTGTTCGCGCCCACCCCGCCGGCCACCACGAGCCGCTCGAGGCCGGTTTGCTCGAGCGCGGCGAGCGACTTCTTCAGCAGCACCTCGACGATCGCGGCTTGCGTGGAAGCCGCCAGGTCGGCCTTGCGGGCGTCGAGCTCGGCGCCGAGCTTCTTGGCCTGCGTCAGCACCGCGGTCTTCAGGCCGGCGAACGAAAAATCCAGGTCGCCGCTATGCAAAAGCGGCCGCGGCAGCTTGAAGGCCGTGGCATTGCCCTCTTCCGCCAGCTTGGCCAGCCAGGGGCCGCCCGGATACGGCAGCCCCATGAGCTTGGCGCTCTTGTCGAAAGCCTCGCCAGCCGCATCGTCGATGGTTTCGCCCAGCAACTCGTAGCGCCCCACCCCGTCGACCCGCATCAATTGCGTATGGCCGCCGGACACGAGCAGCGCCACGAAAGGAAACTCCGGCGGATCCGCGCTCAAGAAGGGCGACAGCAGATGCCCCTCGAGGTGATGCACCCCGAGCACCGGCTTGCCGAGCGCCGCGCCCAATGCGCAGGCCACGCCCGCGCCCACCAGCAAGGCCCCGGCAAGACCCGGGCCGCGCGTATAGGCCACCACGTCGATGTCGGCCAGCGAGCGCCCGGCTTCCGCCATCACAGCCTCGGTCAGCGGCAGCACGCGGCGGATGTGATCGCGGCTGGCCAGCTCGGGCACCACGCCGCCATAGGCCTGGTGCATGGCGATCTGGCTGTGCAGCGCGTGCGAGCGCAACTGCGGCAGTGCGCTGCCATGCGTTTCCACCAGCGCCACGCCGGTTTCGTCGCAAGAGGATTCGATTCCCAGAAGAAGCATCCGCAGGAGTGTAGGCGGCGCGGAATGCCCGTGCGGCACGGATGTTGCAGCACGCCTTTGCCGCCCCTCCCCACCATGAAATCCGGACTGAATTTCCTGATCGCCGCCAGAAAGTGCGAAATCGACGAGCTCGACCAGCTCGCGCGCACCAGCGACCTGGTCGGGCTGATCGCGCGGCTCGTCCATGCGCTGCAGCGGGAGCGCGGCATGTCCAACGTGTTTCTCGCCTCTCGCGGTGTCCGGTTCGCCGACCAGCGCGATCCGCAAATTGTGGAATGCCTGGCGCTCGAACAGGAAGTGCGCGCCGGATTCGACCAGCTCGAGAGCCAGGGCCGCCCGGGCGCCACTGCGGGCAACAGCGCCCGGCTCTTCAGCCGGATAGCCTGGGTGCTGCCGGGCCTGGACGGCTTGCCCGCGCTGCGCCGCCGCGTCGGCGCGCTCGAACTGACACCCGCACAGGCCACCGCCGCTTTCGCCAAGCTCGTCGCCGGCTTGCTGGCGGTGGTGTTCGAGGCGGCAGACGGCGCCACCGACCCCGAGATTTCCCGCCTGCTCGTCGCGATGTTCAACTTCATGCAGGGCAAGGAGTTTGCCGGGCAGGAGCGCGCGTTCGGCGCGGCGTCGCTCGCGGTGGGGCGTACCGACGAAGCGCAGCGCCAGCAATGGCTGCACCTCATCGCGCTGCAGGAGCGCTGTTTCCAGGTCTTCATCGATTTTTCGAGCAGCGGCGTGCTTGCGCTCTGGCACCAGAGCCAGTCCGACGCCGTCATGGCCGAGATCGAGCGCGTGCGCCGCATGAGCGTGACCTCCGCCCAAGCCGCTTCGGCGGCCGCACCCGATCCCCGGCTGAGCCAGAACTGGTTCGACTGCTGCACCCGCCGCATCGACGCGATGAAAACCGTCGAACAGCGGCTGGCCGAAGACCTGCGCGAGCTCTGCGCCCGCAAGATCGCGCAGGCGCGCGGCGAACTGCAGAAATACCAGGAGGTGCTCGGCACCCTTGCGCCGCAAGCCGAAGGCGCGGTCTTCTTCGACGACATCGGTGCGGAGGCCACCGCGCCGGCGCAATACGGGCGGCACCTCGAACGTTCGGTGCTCGACATGGTGCAGGAGCAATCGCACCGGCTGCAGGCCATGAGCGAGGAGCTCGAAACGGTTCGCGCCTCCCTCAACGAGCGCAAGCTGGTCGAACGCGCCAAGGGACTCTTGATGGCGCACCGCCGCATGAGCGAGAACGAAGCCCACAAGATGCTGCTGCAAACGGCCATGAACCAGAAGCGCCGGCTCGTCGACGTCGCCGAGTCGATGCTCGCCATGGCCGACTACCTGCCCCTGGATGTGACATCGCGGCGCTGAACCGCGGCTCGCATGCGTTCGAAATGGTGCAGCGCACAACAAGCGTGCATGGCGGCGGCTTTCCGCGCGAGGCGCCCCGCGCACGCACGCACAGTCGCTCTTTTGCTGCCTATTCGATAGCAAAGCGCTAGCAAAAAGCGGCCACTAAAGCTGGCACGCAGTTTGCTGAAGTAGTCCATGGACCCCTGGGTCCCAGGCAGGCAGCACCCAACGGCGGGTGTTGCCCACCGCAATCGGACAAAGGCGTCCCCCATCCCGCAAGGGCTCGTTCTCGAGCAGCCCCTTGCGCGGTGCGGGACGCCTTTTTGTTTTTTGTCTTCCTTTTGTCTGTTCTTCGACCGGAGCCCGTCACATGACCGACCTGCTGAAAACCCGCCTCAGCCGCCGCCGCGTACTGCAAGCCGCCGCCATTGGCGCCGTGGGAATCGATCCCGCCCTGCGCGCCGCCGTCTGGGCCCAGGGCTCCGACAAGCCGGAAAAGGAAGAAGTGAAGATCGGCTTCATTCCGCTGACCGACTGCGCCAGCGTGGTGATGGCCTCGGTGCTGGGAATCGACAAGAAGTACGGCGTGAAGATCGTGCCCAGCAAGGAAGCCAGCTGGGCCGGCGTACGCGACAAGCTCTCCAACGGCGACCTGGACATGGCGCATGTGCTCTACGGCCTGGTCTACGGCATGCACCTGGGCCTGAGCGGTCCCAAGAAGGACATGGCCGTGCTCATGACCCTCAACAACAACGGCCAGGCCATCACGCTGTCGAAGAAGCTCGCCGACAAGGGCGCGGTGGACGCCGCGTCGCTGGCCAAGATGATCGCGGCTGAAAAGCGCGAATACACCTTCGCCCACACCTTCCCCACCGGCACGCATGCGATGTGGCTGTACTACTGGCTGGCCTCGGCCGGTATCGATCCGTTCAAGGACGTCAAGAACATCACCGTGCCCCCTCCGCAAATGGTGGCCAACATGCGCGTGGGCAACATGGACGGCTACTGCGTGGGCGAGCCCTGGGGCCAGCGCGCGATCATGGACGGCATCGGCGTGACGGCCATCACCACGCAGGACATCTGGAAGGACCATCCGGAGAAAGTGCTCGGCACCACGGGCGACTTCGTCAAGAAGTACCCCAACACCGCGCGTGCAGTCACCGCGGCCATCATCGAAGCCGGCAAGTGGATCGACACCGGCTTGCAGAACAAGAACAAGATGGCCGAGACCATTGCCGACAAGAGCTACGTCAACACCAGCGTGGATGCCATCAACCAGCGCATCCTGGGCCGCTACATCAACGGCATGGGCAAGAGCTGGGACGACCCCAACCACATGAAGTTCTACAACGGCGGCGCGGTGACCTTCCCGTACCTCTCGGACGGCATGTGGTTCCTCACGCAGCACAAGCGCTGGGGCTTGCTGAAGGAGCATCCGGACTACCTGAAGGTGGCCACCGAGATCAACCGCATCGACATCTACAAGCAAGCCGCCGCCGCCACGCAGACGCCCGTGCCCAAGGACGTGATGCGCACCAGCAAGCTGTTCGACGGCTCCGTGTGGGACGGCAAGGACCCGAAGAAATATGCCGACTCTTTCAAGCTCCACGTCTGAGGAGAAACACATCATGGTCAGTGCTGTATTTCATTCGCCGATGGACGCGTCTCTTCCTCTCCCGCGTGCCGGAGAGGGCCGGAGCGAGGCGGTGCCCCGCGCCGAGGTGGCCCCTCACCCCAGCCCTCTCCCCAAAGCGGAGAGGGTGCAAAAGCAACGCGCATCCATCGACCTGCGTGCCTTCTGGATGCGCGTGCTGCCGCCGCTCGCGGGCTTCGGCCTGCTGGTGCTGATCTGGGAGCTGGTCGCCATGAAGAGCACCACCGGCTTTCCCTCGCCGCTCGCCACCTGGCAGCAGGCGCTCACGGTGTTCAGCGATCCGTTCTACAGCAAGGGGCCCAACGACCAGGGCGTGGGCTGGAACGTGCTGTCGTCGCTGCAGCGCGTGGCGCTGGGCTTCGGGCTCGCAGCCGCCGTCGGCATTCCCGCGGGCTTTGCCATCGGACGCTTCGAGTTTCTTTCGCGCATGTTCAATCCGCTGATCAGCCTGATGCGCCCGGTGTCGCCGCTGGCGTGGCTGCCCATCGGCCTCCTGGTGTTCAAGGGTGCCAACCCGGCCGCCATCTGGACCATCTTCATCTGCTCGATCTGGCCGATGGTCATCAACACCGCGGTCGGCGTGCAGCGCGTGCCGAGCGACTACATGAACGTGGCCAAGGTGTTGAACCTCAGCGAATGGAAGATCTTCACCAAGATCCTGTTCCCGGCCGTGCTGCCCTACATGCTGACCGGCGTTCGTCTGGCCGTGGGCACCGCCTGGCTCGTGATCGTTGCGGCCGAAATGCTCACCGGCGGCGTCGGCATCGGCTTCTGGGTGTGGGACGAGTGGAACAACCTCAACGTCGCCAACATCATCATCGCGATCTTCGTGATCGGCATCGTGGGCCTGGTGCTGGAGTTCGCGCTCATCAAGCTTGCTACCGCATTCACGTTCGAAGAGGTGAAGTCATGAGCCGCACGGCCGTTCCGAAGGCGAATACCGCAGCGCTGCTGCGCGGAGGTTTCCAATGAATGATGATTCGAAGTACATCGAGATCCACGACGTCGAGCAGCGCTTCAAGACGGCCAAGGGCAGCTTCGTCGCGCTGCAGGGCGTCAACCTGAATGTCGCCAAAGGCGAGTTCGTCACGCTGATCGGGCACTCGGGCTGCGGCAAGTCGACGCTGCTGAACCTGATTGCCGGCCTGACGACGCCGACGCAGGGCGTGCTGCTGTGCGCCAACCGCGAAATCAAGGGCCCCGGCCCCGAGCGCGCGGTCGTGTTCCAGAACCACTCGCTGCTGCCCTGGCTCACCTGCTTCGAGAACGTGTACCTCGCGGTCGAGCGTGTCTTTGCCGCCACCGAAGGCAAGGCGCAATTGCGCGCCCGCACCGATGCGGCGCTCGCGATGGTCGGCCTCACGCCCGCCGCGCAAAAACGCCCCGGCGAAATCTCCGGCGGCATGAAGCAGCGCGTCGGCATTGCGCGCGCGCTCTCGATGGAACCCAAGGTGCTGCTGATGGACGAGCCCTTCGGCGCCCTCGACGCGCTCACGCGCGCCAAGCTGCAGGACGAACTGCTCGCCATCGTGCAGAAGACCCGGAGCACCGTGGTCATGGTCACGCACGACGTCGACGAAGCGGTGCTGCTGAGCGACCGCATCGTGATGCTCACCAACGGCCCGGCCGCCACCATCGGCGAAGTGCTGAAGGTCGACATCGCCCGTCCGCGCAACCGTGTCGAACTGGCCGAAGACCCCGCCTACGTGCACGCGCGCAAGGCCGTGATCGATTTTCTCTACACGCGCCAGGCGCACGTGGAGAAGGTTGCCGCCTGACCCCACAGGCGCCGCACAACCGGAGTCAGGACATGATGACTTGCAGGCTGTGCTCGTACCAGGCGGTGAGGCGCTCGAAGGTATCGACCAGCGCCTCGCTGGACCGCACCAGCGTGGCGCGGCCTTCAGGGCTCTCGAGCGCCTGCACCCCACCCACCAGGCGCAGCCATTCGTCCCGTGCGGCCGCCAGTGCCGCGCGGATCTCGGGTGAACTGAGAGGGGCGCGCTCGAGTTCCAGCAGCGCGGCCTCGAACTCGTTCATCGTCGGCAGCAGGCGCTCGCGCGAAGCGCCCGCGGCAAGTGCCGAGGCCAGCAATGCGTCCTTGGCCAGGCGCTGCGCGCGCATGCGCTGCCGCCCGCAAATGTTGACGATGCGCAGCGCGCGCCGTGCCCCGGATGCTTCCAGCGCATCGGTCAGCGCCTCAGCCGCGGCCAGCAGATCGTCACCGCGCTGGTCGATATCGGCCAGTGCCTGCGGCACCGCGCGCGCCGCCAGTGCAGCAGAAAGCCCGCTCCACGCGGCCTGCACCTCGCCCAGCGCACCTGCACCCGGAGCGCCCAGTTCAAGGGTCGCCAGATGATCCAGGTTTTGCTGCACCCGCTCGACCGATTGCGTGCGCAAGACGCGCGCGCGCTGCACGTCGATGCCGGCCAGCATCTGCGCCGCGATCCGCACGAGCCGCTGCGAGAGCATGCGCAGTTGCCCGGCGCGGTTGATGGCATCGGCCCACTGCGCGGCCTCGATCACCGAGCGCGAGACCTCGCCGAGCCGCAGGTTGGCGTGCATGGCCGCACCGCGCAGCAAGCCGAAGGCCTCGTCCTCGCCAATGCCGCGGGACGACATCAGGAGGCCCTTGGCGCGGTCGACCCATTTGCGTTCGTCCATGCGTGTGCGCAGGCCGTCGAGTTCGGTGCGCAGCGCGGCCTCGCGTCCCCGACGGGCTTGCGCCAGGACCGTCAACGCGGAAAGAGAAGCGCCATCGACGGCGCCCAGCGGCAGCCACGCATGCACGCCGAGCGCGACCAGCGCTTCGTGCTGCGCGCTGTCCAGCGGGGCGCTGACGAGGCTCAGCGCGCAAGGGGGCGCGCCTTTCCACTCACCGAGGGCATCGAGCAGCGCCTGCAGCTGTTGCGCCGGCGCCGGTTCGGGCAGCCAGGCCAGCACCTGTTGCGGTGCAAGCGCCCCCGCCCGCTGCACCAGCGTGTGGCAGGTGGCCCGCTCGCCGGCGGTGGCACCGGCACTCGCCAGCGCCTGCCGGAGTTGCTCCGGCAACGGCGCGGAGTCGGCGAATTCATTGGGCAGAACGACAAGAAGGGAGATCATGGAAAAGCGGTTGAAGGCACGTCAAGCATAGGCCACGCCCGCTCGTTTTCGCAGGCACGTCTCTTGCATCGATACGGGTGCGGTGTAACGAAGCACCGCTTTGGTGAGGCTGCAGGCTCCTGCATCCATCTTGGCAGCGCAATGGCCGGGAAGCACCCCCACGCCGACAGCGTCCGCTGCCGGCATACCGCCCCAACCCCGTCCGTCGACACGGCCCTCGCAAGGCCGCGCCGCGGCATTTCGCACGATTGAACGACCCATGTCCAGCTTCAAGACCTTCTTGCACTCAGGCCACGGCCCGACGCTGTTCGCGGCCTTTCTGTACTTCACGTTCTCGTGCTGCATCTGGGTGCTCAACGGCGCCATGGCGCCGTTCATCGGGGAGACCTTCGATCTTTCGCCCGCGCAGAAGGGGCTGATGCTGTCGGTGCCGATCATCGCGGGCGCGCTCATGCGCTTTCCGCTGGGCATCCTCTCGCAATACATCGGCCGCAAGAGCGCCACCTTGGTCGAAATGGGCCTGATCGCGGTGGCGATGCTGTTCGGCTTCTTCTTCGTGAAGAGCTTCAACGACCTGCTCGCCATGGGCGTGCTGCTGGGCATTGCCGGCGCGAGTTTCGGCGTGGCGCTGTCGCTCGGCTCGGGCTGGTTCCCGCCTCAGCACAAGGGCCTGGCGATGGGCCTGGTGGGCGCCGGCAACGTGGGCACGGCGGTGTCGGTGCTGGTGGCCCCGCCGCTCGCGCAGTGGCTCGGCTGGCAGGCGGTGTATGCCGTGGCGGCCGCCGCCATTCTGGTGCCGATGGTCGTGATGGTGGTGTTCGCCAAGGAGCCGCCCGACGTCGACAGCCATGCGAGTTTCCGCGAGCACATCGCCTGCCTGTTCGAAAAAGACGGCTGGGTGTTCAGCCTGATCTACGGCGTGACCTTCGGCGGTTTCATCGGGCTCATCACCTTCCTGCCCTCTTACTACTACGACCAGTTCGGCGTGAGCAAGGTGCAGGCCGGGCAACTCACCATGCTCGCAGCCTTCATGGGCGCCGCGGTGCGCATCGTCGGCGGCTGGATCTCCGACCGCTGGGGCGGCGTGAACACGCTCACGGTGGTACTGCTGGCGGTGGCCGTCGGGCTGGTGCTGGTGGGCATTTCGTCGTCCTCTCTCGCACTCACCACGCTGCTTCTGATCTTGTGCTTTGCCGCGCTGGGCGCGGGCAACGGCGCGCTGTTCCAGTTGGTGCCGCTGCGCTGGCCCACGAGCACGGCGGTGGCCGGTTCGATGATCGGCGAGATCGGCGCGCTCGGTGGCGGCCTGGTGCCGAATGCCATGGGCCTGTCGAAGCAATACCTGGGCAGCTACGTCTGGGGTTTCGTCTTCTTCGGCGTGCTGTCGCTGATCATGCTGGGCGTCATGCGCGTGATGCAGATCCGCTGGACCCGCACCTGGGCCGAAAAAGGCGGCCGCGCACGCGCGTCGGCCTCACCGGCTCCGGTCAAGTACACCGCTCCACCGAAGGCGACGCGGCCATGACCTTTTCGCGTTCGCCGTCAGCGTGGCAAGAAGAGCAACCACACCACGAGCAGTGCGTTGAACAGCAACGACACGGCGAGCGCGATCTTGTAGAGCGCGGCCGGGTCGCGGCGGATCAGCGGCGTGGCGGGCGGCGCACCGACCGGGCGGGACGCACCCCGTTCGAGGGCCAGCAGCATTTCCTCGGCGGTTTCGAAGCGCTCCCGCGGATCGCGCGCAACGGCCTTGCGCACCAGGTGGTCGAGCCACACGGGCACATCGGGCCGCAGCCGCGAGAGTGCGGCCGGGTCGCGCCGGTAGCGCGCCACCTGGTAGGGCTCGATTTCGCCGTAGGGCAGATGCCCGCCGAGCCACTGGTACAGCGTGACCCCGAGCGCGAACAGGTCGCTCGCGGTATCGGCATGGGCGCCCTCCCATTGCTCGGGATTGATGTAGCTGGGCGTGCCCGCATGCAGTTCGCGCTGCGCCGCGCCTTCGCGCCCGGACAGCGCCACGCCGAGGTCGAGGATGCGCCACCGGCCGTCGTCGCCCAGGTGCAGGTTGCCGGGCTTGATGTCGCGGTGCACGACGCCATGGCGGTGCAGCCGGCCCAGAGCCTTGGTCACCTCGATGGCGGCGGCAACTACCTCGGCCACCGCGCCGCGCGCGCCGGATTTTCGCATTTGCTCCAGCGTGCGCCCGCCGTGCCAATCGAACACGATGTAGAGCGCGCTGGCGTTCTCGGCACGCTCGTGCACGCGCACGAATCCACCGCTTCCCACGCGCTGGCCCAGCCAGGCTTCGTGCGCAAGCATCGCGCGCTCCTGCGGATCGCTGGCGCGCGAGGGGTGCAGCGTCTTGAGCGCCACCAGCTCGCGCGTGGCCGGGTTGCGCGCCTGGTACAACAGGTGCACGCCGGTGTCGGCCACGAGCGCAGTGACGACGTAGCCGTCGAGCGCATCGCCCACCTTCAACAAGGGCGGCGGCGCCAGTCGGCGACCGTCGCCGAGCTCGTCGTCCAGCTGCCGCACGTCGAGACCGACGACGCGAATGACGAGCGCGGTCGCGTTGTCGCGCGTGCCGGCGTCGATGGCCGCCTGCACCAGGGCCTCGCTCGCTTGCTCGGCACCGCCCTGCAAGGCGAGCGCGGCGAGCCGCTGCGGCTTGAGCACGCCGTGCACGCCGTCGGAGGTCAGCACGAAGCAGTCACCCACGCGCACGTCGCCCTGCGCATAGTCGACACGCACCTGATCGTCCAGGCCGATGGCGCGCGTCAAGCGGCTGCGCATGTCGGGATGCTCGAAGGCATGGTCCTGCGTCAGCGGCATGGCCGGCTCGCCGTCGGCGCGCACGCGCCAGGCGCGCGTGTCGCCCACATGCGCGAGCGTGTAGCTCTGGCCATGCAGCACCAATGCCGTCAACGTGGTGAGCGCGGTCGCGCTGCCTTGGCGGCGCCGGTTGTGATCGGCGAGCCAGGCATTCTGCGCGGCGACCAGGCGGTCGAGCGCGGCGGTCGGCTCCCAGGTGTCGGGCGTGGCGAAGTAGTCGGCGAGCAGGCCCATGACCGTGGTCTGAGCCGCCTCCAGGCCGCGTCCGCCTGTGGACACGCCGTCGGCAATGGCCGCAATGAGACCACGCGACTCGTCGCCCGGCGGTGCGTTGACGGCACCGGCAAAGTCTTCGTTCACGTCGCGCGGTCCGCGCTGGCTGCTGTAGCCGATGTCCACTTCAAAGCTCATGGCGCCATTCTCCACGTGCTTCCACGCGCGCCCGAGCGCTTCCCATCGATTGATTCGCTGAAAGGCCCCACCCCATGAAGAAACTCAAGCTCGTGATGGTCGGCAACGGCATGGCCGGCGTACGCACGCTCGAAGAACTCCTGAAGCTCGCCCCGGAGATGTACGACATCACCGTCTTCGGTGCCGAGCCGCACCCCAACTACAACCGCATCCTCCTGTCGCCCGTGCTCGCGGGCGAGCAGACCGTGGACGAGATCGTGCTCAACAGCTGGGAGTGGTACAGCGACAACCACATCACCCTGCACGCCGGCAAGAAAGTCGTCGAAGTCGACCGCGTCAAGCGCATCGTGCGCGCCGTGGATGCCCAGGGCGGCGTCACCGAAGCCGCCTACGACCGCCTCCTGATGTGCACCGGCTCCAACCCCTTCATGCTCCCGGTGCCCGGCAAGGACCTCAAGGGCGTCATCGCCTACCGCGACATCGCCGACACCGACTACATGATCGAGACCGCGCGCACCCACAAGCATGCGGTGGTCATCGGCGGCGGCCTCTTGGGCCTGGAAGCGGCCAACGGCCTCATGCTGCGCGGCATGAGCGTCACCGTGGTGCACGTCATGCCCTGGCTCATGGAGCGCCAGCTGGACGACGTGGCCGGCAAGCTGTTGCAGAAGTCCCTGGAAGACCGCGGCCTGAAGTTCCTCATCGGCGCCCAGACCCAGGAGCTCGTGGGCGATGCCGACGAGGGCAAGGCCGGCCGGCCGGACGGGGAAGGGGCCCCGTCCAAAGGACGGGTCCGGGCCATCCGCTTCAAGGACGGCACCGAAGTGGCCGCCGACCTGGTCGTCATGGCCGTGGGCATCCGCCCCAATGTGGAGCTGGCCGAGAAGATGCGCCTGCACTGCAACCGCGGCATCGTGGTCAACGACACCATGCAGACCGTGACCGATGCGCGCATCTACTCGGTGGGCGAATGCGCCGCCCACCGCGGCATCGCCTACGGCCTGGTCGCCCCTCTCTTCGAGCAGGCCAAGGTCGCGGCCAACCACCTGGCCCAGTTCGGCATCGGGCGCTACCTGGGCTCGCTCACCTCCACCAAGCTCAAGGTGACCGGTATCGACCTGTTCTCGGCCGGCGAGTTCATGGGCGGCGAAGGCACGGAAGAGATCGTCATGAGCGACCCCTTCGGCGGGGTCTACAAGAAGCTGGTGATCAAGGACGACAAGCTGGTGGGCGCGTGCCTCTATGGCGACACGGTGGACGGCAGCTGGTACTTCAAGCTCCTGCGCGACGGGCGCAGCGTGCACGACATCCGCGACAAGCTGATGTTCGGCGAATCCAACATCGGCGACACCGGCCACGAGGGCCACAACAAGGCCGCCAGCATGCCCGACGAGGCCGAGGTGTGCGGCTGCAACGGGGTGACCAAGGGCACCATCTGCAAGGCGATCAAGGACAAGGGCCTGTTCACGCTGGACGAGGTCAAGAAGCACACCAAGGCCAGCGCCAGCTGCGGCTCGTGCACGGGCCTGGTGGAGCAGATCCTGATGTTCACCGCCGGCGGCGACTATTCGGCCACGCCCAAGAAGAAGGCGGTGTGCGGCTGCACCGATGCGAGCCACCAGGATGTGCGCGAAGCCATCAAGAAGGAACACTGGCTCGGCCACGACGCGGTGTACCGCGGCCTGGGCTGGCGCACGCCCAACGGCTGCGCGACCTGCCGCCCGGCCATCAACTACTACCTGATCTCGACCTGGCCCAAGGAGGCCAAGGACGATCCGCAGAGCCGCTTCATCAACGAGCGCAGCCACGCCAACATCCAGAAGGACGGCACCTACTCGGTCATCCCGCGCATGTGGGGCGGCCACACCACGCCGGACGAGCTGCGGCGCATCGCGGATGCGGCCGACAAGTACAAGATCCCGACGGTCAAGGTGACGGGCGGCCAGCGCATCGACCTCTTGGGGGTGAAGAAGGAAGACCTGGAAGGGGTCTGGAAGGACATCGGCATGCCTTCGGGCTTTGCGTATGCCAAGAGCCTGCGCACGGTGAAGACCTGCGTGGGCAGCGAGTGGTGCCGCTTCGGCACGCAGGACAGCACCCAGATGGGCAAGGACCTGGAGCGGGCGCTGTGGGCGATGTATTCGCCGCACAAGGTCAAGCTGGCGGTCTCGGGCTGCCCGCGCAACTGCGCCGAGGCGGGGATCAAGGACGTGGGGGTGATCGGGGTGGACTCGGGCTGGGAGCTGTACGTCGGGGGCAACGGCGGCATCAAGACCGAGGTGGCGCAGTTCCTGGTGAAGGTGAAGACGGCGGCCGAGGTGATGGAGTACTCGGGAGCCTTCTTGCAGCTGTACCGCGAGGAAGGCTGGTACCTGGAGCGCACGGTGCACTACATCGGGCGGGTGGGGCTGGACTATGTGAAGAAGAAGATCCTGGAAGACGAGGCCGGGCGCAAGGCGTTGTGGGAGCGGCTGCAGTTCGCGCTGGATGGGGAGCCCGATCCGTGGTTCGAGTCGAGCCAGGCGCAGGTGGATGTGCGGCAGTTCACGCCGCTGGCCGTGTGAGTGGAAAAGCGGAGAAAACCGGTTTGAAAAGACGACTCTTCATCGCTTCTTCCGCGCTGGCCGCGGCGGGTGCCCGCGCGCAGGTGGCCGACCTCAACGACGCCATCAACAAGGCGGGGCGCCTGCGCATGCTGTCGCAGCGCGCGAGCAAGGCCTACCTGGCGCTCGTGCAGAACGTGGAAACGCGCAATGCGCAGCAGGTGCTCGACAAGTCGATTGCGCTGTTCGAAAAGCAACTGGGCGAGCTCAAGGCCTTTGCGCCGAGCCCGGCCATCCGCGGCACCTACGACACGCTCGGCGGCGCCTGGGGCGACTTCAAGCGCGAGCTCATGGGCATGGAGCCCAACAAGGAAGAGGCCGCCAAGGTGGTCAAGCTCGATGCCGCCGTGCTCGCACTCGCGAACCAGGGCACCACGCAGTACGAAGCCGCTTCGGGCAAGCCCGTGGGCCGGCTGGTCAACATCGCGGGGCGGCAGCGCATGCTGTCGCAGCGCATGGCTAAGTTCTACCTGGCCGGCGCGATGCAGATCGACGCGGTTGGCAGCACGGCCGAGATCGCCAAGTCGCGCGCCGAATTCCTGGCCGCGCTCGAAATCCTGCGCGGTGCGCCGGAAGCCACTCCGCAGATCCGGCAAGAGCTGGTACTGGCCGATGCCCAATGGATGTTCTTCAATCGCGGGCTCCAACGCCTCGAAGGCGCGGGTGCCTCGCCCGCCCTCATGTCCGACGTGTTCGTGACCAGCGAGAACCTGCTCGCCATCATGGACCGCGTGACCGGCCTGTATTCCGACCTCAAAACCTAGAGACCCCACCATGAGCGAATGGAAAGCCATCTGCCGCATCGACGACATCCCCGTGCTGGGCGCCCGCCGCGTGGCGCGCCCCGTGGGCGTGGCCGTCGCCGTGTTCCGCAATTCAGAGGACCAGGTGTTCGCTCTGCTCGACCGCTGCCCGCACAAAGGTGGGCCTCTGAGCCAGGGCATCGTGTTCGGCACCAGCGTGGCGTGCCCGCTGCACAACTGGGCCATCGGCCTGGACGACGGATGCGCCAAATCGCCCGACGAAGGCTGCACGCCGAAGTTCGCGGTGAAGGTGACTGAAGGCGTGGTGCACCTGGATGCGGAAGAACTCAAGACGCATGCCATCGACCTGGCCCCGCCTCGCGCAGGCCCCGGCGCCGCAACGGCCGGCAAGCTGGGCGACGAGACCTTCGACGTGCAGGCGCCGCACGGCAGCTAGCCGCAAAAACGAAGGCACGACCCATGGAAGAAACTCGCTCCACCTGCCCCTACTGCGGCGTGGGCTGCGGTGTGATCATCGAGTCCGACGGCGCGCAGATTACCGGCGTGCGCGGAGACCCCGACCACCCGGCCAACTTCGGGCGCCTTTGCACCAAGGGCTCGACACTGCACCTCACGGCCACGGCCACGGTCACGCGCCAGACACGGCTGCTGCAGCCGATGCGGCGCGCCGCGCGCGGTGCCGAGCCGATGCCCATCGCGTGGGACGGCGCGCTCGACGGCGCGGTCGACAAGTTCGCGCAAGTCATCCGCGACCATGGCCCCGACGCCGTGGGCTTCTATGTCTCGGGCCAGCTACTGACCGAGGACTACTACGTCTTCAACAAGCTCGCCAAGGGGCTGATCGGCACCAACAACATCGACACCAACTCGCGCCTGTGCATGAGCAGCGCGGTGGCCGGCTACAAGCAGACGCTGGGCGCCGATGCGCCGCCGGCCTGCTATGACGACCTGAAGCACGCGAGCTGCCTTTTCATCGTGGGCAGCAATGCCGCGTGGGCGCACCCCATTCTGTTTCGCCGCATCGAGGACGCGAAGGCCGCCAACCCCGAACTGAAGATCATCGTGGCCGATCCGCGCCGCACCGACACGGTGGAAATCGCCGACCTGTTCCTGCCCATCCAGCCCGGCACCGACGTCATGCTGTTCAACGGCATGCTGCACCTGATGCTGTGGGAAGGCTGGATCGACAACCGCTACATCGCCGCCCACACCAGCGGCTTCGACGCACTGAAGACCACGGTGCGCGAATGCACGCCCGACAAGGTGGCGCAGATCTGCGGCATCTCGAAGGACGACCTGCTCACCGCGGCGCGCATGTTCGCGACCTCGCCCGCCACGCTGAGCCTCTACTGCCAGGGCCTCAACCAGTCGTCGAGCGGCACCGCGAAGAACGCGGCGCTGATCAACCTGCACCTTGCGACCGGCCAGATCGGCAAGCCTGGCGCGGGCCCGTTCTCGCTCACCGGCCAGCCCAATGCGATGGGCGGGCGTGAAGTGGGCGGCCTGGCCAACCTGCTGAGCGCGCACCGCGACCTGGCCAACCCTGTGCATCGCGCGGAAGTGGCGGCGCTGTGGAACCTGCCCTCGGTCCCCGAGAAGCCCGGCAAGACCGCAGTCGAGATGTTCCAGGCCGCGGCCGATGGCGAGATCCGCGCGCTGTGGATTGCCTGCACCAATCCGGCCCAGTCGATGCCCGACCAGGCGACGGTACGCCGCGCCCTTGAGCGCGCCGAATTCGTCGTGGTGCAGGAGGCTTTTTCGACCACCTCGACCTGCGCCTTCGCCGACCTGCTGCTGCCAGCCACCACCTGGGGCGAGAAGGAAGGCACCGTGACCAACAGCGAGCGCCGCATCTCGCGCGTGCGCCCCGCGGTGACGGCACCGGGCGAGGCGCGCCACGACTGGTCGATTGCCGTCGATTTCGCGCGCCGGCTCGAACAGCGGCTCGGCCGCCCGGCCACGCTGTTTCCATACGACTCCGCCGAACGGGTGTGGAACGAGCACCGCGAATCGACGCGGGGCCGCGATCTCGACATCACCGGCATGAGCTACGCCATGCTCGACACGGCCGGCCCCCAGCAATGGCCGCTGAAGGAAGGCGAAACCACCGGCCGCGTCCGCCTCTACGAAGACGGCGTTTTCCCCACGCCGGACGGCCGCGCGCGCTTCGTCGACACGGTCTACAAGCCGGTGGCCGAGGCGCGCGAGGCACGCTATCCGTTCTCGCTCAACACGGGCCGTTTGCGCGACCAGTGGCACGGCATGAGCCGCACCGGCACGGTCGGCCGCCTGTTCGGCCATGTGGCCGAGCCGGTGGTGCAGATGAATGCGCAAGACATGGCGCGCCGGCAACTGAAAGACGGCGACCTGGTGCACCTCACCTCCAAGCGCGGCTCCATCCTGCTGCCCGCCCGCGCCAGCGCCGAGATCGGACTGAGCCAGGCTTTCGTCGCCATGCACTGGGGCGAGGAATACCTGAGCGGCTGCTCGTCGACCGGCACGCCGCTGGCGGGCATCAACGCGTTGACCACGTCGGCCTACTGCCCCACCTCGAAGCAGCCGGAGCTCAAGCACACGCCGGTCAAGATCCTCAAGGCCGAGTTGCCGTGGTCGCTGCTCGCGATGGCCTGGCTGCCGCCCGACGCGGCGCTGGCCGCGCACCAGGCGCTCAAGCCGCTGATGGCGATGTTTCCGTTTGCCACCTGCGTGCCGTTCTCGGGCAATACGCCGGGCGAAGAACGCAGCGGCATCCTGTTCCGCGCCGCCGCGCACGACGCGCCGGCCGACGAGCTCATCGACCGGATCGAAGGCCTGCTCGGCCTGCGCGGCAGCGACGCCCTGCGCTACGCCGACCAGCGGCGCGGCCAGCGCCGCGTGGCGCGGCTGGTGCGGCGCGCCGACGGCAACGCCGGCCTCGAAGCCTTTTTGCTGGGCGGCGATACGAGTGCCGAAGCCTGGATCGGCACCCTGCTGCGCGAAGAAATTCCAGCGCAAACCTATGGCCGTTTGCTACTGTCCCCGGGCGCCCGCGCGCCGGTGGCGGTGCAGTCCCGCGGGCAGCCGATCTGCACCTGCTTCAACGTGACCGACCTGGCGATCCGGGCCGAGCTGGGCCGCTGCAACGGCACGCCCGAAGAACGGCTGGCTTCGCTGCAGGGCACGCTGAAATGCGGCACCAACTGCGGCTCCTGCCTGCCGGAGCTCAAGCGCATGGTCCGGGCGACGCCTTCCGAGGCAATGGCGGAAGCCCCATGACTCCCCGTCTTGCTCCCTCCCCCGCCGGAGGAGGGCTGGGGTAGGGGCAAGCGGCGCATCCATTGAGCGCTCTGCCTGCCCCCAATCCCGACCTTCCCCCGGAAGGGGAAGGGACAAGACAGAGGCATAAGCCGCCTTGCATTCCGGCATAAGCATTGCGGGACAATCGGGGCACCCATGGGAATCAGCCAATACATCAAGGAAATCGGCCGCGGCGCGCGAGGCGCCAAGCCGCTGACGCGCGAACAGGCCACCGACCTGTTCGGCCAGGTGCTGGACGGCACCGTCACCGACCTCGAAATCGGCGGCTTTTGCCTGGCCATGCGCATCAAGGGCGAAACGCCCGAAGAGATGGCGGGCTTCCTCGATGCGACGCATGAGCGGCTCAACCGCCTGCCTCCTGCTGACCGCCCGCTCATCGTGCTGCCGAGCTACAACGGCGCGCGCAAACTGCCGGTGCTCACGCCGCTGCTTGCGCTGCTGCTCGCCCGCGAAGGCTTGCCGGTGCTGGTGCACGGCAGCGCCACCGAAACCTCGCGCGTGTTGGCATCGAACGTGCTGGAGGCACTGGACATACCGATGCTCACAGCCATCCGAAAAATCCCGTCCGGCGAGGTTGGCTTTGCGCCGACCGAACTGCTCAACCCTGCACTCAAGCGGCTGCTCGACGTGCGCCGTGTGGTGGGCCTGCGCAACCCCGGCCACAGCGTGGTCAAGCTGATGCAGCCGACCACTGGCCCCTCTGTGGTCGTGGCAAGCTATACGCATCCGGAATATGCGCGCACCATGGCCGAAACCTTCGAGCTCATGGGCATGACCGCCCTGCTCTCGCGCGGCCTCGAAGGCGAAGTGGTGTCCGACCCGCGCCGCACCGCACAGATCGACGGCTTCGTGCGCGGCGTGCGCAGCGAGTTGCAGGCCCAGGCCGCTGGCACATCGAACGAGGTGCCGGGCCTGCCCAAAGAGATCGACGTCGCGACCACGGCCGACTACACGCGCCGTGTATTGAACGGCGAGCTTCCCGTGCCCGAAGCCATCGCCACGCAGGTCAGGCACATCACGCAACTGGCAGCCCACGCATGAACGCACTCACATCCTCATTCACCGCCGGAAGCTGCACGCTGGTGGGTGCCGGCCCCGGCGACCCCGAATTGCTGACGATCAAGGCCGTGAAGGCGATCCAGGCCGCGACCGTGCTGCTGGTGGACGACCTCGTGAGCGAAAGCATCCTCGCCTCCTATGCCCGGCCCGGCGCGCGCATCGTGCACGTGGGCAAGCGCGGCGGCTGCAAGAGCACGCCGCAGGCGTTCATCGAACGGCTCATGATCACCGCGGTGCGCGAAGGCGAAACGGTGGTCCGGCTCAAGGGCGGCGACCCGTTCATCTTCGGCCGCGGCGGCGAAGAGGTCGAGCACCTGCGCGAAGCCGGCATCGAGTGCACGGTGATCAACGGCATTACCGCCGGCCTTGCCGCGGTGACTTCGCTCGGCGTACCGCTGACCCACCGCGACCATGCCCAGGGCGTGGTGTTCGTCACCGGCCACGCCAAGACGGGCGCCAGTGCGCATGAAGACGCCACCGCCTGGCGCGCGCTGGCCGCCACCGCGCACAGCGCACGGCTCACGCTGGTGATCTACATGGGTGTGGCGGGCGCGGGCCACATCGAGCGCGAACTGCTGCAGGGCCTGCCTGGCGACACGCCAGTGGCAGTCATCCAGCACGCGAGCCTGCCGCAGCAGCGGCACGTCACGGCCACGCTCGACCGGCTGCAAGCCTGCATTGCCGACGCCGGACTCGCGAGCCCCGCGGTCATCGTCGTGGGCGATGTGCTGCGCGGGCTGGCCGCGGCGGCATTGCCGGTGGATTCGGACGCCGGCTGGTTCGGCACCTGAGCCGCCGGAAGAGAAGGCTCGGCAGGCCCGGGCTGTTCTCCAAGTAAGACCTGCTGGGCTCGGGTTTTTCGCGGGCCCACATAGGGCGCTTCTGCACCCATGTGGCATGGAGCGTGCTTAACGCCAGCATGCTCGTTTTCCGATCGTTTTCCGCGCCCCGCGCCCCCGGCCAATGACCGCCGTCGCCGCGCCCCCGCCCGCCGCTGTCGAGATCGTTGCGCTGAGCAAGCGCTACGCCGCGGGCACGCCCGCCGCCGTCGACCAGATCGACCTGCGCATTGCCAGCGGCAGCTACTGCTGCCTGCTGGGTCCCTCGGGCTGCGGCAAGAGCACCACGCTGCGCATGATTGCGGGCCACGAGTCGGTCACCAGTGGCGACATCCTGCTGGACAACCGCAACATCACGAACCTGCCCGCGGCCGCGCGCGGCACCGCGATGATGTTCCAGAGCTTCGCGCTGTTTCCGCACCTGTCGGCGACGGACAACGTGGCCTTCAGCCTCAAGATGAAAGGCGTCGGCAAGGCCGAACGCCAGAAGCGCGCACGCGACCTGCTGGAGCGCGTGGCGATGGGCCACCTGGCCGAACGCAAGCCCGGTGAACTTTCCGGCGGCCAGCAGCAGCGTGTGGCGCTGGCGCGCGCGCTCATTACCGAGCCGCGCGTGCTGCTGCTCGACGAGCCGCTGTCGGCGCTCGATCCGTTCCTGCGCATTCAGATGCGCGCCGAGTTGCGGCGCTGGCAGAAGGAACTGGGGCTGACTTTCGTTCACGTGACGCATTCGCAGGAAGAAGCCATGGCGCTGGCCGACACCATGGTGGTGATGAACCACGGCGTGATCGAACAGGTCGGCTCGCCGCACCAGGTCTACAACCGCCCTGCAAACGAATTCGTGGCGCGCTTCATGGGCGGCCACAACGTGTTCGACACGCCGGCCGGCCCGATTGCGGTGCGCAACGACCACATGCGGATCATCCCGTCGTCGGGCACCGGCGCCCCCGGTGGCCTGGCCGCGACGGTGACCGACGTCGAATACCAGGGCACCTACGTGTTGCTCGGCCTCGCGCTGCAAGACGCCGCGCCGAACCGCGGCAACGTCTCGGTGCTGCTCGGTGAAGCCGCCTTTCTTGCGATCCCCCATGCGCCGGGCGATGCAGTGCGCCTCGCCTGGGCCGAAGCCGACGCGCGTGCTCTCGGCCCGGGTGCCAAACCGCCGGCTGCGCGGGAACCGGCGCCGGTCCACGAAGGCGCCGTGCGCGACGACATGGCCGCGCTCGCCAGCATGCCGCTGTGAGCGCGCGGCGATTCACGCATTGCCCGCCTTCCTTTTTCTTCCGCGTTCCCTTCCCTGTTTTTTCAACGGAGACTCTTCCATGACCGACCCCATCGACTCGTCCGCCGGCCTCCAGCGTCGCACCCTGCTGCAAGGCACCGCCGGCATTCTGGCCACGGGCATCGCGCCCTTCGTACATGCGCAGGAAAAGATCGTGCTGCGCTACCTGGGAACCGCGGTGAACCAGGACAAGGCCATTGCCGAGAAGTTCAAGGCCGACACCGGCATCGAGATCCAGTACGTGGCCGTGACCACCGACGACGTGACCAAGCGCGCCGTGACCGCGCCCAACAGCTTCGACCTGATCGACACCGAATTCTTTTCGCTCAAGAAGATCGTGCCCACGGGCAACCTGAAAGGCATCGACACCAGGAAGATCAAGAACGCCGACAAGATCACCACGCTTTTCACCAAGGGCGAAGTCGCCGGCAAGGCGGTGGGCGACCAGGGCACCGCGCCCAAGAAGGTGATCTATCTCGAAGGCGAGAAGTCGAAGAAGTTCGCGGCCGAGCCGACGCAGTTCATGTCGCTCATTCCGACGGTCTACAACGCCGACACGCTGGGCATTCGCCCCGACCTCATCAAACGGCCCATCGGTTCGTGGGCCGAGCTGCTGAACCCCGAGTTCAAGGGCAAGGCCGCGATCCTGAACATTCCTTCGATCGGCATCATGGACGCCGCAATGGTGGTGGAGGCCAAGGGCATCCACAAGTACAAGGACAAGGGCAACATGACCAAGGCCGAGATCGACCTGACGATCAAGACCCTGATCGAAGCGAAAAAGGCCGGACAGTTCCGCGCGCTGTGGAAGGACTTCAACGAGTCGGTCAACCTGATGGCCTCGGGCGAGGTGGTGATCCAGTCGATGTGGTCGCCGGCCGTCACGGCCGTGCGCACCAAGGGCATTGCCTGCAACTTCCAGCCGCTCAAGGAAGGCTACCGCGCCTGGGCGGCCGGCTTCGGCCTGCCGGCCACGCTGTCGGGCAAGAAGCTCGATGGCGCCTATGAATTCATCAACTGGTTCCTCGACGGCTGGGCCGGCGCGTACCTCAACCGCCAGGGCTACTACAGCGCGGTGCTCGACACCGCCAAGGCCAAGATGGAAGCCTACGAATGGGCCTACTGGATGGAAGGCAAGGCCGCCTCGCAAGACATCAAGGGCCCGAACGGCGACCTGCTGGCCAAGGCCGGCGCGGTGCGCGACGGTGGCAGCTACGAACAGCGCATGGGCGGCATCGCCTGCTGGAACGCCGTGATGGACGAGAACGAATACATGGTCCGCAAGTGGAACGAGTTCGTCGCCGCTTGACCCTGTGAGCGCTCCGACCGCCAGCGCGCACGCGCCCAGCCCGTCCGTCCATGCCGTGAAGGCATGGTGGCAGGCGGCGCCGTTTGCGCTGGTTTTCTTGCTGTTCTTCTTGATTCCACTGGCGCTGATCGCGATGGTCAGCCTGTGGAATTTCAACGAGTACGAGTTGATTCCGGCGGTGACGCTGCGCAACTACGCGAGCCTGTTCGAGGGCTGCTCGCAGCTCACCGACAACGGCGACCTGTGCGTCACGCTCAACACCTACCTGAGCACTTTCAAGTTCTGCCTGCTGGTGTGGGGCATCACCCTGCTCGTCGGTTTTTCGGTGGCGTATTTTCTCGCGTTCCACGTGCGTTCATCGACGATGCAGACGGTGCTGTTCGTGCTGTGCACGGTGCCGTTCTGGACCTCGAACGTGATCCGCATGATCTCGTGGGTGCCGCTGCTGGGGCGCAACGGTTTGGCCAATCAGGGGTTGATGGGCCTGGGCGTCGTGAGCCAGCCCGTCGAGTGGCTGCTGTTCTCCGACTTTTCAGTGGTGCTCGCTTTTGTGCACCTCTACACGATGTTCATGATCGTTCCGATCTTCAACAGCATGATGCGCATCGACCGCTCGCTGCTCGAAGCCGCGAGCGACGCGGGCGCCTCGGGCTGGCAGACGCTGTGGAACGTCGTGGTGCCGCTGTCGCGCACCGGCATCCTGATCGGTTCGATCTTTGTCATCACCATTGTGATGGGCGACTTCGTGACCATCGGCGTGATGGGAGGCCAGCAGATCGCATCGATCGGCAAGATCATCCAGGTGCAGACCTCGTACCTGCAATTTCCGCTGGCCGCGGCCAACGCGATGATTCTGTTGGCGGTGGTGCTGATGATCATCTGGGGACTCACTCGGCTTGTCGATATACGCAAAGAACTCTGAGATGAAGCCTTGCTTTGTCGTCCGTCGCGTTGATGGGTCTGAACGCGGCTGTTCGTGGCGCGCTCCCGGCGACGGGGTACCTTGCTCCGCGAATGTCCCCCGCCCTTCGGGCTCCTCCTTTATTTCGCTGCGCAAGGCACCCCATCGCCGGGAGCGTTATTCAGAGCAGTCGTTGGTCGAGCGGAACAAGCGCAGCGCCCGGTGTGCACAGGGCATCGGGTGCTCCCCGCAGCGAAATCAAGGAGGAGGCCGCAGGCCGGGGGACATTCGCGGAGGGGAGTACCCGGTGGCCTGTGCACGCGCCCCGAAAGAAAGACAACACAAATGAGCCAACGCATAGGAGAACAGAGAAGCCCAGGCTTCTGGCCATTGGCAATCGTGTTCACCCTCTTCGTGCTGTTCCTCTACGGCCCGATGATCACGATCTTCATCCTGAGCTTCCAGGGCCCTGAAGGCGGCCTCACCTTTCCGCTGCGCGGCGTCTCGCTGCACTGGTTCCACAAGCTGGCCGAGGGCCTGGGCACCGTCGACATCGGCGCGGCCTTCAGGCGCTCGCTGGCGCTGGGCGCGGTGGTGATGGGCTTCACCGTGGTGCTGTCGGTGCTGGCCGGCCTCGCGTTCCGCAAGAAGCTCGCGGGAAGCAACGCGCTCTTTTTCGTCACCGTGGCGAGCCTCATCATGCCGTCGATCATCATTTCGCTCGGCATCGGCCTGCAGTTCAGGCTCATCGACACCGGCCTCAAGAGCGTGCTGACGGCGATGGACGCCACCACGCTCCTCGAAGGCTACGGCACCGCCCTCGGCCTGTTCAGCTCCGCGCTCGGCGCGCACCTGACGTGGACCCTGCCCTTCGGGCTGCTCATCATGTTCGCGGTATTCAACCGCTTCAACCCGGCCTACGAGGAAGCCGCGCGCGACCTCGGCGCCACGCCGTGGCAGACCTTCCGGCACGTGGTGCTGCCGCTGATCGGCCCGTCGATCGTCGGCATCGGAATGTTCGGCTTCACGCTGTCATGGGACGAAATTGCCCGCACCTCGCAAGCCATCGGCGACGTCAACACCTTGCCGCTCGAACTGCAGGGCTTGACCTCGACGGTCACCACGCCGTCGATCTATGCACTGGGGACGGTGACCACCGTCGTGTCGCTGCTCGTGATGGCCGTGGCAGTGGGAACGGCGGCGCTGCTGCGTCGGCGTGCCGTCCGGCCGCGCTGACCCCGAAGACCGGCGCCGCGTCTAGACCTTTTGGCGGACGTGGGCGTTTTCCTACAGCCGCCTAAAATCGCGCTCCAACAAAAGCGTAAACAACGAGAGAGGCGGGAATGCTCGACATCGACAAACTCAACGAATTCACCCAGAACCATGGCGAGCTGCAGCGCGGCCGCGGCTTGGTCACAGGAACCATCGCCCTGAGCCTGGGCATCCTGTGCTTCCTGGGCGTGCTGGCATTCCACTTTCCGCAGTACCTCACGACGCCCGAGTTGCGCCGAAGCTACAACGTCGATGTGATGCGCTTCATTCTGCTGGCGGCCATGGTCGTCTCGGGCGGAATGGCGCTGGTGAACATCATCTTCAACCGCTCGCGCTGGCTCTCTTCGGCCGCCTTCCTGCTGGTGGCCGCGGCCGCGCTGCTGGGCGGGCATAAGGTGCCGGTGAACGACTTTGCCGACAACACGCCCTATATCGGCCTGGACTGGTTCATTCTCGACCTGCTGGGCTCCTCGCTGATCTTCATCTTCATCGAGAAGCTGTTCGCGCTGCGCAAGGACCAGCCG
Source organism: Variovorax paradoxus (assembly GCF_030815855.1). Taxonomy (NCBI): domain Bacteria; kingdom Pseudomonadati; phylum Pseudomonadota; class Betaproteobacteria; order Burkholderiales; family Comamonadaceae; genus Variovorax; species Variovorax paradoxus. The sequence goes on along the minus strand of NZ_JAUSXG010000001.1, from coordinate 1,193,585 downwards.
GTGTTCCGCGCCGAGTGGCAGACCGACTTCCACCATTTCGTGGTGAACCACATGATCGTGGGCTTCGTGCTGCTGGCCACCAACCTGATGGTGCACAAGTTCTTCGGCTGGGCCGCCAACGACGGCATTCGCGGCTGGGTGGGCAACCTGCCGTTCTGGGCCGGGCTGCTGCTGATCATCCTGGTGGCCGACCTGGTCCAGTACTGGACCCACCGCGCCTACCACGAGGTGCCGGTGCTCTGGCGGCTGCATGCGGTGCACCACAGCGTGAAAAGCATGGACTGGATGGCGGGCTCGCGCCAGCACATCCTCGAACTGCTGATCACGCGCACGCTGGTGCTCGCGCCGATCTACGTGTTCGGCTTTTCGAAAGAAGTGATCGACGCCTACATCGTGGTGGTGGGTTTCCAGGCGGTGTTCAACCACTGCAACGTGAGCGTGCGGCTCGGCCCGCTGCGCTACATCATCGTCACGCCCAACTTCCACCACTGGCACCACAGCCAGGACGTGGAGGCGCTCGACAAGAACTATTCGGCGCATTACGCCTTCCTTGACTACCTCTTCGGCACCGCGGTGAAAAGCACCAAGCTCTGGCCCGAGAAATACGGCGTGCTCGGCGACTACGTGCCCAACGGCTTCTTCAAGCAGTTGAAATTTCCGTTCATCTGGAAGGGATGATGAACCGTTATCTCAATGCGGCGGCGGCAGTGGCTGCCGCCGCGGCTGCGCTGCTGCTTCTGTCGGGCTGCGCCACCCGCGTCGATCTGCCGACCAAGGACACGGGCTTGCGCCTGCGGGTGCAAAGCTCGGTCATCGCGCCGGGCAACGGCGGCGAGCTCATCGCGGCCGATGCGCTGCAGCCGGGGGACATCCTGCTGACGTCCATCGCCACGGTCAATTCCTTCGGCATCCGGCTGGGCACCTTCTCGCCGGTGAGCCACGCGGTGCTGTACCTGGGCGATGGCCTGATCGCCGAAGCCGTGGGCACCGGCGTGCGCGCACGGCCGTTGGCCGACGTGGTGGACGAAGAACAGATGGTCGTGGCCTTTCGCGTGCCCGGGCTCGACGCCGCGGGTGTCGAAAAGCTCCGTGCCTGGGCCAATTCGCAGGTCGGCACCCGCTACAACACCACCGGGGTGCTGCTGAACGCGCCTTTCGTGCTGAACCGGCGCCTGTGCGAGCTGCCGCTGATTCCTTCGGCCGTGAGCCACTACTGCATCAGCGGCATGGCCATGGTGCAGCTGGGCGCGAGCCGCGACGACCAGTTCTTCTGCTCGCAATTTGTGCTCGAGGCCTACCGCCGGGCCGGCCTGCCGATCACCGACGCCGATCCGCGCTGGGTCAGCCCGGCCGACCTGCTGCACATGCGCGAGGGCGACGTGCCCTCCATTGCCGCCACGCAGCCGCTGCGCTACATCGGGCACCTGAAGTACAACGCACCGCCGCTGCTTGCCGCGGACGGCCCCTGATCGCCTTGGGTACGTCCGCTCATTTCGACGCCGTGGTGGTCGGCGCTGGTGCCGCGGGCCTGTTCTGCGCGGCGCTTGCCGGGCAGCGCGGCCTCAAGGTGCTGCTGGTCGACCACAGCGCGAAGGTCGGCGAGAAAATCCGCATCTCGGGCGGCGGCCGCGCCAACTTCACCAACCGCGACCTCGACGTGCGCGCACCGCAGCGCCACTTCATCGGCGACAACCCGAATTTCTGCCGCTCGGCGCTCTCGCGCTATGCGCCGCAGCAGTTCATCGAGCTGGTGCAGAAGCACGGCATCGCCTTTCACGAGAAGCACAAGGGGCAGCTGTTCTGCGACGGCTCCTCCCAGCAGATCGTCGACATGCTGCTGGCCGAGTGCGATGTAGGCAACGTCACGCGCTGGCAGCCTTGCAAGCTCGGAAAGATCGTGTTTTCGGCACCGGAAGCCGGTGCGGCGGACTCCGGCAGCTACCGAATCGATAGCAGCAAAGGCCTGATCGAAACGCCCAAGCTGGTGGTTGCCACCGGCGGCCTGTCGATTCCGCAGATCGGCGCGAGCGATTTCGGCTACCGGCTGGCCGAGCAGTTCGGCCTGCGCGTGGTCACGCCCCGCCCGGCGCTGGTGCCGCTGACTTTCGGCGGCGAGGCCTGGGCGCCCTATGCGGAACTGGCCGGCCTGGCGCTGCCGGTGCGCATCGAGACCGGGGCCAGGAAGGAAAAAATGGCCTTCCTCGAAGACCTGCTGTTCACCCATCGCGGCCTCTCGGGCCCGGCCGTGCTGCAGATTTCGAGCTACTGGAAGCCCGGATCGCCGTTGACGCTCGACTTTGCACCGGGCGTGGACGTGGCCGAAGCGCTGGGCGAAGCCAAGCTGCGCTCGAAGAAGCGCATCGCCAACGAACTGGCCGCGCTGGTGCCCTCCAGGCTGGCAGACGCCTGGGTGGGCCAGGATCCCGCCCTGCAGCGCCCCGTCAACGAGGCCGCCGACAAGGCCCTCGCCGCGCTGGCCGAGCGCGTCGCCCGCTGGCAGATCACCCCCAGCGGCACCGAGGGCTACAAGAAGGCCGAAGTCACTGCCGGCGGGGTCGACACCCGGGATTTGTCCTCCCAAACGATGGAATCGAAGCAGCCGGGCCTGTATTTCATCGGCGAAGTGGTCGATGTGACGGGTTGGTTGGGTGGATACAACTTTCAATGGGCCTGGGCGAGCGCCCATGCGTGCGCAACCGCGCTATAATCGCGGGCTAACTTTGGCCTTCCCTCAACGGCCGCAAAAATTTTTCAGTTGAGGAACCCCGGCTTGGGGCCTCGATCTCCCCGAGCCAACTTCAGTTCAACGATTCATCAATGACCACCATCCGCGTTAAAGAAAACGAGCCTTTCGACGTCGCCCTGCGCCGCTTCAAGCGCACCATCGAAAAGCTCGGCCTGCTGACCGACCTGCGCGCCCGCGAGTTCTACGAAAAGCCGACCGCCGAGCGCAAGCGCAAGAAGGCAGCCGCCGTCAAGCGCCACTACAAGCGCGTGCGCAGCATGCAGCTGCCCAAGAAGCTGTACTAAGCAACACCCGGGTCCGGCCGTCGGCGAAAGTCGCGGTCAGCGCCCCGTTGCCTCAGCCGCGCCAGGGAAACCTGCCGCGGCTTTTGTTTTTTCCCGAACCAGGAGCCCCGAGCATGAGCCTCAAGGAACAGATCACCGAAGACATGAAGACCGCGATGCGCGCCAAGGACTCGGAGCGCCTCGGCACCATTCGCCTGCTGCTGGCCGCACTGAAGCAGAAGGAAGTCGACGAGCGCGTGGAGCTCGACGACGCCATGGTCGTCGCCATCGTCGACAAGATGGTCAAGCAGCGCAAGGACTCGATCGCCGCGTTCACGACCGGCGGGCGCACCGACCTGGCGGACAAGGAAAGTGCCGAGATCAAGGTGCTCGAGGTGTACCTGCCGCAACGCATGAGCGCCGACGAAGTGGCTACCGAAGTGAAGGCCATCGTGGCCGAGCTGGGCGCCAAGGGCCCTGGCGACATGGGCAAGGTGATGGGCGCCGTCAAGACGCGCCTCGCGGGCAAGGCCGACATGGGCCAGGTGAGCGCGGCGGTCAAGGCGGCCCTCGCGGGCGCCTGATGAACGACGGCGGCTGCGCCACCACCGTGCTGAAGGCCTGCGCCTGCCTGGTCGACGCACGGGGCCGGCTGTTGGTGTTCCGCCATCCCGGCGACGGCAACATGCAGCTGCCCAAGGGCACCATCGAGCCCGGCGAATCGCCCGAGGCGGCGGTGCGCCGCGAACTGCTCGAAGAGTCGGGCATCGACCATGTCGGCGAACTGCAGTCGCTCGGCACGCTGGCGCGCGAGTGCGAGGCCGGCACGGAAGGCAACACGCTGCGCCATCCGCAGCTGTGGCACCTGTTCCTGATGCGCGCCGAAGGGCCGCTGCCCGAAACCTTCGACCACGTGGCCATGGGCAGCCCCGAGGAAGACGGCCTGGTATTCTCTTTCAGCTGGCTGGCACCGGGCGACGACGTCGAGAACTTCAGCCTGCCCTATCGGCAAGCCATCGAACGCGTTCGCGAGGCCCTGCTCGAAACCTGAGGCCCTGCCGCGGTTCAGGAGTGGCTCACGCCAGCGCGCGAGCCACCATGTAAAGCCCCAGCAGCGCCAGCCCGGCCAGAAAGCAGCGCCGGAACACCGCCACGGGCAGCCGCTTTCGCAGCCACGTCCCCAGCGCCATGCCGCCAAGCGCGGGCGCCAGCATCGCGATGGAGCCGCCGAACGCCGACACCGGATACTCCCCGTTGCCCGCCAGCCCGATGGCGAGCACCACGGTCGACGTGGTGAATGAAATGCCCATCGCCTGGATGAGCGCGTCACGCTGGAACCCCAGAGCCTGCATATAAGGCACGGCCGGCACCACGAACACGCCCGTCACCGCCGTGACCACGCCTGTCGCCGCGCCTGCGACAGGGCCGAGCCAGCGCTCACGCTCCGCCGGCACATGCAGCTGCCGGCCCGTGAGCCCCCAGAGCGCATAAGCCATCAGCGCCACTCCGAGCGCCACCGATGCCCATGCGCCCCCAGGCACACCGAGCCACAACGCGCCGCCCAAGGTGCCGAGCGCGATGCCGGCCTGCATGCCGCCGATGCGGCGCATCACCGGGCCGAAAGTCGCGCGTGGCCCGGCCTGCCAGAGGTTGGTGACCAGCGACGGCACGATCAGCAAGGCAGCCGCCTGCGCCGGCGGCATCCGGAGCGCGAGCAACGCCATCGCCACCGTCGGCAGGCCGAGCCCGATCACACCCTTGATCGCGCCGGCCAGCAGAAACACAGCAGCGGCAGCGGTCCAGTGGCAGACCAGTTGGTTCGATATTTCCATCGGTGCCCAGTCTGCCGGCCAGCCCTGCGCCTGCAAATGCGGCATTGGCGCAGCCGGCCTCAGGCACAGACTGAGGCTGGCGTGCTACCTTGCGGGCTCATCATGCGATTCGATCTCACCGACCTTCGGCTCTTCCTCCACGTGGTGGAGGCCGGCAGCCTCACCGCCGGCGCACAGCGTTCGCACATGACGCTGGCTTCAGCGAGCCAGCGCGTGCGCGGCATGGAAGACGCGCTCGGCAGCCCGCTGCTCACGCGGCACGCGCAGGGCGTGCGCCCCACCGAGGCGGGCCGCACGCTGCTGCACCATGCGCGCGTCGTGCTGCAGCAGATGGAGCGCATGCGCGGCGAGCTCGGCGAGTACGGCCAAGGCCTCAAGGGCCATGTGCGCTTCATGTGCGGCACCTCGGCGCTGAACGAGCACCTGCCCGAGGTGCTGAGCCGCTTTCTCGCGCAGCATCCGCGCATTTCGGTCGACCTCGAGGAACGGCCGAGCCCGGATTCCGTCGAGGCGCTGCGCGCGGGCCTGTGCGACATCGGCATCGTCTCCGACGCGGTCGGCACCGAAGGCCTCGAATGCCACCCCTTCCGCCGCGACGACCTCGTGCTCGTAATGCCGCGCGGCCACGCGCTGGCCGGGCGCCGGCGCGTGCAGCTGGCCGACGTGGCCGACAGCGAATTCGTCGGCCTGACAGAGGACAGTGCGCTGCAGCGGCTGGTGACGCAGCATGCCCGCGCCATGGGGCAAGCAGCTGGCCTACCGCGTGCGCGTGCGCAACTTCGAGGCGGTGTGCGGCATGGTCGAGCACGGCATCGGCGTGGGCATCGTGCCGCAGACCGCCGCCGTACGCTGCGCCCGCTCGATGAAGATCGCGCGCGCCGGCCTGAGCGATGCATGGGCCGAGCGCACGCTGATGGCCTGCGTGCGTTCGTCGGACGATCTGCCGCTCAACGCGCGGCGAATGCTCGAGCACCTGCTGGCGCTGCCTGAAAAGGCTGCGGCGAAGTAACCGGGCCGTCCCTCAGGCGGGCGCCGGAAACTCGATCTGGATCTTCACGTCGGTCGCATTCCCCGCCGCCGCTTCCTCGAAGGCCTTGATGCCATCCTCGAATGCGAAGGTGCGCGAGATGAACGGTTTCACGTTCACCTGCCCCGAGGCGATCAGCGCCAGCGCCCGCGGAAAGATGTTGGCGTAGCGAAACACGGATTCGATGCGCACTTCCTTCGCCTGGATCGCGACGATGTCGAAGGCCACCTTGGCGGGCGGAATGCCGACCAGCACCAGGCACCCGCCGGGGCACAGCAGGTCGAAGATGCCATCGAAGGCCCGCGTGCTGCCGCTGGCTTCGAACACCACGTTGGCGCCCCATCCGTCGGTGAGCTTCTTCACGGTCTCGGCAAGGTCGGTGTCGCGCACGTTGACCGTGGTCACCGCGGGGTTGCCGGCAAACAGCGCCAGCTTCTCGGGCACGAGGTCCGCGAGGATCACGCGCGCCGCACCGCCCGCGAGGGCAGCCAGCGCCGTCATCGCGCCGATGGTGCCGGCGCCGATGACGACCGCCACGTCACCCGGCTTGAGCGCAGCTTTTTTCGCGGCCTGCAGGCCGATGGCCAGCGGCTCGACGATGGCGCCCTCGCCGAAGCTCACGTTGTCGGGCATGCGGAAGGTAAAGGCGGCCGGGTGCACCACGAACGGCGTCAGGCAGCCGTGGATCGGCGGCGTGGCCCAGAAGCGCACGGCAGGGTCGAGGTTGTAGATGCCTTCGCGCGTTGCGCGCGAATCCATCTGCGGAATGCCCGGCTCCATGCACACGCGGTCGCCGGGCTTCAGGTGAGTGACTTCAGCACCCACTTCGGCCACCACGCCGGAAGCTTCATGGCCGAGGATCATCGGCTCGTCGACCGTGTAGGGGCCGATGCCGCCATGCTGGTAGTAGTGAACGTCGCTGCCGCAAACGCCCACGGTGTGCATGCGGATCTTCACGTCGCGAGGCCCCACGTGAAGGGGAACCTCGACGTCGCGCAGCGTGAGTTCGTGCGCCTTTTCCAGGACAAGTGCTCTCATTTGGATCTTTCGGCTTGAAGGCGTGTGTATTTCAGGGTTCAGTGCAGCGGGGTGTCGCCGCGCAGCAGCGAGGCACCGGTCTCGATGTCGAACAGATGCACCTGCAGCGGGTCGGCCGCGAAGCTCACGCGCTCGTGCAGCCGCGGTCCTTGCGCCGATGGCATCAGCGCGCAGATTTCGGCGCCGTCTTCACCGAAGCTCACCAGCACTTCGTTCCCGAGGTACTCGATGAGCTGGACCTCGCCGGAGAAGCAGCCATGGCGCCCGCTGTTCGTGTCGAGCTGCAGGTGCGCGGGGCGCAGGCCCAGCGTCACGCGCTCGCGGCCTTCGAGCGCAAAGCGGCGCGCGTCCACATGCACGCTGCCGCCGCGCCCGCTCAGCTCGCAATGCCCGCCGAGATGCTTGACCGACATTTCCATCAGGTTCATCGGCGGCGTCCCGATGAAGCCGGCCACGAAGGCCGAACGCGGACGCTCGAAAATCTCCTTGGGCGTGCCGACCTGCTCGATGCGCCCGTCGCGCAGCAGCACGATGCGGTCGGCCAGCGTCATGGCCTCGTGCTGGTCGTGCGTCACGTACACGGTGGTGGTCTTCAGTGCCTGGTGCAGCTTCGCGATCTCGATGCGCATGTGGTTGCGCAGCTTGGCATCGAGATTCGACAGCGGCTCGTCGAACAGGAAGACCTTGGGCGTCTTGATCATCGCGCGCGCAATGGCCACGCGCTGCTGCTGGCCGCCCGAGAGCTCGGCGGGTTTGCGCTGCAGGTAGCGCTCCAGGCCGAGCGTGTCCGACACCTCCTTGATGCGGCTGTCGATCTCGGCCTTGGGCACCTTCAGGCGCTTGAGGCCGAAGGCGATGTTGTCGCGCACCGTCATGTGCGGATAGAGCGCGTAGTTCTGGAACACCATGGCAATGCCGCGCTCCTGCGGCGGAAGGTCGTTGACGCGCCGGCCGCCGATCAGCAGGTCGCCGCCGCTGATGTCTTCCAGCCCCGCCAGCATGCGCAGGATGGTCGACTTGCCGCAGCCCGAAGGCCCGAGGAACACGACGAACTCGTTGTCCTGCACCTCGAGGTCGAACTGGTGCACGACCTGCGTGCCGCCGTAGCGCTTGACGATGTTGTTGCAGCTGATCGCGGACATGGCCTGCTTTCGAATGGAATGGGGAACCGCGCTCATGCGGCATCTCCCTTGCGTTTGAACGCGGCGTTGAGAAAGCCGCTGAGCACGCCGACCATCAGCAGCGGCGGCACCGACAGCAGGATGACCGAGGCGTTCAAGATGCCCCACGGCACGTCGCGCCCGAGCTGGCTGAGCTCCGAGGCGACGATGGGCAGCGTCTTGGCGTCCGAGGTGGTGAGCATCAGCGCGATGAGGAACTCGTTCCACACCAGGACGAAGCCGAAGGCGATGGCACCGATCAGCGAGCGCGCCGCAATCGGCAGCGACACGCGGAAGAAGATGGCGTAGGGCCCGTAGCCATCGACCCTGCCGGCCTCTTCCACCTCCTTGGGCACGGCCTTGAAAGCCGGAATGGCCAGCCAGATCACGGTCGAGAGCGTGAGCAGCGTGTAGGTCACGATGAGCGCCACGCGGGTGTCGTACAGCTCCAGCTGCAGCCAGATCACCATCAGCGGTATGGCCACCGCCACCGGCGGCAGGAAACGCATCGACAGCACGAAGAACTGGATGTCGTCGGCCCAGCGCAGCGGATAGCGCGCCAGCGCATACGCGGCCGGCAGCCCCAGCACCGCGCCGATAACGACGGCCGAGCCGACCACCACCAGCGAGTTGACCAACCCGCTGGCCACGGAATCGCGGCCGAGCACGTAGAGGTAGTTCTCGAGCGTCGGCGTGAAGACGAACTTCGGCACTGCCGAGACGATGTCCACCCGGTTCTTGAACGAGTTGAGAAAGGTCCAGAGCACCGGCACCAGCGCGGAGAGCCCGGCGCCGATCAGCACCAGCCGCGCGAACAGCGTGCCGAAGGAAAACGGCTTCTTTTTGCCGGCGGTCATGAGGGTCGCGTCCATTTCCAGATGTAGGTGAACGCCACCGTGGAGGCGACCATCATCAGCACCGCCATGCTCGACGCATACGAGATGCGGCCCGACTCGATGAAGCCCTGCGAGAAGGCGTACATGTCCAGCGTCTCGGTCGAGATGCCGGGCCCGCCGCGCGTCATCACGTAGATCAGGTCGAAGGCGCGCAGCGACTCGACCATCTTCACGAAGGTCAGGCTGATGAGGGGCGCCTTGAGCATCGGCAGCGCCACGTAGGCATAGACCTCCCAGGTCTTGGCGTGGTCCATGCGCGCGGCTTCGAAGGGTTGCGGCGGCAGCGTCTCGAGCAGCTTGAGCACGATGACGGCGAAAAACAGCCCCCACTGCCACACGTCCACGAAAGCCACCGTCAGCAGGGCCGTCACCGGACTCGCGAGCAGGTCCAGAGGCTCGCCCGTGATGGCCTTGTAGGGCCAGGTCAGCAGGCCGAACAGCGGATGGAAGGCAAACTTCCAGACGAAGGCGGCCGATACGCGCGGCAGCAGCACCGGCACGATGAAGAGCATCGAGAGCAGGTTGCGCCAGCGCGGCGTCGTGCACTGGAAGAGCAGCACGCCCAGCAGCACCGCGAGGCCCATGGTCGCGCTGACGGTCAGCACCTCCCAGGTCAGCGAGACGCCCACCGAGTTCAGAAAGCGCCGGTCGGAAAAAAGCTGGACATAGTTCGAGAACCACACCCAGCTCGAATCGGTCTGGCCCAGCTCACGGTCCTGCAGCGAGATGACGATCGCGAACAGCGTCGGCACCAGCGCCAGCACGGCCAGCACCAGCAGCCCCGGCCCGATGAAGACGGCCGGCAGCCTGGTCTTGTTGCTCCTTGTTCTCTTCACTTCTTGCGTCGTGCGATCAATTGCTTGGCGTAGGCGTCGAGTTCATCGAGCCCGCCCTTGATGTCGGTGCGCGAACCGGTGATCAACTCTTCGAGGATGATTCCCCAGCGGTCGCCCAGGTCGGGCCAGGCCGCGTCCTGCCAGAAGTTCACTGCGGTGAGCTTGCCGGTGTCGGCCAGCGCCTTGCCCAGGTCGGCGCCGTAGCGCCTGGCGAACTCGGGGCTGCCGAGCACGCTGGTGCGGTTGAGTTCGCCGAACTGGCCTTCCGCAAGGCGGCGCTGCTCGTTCTTCTTGGACGTGGCCCAGGCGATGAACAGGCCCGCGCACTTCTTCGCCTCTTCGGTCTTGTTGGCCTTGGTGCCGATCGCCAGCCCGTGGCCGTAGCCGCCGCCGGTCAGCGGCGAAGGCGGCGGCAGGTAGGCGACCTTGCCGATGACGGTGGACATCTTCGGGTCGAGCGCGTTGCCCGCGAGCGGCGTCGATTCGATCAGCATCGCGACCTTGCCCGCCAGGAACGCGCCGGTGGCCTCGTCCCATCCGCCGGTCTTGGTGCCGGGCGCCGAGTACTTGAACAGGTCGAGATAAGTCTGCGTGGCCTTCACCGCCGCGGGCGAGTTGAACACCGGCTTTTCGCCGTCGAACCACTGACCGCCGTTGCCGCGGAAGAACGGCATCCAGCGCCACACGTTGGCACCCGAGCCGCGCTGGCCGCGCAGGGCCACGCCGTAGATGCCGTTGGCAGGGTCGTTGAGCTTCTTGGCGGCGGCCACGAACTCCTCGAGCGTGGTCGGTGGCTTGATGCCGGCCTTCTCGAGGAGGTCCTTGCGGTAGACCAGCAGGTCGCCGCCGCCGGTAAGCGGTGCGAACCAGGCTTCGCCGGCGAAGGTTGCGACCTTCTGGCGGCCGGGATCGAAGTCCGCGTAGTCGTAATCGGCCGGGTAGTACTTGGCCAGCGGCGCGATCCACTTCGACTGCGCGAACAGCGGCACGTTGGCCTCGTCGACGTAGTACACGTTGTACTTGCCGACCGTCGAGGCGTCGGCGCGCGTCTTGGTGCGGCGGTCGTTCTCGTTGAGGTTGTCGATGCTGAAAGACGCGCCGCTCAGGCCCTTGAACTCGTCCTTGTACTTTTCAAGCAAGGTCAGCCCGTCACGCGGCTGGGACAGCACGCGCACGTCCTCCTTGCAGACCTGGGCCTGCGCCTGGCCCCAGGTGGCCAGCGCTGCCAGCAGCATGGCGCCGGCCGTGACTCGGCGTGTGGTTCGAATCGACATCGTTCGTCTCCTAGTGGCTTGTTGTGAATTGCCGGCGAACTGCCGGCGAGTGGACGGCAGAAGCAGGAGGGACGAAGCGTATGCAGCCGATGCCCGGCGCCGCGTACACGCAGACCGGTCGACTGATATTTTTATGACCAGCCGGCTTGGGGTTTTGCCGGGGGTCGGGGTGCATCTCGCGAAGCGAGATGGCGGCGGCTCAGGGCCGAAGCTCAGCCCCGAAGAACAGCGAGCAGTTCCGCCATCTTCCGCAGCGCCGCTTCCGGCGTCGGCTCGATGTGGATCGAACAGGCCATCATCAGGTTCAGCGGCTGGCCGAAGTCCTCGACGGCAATGCCGCTGCCGTCTTCGCGCAGCACGCCGGCCGCATCGAGCACGCAGGGCAATGCAGACTTCGCGCGGTCCGCGTAGCTGCCTTCCGGCACACCGTAGGCCACGACCGGAATCTGCAACGCCACGGCCGCCCCAACCTCGAACACCGTCCCCGAATCGGGCTCCAAGCCGCGAAAGCACGCAAGGTTGGCCACCACGCCATCGGCACCGCGAAGGCGCTGCATGTTGGCTTCGTAGATTCGTTTTTCCGGCGCTTGCGCACTCAGCTCCTCGTTGCCATCGGCCGGCAGCAAGGCCGCAAGCCCCAGCGCGTCGCAAGCCGCCGCAAGCCGAACGAAGTGGTCCCTGGCGTCGGGACGAAAGACGTCCGGGCCCGCGAGGTAGATGCGCCGACGTGCGAGGAGGTCAAGGTTCTGGTTCATGGATAAAGCATGTCAAGCCGCGGCGGCAACCGGCGTGTTCTGCGCGGTGCGCAGCCCGAACCGGTCCTGCGCCTGGTGCCGGTAGGCCGAAGGCGTCATGCCCTTGAGCTGCAGGAAGCGGCGGTTGAAGTTCGCGAGGTTCGAAAAGCCCACCTCGTAGCAGATGTCGCTCACCAGCCGGTCGGACACCTGCAGCATCTCGCAGGCTTTCGAGATGCGAAGGCGGGTGACGAAGTCGGTGAACGTGCTGCCCATGTGCTTGTGAAAGTAGCGCGAAAAACTGCTCTCGGCCATGTTGGCGACAGCGCACACGGCCGGCAGCGAGAGCTCCTCGGTCAGGTGCTGGTCGAGGTAGTCGAGCACGCGGCGGATGCGTGAGTTCGCGCTCGGGTCTTCGCCCAGCGGCCCGGCCGCGCTCGAGATCTGGCGGCAGTCCTCCCAGCTCGCGAGTTCGTGCAGCAGGCCGATGAATTCCGACAGCCGGGCCAGGCCCTCCTGCCCCTGGACGCGCGCAAAGCGCTCCCGCACCCGGTCCCCGATGCCGAAGAACTCGACACCGAGCCTGGCGCGGTCGAGCATCGGCAGCACAGCCTCCAACTCGGGGAACAGACCGACGCCCTTGCGCAGCGGCTCGTCGCGGAAGTGGATCACCATGCTGCGGTCGGCAATGCCCTCGGGGGGCACGTCGTCGGAAATCCAGGTGTGCGGCAGGCGCCCGCCCACGAGCGCGACGTAGCCGGGCTCGAAGCGGCCGATGTGGTTTCCGACATACGCGTCGCCGCTGCTGCGGTTGATGATCTGCAGCTCGTATTCGTCGTGGTAGTGCCAGCAGTCGAACGGCCAGGGCACGCCGTGCTGCAGGCAGCGCACGGAGCTGCCGCCCGCGGGCTCGAATCCGAGCCGCGGATCGCGCATCAGTTCATGTTCGAGTTCCGGCTTTCGCGCGGTGTGGTGTCTGCTCATGGCCTCTCTCAGGGGTGGCTTGCGTGCCCGTTCGGCTCCGCCGCCTTGCCCAGCCCGGCACCGGCCTGGCTGCGGAACTGCCGCGGCGTGACACCGTTGCGCAGCCTGAAGCGGCGGCTGAAGTAAACGGCGTCGCCGAAGCCGCACTGCCGTGCGATGTCGGCAATGCGGGCATTCGACGTGAGCAGCAACTCTTTCGCACGCTCGAGCCGCCGCTCGGTCACTAGTTCGGTAAACGTGCGGTGGGTCTGCTTCTTGAGCAGATGCGCGAGGTAGTTGGGCGACAGCATCGCCGCCGCGGCGGCCTCGTTGAGCGACATCTCCTCGCCCAGATGTTCGCGCACATAGCGCATCACGCGCTGCAGCGCGTCGCGCCCCGAACTGCGACCGCCCTGCAGCGCGGCCTGCGCGAGCAGCGGCGCCTCGTGCCGGTCGCAGGCCAGTGCCATCAGCTGCAGCAGGATGCCGCGCATCGCGCCCACGCTGCCGAAGCGCCGCTCCCGGTTCAGCGCGGCAAGCTCTTCGAGCCACCCGAGAATGCGCGCGAAATCCGCTTCGCCGAAATGAAAGTCCATGTACTCCTGGAACAGGAAGGGCGCCAACTCGGGCTGGCGCGACACGGGCACCTCTTCAAGATCGAGCGCCTCGACCGCCAGCTCGGGCCAGAGAAAGCCCTGGTCAAAATTCACGATGGCATAGCGCGCGCCCGGCGGATGCGGCACCACGTGCACCCGGTAGGGCAGCACGAAGCTCAGGTGCCCCGCGGTGAACGGGCGCACCGCGCCGCCGATCACCTGTTGCGAGCCGCCGTGGATGCTCACCTGGATTTGGAAATACTCGTGCCGATGCGGCCGCGCCAGCACGTCCCGCGCGCCTTCGAAGCGGATGTCGAAGTCGAGGTGGTTCGCGCGCTCCTGCATGCCGTAGAGGCGAAGGCTGGATGGAAGGGCCGACATGGCGCGATGGTAAGCCTTTGCCTCGGGGCTGCCGAGCGGGCGGCCCGTGTTGCTTGCGTCCTGTTTTTGCGTAGATGCGTGCGGAAACGCCGCGGCGGCGCGCTCCAGAATGAACCGGCTGGCTGCGGCCGGCTTTCATCGCTCACCACAAAAGACTCAGGAGACAAAGACCATGTCCAGTTCACGACGCGGCCTGCTGGCCGGTTCCGCCGCCATGGCGGCCGGCGCAGTTGCCGGTTGCGCGCTGCCCGCCGGCGCATCGCGCGCGCCGCAAACCCCTTTTGCGGTCGCCCAGGCCACGGTGCCGATCGTCGGCAGCGAGCAGGCGTTTCCGGTGCGCCGCATCTACTGCATCGGCCGCAATTACGCGGCCCATGCGCGGGAAATGGGTTCCGACCCGACCCGCGAGCCACCGTTCTTTTTCCAGAAGCCGTCGGATGCGATTCAGGTCGTCATGCCCGGCACCGTGGCCGACCATCCGTACCCGTCGCTCACGAAAAACTACCACTACGAGGTGGAACTGGTCGTGGCGCTCGCCAAGGGCGGCCGCAACATCGCGCCTGCCGATGCGTTGGGCCTGGTCTACGGCTACTCGCTCGGCCTGGACATGACCCGCCGCGATCTGCAGCGCGAAATGGGCGACCAGAAAAAGCCCTGGGAAATCGGCAAGAGCTTCGACAATTCGGCGCCCATCGGGCCGATCCATCCGGTGGCCAAGGTCGGCCACTACACCGACGGCACGATCTGGCTCAAGGTGAACGGCCAGACCAAGCAGAACGCCACGCTCAAGCACATGATCTGGTCGGTGGCGGAACAGATCAGCCGCCTGTCGCAGGCGTTCGAGCTGATGCCCGGGGACATCATCTACTCGGGCACGCCGGAGAACGTGGGCCCGGTGGTGCGCGGCGACCTGATCGAAATCCACATCGACGGGCTGCCGAACCTTTCGGTCCGCATCGTCTGAGCGAGGCAGGCGGCCTGCGGCCTCAGCTGCCGGCCACCTTCATGCGGTTGACCAGCACCGAGCCCGTGGTCTTGGCGCCGAAGGTGTAGGCATCGGCGCCGATGGCCTCGATGCCCATCAGCATGTCTTTCAGGTTGCCGGCAATGGTGATCTCCTGCACCGGGAAGGCGATGCGCCCCTTCTCGACCCAGAAGCCGCTGGCGCCGCGCGAGTAGTCGCCGGTCACGTAGTTCACGCCCTGCCCCATCAGCTCGATCACGAACAGGCCGGTGCCGAGCTTGGCCAGCATGGCGTCGAGGTCGTCACCGGCCTTGGTCAGGCGCGAGCTCAAGATCAGGTTGTGCGAGCCGCCGGCGTTGCCGGTGGTCTTCATGCCGAGCTTGCGCGCGGAATAGGTCGACAGAAAGTAGCCTTCGAGCCGGCCGGCATCCACCACCTTGCGCGCGCGGGTCACCACGCCTTCGTCGTCGAACGGCGAGCTGCCCTTGCCGCGCATCACGTGCGGGTCTTCGGCCACATCGACGTGCTTGGGCAGCACCGGCTTGCCGAGCGAATCGAGCAGGAAGGTGCTCTTGCGGTACAGCGCCCCGCCGCTCACGGCCTGCACCAGCCCGCCCAACAGGCCCACGGCCAGCGGCGATTCGAACAGCACCGGGCATTCGGTGGTCTTGATCTTGCGCGACTTGAGCCGGCTCAGCGCCCGCTCGGCGGCGTAGCGGCCCACGGCCTGCGGGCTGGCCAGTTCGCCGGCCGAGCGCATCGAGCTGTACCAGGAGTCGCGCTGCATGTCGTCGCCCTTGCCGGCGATGGGCGCCACCGAAATCGAATGCCGCGAGCTGGCATAGCCGCCGCGGAAACCGTGCGTGTGGGCGCTGAAGAAGTGGCTTTGCTGGGCCGAAACGCCCGCGCCTTCGCTGTTGGTGATGCGCTTGTCGGTCGACAGCGCTGCGGCTTCGCATTCGAGCGCGAGCTTGGCGGCCTGCTCGCTCGTCACGTCCCAGGGGTGGAACAGGTCGAGCTCGGGGTGTTCCTTGGCGATGTCTTCCTCGTCGGGAAGGCCGCTGACCGGGTCTTCGGCCGTGAAGCGGGCAATGTCGTAGGCGGCCTGCACGGTCTGCTTGATTGCGCCCTCGGAGAAGTCGGAGGTGCTGGCGTTGCCGCGGCGGTGGCCCACGTACACCGTGATGCCCAGCGACTTGTCGCGGTTGCGCTCGACGTTCTCGAGTTCGCCCTTGCGGACCGAGACGCTGAGGCCGCAGCCCTCGGACGCCTCGGCGCCGGCATCGGTCGCCCCGAGCTTTTTGGCGTGGGCCAGGGCCGTGTCGACCAGGTTTTCGAAGAAGGAGCGGCTGTAGGCGAAGCCGGAATCGGCGCGCGAGGAAGATGTCGTCATGTGGTGGCTATGATACTTGCGCCCCCCATTTTCCGTTTTCCCCAGCTTCCCACTGCGCACTGCACGCGTTAGACGCGTTGCAAGGCCGCACGGTGCGGCCCAGAATCGACCCCATGTCCCGCAAACCCAAAAAAGGCTATTTCGTCCGTGGCCAGTTCGTCGCCGAAGGCAGCGAGCTCGACCTGGAGCTCAAGCGCGAGCTCAAGGGCACCGACGAAGCCAGCCGCACCGATCTCAAGCGCGAAAGCGACGAACTGCAAAAGCTCGGCGAGGAGCTGTTAGGCCTGCGCGCCGCCCTGTTCGACGCGCTCCCGCTCGGCGAAAAACTCGTCGATGCCGTCGCCGAGGCCAAGCGCATCACCAATTTCGAGGGCAAGCGCCGCCAGATGCAGTTCATCGGCAAGCTGATGCGCAAGCTCGACGAACCCACGCTCGAGGCCGTGAAGCAAGCGCTCGCCGAGCAGAACACCGTACCCGCAGCCGAAGCCGCCGCCCTGCACGAGGCCGAGCGCTGGCGCGACCGGCTGATCGCCGACGACGACGCGCTGGGCGGCTGGATCGAAACCCACCCCGCCACCGATTCCCAACAGCTGCGCGCCCTGGTGCGCCAGGCCCGCAAGGACCTGAAGACCGGCCCGGCCGGCGAAGCGCCGCGCCAGGGCAAGGCCTACCGCGAGATCTTTCAGCTCGTGCGCGCGCAGCTGGCGGTGCACGGTGGCATCGACCACGCAGCCTCCGCGGCCGCGCAAGACCGGGAAGACGACGCATGAGCCGGTTGTCTTTCGACTTTCTCCCTCTCCCGCTTGCGGGAGAGGGTCGGGGTGAGGGTCGACGGCCTGTCCACACGTACGCTCTTTCCACCGCCAGAAGCCCTCACCCCAGCCCTCTCCCGCAAGCGGGAGAGGGAGCAAGAGGCATGAGACCATGACCGCACCTGACTCCGTACGCATCGGCATCGTCTCCATCAGCGACCGCGCCTCCAGCGGCACCTACGAAGACAAAGGCCTGCCCTCGCTGAAGGACTGGCTCGGCCGCGTCCTGAAGAACCCGATCGAGTTCGAGGCACGGCTGATTCCCGATGAGGCGGCGCAAATCAGCGCCACGCTGATCGAACTCGTCGACGCGGGCTGCTCGCTGGTGCTGACCACGGGCGGCACCGGCCCGGCCCTTCGCGACGTGACGCCCGAGGCCACCCTGGCCGTGGCCCACAAGGAAATGCCCGGATTCGGCGAGCAGATGCGCCAGATCAGCCTGCGCTTCGTGCCCACGGCCATTCTTTCGCGCCAGGTGGCGGTGATCCGCGACAAGAGCCTGATCATCAACCTGCCGGGGCAGCCGAAGTCGATTGCGGAGACGCTCGAAGGGCTGAAGGACACCGAAGGCGTGCAGATCGTTCCGGGCATCTTCGCGGCCGTGCCGTACTGCATCGACCTCATCGGCGGTCCTTATCTGGAAACCGACGATACGGTCTGCAAGGCCTTCAGGCCCAAATCGGCGATCCGGCCGGCGCGCTGAGCGCTACTTGACCAGGGTCAGCAACGGCGCGCCCTTGTCCTTGACCATCGTCACGAGGAACTTCGCGGGCTTGGTGGCGCTGGCGTTGCGGCCGACGGTATGGATGTCGGCCGGGCCTTCGTAGAAGGTCTGGCCCGGGGTCAGCGTGACCTCCTTGCCGCCTTTCACGCCCATCACGATCGATCCCTCGAGCACGTAGACGAAGGCATGGGCGTCGTGGCGATGAACAGGGTCGACGGAGCCCGGCGGAAAGTCGACGATGAACGAGATCGCCTCCTTGCCGGGCATGTCCGCCAGGTCCTTCGTCATGAGCACGGTCACGGCGGCCTCGGGTGCTGCCAGGGCGGGCACCGTGGCGAACATGCCGAGCGCGAGTCCGAGGGAGATGCCGGTCTTTTGAAAGCGGGTCATGGTTGTCTTTCCGGCCCGTGTCGCGGGCCTTGACTGAATGAATGGGTGAATAGCCAGCGGTTCAGGCCCGCGCACGCTGCGCAAGCCAGTCCTCGAAGCGGGTGGTTCCGAGGCGCGGAGCGGTGTCGGGCGTCAGCGAGCGGTCGTCGAGCCGCACGCCGAAGTAGCTCGCCTCGGCATCGGTGACGACCGGCCGCTCGTCGCCCGTCGCCGCGAACAGGCGGCGCACCAGCGCGTCGAGCGGCAGCGCCTCCGGCCCCGCGATCTCGATCCGGCCCTGCGCGGGCGGCTCGGCCACCACGACGGCGAGCGCGGCGGCAACGTCGTCCGCTGCCATCGGCTGTATCAGCGCGTTCGACAGCCGGACTTCGCCGCCCTGCGTGCTCCCGTCGGCGATGCCGGCCACGAATTCGAAGAACTGCGTGGCCTGCACGATGGTCCAGGGCACGGGGGAGGACTCGATCAGCTCTTCCTGGCGCTGCTTGGCGCGGAAATAGCCGCTGGCCAGCAGGCGCTCGGTGCCGACCACCGACAGCGCGACATGGTGCGCCACGCCAGCCTTCGCGGCGGCGGCCAGCAGGTTGCGCCCCGCGGTGTCGAAGAAGCGGAGCGCCGGCTCGTCCTCGAACGAAGGCGAATTCGCGACGTCGACGACCACGTCCGCCCCCGCCAGCGCCGCCTCCAGGCCTTCGCCGGTGAGCGTGTTGACGCCCGTGGAGGGCGAGGCCGCGTTGACCTCGTGGCCGGACTGGCGCAGACGGGCGGCGAGCTTGGAGCCGATGAGGCCGGAGCCTCCGATGATGACGATCTTCATGGTCGATTCCTCGGTAAAGGGAGTCAAAAAGGAACGCCCCCTGTGGGCGTCCACGGAGGAAGACGTCCAGCGGGGAGCGTTTGTGACACGGGGATCGAAAATCTCCGGAATATCACGCTGCCGGGGGCGGCAGCCCCCTTGCCCATTCAATGAAAGGGCGTTGAGCGTCTGGTCTGGCGAAGACCAACAGACCGCTTCGGGTCCGAGCTCCCTGGCTGCAACCGGCTACAGTCGGCCAAAAAGCCGCGACCTGGCCCGTTCCGCCGATTTCTACAGCGCGTTACGGTGACAGACGACGGCCGACGCACCAACCGACATGAACATCATTGCGCGTACGCGGCGGCCGATACCGCGGCACGCAGACCGAGCAGATAGCTGTCGACGCCAAATCCGCAAATCTGTCCTTTCGCAATCTCTGCGAACACCGAATGGCGGCGGAATTTCTCGCGCGCATGGATGTTCGACATGTGCAGTTCGACGACCGGCACCGTGAGGATCGCCAATGCATCGCGGATGCCGTAGCTGTAGTGCGTCCAGGCACCGGCGTTGATCAGCACCGCGTCCACGCCCTCGGTGAAGCCGCGGTGGATGCGCTCGCACATCGCGCCTTCGCTGTTGGTCTGGAAGCTCTCGACCTCGGCGCCGAGCTCCTTGCCAAGTGCTTGCAACTGCGCGTCGATTTCGGCCAACGTCACCGTGCCGTATTGCTTCGGGTCACGCTTGCCGAACATGTTGTGGTTGTTGATGCCGTGCAGCATGAGTATCTTCATGGGAGTGCCTGCGCGTCGTCGAGTCAGACCAGGGGAATGCTCATCCGGTCGATGAGGCTGCGCGTGTCGGGCCGCACGCCGCGCCACCATACGAAGGCTTCCGCCGCCTGTTCCACCAGCATGCCGACGCCGTCGGCCAGCTTCGGCACGCCGGCGTTCCGCGCCAGGCGCAGGAAGGGCGTGAGGCCCTTGCCATAGGCGAGCTCGTAAGCCAGCTTCGCGCCCTGCAGCGCCACTGCGGGCAGGGGCGGCAACTCGCCCTTCAGGCTGGCCGAGGTGCCGTTGATGACGATGTCGAATCGCTCGCCTGCCAGATCGCCATAGCCGCAGCCTTGCACGCGGCCGTGTCCGGCAAACTGCCTTGCAAGATCAATGGCCTTTGTCTGCGTGCGGTTCGCCAGCACCAGCACGGCCGGTTGTTGTGCAAGAAACGGCAGCAGTGCACCACGCACCGCACCGCCCGCGCCGATCACCAGCATGCGCGTCCCTTTTAGCGAGAAGCCCAGGTTGCGCTGGATGTCGTGGGTCAGGCCCACGCCGTCGAAGTTGTCGGCAACGATGCGGTCGCTTTCGAACTTGAGCGCGTTGGTGGCGCCAGCGAGCTCGGCGCGTTCGAGCCGTTCGGTGGCCAGCGCGTAGGCCTGCAGCTTGAAGGGGGCCGTGATGTTCATTCCGCGCCCGCCTGCCTTGCGAAATGCGTGCACGTCGTCGGCGAAGCGGTCGAGCGAACCTTCGATCGCGCTGTAGTCGATGTCCTGGCCGGTCGCTTGGGCGAAGCTGCCGTGGATCATCGGCGACTTGGTGTGTCCTATCGGGTTGCCGATCACGGCGTACTTGTCGGTCATGACTGTCTCCTTACTTGCTGTAGAGCACGCCATCGGCCTGCATGTCGGCGATCTGCGCAGCGTCGAAGCCCAGGCTTTCCGCGATTTCCGCGTTGTGCTCGCCCAACTCGGGCGCCACCTGCGTGATCGAGGTGTCGCAACCCGACATGCGAAAGGGCAGGTTCGGCAGTCGGATCTTTCCGAGCACCGGATGGTCCTGTTCGACCACCATGCCGCGCGCGTGGATCTGCGGATCGGCCAGCACTTCGTCGATGCGTTGAACCTTGGCTGCCGGCACGTCGATGCCGTCCAGCATCTTCAGCACCTGTGCGACCGGCCGCGCCGCAACCCACGGCTTCACCACTTCGAGGATCTCGGCGCGGCGGGCATTGCGCCCGGCCGAAGCGTGCAGCCGCGTGTCGCTGCCGAAACCCGCGGGGCCGCCGTTCTGCTCGACCAGCGCAGCAAAGCGCTTCCAGGCATCGTCCACCTGCGCGGCGATCACGAGGTCGCCGTCCTGCGCGCGGAACACGCCGTAGAGGGTGGAGTTGGGCATATCGTGCCCGGTCTGCACCGGCACCTCCTGTCCGTTGGAGAGCGTGTAGCACTGCACCGCGTACTCGTGCATGGACACCAGCGTGTCGTACAGCGCCATGTCGATGTGCTGTCCGCGGCCGGATTTCACGCGCCCGAGCAGCGCGGCATTGATGGCGGCGACCGCATGGATGCCGGTGTACATGTCGCCCAGCGATATGCGCAGCAGCGGCGGCGCCTCGCCCGGATTGCCGACCATCTGCATGACTCCGCTCTTGGCCTCGGCGATGAGGCCGAAGCCCGCGCGGTGCGAGTCGGGGCCGGTGTGGCCGTAGGCCGAGATCGAGCAGTACACGAGGCCGGGGTTGGTCTCGGCGAGTTCGGCATAGCCCAGGCCGAGCTTGTCGAGCGCACCGGGGCGGTAGTTCTCGACGAACACATCGGCGCTGTCGACCAGCTTCTTCATCAACGCGCGGCCGCGTGGGTCCTTCGTGTTCACGCTGAGGCCCTTCTTGCCCATGTTCTGCTGCAGGAAGTAGCCGCTGTGCTCGCCGACGAACCACGCATGCTGGCGCCCTGCATCGCCCGTTCCGGGGCGCTCGACCTTGATGACTTCCGCACCGAGCGCGGCGAGGCAGCGACCGACATAGGGGCCGGCCAGGAAGTGGCTGTAATCGACGACGCGGAAGCCGGCCAGCGGCAGCGCCTGTTGCGCAGGCGTGCTCATGCCGGCTTCCTCGGCACCATCACGCGATGCTCGCCCTGTTGCACGACCTCGCCGCGCTGGTTGATGAGTGCGGACGGCAGCACGAGGATGCCCCACCCCGGCTTGCTCTTCGACTCGCGCTTGCTGCCGACGTGGAATTTGACGCGCACTGTGTCGCCCAGCTTGATGGGGCCGACAAAGCGCCATTCCCAACCGAGCGACATGCCCGGCATGAAGCGCATGTCGCTCTTCGTCTTGAGCCCGTCGGCCACCGACAGGCCGAACAGGCCGTGCGCCACGCGGGTGCCGAACGGCGTGGTGCGCGCATAGACTTCGTCGGTGTGAACGGGGGTGTGGTCGCCGGTGAGGTCGGCATACGCCATCACGCGGGCCTCCGTCACTTCGTAGGGCGGGCTGATGCACTGCTGGCCGACGACGGCGTCATCCCAGTACTTGTCTTCGATGGTCAAGGCGGTCATGGATGGGTGTCTCTCTGTGTAGGGGTGGCGGTTCTTCAGGCACGGGGGTCGATGGCGAGAGCGCGTGCCACGGTGCCAGCGCTGGCCTGGATGAGTTCGACGGCCAGGCCGTCCGGCAGGCGCAGCCAGTTGCGGCCCTGCGGCATTTCGGTCACGCCGAAGGCCTTTGCGGCGGCGAGTGCAACTTCGAGGTCTTCACACATCACGCCGAGATGGCCGAGGCGGCCCTCAGGCCCGGCGTAGTCCGGCTTGGCCATGAACTGCATGCCGCCGAGGGTCCAGTACTGGACCGGCTCTTCGAGCGTGCCCTGCACTTCGCGCATCGTCATGCCGCAGACGTCGTGGAAGAACCTGATGTGCCAGTGGATGTCCTTCACCCAGATGGCGACGTGTTCCACGTAGGCGCGTGGCGTGCTCACTTCGCCTCCAGCCGGCGCTCGATGCCCTTGATGGCGGCCACCAGCGTCTGGTTGACCGGCGTCGGCACGTTGTGCTGGAGACCGGCGCGTACCACCGCGCCGTTGATGAAGTCGATTTCGGTGATGGAGCCTTTCTCCAGGCTTTGCAGCATCGAGGTCTTGAACTCGTAAGGCAGGCCTTCGGCGGCCATCACCCATGCATCGCGCGGGGCCTTGATCGACAGCTTCACGCCGATAGCCTGCGCGACGGCCATGGCCTCGGCCACGGCGGCGATGGCCGTGGCCTCGATCTCGGGCACCGCGTAGAGGCTGCCGTACACCTGGCCTGTGATGCCGCTCAGTGCGCCGGTCGAGACGTTGATGAGCAGCTTGTCCCACATCACGCCCACGATGTTGTCGCTGACCTCGCAAGGCAGCCCGGCACGCTCGAACTCGGCTGCGATGGCGCCGGCGCGTTCGCTCACGTGGCCGTCGAGTTCGCCGATGACAGTGCGCTTGCCGCGCGTGCCGGCAATGATGCGGCCCGGGCCGAGTAGAACGCCGCCAACGTAGGTTTTGCCGGCCAGCACATGCCCGCCGCCGGCGACGTCGGCCAGGATTTCCTCGTGGCCCATGCCGTTCTGCAGCGACATCAGCGCGGTGCCGGGCCCGATGATCGACAACGCGCCTTCGATGGCCGAGCGCGTGTGGAAGGACTTGACCAGCACGATCACCAGGTCGGCTGGCGGCAGGCCGTCGACGCTGGTCGATGCGCGCACCTTGACGCGGCGTTCCGAGTCGCCGTCCTTCACGAGGAGGCCGTCGCGATTGATCGCGTCGACGTGCACCTGGAACGGATCGATGAGCGTGACGTCCGACCCGCCGGCCGCGAGCGTGCCGCCGATGGCGCAGCCGAGGGCGCCGGCGCCGAGGAAATAGATTTTCATGCGTGTCTTTCGACGGTGTGTCTCGAAGCTGTGTCTCGAAGGAATGCCCTTGAAGATAGGTGCCGATAAACATTTCGTCCATGACATGGGATGAATGATCTACATTTCGTTCTGAAATGAATGCAGACGATGACAACCTGGACGCGAGCGCGGGCCTGCTCAGCCTCAAGCTGCTGCGCCTGTTCGACCTGATCTACACCACGCAAAGCGTGACGCGCGCGGCCGACCAGCTCGGTCAGAGCCAGCCGACGGTGAGCAACTGGCTGGGCCGGCTGCGCCGGCACTTGGGCGATGAGCTGTTCGTGCGCACCGCGGCCGGCATGCAGCCGACGCCGCGCGCGGAAGAGCTGATCGTCCCGGCCCGCGAGGCACTGGCGGCGCTGCGCCGCGTGGCCGCGCCGCCAGAGGCCTTCGATCCGTCGAGCGCCACACGGCGCTTCCGGATCTGCATGACGGATGCCAGCCACATCACGCTGCTGCCGCAACTGCTGGCGCACGTGCGCGCGGTGGGTCCCGGCATTCGCCTGGAGGCTGCGCGCATCGACGAGCAGACCGGGCAGGCGCTGCAGTCCGGCCAGGCCGACCTCGCGATCGGACTGGTGCCGTGGCTCGAATCAGGCTTCTACCAACAGGTGCTGTATCCGCAAGATTGGGTGTGCCTGGTGAATGCGCGGCATCCGCGCGTCGGCTCGAAGGGCATGGGCCTGCGCGACTACAAGACCGAGGCGCACATCGGCATCGTCGGCGGCACGGGCGTGCAATTGCTGGAGGCGGCGCTGCTTCGGCACCGTGTGGCGCGCCGCATCCTGCTGGAGTTGCCGGGCTTCCTGGGCCTGGCCGCCATCGTCTCGACCACCGACCTCGTCGCGACCGTGCCCCGCCAGATCGGCGAGACGCTGGCCCGCACCCACGGGCTCGCAGTGTTCGATTGCCCGGTGCCCGTGCCGCCCTTCACCGTCAAGCAGCACTGGCATGCGCGCTACAACCAGGACCCGGCGAATCGCTGGCTGCGGGGTTTGTGCGAGCGGCTTTTCGCCAAGAAATCGAACGCGCGCAAATAGAGGATCGAGCTGGTCGACGACCAGGGTGAAGAGCACGATGCACTTTTGAGCGACTGCTTCAGGCGATAGCTTGGGCTTGAGCTTCTGACATGGAAATTTATGAGGCCAGCCCCTAGATCAGGCCCTGAGCCGTCCGTGGACGGTCGATGAGATTCCCCCGCACGGCTTCGAGAAGGGTCTGCTTTGCGTTTCAACACCTGACGATAGGCGCATAGCTCAGCTTTCGGTGGGGCCATGGGTCATCTCTCCTGTGCAGGAGCTAGCGGTGCGCCATGGCTCTGTTCGCGGACTTCTTCCACCTCTTCATCCTCATCGCGCCGGTGGGCGACGCGGTAGAGCAGCGGCAGCACCAGCAGCGTCAGCACAGTCGAGGAAAGGATGCCGCCGATCACCACCGTCGCCAGCGGCCGCTGCACCTCGGCGCCGGTGCCCGTGGCGATCGCCATCGGCACGAAGCCCAGCGACGCCACCAATGCGGTCATCAGTACCGGGCGCAGCCGCGTGAGCGCGCCTTCGCGAATCGCCTCGTCGAGCGGCAGCCCGCCCTCGCGCAGGTTGCGGATGAACGAGATCATCACCAACCCGTTGAGCACCGCCACGCCCGAGAGCGCGATGAAACCCACCGCCGCCGAGATCGACAACGGAATGCCGCGCAGCCACAGCGCGACGATGCCGCCGGTGAGCGCGAACGGAATGCCGGTGAACACCAGCAGCCCGTCCTTCAGGTTGCCGAACATCGCGAACAGCAGCGTGAACACCAGCAGCAGCGACACCGGCACCACGATCTGCAGCCGCTCGGTGGCCGACGCCAGGTTTTCGTATTGGCCGCCCCAGGCGGTCCAGTAGCCCGGCGGAATGCTCACCTTGCGCATGGCTTCTTCGGCCTCGGCCACGAAGGAGCCGAGATCGCGGCCGCGCACATTGGCACTCACCACGATGCGGCGCTTGCCGTTCTCGCGGCTGACCTGGTTGGGCCCCGGCGCGAGCTCCAGCGTGGCCACTTCGCCGAGCGGGATGAAGCTGGTGCGCTGCTCCTGCGTGCCCGCACCCCTGGGCAGGGCCACAGGCAGGCGCTTGATCGCCTCCAGGTCGGTGCGCAAGTTCTCGGGCAGGCGCACGAGGATGTCGAAGCGGCGATCGCCGTCGTACAGCGTGCCGGCCTCGCGGCCGCCTACGGCGATGGAGATCGCGTCCTGCACGTCGCCCACGTTGAGGCCGTAGCGTGCGGTCTTGCCGCGGTCGACGTTCACCGTGAGCATCGGCAGGCCGGTGGTCTGCTCGACCTTCACTTCGGCGGCGCCGGAGATCTTGCCCAAGGTTTCCGCAACCTCGGCGGCCGTCTTGTTCAGCACGCCCATGTCGTCGCCGAAGATCTTCACGGCCACGTCGCTGCGCACACCGGAGATCAGCTCGTTGAAGCGCAGCTGGATCGGCTGCGAGAACTCGTAGTTGTTGCCCGGCAGCTTCTCGACCTCTTCCTGCACGGCTGCCAGCAGCTCGGCGCGTGTGCGTTTCGGCGCGGGCCATTCGCTCTCTGGCTTCAGCATGATGTAGCCGTCGGAAATGTTCGGCGGCATCGGGTCGGATGCGATCTCGGCCGTGCCGGTGCGCGCGAACACGCGCTCGATCTCCGGAAACTTCGCCTTCAGCGTGCGTTCGATCTGCTTCTGCATCTCGACCGATTGCGTGAGGCTCGTGCCCGGAATGCGCAGCGCCTGAATCGCGAAGTCGCCTTCGCTCAGGCTCGGCACGAACTCCGTGCCCAGCCGCGTGGCCAGCAGGCCCGACAGAACCACCGCCACCACGGCCGCGGTAACGACCAGCGGCTTGGCCGTCATCACGCGCGCCAGCAGCGGCTCGTAGCCGCGCCTGGCCCACACCATCAACCGGTTTTCCTTCTCGCCAACCTTGTTGCCGATGAACAGCGCCACGGCCGCGGGAATGAAGGTGACCGACAGGATCATCGCGCCCAGCAGCGCAATCACCACGGTGAAGGCCATCGGGTGGAACAGCTTGCCCTCCACACCCGTGAGCGCAAAGATCGGCAGGTACACGATCATGATGATCAGCTGCCCGAACAGCAGCGGGCGCCGTGCCTCCTGCGAGGCCGCGAACACTTCGTGGAAGCGCTCGCTGCGCGTGAGCGCCCGCCCATGCTTCGCCTGTGCATGCGCGAGGCGCCGCACGCAGTTCTCCACGATCACCACCGCGCCGTCGATGATGATGCCGAAGTCCAGCGCGCCCAGGCTCATGAGGTTGGCGCTGACCTTCTGGTTCACCATGCCGGTGAAGGTGAAGAGCATCGACAGCGGAATCACCAGCGCGGTGATCAGCGCCGCGCGCATGTTGCCGAGGAACAGGAACAGCACGGCAATCACCAGCACTGCGCCCTCGAACAGGTTTTTCTTCACCGTGGCGATGGCCTTGTCGACCAGCACCGTGCGGTCGTACACCGTCACGGCCTTCACACCCGCGGGCAACGTGCGGTTGATCTCCTGCATCTTCTTGTCGACCGCTTGCGACACGGTGCGGCTGTTCTCGCCGATCAGCATGAAGACAGTGCCCAGCACCACCTCGCGGCCGTTGTCGGTCGCCGCGCCCGTGCGCAGCTCCTGGCCGATGCCGACCTCGGCCACGTCCTGCACGCGCAGCGGAATGCCGCCCGCATTGCCGAGGATGACGTTGCCGATGTCCTCCACCGACTTCACCTGCCCCGGCGCGCGAATCAGGTACTGCTCGCCGCGCTTCTCGATGTAGCCCGCGCCCACGTTGGCGTTGTTGCGCTCCAGCGCGGTGACCAGGTCGGTCATCGTGAGACCGTGCGCCAAGAGCTTCGCGGGGTCGGGCGCAATCTGGAACTCCTTGGCATAGCCGCCGATGGCGTTGATCTCGGTCACGCCGGGCACGTTGCGCAGTTGCGGCTTGATGATCCAGTCCTGTATCTCGCGCAGGTCTGTGGGCGTGTAGGGCTTGCCGTCGGCCTTCTTCGCGCCCTCTTCCGCCTCCACGGTCCAGAGGTAGATCTCGCCCAGGCCGGTCGAGATCGGCCCGATCACCGGCGAGATGCCGCGCGGCATCTTCTCGCGCGCCGACTGGATTCGTTCGTTCACGAGCTGGCGCGCAAAGTAGATGTCGGTGCCGTCCGCGAAGATCACCGTCACCTGCGAGAGGCCGTAGCGCGAGAGCGAGCGCGTCTGCTGCAGCCCTGGCAGGCCGGCCATCACCGTCTCGATGGGATAGGTCACGCGCTGCTCGGCCTCGAGCGGCGAATAGCCTGGCGCGGCGGTGTTGATCTGCACCTGCACGTTGGTGATGTCCGGCACGGCGTCGATCGGCAGCTTCTGGTAGCTGAAGACGCCGAGCGCGGCCATGCCGAGCACGGCCAGCAACACCAGCCAGCGCTGTTCGATGGAAAACCGGATGACTCGTTCGAACATGCGGCGTCCTCAGTGGGTGTGCGTGGCAGAGCTCTTGCCCTGCTGCGACTTCACGACGAAGCTGCCTTCCGCGGCGTAGGTCGTGCCGGGCTTGAGCCCGCCCAGCACCTCGACGCGCCGGCCGTCGCTGCGGCCGGTCTGCACGTGCTGCGGCAGGAAGCCGCCGGGTACCTTGAGGAAGACGGTGGGTTTGTCTTCCACCGTTTGCACCGCATCGGCGGACACCGTGACGGGCGCGTCCGTCTCGGACGACTCCAGCTCGACACTCACGAACAGCCCCGGCCGCCACACGCGCTGCGGATTGGTCAGCGTCGCGCGCGCCATCGCCGTGCGTGTCTGCGCGCCGATGAGCGAGCCCACATACGATACCGTGCCGCTCGCCGCCTGGTCGAAGGCGCTGGAGCGGATGGTCACCGGCTCGCCGATGCGCACCAGGTTCAGGTTGTTCGCAGCCACGCTGATCTCGGCCCACACCGTGGAGAGATCGGAAATAGTGAACACGCTGGCGTCTTCCTTGACCGATTCGCCGAGCGAGAGGTGCTTCTCGACCACCATGCCGTCGAAGGGCGCACGCAGTTCGTAGCGGCCGAGCGCGGACGAGCCCGGCGTGGCGCCCAGCGCCAGCAATTTCTGGTTGGCATTGGCCACGGCGATCTGCGCCTCCTGAAGAACCTGCTGCGCCTGCAGATAGTCCTGCTGGGCCGAGATCTTTTCTTCCCAGAGTTTTTTCTCGCGCTGGTAAGTGGTGCGGGCCAGTTCGAGCCGGCGCTGCGCCGATTGCAGCTCGCTGCGCTGCTCCGAGAGCGCCGGGCTCAAGAGCACCGCCAGCACCTGGCCGCGCTTCACCTCCTGGCCGAGGTTGGCCGGCACGCTCTCGACCACGCCCGCGACGCGCGGCACCACGTGGGCCGTGCGGTCTTCGTTGAACTTGATCTCGCCGGGCAGTTGCAGCGACGTCTTGATGCGCGCGGGTCCGGCGCTTTCGACACTTACGCCGGCGGCCTTGATCTGCTCGTCGGTGAAGGCGATCTTTTCCTCGCCTTCGTTGTGGCCCTTCTCGTGGCTCTCCTTGTGCCCGGTGTCCTCCTTGCCGCCATGGCCGGAGGCCTGGCTGTGATCGTTGCCGTGATCCTTTCCTTCCTCCTTGCTTTCTTCTTCGTGGTGCTCGCCATCGGCATGCGCCGCCGGTCCGGAATGCCCCACGGCGGCTTCGGAGCCGGCCGGTGCGGTGCGCAGGATCAACGCGCCCGCGGCAAGGCCGACGACCAGAACAGCCACGATGGCCATCCACTGCTTCTTGCCGATGCGCCCGGCGGGTGTGTTGCGTTCTTCTGTGTTCATGATGTGGATTCCTTGTCAGCGCGCAACGGCCATTGCGCGCAGGGGTTCGTCACCGTCGGTGCCCAGCAGCCGGTCGAGCTCGCCGGCCGCACGATGGGTTTCGGCGACGGCAAGCAGGTACTGGTTGCGTACCTGGAACAGCGTGCGCTGCGCATCGAGCGCTTCGAGAAAGCTGGACTTTCCGAGCTCGAATCCCTTGGTGGCAGTCTTGTAGGCCGATTCGGCACCGGGCAATGCATCGCGCTGCAAGGTCTCGGCGGTGGCGCGCGCTGCACGCAGGCGCTCGATGCCCTGTGCAACATCGGCGCCCAGTTGCAGCTCGGCCGCCACAAGGTCGTCGCGCGCCTTCTCTTCGCGGCTCAGCGCTTCGGCAACGTTGCCGCGGTTGGTGTCGAAGATCGGCAGCGGCACCGACAAGCCGACCACGACCTGGTTGCGGCCGCGGCCGGTGCCGTCCTCGGCCAGCACGCGTTTCGCGCCGAGCGATACGGTGAGGTCGGGCATGCGCCGGGCCTGTTCCAGTGCCGAAAGCGCCTGGCGCCGCTCGACCTCGAGTCGCGCCTGGTGCAGCACGGGCGCCGCCGCGAGCCGGCTCTGCGCGTCCTGTGCCGAGGGGACGGCCGGTAACCGATCGACCGCGCCCTCCGCCTGCGTGAAGCGCGGGTTCGGGTTGCCCCACAACGCCGCGAATTGCTGGCGCGCCGAGCGCAACGTACCCTCGGCCTGCAGCAGTTCGACCTGGATGCCTGCCTCGGCCACGCGCGAGCGGGTTTCCTCGAGCGGCGCAACCTTGCCGGCCGCCACGCGGTTGGCGGCTGCGCGAGTCGCCGCCTGTGCGAGCGTCACCGAGTCCTGAGCCAGCCGCAAGCGCTCCTGCGCGGTCAGCACTTCGAAGAAGAGCGTGATCGCCGATGCGCGCAATCCGGAGCGCCGCGCAAGCCATGCCGATGCGGCCTGGTCGCGGGCGCGTTCCGCCGCGGTCACGCGGGCCGCGCGCTTGCCGCCCAGCTCGATGGGCTGGCTCAGCAGCAGCGTGGTGGTGCGGTTGTCGCGGCGCAGGTCTTCCACCTGCGCCTCGAGCACGGGGTTGGGCCAGGCGCCGGCCTGCACGAGAGCCGCATCGCCGGCCTCCCGTTCATGCAAGGCGGCCGAAAGCCCGGGGTTGAACTGCTGCACGAGCGCAAGCGCGCTGCGCAAGTCGAGCGGTCCTGCGGGCTCGACCGTTCTTGCCGCGGCCTGCCGCAGCGGCAAAGGGTTGGAACCGGCGGCGGTTTGTGAAAATGCCGGGGGCGCCGCCAAGGCCATGACGGCCAGCGGCACGAAGAGCGTGCGCATCGAATTCTCCTGGGTTGCAAAACAACGGGCGGGGGAATTCGGCGAGAGCTCAGCTGATGTGGGGACTCAGGGGCGTGGGTTTGTTCTCTCGCCGAATCAAGCGGCGAGAAGCCGTGCAGGACGCACGGGCACTTCGGAGATATGCGAGACAAAATGCTCCGTCCGCAAGACACGCAGGGCCTGCGCAAACGCAGGGAGGCCTTGCCCCTGCTCTGCCGCCGACGGCATGTGCTGCGCGTGGCCGAGGTGGCAGGCGGCGCAATCGCCGGCTGGCGCGTTCGGTTGCGTGCCCGGGCTCTTCTGCGTGTCGTCGGCGCGGGCACCGTCCCCGCGGCCGGCCTCGGATGTCTGATGCTCGTGATGGCCCCAATGGCGGGGTTGCACATCGCGCTCGTGCTGGCAATAGGCCGCCGACGCCGCCCAGCTGAACTGGAACGGAAGCAGGAGCAGCAAGAAGATCTGAAGCCAGCGGCGCATGGGTCCAAAAGTATATCGGTGGGTTGTGGCACGCCTCCTGCAATGCCCCTGCAACGCCCCTGTGATCCGCAGGTCCCCTGGCGCGCTTGTACGACACTCGGCCGTGTTTTACTGGCGGTCCGCATGACGACATCGTCAACGCCACAGCGCCCATCTCATCACTGATATCCGCGATGCGAATTCTGGTCATTGAGGACGAGCCCCGGCTGGGCGACCCGCTGAAGAAGGGCCTGGAAGAGAACGGCTATGCCGTCGACTTCGTGCGCGGCGGTGCCGAGGCCCGCTACCAGGCCGCGGAGCGCGACTACGCGCTGATCCTGCTCGACGTCGTGCTTCCCGGCAGCGACGGCTTTGCGGCTCTGCAGGCGATCCGGCGGTCCAGCAACGTGCCCGTGCTGGTGCTCACGGAGCGGGACAAGGTCGAAGACCGTGTCCATGGCCTGCAGCAAGGTGCCGACGACTACCTGGTGAAGCCCTTCGGGTTCTCAGAACTGCTGGCACGCATGCGGGGCCTGCTGCAATCCGGCAAGCCGCAGGAATCCGCCGTGCTTCGGCTGGCCGGCCTGGAGCTCGATCTTGCCAGCGGCCAGTGCGTTCGCGACCGCATGCGCATCGAACTCACGGCCAAGGAGTTCACGCTGCTCGCGGTGCTGCTGCGCCATCGCGGGCAGACCGTGTCGCGCAGCGCGCTCACCGAGCAGGTGTGGCGCACGCCGCTCGACAGCGACACCCATGTGGTCGAAGTGGCCATCCGCAGGCTGCGCAGCAAGATCGACGATCCCTTCGAGGCCAAGCTGCTGCACACGGTGCGCGGCGGCGGCTACGTGCTGGAAGACCGCTCCTGGTCTTGAGCCCCCGAGGGATCGCATCCGCCGGTTACGGCTCCGCGTGTACCTGCGCTTCGGCCTCGGCCACGGGCGGCGTCTTGTGCCGCCCCATCACCAGGTTGATCAACGGCCCCGTCATCGCGGTGGTGGCAAGCGCCATCACCAGCAGCATGGTGAACAGCTCGGGACCGATCAGCCCCACATCGAAGCCGATCTTGATCACGATCAGCTCCATCAGCCCGCGCGCATTCATCAGCGAACCGGTGGCCAGGCTGTCGCGCCAGCCGTAGCCCGCGATGCGCGCCCCGGCCGCGCCGCCGGCGATCTTGCCGATGGTGGCCACGGCCACGATCAGCAGCATCGCCCCCAGGCTCGCACCGGTGAAGGCATTCGCCGTGGTGCCCAGTCCGGCCAGCGCGAAGAACAGCGGCATCAGCACGACGATGGAAATCGGCTCGATGCGTTCGCTCAGCGAGCGCAGCAGGCGGTCGTCGCGCGGCAGGCAGGCGCCGAACAGGAAGGCGCCGAACACCGCGTGCAGATGCAGCCACTCGGTCAAGAGCGCGGTGGCCAGCAGGCCGATCATGAGCGAGGCCATCACCGTGGTCGAAGGCTCGCCGTCGGGCGCCTTCACGCGCAGCAGCCAGGCGAACGCCGGCTTCAAGCCGAAGAACAGGAGCGCAAGCATCACCACCACGCCCCCGGTGATCTTGATCAACCCCGCGTAGCCCTCGCCCGCACCGACCAGGGCCACCACGAAGGCCAGCAGGATCCAGGCGAACACGTCGACCACGGCCGCGGCGCTGAGCGACAGCTGGCCGAAGGACGTGCGCGTCATGCCACGGTCCTTGAGGATGCGCGCCATGACCGGAAAGGCGGTGATGGAGAGCGCCGCCGCCATGAACAGCGCAAAGGGCCAGAAGGCGACGCCGGCCGGCGCGAGCGTGGGGTACAGCGTCGGCGAGATCGCGAGGCCCAGCGCCAGCGGCACGATCACGCTGAGCACGCCCACGGCGCCCGCGGCCTTGAGTTGCGAACGCATGTTCTGCGAAGCCCGCAGTTCCAGGCCGACGACGAACATGAACAGCACCAGCCCCACCGTCGAAAGCGACGACAGGCCCTGCAGCAGCTCCTTGGAGAACAACTGCGCGTGCAGCGTGGGAAAGAGCGCGCCCATGACCGCGGGCCCGAGCATGAGGCCCGCGGCCATTTCGCCCACCACGCTGGGCTGGCCGACGTAGCGAAGCACCCAACCGCAAATGCGCGCGGTGGTGAGGATGACGATGAGTTGCAGCAGCAGGGTGGTGACGGACATGGACGAAACTGCGGTGGCGGATCTCCGCGGTTGCGGGGAATATCACCCGATCTTAGTTCGGCCCCTCCGCGTCGAACCATCGGTCGGCCCACTGGTTGAGCGGCTTGAGCCGCTTGACGAGTTCGACGCCCGATTCGGTGAGCACGTAGCCCCCATCGGCCAGCGCGACGATGCCGCCCGCGCGCAGTTCCTTGAGCCGGTCGTTCAACACCGAGGGCGACATGTCCCCCGTGCTCAGGCGCAGCGCCCGGAAGGTCTGCGGCAGCCCATCGCGCAATTCCCACAGGATGCGCAGCGTGCCCTTGCGGCCCAGTTGCTCCAGCAGCCGCATCACGGGCCGGCGCGATGCCGCCGTCGCGGCCGGTTCTGGCGGAGATTCACCGTTGTTCATGCCTGAGATTTCCAAAGGAGGTCCTGCTTGCTCTTGCGCTACGCATTTCGTAGCGATAGACTGCAACGATCGCTACGCTTTTCGTAGCGATAGAAGCCGCATTCTACGAAGAATTCCGACCATGACGACCCTTGCCGCACCCGACTCGCGCGCGCCTCGCATCCCGCCGCTCGAAGCGCCCTTCCCCGAACCCATTGCCGACCTCCTGAACCGGATGAACCCGCCCGGAAGATCCGAGATCCTGGCGCTTTTCCGCGTGCTTGCCGTCAACCCCGAACTGGCCGAGCGAACGCTGGGATTGGGCCGCTACCTGCTGGGCCGCAAGGCAGCCATCGGCCTGCGCGACCGCGAGGTGGTGATCACGCGCGCCTGCGCCCGCTGCGGTGCCGAGTACGAATGGGGTGTGCACATGGCGGCATTCGGCGATGCGGCGGGCTTCAGCGCCACCGATCGGCGCGTGATGGCCTCCGTAGCCGGAGACCTGGAACTGCTCGCGCCGCGAGACCGCCTGCTCGTGCAACTGGTGGACCAGCTGCACGACACCGGCCACCTGGACGACGCGCTCTGGGAGGCGCTGAGCGCCCTCTGGAGCCCACCGCAACTGATCGAGCTGATGATGCTCGCGGGCTGGTACCACGCGGTGAGCTACGTGTGCAACGCGGCGCGCGTGCCGCTCGAGCCATGGGCCGCGCGCTGGTAGCAGCGAGCTTCGCCGCTCAGTCGCTCTTCGGCATGCGCATCAGCCGCAACCCGTTGGCCACCACCAGCAGGCTCGCCCCCATGTCCGCAAACACCGCCATCCACATGGTCGCGCTGCCGAACACCGCGAGCACGAAGAACACGGCCTTGATGCCGAGCGCCAGCGCGATGTTCTGCCACAGCACCGAGTGCGCGCGGCGCGAGAGGCGAATGGTCTCGGGAAGGCGCCGCAGGTCGTCGTTCATGATGACCACGTCCGCCGCCTCCATGGCCGTGTCGGTGCCCGCACCGCCCATCGCAAAGCCGATGTCGGCCTGCGCGAGCGCGGGCGCATCGTTGATGCCGTCGCCCGCCATGCCGACGACGCCGTAGCGCTGCTGCAGCGCCTTGACGGCGTCGAGCTTCTGCTCGGGCAGCAGGTTGCCGCGCACGTCGTCGATGCCCGCGTGGGCACCGATGGCCCGGGCCGTGGCGGCGTTGTCGCCGGTCAGCATCACCGGCGTGACGCCCAGGGCGCGCAGCTCGGCCATGGCCGCTTGCGATGAAGGCTTGAGGGTGTCGGCCACCGCGAACAACGCCAGCACCTCGTGCCCGGAAGCCAGCAGCGTCACCGTGCGGCCCGCTTCTCCATGGCGCTTCAGCTCGGTTTCGAGCGCGGGGCTGCACAGCCCCCGCTCCTCCATCAGCCGGTGGTTGCCGAGCACATAGGCCCGGCCCCGGTGCGTGGCCTGCACGCCGCGTCCGGGCAGGGCCGTGAATTCGCCCACCTGCTGCGGCTCGCGCTTCAGGCCATCGGCAATGGCCTTCGATACCGGGTGGTCCGAGCGGCCCGCGATGCTGGCCGCAATCTCGAAGACCGCGCCCTCGTCGCCCGCCGCGTCGAGCAGACTCGATTCGACCAGCCGCGGCTTGCCTTCGGTGATGGTGCCCGTCTTGTCGAGCGCCACCGCCTTGAGCTTGCGCGCCTCTTCGAGGTAGGTGCCGCCCTTGATGAGAATCCCGCGCCGCGCGGCCGAGGCCAGAGCGCTCACCACCGTCACGGGCGTCGAGATCACAAGGGCGCACGGGCATGCGATGACCAGCAGCACCAGCGCCTTGTAGAGGGCCTGCAACCAGCCCCAGCCCATGAGCCAGGGCGTGAGCACCGCGACGGCCAACGCCAGTGCGAAGACCGCGGGCGTGTAGACCGCCGCGAACCTGTCGACGAAGCGCTGCGTGGGCGCGCGCGTACTCTGCGCTTCTTCGACCGCGTGAATGATGCGGGCCAGCGTGGTGTTGGCCGCCACGGCCGTGACGCGGAATTCGAGCGAACCCGTCTGGTTGATGGTGCCCGCAAACACCGCGTCCCCTGCCGACTTGTCGACCGGAATGCTTTCTCCGGTGACGGGCGCCTGGTCGATGGCGCTTGTGCCGTCGGTGACGACACCGTCCAGCGGCACGCGCTCGCCGGGACGAATACGCACAATGGCAGCCAGCGCCACCGTGTCGGCCTTCGCTGTCTTCCAGCTGCCGTCGGGCTGCCTGACCTCGGCCCGTTCGGGCGCCAGCGCCAGCAGGCCCTGGATGGCGTTGCGGGCACGGTCGACGGCACGCGCCTCGATCATTTCGGCAATCGCATAAAGCGCCATCACCATCGCGGCCTCGGGCCATTGGCCGATCAGGAAGGCGCCCGTGACGGCCACCGCCATCAGGGCATTGATGTTCAGCCGCCCGCGGACCAGTGCCGCGAAGCCCTTCTTGTAGGTGTCGAGTCCGGCGAGGGCGATGGCGGCGAGCGCCAGCCCCATCTCCGCTGCCGTGAACCCGGCGCCCTCCGGCGCGAAAAATGAAATTGTCTCGGCCGCAATCGCCAGCACCAGCGCGGCAACCAGCCGCAAAAGCTCGGGCGTGAAGAGGCCGGTGCGGCGCGCCATGCCGGCAGCAGGCTGCGCGCCGGCCGCATCGTTCAGCGGCTCGGGCTTGAACCCGGCCTTGCGGATGGCTTCGAGCGCATCGGGCAACGCGGTGCCATCGGCCGTGATCGCCATCGTGCGTTCGCCGAGGCGAAAGCGCAGCCCGCTGATGCCGCGGACGGGCTCGAGCGCGCGGCGAATCTCGGACTCTTCGACGGCGCAGTCCATGGTGGGAATGCGAAACAGCAAAGCGCCTTTCGGAACGTCGGCTGCGTGGATGGGCGCGGACACCGATCCGCAGGCGGAGCTGCCGCAGCACGCTGTTTCGGCAGGGGCCGGCGGCTGCCGATGAGCATGCGGCGCCACGGGCTTCAGGGCATTCTGGTTCGTCATGAAAGCCATTGGAAACCCTGAAGCAGGTGTAGAGTCAAACGACGATTCGCCACTTCATTCTTGCCGCATCATGAAAATCGGAGAACTGGCCAAGGCCGCGAACACGCCGGTGGAAACCATCCGGTACTACGAGCGCGAGCAGCTGCTGCCCGAGCCGGCGCGCACCGAAGGCAACTACCGCATCTACGACGACGAGCATGCGCAGCGGCTGGGCTTTATCCGCCGCTGCCGTTCGCTCGATATGACGCTCGACGAAATCCGCAGCCTGCTGCGGTTTCGCGATGCGCCAGGAGAAGACTGCGGCGAGGTCAACCAGCTCTTGGACGACCACATCGGCCACGTGGCCGCGCGCATTTCCGAACTCAAGACGCTGGAGAAGCAATTGAAGGCACTGCGGCTCCAGTGCTGCGGCCCCGAATCGGCGCAGAACTGCGGCATCCTGCAAGAGCTGGACACCGCCGAGCTCGCCACAGAGCCTTTCGGGCAGCACGCGGGGCATGTGCATGGATCGCTGCACGCACCCCCGAAGCGATCGGCCTGAATCGGCCTCGCAGGCCCCGCTACTTGCCGATGAGCTGGGTGAGCTTCTCCGCCTCGAAGCTCTCGTCACGCGCCGCATCGCAAGGCACGCAGTCTTTGGTGCCCGGATGCGCAGACAGCTTCTCGATGGCCTGCCACAGCAGCGCGATCTGGTGTTCCTGCCCCGCGGCGCTGTCGATCAACCCGCGCATCGCCTGGCTCAGCGGATCGTCGTCCTGCGTGATGCCGTAGGCGGAAAACTTCTGCGGCGCGGCCACGTCGGCGCTCTCGCCGGCCTTCGACGGAATGATGCGTGCGGGAATGCCCACCGCGGTCGCCCCTGCCGGCACCGGCTTGATGACCACCGCGTTGCTGCCGATCTTGGCACCGTCGCCGACGAGGAAGCCGCCCAGCACCTTGGCCCCCGCGCTCACCACCACGTTGCGCCCCAGGGTCGGGTGCCGCTTGGTGCCTTTGTAGAGCGAGGTGCCGCCCAGCGTCACGCCCTGGTAGATGGTGCAGCCGTCGCCGATCTCGGCGGTTTCGCCCACCACCACGCCCATGGCATGGTCGAAGAACACCCGCTCGCCGAGCTTGGCCGCCGGGTGGATCTCGATGCCCGTGAGCCAGCGCGCCCAGTGCGCGATGAAGCGGGCCGGCCACTTGAAGCCGTGCGTCCAACAGGCGTGTGCCCAACGGTGCAGCACCACGGCGTGGAAGCCGGGGTAGACCGTGATCACTTCCCAGGCGCTGCGTGCGGCCGGGTCGCGTTCGAGGATGCACCGGATGTCGGCGCGCAATCGAGAAAACATCGCTGCCTTTGTTGTCGTTATATCGATAGGGCCCGGGCAGTCTAAAGCGCGGGGTCTTCGCGTACGGGCGATGGGGTTTTAGACGCGTGGGCGGCGTCGGCCATGGCCTTGGCAATGCCGCGAAGGATGTGAATTTCCTCGGGCGTGGGCTGCGCGCGGTTGAAAAGCTGCTGCAGCCGGGGCATCAGCTTTTTGGGCGCCTGCGGGTCGAGAAAGCCGATTTCCACCAGCGAACGCTCCCAATGCTCGAGCATGCCCGCCACCGCTTTCGCATCGGCCGCCGCGATCGGCGCGGTGGCGTCGCGCACTTCGTAGCCGCCCAGCGCCAGGCGCCATTCGTAGGCCACCACCTGAATGGCGGCGCCAAGGTTCAGCGAACCGAAGGCCGGGTCGGTCGGAATGCTCAGCGCCACGTTGCAGCGGTAAACGTCCTCGTTGCGCATCCCGAAGCGTTCGGAGCCGAACAGGAAAGCCACGTGCTGATCGCCCTGCTTCGCGAGCGGTTCCAGGTGCTCGCGCGGGGTGCGCGTGGGAGGGCCGAAGTCGCGCGGAATCATCGCGGTGGCGCACAGGTGGGTGATGCCGTCGAGCGCTTCGTCGAGCGTTGCGACGATCCGGGCGTTGGTCAGCACGTCGAGCGCGCCGCTGGCGCGCTGGATGGTTTCTTCCCGCCGAAGCACGTTGGCCCACCTGGGCGCCACCAGCACGAGGTCGTCGAAACCCATGGTCTTCATGGCGCGGGCGGCGGCGCCCACATTGCCGGCATGGCTGGTCTGGATCAGGATAAAACGGGTGCGCATGGAGGGTTTGGAGACACGAAACGGGCGGAGCCGGTAAAATGACCGATTCTCGCCGCCCGCATCGCCGGGCCGCAGGGTCGCCTTCAGAGGGGGACCACTCCCACCGTTCTTCTCACAATCCAGAATGTCGTCCCCCAACCTGCATCCCATGCTCAATGTGGCCGTCAAGGCCGCACGCGCCGCCGGCGCAATCATCAACCGTGCCGCCCTCGACGTCGAGGCCGTGCGCATTTCGCAAAAGCAGGTCAACGACTTCGTCACCGAAGTCGACCACGCCAGCGAGCAGGTCATCATCGAAACGCTGCTTGGCGCGTATCCGGGGCACGGCATCCTGGCCGAAGAATCGGGCACCCAGCATGGTGCCAAGGATTCGGACTACGTCTGGATCATCGATCCGCTCGACGGCACCACCAATTTCATCCACGGCTTTCCGGTCTATTGCGTTTCCATTGCGCTGTCGGTGCGCGGCAAGATCGAGCAGGCGGTCATCTACGACCCGAGCCGCAACGACCTGTTCACCGCCACCAAGGGCCGCGGCGCCTACATGAACGAGCGGCGCATCCGCGTCTCCAAGCGCATCAAGCTCAGCGAGTGCCTGATTTCAACGGGCTTTCCGTTCCGCAGCGGCGACAACTTCAAGCAGTACCTCGCCATCATGGCCGACATGATGCCCCGCATGGCCGGCCTGCGCCGCCCCGGCGCCGCGGCGCTCGACCTGGCCTACGTGGCGGCCGGCTTCACCGACGGCTTCTTCGAAACCGGCCTCAACCCCTGGGACGTGGCCGCGGGTTCGCTGCTGGTGACCGAGGCCGGCGGCCTCATCGGCAACTTCACGGGCGAGCCCGACTTTCTCGAGCAGCGCGAATGCTTGGCCGGTGCGCCGCGCATCTACGGCCAGCTGGTGCCGCTGCTTGCCAAGTATTCGAAGTTCGCCGGCATCGACGACAAGATGCGCGCCAGCGACCGCGTGCGTGCCGTGTCGGCCGCCGCGCGGCCCGACGCTGACGAATCGGTCGACCTCTATGCGCGCAGCACCGTCACCGATCTGACGGCCGCGCCGCTCGACGGCGAGGCGCCTGCGCCCGCGGTTGCGCCGGCACCGGTGTCGCGCAAGCTCACGCGCATTCGCCGCGACGCGCCTGCCGACGGCAGCCCTTCCGAAGGCGACGCTTCCGCCAAGTGATGCAGGGGCCCGGTGCCGCCCTGCGGATTCGTGCCGCGCTGCGCATTGCGCTGAGCCAGTACGTCGCCAACGGCTTCAGCGTCGCGCTGGGCCTGCTGGTCATCTCGGCCGGCGCGCATTTGTGGCTCGGCGCCATCGCCGCCTCAGCCGCCGCGGTCGGCGTGATCGTCACGGCCCCGCCCGACCTGCCCGGCCCGCGCCGCGGCAAGTTCTTTCAGATGCTGCCGGCCCCGCTGATCGGCCTGCCGCTGTTTTTTCTGGTGCAGCTGCTGCACACCGCGCCCATCCGCCTCGGCCTGTTGCTGGTGCCCGCCACCTTCGTCGCCTTTCTGGCCATGGCGTGGGGCAAGCGGGGCATTCCCATTGCCATCGCGGTGATGTTCTCGATGGTTTTCTCGATGGCCACGCCCGCGCCGAGCGGCATGGCCGAGGCCATCGAACGCACCTGGCATTTCGGCCTGGGCGCGGGGCTCTACGTGATCTGGGCCACGCTGGCCAACCTTGCGCTCAATGCGCGCTATCGCGTGCAGTCGGTCTCGGACGTGCTGTATTCGCTTGCCGCGCTGATGCGCACCGAAGCCACCCAGTTCACGCCGCTGGACAACACCAGCGACATCCGCGAAACCCCTGCCCCGCTGCTCGGCCGGCTGCTGCGCGAGCAGGCCGCGCTGGCCGACCAGCTGCAGGCCACGCGCGACATCGTGCTCGAATCGCCGCGCACGCCGCGCCGGCAGCGGCTGGCCGCCATGCTGGTGATCGTGCTCGAAATGCGCGACCAGCTGCTTGCGAGCGAGCTCGACCTCGACGCGCTCAAGAGCCACCCCGCGCATGCCGAGGCGCTCATCGAAATGCGCCGCGTGCTCGAAGAGCTGGCCGACGAAACCACCGCCCTCGGCGACGCGCTGCTGATGGGCCGCCAGCCCGAAACCGTGGCCGACCGGCGCCCGCGGCTCGCGTCGATTCATCTCCCCCGCGAGGACCATGCGGCGAACCACGGCCTGCCCGGCCCGAACGCC
Organism: Variovorax paradoxus; assembly: GCF_030815855.1. NCBI lineage: Bacteria > Pseudomonadati > Pseudomonadota > Betaproteobacteria > Burkholderiales > Comamonadaceae > Variovorax > Variovorax paradoxus. The sequence continues at coordinate 1,152,586 of NZ_JAUSXG010000001.1, read as the reverse complement.
GCCATGCTCGCGCGCGGCCTCGCCAGCCGCATCGGCCACATCAACGACGAGGTGCTGCGCCTCTCGGCCATGGCGCGCGGCGATGCCGAGCCCAACCTTGCGGTGGTGCGCGCCAATTGGCAGATGTTCGTGAGCCCGACCGACTGGTCGTGGCGGCCCTTTCTTGCGCTGTGGCGCTGGGACGCGCCGCCGCTGCGCCATGCCATTCGCGCAGCGCTGGCCATTGCGGCCGGCTACACCATTGCGGTGTCGCTGCCCTGGGGTTCGCACGACTACTGGATTCTTCTGACCATTGTGGTGGTGCTGCGCGGCAGCCTCTCGCAAACGCTGGAGCGGCGCAACAGCCGCGTCGCCGGCACGCTGCTGGGCTGCGTGCTGGCCGTGGGCCTGCTTTCGGCGCATCCGTCGCCGCTGTTGCTGCTGGCCTTCGTCACGGTATCGCAGGCCATTGCGCACAGCTTCGCGGTGCGGCGCTACCTGATCACGGCGGTGGCGGCCACGGTGCTCGGCCTGCTGCAGGCGCACATGCTCAACACCGGCGCCGCGCCCATCTTCGCGCTGTTCGAACGCATTGCCGACACGCTCATCGGCGCCGCGCTGGCCTGGGGCTTCTGCTATGTGCTGCCCTCGTGGGAGCGCGGGCAGATTCCGGCGCTGGTGGCGCGCACGCTCACCGCGCAGGCGCGCCATGCACGCCTGGCGCTCGGCCTCGGCCAGCTGCAGGCGGTCGACAGCAGCCCCGAGCTGGAATGGCGGCTTGCGCGCCGCGAAGCCTACGACAGCCTTTCGGCCCTGGTGCAGGCCACGCAGCGTTCGTTGTCCGAACCGCGTGCCGTGCAGCCGCCGCTCGAGCCGCTGGAGCACCTGCAGGCGCACAGCTACCAGTTGCTCGCGCAGCTGAGCGCCGTAAAATCGATGCTCGTGCTGCGGCGCGACCGGCTCACCCCCGGCGAAATCGAAGGCCCGCTCGCGCGCACGGCACAGCGCATCGAAGCGGCCATCGGCACCGCGCCGACCACCGGTCCCACGCTGCCCGAAAGCCCCGGCTCCACCGCCGTGGGCGGCCCGATTCCCCTGCCCGACCCGTTCGACAACGACATCAGCCCCTGGCTGCTGCGCCGTCTCGATCTGGCCACGGCACTCGCCACGCAGCTGCGCGACGACGCGGCGCGCATTCTTCAACCCCTGGAGACACAAGCCACGACCACCGCTCAATGACCGAAGAGATGCTTGCCCACCCCTGGTTCGGCACCTGGCTCGCAGCCCTGCTCGCCGTTCCGCTCGCGCTGCTTGTCCACCGTCTCGGCGGCCTTGTCCTAGTGCGAATCACCCGGCCGGCACCCGCGCTTCACGCGATGGTGCTCAACTGCAAGCCGGTGGCGCGGGTGGTGCTGCCGCTGGTGGCATTGCTGCTCGTGTTCCAGGCCGCGCCGAACGACCTGCGCTTCATCGGCACCGTGCGGCATTTCAACGGCCTGCTGCTGATCGCCGCCACCACCTGGCTCGCGGTGAAAGCCATCAGCGGGTTCGCCGACGGCGTGCTTGCGCAGCATCCCTCCGACATTGCCGACAACCTGCACGCGCGCCGCGTGCTCACGCAGACCCGCGTGCTTGCGCGCACCGCGATGACGATGGTGCTGGTGGCCGGCGGCGCGATGATGCTCATGACTTTTCCCGGCGCGCGCCAGGTCGGCGCCAGCCTGCTGGCCTCCGCGGGCGTGATCGGCATCGTGGCCGGCCTGGCGGCCAAGCCGGTGTTCAGCAACCTGATCGCCGGGCTGCAGATTGCGCTGGCGCAGCCCATACGCATCGACGACGTGCTGGTGGTCGAGGGCGAATGGGGCCGCGTCGAGGAGATCACCGGCACCTTCGTGGTGTTGAAGATCTGGGACGATCGTCGGCTCATCTTGCCGCTCACCTACTTCATCGAGAAGCCGTTCCAGAATTGGACCCGCCATTCGTCGCAGCTGCTGGGCGCGGTCTTCGTCTACGCCGACTACGGCATGCCGATGGCGCCGCTGCGCAAAGAGGTCGAACGCATCGTGAAGGCGGCGACCGAGTGGGACGGCCGTTTCTTCAACCTGCAGGTGACCGACGCCACAGAGCGCACCATGCAGGTTCGCGTGCTCTGCACCGCCGCCACTTCGAGCCTCGCTTTCGACCTGCGCTGCAAGGTGCGCGAAGGGCTCATCGACTTCATGCAGCGCGAGTACCCGCAGTTCCTGCCGAGGATGCGCATCGAAAGCGACGGCATGCACGAGAAGCCGCTTCACCAAGGTGCACACGCCGTCCGCGCGGCCTACCCGATGGGCCAGTTGGCTCAGGAAGGCGTGCCGCCGCGCTGATCGGCCTGATCGGCCTGATCGGCGCGGCCAGCGTGGATACGGCGGCGCATCGGCGGAAGCTGGAGATAGGTGAACGCCCGCAGCACCCACTCCGAGGCCCATAGGCAAAGCGGTGCATCCACCACCGGCTCAGCACCAGGTTGCCCGCGAAGATCGCGAATGCCACGGCAAACGACGCCAGCGGCCCGATGGTTCCGACCCATCGCAGCCCGTAGGCCAGAAAGATCCACGCGCAGACCAGCGATTGCAGCAGGTAGTTCGACAGCGCCATGCGGCCCGCCGGCGCGAGCAGCCGCGCCAGCACGCGGCCGCGCCCCGTCTGGAACACGAGCAGCATGCCGGCCGCGTAACCGGCGGCCAGAAACGGCGCGGTCAGCAGAGTGACCGCAAGGCCCTGGAGCTCGCGCACCGCGTCGTTCAGCCGCAGGGCCGGCAGGGCGTAGGCCAGCGCGCCCGGCAAGCCGATGGCGAGTCCCCATGACATAACCCGCCACAGCAGCTTGCGATGCGCTTCCACGTGCGCGAGCAGCCCGCGCCGCCCGGCGATGAACCCCGCAAAGAACATGGCCAATGCCTCAGGTGCCTGCACCAGCGCGGTGACCCACCAGACATTCGAGAGATCGCGCAGGTGCTGGACCACCACCATGGCGGGCGAGGCGCGGTAGGCGGCCTGCGCCGCGGCGGCTTCGGCGTACGCCGCCCGCGCTGCCATCTGCATGTCCGCTTGCGAATACATGTGGCCGACGCCGGCCCATAGCGCCGAAACCAGCAGCACCAGCCCCATGGCCGCACACGCCAGAAACACATCCCCGCGCCGCCGCAGCATGAGCAGCACCGCGCCCAGCACCGCATAGGTGGTGAGAATGTCGCCGTAGTAGAGCAGCACGGCATGCACCGCGCCGATCACCCACAGCCCCACGAGCCGCCGCACCATGCGCGGCACGAACGCCTTGCCGTCGCGCTCGGCCGCACGCATCTGCAGCGTGAAGCTGTAGCCGAACAGGAACGAGAACAGCAGGTAGAACTTGGTCTCGAACATGAAGGCCCGCGCGAACGAGGCAGAGCGTTCGGCCAGGGAAACGGCCATCGGGTCGGGAATGCCGATGCCGTAGTACGTCGACGCGAAACTGGCGATGTTGACCACCAGGATGCCCAGCAGCGCGAAGCCGCGCAGCGCATCGACCATGTGCTGCCGCTCGTTCGAGGCACTGCCGGGGTTTTGCGTGGAAGGATTCTGGTGCGCCATGTGGCGTTGCGGGTTAGTCTGGAGGATGGTGGATTAGATCAATCGACTGTAGCGTCCCTACAGTCGTTCGAGACCGAACGCCAACCTGCGAGAACACCCGGGGGCTCCCCCAACGGCCGAATGATTGATTGAACGAGGAGGAACCTCATCATGCTGAAGAACACACCCCTTACCCGCCGCCTTGCCATGCTGCTTGCCGCAGCAGGCTTCATGGCGTCCATTGCCGCCATGGCCACAACCGCGAGCGCCCAGTCGCTCGACAGCCCGCTGCACATCGTCGTCGGCTATGCCCCCGGCGGTGCGACCGACCGCGTGGCGCGCATCGTCGGCGAGAAGCTCGGCACCAAGCTCGGCGTGCCGGTCATCGTCGACAACAAGCCCGGCGCGGGCGGCCGCCTTGCTGCGCAGCAGGCCAAGAACACGCCCGCCAACCAGAACGTGCTGATGCTCGCCAACCCCGCCGTGATGGTGGTGGCGCCGCTGGTCTTCAAGGACAACAACTACGACCCCGAGCGCGACTTCGTGCCCGTGTCGCACGTCAACTCCTACGACTTTGCGCTTTCCGTGTCGCCCCACCTGCCGGTGCGCGAGCTGAACCACCTGCTCGCATGGATGCGCGCCAACCCCAACCAGGCCAACGTGGGCGTGCCGGCCACCGGCAGCCTGCCGCACTTCTTCGGCCTCATGGTGGGCGAGAAGGCCAAGGTGCAAACGCAGGTGATCGGCTACCGCGGCTCGGCGCCGCTGCTGAACGACCTGATCGGCGGCCAGGTGCCCATTTCGGTCGACACCGAAGACGTCGTGCTGCCGCAACACACCGCCGGCAAGCTGCGCATCCTCGCGATTTCGGGTGACAAGCGTTCGCCCTTCGCGCCGTCGATTCCGACCTTCAAGGAAGCCGGCCTCGACCTGGCCGCGACCGGCTGGAACACCTTCTTCGCGCCGAAGAGCATGCCGAAAGAGAAGGTCGACCGCCTGTCCGTGATGATTCGCGAAGTCATGCAAGACCCCGACACCCAGCGCAAGTTCAAGGACGCCGGCATGACACCGGTGGTGAGCACGCAGGCGCAGACCGCCGCCATGCTCAAGGCCTACAAGGCGCAGTGGGCGCCCGTTGTCCAGAAGTCCGGCTACCAGCCCTGAACCTCGTCAGAGACATGACTCGACCCAACATCATCTTCATCGTGGCCGACGACCTCGGCTATGCCGACCTCGGCTGCTACGGCGGCCGCGATGCCACATTCGGCCCCGTGTCGCCCGTGCTCGACGGCCTGGCGGCCAACGGCCTGAAGCTCACGCAGGGCTACTCGAACTCGCCCGTGTGCTCGCCCACGCGCTTCGCGATGATCACCGCGCGCTACCAGTACCGCCTGCGCGGCGCGGCCGAAGAGCCCATTCGCAGCAGCAGCCGCGGCAGCACCACGCTCGGCCTGCCCACCGACCACCCCACCCTGCCATCGCTGCTGAAGGCCGGCGGCTACCAGACTGCGCTCATCGGCAAATGGCACCTGGGCTACCCGCCGCACTTCGGACCGCTGCGCTCGGGGTACGACGAGTTCTTCGGGCCCATGTCGGGCGGCGTCGACTACTTCACCCACTGCGACTCCACCGGCCAGCACGACCTGTGGTTCGGCGAAGAAGACAAGCAGGAAGACGGCTACCTGACCGACCTGCTCTCGAAGCGCGCCGTCGACTATGTCGAGCGCATGGCCGCCAAGCAGAAGACCGAGGAAGAAGCGCCCTTCTTCCTGAGCCTGCACTACACCGCCCCGCACTGGCCCTGGGAAACACGCGACGACGCCGAAAAAGCGCCGACCGTGAAAGACAACCTGTTCGACCTGGCCGGCGGCAACATTCACGTGTACCGCCGCATGATCCATCACATGGACGAAGGCATCGGCTGGATCATGGCCGCGCTCGAAAAGCACGGCATGGCCGACAACACCCTGGTGGTGTTTACCAGCGACAACGGCGGCGAACGCTTCTCGGACAACTGGCCCTTGGTCGGCGGCAAGATGGATTTGACCGAAGGCGGCATCCGCGTGCCATGGATCGCGCACTGGCCCAAGGTGATTGCCAAGGGCGGCGAGAGCAAGCAACTCTGCATGACCATGGACTGGTCCGCCACGATGCTCGATGCGGCCAGCGTGAAGGCCGATGCGGCCTATCCGCTCGACGGCGTCTCGCTGATGCCCGTGCTGAAGGATGCGAAGCACAGCTTCCGCAGGCCGCTGCATTGGCGCATGAACCATCGCGGACAGGAAGCCATGCGCGATGGGGATTGGAAGTACCTGAAGGTGGATGGGAACGAGTACCTCTTCAACATTCCGGCCGATGAGCGCGAGCGGGCGAATCTGGGGAAGAAGGAGCCGCAGAGGCTGACTGCGATGCGGGCTGACTGGGCGGCGTGGAATGCGACGATGCCTGGGATTCCGGAGGATGCGACGGTTAGCTTGGGGTATTCGGTTAAGGATATGCCGCAGAGGTAGGAGTGCACTGGCGTGGGAAACGAGCGTCGTGCATGTCTCTTCCGAAGGCGATCGATGGAGGGATCTTCGAGGGCTGCTTAAGACTGACAGCGGTCCTAAGGTCGCGACGAGTGAACGTCGCAATCGGGCCCTGAGCCGTCTTTCGGTCCTCCCTAAAGCAGCCCTTCCTTTCAATCGCTCGACGTTTTCATTCCCATGGTCGACAAAGGTCCAGTGACTCCAAAGACCCGGCTCGCCAAACTGCGTGGCCCTTGGTCTTGGAGGTGAACACCCCGTGCAGAAGAACATAGCTCCGATTCTTGCAGGCAGAAGAAATCGCCGCCCAATTCGGCGGAAGCACCAGCGAAACAGAATTCAACGAGATGCGTGCGGTTAGGTCTTCTTTGTGGAGGTACAGAGCATCACCTTCGAACTGGGTGTTTAGAACGCCAATCACCGCGACCTTTTTGCCTTCGAAGGCATCTGGATTGGCGATCAACTGAACCATCGACACCTCGTACATGCCGCACTCGCCATTCGCAGCGCGCGGAAGCCATAGCGAGCAGTGCTGCTCAGCACTCACCGTATTGAACGCTAGACCCACAACCATTGCTGCCGCTGCACGCCGAAGGTATCGGCCGAGACTCATCTGCTTTTTCATAGCCCAATACTAGGTGTGGATTGCTTCGGTGGGCAACGCTGCCGAACGGCCGGTTGTGGCCGAACTCGGAAGTCTAGCCATGAGCAGCGACAGTCCGCTTCCGCTGCATACCGGAACTTCGACACCATCGCGCAAACGCCAGCTGTGCGCATGCATATGACGTCGGACGGCCCGCATCACTCCTCGGCGAATCGCGGGAACATGAGACGAGCAGGTCTGGACTTGTTGCTGCGCAAGGGGCGCGAGGCGGACCAACCGCCTCGTGCCTATCCCCACCCTTCATCCATTCACGCCAAACTGGACCCTGCGCGCGAGGCTGCCGGCTCAGACGCGCCAGCCGTCAGCGAGAGCCCAGCCGCGGAGGCAGTGCCCGTCTCCAGCGAACACCATGCAGCCGCAGGTTTGCCCGCCTCCAGCGAGCACCACGCGGCTGCCGGTTTGTCCGCCTCGAGCGAACACCACGCGGCCGCAACTTTGCCCGCCTCGAACGAACACCAAGCCGCTGCAGGTTTGCCCGTCTCAAGCGAGCACCAAGCCGCTGCGGGCTTGCCCGCCTCAAGCGAACACCAAGCCGCTGCCGGCTTGCCCACCTCGAGCGAACACCAAGCCGCTGCGGGCTTGCCCGCCTCGAGCGAGCACCAAGCGGCCACATCCTTGCCCGGCCCGCGTGGAGACGCGACCGCCGGCTCACCGAATTCCTCGGCGGTCAGGCGCTGCATCTCCACGAAGGCCGCTTGCAGCGCCTTGGCGTCGTCCTCGCCGCGCAGGCCGAGGTATGGAAAGTGGTGCAGAAAATAGCCGAACGTGGTTTCGCAATCGGCTGCGTACTTTCTCGTGTCGAGAATGTGCATGTGCCAGAAGCGGTCGACGTCCTGCTCGGGAGCGAGCGTCAGGTCGGGGTGCTTGGCGTGCAGGATCAGGTAGCGCTTGTAGGCCACCTCCATCTGATCTGCGTAGGCTGCCGACCAGCCATAGCCGTCTTCTTTGCGGGAGGCCTTGAACTTGATGAGTGTGAGGTCGAGCCCCTTGATGGCGGCGATCGTCTGTTCCAGTGTTTTGCCTTGTGTCGAATGAATCATGAATGCTCCTGCGAAGTTGCTGCAATGTCCGGGCGAACGTGCCCGGTAACGATTGCTTCAAGGGTCCGGCCGTCAGGCCGCGACCGTTGGAGCAAATTGGTTTCGCAGGTGACGCGCCATGAAATTGCGCACCTCATCTGCAGACACGGGCTTGCACAGCCAATAGCCCTGGGCCTCGTCGCATCCGCGGCTGTGCAGGTAATCGAACTGGGCTGGGGTCTCGACGCCCTCGGCCACGACCTTCATTCGCAAGCCATGGGCCAGGGTGATGATGCCGTCGATGAGCGCCCGCGCGTCGGCGTCCTGCGACAGGTCGTTGATGAAGGAGCGGTCGATCTTGACCGTCGACAGCGGAAAATGCTTCAGGTAAGAAAGCGAGGAATAGCCGGTTCCAAAGTCGTCGATGGCGAGCCCCACGCCCATGTCTCGAATCGTCTGGAGCAATTGCGTCGCACGCTCGGGGTTCGCCATCACCGCGCCTTCGGTAATTTCCAGTTCCAGCAGCGACGGCTTCAGGCCGGAGGCTTCCAGAATGGCCTGGATGTCGGCGATGAGCGTGCGGCTTTCGAATTGGCGCGGCGATAGATTGACGCTCATCAGCACCTCGGGCAAACCGAATTCCTGCCACGAACGCGAATCGGCGCAGGCCCTCTCCAGCGACCACTTGCCCAGGGACACGATCAATCCGATTTCTTCGGCAATCGGAATGAACTTCACCGGTGGAACCATGCCCAGCACCGGGTGGTGCCAACGCATGAGCGCCTCGACGCCGACGATGCGCTGGGTCTGCAGGTCCATCTTCGGCTGGTAGTGCATTTCGAGCTCGCCACGCTCCAAGGCTCGGCGCAACGCGCTTTCCAGCATCAGCTGTTCGGTGCTCTGCGCATTCATCTTCGCCGCGTAGAACCGGAAGGTATTGCGGCCTTTTTCCTTGGCGCGGTACATCGCCGTGTCGGCATTCTTCAAGAGCGCCTCGGCGTCGCCGCCGTCGTCCGGATAGACGCTGACGCCGACGCTGGCGGTCACGTGGAGCTCGCGTCCCGCAACGGCGAAAGGCTCGGCGCAGCAGGCCAGCACTTTTTCGGAGAGCACCGCGGCATCGTTCGCGCTGGAGAGATTCTCCAGCAGCAGCACGAACTCGTCGCCACCGAAACGCGCCACGACGTCGGCCTCGCGCAGCAGTGCCGTCAGGCGCTCGCCGCAGATCTTGATCATCTCGTCGCCCACGCCGTGGCCCAGCGTGTCGTTGATGTGCTTGAAGCGATCGAGGTCGATGAACAGCACCGCGAACTGCTTCTGATGGCGATTGCTGCGCTTGATGGCGCGATCAAGCTCGTGCTGCAGCGCGGCGCGGTTGAACAACCCGGTCAACTCGTCGTGGCTGGCCATGAAGCGAAGACTTCTCTCAGCCAGCTTGCGTTGCTTGTACTGGGCGATCTGCAAGGCGATGACACGCAGCGACTCCAGCGTCTCGGCGTCGACAGCGTAGGTATTGGAGCCGAAGAGCTCCAGCGCCGTGGTCGAGCCGGTAATGACAATCGGCACGACGACGCCGAAAGTCAGCCCGGATTGGCCGGCGAGCACGTCGCGGGCAAAGTCGTGCGGCGCCGCCAGCGTGTCGATTTGCACGATGCCGGTGGTTTTCCAGGCGCGGCCCAGCGAGCCTTCGTCGGCCCCGTACTCGAGCGATCGGCTGTCGGAGACGAATTGCCGCAATGCCTGGGGGGCGTGGTCGGCATGCCAGGCGGCGGCGCAGCGAACCGCGCCGTCCTCTCCCACGCTCCACAACGCGCCGCAGTCCCAGCGCAGGTCGGTGCACACGGCTTCCAGCGCTTGCGTGATCACCATCTCGGCCCTGCCATCGGCGGCAAGCAGTCGGGCGATCTTGTACTCGAGCTTCTGGCGCAGCGCATCCTTGCGCGGCCGCGTGGCGTCGCGCACGGTGCCGCGCACGAGCGTCTTTCCATCTTCTTCGGCCGACTGTGCGATGACGTGGAGCCAGCGTTCGGTGCCGTCGGGCAGGCACAGACGGTGCTCGAATTCACTGCGCTCCTTGGACTCGGAGACCCATGCGATCTGCTGTTCGACCGCGGCGCGGTCCCCGTCCGGAACGCGCAAGAGCAACGCGGGCAGGTCCGACCGCAAGGAGCCGGTCTCGAAGCCCAGGATGCGCCGGGCTTCCTCGGAGCATTGCAGGGCTCCGGTCTTGGGATCGAGGATCCAGCTGCCCAGGCTTGCCAGATGCTGGGCCTCCTCCAACTGCCGCTCGCTGGTGCGCAGGTGGACGGTCATCTTGTTCGCCAACACCTGGGCCCGGCTGCGCGAGGTGGTCAACGAAAAGACGATGCCCGCAAGCAGCATGCTGGTGGCCAGCCCACCGAAGACGATGAACCATGGAATGGCCTTGTCGAGCGGACCGAAGACCTGGTTTTCGTCCTGGCCGATTTCCACCAGCCAGGAGTGGCCGCCCAGCTCGAATCCGAGCATACGTTCCAGGCTGCGCACGGGCGCGGCGGCGGGCTTCGCAGAGGCCGCGCTGTCGAACAGCAATTGCTGCTCGCCGAACGAGGCCGGCGTGACAAACCTGGTCTCGGCGCGTGTTCCGATCGCGCCCTGGCCCGGCCCGGCATCGATCAGGCGCAACCGGAATGTCCTCGCGGCCGTGGCACCCACCACATCGCCCAGCATCCCGGCCACGCTGAAGCCCGCGCCCACGGAGCCGAGATAGGCATTGCGCCGCTGCTCGAGCGTGTCGAGCGGTTGCCTTGGACGATAGACCGGCAGCCGCATCGCCAATCCGATGTCGGACTCGCGCCCCGCGATGCGGACTTTGCGGCCGGACATGACGAGCCCGCCCGTGTCGCGCCCCTGCTCGAGCGCGTCTCCCCTGTCGGGCATTGCGCCCAGGTCGTTGCCGAGCAGCCTCTCGTTTCCAGCCCGCGGCTCGATGTAGACCAGCGGATAGTAGATTTCCCGTTCGCCGGGCGGCTTGATGGCGAAGCTGGAGGCCACGCTGGCGGTCAGGTCGGCATCACCGCGCACCCGTTGCTCGAAGGCCTGCTTGTCGCCGGCCAACACGCGCGGCGCATAGTTGACGGCCTGGAAACCGGGGTACGCGCTGGCCAGGTTCAGCCCCGCGACGTAATCCGTGAAGTCGCTCCGCGCCACGGTTTCGGAGGTATTGAACCGGGCACGCAGGCCGATCAGCACGGCGATGTAGTCGTCGAAGCGGGCTTCGACCTTGCGTGCCAGATCGAGCGCGGTTGCGTCGAAGCGTGCCTGGGCACTGCGCCCGATCTCCTGGCGGGCGGAGACGGCAAGGGCGATCGATAGCACCGCGCCGGCCACGAAAATTGCCAGTGGCAAGCGAATCCTGACCCAGACGGACAATGACATTGGATGGAATCCTGTCGTTGCGCAGGCCGGTTGGCGCCGTGTGCACCAGTGCGGCACGGCGGAGAACGCAGCAGCTTGTATCCTTTGTCGCAAATGTATACGGACGTGTCCAGAGCGTCACGCGATTTGTCTCCGCGGGAGTGAGGGTTTGACCTTGGGTGATCGCCCGGATCACTGCGCAAGATGCATCCCCCAAAAACGGTATGGCGGCGTGAGACCACCGCAGGGAAAATCGGCTTGGCCGAAAGGCCTCGCAACGCATCTGTGTTGCTGTGAGTCTGCAATCGGGCGACGAGAACCGGCTCGATTTCAGAAGACATCAACATGTAACACTAAAGTTGCACGACAATTCCGGGCAGCGAAAACTACAGCCGAGAATCGCCATGACCCTGGACGAACTGTTTGCCGAAAGCCATTTGCTTCCCACGGTGCCCAAGGTGGTTTTCGACCTGATCGAGCTCCTTCGCAACGAAGACGCCGCCGTTTCCGTGGTGGCACGCAAGATCGAACTCGACCAGGTGCTGACGGCCCGGGTGCTGCGCATGGCCAACTCCCCGTACTTCGGGCTGCGCCGCAAGATCCTGTCGATCCACGACGCCATCCAGCTGCTGGGTTTCTCCTCGATCCGCTCGCTGGTGGTGAGCTCCGGCCTCACGGGCACGTTCCGGAAGATCGACGGCGTGCACCTGCCGGCCTTCTGGTCGCACAGCCTGCGCGTGGCGGCGGTCGCCCGCTACCTTGCGGGCAAGACCCGTCGCGTGGACCAGAGCCTGGCATTCACCGTCGGCAGCATGCACGCCATCGGCCACCTGATCATGGCCGGCGCAATGAAGGAGCAGGTGGCGGCGCTCAACGCCGTGCATCCCTTCGACCGCATGGGACGCCTCGAGGTGGAGCGGCAGAAGTTCGGCTTCCACTATGGCGAAGTCGGCGCGCGGCTGGCCGCCCGCTGGGAATTTGCGCCCGAGTTCATCAGCGCCCTCTCGTGCTTTGCCAACCCGATGGAGGCCGAGCACGTCGACCCGCTGGCCAATGTGCTGCACCTCGCGGTCTGGCGTGTCGCTCTCGAGCGCGAAGGGCTGCGCATCGGTGACGCGCAACACGTCTGGCCGGCCCAGTCGGCCGACGCCATCGGCCTTTCCGAAGATGCCATGCAGGAAATGCCGGCGCCTCGCGAACTGGCGTCCGACCTGGAATCGATGATCGCCTGATCGTCCGCGCGGGCATCTGCTGCCCGTTGTTTTTTGCCTGGCCTTCGGCCAGCTCTCCCTCTCACCGGCCTGTCGACGGCATCGCACGCAATGCGGCATACGCACGGTTGCTTGACTTTTTTAGATATATCTAAAATAATTTCGACATACCTCAAGAAGACATCGATATGAGACACCCACACTTCGGCCATCACCACCATCACCACTGCCACACCCCGCGTGGCGAACACGAAGACGGCCTCTCCGGCGGCCGCGGCCATCACGGCGGCGGCGAGGAGCGCATGCACGGAGGAGGCCGCGGCGGACGCGGCGGCGGGCGGGTGTTCGGCCACGGGGGCCTGCGCTTCGTGCTGCTGCAGCTCATCGCCGGCAAGCCGGCCCACGGCTACGAACTCATCAAGGCCATCGAAGACCGCCTGGGCGGCAGCTATGCGCCGAGCCCCGGCGTGGTCTACCCCACGCTGACGCTGCTCGAAGAACTCGGCTACCTCAGCGTGGAAACGGCCGACACCGGCGGGCGCAAGCGCTACAGCATCACGGCCGGCGGCCATGAGTTTCTGGCTGCCAACCGCGACACGGCCGACGCCATGATGGCCCGCATGAGCGGTGGCGTGGACGGCGCCGGCCCGCGCGGCGGGCGCCCGCCGCAGGTCACGCGCGCCATCGAGAACCTGAAGCTCGCGATGCGCATGCGCCTCTCGGGCACGCCCCTCACAGAACAGCAAGCCCACGATTTCGCCGCAGTGCTCGACAGCGCCGCCCAGCAACTCGAACGCATCTAGAAAGTATTTCTTGAAATGACCGACTTCTCGACCGATACATCTCCCGCCTCCTCCTCCCTGTCCGATCGCACCCCGCGCCGCGTGCGCCACGAGCTTCGCTTTCGCCGGCTCACGGTGAAGACGGTTCAGCGCATCACGCCGCACCTTGTGCGCGTCACGCTCACGGGCGACGACCTCGCGGGCTTCACGAGCCCGGGCTTCGACGACCACTCGAAGATCTTTTTTCCCGATGCCGCAACCGGCGAGCTCACGCTGCCGACCACCGGACCCGACGGCCCGGTCTGGCCCGCCGGCGGCCGGCCGACCATGCGCGACTACACGCCGCGCAGGTACGACGCACAGGCCAACACGCTCGAAATCGACTTTGCGCTGCACGACGCCGGCCCCGCCACCCAATGGGCCGAGCAGGCCAAGCCCGGCGACATTCTTGGCGTGGGCGGCCCGCGCGGCTCGTTCATCGTGCCGACCGAGTTCGACTGGCACCTGCTGATCGGCGACGACACCGCTCTGCCCGCTATCGCACGGCGCCTGGCCGAGCTGCCGGCCGGTGCGCGGGTGGTGGTGCTGGCGGAGGTCGACAGCGAAGCCGACCAGATTCCGTTCGAGACGCAAACCGAGCTCACGCTGCAGTGGGTACACCGCGGCGGAGCCGAGCCGGGAGTGAGCCCCGTGCTGTTCGACGCGCTCAAGACGATGAAGCTGCCGGCCGGCGACTTCCATGCGTGGGTGGGATGCGAATCGGCGATGGCGAAGGCTCTGCGCGCTCATCTGGTGGGCGAGCGGGGCGCCAACCCGAAGTGGACCCGGGCGTCAGGCTACTGGCGCCGCGGCGCGGTGGCCACGCACGACACCCACGACGAGTAACCCGCATTGCGCCTTCCCCTTCCGGGGGAAGGTTGGGATGGGGGCTCGCGGCGCTTGAAAGTCTGCGGGTACTTGATACGCCGCTTGCCCCCACCCCTGCCCTCCCCCAGAAGGAGAGGTAGAAAGAAACTCAGAGCCAGCCCGCGCGCCTGAAACGGTAGTAGAGGTAGCTGCAGGTGCCGCCCATCAACGCCAGCGCCGCCGCATAGCCGTAGCGGAATTTCAGCTCCGGCATGTGCTCGAAGTTCATGCCCCAGATACCGGCGAACGCGGTGCACACCGCAAAGATGCTGGCCCAGGCCGCAAGCCGCTTGGTGACTTCGCTCTCTTCGATGGTGACCATCGAGAGGTTCACCGAGATGGCCGTGCCGATGGTGTCGCGCATCGCGTCGATCGAGCCGTTGATGCGCACGAGGTGGTCGGCCACGTCGCGAAAATACTCCTGCGAGCTCATGCAGATATGCGGCACCCGCCCGCCGTGCAGCTTGCCCGCGGCTTCGGCCAGCGGCGCCACCGCGCGCTTCAGGATCATGCTGCGCCGCTTCAGGTCGTAGAGCTGCTTGATCTTGTCGCGCGCCGCGCCGCCCTGGGTAAAGATCTGCTGCTCGATGGATTCGAGCTCCACCTCGAGCGCATCGATGACGGGAAAGTAGCGGTCGACTACCGCGTCCATCAGCGCGTAGAGCACAAAGCCCGCACCGTTGCGCAGCAGCTCGGGTTCGCGCTCGCAGCGTTCGCGCACGCCCAGAAAGCCCTGCTGGCTGCGGTTGCGCACCGACAGCACGTAGTTCTTGCCGACGAACACGTCGACCTCGCCCACGTTCACGCAATGCTCGCCTTCGGGCGAGGGCTCGACCAGGTGCATCACCACGAAGAGCGAGTCGCCGTATTCCTCGACCTTGGGCCGCTGGTGGCCGTGGTGGGCATCTTCCACCGCGAGCGGATGCAGATTGAATTCGTGCTGCATCTGGGTCAGTTCTTCCGGCGTGGCGTCGCTCAGCGCCACCCAGACGAAGCAGCCGGGCCGGACGATGTATTCACTGATGTCTTCGACCGGAATGTCGGCAAGCTTGGCGCCGTTTTCGTAGGCCACGCAGTTGATCAGCATCGGTACTCGTCCATGGTCGATCTTGAAGGCGGGTCAGGCGGCCGAAGCCGGGTTCGAAGCCGCCGCCAAAGCCGCAGTGGCGGCCAACGAAGCTTCGATGGCCTGCGTCTCGCTCTTGAGCAGCGCCAAGCCTTTTTCGGCGAGTTCGGAATGGCTTGCAACGTCGGCCCACAGGCTGGCAGCCGCTTCGGCGCACGTCAATGACGTGAAGCGGATGCGCCCCTTCGCCAAGTCCATGAAGCGCTTCTCGCGCAGCGGGTCCGTCCGGTCCCAGGCGCCGCCGATGAGCACGCGCCGGCCGCGTTTGACGCGGGGTTCGAGCTCGGCGAAGAAAGGCAGCTTGGCGGACACCCAGCCCAGGATGCCGGAGTTCAACGCGGTGTCGAAGGCCGTGGGGGCGGTGTGCGACCTGGCGAACGCGCGCAAGGTGCCGAGCGCATAGCGCACCGGGTCTTTCGAGCCGGCTGCGCCGCTTTCCACTGGCTTGATGACGGGCGGGCCGTTGCCTGCCCGCCCATCGGGGCGTTTCGATTTGCGCAGGTCGGCCAGCTGGGCGGGCGACATGCAGAGATACAGCGCGGCGAGTTCTGCAGGCACGGTGGCGGTGTCGGGCAGCGCGTCCGCCTCAGTGCCTTTGAATTCATCCGGATGGGCCATGGGCGCCTTGTTCTTCACGCGGGGTTTGCGCCGGCGGATTTTAGAGCGGCGGGTGCGTGCAATGAACCGGCATATCGGCGAGCTTGGCGTCATTCCACGGGCCACCCGGATGATCGTCATGGGTATCCGGCAAAGTTCACGGTAATCGGAAGCGAGACGGTGCCACGCAGCGCAAAAGCATCCAGGCCTTCTCGACAATCGGAATCAGGGGAGCCATTGCGCATCAATCGCATCCGGCTTTGTGTATAAAATCTTATACAGACGGACGCGTCGATGGATGAGAAAGAAATCCGGTGGGTGGGGTCGTCTTATGTGGATCTGTTGGCCTTTCCTGCTGAACCGCGCCGTACGGCCGGTTTCGAACTGCGCAAAGTCCAGGCCGGACTGGATCCGACGGACTGGAAGCCATTCAACGATGTGGGCACCGGCACGCGGGAGATCCGGCTCAGGGATCCAAGCGGAATCTACCGTGTGATGTACGTGGCCAAATTCGACGAAGCAATCTACGTTCTGCATTGCTTCCAGAAGAAGACACAGGCGACCGGCCAGCAGGACAAAGGCACCGCGCAGGCGCGCTATCGCGCGGTGATCGAAGCGAGGAAGAATCGACCATGAAACCCGACACCGCCATCCATCACGTCACCAAGCCCGGTGCCAACATTTTCCTCGAGTTGGGCTTCCCGCCAGCCGAGGCCAAGCGCCTGCAGGCCGCATCGCAAAAGCAGATCAACGACACGCGGCTGCTGAAGCAGCAACTCATGGAAGAGTTGTCGAACTGGATCGCGGAGCATCATCTGAGGCAGGCCGAGGCGGCGGAAATCCTGATGGTCTCCCGCCCTCGGGTTTCCGACGTGGTGAACAGAAAGACTGCCAAATTCACCATCGACACGTTGGTTGAAATGCTCAGCCGCGTCGGCAAACCCGTCAGGCTGGTCGTCGGCTGAGCCGTCCGCCCGTCCCCGATAATCGTGCGAGTGAATACGACGACTGCCCGCCCCACCCTCTCGCCCAGCGACTTTTCCGGGCACACGCCCATGATGGCCCAGTATCTGGGCCTGAAAGCGGACCATCCGGACACCCTGCTGTTCTACCGGATGGGCGACTTCTACGAGCTGTTCTGGGCCGATGCCGAAAAGGCTGCGCGCCTGCTCGACATCACGCTCACCCAGCGCGGCCAGTCGGCCGGGCAGCCGGTGGTGATGTGCGGCGTGCCCTTCCATGCGGTCGATACGTATCTGGCGCGGCTCATCAAGCTGGGCGAATCGGTCGCCATTTGCGAGCAGGTGGGCGAGGTCGGCGCCAGCAAGGGGCCGGTCGAGCGCAAGGTGATGCGCGTGGTCACGCCCGGCACGCTGACCGACTCGGAACTGCTCAGCGACAAGAGCGAATCTCTGCTGCTCGCGGTGCATGCGGGCACGCGCAATTTCTGCGGCTTGGCCTGGCTCAGCGTGACGGGTGCCGAACTGCGGCTGGCCGAGTGCCCGGCCGACGCGCTCGAAACCTGGATCGCGCGCATCGCGCCGAGCGAACTGCTCTACAGCGCCGAGGTCACGCCCGCCTTCGAGCAGCGCCTGAAGGCCGCGCGTGCGGCCACCCCTTTCACGCTCTCGATCCGCCCTGCCTGGCAGTTCGACGGCGGGCTGGGCGAACGCAAGCTCAGCGAGCAGATGGGCAGCAACAGTCTTGCCGCGTGGAACGCCGAATCGCTCTCCAACGCGCATGCCGCGGCCGCCGCATTGCTGGGCTATGCCGAGCACACGCAGGGCCGTGCACTCTCGCACGTGCAGCGCCTGTCGGTGGAGCGCGACGGCGACCTGATCGAGCTGCCGCCCACCACGCGGCGCAACCTGGAGCTGGTGCAGACCTTGCGCGGCGAAGATTCGCCCACCATGTTCTCGCTGCTCGACACCTGCATGACAGGCATGGGCAGCCGCCTTTTGAAACGCTGGCTGCTGTCGCCCCGGCGCGACCGCAGCGAGGCGCAGGCGCGGCTCGAAGCCATCGGCGCGCTGCAGTCCACGGTGCTGGGCGGCACCGCCGCGCCCTGGCGCACGCTGCGCGAGCAGCTCAAGAACACGAGCGACGTGGAACGCATTGCTGCGCGCATCGCGCTCAGGCAGGTGCGCCCGCGCGAACTGCTGGCGCTGCGCCTGGCACTCGACAAGGCGGAGCAGCTGGCGCCGCTTCTTCCGGCATCGGCCGCGCTGCTCGACCAAATTGCCGCACGGCTTGCGCCGCCGCCCGGCTGCGCCGACCTGCTGATGAGCGCCATCAAGCCCGACCCTTCGGCGCTGGTGCGCGACGGCGGCGTGATCGCCACCGGCCACGACGCCGAGCTCGACGAGCTGCGCGCCATCAGCGACAACTGCGACGACTTCCTGCTGAAGCTCGAAGTCAGCGAGCGCGAGCGCACCGGCATCAGCAACCTGCGCGTGCAGTTCAATCGCGTGCACGGCTTCTACATCGAGGTGACGCAAAGCGCGCTCTCGAAGGTGCCCGACAACTACCGCCGCCGCCAGACGCTGAAGAACGCCGAGCGCTTCATCACGCCCGAGCTCAAGGCCTTCGAGGACAAGGCGCTGAGCGCGCAAGACCGCGCGCTCGCCCGCGAAAAATGGCTCTACGAGCAGCTGCTCGATGCGCTGCAGCCCTCGGTGCCCGCGCTCACGCAACTGGCCGGCGCCATTGCCACGCTGGATGCGCTGTGCGCGCTGGCCGAGCGCTCGCACACGCTGCATTGGCGCGCGCCGAGCTTCGTCTCGCACCCGTGCATCGAAATCCAGCAGGGCCGCCATCCGGTGGTGGAAGCACGGCTGGCCGAAAAGTCGTCAGGCGGCTTCATCGCCAACGACACGCAGCTCGGGCCGCAGCAGCGCATGCAGGTCATCACCGGCCCCAACATGGGCGGCAAGTCGACCTACATGCGGCAGGTGGCGATCATCGTGCTCTTGGCCTCCATCGGCTCGCACGTGCCGGCGGCGGCCTGCCGGCTCGGACCGATCGACGCGATCCACACGCGCATCGGCGCGGCCGACGACCTGGCCAACGCGCAGTCGACCTTCATGCTGGAGATGACCGAGGCCGCGCAAATTTTGCACAGCGCCACCGCGCAGTCGCTGGTGCTGATGGACGAAATCGGACGCGGCACCAGCACCTTCGACGGGCTGGCGCTGGCCGCCGGCATTGCCGCCCAACTGCACGACCGCAGCAAGGCTTTCACGCTTTTCGCGACCCACTATTTCGAGCTGACCGAGTTCCCGGCCACGCACCACGGCGCGGTGAACATGCATGTGAGCGCGACCGAAGCGGGCCGCGACATCGTGTTCCTGCACGAAATGCAGCCCGGCCCGGCCAGCAAGAGCTACGGCATCCAGGTGGCACGGCTCGCGGGCATGCCCGCCGCCGTGGTCAACCATGCGCGGCAGGCGCTCGAGGCGCTGGAATCGCAGCATGCCCAGACGCGTGCACAGGTCGACCTGTTCGCCCCTCCGCCGGCGGCCGAAACTCCCATGGCCAGCGCCGTAGAATCCGCCCTGGCCGCGCTCGATCCCGACGCGATGACGCCGCGGGAGGCGCTCGACGCGCTCTATGCCTTACAAAAACTGAACACGCGGGAACGCGCCGCCACATGAGCGGGCATCCTTCGTGCGAGATCAAGAAATGACTTACTGCGTAGGCATCAAACTCAACGCCGGCCTGGTGTTTCTCTCCGACTCGCGCACCAACGCGGGCGTGGACCACATCAGCATCTTCCGCAAGATGATTGTCTACGAGCAGCCGGGCGACCGCGTCATGGTGCTGCTGTCTTCGGGCAACCTGAGCATCTCGCAGTCGGTGCGCGAAATTCTCCAGATCGAGGAGCTGCGCGAAACCCGCGAAGACGGCTCGCAGGGCGACCCCATCACCATCTGGAACGCCAAGAGCATGTTCGATGCCGCGCGCGTGCTCGGCTCGGCCGTGCGCCACGTGTACGACCGCGATGCCGAGGCGCTCAAGCATGCGGGGCTCGACTTCAACGTGTCGTTCATCTTCGGCGGCCAGGTCAAGGGTGAAGGCATGCGCCTGTTCCTGGTCTATGCGGCCGGCAACTTCATCGAAGCCACCACCGAGACGCCCTACTTCCAGGTCGGCGAATCGAAGTACGGCAAGCCCGTGCTCGACCGCGTGCTGACGCCCGAAACCCCGCTCGACGAGGCCGCCAAGTGCGCGCTGGTGTCGATGGACTCGACCATGAAGTCGAACCTCTCGGTGGGCCTGCCGCTCGACCTGGTGGTGTACGAGGCCAACAAGTTCGAAACCGACCGCGTGATCTGCATCGATGCCGACAACCCCTACTACCGAATGATGCACAACAGCTGGGGCCAGAAGCTGCGCGAGGTGTTCGACAGCATCGAAGACCCGGTGTGGGACGACGCCGCCACCGAGCATCCGCTGAAGATGCCGGCCACGCGCCACAGCGCGCTGCGCAAGATTTCCACGCCCGACGAAAAGCTCATCTGAAGCCGGCGGCGGCCATGGCGATGCCCCCTGTCGTCTTCTCGCACGGCAACAGCTTTCCAGCGAGCACCTACCGCGTCGTTCTCGACAGCCTGCGCAACCGCGGCTTCGAAGTCGACGCCATCGAGAAGTTCGGGCACGACCCGAAGTACCCCGTCACCGACAACTGGCCGCACCTGGTGCAGCAGCTGGCCGACTTCGCGCAGCAGCACGCCGACCGTGCCGGCGGCCCGGTGTTCCTGGTCGGCCATTCGCTCGGCGGGTTCCTGAGCCTGATGTGCGCGGCGCTGCATCCGGCGCTTGCCCGCGGCGTGGTGCTGCTCGACTCGCCGATTCTGGGCGGCTGGCGCGCGAACACGCTGAGCCTCGTGAAGCGCACCCCGCTGATGAAGACGGTGTCGCCCGGCGCCATCAGTCGCAAGCGCAAGAACAGCTGGGCCCACCGGGAAGCGGTGTTCGAGCACTTCCGCAGCAAGAAGGCCTTTGCCAAGTGGGACGAGCAGGTGCTGCACGACTACATCGACCACGGCACCTTCGACAGCGAAGACACGCGCGAACTGAGCTTCGACCGCAACGTGGAAACCGCCATCTACAACACCCTGCCCCACAACCTCGCAGCCCTGCTGCGCCGCCACCCGCTCAAATGCAAGGTGGCCTTCATCGGCGGGCGCCAGTCGGCCGAGATGAAGCAGGTGGGCATGGCGATGACCCAGAAGGTCACCAAGGGGCGGATCGCGATGCTCGACGGCTCGCACCTGTTCCCGATGGAAAAGCCGCTGGCCACCGCGGCAGCCGTCGAGGCGGCGCTGCGCAACCTGCTGGGCTGATCGAGGCGCGGCCTCCGCGCTGCAGTTTTTTTCGCGGGCGGCTGTCGGCCCGACGCATACTCGTTCGTCCTTGGGGTGACCGGAGCAATGAAGCCCATGCGCACGACCGAAACAGCCTGGATCGCGATCACGCTGACCGCCTCGCGGCCGCGTGCCGTTGCGGCGCTGCTGCGCTACTTTCGCGAACTCGACCTGGCCGAGGAAGCTTTCCAGGAAGCCAGCCTGCGCGCCCTGCAGCATTGGCCCGTGAGCGGCCCGCCGCGCGATCCGCTGGCCTGGCTGATCTTCGTGGGGCGCAATGCCGCGCTCGACGAGGTGCGGCGGCGCAAGCTGCATGAAGCACTGCCCGACGACGAAGCGTCGATCTCCGACCTGGACGACGCCGAAGCCCGGCTCGTCGAAGCGCTGGACCACACGCATTACCGCGACGACGTGCTGCGGCTGCTGTTCGTCTGCTGCCATCCCGATCTGCCGCTGACGCAGCAGATCGCCCTGGCGCTGCGCATTGTGTCGGGCCTCTCGGTGCAGGAGATTGCGCGCGCCTTCCTGGTGGGCGAAAGCGCGATGGAACAGCGCATCACGCGGGCCAAGAAACGGGTCGCGTCGGCCGGCATTTCGTTCGACGCGCCCGGTCCACGCGAGCGCGGCGAACGGCTGGCGGCCGTGTGCACCACGGTTTACCTGCTGTTCAACGAAGGCTATTCCGCAAGCGGCGGCGCCGAGCATCTGCGCATTGCGCTCTGCGAAGAAGCGATACGCCTCGCGCGGCTGCTGCTCGAGCTGTTTCCGGATCATCCGGAGCTCATGGGCCTGGCCGCGCTGCTGCTCCTGCAGCATGCGCGCGCCGATGCGCGGCTCGATGCCGACGCCATGGTCGTGCTGCTCGAAGACCAGGACCGCAGCCGCTGGAACCGCGCGCTCACGGCCGAAGGGCTGGCCCTGGTCGAGAACGCGCTGCGCCGCAGACGGCCCGGCCCTTACCAGTTGCAGGCCGCCATTGCCGCCACCCATGCCCAGGCGGCGCATGCGGCCGACACCGACTGGGCCGAGATCGACCGGCTGTATGTCGCGCTCGAGGTGCTGCAGCCTTCGCCGGTGGTCACGCTCAACCGCGCCGTGGCTGTTGCCAAGCTCCGAGGGCCCGAAGCCGCGCTCGCGATGATCGGTCCGCTGGCCGGGCCGCTGTCGGCCTACTTTCATTTCCACGGGCTCAGGGGCGGACTGCTGATGCAGCTGGGCCGTTCGGCAGACGCGAATGCGGCTTTCTCGGAAGCCATCGCCCTTGCCCGCACCCCGGCCGAGGCGGCGCACATCCGCGCCCTGCTCGACCGGCTGTCGGCGCCCGATCCCGCCGCAACGATTCCATGACCCAGAAGGACGACCGATGCTCTATTCCATCCTGATCTACGGCTCCGAATCCGCCGTTGCCGCCTGGGCGCCTGGCATCGAAGACGAGATGCTCGAACGCCACACCGACCTGCGGGACGAACTGCAGTCCCAGGGTCGGCTCGGCACGGTGCTGCGCCTGATGCCCGACGCTTCCACCACGGTGCGCCGCGCGGGCGATGCCCATCCGCTGGTCACCGACGCCCCTTCGCCGAAACCAAGGAGCAGCTGATGGGCCTCTACATCGTCGACTGCGACACCTTGGAACAGGCGCGGGACGCCGCCCGCCGGCTGGACTTCGAAGGCGGTGTGTTCGAGATCCGGCCGGTCACCTGGTACGACCCGGGCGTGATCGCTCCGCGCATTCCGCAGGTCTGAGCGAAAAAATTTCGTCCGCGTTGTCGGATCGCGCCCCCGCGCGCCGTCCTTGGTTCGAACGCCCGCATGTCGCCGGGCGCACCACCAAGGAGAGAAGTTCATGTCGTTGAATTCGTTGCAGGACAAGCGCGCCGTCATCCACGGCGCCGGCGGTGCCATCGGCGGGGCGGTGGCCCGCGCCTTTGCCAGCGTCGGCGCGAGGGTGTTCCTCGCGGGCCGCACGCGTACCAAGCTCGATGCCGTCGCGAAGGACATCGCCGCCGCCGGCGGCAGCGCCGAAGTCGCGGTGGTCGACGCGCTCGACGAAGCAGCCATGCTGCGCCACGCCAACGAAGTGGCCGAAGGGGCCGGCGGCATCGACATCGCATTCAACGCCATCGGCGTGATGCATGTGCAGGGCCGGCCACTGTCGGCACTGTCTTTGGAGGACTACTTTCTCCCTGTCCACGCCTATGCCCGCAGCAACTTCCTGACTGCGAAAGCCGTCGCACCGCACATGGCACGACAAGGCGGCGGCGTGATCATCTCGGTGTCCACGCCGGCGTCGCGCCTGCCGGGGCCTGGCTATCTCGGCCATGCCGTGGCCTGTGCGGGCGTCGAGGCGCTCACGCGCCACATGGCGGGCGAGCTGGCGGCCTTCAACATCCGCAGCGTGTGCATCCGATCGCATGCCATTCCCGAAGCCGCCGCTGCCGGCTCGCACAGCCGGGAGGTGTTTCGCCCGGTGGCCGAAAGCATGGGCATGACGGTCGAGCAGATGCTCGCGGCCAAGCCGGCCGGTCTGCTGGTGGCGCGGCTGCCCTCGCTGGACCAGATGGCAGGCACCGCGGTCTTCCTGGCCTCCGGCCATGCCGGCGCGATGACCGGCACCGTGGTCAACATGAGCGGCGGCGTGACGCTGGATTGACCCGCCTCGTCTCCCGCCAGTTCGATGGCGGGCGATGGCAACACTCTGCAACAATCCGGGAACAAGCAAAAGCAGCCTGTTGACCTGCTACCGATCGGATTGCACCGGATGTCCATTTCCCCACCGGAAATCGTTGAACCCGTTTCCCTCAGTCCCTCGCTGGTGGTCGAAGACGATCCGGCGATGCGCGAGCGCCTGGGCCGCGTACTGTCGTCGATGCTCGGCGGCGGCGGCGAGCCGCAGATCGCCTGGGCCGGCAGCATTGCGACGGCCAAGGAACTGCTCGGCGCGCAGAGCTTCGGCGTCGCGCTGGTCGACATCGGCCTGCCGGACGGCAGCGGGGTGGAACTGATCGGCTGGATGCAGGGGCAGCATCCCAAGGTGCCCGCGGTGGTGATCTCGGCCTGGCGCACGGAAGAAATCATCTTCGCGGCGCTGCGCGCCGGCGCCATCGGCTACCTTTTGAAAGAGCGCGACGACCTCGAACTCGGCATGGCGCTGCGCAGCATCGAGCAAGGGGGTGCGCCGATCGATCCGGCCATCGCGCGCCATATCCTCGGCTGGCTGGCCATGCAGCAGACTTCGCGGCCTGTTGTGGCGGCGGCCGATGCACCCGCGCCGCTGCCCGCGCCGCTGACCCCGCGTGAACGCAAGATTCTCGAACTCGTGTCGCAGGGGCTGAGCAACCGCGACATGGCCGAATCGCTGTCGATCTCGAGGCTGACGGTGGAATGCCACACCAAGAACATCTACCGCAAGCTGGCCGTCACCTCCCGCACCGAGGCTGTCTACCAGGCCCGAAGGCACGGCCTGCTGCACTGATCGGCGCTGCTTTCTTTTCTGCGCGCCTCACCATGCATAACCCGCCTGCACGCGGGCGGCAACGCGGTTGCTACTGCCGCTGCTGGTTGCGGTGGAAATACCGAGCCCCAGGTTGAAGTTGTCGTTGACCTGGTAGCCGAAAGCGAAGCCGACGGCCGACGCGCCGGCGTAGTTGCCCACGGCGGCCCCCATCCATTTCTTGCCCACCGCCAATGTCGGCATCGATGGCATCGCCAACGCCGCCGCCACCCCCTGTGCGGCAAAGGCGTTCGCCTGACTGGTCGCGTTGCTCACCGCCTGCTGCAGCTGATTGACGTTGACGGCGTCGGTGCCCAGCACGCCGGGCGCGACGTTCGCAATGCCGCGCAACTGGCCGGTGGCCGCGTTGCCCACCGACACGGTGTTGTCGCGATCCGCCACCGAACCCTGGCCCAGCGCGACCGCATTGCTGCCCGAGGCCAATGTGTTGGCGCCCAGTGCCACGGCATTGTTGCCGGTGGCCACCGCGTTGTTGCCGACCGCGGTGGTGGGATCGGCCAGCGCCTTGGCCCCGGCGCCGATGGCCACCGACCCGGCATAGCGAGCCTCGGCGCCATTCCCGATGGCGACGGTGTTCTCGCCGCTGGCCTGCGCATTGATGCCCATCGACGTACTGCCGGCACCGCTGGCGCCGGCCCCAGGCCCGCAAGCCACGGCGCCGCCCGCGCCCACCGCGCACACGCCGCTGGCCAACGCCTGGTTCATCAAGGTCTGCAGCGCGGTGACTTGTTGAACGGTGAAGTTGTTCGCCGTGGTGATGGCGGTCTGCTGGGCCTGCTGCACCTGGCCGACGTTGGCGGCATCGGTCGCAACCTGGCCCGCGCTGACATTGCCGATGGTGGTGCCGGCACCGCCGTTGGGGTTGAGCTGAAGCGAAGTGCCGCCCGCGCCGTATTGCGCCGAGTTCTGCGCCAGGCCGAGCGCGGAGTTGGCCGTGCCTTGCGCGGCGGAGGCTGCGGATGCCGCTGTGCTGGCGGTCTGCTGCACGGTGAACAGCTGGCTGCCATTGACGGCATCGGTGCTTGTGGCTGTCACCGCTCCGGCACTGACGTTGACCAGGCCGCGCGTTTGGCCGGCGGACCCGAAAGACACCGTGTTGGCCGCCGTGGCAACGGAGTTCGCACCGATGGCCGCGCTGCCGTTCGCGCCGCTCGCGACCCGGCTGCCGGCGCCGATCGCCACGCTGCCCGCGGCCAATGCGGCCGCGCCCGAAGCGCCGCCGTTCGCGCCGCCGTTCGCGCCGCCGATCGCGGTGCTGCCGTTGCCGGATGCCACGGCGCCCCGGCTGGTGCCCGAGGCGCTTCCGATGGCGATCGCGGCGTTGCCCGAAGCCTGCGCGCCACTGCCGCCTGCCGGGCCGGTACCGCCGCAGCAACCATCGCCGCCCGCGCCTCCTGCGCCGAGCGCGATCGCACCGCCCGCGGAGGCCTGCGCGCCACGCCCCCCTGCGCCGCCCGTTCCCCCCGCTTCGCCCAGCGCGCCGGCACCACCACCCCCGACAGCCGTCGCGCCGCTTGCGGTGGCGCTGGCGCCCGCCCCGCCCGCGCCGCCGAATCCAGCAGCAGTTCCGGCGCCGCCGTCACCGCCCGCACCGACGGCGGTGGCCCCGTCTCCCGAGACGACGGCCGCAGCGCCTCCGGCGCCAGCCGACCCGGCGGAAGTTGCCGAGCCATCGTTGCCCATCGTGCCACCGGCAAATCCTGCCGCGTAGGCGTTTCCTGCGACGAGCAGCGCAACCACGGACAGATGCCGAAGTTTGCGCAACCCTTCACGTGTGCCATCGGCGCGGATCTGGACTGGCATGGATTCCTCGTTTTTGAAAGAAAATAAAACAAACGTGGCAAAGTGTGTCTTTCCAGGCTCGACGAGGCCATCCCCGAAAACTGGTAAATGCCACACCAAAAAGCTTTCCCCCGGGCATGGCTTGCCGTATTGACTGGCGCCTTCCTTTTCTTTATCGCCGTCAGCCCGGCGCTGGCGCTGGCGCAACAGCCCGCCCTTGAACTCCGTATCGAAGCCGTGCGCGGCACGGGCTGGGACGACACCCGTCCGCCGGCCGACGGTTGGACGCCCGTCACCCTGCCCGACAGCTGGGCCGGGCGTTGGCCCGGCTTCGACGGCGTGGTCTGGTACCGGCTGACCTGGGACCAACCCGCGCAGGTCGCCGAAATGGGCCTGCTGCTGCACTACCTCAACATGGCCGGCGCGGTGTCGCTCAACGGCAGCCCGATCTCGCGCGACGACAGCCTGGTCGAACCGCTGACCCGCGCCTGGAACAGCCCGCGCTACTGGCTGCTGGCGCCGCCGCTGCTGCAGGCGGGACGCAACACGCTGCTGATACGCGTCTCGGGCCTCCACGCCTATCAGGCCGGGCTCGGTCCGGTCAGCCTCGGTACACCCGCGGCCATGCAGGCGGAGTACGCGCACGAGCGTGTCTTGC
Organism: Variovorax paradoxus; assembly: GCF_030815855.1. Taxonomy (NCBI): domain Bacteria; kingdom Pseudomonadati; phylum Pseudomonadota; class Betaproteobacteria; order Burkholderiales; family Comamonadaceae; genus Variovorax; species Variovorax paradoxus. The sequence goes on along the minus strand of NZ_JAUSXG010000001.1, from coordinate 1,125,473 downwards.
GCCACGATCTCCAGATGCTCGGCTTGGCGGTAAGCGCTGCGGTCTCGGCCTTCTTCGCCGCGCTGTGGCTATTGCGCCGGCGCGAAACGGCCTATGGCTGGTTCGCGCTGATGTCGGTGCTGTGGCTTCTGTTCGGCTACAACCAGATCGCGACCAGCCCCTGGCCTTTTGCGAGCAACCACAGCTGGCAGGCGCTGAACACCTCGCTGCTGCTGCTTTTCAGCGTGTCGTACGTTGTCTTCGCGCTGCGCTTCTGCGGGCGGCGCATGCCCCGCCTGGAAAGCTTGGCGCTGCTGGTCGCCGTGGCCGGCGTGCTCGACCTGTGGCTTGCCGGCTCGGCAAACCTGGTCACTCACCGCGCACTCTGGACGCTGGTGGGCGGCCTCACGATCATTGCCGTGAACAGCGCCTCGCTGGTCCACGCCGTGCGCCACCGCAGCAGCCCGATGCGCTCCCTTGCGCCCTTCATGGCACTGTCGGCGGTGACGGGCGCGCACGACCTGCTGGTGTTCACCCAGGTAATCGACAGCAACATCTACTACACCACGATGTCGTCATACGGCTTGCTGCTGGGCATGGCGCTGACCCAGGCCGCGCGCTTCGTGCAAAGCCTGGAACGCATAGAGAACTTCAACACCGAGTTGATCGAGGAAGTAAACGCCGCCAAGGCCGAACTGGCGGCCACGCTCGCGCAGCAGCACGCTTTGGAGCTCGCGCATGCGCGCATCGGCGAGCGCGTCAACCTCGCGAGCGATCTGCACGACGGACTGGGCGGCATGCTGGTCGGCAGCATCGCAACGCTCGAACGCAAGCCCGAGAACCTCTCGGCGCCCGAACTGCTCGCCATGCTCAAGCGCTTGCGCGACGACCTGCGGTTGATCATCGAAGCCACGGGCCGCCACGACGGCGCGCGGGCTTTCGGCGAGCTGCTCGCGCCGCTGCGGCACCGCACCTCGCAGTTGCTCGACGCCAACGGCATCGACTGCCGCTGGCAGGTGTCCAACATCGAGACGCTCGAACTGCCGCCCTCGCAGAGCCTCGACCTGCTGCGTTTTCTGCAGGAGGCGCTGACCAATGTGCTCAAGCACAGCGCGGGCCGGCGCGTGGATGTGGCGGTCATGCGCGCCGGCGCCGAATTGCAGCTGAACGTGCGCGACGACGGCCGCGGCTTCGTGGTGGACGGCGCCGACAAGGGTGCCGGCGCGGGTTTGCGCAGCCTGCGCGCACGGGCGCGCAGGCTGGGCGCCGATCTGCAACTGCATTCGCAGCCGGGCAAGACGCAGCTGGTACTGCGCATGCCGCTGGCCTGAACGGGCGAGGCGTGTGCAAGGTTTGCCAAGGCAGGGACAAACCAGACGATACAAATTGCAATCAGCAGTAACAATGGGAGAAAATAAGTAAAAACGTCCCAGTTCTCCGGCCACCGCTTCAAAATGTCGCCTAAATGTCAACGTCTCAGTCGGAAGCCGTCTCTCTGAGTCCGACGCTGGTGGTCGAGAACGACCCGGCGATGCAGGAACGTTTGCTCTACATCCTGTCGATGCTCGGGTGCGACGAGCCGGAAATCACCTGGGTCGAAAGCGGCGACCTGGCCATGGAACTGCTCGAGACCCGGCGCTTCGGCGTGGCTCTGGTGGATGTCGGCTTGCCCGAGGGCAGCGGGGTGGAGCTCATCGACTGGCTGCAGGCGCACCATCCGCAGGTGCCCGCCGTTGCAATTTCCGCCTCGCGCACCGAGGAAGTCATTTTTTCGGCGTTGCGCGCCGGTGCGGTGGCCTACCTGCTGAAGGAGCGCGACGATCTCGAGCTCAGCATCGGCTTGCGCAGCATCGAGCAAGGCGGCGCGCCGATCGACGCTTCCATTGCGCGGCGCGTCCTTGCCTGGCACGCGGAGCACGCGTCCGACCCGGCGGCCGAGCCCGACGCGGCGCTGACGCCGCGCGAACGCAAGATGCTCGAGCTCGTGGTCCAAGGACGCAGCCACAGCGACATCGCCGAGACGTTCTCGGCGCCCCGGCTGGAGGTGGAACGCCGCACCAAGGGCATCTATAAAAAGCTGGCGCTCGGCTCGCGGGAAACGGCGCATGCGGCCGGCGAATATTTTTCGCCGCGCTGAGGCGGCGGCCACGCCCAGCGCCGCGGGCTGAGGTTTACTCGGCCCAGACCACCACACCGGTCCATGCCGTGGCCAGCACCACGATGCCGAAGGCAATGCGATACCAGGCGAACGGAATGAAGTCGTGGGTGCTGATGTACTTCAGCAGCCAACGCACGCAGAGCCAGGCGCTGAGGAACGAGAACACCAATCCCACGGCGAACAGCGGAATGTCGGCCGCTGACAGCAGCGCACGCTCCTTGTAGAGGCTGTAGGCGCCCGCGCCGATCAGCGTCGGAATGGCGAGAAAGAACGAAAAATCGGTCGCCGCCTGGCGCGAGAGGCCCAGCAGCATGCCGCCGATGATGGTCGAGCCGCTGCGGCTCGTGCCCGGAATCATTGCAAAGCACTGCACCAGGCCGACCTTGAGGGCGTCCCACATCGTCATGTCGTCCACGTGCTCGATGCGCACAGAACCCGGCGGCCGCTTTTCGGCCCACAGGATGATGAAGCCACCGATGATGAAGGTACTCGCCACCACCACCGGGGTGAAGAGGTGCGCCTTGATCATCTTGCCGAATATCAGGCCCAGCACCACGGCGGGCAGGAAGCCGATGATCACGTTGATGGCCAGGCGCCGTGCCTTCGGCTGCCGCGGCAGCGCGACCACGGTGGAGTGGATCTTCTGCCAGTACACAAGAATTACCGCGAAGATCGCGCCCGTCTGAATGGCGATGTCGAACACCTTGGCCTTGGCGTCGTCGAAGCCGAGCAGCGAGCCCGCAAGAATCAGATGCCCGGTCGACGAGATCGGCAGAAACTCGGTCAGCCCCTCGACGATGCCCATGACAGCGGCCTTCACCAGCAAAACGATGTCCACGCTTACTCCTTTAAAGAGCACCAATTATGGCGAGGCGTCGAGTCAGGCCGGGTTCAGGCAGCCCCGGACCACCGCGGGCTTTTGTCAGCAGCCTTGCCCGGAGCGCAACCGCAGCGCCCGCACGGCGCTGTCGACGGTGGTCAGTACCGGCAGGCCGCTGGCCTGCTCGCAGGCAGCACGCGCACGCGCCATGCTGAACTGCGCGAGCGCAATGCGCGTGCAGCCGCGCTCGCGCAGCATTGCGGCCTGCGCGGCAATCAGGGCGTCGTGCCGCTCGGTATCGCCGGCGTTCAACGCCTCGAGCGCGCCTTCGGCCAGCACGGCGTCGAGCGCGATGCCGGACGGAAACTCGGGCGGCATCGACACCAGAGTGGCCGCAAAGGTGGCGATGAGCCCGAGCTTGCCCTGCCCTTGGCTCTGCCCTTGCACGGCCTCTGCGACCATCGCCTCGTTGGGCTTGAGAACCGGAATGCCCGCATGCCGCCGCGCCACCGCCTCGATGCACGGCCCGAAGGCCGAGCAGGTGAAGAGGATGCCCTGCGCGCCGGTGTCGACAGCGTACTGCGCGAGACGCTGAAAGCGCGCGTGCATCGAAGCGTCCAGCCCCTGGCCGCCGCGCTCCAGATCGGCCGAGAGGCTGTCGTCCAGCAGGTTCATGCGCACGGCCTCGGGCCAGTCGCGCTCGAAGGCTGCATTGATGGGCGCAACCGAATGCGAAAGCGCGTGGATCAGGGCTATGCGTGTCATGCGGGAGCGGTGGTCAGATGCCCTTGGACGACGGGTTGGCGAAGGCCTCTTTCGTCTCGGCGTTGAGCGGGTAGTTGATGTTGATGCCCTTGGGCGGAATCGGCGACATGAACCATTTGTTGTAGAGCTTTTCCATTTCGCCCGACTTCATCATGCCCGACACGACGCGGTCCACCAGCGCCTTGAAGGCCGGGTCGTCCTTGCGCAGCATGAGCGACTGATTTTCGGTGCGCAGGCTCTCCCCTGTGATGACGAAGTCCTTCGGGTTGCGCGCATTCGCGATCTGGCCGGCCAGCAGGATGTCGTCGAGCACGAAGGCCTGCGCCCTGCCGCTCTCCACCAGCAGGAACGAATCGCTGTGGTCCTTGCCGCCGAGGTTGTTCACTTCGAGGTTGCGGCCCTTGTCGGCCTCGCGCAGCAGGCGGAACGACGTGGTGCCGGTGGTGGTGACCACCGTCTTGCCCTGCAGGTCGGCAATGCTCTTGATGCCCGAATCCGCCTTGACCAGCATGCGCACGTTGTAGCGGAAGATGTCCGGCGAAAACGCGACCTGCTTCTGGCGCTCGATGAGATTGGTGGTGGAGCCGCATTCGATGTCGACCGTGCCGTTCTGCACCAGCGGAATGCGGTTCGCCGAAGTCACGGCCTGGTACTTGATCTCGATGGCCGGCAGCTTGAGCTCGCTCTTCACCGCCTCGACGATGCGGTTGCAGATCTCGATGCTGTAGCCCACCGGCTTCAGGTTGCCGTCGAGGTACGAGAAGCCGAACGACGACTCGCGGTAGCCGAAGGTAATGGCGCCGCTCGCCTTGATCTTGGCAAGCGTGTCGTTGGTGTCCTGGGCCTGTGCGGCGGTATGCGGCAACAGGACGGCAAAGGCCACCGCGAGGGCGGCAGCACCGAAGGGAATCGGCAGGCGAAGCTTGGGCATGGAAGCGCTCCTCGGAACGGCGGTTGAAGAAAACAGCGGAGAGAAAATTGGGAGCGGTCAGCGCGCGGCGGTGCTCGTCACCGCGTCGATGGAAGCTGCAAGACGGGTGGCGATTTCCCGCAGGTCTTGCCGCGTGGCGATGAAGGGCGGCGCGAGCAGCACGTGGTCGCCCTGCCGGCCGTCGACCGTGCCGCCGAAGGGATAGCACAGCAGGCCGCGCGCCATGGCGTCTTTCTTGATGGCGGCGTTGATCTTGAAGGCCGGATCGAACGGCGCCTTGCTCGCGCGGTCGGCCACCAGCTCGATGCCCCAGAAGAACCCGCGGCCGCGGATGTCGCCCACATGCGCGTGGCCGCCGAGCGCCTCGGCCAGCATGGCGCCGAAGGCGGCCCCGTCGTCGCGCACCTTGGTGACCAGGCCGTCGCGCCGGATCACCTGCTGCACCGCGAGCGCCGCCGCACAGGCCATCGGATGCCCGAGGTAGGTGTGGCCATGCTGGAAGAAGCCGCTGCCCTTCGACATGGCATCGACGATCTTGCCCTGCGCCAGCACCGCGCCGATCGGCTGGTAGCCACCGCCCAGACCCTTGGCAATGGTCATGAGGTCCGGCACCACGCCCTCCTGCTCGCAGGCGTGCAGCGAGCCGGTGCGGCCCATGCCGCACATCACCTCGTCGAGGATCAGCAGCACGCCGTATTTGTCGCACACCGACCGCACGGCCTTGAAGTAGCCGGGCACGGGCGTGAGCACGCCGGCCGTGGCGCCGCCCACTGTTTCCGCCACGAAGGCGATCACGCGATCGGCGCCCTGCGCGACGATGGCCGCTTCAAGCTCGGCCGCGAGGCGCAGCCCGTATTGCTCGGCGCTTTCATCGGTGCGCTGCTCGCGGTACGGGTAGCAAGGCGCGACGTGCGTGGCCGGCACCAGGATGGGCGCGAACGGTTCGCGCCGCCACGCGTTGCCGCCCACCGCGAGCGCGCCCAGCGTGTTGCCGTGGTAGCTCTGGCGTCGCGCAATGAAGTGCGTGCGCTGCGGCTGGCCGATCTCGACGAAGTACTGCCGCGCCATCTTGAGCGCCGCCTCCACCGCCTCGGAACCGCCGCTCACCAGATAGACATGGCTCATGCCTTCCGGCGCCGAGGCGATCAGTTCGTCGGCCAGCTGCTCGGCCACCTCACTGGTGAAGAAGCTGGTGTGGGCGTAGGCCAACTTGTCGAGCTGCGCGTGCATCGCGGCCAGCACTTCGGGGTGCGCATGGCCGAGCGACGACACGGCCGCGCCGCCCGAGGCATCGAGGTATTCGCGCCCTTCGGCATCGCGGATGAACATGCCTTTGGAGCCTGCGGCAACAGGCGGAGTCTGGCGAAGGTGGCGATGGAAGACGTGCGTCATGGCGGTGGGTGTCGAATTCGTATTTGGAACTAACGTTTCCGATGGATTATTGTTTGGAACAATTGTTCCGTCAACTGGTCCGTTCGTTTCGCGCGTTCCAGGTCGTGCGTGGAACACCCGGCGCGACTCCGGTACATTCGTTCCAGACACATTCCATAGGAGCTCCCGCATGGGTGCCAGAGACCTGATCCGCCAGCGCTTCAACGAACTGAGCCCTGCACTGCAGCAGGTGGCGCGCTATGTGCTCGATCACCCCAACGAAGTGGTGACCGCGTCGATGCGCAACGTGGGCACGCGCGCGCAGAGCACGCCCGCCACGCTGGTGCGCTTTGCGCAGCACCTCGGGTATGCGGGCTGGCCGCAGCTGAAGGAAGCCTTCGCGGGCGACATGGGCCTGGGAAGCGAAACCTACGGCGGCCGCGCCAAGCAGCTCATCGGCCGCGCGCAGGACAGGAGCCTCACGGGCGAGATGTTCGAGGTGCAGCGCCGCAACCTGGAGGCCACGCACCAGCAGAGCGAACAGGCGCTGCAGAAGGCCTGCGCATTGATCGAGAAGGCGCCCGCGGTACACGCGGCGGGGTTCAGGGCGTGCTTTCCGATCGCGTTCTCGTTCGTCTATGTGTACCGCCTCTTTCGCGCCAGCGTGCACCTGGTCGACGGCCAGGGCGGCTCGCTCGAAATGCAGCAGCGCGCTTTTGCAAAGGGCGATGCACTGGTCGTCGCCAGCTTCATGCCCTATTCCCGTGAGGCGCTGCAGGTGGCGGAGGCGGCCAAGGCGGCGGGCTGCCGCATCGTCGCCATTACCGACAGCGTGGCGTCGCCGCTGTCCTTGCTGGCCGACGAAACGCTGCTCTTCACGATCAACAGCCCCTCGTTCTTTCCGTCGGTCGCGGCCGGCGTGGCCGTGACCGAGGCGCTGGTCGAACTGCTCGCGAGCCGCGCGGGCAAGCCGGTGATCCGGCGCATCGACCAGGCGGAAGCGCAGCTGTTCGAATCGGGCGCGTACCTGGTACCGCCGGTGGCGCGCGGAAGCTAGAAGGAGGCCGTCGCGAACTAGGCATGGCGAACCAATCGCATGCTGCAGCGCCGCATCGCGGAACCCCGCTGAAAACGCTTCGTCAAAGTGGTGTCGCGGTTTTTTTATTGCGACAGGAGGTAATGACCATGAAGCAAGTGAAGCATTGGCAAGACCCGGTCAACGTCGCTCTCGGCGTGTGGCTGATCGTCTCGCCCTGGGTCCTGGGGTTCCAGGACGTCACCTTTGCGATGTGGAGCGCAGTCGCGACGGGTATCGTGCTGGGCGCCGTGGCGCTGGGGGCAACCTTGGTTCCGCGTGCCTGGGAAGAGTGGACCGAAGGCGCGCTCGCTGTCTGGCTGGCCGTATCCCCCTGGGTGCTCGGCTTCGCCACGGTCGAGAAGGCGATGGTCAACGCAGTGCTCGTGTCCGCGGCGATCCTGGTGCTCGCGCTCTGGGTGCTTGTGACCGACAAGGACTACCTGGGCGGGTCGATGGACCGTCACGCGCACTGAAGGCAGGTTGATCGCATCGTGAAGAGCCGCCCCGCACGCTGTACGCGGCGGGGCTGACGGGACGGGCCAAGGTCCGTCCCGCGCACAGCCAATTCAATCCGCTCAGCGGAGAGGGGGAGGCTGTGCGGCCGACAAGGGCGTGTCGCCGCCCGCCCCTCCCGCTTGCCAACCGCCGCCCAGGGCTTGAATCAGCGCCACCGCGGCGGTCTGGCGATTCACCTGCAACTGCACCAGCGTGCGCCGTGCGCTGAGCGCGGCTGCCTGGGCCGTGACCACTTCCGTGTAGCTCACCTGGGCCGCGCGATACCGATTGAGCAGTTGCTGCTCGGTCTTGTCGGCGGCGGCCGAGGCCTCGCGCCGCAGGCCTTCCTGCTGCGCCAGCGCGGCGCCCGCCGTCAATTGGTCTTCCACCCCCTGGAACGCAGCGAGCACCGTCTGGCGATAGCGCGCCACGCTGGCTTCGTGGCCGGCCTTGGCCGAATCGACGCTCGCGCCGATGGCGCCCGCGTCGAACACCACCTGCGCGACCGACAGGCCGAGCGCCCACAGCGTGTTGGATGCATTGAACAGGTCTTTCACGCGGCTCGCGTTGCCACCGACGGAGGCGCTGAGACCGAAGTTCGGAAAGTACGCCGAACGCGCAATGCCGATCTGCGCATTGGCGGCCGCCACCGCGCGCTCGGCTGCGGCGATGTCGGGCCGGCGCTGCAGCAGCGTCGAGGGCACGCCGGTCGGAATGCCAGGCACCGTGGGCGTCCACTGCGCGGCCGGCAGGCTGAAGTCGGCCGGCGCCACGCCCACCAGCATGGCAATGGCGTGCTCCAGCGTGGCGCGGGTGCGCTGCAGCCCCACGCGCTCCGCCTGCGCGCTCACGAGCTGGGTCTGCGCCTGCAGCACGTCGGTCTGCGCGGCAATGCCGGCCTTGTAGCGGTTGCTCGTGATTTCGTAGGCGCGCTGATAGCCCTCGATGGTCTGGTCGAGCAGCACGATCTCGGCATCGGTTTCGCGCAGCGAAAAATAGTTGATCGCCAGGTCACCGACGGCCGAGAGCCGCGCCGAAGCCAGGTCGGCCTCGCTGGCCTGTGCGTTGGCCTGCGCGCTGCTCACGGCTTGGCGCAACCGCCCCCACACATCCGGTGCCCAGTCGACGCCGAGCGACGCGGAGAAGGTGCTGGCCGCGTTGCTGGTGCCGCCAGCGTTGCCGCTTCGCCTGGCGCTGCCGTCGAGCGACACCGTCGGGAACAGCGCCGCGCGCTCGCCCCGCACCAGGGCCTGAGCCTGCGCGTAGTTGGCGACGGCCGCGGCGATGTTCTGGTTCGACACCTGCACGCGTGCGGCCAGCTCGTCGAGCGTGGTGTCACCAAAGAGCTTCCACCATTCGCCGCGGTCGAGCGCATCGGCCGGCGCGGCCGGGAGCCAGCCTTCGGCGGTCTTCTGCTCTTTCCATCCGGCGGGCGCGGCCGCGGTGGGTACCTCGTAGGCGGGACCTACAGCGCAGCCGGCCACCATGGCGGCCAACACGAGTGCGGACAGCCTGCCGGGCAGATGCGATTGAGTGCGTTGTCGTTGTTTCATGGCAGGTTCGTTCGTTCTTCTGTTCATGTCGGCGAACTGGCGGCGCGGCTCAGATGCCGCTCGTTGCCGGAGCGCCGGCGCAGCTTGTCGAGCAACACGTAGACCACGGGCGTAGTCAGCAGCGTGAGCAGCTGGCTCGCCACGAGGCCGCCGATGATCGCCACGCCCAGCGGCTGGCGCAGCTCGGAGCCCTGGCCGAAGCCGATGGCCAGCGGCAGCGCGCCGAGCGCCGCGGCCAGCGTGGTCATGAGAATCGGCCGGAAGCGCAGCAGGCAAGCCTCGCGCACCGCTTCCACGGCCGAGATGCCACGCGCGCGCTCGGCTTCGAGTGCAAAGTCGATGATCAGGATCGCGTTCTTCTTCACGATGCCGATCAAAAGGAAGAGCCCGATGAGCGCAATGATCGAGAACTCCATGCGGAACAGCAGCAGCGCCAGCACCGCACCGACGCCCGCCGAAGGCAGCGTGGTCAGCACCGTGATCGGGTGGATCAGGCTTTCATAGAGCACGCCCAGCACGATGTAGATGACGACGATGGCCGCCAGGATGAGCGCCAGCTGCTGCCCCTGCGACTGCTGTGCCGCCAGCGCTGTGCCCTGGAAGCTGCCGCGCACGTTCACGGGCATGGCAATGTCCGCCTCGGCCTGCGCAACGATGCGCCGTGCATCCTGTAGCGTGACGCCCTCGCCAAGGTTGAACGACACGGTGCTCGCGAGCTCGGTGTCCTGGTGGTCGATGGAGCTCGGCACTGCGCGCTCGCTCACCTTGGCCAGCGCCGAGAGCGGCACCATCAGCGTGGTGTTCGCCGCCAGCGCCTGGCCGGTGGACGCGGTTCGCAGGCCGGGGTTGGCCGATGTGGTGATCGAGGTGCCGGTGCTCGCGTCGGTGGTGTTGGCCAGCGAGCTCACGGTGGTGGAGCCGCTCGCGGTGGTGCTGCTGGTGAGCGTCGAAGGCACGTACAAGTCCTTCAGTACCACGGGTGCTCGCTGGTAGCGCGGCGCCCATTCCATGATCACCGAATACTGGTTGAGCTCGTCGTAGATGGTCGCGACCGAGCGCTGCCCGTAGGCGTTGTAGAGCGCGTTGTCGACGGCGCTCGAAGTCACGCCGAGCCGCGCGGCGGTTTCGCGGTTGACGTCGACGTAAGTCTCCACGCCGTTGTCTGCCTGGTCGCTGTCGACGTCGGTCAGCGCGGTTTCCTGGCGCAGCCGGTCCGCCAGCTTCGCGGTCCAGGTGCGCAGGTCGGCGAGGTTGTCGCCCTTCAACGTGTACTGGAAGGCGGAGTTGCTCGAACGCCCGCCCATGCGCAGGTCTTGCACCGGGCTCAGGAACACGCGCAGGCCGGTCAGCTGGTTGAGTTGCGGCCGCAGCCGGTTGACGACTGCCGCGGTCTTCTCGCTGCGCTGCGACACCGGCTTGAGGTTGACGAACATGAAGCCACCGCCCGAACGGCTGCCGCCCGCGAAGCCCACCACGGAATCGACCGCCGGGTCCTTGTGGATGATGTCGACCGCCTGGCGCAGCTTTTCGCTCAGCGCCACCGATGAAATACTCTGGTCTGCGCGCAGGCCCGCGTTGAGCTGCCCGTTGTCCTGCTCGGGGAAGTAGCCCTTGGGAATGGCGGAGAACAGGTACACGTTGAGGCCGACCACCGCCAGCAGCACCACCATGACCACGGCCTTGCTCGCGAGCGCCCAGTCGAGGCTGTGGGCATAGGTGCGCAGGCTCCACTGGTACACGCCCTCCGACATGCGCGCCAGGCGCCCCGGCGGCTTGGCGTCGGGTGCCTCGGGCTTGAGCAGCATGGCGCACAGCATCGGCGTGGTGGTGAGCGATATGACCAGCGAGATCAGCACCGCCACCGACAGCGTGACCGCGAATTCGCGGAACAGCCGGCCGATCTGCCCGTCCATGAACAGCAGCGGAATGAACACCGCCACCAGCGAGAGGCTGATCGACAGCACAGTGAATCCCACCTCGCGCGCGCCGCGCAAGGCCGCCTCGATGCGGCCCATGCCGGCCTCGATGTGGCGGCTGGTGTTCTCGAGCACCACGATGGCGTCGTCCACCACGAAGCCCGTGGCCACCGTGAGCGCCATCAGGCTCAGGTTGTTGAGGCTGTAGCCCAGCAGGTGCATCACGCCGAAGGTGCCGAGCAGCGACACCACAGTGGCCACGGCGGGAATGATGGTGGCGCGCGCCTTGCGCAGGAACAGGCCGACCACCAGCACCACCAGCGCAATGGAGATCATGAGCGTGGCCTCGATCTCGCGCAGCGAGGCGCGGATGGAGTTGGTGCGGTCGGACGCCACCTGCACCTCGATGTCTTGCGGCAGCTGCGCGCGCAGTTCGGGCATCAGGTCGCGCACGCCGTCCACGGTTTCGATGATATTGGCGCCGGGCTCCTGCGTGACCAGCACGATCACCGCCGGCTCGCCGTTGAAAAGGCCCAGGGTGCGTGTGTTCTCCACGCTGTCGATCACCCGCGCCACGTCGCCCAGCCGCACGGCCGCGCCGTTGCGCCAGGCGATCACCATGTCGCGGTACTCCACGGCGTGCCGGCCCGGCGAGGGCGTGTAGATCTGCAGCCGGCGGTCGTCGTTCTCGATAGCGCCCTTGGGCCGGTTGGCGTTGTTGGCCTGGATGGCGGCGCGCACGTCTTCGCTGCTGATGCCGAAGCGGTTGAGCGAGAAAGGCTCCAGCTCCACCCGCACGGCCGGCAGCGAGCCGCCGCCGATCTCGACCTCTCCCACGCCTTCCACCTGCGAGAGCTTCTGGCTCACGATGTTGGAGACGGCCTCGTAGATCTGGCCCGGTGTGCGCGTCTTGGAAGTCAGCGCCAGGATCATGACCGGCGCGGCCGTCGGGTTGCGCTTGCGGTAGCTCGGGTTGCTGCGCAGGGTGGCCGGCAGGTCGGCCCGCGCCGCGTTGATGGCGGCCTGCACCTCGCGCGCGGCGCTGTCGATGTTGCGCTTGAGGTCGAACTGCAGGCTGATGCGGGTCGAACCGTTGGAGCTTGTCGAGGTGAGTTCGTTGACACCGGCGATCACGCCGAGCCGACGCTCCAGCGGCGTTGCGACGCTCGACGCCATTGTGCTCGGGCTCGCACCCGCAAGGCTGGCGGTCACCGAAATGGCCGGGTAGTCGACCTGCGGAAGCGGCGACACGGGCAGCACGAAGAACGCCGCAATCCCGGCCAGCGCGATGCCGATGGTCAGCAAGACCGTGGCAATCGGGCGCTCGACAAAAGGCCGGGAGAGATTCATTCCGCCACGGCCTCCGGCTTGCGCCCGAACCGGCGGCCCATGCGGTCGAACGCCAGGTACACCACCGGCGTGGTGAACAGCGTGAGCACCTGGCTCACCACCAGCCCGCCGAAGATCGCGAGGCCCAGCGGCCTGCGCAGCTCGGCGCCCTCGCCCCAGCCGAACATCAGCGGCAGCGCTGCGAACAGCGCCGCCAGCGTGGTCATCAGAATAGGCCGGAAGCGCAGCAATGCCGCCTGGTGAATGGCTTCCCGCGGCGACTTGCCCTCGCGCCGCTCGGCGTCGATGGCAAAGTCGATCATCATGATCGCGTTCTTCTTCACGATGCCGATCAGCAGGATGATGCCGATGATGCCGATCACGCCCAGGTCATTGCCGGTAACCATGAGCGCCAGCAGCGCGCCCACGCCCGCCGAGGGCAGCGTCGAGAGAATCGTCAGCGGATGGATGTAGCTCTCATACAGCACGCCCAGCACGATGTACACGCACACCACCGCCGCCAGAATGAGCCACAGCTGGTTGGAGAGCGACTTTTCGTAGGCCCCCGCCGCGCCCAGGAAGCTCATCGTCACGCTCGCCGGCATGCCGATTTCCTTGGCCGCCGCGCGAATGGCCGCCACCGACTTGCCGAGCGCCACGTTCTCGGCCGTGTCGAAGCCCACCGTGGCGGCAGGGTACTGCGCCACGTGCGTCACCTGCAGCGGCGCCGACTGCTCGCGCACCGTGGCAATCGACGACAGCGTGGTCGGCGCGCCGCTGCCGGTACGCAATTGCAGGTTGCCCAGCAGTTGCGGCGAGGCCAGGGCTTCGCGCTGCGCCTCGAGGATCACGCGGTACTGGTTGGTTTCGGTGAAGATGGTCGAGACGATGCGCTGGCCGAACGCGCTGTAGAGCGTGTCGTCCACCGAACTGGCCGTGACGGAGAGACGCGAGGCCGTGTTGCGGTCGATGTCCACGTAGGCGGCAAGGCCCTTCGCGCCTGCGTTGGTGGTGGCATTGCGCACCAGCGGTTCGGAGCGCAGGCGCTCCACGAGCTTTTGCGCCCAGGCATCCACGGTGCTGGTGTCCACCCCTTCGAGCGACACGCGGAATTCGGTCGGGCCGGTTTCGGCGTCGATGGTCAGGTCTTGCGTGGGCTGCAGATACAGCGTGACGCCCGCCACGGCACGCACGCGCTCGCGCAGGCGCTGCATCGTGGCTTCCTGGTCGCCGCGGCCGGCGCGCATGTTGATGAGCATGCTGCCGGTGTTCAGCGCCGTGTTGTTGGCCGCGTCCACGCCCACCACCGAGCTCACGCTGGCGACCTCGGGGTCGGCCAGGATTGCGTTGGCGGCCTGCTGCTGCAGCTCGGCCATGCGCGTGTACGACACGTCCTGCGCGGCCTCGATGCGCGCCTGCAGCTGCCCGGTGTCCTGCGTCGGGAACAGTCCCTTGGGAATCACGGCGTAGAGCAGGACGGTGAGTGCCAGCGTCGCCAGCGCCACGACCAGGGTCAGCGGCTGGTGGCGCAACACCCATTGCAGCCACACGTCGTAGCGGCCGATCACGCGGTCGAAGAAGCGCTGCACGCTGGCACCGAAGCGCCCGCCTTCTTCGGCCTGCGGCTTGAGCCAGCGCGCCGACATCATCGGCACCAGCGTGAGCGACACCACCGCGGAAATCAGGATGGTGATGGCCAATGTGACGGCGAACTCGCGGAACAACCGGCCCACCACGTCGCCCATGAACAAGAGGGGAATCAGCACCGCAATGAGCGACACGGTCAGCGAAATGATCGTGAAGCCGATTTGCGTCGCGCCCTTGATGGCCGCCTTGAACGGCGGATCGCCCTCCTCCAGGTAGCGCGCGATGTTCTCGATCATCACGATCGCATCGTCGACCACGAAGCCGGTGGCAATGGTCAATGCCATCAGGCTCAGGTTGTTGAGGCTGTAGCCCAGCAGGTACATCAGGCCGCAGGTGCCGATGAGCGAGATCGGCACCGCCAGGCTCGCGATGATGGTGGCGCGCACGCTGTGCAAGAAGAAGAAGATCACCAGCACCACCATCACGACCGCCAGCCCCAGTTCGAGCTGCACGTGAGAGACCGAAGCGCGGATGCCGGTGGTGCGGTCGCTCAGCACTTCGACCTTGAGCGAACCCGGCAGCGAGGCCTGCAGCTCGGGCAGCTGCTTCTTGATGGCATCGACCGTGCCGATCACGTTGGCGCCCGGCTGGCGCTGCACGTTCAGGATGATGGCCGGGTACAGCACCGGTTCCCGCTCGCCCACGCGCAGCGCGGCCCAGGCGCCCAGCTGCGTGTTCTCGGCGCCGTCGACCACGCGCGCCACGTCGGTCATCTTCACCGGCGCGCCGTTCTTCCACGCGACGATGAGGTTCTTGTAATCGTCCGCCGTCACGAGCTGGTCGTTGGCATTGATGGTGTAGGCCCGCCGCGGTCCGTCGAAGCTGCCCTTGGCGCTGTTGGCGTTGGCCGCGGTGATGGCGCTGCGCAGCGTGTCCAGGCCGATGCCTACCGCCGCCAGCGCGTTGGTGTCGGCCTGGATGCGCACGGCCGGCCGCTGCCCGCCCGACAGCGACACCAGCCCCACGCCGCCGACCTGGCTGATCTTCTGCGCGAGCCGCGTGTTCACGAGGTTCTGCACCTCGGTGAGCGGCATGGTCTCCGAGCTCACCGCCAGCGTGAGAACGGGCGCGTCGGCCGGGTTCACCTTGGCGTACACGGGCGGCGCCGGCAGGTCGGCCGGCAGCAGAGAGCCGCCGGCGTTGATGGCCGCCTGCACCTGCTGCTCGGCCACGTCCAGGGTCTGGTCGAGCGCGAACTGCAGCGTGACGATCGACACGCCCGCCGAGCTCACCGAACTCATGCGGTTGAGCCCGGCCATCTGGCCGAACTGGCGCTCGAGCGGGGCGGTGACGGTGCGGCTCATGACCTCGGGGCTGGCGCCGGGGTAGAGGGTCTGCACCTGGATGGTCGGGTAGTCGACCTGCGGCAGCGCGGCCAGCGGCAGCAGCCGGAGGCCCACAAAGCCGGCCAGCACGATGGCGACCATCAGCAGCGCCGTGGCCACCGGCCGTTCGATAAAAGGGCGGGAGGGACTCATCGCGAACGCGCTCGCTGGTTCCGTGGGTTGCTCGTCATTCAGGAGCGCGCTGGCGCCGCCGCTCCCCACCGCCTTCGCCGCGCTGGCCGCGTGGACCCGAAGCCGCACCGCGCGGCCCCGAGGCGCCGCCGCGCGGGCCTGCCGCGGGCCGGTCGCCCTGCAGCTGCACGACCCCGCCATCCTTGATGCGGTCGCCGCCCTCGGTCACGACGTTCTCGCCGGACTTCAAGCCTGAAGTGATGGCCACCACATCGGCATTGGCCTCGCCGCGCTTCACCTGGCGCATCGACACGGTGCGGTCGTCGTTGATGACATACACATAGTCGCCATTGGGGCCGGTGCGCACCGCCGTGACCGGCACCACCACCGCGCGCACCTTGCGCAGCAGCAACTGCACGTTGACGAACTGGCTCGGGAACAGCGTGGTCTGCGCATTGCCGAAGCGGGCCTTGGCCTTCACCGTGCCGGTGGTGGTATCGACCACGTTGTCGAGCGTGGAGAAGGTTCCCGTATCGAGCGTGGCCGCGCGGTTACGGTCGAAGGCAGTGACCGGTAGCGGCTCGCCCTTGGCAAGCTGCGCCTGGATGTCGGGCACGCGGTCTTGCGGCACCGAGAACTGCACGTCGATCGGGTTCATCTGCGTGATGACCGCGATGCCCGTTGTCGCATTGGCCGTGACGGTGTTGCCCGCATCCACCGCGCGCAAGCCGATGCGGCCGGCCACGGGCGAGGTGATGCGGGTGTAGTCGAGATTCAGCTTGGCGGCGGCCTCGGCGGCCAGGTCGGTGGTGACGGTGCCTTCCAGCTGCCGGACCAGCGCGGCCTGGGTGTCGACGTCTTGCCGGGCAATGGAGTCCTGCCCAAGCAGCGTGCGGTAGCGCGCAAGCGTGACGCGCGCGGCTTCGAGCTGCGCCTCGTCGCGCTGGCGCGTGCCGCGGGCCTGCATCAGCGCCTGCTCGTAGGGCCGGGGGTCGATGCGCGCGAGCAGCTGGTTCCTCGCGACCGTCTGCCCTTCGGTGAACAGCACTTCGGTCAGCACGCCGCCGACCTGCGCCTTGAGCGTGATGGTCGCCAGCGGCGTGACCGTGCCGAGCGCTTCGATGGTCACCGGCAGCTCGATTTCGCGCGCCGCCGCATGCCCGACCGTGGCGGTCACGCCGCCGAAACCCGGCCCGCCGGCGGGACTGCTCTTGCGGTTGATGAGATACCAGGCGCCGCCTCCCAACACCAGGAGCAACAGCAGCGCGATCAGGCTGCCGAGCCAGATCCTGCGGCGCGAAGGCGGCCGGGGCGGTGGAGACGAGGCAGGGTGTACCGGTTGAACAGCAGGCGAATCGCCGGAAGAAGGCTCGGAGTTCGGAGATTCCATGGGTGTGTGGCAATGCGCAAGTACGGCCGCTAGTGGAGCGCCGGATCGTAGCGCTCCTGTCTTATGAACCGTAAAGCGCCGGTAAAGCTGTGCCGCGGCGCTGCATTTCGCGTCCGTTCGCTGCGTCTGGCGCCGCCGACTGGCGTTTCGTCGCAGGGCCGTGGCGGCTGTGGCGGGGCGCCGGCACAGTCCGCCCATCGAATCGTCTTTTCACAGGAGAAACACCATGCTGCTGCAAATCATTCTTCACACCCCGAAGTGGGTTTTCGCCGTTTTCGTGCTGCTGCTGTGGCTCGGCTGCAAGCAGCTGCTCGCCGGCAGCGTCGGCCTGACGAAGGTGACCGTGATGCCCATCGCCATGACCGGCCTCTCATTGGCCGGCGTGATCTCGGCCTTCGGCGATTCGCCCGGTGCCCTGCTCGGCTGGGCCGTGGCGGCCGCCGCGCTGGTGCTGCTGGTGCTGCAGAGCCCCTTGCCCGCAAGCACCCGCTACGACAGGGCGGCACGCGAATTTCACCTGGCCGGCAGCGCGGTGCCGCTGGTGCTGATGATGGGTATTTTCTTCACCAAGTACGCGGTGGGGGTCGCGCTGGCCATGCACCCCGAGCTGCGCCAGCAGGCCAGCTTCGCCGTGGCGGTTCCCATGCTGTATGGCGCCTTCAGCGGCATTTTCGCGGCCCGCGCCGTGCGCCTGTGGAAGCTGGCGATCCGTAGCGACGCCATGGCCGTGGCCGCCCGCGCAGCCTAAGATCGCCGCCGGCCACACTCCAGGAACCGCCATGACCGTGCTCTTTCTGATCCTCAAGATTGCCGTCTCGGTCGTGCTCGCCGCATCGCTCGCCGAAGCGCCCGGCGCTGCCGCGGCGTAAGCGCCAGCACTCCGAATCGAAAGCCCAGTCGTGAACCTTCAGTCTTCACATATCGCGTTTGCCGCCGGTACTGCCGTCTACCTCGCGATTCGCGCCGCGTTCCAGCGCCGCGCTTCGTCAGAAGAAAAAACACTCAGCCGTGCCGACATGCGCGACCGCCTGCTGATCGTCCTCGTCGGAGCCTGCCAGATCGGCCTGCCAGTCGTCCTGATACTGACCCCTTGGCTCGACGCAGCCAACTACACGATGCCGATCGCCCTCACTTGGGCCGGCACGCTGGCCATGGGGTGCGCGCTGTGGCTGTTCTGGCGATCGCATGCCGACCTGGGCACCAGCTGGTCCGTGACTCTGGAACTGAACCGGAACCACCGCTTGGTCACGCAGGGTGTCTATCGCCGCATCCGGCATCCCATGTATGCGTCGTTCTTCGCCATGGGCCTGGGCCAGGCCCTGATGCTGAACAACTGGATCGCCGGCTGGGCTGCACTCGTGGCGGTCAGCCTGCTCTACGCCATCCGCAAGCCCCATGAGGAGCGGATGCTGCTCGAGTCTTTCGGCGACGAATACCGGACCTACATGCGGTGCACCGGCGGTATCGTTCCGCATTTCGTACTGCGCGCCACCTCCAATTCCTGATCGACTTTTATCCTGAGGAGACCTGTCATGAATGCCCATCCCTCTTCGACCCCGGCCTTTTCCGACCTCGACAAGCTCGCCCGCCGCCGCGCCGGCGCCAAGATGGGCTGGTACATCCATGCCTTGGTCTATGTGCTGGTCAACCTCGGGCTGGTCGCGCTCTCCGCATCGCGCGGCCACACCTGGGCGGTGTATCCGCTCATGGGCTGGGGCCTGGGCCTGCTGATCCACGGCGCGGTCATCTGGTTCATTGCGCCCGGCGGCAGCTTCTATGACCGGCTGGTCGAGCGCGAACGGCGCACGCTGCGGGCCGGGGAGCGCGGATGAGCGTCGGCGCGCTCCCCCGCTTTCGCGCGGAGAACATCCGGAGCATGCTCCGGCATGGCCTGATGACCGTCGCCTTCTGCTGCTTCATTGCCGCAGCGCTGGCCATCACCCAGCACGGGAGCTGGAGCGCGCAGATGGTGTATTCGATGTCCATCGGGCTGATCAGCTGGCTCTTCATCGACGTGGGCCGGCTGCTGATCAGCGGCCACAGGGAGATCCTCTGGCCATCCGGACCCTGGGGCTACCTGCTGGTGGCTGGCGGCGTGACAGTCGGCTTTCTGGGGGGCAATGCCATCGGCGACGCCTGGACCCATCAGCCCCTGCTCGACTTCGGCAGCTTCGGGGAGCGCAAGCTCGCGACCACGATCATCATCACGGTGACGGCCACCGTCTGTATGTGCTTCTTCTTCTACAGCCTCGGCAGGAGCAAGCACATGCTGCGCCAGATCGAGCTGGCGCAGCGCAACGCCACCGAGGCACGGCTCAAGCTGCTCGAAACGCAACTCGAGCCGCACATGCTGTTCAACACATTGGCCAACCTGCGCGTGCTGATCACGACCGACCCGCCGCGCGCCGTGGCCATGCTGGACCGCCTGAACAACTACCTGCGCATGACGCTCAGCGGTTCGCGCGCGCTCGCGCATCCGCTGTCGGCCGAGTTCGAACGGTTGGCCGATTACCTCGAACTGATGTCGGTGCGCATGGGCGAGCGCCTGCGCTACACGCTCGAACTGCCGGAAGATTTGCGCGACACGCCCGTGCCGCCGCTGCTCTTGCAGCCGCTGGTGGAAAACAGCATCCGCCACGGGCTGGAGCCCAAGGTGGAAGGCGGCGAGATCGCCGTGCGCGCACGCCAGGACGCCGGCCGGCTGGTCATCGAAGTGAGCGACACAGGCGTCGGCCTCGACGGCGCGCCGCCCTCGGAGGGCAGCGGCTTCGGGCTCGAACAAGTGCGCGAGCGGCTGGCCACGGTGTACGGCGACCAAGGCCGCATGAGCCTGGCCGCCGAGCCCGCCGGCGGAACCCGCACCACACTCAGCTTTCCCTTGCCGCCACACGCATGAACCCGACCGCACTCATCGCCGAAGACGAGCCCTTGCTCGCCCACGCCCTCAAGGCCGAACTGGCCGCGGCGTGGCCCGAACTGCAGCTGCTTGCCACCGCGGGCGACGGCCGCAGCGCCGTGCGCGAGGCCTTGCGGCTGCTGCCGCAGGTGTTGTTCTTCGACATCCGCATGCCCGGCCTCGACGGCCTGGGCGCCGCCGCCGAACTGGCCGACCGCTGGCCCACCGACGAGGCGCCCATGCCGCAGCTGGTTTTCGTGACCGCCTACGACGAATACGCCGCCCGCGCCTTCGAGACCCAGGCCATCGACTACGTGCTCAAGCCCGTGCAGCCCGAGCGCCTGCGCAAGACCGTGCTGCGGCTTCAGCAGGCGCTGGCCGGGCAGCAGCAACCGAAATCGGCCGCAGCCGACGAAGCGCTCGAGAAAACCCTTGCGCAGTGGCGCCAGGTGCTGGCCGCCGCTGCCGGCAACGGCGCGTCGGCATCCTCCGCCCCCGGCGCCCCGCTGCGCATGATTGCCGCCAGCGAAGCCGCCGGCAGCACCGTGCGCATGGTTCCGATCGACGAAGTGCTGTATTTCGAGGCGGCCGACAAATACATTCGCGTGCTCACCGCCACGCACGAATACCTGATTCGCACGCCGCTGAAGCAGTTGCTGACCCAGCTCGACCCGGAGGTCTTCTGGCAGGTGCATCGCGCCGTGGTGGTGCGCAGCTCGGCCGTGGAGGCCGTGCACCGCGACGAGGCCGGCAAGCTGCATCTCGATCTGCGCGGCCGGCCCGAGAAAATACCCGTCAGCCGTCTTTACGGCCACCTGTTTCGCGCCATGTGAAATTTACGGGCGCCCGAATGCCCATGAAAAAAGCCGGCCCTTCAGGACCGGCTTCTTTGCCTGGCAGGCGCCAACGAAGGCGCCGCTCCGCTACTTAACGCCAGTGGCCGTGACCGTGCCCATGGCCGCGGTAGTAGCCACGCGGGCCGTAATAACGCGGTGCGTAGTACGCCGGCGGTGCGTAGTACACCGGGGCCGGACGGTAGTAAACCGGCGGCGGCGGGCGGTAGTACACCGGCGGCGGCGCGTCGTAGTACACCGGCGCGGGGGCTGCGTAGACCGGGGCCGGGTAGTAGGCCGGAGCGCCCACGCCCACGGACACGCCCGGAAGACCCACGCCGACCGACCAGCTCACGTCGCCGCGGGCACTGGCCGAAGTGGCCGCAAACAATGCACCGGCTGCCACGACACCCGCGGCGGCCCATTTGAAGAAGGTTGAACGTGTGAGGCTCATGATCTGGAACTCCTTGTTGGGGCGTTTCGGCCCATGTAGGTATTGAACGCGCCAAATGCAAAGCGGTTGCCCGCCGCAATGTGAAGAACGTTGCCAAAGGTAACCGGCAGGGGGTGCCCTCTAGAATGCCGCAATGACCTCCCCGACCGACAAAGACAGCCCCAAGACGGCCGCCGCACCGAGTAATTTTCTGCGCCACGTGATCGAAAACGACCTTGCGCAGGGGGCCTATTCTGGCCGCAAATGGGGTGGCTCGCCCGGCGACGCCGCCCATCATGCCCAAGGCATGGCCGACCCGGCCAAGGTGCGCATGCGCTTTCCGCCCGAGCCAAACGGTTACCTGCACATCGGCCACGCCAAGAGCATCTGGCTCAACTTCGAGCTGGCCAAGGAATACGGCGGCGGTGTGCCACCTGCGCTTCGACGACACCAACCCCGAAAAAGAAGAGCAGGAATACGTCGACTCCATCCGCGACGCGGTCAAGTGGCTCGGCTATGAAACCTACCTGGCCGACCGCCCGAGCGCACCAGGCACCCTGCAGCCGCACGAATACTTCGCAAGCGACTACTTCGACTTCATGTACCGCGCCGCCGAATACCTGATCGGCGCCGGCCTGGCCTATGTGGACGAGCAAAGCGCCGAAGAAATTCGCGCCAACCGCGGCGACTTCAACACGCCCGGCACCCACAGCCCCTTCCGCAGCCGCAGTGTGGAAGAAAATTTGGCCCGCTTCCGCGCCATGCGAGACGGCCAGCTGCCTGATGGCGCCGCCATCCTGCGCGCCAAGATCGACATGGCGAGCCCCAATATCAACATGCGCGACCCCGCGCTGTACCGCATTCGGCGCGCAACGCACCACAACACCGGCGACAAGTGGTGCATCTACCCGATGTACACCTTTGCGCACCCCATCGAAGACGCGCTCGAGCAGATCACCCACTCCATCTGCACGCTGGAGTTCGAAGACCAGCGCCCCTTCTACGACTGGCTGCTCGACCGTCTGGCCGAAGGCGGCCTGATCGCCAGCCCGCACCCGCGCCAGTATGAATTTGCGCGCCTCAACGTCACCCACGTGATGACCAGCAAGCGCAAGCTGCGCCAGCTGGTCGAAGAAAAGCACGTCGACGGCTGGGACGACCCGCGCATGCCCACCCTGGCCGGCCTGCGCCGCCGCGGCTACACGCCCGAGGCGCTGCGCCTGTTCTGCGAACGCAGCGGCACGACGAAATCCGGCGGCTGGATCGACTACGCCAGCCTGGAGGCCGCGCTGCGCGACACGCTCGACCCCATCGCCCCGCGCGCCATGGCCGTGCTCGACCCGGTCAAGCTGGTGATCACCAACTGGGGCGATTTGATGGACGGCGACGGCGTGCTCGACGACTGCACCGCCCCCGTCAACCCGCGCGACCCCGAAGCCGGCCTGCGCCATTTCAAGATCGGCCGCGAGGTGTGGATCGAAAGCACCGACTACGAAGACGTGCAACCCAAGGGCTTCTTCCGCCTGTTCCCCGGCAACAGGGTGCGCCTGAAGTACGGCCACACCATCGAATGCACCGGCGCCACACGCGATGCCGCCGGCAAGCTGCTCGAAGTGCAGGCCACGCTGGTGCCCGACACCAAGAGCGGCACCCCGGGCGCGGACGCCATCAAGGTGAAGGGCAACATCACCTGGGTGGCCGTGGCCGATGCGGTGCAGGCCAAGGTGCGGTTGTACGAGCGCCTGTTTGCGGCGGCGAACCCGGGCAGCGGGGAACTGCTGGACGAGTTGAACAGGCAGAGCCTGGAAACCTGCACTGCGTTCGTCGAGCCGTCGCTGGCCAATGCCGAAGACGGCGCGGCGTTTCAGTTCGAGCGGCATGGGTACTTCGTGCGCGATGCGAAGGCCGGTACGGATGGCAAGCACGTGTTCAACCGCGCGGCGGGGATGCGGGACAGCTGGGGCAAGTAGCCACTGCTCAGCTGCACGATATCCTGCGGGGGTCATGAATTCTCCGAGTTCCTCCCGCCTGATCCGTTTCAACAAGCCCTACGGCGTCCTCAGCCAGTTCACGCCCGAAGGCCGCTGGCGCGGGCTGAAAGACTTCATCGACATTCCCGATGTCTATGTGGCCGGCCGTCTCGATGCCGACAGCGAGGGCCTGCTGCTGCTCACCAACGACGGCCAACTCCAGGCGCGCATCGCCGATCCGCGTTTCAAGATGGAGAAGACCTATTGGGTGCAGGTGGAAGGCGTGCCCACCGAGGCGGCGCTGGCCGCCCTGCGCGGCGGCGTGCAGCTCAACGACGGCCTCACGCGCCCTGCCCGCGCGCGCCTGCTCGACCCACCGCCCGACGTGTGGGAGCGGCAACCGCCCATTCGCGAACGCAAGAGCATTCCCACCGCGTGGCTGGAACTCGCGATCAGCGAAGGCCGCAACCGCCAGGTCCGGCGCATGACTGCCGCCGTGGGGCTGCCCACCCTGCGCCTGATCCGCGCCGCCATCGGACCGCACACGCTCGATGGATTGGCGCCCGGCATATGGCTCGAGTAACGCGGCCACGCGGCAGCACCTGTTTCCTTCGATCTCCCTTTCCATGCACATCCGACCCTCTTCCCCCGGTTTTCTCTCGCCTGCCCTGAATCGCCGTGGCGCACTGCTGGGGGCGCTCGGCCTGCTGGCGCTGCCCGCAACGCGCGTCGCCGCGGCCGCTCCTGCAAAGTCCAAGCAACAACAGCATTCGGACGTCTGGCCACATGCGTCCCAGGTGCCGGGCGGCGTGGCACGGCTGTCGCTCGGCCCGAGCGCCAAGCGCCCCGAAGCCTTTGCAGGCGACGTGCCCTTGCTCGTGCTGGGCGACGCCATCGAGTGGACGGCGCTGGTCGGCATTCCGCTCGCAACCTCGCCCGGCGACGCCAGCATTGCGATGCGGACCGAGAGCGGCACCGAAAAGCAGATCGCCTACACGGTAGGTGCCAAACAGTACCGCGAGCAGCGCCTGACAGTGCCGCCGCGCACTGTGGATCTCTCGCCCGAAGACGAGGCGCGCTACGAGCGCGAACGCGCTCACCTTGCCACCGTGATGGCCACGTTCACCGACCTGCGGCCGAACGCCTCGTTGCAGATGCGCGTCCCCGTGCCCGGCCGCCGCTCCAGCTCGTTCGGCCTGCGCCGTGTGTTCAATGGCCAGTCGCGCAATCCGCACAGCGGCATGGACATCGCAGCCGGTACCGGCACGCCCGTGCTGGCGCCGCTGCCGGGCCGGGTGATCGATACGGGAGACTATTTCTTCAACGGCGGCACCGTGTGGCTCGACCACGGCGGTGGCCTGCTCACGATGTATTGCCACCTGAGCCGGGTCGATGTGAGGGTGGGCGATGTGCTGAAGACGGGCGAGCAGCTCGCGGCAGTGGGCGCCACCGGTCGCGTGACGGGGCCGCATCTGCACTGGTCGGTGATGTTGAACCGGGCGATGGTGGACCCGGCGCTGTTCATTGCGGCTTGAGATGGCCCAGCGTCGGGGACGCATTCACTCCTGAAATCGTCGCCGCCTGATCTGCCGACCGAGCTCAGACCGGCTTCGTCAAATACACCGCCTCGCGCCCCACGATCACGCGCTGCGCGGGCATGAAGATCGTGCAGTCGTCGCACGGCGCGCGAATCTCGTCCGGTCCGTTGGTGGCAATCAGCTCGCCCTTGGCAAAAGTCTCGAAGCCGATCAGCGGGCGCACGAAGGCAAACTCTTCCGACTTGATGACGTGCGTCTGCAGCAGCTCGAAGCGGCGCTGCGGGCCGGGCGGCGGCACGGCCGGGTCCTTGTCGATGAGGCCGAAGTGCGCCAGAAAGTCGAGCGCAATGGCGGTGGCCAACTCGGAGGCGGAACGCAGGAAGTGCTGGCCGCACTCGGCCACCAGCGCCACGCCCTTGCCTTCAGGCAGGCCATGGCGGCCATGCTGGATCAGCGGTGTGCCGGAGCCCAGGCCCTCGGGCATCACCAGATGCACCGACGGACGGCCGATGGCCATCGCCGCTTCGGCATTGCGGTCGTAGGCGGGGTACACCCAGAACGGAATCACCGGCTGGCTGGTGGAGTGAATGTCCAGGATGTGGTCGGCCGCGCTCACCACCGGGCGCAGCACGCGGGCACGGCGCAGCTCGGGGCTGTCTTCGGTGCCGTCGAGCCATTCGGGCGACCAGATGCGGTTGAGGTTGTGCACCAGCTGGCGGCTGTCGAAGGGCAGCGCCTTGTCGAAAGACTCGTACGCTTCCACGTTGGCGAAGCTCACGGTCAGCGTGCCGATCTTCGGGCGCACGTTGGTGTCGAGCAGGTGCGTGGCGGCGGTCATGCCGCAGATTTCGTTGCCGTGCGTGAGCGCATTGATCAGCACGTGCGGGCCGGGCTTGCCGGACTCGAAGCGGTGCACGTAGTCGATGCCGACGTTGCCCTTGCGGTAGGCGGAGAGGTCGCGGGGGAGGACTTCGAGGGCGGGAGGCGGTTGGGTCATTGGCGTTGGCTGTGTTGAGCGAAGCGGTCCGGCGAGTTTGCTACAGGTGACAGTTCCGTGTGTTTGGCGCCTCAAACGACCGCGCTGCGCCGCAAATTCACATTTACGAATCATTTTTTGAGCCGATTCATCTAAAATTCGGCGCATGGCCATCTCCGCCCCGCTCTACACTTGGCAGCAGCCTGATTGGCCGCAACTGCGTTATGACGCGGCCGCCGCGAGCCCCGCGCTGCTGCGCGCGCGCGAGCTCAAGGGAGAAGTGAGCGGCATGGCGCGCGCCATCGGGCTGGAAGGCTTGGTCGAAGCCGAGCAGGAGTTATGGATGCAGGAGGCCGTGGCCACCGCAGCCATCGAAGGCGAACGGCTCGAGCTTGCGGCGGTGCGCTCCTCGGTGATGCGGCGCCTCGGTACCGGCGACACAGGTCCGACCGACAGGCATGTCGATGGTCTGGTCGAAGTCATTCACGACGCCACGACCCATTTCGACCAGCCGCTCGATGCAGACCGGCTGTGCCGCTGGCAGTCGGCGCTCTTTCCCGGCGGCACCACGGGCATCCGGCGCATCGCTGTCGGCCGGTACCGGGACCATGCAGATCCCATGCAGATCGTGAGCGGCCTGCCGGGCAGGGAGGTCGTGCACTACACGGCGCCACCCTCCTCTTCCGTCGCACAGGAGATGGACGCCTTTCTAGCGTGGTTCGCGCAATCACGGCACGCCGGCATGGACGGCATTGCGCGCGCTGCCATTGCTCATCTGTGGTTCGAAACCATCCACCCGTTCGAAGACGGCAACGGCCGCGTCGGCCGGGCGATAGCCGATACGGCGCTGGCACAAGACACGGGTGCATCGACGCGCCTTTTCAGTCTCTCAAGGCAACTGCTTGTCGACCGCAAGGGCTACTACGACGCGCTGGCCGCGGGCCAGTCCGGCGGCATGGACGTGACCGCCTTCGTGCAATGGTTTGCGCAGGCCTTCGGGCACGCATGCATCGCATCGAGCCTTGTGATCCAGTCTTCGCTGGAACGCTCGCGCTTCTGGTCCAGGCATGCGCGGCATGCAATCAACGAGCGGCAGCGGCTGTTGTTGTGCAGGTTGCTCGAGGCTGGCGACGGCGGCTTTCTTGGCGGGCTCAACGTCGAGAAGTACCTGAAGATGGTGCGTGTCTCGAAGGCAACGGCTACGCGCGACCTGTCGGACCTGGTGCGCAACGGCATGCTTCATACGGCGGGCCAAGGAAAGGCCCTGCGCTACTACGTGACCGTGCCCGGATGGACGCACGGTGTTGCGGACGAATCCGGTCTGCAAGGCGAATCCGCCGCCTGAGCTCACTCGCGTCGCGTCGTTGCGGCGCTCCCTTCGCTACCAGTTCACCTCACGCTCCGGCGTCGCCGAAATGTGGTGAATCGACAGGTCGGCCCCGTCGTATTCCTCTTCCTGCGTGAGCCGCAGCCCCATCGTCGCCTTGAGGGTGCCGTACACCGCGGCCCCCGCAAGTGCAGCCCATGCCACGCCAACCAAGGTGCCGATGAGCTGAGCCCACACGTTCACCCCGCCGATGCCGCCCAGCGCCTGCGTGCCGAAGATGCCGGCCGCAATGCCGCCCCAGGTGCCGCACAGGCCGTGCAGCGGCCATACGCCGAGCACGTCGTCGATCTTCCATTTGTTCTGCGTGAGCGTGAACATGACGACGAAGATTGCGCCCGCCACGCCGCCCACCACCAGCGCGCCCAGCGGATGCATCAGGTCGGAGCCGGCACACACCGCCACGAGGCCGGCGAGCGGGCCGTTGTAGACAAAGCCGGGGTCGTTCTTGCCCATGGCCAGCGCCACCAGCGTGCCGCCCACCATGGCCATGAGCGAGTTCACGGCCACGAGGCCCGAGATCTTGTCGATGGTCTGCGCGCTCATCACGTTGAAGCCGAACCAGCCCGCGCACAGGATCCACGCGCCCAGCGCCAGAAAAGGAATGTTCGACGGCGGATGCGCGCTCAGCGAGCCGTCGCCGCGGTAGCGGTTGCGGCGTGCGCCCAGCAGCAGCACGGCCGGCAACGAAAGCCAGCCGCCCACCGCGTGCACCACGACCGAACCGGCAAAGTCATGGAACTCGTGGCCCGTGGCCGAGGCAATCCAGGCCTGGATGCCGAAAGCCTTGTTCCAGGCGATGCCTTCGTAGAGCGGATAAACGAGGCCGACGATGACCGCCGTGGCAATGAGTTGCGGCCAGAACTTGGCGCGCTCCGCAATTCCGCCAGAGATGATGGCCGGAATGGCCGCGGCAAAAGTCAGCAGGAAGAAGAACTTCACCAGCTCGTAGCCGCTCTTGGCCGCGAGTTCGGTGGCGCCCACGAAAAAGTGGATGCCATAGGCCACGCCGTAGCCAACAAGAAAGTACACGATGGTGGAGACCGAGAAGTCGACCAATATCTTGACCAGCGCATTGACCTGGTTCTTCTTGCGCACGGTGCCCAGTTCGAGAAAAGCAAAACCGGCATGCATGGCAAACACCATGATGGCGCCGAGAAGGATGAACAGCGCGTCTGCGCCCTGTTTGAGTGCGTCCATGGGAGCTTCTTGCAGTTTTTGATTTGAATTGGTGCATTGCACCCGAATTGCCCGGGGCAGCGCCGCAAGGAAGCAAAAATGGTGCCTAAAAGCTCTCTAGTGGTGCGTTATCGGTGCCGATGAGCCTTCTCAGTGCGAAAGCCGCACCGGAACAGGACGAAGCCGAGTGTGGCGCGATCAGCCTGCGCCGGCACGCAAGGCTTCGCGGAATCGGCGGCTGCAGGGCACCGTGGTGCCATCGCGCATATGCAGCCGGGCGTCGCCGCTGTCGAGCGGCTCGATCTCCTGGATGCGCCCCAGGTTGATCGCGTGGCTGCGGTGCACGCGGACGAATTGGGCGGGGTCGAGCTGGGCCAGAAAATCGGTGAGCGTGGCGCGCAGCAGGTAGTCGTGGCCGTTGACGTGCAGGCCGACGTAGTTGCCCTCGGCCTGAAGCCAGTCGATGTCGCCGGCCGCTATCAGGAATTCGCGCCGCAGCTTGCGCACCAGAAAGCGTTCAGGACGCGCGGGCGGCGCGGGCGGATGGGTGTCGGGCTCGGCGGGCGCCGCCGCCTCGGGCGCATCGAGCACGCGCGCTTCGCCCTGCAGCCGCAGCATGAAGACGCCGTAGACCCAGATGCCGAACACCATCGACAGGTAGGCGCGCACGTCCTTCAGGTATTCGTAGCCCCAGCGGCCGGTCCAGCCGGCGAAGTCGTAGCGCTCGCCGACCGAGGCATAGACCATGGCACGCAGCGCAAACATGGCCGCCACGTGCACCACGCTGAAGACGACGCTGGCGGCCAGGTGCCACGCCAGATAGCGCAACAACTGGGTGCGGGCCAGCGGCGAGAGCCGGCGCTGGATGGCCACCACGGCCGGCACCAGTGCCAGCAGCACGAGGTGGCTCGACACCTCCCAGGTGACGATTTCCCAGGCGCCGCGGGGCACCGCCCGGTCGCGCGCATCGACCAGCGCCACGGTGGTGTTGAACACCGCCTGCAGCGCCATGAAGACGATCCAGAAGCCCGCCTCCACACGATGGCGGATGGGCTCGTAGCGCTCGTACAGGTTCTTTCGGGAATCTCCCATGCCCAGGATTCTCGCGATCCGTGCGCCCAGCGGGCGAATTTCGTCCCCCAAGGCCGCCGCTCGTCACAAAAAGCCCGCGATCCGTCCCTTGGGCAAGCCACCCGAGGCGGATGGGCGCAACCATCGCGCCTTCTCCCCCTGGGTTTTCGAGGAGCTTTCGATGAATGCACTCCCGCTGCAACCTGACCGCCGGCATGACATCGACGCGCTGCGCGCGCTGGCCTTCCTGCTGGTCATCCTGTACCACGTGGCGATGTACTACGTGGCCGACTGGCCCTGGCACCTCAAGAGCCCGCATGCGGCCGAATGGCTGCAGTGGCCGATGCGGGTGCTCAACCTCTGGCGCATGGACCTGGTGTTTCTGATCTCGGGGGTGTCGCTGGGCTTCCTGAGCCGCAACCAGGGCACCTGGAGCTTGCTGCGCAGCCGCGGCGCCCGGCTGATGCTGCCGCTTGCGTTCGGCATGGCGGTGATCGTGCCCTACCAGGCCTACGCCGAAGGAGTGGCCAACGGGCTGGTCGCCCCGGGCTTCGGCGCCTTCCTGCTGCGCTATCTGTCGATGAGCGATCCATGGCCGAAGCAGGCGTTTGCCGGCGCGGAGTTCGGCATCACCTGGAACCACCTCTGGTACCTGCCCTATCTGTTCGCCTACACCGCGCTGATTGCGCTCACGCTGCCGCTGTGGAGGTCGCCGGGCGGCCAATGGATGCAGCGCCGCTTCAACGGGCTGCGCGGCTGGAAGCTGCTGTGGCTGCCGGCGCTTCCGCTGCTGGTCTGGACGATACTGCTGGCCCGGCACTTTCCGCCCACGCACAACCTCGTCCGCGACTTCTACCTGCACAGCATCTTCTTCACCGTGTTTCTCTACGGCTACTGGATGGGCGTGGACACCGGCGTGTGGCGCGAGCTGGTGCGCTTGCGCCGGATGTCGCTGGCACTGGCGGCAGTGGCAATCGCCACGTTCATCGTGCTGCGGCTCGGCGCGAAGGGGCCGCCATCGGGCGTGGTGACGGACACGCTGCGCGTGCTGTACCTGTGGCTGGCGGTGGCCGCCATCCTCGGTTACGGCCACCGCTATCTGGACCGGCCCTGGCCGTGGCTGCGCTGGGCCAACGAGTCGGTCTACCCGTGGTACGTGCTGCACCAGACGCTGATCATCGCGGGCATTGCGCTGCTGGCGCCGCTCGCACTGGGGCCGGTGCTGGAGCCGGTGCTGCTGGTCGCGCTGACCCTCTTCGGCTGCTGGGCGCTCACCGACGGGCTGATTCGCCGCTTCAATTGGCTGCGGCCGCTGTTCGGGCTGAAGCTCCGGCGCACCGGAGGCAAAGCGGAAGTCACTTCGCCGGCGGCGTCTCTTCCACCGGAACAAGAATGGCGCTCCCGGTCGCCACGAGCTTGAGGTTGCCGTCCTCGCCCTGTCCATAGAGCTCGGCGCTCGCAAACACCTGCTTGCGCCCCGCCTTCACCACCTTGCCGCGCGCAATGAAGGCGCGGCCCAGCGCGGGCGAGAGGCAGTTCACCGAAAAGTGCGATGCCAGCACCCGCCCCGCCACCGTGGCGGCTGCGAAGCCGCAGGCCGTGTCGAGCATCGCGCCGATGAGCCCCGCGTGCAGGAACCCGGCGTACTGGCCCATGTCCTCCTCGCGCCACTCCATGCGCAGTTCGGCTTCTCCGGCGGCGGCCTGGGTTACCTCGAAGCCGGCCCAGCGGTTGAAGGCGGCGGTCTTGTTGATGGCCTGAATGGTTTCGAGCATGGCTGTCTTTCAGAGAAGAAGGATGAAGCGTCGAGAGCGGAAAAGCCACTCTACGAAGCGGCTCCGTTGCGCGCCGTCGCGCCCGTGACCCGCAAGGCCCGCGCAGTTGCGTTGGCGACAGCGCACTTTTTTTCGGCGGCTTTAACCCCGGTCGGCGAGCCCCGCCGTATGAGTGGGGGAACGATCCACTACCGAGGCTCCGATGAAAGCAATCTCTTCCTCTTCCTTTTTTCGCTCAAACCTGCGTGCCACCGTCGTTGCCGCGGCCTGGCTGGTCCTCAACACCGGTGCGCATGCGCAGCCCGTGGTGGCCGCCGGCGGCGCGGATGCATCGCGCATCACCCAAGTCAAGGTCTACCCCGGCAGCGCGACGGTGGAACGCGTGGCGCGGGTGGCGGCCGGCAGCCGATCGGTCACCTTCGCCTGCCTGCCCGCGGGGCTCGACGTGCAGAGCCTGCAGGTGTCGGCGGCCGCTTCGGTGCGCGTGGGCGAAACCTCGGTGCTCAGCGAGGCGCGCGAGCTTTCGGCGCGCTGCGCGACCAGCGGGCTCGACGGCCGCATTCGCGATCTCGAAGACAAGAAGGCCGCACTGCAGGCCGAGAACGAGGCGCTCGGCATGGTGACGGGTTATCTCAAGGGCCTCTCGGGTGGAGGCGGCGAATCGGCCCAAGGCGCGCGCGCGCCGATGGATGCGCGCAACCTTGCCGCCGTGACGGACGCGATGCGCCGCACCGGGCAAGACTCGCTGCTGAAGCAGCACCAGATCCAGCGCAAGCAGACCGACATCGACCGCCAGCTCAACCCGCTGCTGGCCGAACGCAAGCGCTCGCAAGGCGACGGCGCGCAGGTGATGGCCGTGACGGTGACGCTGGCCACCGGCACCGATGCCGACGTGAAGCTCAGCTACCAGGTCAACGGCCCCGGCTGGACGCCCACCTACCGCGCGCTGCTCGACACCGCCACGCGCAAAGTGCGCATCGAGCGCCAGGCGCTGGTGGCGCAAGCCACGGGCGAAGACTGGCGCGGCGTGAAGCTGGTGCTCTCCACCGGTCAGCTGCGCCGCGAAACCACGGGCCGCACACCAAGCGCGTGGCGCATCGGCATCGAGCCGCCGCAGCGCGCGCCGGCGAGCCCGGCCCCGGCCGCGATGATGGCGGCGCCGGCGCCCATGGCATCCGCCGACCGGCGGCGCGCGATGGCCGAGGCTGCAGAGCCGCTTTTCGACGTGGCCGTGTTCGACAACAGCTTTGCCACCGAATTCGCGGTGCCCCAAAACATCGACGTGCCCTCCAACGGCCAGCGCGTGACGCTGGCACTGGGCCAGCACGAAGACACGGCGAAGCTCGCCGCGCGCACCAGTCCGCGCGTGGACGCCAGCGCCTTCCTGGTCGCCGAACTCCCGCAACCCGCAGGCGTATGGCCGGCCGGCGCGCTGCAGCTGTACCGCGACGGCAACTTCGTCGGCAGCGGCCGCTGGAATGCGCCCAGCGATGCGAAGCTCACGCTTTCCTTCGGCCGCGACGAGCTGGTGCGCGTGCAGGCCGAGCCCGAGCAGGACAGCCAGGGCACGGGCGGCTTCGTCGGCTCGCGTGCCGAGCGCAAGGTGCAACGCGCCTATGTGGTGGAGAACCGCCATCGCACACCGATCGCAGTGCAGGTGCTGGAGGCGGCGCCGGTCTCGGTCGACGAGCAGGTGCGCGTGGCCGCGCAGTTCGCGCCGCAGCCCGGCGAACTGGCCTGGAACAAGCAGCCGGGCCTGGCCATGTGGAGCTTCGACCTGGACGCCGGCAAGACCGCGCGCGTGGCGGCCGACTACACCATCAGCTACCCGAAGGACGCTCGCCTGCAGATGCGCTGAACGCGCCCTTCTCTCTTCTCTTCAGTGCGGCTCGGGCGCCTGGCCTTCGGGCGGCTCGGCGCCGGGCTTGCGCTTCTTGCCGCGCGCCGCCTTCTTGGCCGCACGCTCCGCATCGATGCGCTGGCCTTCGGCCAGCCATTGCGCGAACTCTTCGGGCGTCTCGAGCGTGACGCGCCCGAGATTGCCGGCACGAAACTCGTGCATCACGATCTCGGCGGCCTTCTGCAGGTTGACGCGGCCCTTGCCCAGCAGCGCGCCGCGCTTGCGCCCGATGGCGTCGAGCACTTCTTCGTCCTTCATGGCAGCGATGCTCGCCGCGTCGTGCTCCACCAGCTTGAACCGGGTGGCGATTCCCGCCGCGTAGTGCGCCTTCAGGTAGTTGAGCAGCTCCAGTGCCACTTCTTCCTCGTCGAAGGCATTGCGCCCCACAGCACCGCTGGCGGCCAGGTTGTAGCCGCTCTTCGGCACCACGATGCGCGGCCACAGCATGCCGGGCGTGTCCCACAGGTAGAAGTCGTCGGCCAGCGTGATGCGCTGCTCCAGCTTGGTGATGCCGGCTTCGTCGCCGGTCTTGGCCTTGCGGCTGCCGGTCAGCGTGTTGATGAGGGTCGACTTGCCGACGTTGGGAATGCCGCAGATCAGCACGCGCATCGGCTTGGCCATGCCGCCGCGGTTGGGCGAGAGCTCATGGCACGCGCGCACGATGGCCTGTGCGGGCGTGGTCAGGCTCGCGTCGAGCGCAATGGCGCGCGTGGCCGGCAGCGCGTTGTAGTGCGCGAGCCAGAGCGCGGTGCGCGCCGGGTCGGCCAGGTCCTGCTTGTTGAGCACCTTCAGCGAGGGCCGCCCGGCCGTGAGCTCGGCCAGCATCGGGTTGGCGCTGGAGCCGGGCAGCCGCGCGTCGAGCAGCTCGATGACCACGTCGATGTCCTTCACCCGCTCGGTGATGGCCTTCTGGGTCGTGTACATGTGCCCGGGGAACCACTGGATCGCCATCGATGAATGTTCTTTCTTTCGCGCTGTTCGCGAGGGAGTGGGCCCAAAGGCCGGGGGCGCATTGTGGACCGGGAATGCGCACCAGATCACACCGCTACGCTTTCGATAGCTGCACGTGCTCATTTTGCCTGCCTTCGGAGCGCACGGCCCCCTAGAATCCGCGCGCTGCACCCGCAGTCGCATTCAAATAATCACCCGAGGGAAATCCATGCTCAAACGCCTTGCCGCTGCCGCCCTGATGGCGGCCACCGTTGGTTCCGCGACCGTCGTCCACGCCCAGCGTCCCTCGCCTCCGCAGGGCCCGCTGATCACCGGCTATCTGTGCTGCAACATGCGAACCTACGGCAATTCGATCAGCGACATCAACTACGACGAGCAGGGCACGAGCATCGTGGCCG
Source organism: Variovorax paradoxus (assembly GCF_030815855.1). NCBI lineage: Bacteria > Pseudomonadati > Pseudomonadota > Betaproteobacteria > Burkholderiales > Comamonadaceae > Variovorax > Variovorax paradoxus. The sequence continues at coordinate 1,091,280 of NZ_JAUSXG010000001.1, read as the reverse complement.
TGGGCACACCGGCCCGCGTCACGGCCTACGACTTCCGCTGGTTCAATCTCGACCTGGCCGGCAAGCCGCAGCGCATCAAGAACGACTACAGCCGCAACATCACGCTGATCGACTTCGCCAAGCGCTATGTGGTGACCGAAGACCCGAAGCAGAAGATGGCGAGCTTTCCGCCCGCGATCCGCGACGCCATCCTTGCCGTGAAGGTGATGCCGGGCATGACGCGCGAGCAGGTGCTGATGGCTGTCGGCTACCCGGTGGCCGGCGAGAACCCCAGCCTCGATGCGCCCACGTGGCGCTACTGGCGCGACAGCTGGTCCGAGTACCAGGTGAACTTCGACGAGAAGGGCTTGGTCAAGACCGTGCTCGGCGACCCGGTGGCGCTCAGCCGCGTGCTGGCACCGACACCTTAGTTCGCCTTGGCGCGACACGCGCAATCCCTTAGAGGTTTTGCATCGCGGGGGGCTGTTCCGCCCCTATCATTTGACTGAATGCGGCGCATCGGCGCGTCGGTCGAACTGAAAACTTTTTGATGGAGTTACCGCGATGAAACCCGTCTCCGAACTGCTCAAGCGCCACGATTCCGCGGCCTGGCGCACCACGCCGGACACCAGCGTGTTCGATGCGCTGGCCACCCTGGCGCATTTCGAGGTGGGCGCGCTCATGGTGATGGACGGCGAGAAGCTGGTGGGCTTTCTCTCCGAGCGCGACTACACCCGCAAGGTGGCGCTGCAGGGCAAGAATTCCAAGGAAGTGAAGGTCTCCGAGATCATGACGCCCGACGTGATGACCGTCACCCCGCAGACCCGCACGCGCGCCTGCATGGCGCTGATGAGCCAGCGCAAGTTCCGCCACCTGCCGGTGGTCGACGGCAACAAGGTGGTGGGCATGATCTCCATCCAGGACTTGATGGACGACATCATTTCGGACCACGAAGAGACCATCGCGCAGCTTACGACCTATATCCAGAGCTGAGCCCCGGCTATTGCAGGGTTGGCTTGCATCCCTACGCGCAGCAGGGCCGTTTAGGGCGCACAGTAGGGGCTCGTTCATCCATCAGCAGGAACATGGCATGCAGATTCAGGTCAACACGAGCAACGGCGTCAACAACAAGGACGCGCTGGAGCGCTGGGCCGATACGGAAATCAAGCAACAGCTGAGCCGCTTTGTCGACGACGTGACCCGCGTCGAAGTGCATCTGAGCGACGAAAACCACGACAAGGCCGGTGCGGGCAACAAGTGCTGCGTGATGGAAGCACGCCTTGCCCACCACCAGCCGCTGGCCGTGACGCAACACGCCACCAGCCTCGACGAGGCCTTTCGGGGCGCGGCCGAAAAGCTCAAGCGCCTGCTCGACAACACGCTGGGCCGCCTGAACAACCACCGCGACCGCGACTCGATCCGCAAGGACACGGGGTTTATCGCAGAGTAGCGTGGGCGCCACCGGCGGCTAGCGCGGCCTGCGCGGTTTCCGCACGGGCGCCTTGGCGCCGGGCGTCTCGGCCGGAATCAACGGCGGCGCTTGCCGGCCTTGGTGGGCACATCGCCGCTGAACAGCACCACCACCCGGTCGCCCTCGGCAATGATGCGCTCGGTCTTGCTCCGGTAAGGGCCCGCGAACTGCGCGAACAGCGGCTTGATCAGTTCTTCGCGGATGGCCGCCTTGCCCGCGTAGGTGCGCGACCATGGCGTGGTTCCTTCCAGCGTCCAGGCGGCGTCGTCGGCCAGGCTGTCGATGAAGAGCTGGCCGTTGCCCTCGTCCAGTGCGGCATGGATGCGCTGCACCAGCGCCTTGTTGTCTGTCGTCGTGTTCATGGCGGCATTTCCTTGCGAATGAATGAACCGGAAGCCCCGGTGAATTCATTGGAAATGCTCCAGTGCGCTCTAGGTCAAGCGCCATGGACACGGATCACGCGTCAGCCCTTCCTTGCGTTCGCCATGGCCTTGCCGACCTCGTTGCTGCCTTGGGCGGTACCGCTCTGCGGCACGATCTCGCCCTCGCGCGAGGTCACTTCGGCGAGCCGCGCGGCCAGCTGTTCGGGCGTGTCCGCGCCGATGCCGAGCCAGGCGCCCTGCGTGAGGGTGATGTGCGCGGCTTCGAAGGTGCCGGCGCCCGCGCAAAGAATGGTGCGGTTCGGCGCGTCGGCGGAGGCCAGCACCAGCATGGCGGGCACCACGGCCTCGGGCTTGAGGGCTTCGAGCACTTCCTGCGGCATCAGCCCCTCGGTCATCCGCGTGGCTGCGGTGGGCGCCAGGCAATTGACGCGGATGTCGTTCTTCGCGCCTTCGATGCTCAGCGTCTGCATCAAGCCCACCAGCGCGAGCTTGGCGGCGCCGTAGTTGCTCTGGCCGAAATTGCCGTAGAGCCCGGAAGACGAAGTGGTCATCACGATGCGGCCGTATTTCTGCTCGTTCATGAGCGCCCAGACGGCCTTGGTGCAGTTCACCGCGCCCATCAGGTGCACATCGACCACCAGCTTGAAATCGGCGAGTTCCATCTTGGCAAAGCTCTTGTCGCGCAGGATGCCGGCGTTGTTGACGAGGATGTCGACCCGGCCCCAGGCGTCGACCGCCTGCTGCACCATGGCCTGCACCGCCTCGAAATCCGTGACCGAGGCGCCGTTGGCGATGGCTTCGCCCCCGGCGGCCTTGATTTCGTCCACCACGGCCTGCGCGGCGCTCACCGACGCACCGGAGCCGTCGCTTGCGCCGCCCAGATCATTCACCACCACCTTGGCACCGCGCGCCGCGAGGGCGAGCGCGTGCTGGCGGCCCAGGCCGCCGCCCGCGCCGGTGACGATGGCCACTCGGCCGTTGAAGTCGATGGGGGTGTTGCTGTTGCTCATGTGTCGCTCTCGCTGCTTTCCTTGGAGACGGGGGTATTTGCTGGCAGCCATGGCGGCCGCGTGGCGTTTTACCCCAGAAAAGCGCGCCGCCCCAGCTGCCCCGGCGCCGGCTCAGTCGCGCGCGTGACGCAAGGTTTCGCAGTAGGCCACCAGTTGGTCGAGCTCGGCCGACTTGTCGAAAAAAGCATCGGCACCCAGTTGCGCCGAGCGTTGGCGCATGTCGGACGTGGCGTAGTTGCTCAGCACCACGACCTTTTGTTCCGGCATGCGGTCGCGGCAGGCCCGGACCACGCCCAGGCCGTTGCCGCGCTCCAGGAAAAGATCGACGATGGTCAGGTCCCAGTCGTCGCGATGCTGATGCAGCCAGCGCACGGCCTCTTCCTCGCTGCTGGCGCAGGCCACCACGTCCGCGTCCGCCACGTCGTGGAGGAACCCGATGAGGTTTTCACGGATGAGGGCACTGTCCTCGACCAGATAGGCCTTGAAAGTCATGCCGGAATCTCCGGCCAGACCATGGGCCGGAACAGGAATCTGAAGCTTGCGGGGTGCATGCCGTCCATGGTCTGCGCGGCGCCGGCGCCCGCAGTGGGTCATGCAGGCCAATGCCTGTAGGTCATCGGCCCCCGCGACTGTCGTCAGGCGGGCTATGTGACAGTGAGACCTGTAGGACAGGACAAATTCAAGTTCAGGCCGCGACGGCCATGCGGCCATGGCCGATGCCCAGGCGCGCGGGCGACACGTATTGCTCGCGGTAGATCTCGAAGGGCATGGTGTCGGCGGCCTCGATGCGCTTCTGCTCCTGGATCGATTCCTCGGTCATGCGCTCGAACGCGGCCTGATCTTCGTCCGAGAACGGCAGCGCGAGGAGCTTGGCGCGTGTCTGCTCGGACTGCGCGCGCACGAAGCCGATGAACGAGTTGCCGTGGCGTTCTTCGACGGCGGCCAGCACGCGTGCGGAAGGCAGGCTGTCCGGATTCTGCAGGGCGGACAGCGCGGCTTGCACCGCTTCGGCGTGCTGCGTGCCGCCGTTCGCGGCATCGAGCGCGGCGGCAATGGGCAGGCATTGCTCGACCAGTTCGATGCCCCAGTCGGCCAGCGCCATCTCACGCCCGCCGCGCAGCAGGTTCAGTCCCGGCTCGCGTCCGCGCGCAGCGGTGAGGTGCTGGTTGTGGGCCAGCTCGGCAATTTCCTGTGGCGTGTCGGCCGGGCTGTCGCTGAGCAGGCACTGCAGCAGGAACACGTCGATGAAGCGCATGGTCTGCGCATTGATCCCCACCGGCTCGAAGGGGTCGAGGTCCATCAGCCGCACCTCGACGTATTCGACGCCGCGCTCGCGCAGCGCGTGCAGCGGACGCTCGCCGGGGTTGATCACGCGCTTGGGGCGGATGGTGCCGTAGAACTCGTTCTCGATCTGCAGCAGGCTGGTGGCCAGCTGGTTGTAGTCGCCGCCGAGATTGCGGATGCCGATGGCCTCGTACGCCGGCCATGGGCGCGTGAGCGCGTCCTGCAGCGACGCGCCATAGCCCTCGAGGCTGTTGTAGCTCACGGCCAGCGAAGCCTGGGCGTCGCTCTGGTAGCCGAGCCGGCCCATGCGCAGCGACGTACCGTGCGGCATGAACATGCTGCCGTCGCCGAGCGGCTGCAGCTCGTGCGGGCGGCCCGCGACAAAGCTCGAACACAGCGCCGGCGAGGCGCCGAACAGGTACAGCAGCAGGAAGGCGTGGCGACGGAAGTTGCGGATGAGCGCGAAATACTGTTCGCTCGACACGTCGGGCAGCGACCAGTTGTAGTGAATGCCCGAAATGGTTTGCATGCGCCGCCCGTAGCGGTGGCTCAGGCCCATGCGGTAGACGCTCTTGGCGCGCCCCACGTTCGAGGAGCCGTAGCGGCCGATGGGAATGGTTTCGTCGGTCGGCAGGCCGCAGGGCATGCTCGAGACCCACAGCCTCTCGTCGCCCAGCGTGTCGAGCACGCGGTAGGTGAACTGGTGGACGCGGGTCAGCTCTTCGAGCGCCGATTCGACATTGCCATGCACACCCGTGATGAGTTCGAGCTGCGATTCGCTGAAGTCGGTCGTGATGTGCGGATGGGTCAGCGCCGACCCGAGCGCGATCGGGTGTGGCGTGAGCGCGAGTTTGCCGTCCGGCAGCGCACGCAGGCTTTCCTTCTCGATGCCGCGCCGCATCCCCTTCAACCGCGCGGTCGAGAGCGCACCCAACCTCTCCTGCAATCTGCTGCTCATATTCTTATGACCCGTCAATCTTCTGAGGGGCTGGAAGGTAGCACGGCCGCGCGGGCACTGCTGGTGCAGGGAATCCCGGTAGCCGCTATGCTGCGCGGCGCTATTGTTTTGATAGCTGAGTTCACGGTTCTCGTGCTTTCAGGGCTCGTCCGGCACGAACGATCAGGCGCGTGCCGCCGCGAGGTCGATCTCGTCGGACTGGTAGACGGATATCTGCGGCATGCCGTCCGCCATGGCGGCCAGGGCCTTGGCAAAGGCGCGCGAGGCCTCGACGCGGAAATGCGCCTTCAGCGCCGCCATGTCGCTCCAGCGCTCCACGAAGGTGAGCCGCAGCGGCTGCTCCACGTCGGCGCTGACCTCGTGCGAGATGCAGCCAGGTTCGCTGCGCGAACGCAGCACATGCTCGGTGCTGATGGCCAGCATCGCCTGCAGGGTTTCGGCTTTCGCCAGGGCGTGTCCGATGACCAGAATCATTTTGTCGTCTCCTTTCGCGGGTGCGTGCGTGAAGGCGCCGAAGGGCATGAAAGGCGCTATGGCGCCAGCACGCGCAGAAGAAATCGGTTCAGGTCGGCAATTTCTTCCATGCAGACCGAATGCGCCATCGTGTACTCGTGCCACTCGACGGTATAGCCCAGCGCGGAGAGCGCATCGCGTGACTGCAGCGCCCTGTCGAGCGGCACCACCGGGTCTTGCCGGCCGTGGGCCAGGAAAACCGGGGTCTCGTGGTTGGCGGCGTGCCGCTCGGCCGCCGTGGTGGCTGCAATCGGCAGGTAGCCCGAGAGGCCGACGATGCCGGCCAGCCGCTCTGTGTGGCGCAGGCCGGTCATGAGCGCCATGGCGCAGCCCTGCGAGAAACCGGCCACCACGATACGGTCGGCCTTGATGCCGCGGCTTTTCTCGTGGGCGATGAGGGTCTCGATGGTGGCCTGCGAACGGCGCAGGCCCGCCTCGTCCTCGCGCGCGGCCAGGTCGGCCACGGCAATGTCGTACCAGGCCGGCATCTGGTAGCCGCCGTTGATGGTGACCGGGATCACCGGCGCATTCGGGAACACGAAGCGCACCGGGCCCACGCTCGACAGGTCGAGTTCATTGGCAATCGGCACGAAGTCGTTTCCGTCGGCGCCGAGGCCGTGCATCACGATCACCGTGGCGGTGGGATGGGGAGCGGTTTCGATTTCGATCGGGGAACGGGACATGGTCGGTAGAAGGTATTCAAAAAACGCGAAAACCAGACCTTAGCGCATTCGGGCCGCGCGCGGCGCCGTCTCACCGAATGCAACACAATGGCGGTTCCACGCAAAATTCATGAGCCCACACCCGAAGCCCTCCCCTGCCGCCAAGGCATCCGGCAGCGAAGCCCTGCTGCGCAGCACCGGCCTGCGCGTGACGCGTGCCGCGCAAACCGTGCTCGAATTGCTGGAACACGCCTCCCAGCCCCTGACGCACGACGACGTGGTGGCCGCCTACACCACCGCGACGGGTGAAACGCCCGACCGCGTGACGGTCTACCGCGTGCTCGACCGCTTGGTCGAAGCCGGCCTGTGCGACCGCCGCGTGGGCGCGGACCGCGTGAACCGCTTCTCGCGCCACGTCGAAGCCGCTTCGGGCAATATCTTCGAATGCGACCAGTGCCACAAGGTGCTGGCCCTGCCTTCCGACCCGGAGCTGCCCAAGGTGATGAGCCGGCTGGGCCGGGAGCTCCGCAAACAGGGCATCGACACGCGCCACACCGCGCTCACCCTGCACGGCACCTGCGGGGAATGCAGGGGCTGAGCGCCGGGCGATCCAGCAGCCGGGCGACTGCGGCCTACACGTTCCAGGAAGGAAAAGGGTCGGGAAGATTGGCCCACCACGAAGCGCCATAGCGCATTTCGCTGTCGGTCAGCAGGCAGGCATCGAGCCGCGCGCGCAGGCCGGCCTCGTCCATGCCGATGCCGATCAGCACCAATTCCTGCCGCGCGTCGCCAGTGGCCGGGTCCCAGTTCTTGCGGATGGTTTCCTGCGCTTCTTCGTCGGCCGGCCAATGCTCGCGCGGCACCGCGGCCCACCACAGGCCCGCGACGCCATAACGGCAGGCACCACCCGCTTGCGACCACGAACCGGCGCGCGTGGCGCGGCTCGCGAGCCAGAAGAATCCCTTGGAGCGCACCACGCCCTCCCACTCGCTTTGCACCAGGTCCCAGAAGCGCTGCGGATGGAACGGCAGCCGCGCGCGATAGACGAAGCTGCGAATGCCGTAGGTCTCGCTTTCGGGCGGGTGCTCGCCGCGCAGCTCGGCCAACCAACCCGGCGCGCGCTCGGCCTGCTCGAAATCGAACAGGCCTGTGTCCAGCACGCGGTCGAGCGCCACGCGGCCGAACTCCGAGGTCTCGATGCGCGCACGCGGATTGAGGCTGCGCAGAATGGCCATCAGGCGCTCCCGCTCTTCGGCCGTGACGAGGTCGGTCTTGTTGACCACCAGCACGTCGCAGAACTCGATCTGCTCGATCAGCAGGTCGACCACGGTGCGCGTGTCCTCGTCGCCGAGCGACTGGCCGCGCTGGCCCAGGCTGTCGGCCGAGCCGTAGTCGCGTAGGAAGTTGAACGCATCGACCACCGTCACCATGGTGTCGAGGCGCGCCACGTCGGCCAGGCTCTTGCCGTCCTCGCCGGCGAAGGTGAAGGTTTCGGCCACGGGCAGCGGCTCGGAGATGCCGGTCGATTCGATCACCAACTGGTCGAAGCGCCCTTCCTTCGCGAGCCGCCCGACTTCGACGAGCAGGTCTTCGCGCAGCGTGCAGCAGATGCAGCCGTTGCTCATTTCGACCAGCTTCTCGTCGGTGCGCGAGAGCTCGGCGCCGCCGTCGCGCACCAGCGCCGCGTCGATGTTGACCTCGCTCATGTCATTGACGATGACCGCCACGCGGCGTCCCTCGCGGTTGTGCAGGATGTGATTGAGCAACGTGGTCTTGCCGGCGCCGAGGAAGCCGGACAGCACGGTGACGGGAAGGCGGTCGGTCATGGATATGGTTTTATATGCAACAGAATTGCATTATATGAACCAACGCAACCGTGTTGCATTTGAATTTGCCTGCCCTCCGCGGTACGAAGCGTCGGCATAGACTCTTGCGCTGCATGACAGACCCGAGCCTTCCCGTTCTCTACAGCTTCCGCCGCTGCCCCTACGCCATGCGCGCTCGCCTCGCATTGGCCGCGAGCGGCGAGCATTGCGAACTGCGCGAGGTGGTTCTGAAGGACAAGCCGGCCGAGATGCTGGCCGCCTCGCCCAAAGGCACCGTGCCCGTGCTGGTGCTGCCCGACGGCGCGGTGCTGGAACAAAGCCTCGACATCATGCTGTGGGCCCTGCGCCGCAACGACCCGCTGCGCTGGCTGGACCCGGCTGCGGGCACGCTCGACGACATGCTCGCGCTCGTGGCCGCGTGCGACAACGGCTTCAAGCCGCAGCTCGACCGCTACAAATACCCGGGCCGGTTCGTGGACGCATCCGCCGACGCGCGCGAGCTGGGCGCGCAATTCCTGCTGCAACTGGAAGCTCGGCTCGCCGGTGGCTCCGGGCAGCAACTCTTCGGCGCGCGGGCGGCGCTGGCCGATGCCGCCGTCATGCCCTTCGTGCGGCAGTTCGCAATGGTCGAGGCCGCCTGGTTCGACGACCAACCCTGGCCGCTGCTGCGTGCTTGGCTCGCGGGCTGGACCGCCTCGCCGCTGTTCGATCGCGCAATGCGGAAGTACGCGCCCTGGGCCTCGGGCGGCGCGGGCGCCGCCTACCCGCCGGCCTGATCAGGTATTCATCGCAGCCGCGCAGGCGCGCTGGATGCATTCCACGAAGTGCTGCGCGGCCGGCGTCAACAGCTGGCCGCGCCTGCGTATGACGCACACGCTGAGCGTGGGCAGCCGCTCCTCCACCTCGACCCGGCGGATGCCGTGGCGCTTGAAGGCCAGGCGCACCAGCGGCTCCACGAACATGCCGATCAGGTCCATGGTGCCCACCAGTGCCAGCGCCACCGTGACCGACTGCCCCTGGATCACGCGCGCCGGCGGCGGCAGGCCGAGCGGCAGCAGCGGCGAGATCGTGTCGCGGCCGCTGAAGTGGTCGCCGTCGCCGGGCAATATCCATTCGGCCGTGTACAGCTCGCGCAGCGACCGGCTCGCGCGCATCGGGTGCCGCTCGCGCATGCCGATCACCAGCTGCACCGGAAAGAGCTCGAGCGCTTCGAAATCGGGGTCGAGCGTGCCGGGCACCACATGGGCGACGGCGAAATCCAGGTAGCCCTCGCGCAGCCGCGACATCATCATCGGCAGCACGGCCTCGCTGAACTGCACATGGACCGCGGGCAGGCGGGTGTGGAAGTCCTTGAACGCGACGGGCAGCACCGTGAGGGCGAATGAGGCGCTCACGGCCATCGATACTGTGCCCCTGACGCCGTCTCTGATCTGCGCGATTTCGTCGCGTGCGCGCCGCATGTCCGCCAAGAGCAGCCGCGCGCGCGGCGCAAAGGCCTCGCCGTATTGGGTGAGCTGCACGCCCTTGACGCTGCGCTCCACCAGCGGCGCGCCTACCTCGCGCTCGAGCTCGCGAACGATCTTGGTCACTGCGGGCTGCGAAAGCCCCAGCACGCGCGCCGCAGCGCGGATGCTCATCTGCTCGACCACTGCCACGAAGGCGTGCAACTGATTGGGTTTCATGGCAATGGATGACAACCAAAAGTTATCGTCATCGCCCAATTATTGTCTTTTCAGCAGCGCACCCACTCTTTAGCATCCGACGCCGATCGAGCACTTTCCCCGGCCACAACCGCAACAAAGACACTGGAGAGACATGAGCACCCCTTCCCCCGCGAGCCCCGGAACCACGCGAGCCAGCCGGCGCCGCACCATCGTCGCCACCACCATCGGCAATGGCCTGGAGTTCTTCGATTTCACCGTCTACGGCTTTCTTGCGCTGGTGATCGGCAAGCTGTTCTTCCCGACCTTCGACTCTTACGGCCAACTGCTGCTCACGGTGGCGAGCTTCGGCGTGGGGTTCATCATGCGGCCACTGGGCGGCATCGTGATCGGCGCGTACGCCGACCGCGCGGGCCGCAAGAAGGCCATGACGCTCACCATCTTCCTGATGGCGCTGGGCTGCGCGCTGATCGCCTGCACGCCCACCTATGCGGCCATCGGCGTGGCCGCGCCCCTCGTCATCGTGCTGGCGCGGCTGATCCAGGGCTTCTCGGCCGGCGGCGAGGTGGGCGCATCGACCACCCTGCTGGTCGAGCACGCCACGCCGGCCAACCGCGGCTACATGGCCAGCTGGCAGTTCGCGAGCCAGGGCCTGGGCGTGATGCTCGGCGCCGTGGTGGTGGGCGGCCTGACCTTCTCGCTCACGCCGGAGGCCATGCAGAGTTGGGGCTGGCGCGTGCCGTTCGTGCTGGGCATGCTGATCGCGCCCGTGGGCATGTACATCCGCCGCCACCTCGAGGAGTCGCTGCACATCTCGCCCGAGGCCGCGGCCGCGCCGCGCGAAAACAGCCTGAAGATCGTCTGCACGCAGCACGGCAGGACCGTGCTGGCGGCCATTCTCTCGCTGGTCGGCGGCACCACGGCCGCCTATGTGGTGACCTTCTACATGCCGACCTATGCCGTGCGCGAACTCGGGCTCACGCCCTCGGTGGCGCTGTTCGGCGCCGCGCTCACCGGACTGATCTCGTTCGCGCTGGCGCCGTTCGTGGGCAGGCTGTCGGACGTCGTCGGACGCAAGCCGCTGATTGTCTGGAGCCGCATTGCGCTGGCCCTCCTGATCTACCCCGGCTTCCTGTGGCTCAACGCCTCGCCCACGCCCGCGGTGCTGTTCATCGTGCTCGGCGTCTTGAGCATCGGCCTCGTGGCGCAGACGGTGCCGGGCATCACGATGCTGCCGGAGATGTTCCCGAAGGCGGTGCGAGCAAGCGGCATGTCGCTGGTCTACAGCGTGGGCGTGGCACTGTTCGGCGGCTTCGCGCCCTTCATCAGCACCTGGCTGCTCAACGCCACCGGCAGCAAGCTCGCGCCGGCCTGGTACCTCGTGGCGATGACGTTGGTGTCGCTGCTCGGCCTGCTCTGGCTGCGCGACCACACGGGCCGCGACATCGATGCGGCTGGCGCCCACGCGGCAGCCGCCTGACGAGCAATACCCCACGACATCCACGCACAGGAGCCTCATGCAAGCCCAATCCACCGCCGCCACCCGCCATTTCTCCGGCACGTACGCCGAAGCGCGCGCCAAGTTCCTCGATGCCGCGGCGAGGCGCGGCGCCGCGGTCGAATCCTTCGTGCTGCCGACGCACCGCGGCGCGCTCGGCGAGGAACTGGCCACCGACGTGGCGCTGATCGGCGCCAAGGACGCGAAGAAGCTGCTGCTCGTCACCTCGGGCACGCACGGCCCCGAGGGCTTCTGCGGTTCGGGCGCGCAGCTTGCCACGCTGAACGACCCCGACCTGCTGGGCCGGCTCGAACAGGCGGGTGTGGCGCTGCTGCTGGTGCACGCCGTCAATCCGCACGGTTTCTCGCACCTGCATCGCACCAACGAAGACAACATCGACCTGAACCGCAACCACATCGACTTCGGCGCGCCGCTGCCGGTGAACGCGGAATACGCCGAGGTCGAGCCGCTCGTGCTGCCCGCCACCTGGCCGCCGGCGCCCGCCGACGAGGCCGCCATGGCCGCCTATGTCGAGAAGCACGGCATGCGCGCTTTCCGCGCGGCCGTCACCCGAGGCCAGTACAGCTCGCCCGACGGCCTCTTCTATGGCGGTACCGCGCCCTCGTGGAGCAACCGCACGATGCGATCGATCCTGCGCAGCTACGCCGCGTCGGCCACGCACATCGGCTGGATCGACATCCACACCGGCCTTGGCCCCTACGGCCACGGCGAGAAGATCTACCCGGGCCGCAATGCGCCGGCCGACCTCGCCCAGGCGCACGCCTGGTGGGGTGCCGACGTGTTCGCGCCTTTTGCCGGCGACTCGGCCTCGGCCGATGTGTCGGGGCCGGTGGTCTCCATCGCCTATGACGAGTGCCCCAAAGCGAGCATCGCGCCCATGGGCCTGGAGTTCGGCACCCTGCCCGAGGGCGAAGTGCTGACCCGCCTGCGTGCCGACACCTGGCTGCGCCGCCATCCCGCGGCGCCCGAAGCGCAGAAGCGCGAGATCCGCCGGCAACTGCGCGACGCTTTCTACTGCGACAACGACGAATGGAAGGGCATGGTGCTGGGACAGACGCGCGTGGTGCTGCTGCAGACCCTGCAAGGCCTGAAGAAGGCCTGATCCAGCAGGCCGGACTTCAGCCGAAGTTCGGCGCGCGCCGTTCGCGCAGCGAAGCCACGCCTTCGCGCACGTCGGGGCCCGCGAAGCCCATGAACTCCATTGCCAGCGAGGCGTCGAACGTCGGCCCGGCCTGGCGCAGCCAGTTGTTGAGTGCGTATTTGGTCAGGCGGATCGCACTCTGGCTGCCGGCCGCGAGCCGGTCGGCAATTTCGTAGGCGCGCGGCAGCAGGTCGGCCTCGTCCACCGCGAGCGACACCAGGCCGATGCGCTCGGCCTCTTCCCCGCTCACCGGTTCGCACAGCAGCAGGTGGTACTTGGCCTTGGCCATGCTGCACAGGAGCGGCCAGACGATGGCCGCATGGTCGCCCGCCGCCACGCCGAGCCGCGTGTGGCCGTCGACGATCTTCGCGCCCTTGGCGGCGATGGAAATGTCTGCGAGCAACCCCGCCACCAGCCCCGCGCCCACGGCCGGGCCGTGCATCGCGCTCACGATGGGCTTGTCGCAATTGATGATGTTGTAGACGAGGTCGCGCGCTTCTTTCCACACGCGCTGGCGCACCGCGTCGTCGGTGGTCATGTCCTGCACCATCGCAAGATCGCCGCCGCCCGAGAAGCCCAACCCTTCCCCGCGCAGCACCGCACAGCGAACCGTGTCGTCGGCCGACACGTCGCGCCAGATCTCGGCGAGCTCGCGGTGGCCGTCATGGCCTGCCGTCGGCAGCTTGCCGTTGAGCGCGCGCATCTGGATATCGAGCACCGCACCATCGACGCCGCGGCGCGTGATGGCGAGGGTCTGGTAGCGGGTGTAGTCCATGGTGTCTCCGCCTCGCCTTACCGGCGAGGACATTCTTTTGGTCGAAAGACGGGGCTTTATTTTCGCGCCGCGACCTCGCGGCAGCGCTGCACATTCGCCTCGAAGCGCGTCGCCAGGCCGGGCTCGCATCCGTCGCCCGAGGGAGTGAGCTTGCACATGCCGACGACCACGTAGTCCATCACGGCCTCGGTACACATCGGGTACTTCGCCAAGTCGGGATTGGCCTGCGCCTTGAAACCCCAGCGCTCGGAAAACTGCACCGTGCGGGCCATCGCGCCCTGGAAGAAACTGCGGTCCTTCGCGGCGATGGCCGCCTCCATGCGAGGCAACTCCTCGTTCAGGTAGCCGACAGAATCGAGAGGGAATGCCGAAGGGTCCTGCTGTGCGCCGGCGATCGATGCGGCCAGCATGAGCGGCACGGCGACGAAGGCGCGCAGCCGCGAGACAGAAGAAGAAAGAGAAGGCGCGAAACGGGTGGTCGGGCGATGGTGTTGCATGGCCCTGGATTTTGCAACGTCTGGACGCATGTTTGCATCGCGGCCGCCAGGCCTACTTGCCTTTTTTCTGCCGGTCGAACTTGCGCCAGTACTGGAATTCGTCCTCGTGCACTTCGAGATCGACTTCCGAAATGCGGGACTGAAGGCGCTCCTGCACGTCGACCACGGCCTTGTTGTAGACGATCGGGCCGACCTCCTCGAGGAAGAAGCCGAGCAGCGCACCGGCTGCGATGTTGCCGATCTTCTCTTCCATGTTCTCGCTGAAGTAGCGCTCGATCGACGTGATCGCCTGTTGGCGCGCTTCCTTGGATATCTCGATGGTCATGCAGGCTGCTCGTGGGTGTTGGATTGTTCGATTGTGCCGCTACCATGCGCTGCGGCGGGCGTGCGCAGCCCGCAGTACAAAGACCTACAACACGGAGACCGACTCATGAAATTCCGCCGCCCTGCCGCATTGGCCGCCCTTGCCTTGGCCGCTCTTGCGGGCTGCACCAGCCTGACACCTACCGTGCCGCAGCGCCAGCTGATGGTGGTCGCCAACGACGAAAAGCAGTCGTGGAGCGATGCCGGTGCCGTGATCCTCGGCCCGATGGGACGCGACACGGTGCAGCTGCTCGACATCGGCACCGACCCGCTCGCACCGAAGCTCGTCGGTACGCTGCAGCTCGACAACACCATCGCCGGCCCGCCGACCAATCTTGCGATCACGCCCGGCGAAACGCTGGCGCTGGTCGCCAACTCGCTCAACGTGATCGAAGAAAACGGCGCGCGAAAGCAGGTGCCCGACAACCGCCTCTTCGTGATCGACCTGACCACCACGCCGCCCAAGCTGATCGACACGCTCACCGTGGGCAAGCAGCCTTCGGGCCTGTCGATCAACCGCGCGGGCAACCTCGCGCTGGTGGCCAACCGCGCCGACAACTCGGTCAGCGTGCTGCGCATCGCGGGCAAGAGGGTCACGCTGATCGACACTGTGCCCATGAACGATTCGGTGGCGCACGTGCGCTTCACGCCCGACGGCAAGCGCGCGCTGGCGGCCAAGTTCCCCACTCACAAGATCGCGCTGCTCGAAGTGAACGGCGAAAAGGTCAGCTACAACAAGGTCGACCTCGCAGCCGGCCTCTGGCCCTACAACGTCGACGTGACGCCCGACGGCAAGCTCGCGCTCACGGCCGACAACGGCAACTCCGGCGCATCGGACGGGCAGATCGACACCGTGAGCGTGATCGACCTCGAGGCCACGCCGCCGCGCGTGATCGACAAGGTGGTGGTCGGCGACGGCCCCGAAGGCCTCGCCGTGAGCCCCACCGGCCGGCATGCGGTCGCCGTGCTGCTGCGCGGCAGCAACGCGGCCAAGAACGCGTACTTCTACAACCGCAATGGTTCCGTGGTGCTGCTGAAGATCGACGGCAAGAAGGTGACGCGCGCCAATGAAGTGGTGGTGCGAGGCCTGCCCGAAGGCGCCGTGTGGAGCGCCGATGGCCAATACCTCTACGTGGGCAACTTCATCGACCAGGACATCACCATCCTGCGCGTGGACGGCGACACGCTGGTGCCGACGGGCAAGTCGTTTCCGCTGCAGGGGCATCCGGCGGCGATGCGCGGGACAATGACGCACTGACAACGCAAAACCGACCTGATCGACACAGCCATGGCGCAACCCAAACGACAACTCCGCGCGCTCGAGCGCGGCATCCTCTGCCTGGTGATCGGCGCCGCCGTTCTGCTGGCACCGCGCTTCCTGCAGGGCACGCGATGGTTCGACATGGTGGCCGGTGCCTACCTGGTCGGGTGGTTCGCACTGGTGCTGGGTGCGGCGCTGGTCGGGGTCGGCCTGTTCCAGCGCGGCAAATCGCGCGAATAGGTCGCGAACAGGAAAAAGGCGGGCCGATGCGGCCGGCCGGCGAGAAGGCTCAGGCCTTCTTGCCCCGGAGCTTGCCGACGAGCTCGACCGCCGCCAGCACGATGGCGCCGGCCACAAGGCCCACGCCCGCATTCACGCCCATGGACCCGAGGGCGCCGAACACGCCGCCCGTGGCCTTGGCCCAGTCTTCGACGGCATGGCCGAAGGCCGGTACGCCGTGCACCAGGATGCCGCCGCCTACGAGGAACATGGCCGCGGTGCCCGCCACCGACAGCCCCTTCATGAGCCAGGGCGCCGCCGCGAGAATGCCGCGCCCCAGGGCCTGCGCGGCCTTGCCGGCTTGCTGGCTCAGGTACAGGCCCGCGTCGTCGAGCTTCACGATGCCGGCCACCAGGCCGTAGACGCCGATGGTCATGATCAACGCGATGCCCGCGAGCACGGTGAGCTGCGTGAGAAAAGGCTGGCCCTGCACGGTGCCCAGCGTGATGGCGATGATTTCGGCCGAAAGAATGAAGTCGGTGCGCACCGCGCCCTTGATCTTGTCCTTTTCGACCGCGACCACATCGACCGCCTCATCGGCCACGGCGCGCTCGTGGCGCGCGGTGTCGGCCTCGTGTTCCTGTTTGTGCAGGAACTTGTGCGCGAGCTTCTCGAAGCCTTCGAAGCAAAGAAACGCGCCGCCCACCATGAGCAGCGGCGTGACCAGCCAGGGCAGCCAGCTGCCGATGGCCAGCGCCGCGGGCACCAGGATGAGCTTGTTGACGAACGAGCCCTTGCACACGGCCCAGACCACCGGCAGTTCGCGCTCGGCCTTGACGCCCGAAACCTGCTGCGCGTTGAGTGCGAGGTCGTCTCCGAGAACACCGGCCGTTTTCTTCGCGGCGACCTTGGTGAGGACCGAGACGTCGTCCAGAACAGTCGCGATGTCGTCGAGCAGCAGAAGCAGGCTGGTGGCCATGGCAAGGGTCGGTGTGGAAAAAAGAATCGGCGAGCTTAGCCGCAAGCCCGGTCCGCGCCGGCAATAACCGTACGCGGCGGACGCGTCAGACGACGCTGCGCTTGAGGCGGATTTCTTCGACCCGCACGGTGCCCAGTGCGGTGGTCTTGGCGGTCTTCATTTCGCGCTTGAAGCCGGCCAGCTCGATGAAGCGCATGGCGCGGTCATTGCGAATGGGCACCCACACGGTGACCGTGGTGCAGCCCTCTTCCTCGAGGCCTTCGCGTGCGGCATCCCAGAGCGCGACGCCGAGGCCCTTGCCCCAATGCTCGGGCTTGACGTAGAGGGCCCAGATCTCGCCCGTGGTGGACGGCGTCTTGGGATCGCGCGAGCGGTCGAAACCGACGAAGCCGACGATTTCGCCGTCCAGTACCGCCACCTGCACCTGCGGCTCGCTGAACTCGATGGCTTCGCGCCACTTGGCTTCACGGGTGGCCGGCGCCAGCGTGCGCAGCTCTTCGTCGGGCAGGATGCCCTGGTAGGCCGCCTGGGCGGCCAGGGTATGGACTTCGGCGACGGCCTTGGCGTCGCGCATCGTGGCGGGGCGAACTTCGTAATCTGACATGAATGCGGAAAATCTGATGGAACCGGGTATTGTCGCCGCACCGCTAAACTGCTTGCTACATACGCGGCAAACACAGCATCAACAGGAGTAGATATGGCCAAGGGTCAACAACGCGCGAACAAGGAAGCCAAGAAACCGAAGAAGGACACTTCTCCGCCCAAGCCGGTGGGCACCGGCGGCATCGAGCCGGTCCGCACGATCACCACCGCGGTGATCCCGCGCGGCAAGCTCAAGAACAAGTGACCGACGAAGCGCCAGCGCCCGCCAAGCCGGCCCAGCCCCGGAACCCGTTGCACGGGCTCACGCTGGAAGCCATCGTCACGGCGCTGGCCGAGCATTACGGCTGGGAACAGCTCGGCGAGCTTGTTCCCCTCCGCTGCTTCACGTTCGAGCCGAGCGTGGGCTCCAGCCTCAAGTTCCTGCGCAAGACGCCGTGGGCACGCGAGAAGGTCGAAAGCCTTTATCTCTTCATGCTGCGCGACCAGCGCCGTCAGCAGCAGCAACAGCAAACCCCGCGGTGAAAGTCCGGCTCGAACCCTCGGGCCTCGGCTTCGAGGCCGAGGCCGGCACCACGCTCCTGAAAGCCGCCGAGGCGGCCGGCATCGAAATGCCGAGCTCCTGCCGCAACGGCACCTGCCGCACCTGCATCTGCCAGCTGCTCTCGGGCTCGATCCGCCACATCGTCGAATGGCCCGGCCTCAGCGCCGAAGAAAAGGCAGAGGGCTGGATATTGCCTTGCGTGGCAGAGGCGCAAAGCGAGCTCGCGATCGATGCACCGAAGGCCTTCTCGGTCTTCTGAAAACCCGCGCCTGTCCGTTCTGTCTTGCCCCGTCTAGCCCTGCTTGACGGCCACAGCGGGCATCGCGACCACCAGCCGGTCCCGCTGGGCCAGCGAGGGGAACAGCTTGAACCAGCCCAGCGCCACCATCATGGTTCCCACGCCGCCCAGCACCACCGAGCCCACCGGCCCCAGCAGCGCCGCCGTCGCGCCCGATTCGAACTCCCCCAGCTGGTTGCTGGCGCCGATGAAGATCGAATTGACCGCGCTCACCCGGCCGCGCATGGCATCCGGCGTTTCGAGCTGGACCAGCGTCTGGCGGATCACTACGTTGACCATGTCGGCCCCGCCGGACACCGCGAGCGCGATCAGCGAAACCATGAAGCTGCGCGAAAAGCCGAACACCACCATGCACAACCCGAAGAGCCCGACGGCGATCAGCAGGGTGCGGCCGATGTGGCGTTCGATGGGTCGGCGCGTAAGCGCAATCGACATCACGAGCGCGCCCACCGCCGGCGCCCCGCGCAACAGCCCGAGCCCCCAGGGCCCGGTATGCAGGATGTCCTTGGCGTAGATGGGCAGCAGCGCCACGGCGCCGCCCAACAGCACCGCAAAAAGATCGAGCGATACGGCACCGAGCACGGGCTTGCGCTTCCAGATGAAGTCGACACCCGCGAACACGGTGGCCAGCGTGACGGGCTCGCGCGCGGCCGGCGTGTGGGCATAGCGCAGCCGCAGCACGAGCACGCAGGCGATGGCAAAGCACAGCACGCTGGCGCCGTAGACCACCGCCATGCCCGCCACGAACAACAGGCCGCCGAGCGCCGGCCCGCCGATGATGGCGCCCTGCATGCCGGCCGAGCTGAAGGCCATGGCACGAGGCAGCATGGTGGCCGGCACCAGAAGCGGCGTCAGCGCCTGCTGCGCCGGCATCTGGAAGGCGCGCACGGCGCCGAGCACCAGCGACAGGCCCAGCAGCAGGCCGCGCGTGTCATAACGCTGCACCACCGCGAGCAGCAGCACCAGCGCGACCACCCCCTGCACCGCGAAGCAGGCCGCCACGATGCGCCCCCGATGGCGGCGGTCGACCACGTGGCCGGCCAGCAGCGCCAGCAACAAGGCGGGAACGAACTGGTAGAGGCCGACCAGGCCGAGGTCCCAGGCGCTGCTGGTGAGCTCGTACATGTGCCAGCCAATGGCCACCAGCAGCATCTGCGACGCCGCGGTACCGAAGAGCCGCGCCATCCACAACTGCATGAAGGGGCGCTCTCGCCTGAGTTCGGAAAAGCTCGGGGGCGGCGGAACGGAGGCGGAAACCGGAGCAGGAGAAGCTGGTGGAGAAGCGGGGCCGGACATTCATTCGAGGATAGCCGAGGCGTCATGAGCTTGGCATGAGCGCGGGCTCTCCTTCTCCTTCCTTCTCTCTACACTCTGCGGCAGCCATGCCCGACACCGACCTTTTTATCGACCTCGTTCACGAAGACGCCCACCTGCTGGTGCTGAACAAGCCCGCAGGCCTCTTGTGCGTGCCCGGCCGCGGCGAAGACAAGCAGGACTGCCTGAGCGCACGCGCCATGCGGCAATGGCCTGATGCGCTGATCGTTCACCGGCTCGACATGGCCACCAGCGGGCTCGTGCTGATGGCGCGCGGCGCCGCCATGCAGCGGACACTCGGCGACGCCTTTGCGAACCGCCTGGTGCACAAGCGCTACGAGGCCATCGTGGACGGCACCATGCCGGTGCAAGACGAATGGTCGGTCATCGACACGCCGCTGATGGCCGATTGGCCGCGGCGACCGTTGCAGAAAGTGGATCCGGCCGGCAAGCCCAGTCTCACGCGGTGGCGGGCGCTGTCTTCAGCATCGGACGCAGAAGCCGCTGCCACGCATGTGCTGCTGGAGCCGCTCACGGGCCGGTCGCATCAACTGCGCGTGCACCTGCTCTCGATCGGCCATCCGATTCTGGGGGATGCGCTTTACGGCAGCGCCGAGGTCCAGGCGCGTGCCCCGCGCCTGCTGCTGCATGCGAGCGAACTGGGCTTCGTGCATCCGGCGACTCGGCAAATGCTCCGCTTTCAAAGCCCGCCGGACTTTGCCCTTTCGGATCTTTCCGCGCCTTCTTGCTCTTCTTCCTCTTCTTCGCTACTTACAGCCCGCCCTTGACCACCAGCACCGGCATGGTCGCGTCCTGCAGCACGCGCTGCGTCACGCTTCCGAGCAGCAGCTTCTCGATGCCGCTGCGGCCGTGGGAGCCCATCACGATCAGGTCGGCCGCGATGGCGATGGCAGTGTCGACGATGCCCTCGTGCACCACGTGGCCGTCGATCACGCGCTGGTCGCTGTGCAGGCCCTCGGCCGCGAGCGCGGCCACGCCGCGCGCGAGCGCCGCATTCGCGCTCGCGGTGGCCGCGGCCAGGTATTCGTTCTGGCCGAGCGCATAGTCCGCGCCCACGCCGATGAAGGGATAGTTGTCGATCACGTGAATCAACGTGATGCGGCTGCCGAAGGCCAGCGCCAGGCCGCTGGCCTTGCTGACCGCGAGCATGGAAGTTTCGGAGCCGTCGATCGGAACCAGGATGTGATTGAACATGGCGGACCTCACTTTCATTCGTTCGCGGACAGGCGCGGCTCGCAACCGAACCGGGCCTCGAATTTAACCCCTCGGCCGCGGCGTGACTGTAGGACTCAAGCCAGCGGGGTCAATCCCCCTGGAAACCCTGAGCGCGGCAGGTGACGACCAGGGTGTCGCGCCAGCCGGCGGCGCCTTCTTCGAGCGGCTGGATGGGCGTGGATTCGTGGATCACGCGCGCGTCGTCGAGCAGCAGCAGCGTCCAGGGCTCGGTCATGGTGAAGCGTTCGCCGCGCCGTCCGTTGGCTTCGAACACGCGCGTTTCGCCACCCTTGACGCCGCTGCGTCCGACCAGCGCGACCGCCACCAGGTCGACACCGTCGCGGTGCGCGCCTTCGGGCGTGGGCCGGCCGATGCCGCCCGCGGTATCGATGCGGAACTGATGCGCCTCGACGAACCACGGCTGCGCCGTGGTGCCGCGCATGCCGCTCGCCGCTTCGCCCAGGCGTTGCAGCAGGCGCTGCCACACCGGCTGCGCCACCGTGGCCTCGTGCATGGGCGCGAACCAGCGCTGCATGCCGCCATGCAGTGCGTTGTATTCGACCGGCTGCCAGTGCGCGCGATGCGGCACCTGCGCAATCGCCTCACCCGCCACCGTGAAGCACGCGTGGCGCCGCGTGCGGTAGCGGCCACCGTCCTTCAGGTATTCGTCGGGCGGAAGATCGTTCCAGTCGGCGTGCAGCGCCTCGAGCTGGCCGAGCGGCACGCCGAGCCAGTCGCTCACGCCCTGCGGGCTCAGCACTGCATAGCCTTGTTCGCGCAGCGCGGCCGGTAGTTCGGCGGGCTGAATGAACGGGGGCGCGAACGCGGCCGTGGTCACGACGCGGTGACTTTCACGTCCTTCCAGAACGCCACGCGATCGCGGATTTCCTCGGCTTCGGGCTTCGGGTCGGCGTAGTACCAGGCGGCATCCGCGTGGAGCTCGCCGTTGACCAGCAGCGAGTAGTAGCTGGCGGTGCCCTTCCAGGGACAGGTGGTCTTGTGGTTGCTGAAGGTGACGTAGTCGCGGTTGAGCGCGCTCACTGGGAAATAGTGGTTACCTTCGACGAGCACGGTGTCGTCGCTTTCGGCGATGGTGACGCCGTTCCAGGTTGCTTTCATGTCTTGCTCTCCAAGGGAAGGGATATTGTGCCCTTTGCTTTTGAACCGGATTTTCTGCCTGGAGATGGGGGCTTTGTTTCTTTCCCGAGGCCGGGTCTCGCCCCGGCGGGCGACTCACTTTCTTTGCTTCGCCAAAGAAACGTAGGCAAAAGAAAGGCGACCCCACTGTCTGCGACCCCTGCGCTTCGCTACGGGGCAACCTGCGGTGCTCGGGTTTCGCGGGGTCTCGCAGAACTCGCTTCGCTTGTATGGTTGAGGCGCTGGGGTGGAGGGACTCGTTGCGCATTCGGCCGCGGCAGCGGACCGACGGTTTTGAGATTTCTCCCGCCCCACCTTCCAACGTCGATTAGGAACTGAGCGGAGCTCCGTTTTTGGACGGTGCGACCGCCGATCTAGACGCAAGCAAACGTGGTCGGTGGGCTGCACCCCAGCTTGGCAAATTGTCCAACCGGAGGTGTCGTCATGCAAGAGCCAACCCTGTTTATCGGCGTGGATGTTTCCAAGGCCGAATTGGTCATTTCTCTGGGGTCTGGGCACCGGCCTCGCAGCGTGGTCAACAATGCCGCGGGCATTGCCGATTGGCTGCGGGAAGTGCCGCCCCATGCCCTGGTCGCCATGGAATCCACCGGGCGGTACCACGGTCTGTTGGCGCACCTTGCAAGCCAGGCTGGCCTGAAGGTGTTCGTGCTCAATGCACGCGACGTGCACTTCTACGCCCAAGCCTTGGGAATGCGGGCCAAGACAGATGGCGTTGACGCCCAGCTCATCGCTCGCTATCTGGCGGAACACCACGGTCATCTGCATCCCTGGCAGCCGGCCAGCGCAGTGCAGCAACGACTGCAAGATCTGCTCACGCGCCGAGCGCAATTGGCGGCGCAGCGCTCGGCCTTCAAGCAGATCGTGACGGGTGTGGACGCCAGCGATATCGACACCGGCGAGTTGCAAAGGGCCTTCGATACCCTTCTGAAGGCAATGGATAGCAGGATGCAGGAGTTGGTTACCAGCGATCCGCGGCTGTCCGCTGGCTGCCAGAGATTGCTCACGATCACCGGTGTAGGACCGCAGACCTCGGTGTTGCTGGCGACGCTGTTCAGTCGCTTCAACTTCGGCAATACCGATGCCTTGGTGGCCTATTGCGGACTCGATCCAAGACCCAACGATTCGGGTGCCCGGCATGGGCGACGTCGCTTGAGCAAAAAGGGGCCGTCGCTGTTGCGCCGACAGATCTATCTGGTGGGCTTTGCTGCAAGTCGTAGCAAGGCGCTCAGGCCGTTGTATGAGGCCATTCGGGCCAAGGGCTTTGCAACCACTGCGGCCTTCATCATTCTCGGGCGCAAGCTGCTGCGCGTGGCGTTTGCTGTTTGGAAAGGTACGCAGTCGTTCGATCCGGCCCGGTTGATGCCGAAGAATGACTTGCAAAAAACATAGAACCTCAAACAGCTGCGGCCCTGATCCCGCCTCCATCTGCGCTCCTCGGCGCATACAGAAGGGGTGGGTGCGGGCAGGCCATCGCTTCGCTCGGCCCCAAGCCCAACAGCCCGCCCCAATACCAACCACCGCGGCGCGCAGCGCCGCGGTGGCTTCGTGGCCGAGCGAAGCAAAGGCCCGTTCGGTTTCCAAGCCCCTCTGTATGCGCCGAGGAGCGCAGGGTTTCGCGGATCAGGGCTCGCAGCTGTCTGAGGTTCTATGTTTTTTGCAAGTCATTCTTCGGCATCAACCGGGCCGGATCGAACGACTGCGTACCTTTCCAAACAGCAAACGCCACGCGCAGCAGCTTGCGCCCGAGAATGATGAAGGCCGCAGTGGTTGCAAAGCCCTTGGCCCGAATGGCCTCATACAACGGCCTGAGCGCCTTGCTACGACTTGCAGCAAAGCCCACCAGATAGATCTGTCGGCGCAACAGCGACGGCCCCTTTTTGCTCAAGCGACGTCGCCCATGCCGGGCACCCGAATCGTTGGGTCTTGGATCGAGTCCGCAATAGGCCACCAAGGCATCGGTATTGCCGAAGTTGAAGCGACTGAACAGCGTCGCCAGCAACACCGAGGTCTGCGGTCCTACACCGGTGATCGTGAGCAATCTCTGGCAGCCAGCGGACAGCCGCGGATCGCTGGTAACCAACTCCTGCATCCTGCTATCCATTGCCTTCAGAAGGGTATCGAAGGCCCTTTGCAACTCGCCGGTGTCGATATCGCTGGCGTCCACACCCGTCACGATCTGCTTGAAGGCCGAGCGCTGCGCCGCCAATTGCGCTCGGCGCGTGAGCAGATCTTGCAGTCGTTGCTGCACTGCGCTGGCCGGCTGCCAGGGATGCAGATGACCGTGGTGTTCCGCCAGATAGCGAGCGATGAGCTGGGCGTCAACGCCATCTGTCTTGGCCCGCATTCCCAAGGCTTGGGCGTAGAAGTGCACGTCGCGTGCATTGAGCACGAACACCTTCAGGCCAGCCTGGCTTGCAAGGTGCGCCAACAGACCGTGGTACCGCCCGGTGGATTCCATGGCGACCAGGGCATGGGGCGGCACTTCCCGCAGCCAATCGGCAATGCCCGCGGCATTGTTGACCACGCTGCGAGGCCGGTGCCCAGACCCCAGAGAAATGACCAATTCGGCCTTGGAAACATCCACGCCGATAAACAGGGTTGGCTCTTGCATGACGACACCTCCGGTTGGACAATTTGCCAAGCTGGGGTGCAGCCCACCGACCACGTTTGCTTGCGTCTAGATCGGCGGTCGCACCGTCCAAAAACGGAGCTCCGCTCAGTTCCTAATCGACGTTGGAAGGTGGGGCGGGAGAAATCTCAAAACCGTCGGTCCGCTGCCGCGGCCGAATGCGCAACGAGTCCCTCCACCCCAGCGCCTCAACCATACAAGCGAAGCGAGTTCTGCGAGACCCCGCGAAACCCGAGCACCGCAGGTTGCCCCGTAGCGAAGCGCAGGGGTCGCAGACAGTGGGGTCGCCTTTCTTTTGCCTACGTTTCTTTGGCGAAGCAAAGAAAAGTAGGTCGCCCGCCGGGGCGAGACCCGGCCTCGGGAAACAAACTAAGCCAACAAAACTCAAGCCCCCAACCAATGCACACTAAACAACCTCTCAGGATCCGTCCAAACCGCCAAAGGCCGAAACCCCGCCTTCACAGCCAGCGCCCGCAGTCCATCCACAGTGAACTTGTGCGAGTACTCGGTATGAATCGTCTCCCCTTCCTCGAACCCGAACCGCTCACCGTCCAGTGAAACAGTCTGGGCCCGGCGGCTCACCAGGTGCATCTCGATGCGCTGCTTCGGCGCGTTGTAGAACGCCGCATGCGCAAAGCCATCAAGGTCGAAATCCGCATCGAGCTCGGCGTTTGCGCGCCGCAAAAGATTGAGGTTGAATGCCGCGGTCACGCCTTGCGCATCGTTGTACGCCGAATGCAGGCGAGCTGGCTCCTTCACCAGATCGACGCCGATCAGCAAGCCGCCGCCGCGCAGCATCCGCGCCGCGAGCTGCAGAAAAGCCAGCGCCTCGTCGGGCTCGAAATTTCCAATGGTCGAGCCGGGGAAAAATCCTACGCGCTTGCCTGCGCCGGGCAGTGGCGCCGGCAGCACCAGCGGCATCGTGTAGTCCGCCGCAATCGGCTGCACCACGAGTTGGGGGTAGTCGGCTTTCAGCCGCTCGGCGGCGGCCTCCAGATGCTCGCCCGAGATGTCGATCGGCAGGTAGCGCTTGGGCGCCTCGAGCGCATCCAGCAGCAGCCGCACCTTGGTCAGGGAGCCGGCACCGAACTCCACGATCTCGGCGCCGGGACCGATCTGCTCGGCGATCTCTCCGGCACATTCGCCGAGGATGCGCAGCTCGGTGCGCGTGGGGTAGTACTCAGGCAATTCGCAGATGCGGTCGAACAGCTGCGAACCTGCCGCGTCGTAGAAAAATTTGGGTGAAATGCTGCGCGGCTTGCGCGCAAGACCCGCCTGCATTTCACGGCCGAATTCGGAGAGCGGCGACCGGGCGGCGACCGGAGCGGGCGCCTCGGGTTGGCGCTGCGGTTGTGCGGCGGCGAACGAGAAGGAGGACGACGATGTTGGATTGCGCATGATTCAGACGTCTTTCGCGAGCCTCAGCCCCGAGAACTGCCAGCGCCCGGCCGGCGGAAAGAAGTTGCGGTAGCTGGGCCGCGTATGCCCGGCCGGGGTGGCCACGCTGCCACCGCGCAACACCAGTTGACCCACCATGAACTTGCCGTTGTATTCGGCCGCGATGCCGGGCATGGGCCTGAACCCTGGGTACGGGTCGTAAGAGGAACGCGTCCACTGCCAGACATGGCCGGCCATCTGCGAGATGCCGGGCGCGTCGAACGCGGCCTCCCATTCGAACTCGGTGGGCAGCCGCGCGCCGGCCCATTCCGCGTACGCCGCGGCTTCGTAGAAACTCAGTTGCGACACCGGTGCATCGGCTTCCATCGGCCGCACGCCATGCAGGCCGAACACCTGCCAGCCGCCCTGCTGCTGCTGGGCTCCCAGTCGCGGATCGTCCGCCGCCAGCCAATAGGCCGGATGCCGCCAGCCCTGTGCCTGCACCGCGGCCCAGCCGTCGGACAGCCACAGCTCGGGCCGCCGGTAGCCGCCATCGGCAATGAACTGCGCATAGTCGCCGCAATTCACTAGCCTGTCGGCAATGGCATAGGGTTGCAGCAGCGCTGCGTGGCGCGGTGTTTCGTTGTCGAAGGCAAAACCGTGCTGCAGTCCTTCATGACCTACCTGGACCACGCCGCCGGGCTGCGGCAGCCATCGCATGGCCGGCGGCACGGCGGCGAGCCGCAGCGCGGGTCCAGCGGCCGGCTTGTAGGCGGGCAGCAGCGGGTTGCATGACAACGCATGAAGAATGTCGGTGAGCAGCAATTCCTGGTGCTGCTGCTCGTGATGCAGCCCCAGCGTGACGATGGGCTCGATGGCGGCCCAGTCCTGGTCGCCGATCTCGCCGTCGAGCAAGGCCAGCACCGCCTTGTCGACATGGCTGCGGTAGGCCTGCACTTCGTCCACCGAGGGGCGCGTGAGCAGCCCGCGCTGCGGCCGCGGATGGCGCGGGCCCAACGCCTCGTAGTACGAATTGAAGAGGTAATGAAAACGCACGTCGAAGGGCCGGTAGCCCGTGGCGTGAGGCTGGAGCAGCACGGTCTCGAAGAACCACGTCGTGTGCGCGAGATGCCATTTGGTGGGGCTCGCATCAGGCATCGATTGGATGCACTGGTCTTCGGCGGAGAGCGGCGCGGCGAGTGCCAGGCTGGCGGCCCGCACTTCGCGAAACTTGTCGCGCAATGCGCTCGCCGCCTGGGTGATCGGCCGGGAAAGCGTCATGGTGTCTCCAGTCGGGTCAACCGCAAGTTGTAGCCGATTCGTATTGCCGCAGTGCGTAGGACAAGTTCTCGCCCTGGCTCTCTGCCGGGGGGCGCCAAATCGGTGGGGGAGCCACTGTGGCACAAGATGCGGCGGCGTGCAGGGCGGCTGCGTATCATCCGTTCGATGCAAACGAACAACGCCTCCGCCCGTCCCCATGTCGTCATCGTCGGCTGCGGATTCGGCGGGCTCGAAGCCGCCCGCAAGCTCGAAACCGCCGACGTCGACGTGACGGTGATCGAAAAAACCAATCACCACCTGTTCCAGCCCCTGCTCTACCAAGTGGCGACCGCGGGGCTCGCGGCTCCGTCGATTGCGGCGCCGGTGCGTGCGCTGTTCCGCGAGCAGCCGCGCATCACCACGCTGCTCGGCGAAGTGAGTGCCATCGATCCGGCGGCGCGCGCGGTTCAATTGGCCAACGGCAGCCGCGTGAGCTACGACCACCTGATCGTGGCGGCCGGCGCCACGCACAGCTATTTCGGGCATGACGAATGGGCACCCCTCGCGCCCGGCCTCAAGACGCTGGCCGACGCCTTCGAAATCCGCCGCCGCGTGCTGATGTCTTTCGAGGCGGCCGAAACCGCGACCGATCCGCAGCGCCGCCGCGCCCTGCTGACCTTCGTGGTGATCGGTGCCGGGCCGACCGGCGTCGAAATGGCCGGCACCCTGGCCGAAATTGCCAAGCACACGCTCTCCGGCGAGTTCCGCCACATCGACCCGGGCAGCGCGCAGGTGCTGCTGGTCGAAGGCGGGCCGCGCGTGCTGCAGGCCATGCCCGAAAGCCTGAGCCAGAAAGCGCTGGAGCAACTGGAAAAACTCGGCGTCGAAGTGCGGCTGAATGCCCGCGTGACCGCCATCGACGCCGGCGGGCTCGAAGTGCAGGCTGGCGGCGGCGCAGACGGCGCGCCGGCCACCAGCTACCGCATCGAGAGCAGCTGCGTGGTTTGGGCGGCGGGCGTTGCGGCCTCGCCGCTGGGTCGCATGCTGGGCGAAGCGACCGGCGCCGAATGCGACCGCGCGGGCCGCATCAAGGTCGAGCCCGACCTGAGCCTGGCCGGCCACCCCGAAATCAGCGTGGTCGGCGATCTTGCGGCGGCCATGAGCCACGCGCCCGGCAAGCCGCCGAAGCCGGTGCCCGGCGTCTCGCCCGGCGCCAAGCAGATGGGCCGCGCCACCGCTTCGAACATTCTTCGCCGCATCGCGGGCGCCCCCACCGTGCCCTTTCGCTACCGCGATTACGGCAACCTGGCGACCATCGGCCGCAACTCGGCGGTGGTGGACCTGGGTACGCCCTTCGGGCCGCTGCGCTTCAGCGGCCGGCTCGCATGGCTCTTCTGGCTGTTCGCTCACGCGTATTTCTTGATCGGCTTTCGCAACCGCATCGTCGTGATGATGGACTGGGCCAGCGCGTACTGGAGCTTCCAGCGCAATGCGCGCGTGGTGGCGGACGTACGGGGCAAGAGCGAGTCGTAGCCGCAGAAACTGCGAAGACGGACGGCTGCCGGACAGACATGTCATTGCCCCTGTGGATCGCCCTGCATGCGCTGGACGCGGTGTTCTGGCTGTGGGTCTTGCGCTGGGACGGCGCGGCATGGCTCGAAGGCACCTTCGCCTCGGGCTTCCTGGTCAGCATCTTCGCGCCGCACTGGAGCGCCGAGGGCCTGCGCATGTTCGCGCTGCTGATGCTGATCGTGTGCGCGGTCAGTGTTCTCGCGGGCGTCTTCGTGCCTTCGCTGCGCTGTTTTTATACCGGCGCCTGCTGAGGCGTCGGCAGCCGCCCGCGCGGCGCCTCAGAACATCGAATTGTTCGCCTGATTCTCGCGCTGGCGCCGCCGCCAATCCCACGGTGGCGTGGGCCTTGCGCCGGCCCATAGGCCTTGGCGCTGTGCGCGCGCGCTGTCCTGCAGCTTGAACAGTTCGCCGCCGCGCCGCGTGGCAATGCCGTTGAAGTCGTACACCCAGGCCCAGCCTTCGGCCACCATCTGGGTTCCCGCGTCATGGCCGTTGCAACTCACGTCGGCCACCGTGCGGCCATAGCGGTCGGTGTCGCGCTCGGTGATCACGGCCTGCTCGAAATAGCAGAGGCGGCTCAGCGCCTGCCTGCTGCGCTGGCCGTAAGGCTGCGATCTTTCAGGTGCATCGATGGCGGCGATACGCACCTTGATTTCCTCGTAGGAACCGAAGCGGCCGCAACGCGCGGTGAGCGTGTCGCCGTCACTGATGCCGACGACGAGACAGGTTCGAGGGTCGGCGTGCGACAGCAGCGGCAGAAGCGCGAGACAACAAACGACGGGCAGTAAGCGCAAGCGCATGAGCAGAGAGAGGAAGAGAAAAACGTGGCGGCGGAAGCCATGGATTCTCGGTGCGAAGCACCCTCGCCCCGCGGGCACGAACCCGCTGTTACGCGGCGGTTTCGGTCTCGTTCTCGTCTTCCTGCAGCAGCCGCCACATCACCTTGCCGCTGCCGCTCTTGGGCAATGCATCGACGAACTGCACCTTGCGCGGAATCTTGTAGACCGCCATGTTCTCGCGGCACCAGTCGATGATGTCCTGCTCGGTGGTGTCCTTGTGCGTGGCGCGCAGCACCACCACGGCCTTGACCGATTCGCCGCGATAGCTGTCCTTGGTCGAGATCACGCACGCTTCCTGGATGGCCGGGTGGCGGAACATCAAGAGCTCCACCTCGGCCGGCCACACCTTGAAGCCGCTCGCGTTGATCATGCGCTTGAGCCGGTCGGTGATGAAGAAATAGCCGTCCTCGTCCATGCGACCCATGTCGCCCGAACGGAAGAAGCGCTTGCCCTCGAACTCGACGAAAGCTGCCTTCGTAGCATCGGGCCGTTTCCAATAGCCCTGGAACACCTCGGGGCCGTGGATGATGATCTCGCCCGACTCGCCGATGGGCATTTCGGCCAGCGTGTCGGGATCGACCACGCGCGCGTCCGTGCTCATGAACGGAATGCCCAGGCACTGCTGCTTGGGGTTTTCCGACGGGTTGGTGTGCGACGGCGCGGCGGTTTCGGTGAGGCCGTAGCCCTCCTGGTACTTGAGGCCGTATTGCTCGAACAGCCGCTGCGCCACGGCCTGCGGCATGGCCGCGCCGCCGCCGCCGATGTGCGTGAGGCTCGACAGGTCGTAGCTCGCGAAGTTGGGGCTGGCCATGAGATCGATCACCATGGTGGGAATGTTGGTCCAGCTCGTGACCTTCCAGCGCGAGATGAGCCGCCCCGCCACCTCGCGGTCCCAGCGCGGCATGATGACCAGCGTGCCCCCCGCGAGGATGGAGGTGTGCATCATGCTCACCACGCCCGTGATGTGGAACATGGGCACCACCGCCAGCACCACCGCTTCCGACGTCGCCGGGCCCCAGAGCTGGCCGGCCACCGCGTTGTGCATGAGGCTGGAATGGTGGTGCACGCAGCCTTTGGGCAGGCCGGTGGTGCCGCTGGTGTAGGGCAGCAGGGCCATGTCGTCGGCGCCCACCACGTGCTCGGGCGCCGGGTGGCCGGCCGCCAGCGCATCGGTCCAGGCCTGAGCCTTGCCGCGCGCCAGCTCGGGCAGTGGATGGCGCGCGGTGAGCCACTCTTTCCATGCCGGCGCGGGCGCATCGTCGCCGCTGGCCTCGGCATCGAAGGCATCGGTGAACTGGGTCACGATGAGGTGGTCGAGCTGCTGCTCCGGCGGCAGCGCATTGCTGGCCTTGGCCAGTTCGCCGGCCAGGTCGCCGGTGGTGATGGCCACCTTGGCGTCCGGGTCGACGATGTAGTGCTTGAGCTCTTCCGCCCGGTTCATCGGGTTGACGGGCACCACCACCGCATTGGCACGCAAGATCGCGAAATGCGCGATCACGAGCTGCGGGCAGTTCTGCATGTTCAGCACCACGCGGTCGCCGCGCTTCACGCCCAGTGCATGCAGCGTACCCGCCAGGCGCTCGACCTGACCGGCGAATTCGCGGTAGCTCGTCACGCGGCCGAAGAACACGAGCGCGGCCTTGTCCGGATAGCGCGCCGCCGAGGTCGCAAGGTTGTGCCACAGCGAAGTGGCGGGAACGGTGATCGAATGCGGAAGGCGCTTGGGCCAGAACTTGTGGTGCGGGCGTTGTTGCATGGTCAAGGCAGACGGACGGAGAAGAAAGAAAAAGGCAGCCCGCAGCCTAAGCGGCACCGGCCGCCGCTCCCATCGGGGAAGCCCCCGAGGGCGTCGCCTTGGCGACGCCCATTCTTCCCAATTTGGCAATCTGCAGCGCATGCGCCTTGCGACTACAGACAAGCCGCTCATTCCGCGCGATACATGCGTTCCCATCACCCATCACCCGAATGAAGGAGCTCCCATGCCAGCAGACAAGCGCGCAAGTGTTCACTGGGAAGGCGCCGGCAAGACCGGCAAGGGCCTCGTCAGCACCGAGACCGGCGCCCTCAAGGACTATCCCTACGGTTTCGCAAGCCGTTTCGAGGACGACAAGCGCGGCACCAACCCGGAGGAAATCGTCGGCGCGGCCCACGCGGCCTGTCTGACGATGGCCTTTGCCTTCGCACTCGAGAAAGAAGGCTTCACCGCAACGACGATCGACACCAGGGCCGCCGTGCGGCTGGCCAAGGACGGCGAGGGCTTCAAGATCGACCGCATCGCACTCGAACTCGACGCCGCCGTGCCGAATCTCGAAGAAGCCAAGTTCCAGCAGATTGCGGCCGCCGCCAAGGCCGGCTGCCCGTTGTCGAAAGCGCTGGCCAGCGTGCCGGAGATCACGCTGAAGGCAACGCTCACCGGCTGAGCCGCTGCTTATGATCGTCTCCACTTGAAAAAAAGAGGAGACGATTCCATGGCTCATCCGGTCCGCGCCGCCATCCTGGCGGCTTTTTCGATCGCGTCGCTCGCGTCATTCGGCGTTGGCAGCTCCGCCATGGCCGCCTATCCCGACAAGCCGATCAAGGTCGTCATCGGCTTCCCGGCCGGCGGTCCGCTCGACCAGCATGCGCGCCTCTTGACCGACAAGCTGCAGGCCGTGCTCGGCCAGCCGCTGATCGTCGACTACAAGCCCGGCGCGGGCGGCTCGGTGGGCGCCGACGCGGTCGCCAAGAGCCCGGCGGACGGCTACACGCTCATGCTGGCCAACACCGGCGTGGCAGTGATCAATGGCGCGCTTTACAGCAAGCTGCCCTACAACACACAGCGCGACTTCGTGCCGATCGCGCGCACGGCCATGCAGCCGCTGGCGCTGCTGGTCACGCCCCAGTTGCCGGTGCAGAACCTCAAGCAGTTCATCGACTACGCGAAGGCGCGGCCCGGCCAGGTCAACTATGGATCGGCCGGGAACGGCGGCATCAGCCACCTGGTGCCCGAGATGTTCAAGACCGCGACGGGCATCTTCATGGTGCACATTCCGTACCGCGGCAGCGCCCCGGCCTTTACGGACCTGATGGGCGGCCAGGTGCAGTTCATGGCCGAGTCGATCCCCCAGGCCGCCAACTATCACAAGCAAGGCAAGGTGCGCGCACTGGCCGTGACCAGCCGCGAACGCAACCCCGCCCTGCCCGACGTGCCGACGGTCATCGAATCGGGCGTCAAGGGCTTCGAGGTGGTGGGCTTCTACGGCTTTCTCGCTCCCAAGGACACACCCAAGGAAGTGGTCGCCAAGCTCAGCGAGGCCTTCAGGCAGGTGCTCACCAGCCCTGAGGTGCGCGACCGCATGGTGAGCCAGGGCGCCGACCCGGCGTACCTGGGCAGCGAGGACTTCGCGCGCTTCCTGGCCACGGAGACGCCCCGATGGGACAAGGCGGTGAAGGCTTCGGGCGCGCGGATGGATTGAACTGGCGGCGGGTGTAATGCGCCTGAAAGAACAGCTGCGCCGAAATCAAAGCACCAAAAACACGACGGACAGCGCGAGAGTGCACCACCGACACGCAGACCGGCCCATTTCGGTGCACATATCTTGCATACCAGTTGGCACAAAAGCTGCTGGTATGCAGGCCAATGTCTACATCCGCATCCGAAATCAGTGCACGCATCGTCGAAGCGGTGATGGCGCAGAAGCTCGCCCCGGGTTCGCGCCTGGGCGAACAGCAGCTGGCCATGCTCTTCGACTGCAGCCGCACCATCGTGCGCGAAGCCCTCACCCGGCTGGCGGCGCGCGGCATCGTCACGGTGAGCGCGCGGCGCGGCTGGTTCGTGATCGAGCCTTCGCAGGAAGAAGCCCGCGAAGCCTTCGAGGCGCGCCGCGTCATCGAGCTGGGTCTCATCCGGAGTACCAGCAAGATCGACAAGGCCGCGCTGCGCCAGCTGAAAGCGCACCTTCAGCGTGAAAAAACGGCCCTGAAAGAAAACGACGTCGGCAACCGCAGCTTTCTGCTCGGCGACTTCCATGTGTGCCTGGCCGAATGCCTGGGCAACACGCTGCTGGCCGACACGCTGCGCGACTTCACGGCACGCACCACGCTGATCGCCATGCTCTATCAAAGCACCCATGACGCGGTGCAGTCGTGCGAAGACCACGTGCAGATCGTCGCCGCACTCGAGCGGGGCGATCACGCCGCCGCCGAAGCGCTGATGGCCGCGCACATCGGCACCGTGCAGTCGGCGTTGCGCGTGCAGGCGCCAACCGACCCGCTCGCGCAGCTGCGCGATGCGCTGGCACCGCTGCAACAGAACACCGCGGCCAAGCCCAAGCGGCGCAAGGCGGCCGCTTCTTCGCAAGACAACACCGATTCATCGACTTACCTAGGAGCCCTGCTATGACCCTCTCTTCGTTTTCTGCGTTTTCTTCGTCCAAACGCCACCTCACGCTCGCGTTGGCTTCCGTTGCCATGCTGGCCGCAGCCGGCACCGCCCAGGCCCAGAACGCTCTGGACAACGTGCTGAAGGCCAAGACCATCAAAATCGCCGTGCCGACCGACTACCCGCCCTACGGCTCGGTCGACAGGAACATGAAGCCGCAAGGCCTCGACGTCGAAATGGCCGAGCTTATTGCCGCCAAGCTGGGCGTCAAGGTCGAGCTGGTGCCCGTGACCAGCGCCAACCGCATCCCCTATCTCCAGACCCGCAAGGCCGACCTCGTGATCTCCACGCTCGGCAAGAATGCCGAGCGCGAGAAGGTGATCGATTTCTCCGCCGCCTACGCGCCTTTCTTCCAGGCCGTGTACGCCGCCAAGAGCATGAAGCTCACCAGCTTTGCCGACATGGCCGGCAAGACCGTCGCCGTGACGCGCGGCGCGATGGAAGACCAGGAACTGAACAAGGTAGCCCCGCCGAACGTCGACTACCGCCGCTTCGAGGACAACAACGCGACCATCGCGGCCTTCGTGGCCGGCCAGACGCAAACCCTCGCGACCAGCGCGGCGGTCGCCGGCGACATGCTCGCCAAGAATCCGAAGGTGAGCGCCGAATTCAAGCTGCTGCTCAAGGACAGCCCGTGCTTCATCGGCGTTGCCAAGGGCGAAACCGCATTGAAGACCAAGGTCAACGAGATCATTGCCGCCGCCAAGAAGGACGGCACGCTGGACGCCATGTCGAAGAAGTGGCTCGGCAAGGCGGCCGGCGACCTGCCCGTCTGACCGTCTGCCGAACCTCGCATAAAGGCGCGCCATGGAATTCGACTTCGGTGCAGTTCTCGTCGACTGGCGTCTGCTCGCCAAGGGCGTCGCGTGGACGGTGGGGCTGACAGCCATTGCCACCCTCATCGGCATGGCCGTCGGCGTGGCCTGCGCCTGGGCGCGCGCCAGCGGGCCGGCATGGCTTCGCTGGATCGTCGGCAGCTACGTGGAGCTGATCCGCAACACGCCGTTCATCGTGCAGCTGTTCTTCATCTTCTTCGGGCTGCCCGCGGCCGGCGTCAAGCTCACGCCCGAGACGGCGTCGGTCATCGCGATGGTGATGAACCTCGGGGCCTACGCCACCGAGATCATCCGGGCCGGCATCGAGGCCACGCCCAAGGGGCAGATCGAGGCGGCCGTGAGCCTGGCACTGAACAAGGTGCAGGTGTTCACCCGCGTGGTGCTGCCGCCGGCGCTCAAGAAGGTATGGCCCGCGATGGTGAGCCAGATCATCATCGTGATGCTGGGCTCGGCGGTGTGCGGGCAGATCTCCACCGAGGAGCTGAGCTACGCGGCCAACCTCATCCAGAGCCGCAACTTCCGCGCCTTCGAGGCTTTCATCATTGCCACGCTGATCTACCTGGCGCTGGCGGTGGGGCTGCGCAGATTGCTCAATTGGGCCGGGCCGAAGTTCTTCTTCGGCCGCTGAACGCGGGAACACCCCATGGTCGATTTTTCTCTCTGGGACATCCTGCGCAACCTGCTGATGGCGCTGCGCTGGACTGTCGTGCTCTCGCTCATCGCCTTCGTCGGCGGAGGGCTGGTGGGCGGCTTGCTGTTGTTCCTGCGCCTGCGCGGCGGCAGCGTCATGAACCGCGCCGTGGGCTTCTACGTGCAGCTGTTCCAGGGTACGCCGCTGCTGATGCAGCTGTTTCTCGCGTACTTCGGCATCGCGCTGTTCGGCATCGACGTGTCGGCGTGGACCGCCGCGAGCGTGGCGCTCACGCTCTATACCAGCGCATTCCTCACCGAGATCTGGCGCGGCTGCGTGGCCTCCATTCCCAAAGGGCAGTGGGAGGCATCGGGCAGCCTGGCCCTGAGCTTCAGTGAGCAGATGCGCCACGTGGTCCTGCCGCAGGCCGTGAAGATCGCGATTGCGCCGACGGTGGGCTTCCTGGTGCAGGTGATCAAGGGCACCGCGCTCGCCTCCGTGATCGGCTTTGTCGAACTCACCAAGGCCGGCAGCATGATTTCGAACGCCACCTTCCAGCCCTTCGTGGTGTTCAGCTGCGTGGCGCTGCTTTACTTCGTGCTGTGCTTCCCGGTAAGCCTGTACGCCAAGAACCTCGAGAGGAAATCCCATGGCCGCCGTGCTTGAACCCCAGACTTCCGCCGCGCCGATCGTGCGCGTGACGGCGCTGCGCAAATCGTACGGCGCCAACGAGGTGCTCAAGGGCATCGATCTCGAAGTGAAACGCGGCGAGGTCATCGCCATCATCGGCAAGAGCGGCTCGGGCAAGAGCACGCTGCTGCGCTGCATCAACGGGCTCGAGGCGTTCCAGGAAGGCTCGCTCACGGTGGACGGCAAGCCGCTGCTGCACGAAAGCGCGATGGCCATGCGCGAGCTGCGCCAGCGCGTGGGCATGATCTTCCAGAGCTTCAACCTGTTTCCGCATCTCACGGTCGGCAGGAACGTGATGCTCGCACCCACGCTGGTGAAGAAGCGCAGCAGCCTGGAGGCGGCGTCGCAAGCGCGCAAGCTGCTCGAGCGCGTGGGCCTGGCCGAGAAGTTCGACGCCATGCCCGACCAGCTTTCGGGCGGCCAGCAGCAGCGCGTGGCCATTGCGCGCGCGTTGGCGATGGAGCCGGCGGTGCTGCTGTGCGACGAAATCACTTCCGCGCTCGACCCCGAACTGGTGGGCGACGTGCTGCGCGTGGTGGAGTCGCTGGCCGACGAAGGCATGACGCTCCTGATGGTCACGCACGAAATGAGCTTTGCACGCAAGGTGAGCGACCGCCTGATCTTCATGCACCAGGGCCGCGTGCACGAAATGGGGCCGCCGGCGGAGTTGTTCGGCAATCCACAGACGGCCGAGTTGAAGCAGTTTCTCTCGTCACTGCACGACTGAGGCGGCAGGCGCCGCTCCGCGGCTACTTGCGGCCCTGCGCCCTCGCACGTTTGCGCACGGCCACGCCGGGCGGCGGATCGAAGTTGTCGTCGGATCCGAGACCGGTGGCCACGCCGAGCCGGGCTGCGAGGTGCGCGGCATCGTAGGGCGCGTGCACCTTCACGTCGTTGTCGAAGTAGCAGTACACGTCGCGCCCCTTTTTGCGTGTCTGCAGACGCGAGGGATCGGCCAGCCTTGCGTTCTTCACCTGCCGCCCGTGGCGCCAGGCATCGATGCGCTCTGCCCAACGGTCGAGCGCTTCGTCGCTGTAGCCGCTCGCATAGAGCTCCTTGTCGCCATGCAGCCGCATGTAGACGAAATCGGCGCACAAGTCTTCGAGCAGCGGCCAGCGCCCCGCCGTGTCGGCGACGACCAGCGCGACACCATGCCGGCGCAGCATCGCGATGAAATCCGGATTTTCGAAGCTCGCATGCCGCACTTCCATCGCATGCCGGATCTGGAGTTTCGCGGGCACCTTCAGAAACGCGCGGTCGTCGTCCAGTTTCTCGTTGTGCTGCCGCGCCAGCGCAAGGGCGGACCGGCCGTCTCTCGGCAACAGCGCCAGAAACTCGTCGAGGCGATCGGCGTGGTAGACAAAGGACGGCGGCAACTGCCACAGGATTGGGCCCAGCTTGGAACGGAGGGCGAACACACCCGACGCGAAAAAGTTGGCCAGCGCCGTGCGCGGCTCCTTGAGCCTCAAGTTGTGGGTGATGTAGCGCGGCCCCTTCACCGCAAACACGAAATCATCCGGCGTCGCGTCGTGCCACGCCTGGTACGACACGGGACGCTGCAGCGAATAGAACGAGCCGTTGATCTCGATGGTGGGCAGCATGCGCGAGGCAAAGTCGAGTTCGAGCCGCTGCGCCAGGCCTTTCGGATAAAAGCGCCCCCGCCAGGGCGCATAGCGCCAGCCAGAAATACCGATTCGCGTGGCACCCTGCATCGTTCGTCTTTTTTTCATGCGGAAGCCTTGAACGTGGCCTCCCCTGCGCCATCGCGGCGTAGGAGATTTTCCTGTTCGCATAGCAGCGCGGGCAACTTGCGCGGCTGGGCATCGGGAACTCCTCCGACCCGCCGGAACCATGCAGGCTGTGGCAAGCTCCGAAAAGTATGCAAATCCGCCCCCTGCCCTTCCCGTCCCGCCGCTGGATGCTGCGCGCTCTCCTGGGCGCCGCGGCCCTGCAGTCGCCGCTCTCGGCGCTGGCCGGCTTCAACTTTTTTACCAGCGAATACACCGCGACCCGCGACGAACTGCAAACGCAGATCGCCAGGCGCTTTCCGGTGGCCGAGCGCTATGCGGAAATCTTCATGGTCGGCCTGCGCGATCCGCAGTTGGGCCTCGACGCGCGCGGCAACCGCGCGGCCATCACGGCCACGCTGACCATTGCGAGCCCGTTGCTGGCCGCCTCGCCGGTGCAGGGCGTGGTGTCGGTCAGCAGCGCGCTGCGCTACGACGCCGCCACGCGCGCGCTGCGGCTCGACCAGCCCAAGGCCGAACGCCTCGAGCTGCAGGGCGTGGAAGGCCGCGACGCGGAACGCCTGCAGAAGATCGGCGCGGTGGTGGCGCAGGAACTGCTTCAGGGGCAGGTGCTGCGCAGCTTTACGGCCGACGAGCTCACGGTCGGACGCAAGACCTACGAGATCGGCGACATCACGGTGCAGGACGACGGCATCAAGGTGCAGCTGAAATGAAATACGCACTGCTCGCCGCCGCTTTGCTTGTCGCGGGCTGCGCGGCGATTCTCCCCACGGCCAAGCAGCACTTCGACCTGCAGGCCCATCGCGGCGGGCGCGGCCTGGCGCCCGAGAACACGCTGGCGGCATTCTCCAAGGCCATCGACCTGGGCGTGACCACGCTCGAGCTCGACATCGGGCTCACGGCCGACGGCGTGGTCGTCATCTCGCACGACACCGCGCTCAACCCCGACCACACGCGCGATGCCAACGGCGCGTGGCTCGCTCCAAAGAGCGGCGCCACGGTCCGTTCTCTGACGCTGGCGCAGCTTCAGAGCTACGACGTGGGCCGCCTGAACCCCACGAGCAACTACGCCAAGCAGTTCGCGCTGCAGCAACCGCGCGACGGCGAGCGCATTCCTACCTTGGCTGCGCTGTTCGACCATGTGCGCGCACGCGGCGCTGCGGCGGCCACGGTGCGCTTCAATATCGAAACCAAGATCGACCCGACCCGGCCCGACGAGACCGCCGCGCCCGAGCCGATGGTGCGCGCGCTGCTCGCGGAGATCGACAAGGCGCAGATGGCCGGCCGAGTGACCCTCCAAAGCTTCGACTGGCGCACGCTCGCGCTGGCCGGCCAGCTCGCGCCGCAGCTGCCGCGCGCCTATCTGAGCTCCGCGCGCACGCTCAAGGACAGCCGCTGGGCGGCCGGCCTCAACGCAGCCGATTTTTCTTCGACGCCGCAGCTGGTCAAGGCCGCCGCCGGCAAGCCGGGCGCGCAGGTAACCTGGTCGCCGGCCTACAACGACCTGACCCCGGCGGCCCTCAAGGAGGCGCAAGCGCTCGGCTTCAAGGTGCTGCCATGGACCGTGAACCAGCGCGCCGACATGCTGCGGCTGATGGACTGGGGCGTGGACGGCCTCATTACCGACTACCCCGACGTGCTGCGCGACCTGATGCGCGAACGCGGCCTCTCGCTGCCCCCACCCGGAAAGGAATTGCCATGAACACCGCCGCACGGCAACTCGAGAGCATCGGCAGCCGCATCGCGGCATTGCAAGGCGGCGGCGGCTCGGCCACCGCGCTGTCGAACGAAGCCCGTGCCAGCACGGACTTGCTCGGCACTCTGCCCCCGCGCTATGGGGACGTGCTGCTGAACCTGCTCGACCGGCTCGAATCGAGCGCGCTGTTCAGCGAAGAAAGCTGTTCGTTCAGCCAGAAAGACCTGCTCGACAACCTGCAGGTGTGGGTCGACAAGGCCCGGGCCCAGCTGGCATCATCCTGAGGAGAATCCGCATGCAAAGACGCACCCTTCTTCTGCGCGCCGGCCCGATGCTGGCGCTCGCATCCACGGTGGCATGGCCGCTGGCCGCATCGGCTGCCGCGCCGATGGTCGAGATATGGAAAGACCCGAACTGCGGTTGCTGCCAGGATTGGGTGAAGCATCTCGACGCGAACGGCTTCGCAACCCGCGTGCACGACAACGGCAACGATGCCGCGCGCGCACGGCTCGGCGTGCCGGCCAAGCTGGGCTCGTGCCACACCGGCCTCGTCGGCGGCTATGCACTCGAAGGCCACGTGCCCGCGCGCGAGGTGCACCGGCTGTTGCGAGAAAAGCCCAAGGCCGTCGGCCTGGCCGTGCCGGGCATGCCGGTCGGCTCGCCGGGCATGGACGGCGCCGCTTATGGCGACCGGCACGATCCCTACGACGTTCTGCTGGTGCTGGCCGACGGCGGCAGCCGCGTCTACCAAAGCTACCGCTGAGCCGTTCCACGCAGCAAGCTCGGCATCAGCCGAAGCGGGCGGGATCGAAAGGGGCCAGCACCGTCTCGGGCGCGAGGCCCGCGAGCAATTGCGCCGCAAGCCTGCCGGTGCGCGCCGAGCCGCACAGGCCCACATGACCATGCCCAAAGGCCAGCACGACGTCCGGGCTGGCCCCGGACGCACCGATGCACGGCAAGCCATCGGGCAGGCTGGGCCGGTGGCCA
This sequence comes from Variovorax paradoxus, assembly GCF_030815855.1. Classification (NCBI taxonomy): domain Bacteria; kingdom Pseudomonadati; phylum Pseudomonadota; class Betaproteobacteria; order Burkholderiales; family Comamonadaceae; genus Variovorax; species Variovorax paradoxus. The sequence goes on along the minus strand of NZ_JAUSXG010000001.1, from coordinate 1,050,944 downwards.
AGCCAGTGCTTCACAGAGGCCGCATCCGGCCCCTGCTGGCCGAGCGCGGGAAACATCGACAGCAGGTGCCGGTGCAGGATCTCGGCGCGCCGCCAGTCGGGCGCGGCCTCGAGTCCGCCGATCTCGACCTGGCCCGCGGCGCGCAAGCCGCCGTCCATCCAATGTGCGATGAGCTTGCCGTCGGCCACCATCGTGGGCGTGCGCGGGCCCACCGAGGCGCCTTCGACGACCACGTGATAGCCGCGCTCCGTTTCGAGCGGCACCGGCGATGCGGCCGCCGCGGCGAGCGGGCCCGAGCGCGCGCCGGCACAGATGGCCGCGGCGTCGCAGGCGATTTCGCCGGCGTCCGTCTGCACCGCGCGCAATCGTCCACCCTCGATGCGAAAGCCGGTGGCGCGCGCTGCCACGCGCTGCGCACCGGCGTCGATTGCATGTTGAGCCAGCGCGGCCACATAGGCCCCAGGGTTGCGACAGTGGCCGGCCTCGGGCACGAAGATGCCGAGCGTGTAACGCGCGTCCAGATCGGGCTCCCGCTGCCTCAGTTCGAGTTCTGCCCATTCCTCCCATTGCACGCCGGTGTTCCGACGCACGCGCCAACCGAGCGCGTCGCCCTCGAACTCTTCGCGCGAACGGTACGCATGCAACAGTCCGCGCTGTTCGATGAGCTGCGGCACGCCGGCCTCGGCGGCCAGCCGGGCGTGCAGCGCCGGCGCATCGGCGAGCAGCGTGCGCAAGGCATCGGCGGTGCGCTGCACGCGCGCCTCGGTCCATCCAGAAGCCAGGTAGCGCAGCAGCCACGGCATGGCTCGCGGCAGATAGCGCCAGCGCAGCGCGAGTGGCCCCAGCGGATCGGCCAGCCAGCCGGGCACCTTGCGCCACGCACCGGGCAACGCGGGCGGCACCACGGAATGCGAGGACAACCAGCCCGCATTGCCATAGCTCGTCGCCTGCGGGCCACCCGGCTCGCCGGGCTCCACCACCGTCACGCGCAGGCCGGCGCGCAGTGCCTCGATGGCGGTCGCGCTGCCCACGGCGCCCGCGCCGATCACGACCGCGTGGCGCCCGGCGCCGCCCGCGGAGAAACTTCTTGCAACTGTCATGGGGGCCTATCGTAGAGGGCGCGGTCCCATAATCGGCCGCCATGCCCGCTCCGTCATCCGCACCCTCTTCTCTTTCTTCGTCCTCAGGCGCCATCACCGATGTCGCAGGCATCGAAGTCGGCCACTTCTCCGACCCGCGCCGGCCCACCGGCTGCACCGTGATCCTGGCCCGCGAGGGCGCTGTTGCCGGTGTGGACGTGCGCGGCGCCGCACCGGGCACGCGCGAGACCGACCTGCTCTCGCCCGGCAACCTGGTGCAGCAGGTGCACGGCATCATGCTGGCCGGCGGCAGCGCCTGGGGCCTGGCCACCGCCGAGGGCGCGATGCGCTGGCTCGAGGAGCGCAACATCGGCATGGACGTGCGCTTCGGCCTCCTGCCCATCGTGCCCGCAGCCGTGCTGTTCGACCTGCCGATGGGCGACGCACGCATCCGCCCCGACGCCGCAGCCGGTTATGCAGCCTGCGATGCGGCAAGCAGCGATGCACCGGCCGAAGGCAACGTGGGCGCCGGCAGCGGCGCGCTCGTGGGCAAGCTCTTCGGCGTGCATCGCGCGATGAAGGGCGGCATCGGCACGGCTTCGGTCACGGTCGGAGGCGTGACGGTGGGCGCGCTCATCGCGGTCAATGCGCTGGGCGACGTGATCGACCCCGACACCGCGCAGCCCGTGGCCGGTGCGCGCACCGAAAACGGCCTTGCACTGCTCGACACGCGCCGGGCCCTGCTGCGCGGCGAGCCGCCCAAGCCGTTGCTCGCGGGCACCAACACCACGCTCGGCGTGATCGCGACCGACGCGGCGTTGACCAAGGTGCAGGCCAACCGCCTCGCCAGCGTGGCGCACGACGGGCTGGCCCGCGCCATCAACCCGGTCCACACGATGAGCGACGGCGACACGCTGTTCGCGGTCGCCACGGGCCGCGTTCCGCTCGACGGCCCCGGCTCCGAATCCAGGCCCGGCATGACCGTGCTCGGCACCATGGCCGCCGAAGCGGTGGCGCGCGCCACCCTGCGCGCGGTGCTGGCGGCACGCTCCGTCACCATCGGTGAATTGCATGTTCCCTGCGCGGCCGACCTCGCAGCTAAAAAAGGTTGAACTCCCCATGGCCATGCCCAAGACGCTGAAGCTGATCCTGCTGTCCATACGCGACCTCATCGCTTCGGCCGGTCCTGTCGTGTTCCTTGTGATCGGCGTGCTGATTGCCGCCTACTGGTGGCTGGAACCGCAGCCGCCCAAGCACGTGACGCTGGCCACCGGCCCCACCGGCAGCGCGTATGCGCAGTTCGGCAAGCGTTATGCCGAGCTGCTCAAGAGCAGCGGCATCGAGGTGGAACTGAAGGCCACCACGGGATCGACCGAGAACCTGCAACTGCTGCGCACCGGCGGCGCCGACGTGGGCTTTGTGCGCGGCGGCAGCGCCGACCCTGTGGCCGACGAGGAAGCCGGGCTCACGTCACTCGGTAGCCTGTTCTTCGAACCGATATGGCTCTTCTATCGCGCCGACAGCGCACAGAAGATCGATCGCAAGACGGCCACGCTGACCTCGCTCACGCAATTGCGCGGCTTGCGCGTGAACGTCGACATGCCCGGCAGCGGCCTGCCCGAGATCATGGAAAGGCTCTTCAAGGCCAACCATCTCGAGCCCGATGCGCTGCAGCTCTCGAACCTGGAACAGGCGGCCGCGGCCGAAGCCCTGCAAGCCGGCCTGCTCGACGCCATCGTGCTGGCCTCGGCGCCGCAGTCGCCGCAGGTGCAGCGCCTGCTGCGCGCACCCGACATCAAGTTGATGGACTTCGGCCAGGCCGATGCCTACTCGCGGCGCTTTCCCTTTCTTTCCGCAGTGACGCTGCCGCGTGGCGTGGTCGACCTGTCGAAAGACCTGCCGCCTTCGGACGTCACACTGCTCGCGGCCACCACCTCGATGCTCTCGCGCGACGAAACGCACCCGGCGCTGCGGCAACTCTTCGCGCAGGCCGCCCAAGGCGTGCACAGCGATGCCGGCTGGTTCAACCGCGCGCGCGACTTCCCCAACACCCGCACCAGCGAACTGCCGGTGAGCCCCGAGGGCGACCGCGCCATCAACGGCACGCCGCCGTTCTGGCAGCGCTACCTGCCGTTCTGGGCCAGCAACCTGATCGAGCGCATGTGGCTGGTGCTCGGCGGCCTGCTGGTGCTGATGCTTCCGCTGAGCCGCGTGGTGCCGCCGCTTTACCAGTTCCGTGTGCGGCGCCGCGTGTTCCGCTGGTATGCGCGGCTGCGCGACATCGAAGCCAAGATCGATGCGCAGCAAGGCGGACGCGAGGAATTGCTGAGCGAACTCGAAGATCTCGACCGGGTGGTGAACAAGGTGGCCGTGCCGCTTTCCTATGCCGACGAGCTCTATGCGCTGCGCAACAACATCCATACGGTGCAAAGGCGCGTGCAGATGCGCTGGCCGCAGCCGGGCGATTTCGCGCCCCGGACACCGCCGCCGAAAGCACCGGCTGCAGAAACCGCTTGACTTAGAGCGCGCTCCAACTTCGAGAATTCCCGCCATGGAAGCCAGCTTGACCATTGCGGAAGTCGCGCAGCGCACCGGCCTCACGGCCCACACGCTGCGCTACTACGAGCGCATCGGCCTGATCGCCGCGGTGCCCCGTGCACCGGGCGGTCAGCGCCGCTATGCAAGCGCCGACATGGACTGGCTGGCCTTCCTGTTGCGCCTGCGCGAAACCGGTATGCCCATCCAGGGCATGCTGGCCTTCGCCGGGCTTCGAAGCCAGGGGGACGCCAGCGCTGCCGAACGGTGCAAGATGCTCGAACAGCACCTCGCCGAGGTTCAGGCCAGGGCGGAGGCGCTGCAGCAATCGATGCAGGCGCTTGCGCTCAAGATCGCGCACTACCGTGCGATCGAGAGCCGGGCGAAGAAGCGTCCCTCGTTATCGGGCACTGCCCCGGAAGGAAAGACGAGCAATGACGAACACACCAGCAAGCCGGAACCGCAACGACGTCAACCTGCGCTACGAGCGCGGACTGGCCAAACTGCAGGAAATCGACGGTGAAGGCGGCATCAAGGTGGTCGAAAGCCTGGCCGACATCGCACCCGACTTCGCCCGCCTCCTGATCGAGTTTCCCTTCGGCGACATCTACTCGCGCCCCGGTCTCGACCTGCGCTCCCGAGAGATCGCAGTGGTGGCCGCCCTCACGGCCATGGGCAATGCGGCGCCGCAATTGAAGGTGCATATCCAGGCCGCGCTGAACGTCGGCGTCACGCGCGCCGAGGTGATCGAGACCATCATGCAGATGGCCGTGTACGCGGGTTTCCCGGCAGCGGTCAACGGCCTGGCCGCCGCGCGCGAGGTGTTTGCGGCCGACGATGAAAAAAGCGCGCAGCCCCTTGCGGAACCGCGCGCTCTTGCTGAAGCGGCCTGAGGCTTACTTGAGCGCCTTGTAGCGCATGCGTTTCGGCTTGGCGCCTTCTTCGCCCAGGCGCTTCTTCTTGTCGGCTTCGTACTCCTGGTAGTTGCCGTCGAAGAAGGTCCACTGGCTGTCGCCTTCGGCGGCCAGGATGTGCGTGGCGATGCGGTCGAGGAACCAGCGGTCGTGGCTGATCACCATGACCGTGCCGGCGAACTCGAGCAGCGCGTCTTCGAGGGCCCGCAGCGTTTCAACGTCGAGGTCGTTCGAGGGTTCGTCCAGCAGCAGCACGTTGCCGCCCGCGATCAGCGTCTTGGCCAGGTGCAGGCGGCCGCGTTCGCCGCCCGACAGCGTGCCGACCTTCTTCTGCTGGTCCGCGCCGTTGAAGTTGAAGCGGCCCGCGTAGGCGCGGCTCGCCATCTGGAACTTGCCGACGTTGATGATGTCGAGGCCGTTGGAAATGTCTTCCCACACGGTCTTGTTGTTGGCGAGTTCGTCGCGGTGCTGGTCGACAAAGGCCATCTTGACCGTCGAGCCGATGATGACTTCGCCGCTGTCCGGCTTCTCCTTGCCCGCGAGCAGCTTGAAGAGCGTCGACTTGCCGGCGCCGTTCGGGCCGATGATGCCGACGATTGCGCCCGGTGGCACGGTGAAGCTCAGGTTGTCGATCAGCATGCGGTCGCCGAAGGACTTGCTGACGCCGTGGAACTCGAACACCTGCTGACCCAGCCGCTCGGCCACAGGAATGAAGATTTCCTGCGTCTCGTTGCGCTTCTGGTATTCCATGTCGCTCAGCTCTTCGAAGCGGGCCAGGCGCGATTTGCTCTTGGCCTGGCGTGCCTTCGGGTTCTGGCGCGACCACTCCAGCTCCTTCTTCAGCGCCTTGGCGTGGGCTTCTTCGCTCTTCTGCTCCTGCGCCAGGCGTTCGCCCTTCTGCTCGAGCCAGGTGCTGTAGTTGCCCTTCCAGGGAATGCCGCGGCCGCGGTCCATTTCCAGGATCCACTCGGCCGCGTTGTCGAGGAAGTAGCGATCGTGGGTAATGGCCACCACGGTGCCCGTGAAGCGCTGCAGGAACACTTCGAGCCACTCCACCGATTCGGCGTCCAGGTGGTTGGTCGGCTCGTCGAGCAGCAGCATGTCGGGCTTGGACAGCAAGAGGCGGCACAGCGCCACGCGCCGCTTTTCGCCGCCCGACAGCAAGCCGATCTTCGCGTCCCACGGCGGAAGGCGGAGGGCATCGGCGGCGATTTCCAGTTGATGTTCGGAATCGGTGCCGGCGGTGGCGATGATGGCTTCGAGCTGGGCCTGCTCGGCCGCCAGCGCGTCGAAGTCGGCGTCTTCGGCACCATAGGCGATGTACACCTCTTCGAGCCGCGCCTTGGCCGCAAACACCGCGCCCATGGACTCTTCGACCGATTCGCGCACCGTGTGCTCGTTGTTGAGCTTGGGTTCCTGCTCCAGATAGCCGATCGTCATGCCCGGCATGGGCAGCGCCTCGCCCTCGAACTCCTTGTCCACACCCGCCATGATCTTGAGCAGCGTGGACTTGCCCGAGCCGTTCAGGCCGAGCACGCCGATCTTGGCGCCGGGGAAGAAAGAGAGCGAAATGTCTTTCAAGAGCTGCCGCTTGGGCGGCACGGTCTTGCTGACACGGTTCATCGAATAGACGTATTGAGCCATCTGTGAGGGTTACCTTGGGTAGCGGGGATTTCGGAAAAGTCGGAGAACAGCGCGGGCGCCTGAAGAAAGCTTTGAGGCGCGGCAAACCATGGATTATCGACTCATGCGACAATAGGCACCGTTGCCGGGTCCAGTTGCCCGCAACACCGGCTCTCTGCCGGGGACGAAGAAAGCCCTTTGACACGACGGGTTTTTCGGCTCCCACCCCTGACCTTCATCAGCCTTGACTGGCTCGGCGTTACCAAAAAACGCCAAGCGGGCCGATGCCACTGCGCCGTGTATGGCGCTTATTGTTTCCAATGAATTTTGACGAACTGAAGCTGGCTCCCGCCATCTTGAAGGCTGTGCACGAGCACGGTTACGACACCCCCACCCCCATCCAGGCGCAAGCCATTCCCGCGGTTCTCGACGGCCACGACCTGCTCGGCGGCGCCCAGACCGGCACCGGCAAGACGGCCGCCTTCACGCTGCCGATGCTGCACAAGCTCAGCACGAGCGCCCGCGCCACCAACAAGTTCGGCGGCATCGGCATCCGTGCCCTGGTGCTCACGCCCACGCGCGAACTCGCGGCGCAGGTCGAAGAGTCGGTTCGCACCTACGGCAAGTACCTGGAGCTCGACTCGACCGTCATTTTCGGCGGCGTCGGCATGAACCCGCAGATCAGCAAGCTCAAGAAGGGTGTCGACATTCTCGTGGCCACCCCGGGCCGCCTGCTCGACCTGCAGCAACAAGGCATGCTCGACCTGAGCCAGGTCCAGATGCTGATCCTCGACGAAGCCGACCGCATGCTCGACATGGGCTTCATCCATGACGTGAAGAAAATCCTCGCGCTGGTGCCCCGGGAAAAGCAGAGCTTGCTGTTCTCGGCTACCTTCAGCGACGAAATCCGAGACCTGGCGGCCACGCTGCTCAAGAACCCGCAGAGCATCCAGGTCACGCCGCGCAACACCACCGTGCAGCGCATCACCCAGGTGATCCACCCCGTGGGCCGCGGCAAGAAGAAGGCGCTGCTCGCGCACATCATCAACGAGAACAAGTGGAGCCAGGTGCTCGTGTTCACGCGCACCAAGTTCGGCGCCAACAGCGTGGCCGAGTTCCTCACCAAGAACGGCATCGAGGCGATGGCGCTGCACGGCAACAAGAGCCAGAGCGCGCGTACGCAGGCGCTGGCCGGCTTCAAGAGCGGCGACATCCGCGCGCTGGTGGCCACCGACATCGCGGCCCGCGGCATCGACATCGACGAGCTGCCGCACGTCGTGAACTACGAGATTCCGAACGTCAGCGAAGACTACGTGCACCGCATCGGCCGCACCGGCCGCGCCGGCTCGAGCGGCGAAGCCGTGAGCTTCGTCTGCCTGGACGAAGAAGGCTTCATGCAGGAAATCGAACGCTTCACGAAGCAGGCGATTCCGGTGCAGTTCGTCGAAGGCTTCGGCCCTGAAGACGGCGAACGCGCCGAGCCGATCGCCATGGGCCGCCAGACGATCTGGGGCGGTGCCGGCCGTCCGCCGAGCCGTGACGTGATGCAGGCGGCCGCCAAGGCGGCTCGCACCGAGATGCTGCAGCGCGTTCGCGAGAACAAGGCCGGCCAGGGCGGCGGCGAACGCGCCGGCGGCGGTGGCGGCAACGGCGGCGGTCAACGCCGCGGTGGCGGCCAAGGCGGCGGCGGCCAAGGCCGCAACGCCAATGGCGGCGGTCAAGGCCAAGGCCCACGCGGCCAGGGTGCCCGCCCGGCACAAGGCCGTGGACCGCAAGGCCCGGCCCGCACGCCGCACCATGCGCCCCAGCATCAACAGAACCACCTGCCGCATGACGAGCGCCAACCGCGCCATCACGGCAACAGCCACAGCCCGACGCAAGCCAACCAGGTTGCGCACCTGCGCGCCGAAGCGGTTGCGGGCGGCGATGGCCAGCCCGATCCGTTGCGCACGAGCGTCGACCACATGGGTGGCGGACGCGGTCGCGGCCGTTCGGGCGGCGGCGGTGGTGGCTACGGCGGCAATCGTTCGGGCGGCGGTGGCCGTTCGGGTGGTGGCGGTGGCTACGGCGGTGGTGGTGGTGGCAGCCGCTCCGGCGGTGGCGGCCGTTCGTTCGGCCGTTAAGCGGAACCGCGGGTAGAACACCTACCTCGCAATTGAACAAGGGCACCTCGGTGCCCTTTGTTTTTTCGAGGCCGCTTGTCAGCGCGGCGGCGCCGTGCTCGCCCGGATGTTCTTTGCGATCCTGGTTGCCAGCGCAGCCACCGCATCGTCATAGCTGCGGGTGACTTCCTGCGGCTTCGCCACCAGTTCGCTGAAGCTCCCCCAGCGGTCTCGCGCGTTCGCCGGCACGCTGCCGGAAGAATCGCCGCTGGCGTCGGCACCGTAGTAGATGGTCTCGGAGTACACGGAGTCGCCATCCTTCGCGGTCATCAAATAGGCGCTCAGGTTCACGCGCGGCACGTAGTCGGTCGAAAAGCGCGCCGAGTACATGCCGACCTCGTTGAAGTAGACATGCAGCACCGGTTCCGACGTCGGCAACTTGCCGTAATCGATGTGGTCCGGCGAAGCCGCCGGCCTGGACACGCCCTCGAGCGCCTGCGCCTGGTAACCCAGCGCGTTCAGTTGCTGCACCAGCGCCGCCGTCATCTTCGGCCCCATGTCTTTGCGAACGGCCTCCATGCGCTCGTTGAATTCAGAACCCTTCACACGATCGGCAATCGATTGCCACAGCACGCCGAGCGGGACGCCCTTGTTCTCGGTGTGAAGCTTGTTGATCGGCGCCACGGGGATCACCATGATGCGGGTGACGATGGGGAGTTCGGGCGCAGTGGTGGGCCTGGAGCCGCAGCCTGCGACCAACAAGGTGATGGCAAAGGCAAAGGCCAGCGACGTACGGTGAGATTGAGTGCTATGGAATTTCATGGTCAAGTTGGTTGGTTCTGCATGCCGACCACGGATATTTCGAACCGATCGTTGCTCTGACTGTGGCAACGTCGATCGGGCGAGCCGGCCCTACCAGGTCTTTCAAGCGATAGCGCGCCTTTTGCACGCCACCTTCGGGTACGGGCCAAGCGTCCGTGTGCTCGAGGAACGTATAAAGCGCGGGACCGGGATCCTGGTAGGACTTGGTGCCACTGTCGCGGCAGCGCGCCGCCGTCTCGATCAGCCGCCTGGCAGCGAGCTCATCACCTTCCGCCAGCCAGTTCGCGGTGGTCAGAAAAGATCCCAGGCCTTCGCAACTGCCGCCCTCGAGCGGACCAAAGCTCCGGCCATCGTCCAGGTTGAGCCGGATCGTTGCGTAGGGCATGAGCACGTAATAAGACATGGCGCCATGGTCCAGGCCGCTCATGCGGGGAACCAAGCGGTTCGCAATCGCCGTCACTACCAAGAGGCCTTCTTTGTCTGCACAGCTTTCCGGGGGCACCTGAGCCGCACACTTTTGCAGGGTTCCAACGGAGGACAGCGCGATGTTCTTCCAGCTGGTCCCTTGAGCAGCCGCAAACGCGCGCTGGCATTCGGCGGAAGCTTGGCGAGCTTCTCCCTTGGTGACACTCGACGACACCAGTGCAAAGATTCCTAGTGCGACCGGAACAATCAGCAAGGTAACTGCTGTGCGCCAAACGGTACTCGACCGCAGCAACTGGTAAAGACCGCGCTTCAATCGCTCGATAAGCGGTGCATGCGCATGGGCCTGCGCCCACCGCTCCAGGTGCCCCGGTGGGAATAGCACGGAGCCGAGCGGCGTGTGTGCATTGATCTCTTGCTCCGGCTTCCATAACTTCAACGCGCCAGCGGCCGTGGGCTCTCCGGCAAGTAGCAGCATCCGCTGAAGCCGCGCCTGGGAGGTCTGGCTGACTTCATCGAGCACCGCATTCATGATGGAGCCAGAGAACCCCATGCGCGAAAGATGCCTTGCGCCATCAACGCGCCAACCGAAAACTTCGGCCGCAGCAAGAAGCAGCGCGCCATTGCAAGCCCGAAACTGTCGTACCCGCAGCGCTTCCACGAGCAAAACCTCGAAGGCATCTCGCCGGGCCAACGAGGTCATTGCGTCGGTTTCGACGATTCCCCGGAGCACCATGATCGCTGCAGCTACGTTGTCGGACGCAAAGGTTGCCGAGCGTTTCAATTGGTCGAGGAGCCCTTCTGGCGCAAAGGCATCCGGCAATGGTGATTCCGATTCGAAGACGTATGGCTCGTCGTCATCGAAAGCTGCTTCGGCGGTTCCCTCCGGTGCCGCACTCGCCATAGGGCTTGGGTTCACCGATTCGAATCGATCGAAGCTCTCGCCGGGAACGGGGTCGGGTACATCCCCTGCCTGCGGCGCAAAATCCGTTGATCCCCGTGCGCCTTCGATGGCCAGTGCCTGTTCGTAGTCCTGCCGCAGTTGTGCAAAGCGTTCGGGTTGCGTGGCAATATCAAGCAGCTTGAGTGCCTTTGCATAGGCGCGCTTGATGGATCGCACGTCAGCATCGGCAGGCAAGCCGAGGCGGGCAAAGCAGCCCGTCAGATCGGCGGCGTTCATTGCTCTTCGTCCAGCAGAAATCTATCTTTTTCCACCGTGGCGACGAGCATCTCGAGCTGCGTGCGCGCCGGCGCGATACTCCGCTCTTCTTGGGTATTGAGCGCCACTTCGAAGCGGCTGATGGCATCGGCAAGATGCTCACGCGCCTGCCCCAACAGTTGTTGATGCAAACGTTCAGCGCGCGCAAGAAGCGTGCGGGTTTCCAGCTTCTCACGCGGATGAATCTTGAGTTGTCTCAGCGCGGCAAGTCGCATGGAAATCTCTTCGGGGGAGAGCCGATCCGTCGAGTTCTCGATCACGAGTTGCCGCGGTGCACCGGCAGGCCGGTCATCCTTCACGGGCGTTGCTTCGACTTCGAGCAGCCCGCTCGCGTCATAGGTAAAGCGCACATCGGCTCCCACCTCCCCCATTCGCCCCTTCGGCATCTCGAGATCGAACTGCCCCAACAGGATGTTGTCCTGGACGCGTCGTGCCTCACCTTGATAAACCACGATCCGCAACAGGTTCTGGAAGTCGGCCACCGGATAGAAACGCTGCACCCGACTGGCAGGAATGACCGTGTTGCGGTCCAAAATTGGCGCCATGAAACCAGGGGCGAGGCGCCCGTCGCCAAAGTGGCGCGAAGTTTCGATGCCCAACGTGTAGGGGCAGACGTCGGTCAACACGCGCTCGGAAAGCGCCGCATCGTTCATCTTCAGACCCGCTTGAACAGCTGCGCCCATTGCGACGACTTCGTCCGGGTTGATCGCCGTCTCCGGGAATCTGCCGAACATCCGCGCCACGAGTTGCCGCACCGAACGCAACCGCGTGCTGCCGCCTGCAAGCACGATGGCCTCGAGTTCGCTGGCGCGAATCTTGGCATCGCGCAATGCTCGTTCGATGGGTGCACGAAGCCGCTCCAACAAAGGAGCAATCACCGTCGCCAAAGTATCGGCGGTCAACTCCATGGTGTACTCCTGCCGCTGCGCCGTAACGGAGATCGTGACGCTTTCGCGTGTCTCCAGCGCGCGTTTGGCCGCCTCGGCACGCGCGCCAATCTGGGCTCGCAGCGTGGCATTGTTGGAGAGCTTCTCCGGCAGTTTGGTATGCGCAATGAAGGCACTCACCAGCAGCGAGTCCACGTCTTCGCCACCGAGATGGTTGTCGCCCGCCGTTGCTCGAACCTCCATTACGCCATCGAACATTTCGAGAATTGAAACATCGAAGGTTCCGCCACCGAGGTCAAACACCAGGAACTGCGTTTCGCTGTCCCGTTGATTGAGACCGTATGCCAATGCCGCTGCCGTGGGCTCATTGAGCAGGCTGACCTGTGTGAAGCCGGCCAGGGCACCTGCAGATCGCGTGGCCTGGCGCTGTGCGTCGGAAAAGTACGCTGGCACCGTGATGACAGCGTCATGCACCATTTCTCCGAGAAAGGCCTCGGCGTCGGCCTTGAGCGAGCGGAGGACCAGCGACGAAAGCTCTTCGGCGCGAAAACGCCGCGCTGCGAGATCGAACTGCTTGGCGGTGCCCATGGCGCGCTTGAATGCCGCCACGGTGCGCGATGGGTGGCTCTGCAAACGTTCGCGCGCCGCCCGTCCGACAAGAATGCTTTCGTCCTCGTCGATGCTCACGACCGACGGCGTCAGAAATTCGCCGAGCGCATTGGGAACAAGTTGGGCGCGCCCATCGCGCCAGATGGCCACCAGGCTGTGAGTGGTCCCAAGGTCAACTCCGATGATCATCGTTTGCCGATCTTTTTTCTGCAGTGGTGTGTGAAGAACCGGAAGCTTCGGCTTCAGAGCTTCCCGCTGTCGGCGGGGTTGTGCACGATCTGGATCAGCACGTCGGGCGTGTAAGACCTGGTACGCGAGATCTCGGCAATTTCTCCGCCGGCCGTGCCGGCAAAGACCAGCACGCCTTGGCCTTTGTAGGCAAGGTAATGGCGCCACCGGTCGGTGCCGTTGTAGGTGGGGATCCAAGCCTTGCCGGTGTTCCGGACGGTTTCGGCGTTGGGTTTGCCCGCGATCTTGATGACTTCCGCGTAGCTCATGCTCGGCCGAAGCTGAGCGAAGGTGGTGCCGGGCACCGGCTGGCCGACCACGGTGCGCTCCTCGTCTTCCTGGGCTGCGACGAGCGCGCGGCGACCAGGTTCGTACAAGGGGGCAGATTGACAAGCGGCAAGCGCAGCGCATGCCAGCAAGACAGCACTGCTCGTTCGAATCTTCATCTTTGGTTTCCTCCCGTTGGGTGTTTGGCGCGGACCATAGGCGTCCGCGGTGCGGACAAAAAGAGTCCGCAGCATCGAATTGTCGTTTTACGAATCTGGACACAAATGGTGCGGGAGCACAAATTCAGCACATTTCTCGCGCCTTTTGTCAGCTACGCCACAAAGCAGCCCCGCCCTCTCCTTGCTCGTTAATACCAAAGCGTGCGCTCGGCCGTCGCCAGGGGGACACAATCGCGGTCCATGCAATACATACCGCCCAACTACGCCACGCTTTTCGTCGCGACCTGCAACCTGCTGAATCTCGCAAATCCGCACCGCGTGTACTACGAGAACCAGGATGCGTATGACGAGCGCGAATACGAACGCAAGATCGGCTGGATCGGCGAGCGCATTCACGCGCTCAACGCCGACGTGCTTGCGGTGCAAGAGGTCTGGGACGAGAGTGCGCTGAAGGCCGCGATTGCGCGCAGCGGCCTGCGCTATGACTTCGTCGCGGTGCCGGGCGCCGAGAACACGCCGCCGCACAACGGCGCGCAGGGCACGCCGCGGGTGGGCATCGCCACGCGGCTGCCGGTGGACCACAGCCAATCCTTTGTCGACTTTCCGGCGGGTTTCGGCATCGACGTGCCGGGCCTGGGCCCGCATACGCGCTTCGAGCGCCCGCCTTTTCTGGTCACGCTGCGCATGAAGCACGGCCAGCAGGTGCATGTTCTGACAGCGCACCTCAAGTCCAAGCGGCCGAAATTCCTGCAGGACGCGCAAGGCAACCCCCTCGAAGACCGGGAGGACCGCAAGGTCGGCGCGATGGCTTCGCTGCGCTCGCTGGTCATGCGGGGCGTCGAAGCGGCGGCCCTGCGCTGCATCGTGATCGACCTGCTGCAGGGTACGAACACGCCGCTGGTGGTGATGGGCGACTTCAACGACGAGCCGCACAGCGTCACCACGCAACTGGTGGCCGCCACCTCCGAGGTGGCCTACGACAAGGCCGCGCGCGACGTGGCGCTGTTCAATGCGTACGAGATGCAGGGCGAGTCGGCGCTCAAGAAAGATGTGGCCTATTCGCACATCCATCAGGGCTTTCCGGCCGTGCTCGACCAGATCTTCGTGAGCGAGGAGTTCGTGGCGACGAGCCGGCGCAGCCTGGGCGACGTGCGCCGGGTCGATTACTTCAACGACCACCTGCACGAAGGGCGCGACCGCTCGCGCTCGGACCACGGCTTCGTGCGGGCGCTGCTACGGCTGCGCACCGACTGAGCCGGAAGGAAGCTCAGTTCAGCTCAGCTCAGGGCATGCGCCGGCCGCTCTGGCGGTCGAACAGGTGCACGCGGTCGGCATCGATGGCCAGGCCCACGGTCTGGTCGGGCTGCGCATCGACACGGCCGTGCACCGCCAGGACCAGCTTCGCTTCGCCGACCTGCACCAGCAGTTCGGTTTCGGCGCCCGTGGGCTCGACCACGATAACCTGCGCATTGACGCCGCTGCCCCCGCCCAGCGTGATGTCGCCAGGGCGGATGCCGTAGTGCACCGGCTGGCCGTCGGGTGCCGAGGTGCCCGGCGGCACGGGCCAACGCGCGCCGTGCGCCTCGACGTGGCATTCGGTGCCCGAGCGCCGCACCGTGCCCTCGATCACGTTCATCGACGGCGAGCCGATGAACTGTGCGACAAACAGGTTGTCGGGACGGTCGTACAGGTCGAGCGGCGTGCCGATCTGCTCGACGATGCCGTCGTGCATCACCACGATGCGGTCGGCCATGGTCATGGCTTCGATCTGGTCGTGCGTCACGTAGACCGTGGTGGTCTTGAGGCGCTGGTGCAGCGCCTTGATCTCGGCCCGCATGGCCACGCGCAACTTGGCGTCGAGGTTGGACAGCGGCTCGTCGAACAAGAAGACCTTCGGGTCGCGCACGATGGCGCGCCCCATGGCCACGCGCTGGCGCTGCCCCCCCGACAGTTCGCGCGGGTAGCGTCCGAGCAGTGCGTCGAGGTTGAGGATCTTCGCGGCCCGCGACACGCGTTCGTCGGTCACCGACTTCTCGGCGTTGCGCAGGCGCAGGCTGAAGCCCATGTTCTCGCCCACGGTCATGTGCGGGTAGAGCGCATAGCTCTGGAACACCATGGCGATGTCGCGGTCCTTCGACTCGAGGTCGTTGACCACGCGGCTGTCGATCATGATCTCGCCGCCGCTGATGTCTTCGAGGCCCGCGAGCATGCGCAGCAGGGTCGACTTGCCGCAGCCCGAAGGCCCGACCAGCACGACGAATTCGCCGTCGGTGATGTCGAAGCTCAGGCCCTGGATGATCTGGACCTTGCCGAAGGATTTCTGGATATTGCGAAAAGATACGGATGCCATTTTTTTATTCCCAGGTTCGCTCAGCTCTTGACGGCACCAGCGGTGAGTCCGCCCACCATGTAGCGCTTGAAGGCGTAGTAGATCGCCGCGGGCGGCAATGCGTAGATGAGGCCGGTGGCCATCAGCAGCTCCCACGGCGAATCGTCGGCCGAGAGGAAGTTGCCGAGCGCCACCGCCAGCGTCACGCTCCTGTCGTTCGACAGCAGCAGGAAGGCGTAGAGGTATTCGTTCCACGCCAGCAGCAGCGAATAGGTGCCCACCGCCACCAGCGACGGCACCATCAGCGGCAGGTACACGAGGCGGAACAGTTGCAGCGGCGAGGCGCCGTCCATGCGGGCGGCTTCGTCGAGCTCGTAGGGCAGCTTGTCCGACGCCTGCTTCAGCACCCAGATGCAGTACGGCGAGGCGATGGTCACCATCGCGAGGATCAGCGCCCACTGGCTGTTGAGCAGGCCGTAGTTGCCCATGGTCTTGTACATGGGCACCGCGAGGAAGGCCGCGGGAATGAAGTAGGTGAAGAGCGCCAGGTTCATCACCGTGCGCCCGCCACGCACGCGCAGCCGGCTGATCGCGAACGCGGCCGTGGTCGCGACGAACAGCGTGAGCGCGCCGACCGACAACGCGATCAGGAGCGAGTTCCACAGCTGCAGCCAGAAGTGGTCGAGGTAGAAGTGCTTCTGCTGGAACACGATGCGGAAGTTGTCCAGCGTCGGGTTCTTGGGCCACAGGTGGCCCGAGGTCGCGGAGTCTTTCGACGAGATCGCGAACAGCACCATGTGGTAGACCGGGATCAGCGTCCACAGCAGCACCGGAATGCCGATCAGCAGCAGCTTGGCCTCGGTCGCTATGGCCTTGGGGGTCCAGGACTTCATTTCGAGAGCCTCTTCATCATGAAGTACACGAGCGGTAGCACGAGTGGCAGCGCCACCACGATGGATGCCATCGACAGATCGACCTGGTCGAGCCGCAGGTAGCGGATGCCCAGCGTCGCAAGCACATGCGTGAGGTCGGCAGGTCCGCCGCCGGTCAGCAGGTAGACGCTGTTGAAGTCACCCAGCGTCCAGATCATCGAGAGGATCAGCGACGTGATGTAGAGCGTCTTCAGCGCGGGCCAGCTCACGAAGCGGAATTTCTGCCACGACGAGGCGCCGTCGACCGAGGCGGCTTCGTACTGCTCCGTGGGAATGGCCAGCCGGCCAGCCACGAGGATGAGCGTCCAGAACGGCAGCGACTTCCAGATGTGCACGATCATCGCGAAGGCCAGCGCCAGCGAAGGGTCGTTCAGCCAGTTGGGACCATCGGCACCGGTGAGGCGGAAGATGGTGCTGTTGATCACGCCCCACTCGGGGTTGAGCATGAAGCGGATCGACAGGATGGTGGGAATCGAGGGCATCGCCCATGGCAGGATGAAGATCGCCGAGACGATCTTGATCCACCAGCGCGATGTCACGAAGAAGCCCGAGAGCACGAGTGCCACGAGCATCTTGATGTTGATCGCCACGACCAGGAAGATGGCCGTGTTGATCACCGAGCGGAAGAAGATCGGGTCTTCGACCAGCTTCACGTAGCTTTGCGGATGGCGGGCGAGCCACAGCCCGTAGCCCACCGGGTACAGCACGAAGACCACGAACACCAGCAGGTAGGGCACGACCATCACCGCGCCCCAGAACTGCCAGCGCGCATGCCGCGCTCCAAGATTGACGAGAGGCGCCGGCAGCGGCGCGGCGGTGGCGGTGGCGGTGGAGCTCATGCGAGTCAGCCCGGTGAGTGGTTGCTATGGCGGCTTACTGGGCCGCCACCGTCTTGATGCGCGCGATCATCTCGTCCACGGCCTTGTCCACCGGAACCTTGTCGGTCACGATGCGGCTCATGGCCTTGGCCCAGACGTTCTCGTTGTTGAGCACGGTGAACTTGTAGTTCTTGGTGAATTCGAAGGTCACGGTGCCGGCGGCGTACTGGTTGTAGACCGAGAGGCGGTGCGGATCGGCCTTCCAGAAGTCACGCTGCTGCCCGGTCTTGGTCACGGGGAACCAGCGGCCCAGCGAACCCTCGACGTACGGCGTGAGGTTTTCCTCCTGCAGCAGGAAGGCCACGAACTCCTTGGCGCGCGCCTTGTTCTTGGCGTCCTTGAACACCACACCGGTCTTCACCGCGCTGCGATAGACCATCTTGCTGCCGTCGGGCTTGCTCGGAAAGCCGGCCGTGCGGATGCGCTCGGTGTAGTTCTTGCGCGCTTCCTCGCGCTGTTCAGGCGTGAGCGAGGCGTTGTTCGAATCGTCGAGCCACTTGGCGGCAATGGAGATGGTCGCGTTGTGCGTCATCAGCGTGGTCTTGTTGTGGAACGCGACGTTGTTGTCCGGGTCCTTCCAGCTGGTGGAAGAAGGCGGCGTGCAGCCCTTGGTGTAAGGCGCGGTGTAGTCGGTCAGCGCACCAATCAGGCCGGCGCGCACCTTCGGGTCGTCGACCAGCAGCTTGCCGTTGTCGTCCACCAGCTTGACGTTGTAGGCGTCCATGAAGGTCAGGAACGAATAGAAGGAGTCGCTGGAGTCCACGCCCATCGGCATGCCGATGCCGAAGGTGCGCTTGCCGCTTTCCTTGCGGCTGGCGGGCTGTGCCTTTTCGCACCAGAACGACCAGTATTCCTTCCAGGTGCCCGGAATGTCCGATTCCTTCAAGCCCGCTTCCGTCAGCATGTCGCGCCAGTACTCGATGTGCATCGTCTGCTGCTTGATCGGGAAGGCGTAATAGGCCTTGCTCTTGGTCTGGTCGTTATAGAGGTAGGTGGTCTCGAGCGTGTTGGGCGCGAAGCGGTCCTTCATCGGCGTGAGCACGCTGCTGATGTCTTCGAGCTTGCCGTCGTAGGCCCACTTGCCCGTGACCTGGAAGTCGTACACGTCGGCGTACGCCACGTCGGGCGGGCTGCCCGAGTCGAGCGCGGACACGGTCTTGGGGATCATGTCCTGGATCGGGTACTGCGACAGTTCGATCTTCACGTTCTTGTTCTTCTCTTCGAACTTCTTGATGGCGGCGAACAGCGCTTCGTCCTCCGCCTTGTAGAAGCCCTTGACCCACCAGACAGTGAGCTTGTCCTGGGCGGCGGCAGGGCCCGCGGACGCCAGCAACCCCAGCGCGAACAATGTCGGCGCAATCAGCGACTTCACGGCTACTTTCATGGTGTCTCCTTCTTCTTGACGGAAATGCTCGGTATGCGAGCGTGGGTGAAAAAAATGGTCGAAATACAGGCCGGTGCCGGGAGCATTCGGCCCGCAGCTACGTGGCCTTGAGCCTCGGAGGCGGCCGGCTGAGCCTGGGCAGGCGCCGGCGCGAACCGAGCACGTCCTCGATGTCTTGCCGCGCGCCGTCGATCAGGCGGATCACCGCGCGCTCGGCCTTGGCCGGATCGTGCGCAATCACCGCATCGAGCACCGCGCGGTGCAGCGGCAGCGAGAGCGCGGGGCCATCGGCCTTGGTGGTCGATATCTCGAAGCTGGTGCGCAGCAGCGCGCTGAGTGCCTTGCTCATCTGCGCCAGCATGCGGTTGCGCGCGGCGCTCAACAGGCCGTTGTGGAAGCGCAGGTCGAAGGTGACGTAGTCGCCACCGTTCTCCACGGCCTCTTTCATGCCGGCGAAGGCGCGCTCTATTTCCTCGATGTCTTGCGGGCTGGCCCGTTCCGCCGCGAGCCGCACAGCCGCCGGCTCCACCACGCGACGCAGATCCTGCAGGTCGCGCAGGAACTCGGGCGTGAGGCCGGCGCGCGACTGCCAGGTGATGACGTCGGGGTCGAACCAGTTCCACTTGTCCTGCGGCAGCACGCGCGTGCCGACCTTCGGTCCCGTCACGATCAGGCCCTTGGCCGCGAGCGACTTGATGGCTTCCCGCACCACGGTGCGGCTCACGCCCAGCTCCTCACCCAGGATGGGCTCGGCCGGTATCGACGCACCTATGGCATACCGACCGGCCACGACCGCTTCGCCGAGCAACTCGAGCGTGCGACCGTGGATGTTTTTGATCATGTATGTAATATGAAATTTGGTATCTCGACGCTCGAAAACACTAAGGGTCTCGGCGTGTTGATCGCGCTTATCATATGATGATTGAAATGGCCGTTCGGCAGGACAAACCCTGAGGTTTGAGGCGTAAGCGGTCGTAAACGGAGACAAGACCGATGAGCACTTCCCCCAAGAAAAAGCCCGGCGAATTGCGCAGCCAGCAATGGTTCGGCCGCAATGACCGCGACGGTTTCATCTACCGCAGCTGGATGAAAGGCAAGGGCGTGCCGCACGACCAGTTCGACGGTCGTCCGGTCATCGGCATCTGCAACACCTTCAGCGAACTCACGCCCTGCAATTCGCACTTCCGCACGCTCGCCGAGCAGGTGAAGATCGGCGTGTACGAAGCGGGCGGCTTTCCCGTCGAGTTTCCGGTGATGTCGCTCGGCGAAACGCTGCTGCGTCCCACCGCCATGCTGTACCGCAACCTCGCGAGCATGGACGTGGAAGAGAGCATTCGCGGCAACCCGCTCGACGGCGTAGTGCTGCTCATGGGCTGCGACAAGACCACGCCCGCGCTCATGATGGGTGCGGCCAGTGTCGACCTGCCGACCATCGGGGTCTCGGGCGGCCCGATGCTCTCGGGCAAATGGCGCGGGCAGGAACTGGGCTCGGGCACCGGCGTGTGGCAGATGAGCGAGCAGGTGCGCGCCGGCACGCTCAAGCTGCAGGACTTCTTCGAGGCCGAGAGCTGCATGCACCGCAGCCACGGCCACTGCATGACGATGGGCACCGCGAGCACCATGGCCTGTATGGTCGAATCGCTCGGTATCGGCCTGCCCGGCAATGCGGCCTGTCCCGCCGTCGACGGCCGCCGCAACGTGCTCGCGCGCATGGCCGGTCGGCGCATCGTCGACATGGTGCATGAAGACCTCGTCATGTCGAAGATCCTCACGCGCGAGGCCATCGAGAACGCCATCAAGGTCAATGCGGCCATCGGCGGCTCGACCAACCTCGTGATTCACCTGCTGGCCATTGCGGGACGCATCGGTGTCGACCTGTCGCTCGACGACTTCGACCGGCTCGCTTCCGAACTGCCCTGCCTGGTCGACCTGCAGCCTTCGGGCCGCTTCCTGATGGAAGACTTCTGCTACGCGGGCGGCCTGCCGGTGGTCATCAAGGAAATTGCCGAGCACCTGCACAAGGACGCGATCACCGCCAACGGCCAGACGCTGTGGGACAACGTGAAGGACGCCGAGAACTACAACCCGCAGGTGATCCGCCCGCTCGCCGAGCCCTTCAAGGACAAGGCCGGCATCTGCGTGCTGCGCGGCAATCTCGCGCCCAACGGCGCCATCATCAAGCCGAGCGCCGCCACGCCCGAGCTGCTGGTGCACAAGGGCCGCGCAGTGGTGTTCGAGAACGCCGACGATCTGCACAAGCGCATCGACGACGAGGACCTCGACATCGACGAGCACTGCGTCATGGTGCTGAAGAACTGCGGCCCGCGCGGCTACCCGGGCATGGCCGAGTCGGGCAACATGCCGCTGCCGCCGAAGGTGCTGCGCAAGGGCATCACGGACATGGTCCGCATCAGCGATGCGCGCATGAGCGGCACTGCCTACGGCACGGTGGTGCTGCACACGGCGCCCGAAGCCGCCGCAGGCGGTCCGCTCGCGCTGGTGCAGGACGGCGATATCGTCGAACTCGACGTGCCCAACCGCAAGCTGCATCTGCACGTGAGCGACGAGGAGCTCGCGCGCCGCCTCGAGAAATGGGTCGCACCCAAGGCGCCGCTCGACTCGGGCTACTGGAAGCTCTATGTCGACACGGTGCTGCAGGCCGACCAGGGGGCCGACCTCGCGTTCCTGCGCGGGCGCCGCGGGGCCTTCGTGCCGCGCGACAATCACTAGGATGACAAGACTTGTAGCAATCGACTGGGGCACGAGCTCCCTGCGCGGCGCGTTGCTCGACGCCGGCGGGAAGATGCTCGAAGAGCGCAGCGACGCGCGCGGCATTCTCAAAGTGCCGGCGGGCGGCTTCCCCGCCGTCTTCGAAGCCTTGTTCGGCGACTGGATGCGGCTCGAAGGCGCGCGCTGTCTGATCTCCGGCATGGCCGGCAGCAAGCAGGGCTGGATCGAGGCGCCGTATTGCGCCTGCCCGGCGGGCCGCGTCGAAGTGGGCCGCAAGATCATCGACATCGACGTGCTGCCGGGCTCGCGCATTGCCATCGTGCCGGGCCTCAGCGACGAGCATGACGGCGTTCCCGATGTCATGCGCGGCGAAGAGGTGCAGATCTTCGGCGCCATGGCTTTGATGAATGTCGACGAAGGCGTCTTCGTGCTGCCGGGCACGCACAACAAGTGGGCCACGGTCAAGAAGGGCCGCGTCACGGGCTTTCGCACCTTCATGACCGGCGAGTTCTATGCGCTGCTGAGCCAGCACTCGATTCTGGCGCGCACGCTCGACGCCGATGCACCGCTCGACGAGGCAGCCTTCGTGCAGGGCGTTACCCGTGCCGACAACGGCCAGGGCCTGCTGCACAACGCCTTCGGCGCGCGCACGCTGGCGCTGTTCGAACGCATGCCCGTGCAGGAGCTCGCCAGCTATCTCTCGGGCCTCTTGATCGGCGAAGAACTGCGCACGCAGTCGCTGCATGCGTTCGGCGAAGTGGTGCTGATCGGCTCCCCCGCGCTGACGCAGCGCTACACGCTCGCGCTCAGCGCCACCGGCACCGCCACGCGCACGCTCGGCGCCGAAGCCACCTGGGCCGGACTGCATGCGCTGTCCGGTTTTCTCGACACAGACAGAACGCTCCCATGACGACTCCCCAAGAAAAATTCGAAGCCGCAATGCGCGAGCTGCCGCTGGTCGCCATCCTGCGCGGGCTCACGCCCCCCGAGGCCGCCGACGTAGGCGATGCCATCGTCGAGTCCGGCTTCCGGCTGCTCGAAGTGCCGCTCAATTCGCCCAAGCCCTATGCCAGCATCACGCTGATGCGCACGCGGTTTCCGCAAGCGCTGGTGGGTGCCGGCACGGTGCTCGACGTGCAGCAGGTGCGCTACGTGCATTCGGCCGGCGGCGAGCTGATCGTGTCGCCCAACTTCAATGCCGAGGTCATCGCCGAAGCCGTGCGGCTCGGCATGGTCTGCCTGCCCGGCGTGATGACGCCGACCGAAGCCTTCGGCGCACTCGCCGCCGGCGCGACCGGGCTCAAGCTCTTTCCGGCCGAACTGGCATCGCCCGCGGTGGTGAAGGCGCTGCTCGCCGTGTTGCCCGCCGGCACGCCGCTGATGCCCGTGGGCGGTATCACGCCGGCCAACATGGCCGAGTGGCGCGCGGCTGGCGCGTCCGGCTTCGGCATCGGCTCCGCGCTGTACAAGCCCGGCAAGCAAGCGTGGGAGGTGCGCGCCGATGCCCAGAAATTCGTTGCAGCCTATGCAGGCGCAACCCGCGCCTGAGCGCATTTTTTCTAGTCACATCCATCCACACATCCACGAGGTCCTGTCGATGTCCGCAGATTCAGACTACGCCAGCCCCGCCGTGCGCAAGTTGCGCGAAGACCTCGCGCTTGCACTGCGCGCCGCCGCGCACCACGGCCTGTCCGAAGGGGTCTGCAACCACTTCAGCGTGATGCTGCCCGGTGCGCAGGACCGCTACCTGATCAATCCGCGCGGCCTGCACTGGAGCGAGATCGGGCCCGACGACATCGTGCTGATCGACGTGCACGGCGACGTGCTTGCCGGCCGCCACCGGGTGGAGCCGACCGCGCTGTTCATTCATGGCGCGGTGCACCGCCTGACCGGCCGCGCCGTCGTGCTGCATTGCCACATGCCGTATGCCACCGCGCTCACGCTCACGGCCGATCGCGCGCTCGACCCCACGCTGAGCCAGAACGCGATGCGCTACATGAACCGCATCGCGATCGACGCGGTGTACAACGGGCTCGCGCTCGACAATGCCGAGGGCGAGCGCATCGCGCGCGCCATGGAAGGAAAGGACGTGGCCTTCCTCGCGAACCACGGCGTGATCGTGGTGGGCGCCACCATTGCGCATGCCTACGACGATCTCTACTACCTGGAACGCGCAAGCCTGCACCAGGTCATTGCGCAGTCGACCGGACGCCCGCTGGTTCCCGTCGATGCCAAGCTGGCGGCGCTCGCCGCGGCGCAGATCCAGGGCGAACGCGAACAGTCGGACCTGTTTTTCGAGGCGCTCCGGCGGATGCTGCCTCCGCCGCACGGCTGACGTCCGTTCGGCTGGTTTCGGATCCGGCGCAAGGCGCCTAGGATGGCGGAACGGCTGCGCAGCGGCTTACAGCTCTTCATCGGATTTCGCTCCAGCCTTACACAGCGTTCACATGGAGCCACGACGATAGGGCTTCCAACCACTCCATTGGAGTTGCCATGAAAAAGCTCATCTTCGCAATCAGCGCCGCAGCCCTGCTCTCGCTGGCCGCCCTCAGCGCTCCGGCGCAAGCCCAGACCGGCGGCCGCTTCATCCAGGCGCA
The DNA here is from genome assembly GCF_030815855.1 of Variovorax paradoxus. Classification (NCBI taxonomy): domain Bacteria; kingdom Pseudomonadati; phylum Pseudomonadota; class Betaproteobacteria; order Burkholderiales; family Comamonadaceae; genus Variovorax; species Variovorax paradoxus. The sequence goes on along the minus strand of NZ_JAUSXG010000001.1, from coordinate 1,027,207 downwards.
GGTGTATGTCGTGCCCGCGCCGCCGCCCCCGCGCCATCACTACTATGCGCCGCCGCCTCCGCGCCACCACTACTACGGCCCGGGCTACCACCGCGGCCATGATCGCTACGAAGACCGCCGGCATCGCCATTGGGAAGAACGCCGCTACGGCCGCAGGGACTACGATGGTGACGGCGTGCCCAATCGCTATGACCGCCGGCCCAACAATCCCTACCGCTATTGATTTCGCGCGATAGGCCTTGCCTGAGCTGAAAGCCGGCCTCAGGCTTGCGCCGCCACGCGCCGCAGCAGATTGGTGGGCGAGCGTGGCCAGCCCACACGGCCGAACCATGCGCCGCCTGCGATCGCCGACGCGATGACGATGCCGTACACCACGAGCGCCACGCCTTGCGCGGCAAATACGCCGGTCAGCCCGCCGCCCCAGCGCAACGCCAGCCCACCGCCGATGCCGGCGACGGCGAGCCGCGCGATGTTGCCGAGCACGGGCCACAGCAAGCGCCCCGCCCCTTGCGAGGCAAAGTACAGCACCAGGCCAACACCGAAGAAACCATAAAGCGGCCCCACCACGCGCAAGTAATGGGCGCCCGTTTCGAGCATGGCGGGGTCATTGCCGAACAGCAGCAGCCAAGGCCGCGGAAACAGGGCCGCGGCGAGCCCGATGGTTTCGGTCAGTGCAAACGCCAGCGCGGCACCCGCCCATGTGGCGCGCAGCGCGCGTTCGCGCTGCCCGGCCCCCATGCAGGTGCCGACCATCGCAACCAGCGGCGCGCCAAGGCCGAACACCAGCGGCACCAGCAGGTATTCGAGCCGCGACGCGGTGCCATAGCCTGCCAGTGCGCCTGAACCGAAATGACCGGTCAGTGCCGTGGCGATGCCGATCGACAGATTGGTTGCTACGGTCGACACCGCACCCACGAGCCCGATGCCCAGGATGTTGCGGAACAGCGGCCAGCGCAGCTTCAGCGCGGCGAGCGTCGGGCGCAGCAGGCTGCGTGGCGAGCGCAGGTAGACGATGAGCGCCACCGAGCCCAGCAGGTAATACAGCAGCAGCGCCATCGCGCCGCCCGCAATGCCCATGCCCGGCAGCGGCCCCCAGCCGAAGATCAGCAATGGCGAAGTGGGAATGAGGAACACCACGCCTGCCACCGTCACGTTCGCCGGTACCGCCATGTTGCCGGTGCCGCGGATGATGGCCGACAGCGAGTTGAAGAGCCACACCAGCACCGCGCCCGCAAACACCCAGTTCGAATACGTCAGCGCCGCCTCGAGCGAGGCGCCGGTGCCGCCCATGATGCCGTACAGCCAGCGCCCGCCCGCCAGCAGCGCGAGCGAGAAGAGCAAGCCGAAGCCGATGGCGATGACCACCGCGTGCCACACCAGTGCGTCGGCATCATCGCGGCGGCGTGCACCCAGGGCCCGCGCAATGGACGAGGCAATGCCGCCGCCCATCGCGCCGCTCGACGTCATCTGCATCAGCATGACGATGGGGAACACCAGGGCCATGCCTGCGAGCGCCTCGGTACCCAGCTTGCCGACGAAGTAGGTTTCGATGAGCCCGACGGAAGCCTGCGCCAGCATCACGAGCACGTTGGGCGCCGCCAGGCGCAGCAGCGTAGGCACGATCGGCGCTTCGAGCAGCAGCCGCGTGCGCGGATCGAGTTCCTGGCTCATTCACCGGCCTCCGTGCCGTGCAGCCCGGTGCGTGCTCATGCCGCCGCCAGCTTCGTCGAACGCACGAGCCGCGCTTCGCGGATGGGCAGGTGCACCAGCGCGGCGCCGGCGGCGAGCGCGATGTCGATGTACCAGACGATGTCGTAGCTGCCCGTGGCCTGGAAGACGTAGCCGCCCAGGAACGCGCCGAGGAAGCCGCCGACCTGGTGCGCCAGCATCACGATGCCGAACAGCATCGCCATGTTGGCCGGCCCGAACATCTTGGCGACGAGGCCGGCGGTCGGCGGCACGGTCGACAGGAAGGTCACGCCCAGCACGGCGGCGAACACCAGCATGACCGCGGTCGTCTTCGGCGCCAGCAGGAACACCAGCACGGCGATGGCGCGCGTGGCATAGACCAGCGACAGCAGCGACTTCATGCGCCAGCGCCCCACGGCCCAGCCCATGGCAAGGCTGCCGACGATGTTGAAGAGCCCGATCATCGCGAGCGCCCAGCCACCGACTTCCGCCGGCAACCCGCAGGCCGCGACGACGCCGGGCAAGTGCGTGGCAAGGAAGGCCACGTGGAAGCCGCAGACCAGGAAGCCCAGGCTCAGGTAGCGGTAGCTGGGCGTCGCGAGCGCCTGGCCGATGGCTTGGCGTGCGCTCAGCGGCTTCGTGCCCGATGCGGCCGCCGAGGCCGCGGCCATCGCGTTCGAATTGCCCTTGAGCACCCACGCGGCCGGCAGCGCCAGCAGCACCAGCACGCCGAGCCACTGCATGGCGCCGGCCCAGCCCACGGCCGCCGTCAGGCCGACCGCGATCGGCGCCATCGCGAACTGCCCGAACGAGCCGCCGGCATTCACCATGCCGGTGGCCAGGCCACGCTTGTTCGCCGGCACCAGGCGGGTGGTCGCGGCCATCAACACCGAAGGGCCCGCCATGCCGGCGCCGCCGGCGGCGAGCACGCCAATGGCGAAGATCAGGCCCGCCGTGCTTGTCATGAGCGGCGTGATCAGCGTGCCGACGGCCACCAGCAGCACCCCGATGACCACCACGCGCCCGGCGCCGATGCGGTCGGCCGCGGCACCCGCGAAGGGCTGCGTGAGCCCCCACCAGAGCTGCCCGAACGCGAACGCGAGGCTGATGCTGCCGATGCCGAGCGCAGTCGAGGTGTTGAGCGCCGAGAGGAACAGGCCCATCGTCTGGCGCACGCCCATCGTGAGCGCGAAAGCGCCGGCGGCTGCGAGCAGCACGAGCCAGAGCGCATGGCGCCGGACAGAGGTTTCTTCATTCATCGAGGGCTCCTGTTTGGTCTTCCGGTTGTCCATCGCCCAGCCCTGCGCGCTGCAGCAATTCCAGGCTTTCGTCGAGAAGGGCATGCAGCGCCAGCACGCGCTCCGTGCCGAGAATGTCGTTGAGCGCCAGCTGCGCGCCGTGCCACAGGCGCTGCGCCTCGGCCCGCTTGTCGCGGCCCGCGTCGGTGATCGCCAGCATGCGGCTGCGCGCATCGGGCCCCTCGGTCTGCACCAGGAAGCCCGCCGCCAGCAGCGGCTTGAGATTGCGCGTGAGCGTGGAGGCGTCGACGTTCATCTCGCGCGCGAGGTCGACCGGGCGCAGCGGGCCGAAATGCAGCACGTGCGAGAGCAGTGAATACTGCGTGGTCTTGAGCCCGCTGGGCGCAACGTGCGCGTCATAGAAACGCGACGCCAGCCTAGAGAGCCGGCGCAGGCGGAAATTGGTACATCCTTGGGGCTTCAGCTGAGCAGGCTTCAGAGCGGTGTTCATGTTTTTATTGTAGCTACAATAATTGTACCTACAACTATCTGGAGTTATTCCATGACCGCCCCCTCTGCCATCGACGCCTGGATCGCCGAAGAACGCCAGGTGGTCGAGCGTCTTGAAGCCGGCCCCGGCCCGGGACTCGCCCGCCCCGAACAGATCGCAGGCAAGACCGGGCTCGAAATGATGCTGGCGATGCTGAACGCTGAAATTCCCTATGCGGCGATCGCCAAGACGCTCGACTTCACGCTTCTGTCGGTGAGCCCCGGCGTGGCCGTGTTCCAGGGCACACCGCTGCCGCGGCACCTGAACCCGCTCGGCACGATCCATGGCGGCTGGGTTGCCACGCTGCTCGATTCGGCACTGGGTTGCTCGGTCCACACGATGATGCCGGCCGGCCGCGCCTACACGACCGCCGAACTCAGCGTGAACTACGTGAAGGGGCTCACGCCCAAGGTGCAGCGGGTCCGCGCAGAGGGCAAGGTGATCCATTGCGGCCGGCAGCTCGCCACGGCCGAGGCGCGGCTCTTCGGGCCCGACGGCACGCTGTACGCGCACGCCACGACGACCTGCCTGGTGTTCGAGGTTCCTTCGGCGCGTTGAGCAGTGGAGCCGTAGCCATGCCTTCCACGCCCCTCGACCCTTCGCTCGCACCGGCTTTCAAGACTCTTCTTGCCGAGCGGTACAGCTGCCGGGCCTACCTGGCAGAGCCCGTCGCACGCCAGACCATCGACGCCATCCTGGAGCTGGCACAGCGCACCGCCTCGTGGTGCAACTCGCAGCCGTGGCAGGTGATCGTCGCCAGTGCCGCCGCCACCGGGCGGCTGCGCCAGGCCTTCGACACGGAGGAAGCCGTAGCCGACGCTGCGTTCGACATTGCGCCACCCGCGGAATACCGCGGCGTGTACCGCGAGCGCCGCCGGGAATGCGGCTTTCAGCTCTACGAGAGTGTCGGCATTGCACGCGGCGACCGCGAGGCATCGGAACGGCAGGCGCGGGAAAACTTCAAGTTCTTCGGGGCGCCGCATGTGGCCCTCATCACCACCGAGGCGCTGCTCGGCACCTACGGCGCACTGGATTGCGGCGCCTATGTCAGCAACTTCATGCTGGCGGCGCGCAGCCTGGGCGTGGCCAGCATCGCGCAGGCCGCCGTTGCGTCGCGCTCGAGGTTCCTGCACCGCTGGTTCGAGATTCCGGACGACCGCCAGATCGTCTGCGGCATTTCTTTCGGCTACGAGGATCCATCGCACCCGGCCAATCGGTTCCGCACGTCGCGCGCCGTGCCGGATCAGGTTTGCCGATGGGTGGATTAGGGCTTCGATAGTCCTTCGCCGCGTAAGTGCAAGGATATAAAAGCCGCCCCAAGGGCAGTGATAATGATTCTCATCGTCACCATCACGGTTGCGATGAAATCCCACAACACGTCTCTGCACCTGGAGGATCCTTCATGACCGACCGCCTCGGCGTTCAAGGCCGCGCCGCCCGCGCATTGCTCGGCGTCTCCGCCGCCTGGCTGGCCGCTGCCGCCCTGCCTGCTTACGCCGCCAACGACGAACTCACGCTCTATACGACGCGTGAAGCCGCGTTGATTCAACCGTTGATCACGGCCTTCAGCACGCAGAGCAACATCAAGGTCAACACGGTGTTCGTGAAGGACGGCCTGCTGGAGCGCGTCAAGGCCGAAGGCGTGCGCTCGCCGGCCGACGTGCTGATGACGGTGGACATCGGCAACCTGATGGACCTGGTGGACGGCGGCGCGACGCAGCCGGTGAAATCGGCCGCACTCGAATCGGCCATCCCCGCCAACCTGCGCGGCGCCGACGGGCAGTGGTTCGCGCTCTCGCTGCGTGCGCGCGTGCTCTACGCCGACAAGAATCAGCCGCTCACCAGCTTCCGCTATGAGGACCTGGCCAACCCGAAGTGGAAGGGCAAGGTTTGCATCCGCGCGGGCCAGCACCCCTACAACACGGCACTCGTCGCCTCGATGATCGCGCATGACGGCGAGGCCAAGACCGAACAATGGCTGCGCGGCGTCAAGGCCAATCTGGCCCGCAAGGCCACGGGCGGCGACCGCGACGTGGCGCGCGACATCCTCGGCGGCATCTGCGACATCGGCTTGGCCAACTCGTACTACGTCGGCCAGATGAAGAGCGCTTCGGCCGGTACCGACGCGCGCAAGTGGGGCGATGCCATCAAGGTGGTTCGCCCGACTTTCGCCAACGCGAAGAGCGGCGGCACGCACGTCAACATCAGCGGCGCGGCGGTGGCAAAGAACGCGCCGCAGCGCGCCAATGCGGTCAAGCTGCTCGAGTTCCTGGTGTCGGAGCCGGCGCAGGCGCTGTATGCCCAGACCAACTACGAATACCCCGTGCGCAAGGGCGTGGCGCTCGATCCGATCATCGGCGAGACCATCGGCGAGCTGAAGGTCGACCCGCTGCCGCTCACCGAGATTGCCAAGTACCGCAAGCAAGCCAGTGCGCTTGTCGACAAGGTCGGCTTCGACCAGTGATCGACATGGCCGGGCACGCCTTGGCGGTGCCTGAATGCTGATCGCGCGGCGCCAACTGCAGGGCCTGCACGCTGCAGGCCCGCTCTGGCGTAGCGTGTCGTTCGCCATCGCCGTCGGCGTGCTTGCGCCGGTGCTGACGCTCGCATGGCTCGCGTTCGGCTCCGGTGTCGGGCACTGGGGGCCGCTGTTCGCGCATGTGCTGCCGCAGGCGGCGCTCAACACGGCCGTGCTGCTCGCAGGTGTCGGCGTGCTGGTGCTGGTGATCGGCACCGGCTGCGCCTGGCTGGTCACGGCCTGCGACTTTCCGGGGCGGCGCGTGCTGCACTGGGCGCTGCTGCTGCCGCTCGCGATGCCGACCTACATTGTCGCCTTTGCCTACCTGGATTTGCTGCACCCGATCGGGCCGGTGCAAGGCGCGATCCGCTGGGCGTTGGGCTTCGACAGCCCGCGCCAGTTCCGCCTGCCCGACCTGCGCTCGATGCCCGGTGCGATTTTCGTGCTGGGCTTCGTGCTCTACCCCTATGTCTACATGACCGCGCGCGCCATGTTCATGACGCAGCCGGCCCACTTGCTGGAGGCCGCCCGCACGCTGGGCGAAAGCCGGCGCGGTGCGTTCTTTCGCGTGGCGCTGCCGCTGGCGCGCCCGGCGCTCGCCGTGGGCCTGAGCCTCGCGCTGCTCGAAACGCTCAATGACATCGGCGCCTCCGAATTCCTGGGCGTGAACACGCTCACGGTGGCGGTCTACACCACGTGGATCACGCGTTCCGACCTGGCCGGCGCGGCGCAGATCGCTTGCGCCATGCTCTTCGTGGTGGTAGCCCTGGTCTGGCTCGAACGCAACGGCCGCCAGCACCAGCGCTTCGGCTCGGCCCAGCGCATGCGCCCCATGCAGCCGCGGCGCCTGCACGGCAGCGCGGCCTGGCTCGCCACCGCCGCTGCTGCATTGCCGGTGGTGATCGGGTTCGTGGCGCCTGCCCTTTACCTCGTCTGGGAAAGCGCCAAGCGGCTGCGCCAGGGCGGCGGCGTATCGCAAGGCCTGCTCGCAAGTCTCGGCAACACGCTGGCGCTGGCCGCGGGCGTGACCGTGGTGGCGGTTGCCGCGGGATTGGTGGTCGCATGGGCGGCTCGCAGCCAGGGCTCGCGTCCCAACCGCGCGCGTTGGCAAGCACGCGTGGCCACGCTGGGCTATGCGGTGCCGGGCACGGTGCTCGCCATCGGCTTGCTCACGCCCGCACTGGCGTTCGACGCTGCGCTGGCCAACGTGCTCGGCCTGCGAGGCTTGCCGCTCATGGGCGCGGGCGTCGTGCTGGTAACAGCCTGCGCAATCCGTTTCCTCGCCATGCCGGTGGGCGGCATCGAGGCCGGACTCGCGCGCATTCCGCCCGCCATCGAACAGGCCTCGCGGCTACTGGGCGAGACTACCGGCGGCACATTGCGCCGGGTGCACCTGCCGCTTCTGCAGCCTGCGATTGCCACGGGCGCGCTGCTGGTTTTTGTCGATGCCATGAAAGAGCTGCCCGCCACGCTGCTGCTGCGCCCCGCCAATTTCGACACCCTGGCCACCTGGCTCTACGCCGAGGCCGCTCGCGGCACCTACGAAGAAGGCGCGATCGCCGCGCTCGCCATCGTCGCGGCCGGCCTGCTGCCGGTGGTGCTGCTGGCACGCAATCAATTGGGCACGCCATCGGCCCTCCCCGGTTCGCATCAAACATGAGCTCCCCCCTTTCCCTCGAGTCGATCCAGCTCGCCTACGAAACGCCGCGCGGCCTGCACACCGTGGTCAACGATTTCTCGCTGTCCCTGCCCGCCGGCGAAATCGCCTGCCTGTTCGGCCCGTCGGGCTGCGGCAAGACCACCGTGCTGCGCGCGATTGCGGGCTTCGAGCCCGTGCGCGCCGGCACGATCCGGCTCGGCGACATGCTGCTGTCCTCGGCCCAGGCGCACCTGCCGCCCGAGCAGCGGCGCGTGGGCATGATGTTCCAGGAGTACGCGCTGTTTCCCCATCTGTCGGCGAGCCGGAACGTCGCCTTCGGCCTGCGCCGCTCGAGCCGTGCGCAGCAACAGTCGCGCGTGGCCGAAATGCTGGCGCTCGTCGGTTTGGCCGACGCCGGCGAACGCTTTCCGCACGAACTGTCGGGCGGCCAGCAGCAGCGCATTGCGCTCGCCCGCGCGCTGGCGCCTTCACCCGCGCTGTTGCTGCTCGACGAGCCTTTTTCGAACCTCGACGGCGGCACGCGCGAACGCCTGACCGCGGAGGTGCGCGGCATTCTCAAGCGCGCCGGGCAGACCGCCATTCTGGTCACCCACAACGAGGCCGAAGCCCATGCCATGGCCGACCGTATCGGCGTGATGCATGGTGGCCGCGTCACGCACTGGCTGGACACCGCCAGATAGCACAAGGCGCCCGTTCGGCGAATGGGCTTTTCGGGAAAAGGTTGTTCGGGACCGCAAGAATGCGGCGGTCCTCCAACCTATTTTTCGGAACCTCCCATGGCCAAGCCCCTTACCCTCGTCAGCCATTTGCTGTGCCCCTATGTGCAGCGCGCAGCCATCGCCCTGGCCGAGAAAAACGTGCCCTTCGAGCGCGTGGTGATCGACCTCGCGAACAAGCCGGACTGGTTCATCGCGATCTCGCCGCTGGGCAAGGTGCCGCTGCTGCGCCTCGAGCGGCCCGATGGCGGCGAAGCGGTGCTGTTCGAAAGCAACGTGATCTGCGAATACCTGGAAGAGACCCAGCCCGGGCCGCACCTGCACCCCGAAGACCCGCTCACCCGCGCCGAGCACCGCGCGTGGATGGAATTCGGCTCGGCCATATTGGGTGACCTGTGGGGCTACGAAACCACGCGCGACGCCGAAGTGTTCGAACAGAAGCGCCTGGCACTCGCCGCCAAGTTCGAGCGCCTCGAAGCCGCGCTGGGCGGTGGGCCGTACTTCGCGGGCCCAAACTTCAGCCTGGTCGATGCGGTCTTCGCACCGATCTTTCGCTACTTCGAGGTGTTCGACGAGATCGCCAATTCGCACATCTTCGACGCTTTGCCCAAGGTGAATGCATGGCGCAAGGCGCTGGCGGCGCGGCCCAGCGTGCGCGGCGCCGTCGTGCCGGAGTACCCGCAGCACCTGCGCGAATTTCTCCGGAAGCATGAAGCGCATTTGCTCGCGCTTGCATAAAACGGACAATCGAAATTCTTCTTCCCACCACAACAGGCACCCACGAGATGCGACTTCTCCACACCATGCTGCGCGTCGGCAACCTCCAGCGCTCGATCGACTTCTACACCCAGGTGCTCGGCATGAACCTGCTGCGCACGTCCGAGAACCCCGAGTACAAGTACAGCCTTGCCTTTGTCGGCTACGACAAAGGCAACCCCGAGCAGGCCGAGATCGAGCTCACCTACAACTGGGGCACCGAGAGCTACGAACTCGGTACGGCCTACGGCCACATTGCGCTGGGCGTACCCGATGCGTATGCGGCCTGCGAAAAGATCAAGGCCGCGGGCGGCAACGTCACGCGCGAAGCCGGCCCCGTGAAAGGCGGCAGCACCGTCATCGCGTTCGTGACCGATCCGGATGGCTACAAGGTCGAGTTGATCCAGGAAAAATCGAAGGTCGACGGCAACAAGGCAGAAACCGCCGCAGACGCTTTGCGCGCACCGTAGTCATCAGGCGCTCTACGTGCCGGCTGACCGCCCAGCCGCACCAGGTTGCAAGCAACCGTAAGAAACGCGGTGCATGGAATGCGCGGGTGAATTAACGAGACAAAATAGCCGCCGTCGCAGAGCGACCGGCATATTCTTTGCTGCGGTGCCTTGGCAAGAAGCGTTAGTGCTAAACGCTTCAAACGCCTGAATTTGCAACAAGAAACTTCATGCTTGAACACGGATGCGGGTTCAAAAGCATTGAAGTGCCCCCGTTAATTTTGCCCCGTGTTCCCAATGAGCGCTTTCTTCTAAGCGGAATGAATTTGACCAGTCTAAGCATTCGCGGCAAGGCCATCGACCCGGCGATATCGCTCATCGTATTTTTATTTGCCGCTCTCGTCGTTGGAGCCATCCCGTTTGCCTACCACGACACCGCCGCGCAGATTTTTCCGGACGAAGAAACGCTCCTGAGCTTCTTCGGCGCCGATGCCTGCCAGCTGACCTCCACGACCGTCGAGGAAAGAAACTCCTACGCTTGCAGCGCGTTCCTGTTGGAGTCGGTGGGACTGAGCGCAAGTACCGCGCCCTTCGCCGGCGCCCTGCTGAGCGTATCACTGACCTTGATACCGATATTCCAGTTCGCCCGCATACCCTTGGGTGTCTTTCTCGCATCGCTCGCATGGGGAGTGATCAGGGCCATTTTCCTGTCGGTTCTTTCCAAGGACATGCTGTCCGCGGCCGTGGTGCTCGTCTCGGTCATGGCCGCGCGACAATCATGGTTCGGGATGACGTGGCTTTTGTCCGCAACGATCTATGGCTGGGTGGTGAGAAAGTACTGGCTGCTGGTCAGTGCCGTATGGTTCGGGCTGAGGCTCATAAGAAAGCAACTCACTGTCTTCAGGCTGCTCGTCATCATCGTTCTGGTCTACGTTGCGCTTGCGCTGACGTTCCAGATTGCATTGGGCGTCACGCTCGACTTTGCGCGGCTGGCGGTCAATGAAAACAGAGAAGTAGGTGCCGAAGGATCGCGCACGGTGATCGAGGCGGTCATCGCTTCGGACAATGCAATCCTGCAAGCGCTCAATGCAACGATCACGTTCTTCCGGCTGGCATTTCCGCTCGAGCTTCTGCGCTTTGGATCGGTCAGCCAACTGGCATTCATTTCCATCATGCCTTTCACGTTCGTTTGGATGGTGAAAGTCATCGTCAAGAGCGCCAAATCGGACAACAAGAAGATCATCCAGGCCGGCAAGATCGCTCTTGCGCCCCTGTCTTTTCTCATCATCGAGGGGGTTTTTGAACCCGACTTCGGTTCATTTGCGCGTCACTTCGCCATCGTCAGTCCGCTCGTTTTTTCCGCGATGGCTTTGATGCAGAAAGCCGAGCTGGTTCAGGAAAAGCTGCTGCGGCGCAGCCATCCCGCCGCCCCCATCGCGCCAGCCTTCGTTGGTGCCATTCAGCAGGACCGCATCTCGTGAAGTCCCAATCCATTGCGGTCGATCAGCCCCAGTACGTCGAATCGATCCAGGCGGGACGAGGCATTGCCGCGCTGCTGGTGGTCATTCACCACATCGCGCAAAAATCGCACGCCTTGTCCGGCGGTGCGATTCCGCTGTTCGATTTCGGGATTGTCGGCGTCGACATCTTCTTCATGATCAGCGGCTTCATCATCTACTTCGTCACCGCCGGCAAGACGATGACGCACATGGAGTTCATGGAAAAACGCGTCGTGAGAGTGTTCCCGCTTTACTGGGGGCTCTCGCTGCTGGCGCTGCTTGTTCTCATCTTCAAGCCGAATTTGATCAACAGCAACGCGCAGCAGGCAACGGATATTGCGGCATCGTTTTTCTTGTGGCCCACGACCGCGCCCTACCTGGTGAACAACGGCTGGACGCTGACCTACGAAATCATCTTCTACGGACTCTGGGCCCTTGTCGCGTTGCCAACCGCCAGCCGAAAAACGGCCTACCTTGCCTGCCTGGTATTGGCCGCAGCGTCGTTTGCAGGACTGCTTTTCAGCGTCGACCCCAAGGTCATCAATTTTTCGCTGTTCGTGGAATTTGCCTTCGGGGTGGCCATCGGCATCGCATTCAAGAAGGGCTTGTTTCAGCAGAACATTCCTGCCTCGATCATCCTGACCGGCCTCGGCGCTTTGCTCGCCTACCTGGCCATATCCGAAGGCCTGGGCAGCGGCCAGCTGAGAGGATTTGCGCTGGCAATCCCCTCGGCCATGATGTTCATCGGAATCATCCTGCTCGGGCCGTTCTGGAAAAGAATGCGCACCGTGCTGGCCATCGGGGACAGCTCCTACTCGCTGTATCTTTTTCATCCGTTCATCCTGGTCGGAATCCCGATCACGGTGAAGCTGCTCGGCGTTTCATCGCCGGCTCAGATCCTCGCCATTTCCGCGGCGGTCGGCGTCGCGGCCATTGCGGCCTCGCACATGGTCTACAAGTTCGTGGAGTTTCCGCTCACGCAAATGATGCGCGGAATGATCAAGTCCGCGAAATCCCTCGGCGCTGCTAGAGCAAGGTAGTTGCGGCCGATGAGCAGCGGCGCGATCAGCAGCCCAGCTGATCCGCCAGTTGGTTGATGTCGCGCGCGTGCAGGTTGTTTTCGGGGTTCGGCGAAACATCCTTGGGCTGCGTGCGGCCGTATTCCTGAGGCCGCTCGATGTAGGCGGTCTTCAGGCCGCACACGCGCGCGGCGGCAAGATCGTCGTGGTGCGCCGCCGCCAGCATGACCTGGCCGGGCGTCGCGTCGAACACACCCGCCACGCCAAGGTAGGTGCGCGGATCGGGCTTGTAGGCCTTGAACACTTCCGCCGAGAGCACGCAATCCCACGGCAGGCCGGCACGCTTGGCCATTTCGGTGAGCAGGCCGATGTTGCCGTTGGAGAGTGTGCAGATGGTGAATTTCCTCTTCAGGCGCGTGAGCCCTTCGACCGCGTCGGGCCAGGCGGGCAGCCGGTGCCAGGCGCGGCTCAGGTGGCGCTTGGCGGCGGTATCGAGCTGCTCGGTCAAGCCGAAATCATGCAGCACCTGTTCGAGCATGCTCAGGTGCAGCTCGTCGAGCAGCGTGAAGCCGCCCTCGCCCGCGGCGATGCGCTCCATCACGGACTTCATGGCAGGCTGGTAGCCGGCGCGCCAGGCCAGCGCGAAGGTGGCGCCGTCGACACCCGGCAATGCGAGCTCGGCCTCGGCGGCAATGCCGCTGTGCCAGTCGACCACCGTGCCGAAAACGTCGAACGCGATGACCTTCAGGTCGCTCGCGTCGAAATCCGCGCGCATGCTCAGCGTTGCAGTTGGCTCGCGGCGCGCGCCAGCTGCTCGATCAACGCCCAGTTGCCCTCGCGGATGGCATCGGTCGGCACGATCCACGAGCCGCCCACGCAAGCCACGTTCGAGAGCGCCAGGAACTCGGCCGCGTTGCCCGCATGGATGCCGCCGGTCGGGCAAAAGGTGACGTCGCCGAACGGCCCTTGCCAGGCCTTGAGCATGGGCAGGCCGCCCGCTTGCAGCGCGGGAAAGAACTTGAGCTCGGTGTAGCCGTCTTCTTGCGCCATCATGATCTCGCTGCCGGTGGCCACGCCGGGCAGCAGCGGCAGGCCGAGGTCGCGGCACGCCTTGCCGACCGCGCGCGTATAGCCCGGGCTCACGCCAAACTTGGCGCCGGCCAGCGCCGACGCCTGCGCATCGGCCGCGCTGCGGATGGTGCCCGCACCGGCCACGGCGTCGGGCACGTCTCGGGCAATGGCCTCGATGCATTCGAGCGCCTGCGGCGTGCGCAGCGTGACTTCGAGCATGCGAATGCCGCCGGCCACCAGCGCGCGCGCCAGCGGAACGGCATGTTTCACGTCGTGCAGCACGATGACCGGAATGACCGGTGCATCGCGCATGACGTCGAGTGCGGTGAGCTTTTTGTTGTCTACAGCCATGAACAGGCTCCTTCTTCAGCAGTCAATGCATTGCGGCGCATGCCGGCGAACAGCTCGCGGCCGAGGCCGTGGCCGTCGGCGATGCGTTTCGCGTCGGGCAGATTGGCAATCTCGCGTTCGGCCCATTCGTCGTCGGGCACCAGCACGGCAAGGGTACCCGCCACCGCATCGAGGCGTATGACGTCGCCGTCGCGCACCTTGGCGAGCGGCCCGCCCGCGGCGGCTTCGGGGGAAACGTGGATGGCGGCGGGCACCTTGCCCGATGCACCGCTCATGCGGCCGTCGGTGACCAGCGCCACGCGAAAGCCCTTGCCCTGCAGCACCGACAGCGGCGGCGTGAGCTTGTGCAGCTCGGGCATGCCGTTGGCCTGCGGCCCCTGCCAGCGCACGACGCACACGACGTCGCGCTCCAGTTCGCCGGCGGTAAAGGCCTGGTGCAGCGCGGCCTGCGAATCGAAGACACGCGCCGGCGCTTCGATCACGTGGCGGTCGTCGGGCACCGAAGACACCTTGATCACGCTGCGCCCCAGGTTGCCGTTGAGCAGCTTCAGGCCGCCGGTGGCGCTGAAAGGGCTCTCGACCGGGCGCGCAACAGCTTCGTCCTTCGAAGGCGCGGCGGAACTCCAGACCAGGCGCTTGTCGTCCGCCAGGGACGGGACGTTCGCAAACTCGCGGATGCCGCCGGCGCGCACGGTGAGCACGTCGGCGTGCATCAGGCCCGCATCGAGCAGCTCGCCGATCACGAAGCCCGGGCCGCCCGCGGCCTGGAACGCATTCACGTCGGCGCTGCCGTTGGGATAGACGCGCGTCAGCAGCGGAATCACGTCGGAGAGCCGGGAAAAGTCGTCCCAGTCGATCACGATGCCTGCCGAGCGCGCCACGGCCACCCAGTGGATCAGGTGATTGGTGGAGCCGCCGGTGGCGAGCAGCGCCACCATGGCGTTGACGATACAGCGCTCGTCCACCACTTCGCCGATGGGCGGGCAACTGAATGCCGTCTCGCTCGCGCGCCCGAGCACCGTGCGAACGGCTTCGCGCGTGAGCGTTTCGCGCATGGCGTCGCCGGGCTGGATGAACGCGGTGCCGGGCACGTGCAGGCCCATGGCCTCGAGCAGCATCTGGTTGCTGTTGGCGGTGCCGTAGAAGGTGCAGGTGCCCACGGTGTGGTAGGCCGCCATCTCGGCGTCGAGCAGGCCCTTGCGGCCGACCAGGCCTTGCGCCGCCTGCTCGCGCACCTTGGACTTTTCGCCGTTCGACAGGCCCGAGGGCATCGGCCCGGCGGGCACGAACACCGTGGGCAGGTGGCCGAAATGCAGCGCGCCGATCAACAGGCCCGGCACGATCTTGTCGCACACGCCCAACAGCAGCGCGCCATCGAACATGTCGTGCGTGAGCGCGACCGCGGTGCCCATGGCGATCACGTCGCGGCTGAAGAGACTCAGCTCCATGCCGGGCGTGCCCTGGGTCACGCCGTCGCACATCGCGGGCACGCCGCCGGCGACCTGCGCGGTGGCACCGAGGCTGCGCGCCTCGTTCTTGATGATGTCGGGGTAGCTCTGGTACGGCGCGTGGGCCGAGAGCATGTCGTTGTAGGCGGTGACGATGCCGATGTTGGGCGCGCGCTCGGTCACGACCCTGAACTTGTCGTTGGCCGGGATGCCGGCCACGGCGTGCGCGACGTTGGCGCAGCCCATGCGGTCGGAGCCGCGATCTCGGTTGCGGATTTCGGCGAGGCGCTCGAGGTACGCGCTGCGCGACCCCCGGCTGCGTTCGCGAATGCGATCGGTAACGTCAAGGACGGTGGGATGTGTGCTCATGGGGATGTATTCGGTCGCGCTGCCGGCAACTGGCCCTTGTCACTTTTGCGACCTTCGACTTGGAAGTCAATGGTACCAAGACAGCGGGAACAAGGCCGATTGAAAACGGGCTCCCGGCAATACGCATTTACATCCGCGCGCCGATCCGGAGCGGAAGGCGCTCAATCGATGAGCTTGACCTCGACGCGGCGCGCCTCGGCGTTGTTGCCCGAACCTGCCGTGACGGGGGGCCTTTGCAAGTCGATCTTGCTCGCCGGAACGCCCAGGCCCACCAGCACGTCGCGGATCATCTCGGCACGCTTCTTGGCGAGCTGCTCGTTGATGGCCGCGTCGCCAGTGGTGTCATGAAAGCCCGACACCACCGCCTTGCGCCCGCTCTCCACGCCCTTGATGACCGCGGCCAGCGCCTCGGCCGCACCGGGCGCGAGATCGGCGCTGCCGGTCGCGAAATAGAAGTTCACCACGCCGTCGGCCACGCGAATGCTGGCGCCATCGGGAATCACCACCGTGACGGTCTCGGTGACCTCGGCCACGGTCGTGGTGGCGGCGGGCGCGGCGGGCGCCACTGCAACCGCAACGGCAGGCTTGGCCTTTGCCGCCGCGTTGTGGCCCTTGTGCCAGAACGCGATGCCCAGGACAAAGGAGATCACCAGCGCAATCAATATCACGAGAAATCCGAGGGCGAATTTTTGCTGGCTGTCGTCTTCATTCATGGGTGTGCGTATTCCGTAGGGAAGAGGTCGGTAAATAATGGTGCGGTGAACCATGATCGTGAAATTGTAGGCGCCGGTCCCTCGAGCCCCCTCCCCGATCCCGGACCACCGGGCCTGGACCCGATGCCGCGGCCGTTGCGCGACCCGCAGCCGATGCTCGAACAGGCCATCGCCGACTGGGGTGGCCGCGAGGATCTGTGGCTGTTCGGCTACGGCTCGCTCATCTGGCGCCCCGAGTTCGACTTTGCCGAACGGCGGTTCGCCTGGGTGCATGGCTGGCACCGCGCATTGAAGATGTGGAGCCGCATCAACCGCGGCAGCGTGCAGACGCCGGGCCTCGTTTTCGGCCTGCTGTCGGGCGGCAGCTGCCGAGGCATGGTGTTCCGGGTGCCCGCAGCCCACGGTCTTGAAACCTTGCGCAGGCTCTGGCTGCGCGAAATGCCCACGGGGGTGTACGACCCCAAGTGGCTCAAGTGCACCACGCCCGAAGGCCCGGTGCGCGCGCTGGCCTTCACGCTCTCCAGGCGCAGCCCCAACTTCACGGGCGAGCTCAGCGACGACCGCTACCGCCACATCTTCACCCATGCGGTCGGCCGCTACGGCAGCTCGCTCGACTATGCGCGACAGACCTTGCTGGAGCTGCGCCGGCATTCGATCCACGATGCGGCGCTGGCCCGGCTCGTTGCGCTGGCGCACGAGAGGCAAGAGCAGCAGGAGCGACAGGAGCAGCGAGAGCGACAGGAGCAATCCGGCGCGGCGGCCGATTGCGGCACGCCTCCTGCTCCGGTATACGTTCCGGGGTCGCCGGACAAACAATCTTCTTCTTCCCGTTCTTCTCAACCATCCTCCGGACCGTCCAAGGAAAAACCATGAACCATCGTCTTCTCGCCGCCACCGGCACCGCCCTTCTCGCCAGCGCCCTGCTTTCGGCCTGCGGCGGCATGATGGGCGGCAAGCCGAGCGCGGCCGCCGAACTGATGCCCACCGCGGCGATCTCGCCCAACCCCACGCGCGGCACGGTGACCTTCACCGCGCTGGACCATGGCGTGCGCGTGGCCGGCGAAGTGCGGGGCCTCGCACCGGGCAGCGAGCACGGTTTTCACATCCATGAAAAGGGCGACTGCGGCGACAACGGCAACGCGTCGGGCGGCCACTTCAACCCCGCGGGCGGCACGCACGGCAAATTCGGCGCACCGGGCAGCCACGCCGGCGAACTCCCGAGCCTGGTTGCCGACGCCAGCGGCGTGGCACGCTTTCGCGTCGACATCCACTCGATTTCGCTGACCGAAGGCGCCGCCAACAACGTGGTGGGCCGCGCACTCGTCGTGCACCGCGACCGCGACGATTTCACGACCCAACCGGCCGGCAACTCCGGCCCGCGCACCGCGTGCGCGGTGATTGCACGGAGCTGATCGTCGGTTAAGCCGAACCCGCCGAGCGCTCCCGCCACAGGGCCTCGGCGCGCATGAGGGCCTCGGGCGTGTCGATGTCGGTCACGATGCCGATGTCGTCCACCACCAGGTCGGCGACCGCATCGATAGCGCGCATCGCTTTGAGGATGGAAGATGCGCCGAAGTTGCCCTGTAGCGCCACCAGCTGCGCGCGGCATCCGGCCGCAAAGCCGACTGGATGGCCGCGCTCGCCCTTGTATTGCGGCTGCGCCGCGCACACGCGGCCGGTGAGGGCCCCCGCCACCGCGCGCAGTGTCTCGGGGCGCACCAGCGGCAGGTCGCCCGGCAGGATCAACCAGCCGGCGGCGTCGGGCGTGGCGCGCACCGCGGCGGCAATCGAATCGCCCATGCCCGGATGCCCGGCGTCTTCGAGGCGCCATGGCAGCCCGCTGGCGCGGACGGCGTCCAATGTTCGCTCGAGCAGCGGCTTGCCCGCGAGCGGCGCCTGCAGCTTGGAACCCACGCCGCCCGCCGCGTTGAAACGCTCGCCCCGGCCCGAAGCCAGCACGATCACGCACGGAGAATTCGCCTTTGTCGCCATGGGCCGAGTATGTCCGCGGAATGGCCGAAGTGCCGAGCGGCATTGCATGCGCAACAATGCCGGCATGACGACCTCTTCTCCCTCCAACGAAACCCTGGCCGCGCTGCGCAAGAGTTACGAGCGGGCCGAACTCGGCGAAACCCACAGTGCCGACGACCCGCTGAAGCAGTTCGAGCGCTGGCTCGGCGAAGCCATCGACGCCCAGGTGCCGGAGCCCAACGCGATGACCCTGTGCACCGTGGGCAGCGACCTTCGGCCTTCGAGCCGCATCGTGCTCATCAAGGGGTACGACGCACGCGGGGTCGTCTGGTACACCAACTACGAAAGCCGCAAGGGCCGCGAGCTGTCGGGCAATCCGTATGCGGCACTGCAGTTCCACTGGGTCGAGCTCGAACGCGTGGTGCGCATCGAAGGCCGAGTCGAAAAAACCAGCGCCGAGGAAAGCGATGCCTACTTTGCCAGCCGACCGCTCGACTCGCGCATCGGCGCCTGGGCCAGCCCGCAAAGCGAAGTGATCAGCGGCCGGGACGTGCTCGTGAAAAACGCCGCCGTGGCTGCTGCCAAACACCTGCTCTCGCCTCCGCGTCCCCCGCATTGGGGCGGCTACCGGCTCGTGCCCGATCGCTGGGAATTCTGGCAAGGCCGCAAGAGCCGGCTGCACGACCGGCTGCGCTACCGACTCGAAGGCGATGGCTGGGTGCGCGAACGGCTCGCGCCCTGAGCTTGGTCAAGCCTCGCACGGCGCGACTTTGAACTCCACGCGGCGGTCGAGCGCATCGCTTGCGTCGTCTGCGCCCGTACCCACGATGTTCTCGCGGAACCCCATGCCGGATTCGCGCAGCTTCTTCGACAGCGGCGGCGCCTCGCCCACGAGCCGGGTCTTCACGCTGACTGCGCGCTGCAGCGACAAGCGTTCGTTGACCGCCTCCGGGCCAGTGCGGCTCGTGTGGCCCGTGACCACCACGCACGAATCGATCTGCGCGGCCTGGCGCGCGATCTGCCGCAGCCACATCGGGTAGGCGGCGCTGATCTTCGGATCGGCCAAGAAGTCCGTCGAGCCGGGCTTGAACAGGAACTTCACGCTCAGGTTGTTGGTTTCCAGCCCGAGCCGCGCAAGGGTGCCGAAGGTCTTCTCCGCGTCCGCCGCGCGGCCCAGCTGGGCCTGCGTGAGATACAAGCCGCTGTAGATGCGCAGCTGCTGGCCGTCGGGCCGGCGCGATGCGGCTTCGTAGCGGCCGAGGGCCTCGCTCATGCGGCCCGCCTCGTAGGCCGCGGTGGCTTCCTGCAGCACGGTCGACGTAGGCAGGCGTTCCAGGTACAGCGCATCGGCGGCCTGCCCGGGCTGCGTCTCGGCGGTGCGGATGTAACCTTCCACGCCGCGGTCCTTGCCGTTCACGGGGCTGTCGCGAAAGAAGGCCGTGGGCCGCGTGTCGAGCGTCGCATCGCTGATGCGCGCCACCGACTGCGCGATGACCACGCCGCTCTTGATTTCGGTCAGCGCCAGGTTCAGGCGGTAGCGTCCCTCCGCCGCGTCCTTGTCGCGCACCAGCGTGCCGTTCAGCACGTACTGCGCGCGTTCGATCTCGGCGCTGTTGAACGGCGTGACGGTGAACTGCTTGAACTGCGACTGCATGCGCTGGACGACGCGCTGCTCGGCCACCCGCGTCACCTCGGTCTGCTGGCCGCTGGAGCTTTCGAGCAGCGGGTCGATCACGATGCGGCTCTGTTTGATGGTCGACTCCACCTTGGCCAGGAAGGCCGGCAGCTTCTGCGTCTGCACGATCAGATCGTCGACAGCCTGGTTGACGGCCTGGTCGAAAGGCATGGCGTTGCCCGGCGCCGGCCGATGCGCGCAAGCGGCGGAAAGCACCGCGGCGCACAGCGCGAGCACGCGCAGCGCATTCCGGATGGGGCGGGTGGTGTTCGTCGTCGACATCATCATCAGCATTGACTCCTCAAGATCTTCATGTCTTCGTTCGACAGCGGCTCACCGACCGCCGCGCGCATGTTGATGTCGCTGCAACGCCTGGAGAGCGGTGGCCTTTTCGGCGCCGCGGCCTTCTCCACCTCCGGTGCCGGCGGGGAGGGCGGCTGCGCCGCCACGGCCACCGGCTGCGGCCTGGGCCTGGCGCTCGGCCGTGTTGCCGCGGCGGGCGCCGGCTTGGGCTGTGCAACGGCGGGCTCGGGCATCGGCGGCTGCGGCGGCGCCGCGTCGCGCGGCACGGCCGCCGAAAGGCACGGCGTCCGGCACGGCTTCGTATCGGCTGCCGCCGGCAAGGCGACACAACACAGCGCGATCACCATCGCGATCGGCGCCATGGCGGAAAACGGCGAAGACCGCGCCTGGTAAATCATCAGCCGGCAAATGTAGAGCGGCAGGCGCCGCTCGCCATCTCGCCAAATGGCCACCCTGCCGAACGGCATAGGCGCCCGTTGCGGGCGTGGCCGTTGCCTCAGTAGCCCGAAAGGCTACGAAAACTTCAAGGAAGCCACTGCACCAAGGTCATCACCAGCGTCAGCGTGGCCAGCGCGAGCACCGTCGACACGGCGACGCTGGCCGTCACCAGGTCTTCGGCCGTGCGATAGCGCTGCGAAAAGAGAAAGACATTGGCGCCGATGGGCAGCGCCGCCGCCACCACCATCACGGTGAGCGGAATGCCGCGCACGCCGAGCAGCCAGCCGATGCCGGCCACGAGCAGCGGATGCAGCAGGTTCTTCACCAGCGCTTGCACCGTGGCGCCGCGCCAGTGCCGCCCGATGGGCGTCAATGCGAGCGTAATGCCCACCATCACGAGCGCCACCGGGCCGAACGCTTGCCCGAGCAGCATGATCGGCTTGTCGATGGACTCAGGCATTGCGAGCCCCGTCTGGGCAAACAGCAGCCCCGCGATGATGGGCAGCGGCACCGGGTGAATGATGGCGTTGCGCAGTGCCCGCAGCACGGTGCGGGACATGGGACGCTTCTCGGCGCCGCCCGCCCCCGCATGCTCGCGCGCCACGGCCAGTTCGAGCACCACCGTGGCGCTGGTCAAGAGCACCAGCGAGTGCAGCGAGATCAGCGTGAGCAGCACGACCATGCCCTGCTCGCCATAGGCGAGGCCGACGAGCACGATGCCGATCATCACGGTGTTGCTGTAGGTGTTGGCGAGCGCAATGACCGCGGCCGTGCGGTTGAAGCCGCGCAGCGCGAGCGTGGCCGCGAACAGCAGGCCGGAGGCAATGAAGTACGCCGCCACCGGCTTCAGGCTGAGCTCTTCCACGTGCACCGTGCTCATGGCGCGGAACAGCAGCGCGGGCGCGAGCAGCAGGAAGATGAGGTTCGACAGGTCCTTGACGGCGTTGCCGCCGATCCAGCGGCGCCGGCCCGCGAGGTAACCCACGGCGATGAGGAAAACGACGGGGAGCAGCGAAGAGATGACGAAAGAGTTCACCTCGCCGAGGATAGCTTCTCGCTTGCGTCCGGGGCGCTTGCGTTCGGGGCGCTTGCGTTCGGGGCGATTTTTCCGGGCGCCGTTGTTCGGGGCGCTTTTTTTCAGGGCGCGTGCACAGGCCACCGGGTACTCCCCTCCGCGAATGTCCCCCGGCTTCGCCTCCTTGATTTCGCTGCGGGGAGCACCCGATGCCCTGTGCACTGGGGCACGTTCGTGGTGTACCGCTGATCAACGACTGCTCTGAATAACGCTCCCGCTGGCGGGGTGCCTTGCGCAGCGAAATCAAGGGGGAGGCCGCAGGCCGGAGGACATTCGCGGAGCAAGGTACCCCGTCGGCGGGAGCGCGCCCTGAACACAGCCCAGAGCACGAGCGCCCCCGGCGCGAGACAAGATCAGAACGTCACGCGCAAGCCCACCTTCAGCGACCGCCCCGGCAACGGCGCATTCGGGTACACCGTCGTCGTCAGGATCGACGTCGGGCTGTAGGCCAGCTTGTTCGTGATGTTGTCGACACGCGCATACCACGTGAGGTTGGCGCGCTGTACCTTCATGCGATAGGAAATCGAGGCGTTCCACAGCGTGTAAGAGTCGGTCTCACGCGCGCCCACGCTCGGCACCCGGCGCTGCGCCGCGTTGTAGTCGAAGCCGAAGCGTGCGGCCCAGGGCCCGTTGCCGTAGGCCAGCGCGGCGCCCACGCGCAACGGCGCTATGCGCGGCAGCGGCTCGCCGGTGTCGAGGTTCTTGGCTCGCACGATGTCGCCGCGCCATTCCAGGTCGAGCGTCGAGGCATCGGCCGTCGGCGCGAAGCCGTCGGTGCCCAGCAGCCGCAGGTTGCCGTTCGCCTCGATGCCGGTGAACCGCGCGCGCACGCCGCTGTAGGCGTACTCGGCCAGCGTGTCGGTCGCCGCGGGGTCGGTCACCACCTGGCCTTCTTCGTCGAGCGTGCGGCCCGATGCCGTCAGGCCGATGTAGTTGCGAAAGCGCGTGACGTAAGCGTTGACACGGGCCGTGTTGGCGCCGGACTTCCATTGCGCACCCACATCGAAGCCGGTCGACTTTTCCTTGTCGAGGTTCGGATTGCCGACCTCCCACGCGGCCGTTGCCACGTGCGGGCCGTTGGCGAGCAGTTCGTAGTCCTTCGGTGCCCGCTCGGTATAAGCGAGGTTCGAGGTCAGCTGCCATTGCGGCGTCAGGTTCACCAGCGCGCCCAGCGCGGCGCTGTGCGGATTAAACGTGCGCTCGCCGACGGCAAAGCGCGTCACGCTCGGATCGTCCGGGTAGCCGAGCGACGTGACGCGGACCTTCTCGGTGCGCGCGCCGAAGCTCAGCTTGCCCCAGGAGGTGCCGTACTCTTCGTACATGAAGAGCGCATTGGAGCGCGTGCGGCTGTGCGGCGCAAAGGCCTCTTCGCCGTCGGCGGCGAAGCGGTTGCTTTCGCTGCTGAAGCCGACCAGGCCTTCGAAGTTGCCGATCTTCCGGTGGCGCGCCTCGATGCGCAGGTCGTTGCTCATGTTCGAGAACGTGGTGCCGGCCTCGCCGCCCTCGTACTCGGTGTGGCGGTAGTTGGTGTGGCTGAGCTTGGCGTGAACGCTGCTGATGATGCCGCCCGGGCGCCATTCGCCTTCGATCGCATAGCGGTCGGACTTCATGCCGATGGTCACGTCGTCTTCGGCCACGGTGCCGTAGTTGCTGCGGTAGGTGCTGGCCGAAGCGCCGATATAACCCTGGTCGAAAAACAGCGTGCCGCCCACCGCGCCGCCGTGCGCCTCGTTCGCCGAGTTGCAGATCTTGCGCGCCAGTGTGGGGCGGCCGGGCTTGCTGCATTCCAAATCGATGGGCGCCGAGACATCCTTCGAGTCGCGGTTGAACGCATCGACGTGCAGCGCCAAGCGGTCGTTGCCGCCTTCGAGCACGACGCCGCCGTTCTTCTCCTTGTTGCCGCTCGAAAAGCCCAGGTCGGCACGGCCGCCGAAGCCGTTGATCGGCTCGGTCGGAATGCGGTTGTCGATCACGTTGACCACGCCGCCCACCGCGCTGCCGCCGTACTGCAGCGCCGAGGGGCCGCGCAGCACTTCGATGCGGTCGGTCACGAGCGCATCCACGGGCACTGCGTGGTCGTAGCTGAGCGCCGAGGCGTCGGGCGCACCGCCGCCGTTCTGCAGGATGCGGATGCGGTCGCCGTCCTGCCCGCGGATGATCGGCCGGCTCGCATTGGGGCCGAAGTAGCTGCTGCTCACGCCGGGCACGTTGTTGAGCGTTTCGCCGAGCGTCGATTCGGAGCGCATCAACAGCTTGTCGCCCGAGAGCGTGGTGGTGGGCGCGATGAGGTCGGCCGCGCCCAGCGGATTGCCGGTGACGGCAATTTCAGGCAGGGTGGCCGCGGGCGCTTCGGCGGGTTGCGCCTGGGCCATGGCCGCGAAAGAAGCCAGCGAAAGAACGGCAGCGCCGATGGCGTTGCGACGGAAGTTGGGAATCATGAATGAGCACTCGTTGAATCAAGGGACGATCTGCCGCCACCCGCGAGACGCGGGTGCAGCAACCGGAACACGGAGGGATTCAGCGAGTGGAAGGCGGGCCGCGCGCGTCGAACAGCGCGACCCAGCGGGCGATGGCTTCGCCCTGCAGATAGGCAAAGGTGGCTGATGGCAAGAACACCGGCAGCACCACCATGGGAACGCCCAGTGCGCCCGAGCCGTGCGACAGCTGGTCGTACAGCCGGCATTCGGCGTCGGAGTGATCGCCGAACAGGCCGGCAATTCCATGGGACTGGTGGGACACGTGGGCTGTATGCCCGCCCATCTCTTCAGCATGCCTCGCCTGCGCGGCCGCGTTCGCCTGGCCAAGGCCCGGCACGTGCAGCGTGCGGTGGATCAGCCCCAACGTGCCCGCGAACCACAGCGCAACCACCAGTGCGATGGCGACCGCACGGGTCGACAGAATCGACCGATGCGGAGCTTGGCTGGCGGTATGCATGGCGAACGGGGCTTTCAGGAACCGATCAGGCCTTGACGCGCGAGGCGAAGGTCTTCTGGAACTTCTCTACTTTGGGGCCGACCACGAAAGCGCAGTAGCCCTGGTTCGGGTTGTTCAGGAAGTAGTCCTGGTGGTAGGCCTCGGCGGTCGAGTAATTGGTGAGCGCCGCCACCTCGGTCACGATGGGCGCGCTGTAGGTCTTGCTGGCTTCTATTTCGCGGACGATCTCTTCGGCCACCTGTTTCTGCGCTTCGTTCGTGAAATAGATGCCGCTGCGGTACTGCGTGCCGGCATCGTTGCCTTGGCGGTTCAAGGTCGTGGGGTCGTGCACCACGAAGAAAATCTCGAGAATTTCGCGCAGGGCGATGACGGCGGGGTCGAATTCCACCTTCACCACCTCCACATGCCCGGTGCGCCCGGTGCAGACCTGCTCGTAGCTCGGATTGACCGTCTGGCCGTTGCAGTAGCCCGATTCGACGTCCACCACGCCCTGCACGCGGTCGAACACGGCCTCGGTGCACCAGAAGCAGCCTCCCCCGAGCACGATGGTTTCGGTTGGCAACGGTGAAGAAGACATGGGCTGCTCCGGCAGATAGGAAAAAAGCGAACCCGATATTGTCGCGGCTTGACGGGTCGGATGCGGGTCACTACATTACTAACCCGCGAGTCATTAATCTCATGTCCACCCCCCGTTCCTTTGTCGACAAGCTCTGCCCCGTGCGCTCCAAACGCGAGCGCCGCAAGGAAGCGCGCCCTGGCGAGCTGTTGGCGGCCGCGCTCGACCTCTTCGTCGAGAAAGGCTTTGCCGCCACCCGCTCCGAGGAAGTCGCGGCGCGTGCGGGGGTCTCCAAGGGCACGCTCTTTCTCTATTTTCCGAGCAAGGAAGAGCTTTTCAAGGCCGTGGTGGTCGAAAACCTCAGCGGCCGGTTTTCCGAGTGGAACGAAGAATTCGAAACCTTCGAAGGCAGCTCGGCGGACATGCTGCGCTATTGCATGCGCGTCTGGTGGGAGCGGGTCGGCATGACCAAGGCCTCGGGACTGACCAAGCTCATGATGAGCGAAGGCGCCAATTTTCCCGACCTGGCGGAGTTCTACCGCAAGGAAGTGATCCGGCCGGGCCACGCATTGCTGCGGCGCATCCTGCAGCGCGGCATCGACAAAGGCGAATTCGCGCCGGTCGACATCGACCACGCCATCTATTCGGTGGTGGCGCCCATGGTCTTCCTGATGCTGTGGAAGCATTCGGCCATGGTCTGCGTCGACGAAGACACCGCGCTCGACCCCGAAAAGTACCTCGCCACCCAGGCCGAGACCGTGCTCTACGGCCTCACGCGCCGCCCCGAGGCCGCGGCATGAAGCGTGCATCGATGGCCGGGCTTCCGCGAATGGGCGCGGCGCAACCTAAAATTGAAGGTTTGTCCTGAGCCCCACAAGGAAAAGCCTCCCATGAACCCGACACCCACCCTCGAGCGCTTGCGCTTCAACATGATCGAGCAGCAGATCCGGCCCTGGGATGTGCTGGACCTGGAAATTCTCGACCTGCTGGCCGCCATCCGGCGCGAAGACTACGTGCCGCCCGCGCACCGCGGCCTGGCCTTCTTCGACATGGAAATTCCGCTCGGCGACGGCTCCGTTCCCGGCCAGGTGATGCTCTCGCCCAAGGTCGAGGCGCGCATGCTGCAGGACCTGCATGTGCAAAAGCACGAATCGGTGCTCGAGATCGGCACCGGCTCCGGCTTCATGGCCGCCCTGCTCGCCCACCGCGCCGCGCAGGTGCTGTCGCTCGAAATCGACCCGGTGCTGGCCGCCCGCGCCGCCGAAACGCTGCGCCAGAACGGCGTTGCCAATGTCGAGGTGCGCAACGCCGACGGTGCCGTGCCGCTGGCGAGCGGCCCGAGCTTCGATGTGATCGTGCTCAGCGGTTCCGTCGCGCGCATTCCGCAGAACCTGCTCGGCTCGCTCAAGGTCGGCGGCCGTCTCGCCGCCATCGTGGGCGAAGAGCCGATGATGCGCGCGCACTTCGTCACCCGCTCGAGCGAAAGCAAGTGGGACACCCTCCAGCCGTGGGACACCGTGGCACCGCGACTGCTCAATTTCCCCGAGCCTTCGCGCTTCTCGTTCTGAACGGACGCTTTCGAATGATCGATCAAGTCCGCCCCTCCGACCTGGCCGCCTGGTTTGCGCAAAACCCCGATGCGGCGCCCGTGCTGCTCGACGTGCGCGAACCCTGGGAGCTGCAGACGGCGAGCGTCGCCCCCCAGGGCTTCACGCTGGTCGCCATTCCGATGAACGAAATTCCGGCCCGGCTTGCCGAGCTCGGCGAGGGCCAGCGCATTGCGTGCCTCTGCCATCACGGCGCACGCAGCCAGCGCGTGGCTGCCTTTCTGAACCAGAACGGCTTTGCCGAACTGGCCAACGTGGCCGGCGGCATCGACGCCTGGTCCGCACAGCACGACCCCGCCGTGCCGCGCTACTGATTCTTTCTTCAAGGACGTTCAATGCCTCCACGGCCCAGGCTTTTGCCTCTTTCCGCAGCGCTCGCAAGCCTTTTTGCCACCCTGCTCGCACTGCCGGCCCAAGGCCAGACACTGAACGAACTCTACGAATCCGCACGCGGCTTCGATGCCACGTACCAGGGTGCGCGGGCCCAGTACGACGCGAACGTGGCGCGCGCCGCCCAGGCCAAGGCTGGCATCCTTCCCGCCGTGGGGCTCACGGCCGGCGCCACGCGCAACAACCTCGACATCGACACGCTCACCGGCCCCGGCCGCGGAACGAGCACGCCGCGCGACTTCACCACGCAGAACGTCGGCATCAACGCCACGCAGCCGATCTACCGGCCCGCCAACTGGGCCACCTACGAGCAGGGCAAGCGGCAGGCCGAGATTGCCGAGGCGGTGCTCACCGCGGCCGAGCAGGACCTGATCGTTCGCGTGAGCCAGGCGTATTTCGACGTGCTCGCGAGCCAGGACAGCCTGACGCTGGTGCGCGCGCAAAAGGTGGCCGTGGCCGAGCAGCTCGCATCGGCCAAGCGCAACTTCGAGGTCGGCACCTCCACCATCACCGACACGCGCGAAGCCCAGGCCCGCTACGACCTCGTGATTGCGCAAGAGATTGCCGCCGAGAACGACCTGCAGGTGAAGAAGATCATCCTCGACCAGCTGGTCGGCCGCCCCGGCAGCGTGCCGGTGCCGCTGTCGCAGCCCGTGGTGTTGCCGACGGCCATGCCGGCCAACATCGAAGCCTGGGTGGCGCAGGCCGAGGAAGCACACCCCTCCATCCGCCAGGCGCGGCTCGGCCTCGACGTCGCGGGCCTGGAAATCCGCAAGGCCGAAGCCGGCCACAAGCCCACGCTGGACGCCAACCTGGGTTACAACATCACGCGCAATCCGCACGGCACCAGCACCAGCACCGTGGGCACGCGCATCGATGCCGCGTCGGTGGGCGTGGTGTTCAACATGCCGCTCTTCGCGGGCTTTGCCACCGAGAACCGCATCAAGGAAACGCTGGCGCTCGAAGACCAGTCGCGCAGCGTGCTCGAAGGCACCCGGCGCAGCGTGGCGCAGGCCACGCGCGCGGCCTATCTCGGGCTGGTGTCCGGTGCGGGCCAGGTCAAGGCCCTCGAAGCGGCCGAGGCCTCGAGCCAGAGCGCGCTCGATGCCAACCGGCTCGGCTACCAGGTGGGCGTGCGCATCAACATCGACGTGCTCAATTCGCAGAGCCAGCTGTTCCAGACCAAGCGCGACCTCGCGCAGGCGCGCTACAACGTGCTCCTGGGCAACCTGAAGCTGCGCCAGGCCAACGGCACGCTGACGGTGGAAGACATGAACGCGATCAATGCGACGCTGGCGAAGAACGGAGGCACGCCTTCGCAGCCCGCGCTCGGCGAGCGTCCGCAGACATCGCCTTCCACAGTGCCGGTCACCCCGCCGAGCATTCCCGTGGTGCCGCCGGTGCCGGTGCCGCCGTTCAATCCGCCGGCGCCGACGATGCCGTCGACGCCGGTGCCGCCGGTGATCCTCAATCCGCCGGTGCGCTGAGGATTTCTCCCTCCCCTCCCGGGGGAGGGCCGGGGTGGGGGCACGACGGCCTCGGCCCGATCATGGCGTTCGTTGGGCGCTCGCCCCCATCCCAGCCTTCCCCCAGCGGGGGAAGGAGCCACGCACACTCAGTCGAGTGTGGGTTCGGCGCGCGGCGCTTCGCTTTCGAGCGGCGCGTGTTCCGACGCCACCGGGTCCGCAGCCTGCGCAATGGCCAGCACCGCCGCGGCCGTGCGTTCGGCCGCCCCGCGATTCGACGACGAAAAAGCCAGCGCGGCCTGCGCCATGGCGGCGCGGCGCTCGGGGTTCTCGACCAGCTTGAGCGCCGCGGTCACCGCCTGCTCCATGGTCTCGACGCGCAGCGAGGCACCGGCTGCGAGCGACAGCTGCGCGGCTTCGGCGAAATTGAAGGTCGAAGGGCCCATGACCACCGGACAACCGCAGGCGGCGGGCTCGATGAGGTTCTGGCCGCCCAGCGGCTCGAAGCTTCCACCGAGCAGCGCGACGTCGGCCAGGCCGTAGTAAAGCGCCATCTCGCCGAGCGAATCGCCGAGCCATATCTCGGCGTCGGTCGGCTCACCGGCGGCGCTGCGGCGCGCCACGGCAAAGCCCTGCGATTCGATCAGCGCGGCCACCTCGTCGAAGCGCTGCGGATGGCGCGGCACGATCATCCATTGCACGTCGTGCACGCGCTTGGCAATCGAACGAACCGCCCCCTGCTCCGGCGGCACCGGCGACGTGGCCCCGAAGCGCTTGAGCACGTCGAGCAGCATGCGCTCCTCGCCGTCGCGCGAGCTCGCGAGCACCACCATGGGCTTGGGCAGCCGCTCGCGCAGCGCCACGGCCGCCGAGAGCTGGCGCACGTCGGGCGAGGCATCGAACTTGAGGTTGCCGTAGATGCCGGCCACCTTGGCGCCGAGGGACACGAGCCGATGCGCATCGGCCTCGGTCTGCGCCCACACGGCGGCCAGCGCCGAATACGCGGGCCGCGCGAGCCAGCCCAGGCGTTCGGCCGCAGCCAGCGATTTCTCGTTGAGCCGCGCATTGGCGAGCACCAGCGGAATGCGGCGCTCGGCACACGCGGCAGCCATCTCGGGCCAGACCTCGGTTTCCATCAGCACGCCGATGCGCGGCTGAAAGCGGTCGAGAAAGCGCGCCACCGCGCCCGGCGTGTCCCACGGCTGCCAGACCTGCGTGTCGCCCGGTTCGAGCAGCTTGGCGCCTTCTTCGCGGCCGGTGGCGGTGCCGTGCGTGAGCAGGATCGGGATGCCCGGATACTGCCGCCGCAACTCCGCAATCAGGATCGCGGCCGCGCGCGTTTCGCCGAGCGAGACCGCATGCACCCAGCACTGGCCCTCGCCGGTGGTTGCGTCGTCGTAGGTGCCGAAGCGTTCCTCGACGGCGACGCCATAGCCGGGCTCGGCCACCGCGCGGTGCCGCAGCTTGCGGCGAACCAGCGGTTGCACAACGGAGGTGAAAACGCCGTAGAGGCGCAGCAGCAGCGATCGCACGGGGTTCAGTGCGACGCTTCGGCCAGCGTCGCGTCAGCCTTGACGGTTCTGAGGAGCGCGAGCATTTCGGCTTCGATGCGCTTCAGCGCCGCATCGGTCTGGCCTTCGAAGCGCAGCACCAGCACCGGCGTGGTGTTCGAAGCGCGAATCAGGCCGAAGCCATCGGG
Organism: Variovorax paradoxus; assembly: GCF_030815855.1. NCBI lineage: Bacteria > Pseudomonadati > Pseudomonadota > Betaproteobacteria > Burkholderiales > Comamonadaceae > Variovorax > Variovorax paradoxus. Next base: position 997,047 of record NZ_JAUSXG010000001.1, on the reverse strand, counting down.
CCAGTCGACGCGCAGGCCGTCGATGGTCGAGACCACGGCGGGCGCCGCGAAGCTCGCACCTGCCACCAGCTTGTCGACCACCGCGTGCGGCTCGCCTTCGGCGCACTTCACGTTGAGTTCGGGTGTCGAGAAGCTCGTGGGCAGCGCGTTGAGCGTGTCGCTCGCGTTGGGCGTCTTGCTCAATATCTCGAGCAGGCGGCAGCCCGCATAGGTGCCGTCGTCGAAGCCGAACCAGCGCTCCTTGAAGAAGATGTGGCCGCTCATTTCGCCGCCGAGCGGCGAATCGATTTCCTTCATCTTGGCCTTGATCAGCGAATGGCCGGTCTTGAAGATCATCGGCTTGCCGCCCGCCGCCTCGATGGCCGGCGCCAGGCGCTGCGAGCACTTCACGTCGTACACGATGGTGCCGCCCGGCACGCGCGAGAGCACGTCTTGTGCAAAGAGCTGCATCTGGCGATCGGGGAAGATGTTCTGGCCGTCTTTCGTGACGATGCCCAGCCGGTCGCCGTCTCCGTCGAAGGCGAGGCCCAGTTCCGCGTCGCCGGTGGCCAGTGCGGCCATCAGGTCCTTGAGGTTCTCGGGCCGGCTCGGATCGGGGTGGTGGTTGGGAAAGTCGCCGTCGACCTCGCTGAACAGCTCGCTCACCTCGCAGCCGATGGCCCGGAAGATGGCGGGAGCCGAAGCGCCCGCGATGCCGTTGCCCGAATCGACCACGATCTTGAGCGGACGCGCCAGCTTGATGTCGCCGACGATGCGCTTCACATAGGCATCGGTCACATCGACATTGCGCACGCTGCCGCCGGGTGCCAGCTTGGCGGTGCCCTCTTCCATCACCTTGCGCAGGCCCTGGATCTCGTCGCCGTAGATGGCGCGGCCGGCCAGCACCATCTTGAAGCCGTTGTAGTCCTTGGGGTTGTGGCTGCCCGTGACCTGGATACCGCTGCTCGACAGCGTGTGCGCCGCAAAGTACAGCATGGGCGTGGTCACGGCCCCGACATTAATGACCTCGACGCCAGTGGCCACAAGACCCTTGATCAGTGCTTCGGCGAGCGCAGGGCCCGACAGGCGGCCGTCGCGGCCCACGGCCACGGTTTTTTCACCGGCGGCTCGGGCGGCGCTGCCGAAAGCCCGGCCGAGCGCTTCGGCGACCTCGGCATCGAGCGTGACGGGCACCACGCCCCGAATGTCATAGGCCTTGAAAATCGACGCACTGAGTTGCATGAGAAGGCATTCCCTGTAGTTCTAAAGACCGAGCCATTGTAGGCAAGCAGTCTCGTGCCCACATGTCCGAAAACGGCCAGTTGAAACGAGTCGAAACCGTATCATTTGCCCATGCCTTCCACACATGCCTCCACCGAAGCGCTCGAGAGCGATGCCTGCTACCTGGCAATGAAGACGCACGACGCGCGCTTCGACGGCTCGTTCTTCACCGCGGTGACCTCCACCGGCATCTACTGCCGGCCGGTCTGCCGCGTGAAGCTGCCGCGGCGCGAGAACTGCCGGTTCTTCCGCCATGCGGCGCAGGCGGAGGCGGAAGGCTTTCGCCCCTGCCTGCGCTGCCGGCCCGAACTGGCACCGCGCGCCGCGAGCTGGTCCACCGAAGATGCCTCGCGCATTCTCGCGCTGCAGGCCGCGCGCCTCATCGACGAGCCCGATGCGTGGGCCGAAGAAGGTCCGGGTGCCGCGCAGATCGCCGCGCGGCTCGGCGTGAGCGACCGCCATCTGCGGCGCATCTTCGAAGCGCAGTTCGGCGTCTCGCCCTTGCAATATCTGCAGACGCGGCGCCTGCTGGCCGCCAAGCAATTGATTGCCGATACGCGGCTGCCGATGACGCAGGTGGCCCTGGCCAGCGGCTTTGCGAGCGTGCGCCGCTTCAATGCCGCTTTCCTTGAGCATTACGGCCTGAACCCGAGTGCGCTGCGGCGCGCGGGCGGCGCCGAGGGCGGCGAAGGCAAGGCCATCGAAGTGCGCCTGGGCTTTCGCCCGCCGTATGACGTGAACGCGATGCTCGGCTTCTTTGCGCGCCGTGCGCTGCGCGGCGTCGAGCTTGCGTTCACGGCCGACGGCAAGGAGCCCGTCAAAGGCAGCACGCCCACGTATGTGCGGCTGGCCCGCACACTGCGCGTGCAGCAAGGCGCCCAGACACACGCCGGATGGCTGCAGCTTCGCTTCGACATGGAGCGCGAGCAGATGCTGCTCTCGGTCAGCGATTCACTCGCCGCCGTCCTGCCGATCGTGATCAGCCGCGCGCGCGCCATGCTCGACCTCGACGCCGAGCCGATGGCGATCAACGCCGCGCTGCACGACGCCTTTCCGCACGGCGACGGACTGCGTGTGCCGGGCACGGTCGACGGCTTCGAGCTCGCGGTGCGTGCGGTGCTGGGCCAGCAGATCACGGTGGCTGCGGCGCGCACGCTGGGCTCACGGCTGGTCGCGGCATTCGGCGAACCCATCGCTACGCCCATCGAGGGCCTGGACCGGCTGTTTCCCACACCTGCAGCCGTGGCAGCGGCGAGCGGCGACGCGCTTGGGCAGCTCGGCATCGTGCGCCAGCGGCAAGCCGCGCTGCAGGCCATTGCCCGGGAAGTCGCCTCCGGCAAGCTGCCGCTGCATGCGGGCGCCGACGTGCCTTCGACCATTGCCGCGCTGCAGGAGTTGCCCGGCATCGGCGCCTGGACCGCGCAGTACATCGCGATGCGCGCGCTGCGCTGGCCCGATGCGTTTCCCGCGGGCGACATCGCGCTGCAGAAAGCACTGGGCGTGACCACCGCCCGCGCAGCCAGCGAGGCATCGCAGGCATGGCGGCCCTGGCGCAGCTATGCGGTGCTGCGCGCATGGCATGCGCCTTCACCTTCACCGGCTACAGCCTCGGACTCATCCGGGGCAGAAGCTTCCAGCAACATCACAACGGCAGGCCTCGCAACCTGAAATGTCATGAAGTTCAAGAGCAAAGTCATCTACACATCGCACATCGACACGCCGCTCGGCGGCATCACGATGGCGGCCACCGACGAAGGCCTGGCAGGCGTCTGGTTCGACCAGCAGCGCCACTGGCCCGACACGACGGGCTGGCAGACCAAAGACGACCATCCCGCACTCGTCGAAGCCGGCGCGCAGTTGCGCGATTATTTCGCCGGCAAGCGCGGCACCTTCGACGTGAAGCTCGACCTGTCGCACGGCACCGCGTTCCAGCAGAGCGTGTGGCAGGCACTGCTGGCCATTCCGGTGGGCGAGACCCTGAGCTACGGCGCATTGAGCGCAAACGTGGGCAATCCGGCCGCGGTGCGCGCGGTGGGTGCGGCCGTGGGGCGCAACCCGATCAGCGTGATCGTGCCCTGCCATCGCGTGCTCGGCGCGAACGGCTCGCTGACCGGTTACGCTGGCGGGCTTCACCGCAAGACCGCCCTGCTGGAACTCGAGGCGAAATAGAGCTCGGCGCCGGCTGCGCGCACTGATCGAAAGAACGTATGAGTACAACAACAACGAAAGACAACACCCCAGCCGCCGACGCGCCGAAGCCCAAGGCCTGGCTCATCGACCTCGTGCTGCTCGGCGCACTCTGGGGAGCGTCTTTTCTTTTCATGCGCATCGGCGCCGCCGAGTTCGGTGCCTTGCCTGCGGCCGCGGTGCGCGTCAGCGTTGCCACGCTGTTCCTGTTGCCGCTGCTGTTCATGCGCGGCCACGGCGCGGCGCTGGCGCAGCACTGGAAGGCCTCGATGGCCATCGGCGTGCTGAATTCGGGTATTCCGTTCGCATTGTTCTGCTTCGCGCTGCTCACCATCAACAGCGGCCTGGCCGCGGTGCTCAACGCCACGGTGCCGATGTTCGGCGCACTGGTGGCGTGGGCCTGGTTCCGCGACCGCCCGGACGCATCGCGCATCGTCGGGCTGATCATCGGCTTTGCGGGCGTCGCGATGCTGGCGAGCCGCAGCGCGGGCCTGCATGCCGATGCGGGCGGCAATGCCGCGCTGTGGGCCGTGCTGGCCTGCCTCGGCGCCTGCGCTAGCTATGGCGTGGCGGCCAGCGCCACGCGGCGCTACTTGGGCGGCGTGCCCGCGCTGGCCACGGCCACCGGCAGCCAGATCGGCGCCACGCTGTTCCTCGCGCTTCCCGCGCTGTGGTTCTGGCCCACGCAAATGCCCAGCCTGCGCGCATGGCTCGCGTTGCTGGCGCTCGGCATTGCCTGCACCGGCCTGGCCTACATCCTGTTCTTCCGGCTCATCGCCAATGCGGGACCGGCGCGCGCACTGACGGTGACTTTCCTGGTGCCGGTGTTCGCGGTGTTCTACGGCGCGGTGTTTCTCGGCGAAAGCATCACGCAGTGGATGCTGATCTGCGCGGCCGTCATCGTCTGCGGCGTGGCGCTGTCCACGGGCCTCGTGAAGCTCTGGCCGGGCGCTGGCTCGGCGGCCGCTACATCGCCGCCGCGACCACGTTGACCGACAGCGCGAGCACCAGCATGTTGAATGCAAAGGCGAGCACGCTGTGCACCAGCGTGATGCGCCGCATCTCGCGCGAGGTGGCCTGCACGTCCGACACTTGCGAGGTCATGCCGACCACGTAGGCGTAGTACAAAAAGTCGAAATAGTCTGGCTCGTCCTTGCCCGGAAAATCCAGCCCACCGTCGGGCGCGCCGTCGCGCTGGTCGATGTAGTAACGGTGCGCGTAGTGAAAGGCGTAGATCGTGTGCATCATGAGCCACGAGCCCGCGAGCGCCATCACCCCGAGCGCAATGTGCCCGGCGCGCGCCGGCCCGCTCATCAGCTTGACCTGCTGAAGCAGCATCGCGATGGCGACCACGCTCGCACCGATCGCGACCAGCATCGACACGAGGATCACCAGGTTGGGCTGGTCCAGCGACTGCGCGCGCTCGCGGGTTCGCTGCGCATCGAAAGTGTGGGCCAGCCACCATGTGAGCACGAGGTAGACCGCGGCACTCACGCACCAGCCCGCCAGCCCACGCGTCATGAGGTCGAGCGGCCAGGGAATGGCCGCCATCACTGCGCCCGCCACGCCACCGTAGAGAAGACGCTGCGGGCCGGTGGTCGCGGAAAGATGTTTGTGCATCTTCAAAGCTTAGCTTGAATACTTTTTCAGGTGCGCAAACGCCCGGATCGACACCGTCCTACAAGCACAGCGGCAATCAGCGCATGGGTTTTTGGCATGTGCCCTATTAACTTGTCGGTCATCAAAAGGGAGCCCCACCCGGAAGCACCGCGCGCATAGAAATTGCGTGTCGGGCCCGAGGTATTTTTTTGCCTTCCCAAGGACCTTTCATGCTGTTGCCTCGCTCCCGCCCGCTCGCCCATACCGCACGTTTGACAACGCTGGGCACACTGGCCGGTGCCGGATTGCTCTTCGCCCACGCACCGGCCTGGGCTGAACCGTCGCCCGCCTTGGACCGCTTCAGCTTCTCGGTGGGAGCCTTCAGCGCCGATCCCAAGTTCAATGCCTCCGTCAGCTCGCCCTACGGTGCGCTGCGAACGCGCGACCTCGAGCCCGGCCGGGTGACCATGCCGCGCGTCACGGCCGACCTCTTGATCGGCGACAGCCACGGCATCTCTTTCGACTACTACCGCTACAAGCGCGACTACTTCGGTCAAGCCGGCGGCAGCGAATCCCTTGGCGGCTTCGGCACGTTCAATGCCCTCGGCAACGCCAGCCTCAACGTGAAGCTCGACTTCGCCAAGCTTTCGTACAAGTGGTGGCTGGGCTCGGGCAATACGGTGTTCGGCCTCGGCGCGGGCGCGGCCTACTACCGCATCAACGTCGGCGCGAACGCCAACGTGGCGGTCAACGGACGGATCGGCCGGTTGAACGAGGACGCGAGCGACGACGCGATTGCGCCCTTGCTCGAAGTCGGCGTGCGGCATGCCATCAACCCGGATCTGCGCCTCTTTGCCGACCTCTCGGGCGTGCGCAAGGGCGGTGGGCGCTTTCACGGCAACATCTACAACGCCAGTGCGGGCATGGAGTGGTTCCCGGTGAAGAACGTCGGCCTGGTGCTGGCCTACGGCGTCACCAACATCGACCTGGCGCGCGAAAGCAGCACCGCGGAAACGCGGGTCAAGGTCAAGCTGCACGGGCCGTCGGCCTTCCTCAAGGCGCGGTTCTGAAACATCTCCCCGCGCCGAGGCCCCGCGATGCATGCCATGGGCCGGGCGCCGCGCGCATAGGTGCTTGCGATCATCGGCGGCCGCGCCAAGGCCACATATGATCTTTTGATGTACATCACAGCCACTCCCCGCTCCGACGAACTCGATGGGCGCGCCGCCACTGCGCGCCGCACCCGCAAGCCGCGCCCGCTCGGCCTTGCCGTCTCGGCGGCGGCGCTGCTGCTGGCCGCGGGCGCGCCGGCCCATGCGCTGGTCATCGGCGTGACCGAAGGCGTGACCTACCAGGTCACCGAAAGCCAGATTGCACCCCGCTTCGAGCCCATTGCCGAGGTGCTGAGCAAGGCGCTGAAGCAGCCCGTGACCATCAAGGTGTTGATCTCGTACAACAGTGCGCGCGAAGCCCTGAAGGAACAGCAGGTCGACCTGGCGTTCATCCATCCGGCCCATGTGGCGCTCGAAGCCGTCAAGAGCGGCCGCTATCAGACGCTGGCCTGGACGAGCGGCTTTACCGCGTACAAGGTGTCGCTGCTGTGCAAGGAGCCGCAGCCCATCTCCGACTGGAAGAGCACCGCCGGCAAGGGCCTCGTGATGCCCGACGCGGATTCGATCACCTCGGTGATCACGCGCGCCATGCTGCGCGAGCAAAGCGTGCAGCCCGCTTCGCTCAAGCTCACCAACACACGCTACCAGGACGCCATTCCTTTCTACGTCCAGAACGGCTTCGTTGCCTACGGCGCCACGGCCTCGTCGGGCGTGATCAAGACCTGGAAGGACGGCGGCGGCAACGTCTGCGCGGAATCGCGCGCGGTGCCCATCAAGCAATGGCTGGTGTCGCGCAAGCTCGATGCCGCCACCGCCGCCGCCGCGCGCGAAGCCCTGCTGGGACTGGCTCAAAGCGACGCCGGCAAGCGCGCGCTCGCAACATCGACCTACACTGGCTTCGCCGCACCCTCCGCCGACGTCGAGGCAGCCTTGATGACCTGGCTCGGTATCTGAAACCGGAAGGCGCGGCGTCCCCAACTCCGCTTTCCTGATTCACCCATGACCGACCTGTCCAGCTTTCCCATCACCCAGAAGTGGCCCGCGCTCCAGCCCGACCGGCTGCAGCTGTATTCGCTGCCCACGCCCAACGGCGTGAAGGTTTCGATCATGCTGGAAGAAACCGGCCTGCCCTACGAGCCGCACCTGGTGAGCTTCGAAACCAACGATCAGATGTCGCCGGAATTTCTGTCGCTCAACCCGAACAACAAGATTCCCGCCATCCTCGACCCTGACGGACCCGGCGGCAAGCCGCTCGCGCTTTTCGAATCGGGTGCCATTCTTCTCTACCTCGCCGACAAGACCGGCCAGTTCATTCCGCAAGATGCCGCGGGCCGCTACGAAACCATTCAGTGGCTGATGTTCCAGATGGGCGGCATCGGCCCCATGTTCGGCCAGCTCGGCTTCTTCAACAAGTTTGCCGGCAAGGACTACGAGGACAAGCGCCCGCGCGACCGCTATGTGGCCGAATCGAAGCGGTTGCTCGGCGTGCTCGACAAGCGCCTTGCAAGCAGCCAGTGGGTGGCGGGCGACAGCTACACCATCGCGGACATCGCCATTTTTCCGTGGGTGCGCAACCTCGTCGGCTTCTACGAAGCGGGCGACTTGGTCGGCTTCGGCGAGTTCAAGAACGTGGCGCGCACGCTCGAAACCTTCGTTGCCCGCCCCGCCGTCGCGCGCGGCCTGGCCATTCCGAAGCGGGGCTGATCGCCGGCGGCGGCGCATCCGCCGCCCGATCCGAAAACAGAACTATTCATTTTTGGATCGAGTGTCTTTTCTAGGCACGCAGCTGGGGTTCCCGAACCGTTATCGCGCCTTGTTCAGCCGCGGTTAAGGTTACACTTCAATAAGAATAATTCTTATTCAACCACCCGAGTCACCCCCTTCGCTCTGCGCGGTGACCGGCCCGGGAACCACCATCACTGCGGATGCTTGCGAGAAGGCGATCGGATGCGCGACCTCGTCCAGGAATTGGTAGCTCACTATGCGGACTTGCGCCGTCAGCTGACGCGCGACCTGCGGGACCCCCACTACGCGGCGGACATCGCGCAGTCCAGCTTCGAGCGGGTGTATGCGCACGCGCTCAAGATGAACAACGGCATCCGCATCGATGCGGCGTCGGACAGCGCGCAAGGCACGGGCGGCATCGAGTCGCCGCGGGCCCTTCTGTTTCGCGTGGCACGCAACCTGTGCGTGGACGATGCGCGCCGTCGCAAGGTGGCGCAGGACTGGGTGAGCACGCATTTCAGCGCCGGTTCGCGCCAGACGGTTCCATCCTGCGAATACATCGCGTCGCAGCAGCAGGTGATGGCGCGCGTGGTCGAAACGCTGGAAACGCTGCCGCCCCGTCGGCGCGAAGTGTTCCTGCTGTTCCGCGCCTATGGCCATACGCGCGCCGAGATCGCGCAGCAGCTCGGCATCACCGAGATGGCGGTGGCCAAGCATCTGCTGCGCGCCGCCATCGACTGCTCGCGCGTGTTCGCCGCGCTGCGCTCGGAACTGATCGAGCAGACGACCGTCTCCAACCGCGCGGGCTTCGACGCGAAGCTGGCCGAAGACTTCGCCTGAGCTTCCGCATCGTGGCAAGCGCTCCGGACGAAAAGCTTATCGAGCGTGCGCTCGCGCTCGTCGTCGAAAGCGAAAGCGCGCCGCAAGACACCGCGGTTGCCGCGCGCCTGGCCCTCGCCCGGTGGCGCAGCAGGTCGGTGGAACACGCCTTAGCGGCCCAAGAAGCACGGCGCCGCTGGGATGCCCTTGGCGGCATTGCGGCCGAATTGCGCAACCTGCAAAAGTAGCCAGCCGCACGGCCGGCCTTCACTGCAGCTGCCTCTCTTCGCGCAGCGCCTCTTCCATCGATGGCTTGACCAGTGCAGCCCCGGTCAGCGCCCACAAGGTCAGCACGTCGTCCAGCGCGCAGATGTTGCCGGGGTGCACGCCGAGCCAGCGGACGAGCGCTTCGGCGCGTTCCGGCGAAGGCGCGTCATGCAGCGTGCAGAAGAGCATCCATGCGACGTCGAAGGCGGGGTCGTCGCAGGTTGGCCGGGTCGTCTTGTCTTTCATTCCCCTCCTTCACGCGGCGAGGCTTTCCCGCGATTCGCGCACCCTGTCTTCCGCGACCTGCCCTGACCGCATCGTGATCACACGGTCGGCCAGGTGGAAGTAGCGGTCGTCGTGCGAGATCACCACCAGCAGGTGACCCTTGGCGCGCAACTCGGGCAGCAGCTCGGTGTAGAAAAGATGGCGGAAGGTCGGGTCCTGGTCGGCGGCCCATTCGTCGAACACCAGCACCGGGCGGCCTTCGAGGTACGCGTGCACCAGGGCCAGCCGCTTGCGCTGGCCGGTCGACAGGTCGGTGGTGCTGAACGCGCCGTTCTTCAGGCTCACCTTGTGGGCGATTTCCAGCCGCTCCAGGTAAGGCAGGGCTGTTTCGGGCAGCACTTCCATGCCCGCGCCGCCTTCTCTCTCTTCACCGGCCACGAGATCCTCGAACAGGTAAAAGTCGGAGAACACCGTGGTGAAGAGCTGGCGGTAGTCGTCGCGGCCCTCGGGCTTCACGGCCGAACCGTCGATCAGCACATCGCCCGACTGCGGCGCATAGAGGCCCAGCAGCAGCTTGATCAGCGTGGTCTTGCCGGAGCCGTTGTCGCCCACGACGAACACCATTTCACCGCGCCGCAGCGTGAGGTCGATCGGCCCGAGCGTGAAGGCCTCGCCGCCTTCGGGCGCATCGAACGCATAGCGCACGCCGCGCATGCCGATCTCCTGCTTCAGGATCACGCCGTTGGATGCGCGCTCCAGGTGCAGGTGCGGCTCGGGCGTGGCAAAGCGCGCCGAGAGGTCGCCGATGCGCTGGAACGCGACCTTGGCGCGGCCCACGCCGGGCAGCAGGAGCGCGATCTGGTCCAGCGGCCCCTTCAGAAACAGCAACACCAGCACGAAGCCGCTGAGCACCGCGGGCTCGGTCGGCCGGAACGCCGCCCAGCCCAGGATCAGCGCGATCAGCAGGAAGAACAGCGCCGAGCCGAAGGCCGTTGCAATCACATAGGTGTTGATGGCGCGCCCGTTCACCACGCGGATGGTGTCGACGATGCGCTCGATCTGGCCCGAGAACATGCGCGTGCGGCGCGTGCGGTGCATGCGCAGTTCCTTCGCGCCTTCGCTGATGGCGCGGTAGGCCTTGTGCAGCTGGTCTTCCTGCTCGCGCGCTTTCCAGAAGCCCGCCTCGCCGCGGATCTGCGCCATCAGCTGCACCGTGATGCCGATCACCAGCGCCACCAGCATCAGGCCAAACAACGGCAATGACAGAAACGCGAGGTAGCTCAGGCAGCCCAGCGCCACGGCAATCGCAATCAGCATGCCCGACAGCGCGAAGGCCACGTCGCTGATCATGTCCACGTCCTGCGACAGCACCGGCATGAGGCGGTGCGTGCGGTAGCGCTCCAGCGCATCGATGGGCGCCGCAAGAATCTTCTGCGCCAGGCTCTTGCGCACCTGGGCCACCAGGCGCTGGCCGACGAAGTTGGTCGACACGTCGGACGCCATGCGCCCGAACAGCGCCACGCCGCACAGGCCGATGAAAGTCAGCAGCAGCCCACCCGCCAGTCCGCCCGGCTGGTTGAGCACCCGGTTGATGGTGCCGAGCAGCGCGACCGTGGCGGCACCGGCGCTGATGCCCGTGACCGCGGACAGCAATATCCACGGAAGAAAGGGTTTCAGCAGGCGCCCGATTTCGGCGCCATTGCCTGCGGTGGTGGTTGTCATGCAAAGGCTCTTTCCGCCCCGGGGGCGACAGCTGGGAAACGACCATGCCGCGTGGCACAGCCCCGGTGGCTTCGTGCCACCTACTGCCTAGACGGTTGAGCCGTGGCAATGTTCAGCGGGGCGCCGAATGAACAGCCGCCGCGCGAATCCGTCTTGCAGGGATGCGCTTGCCGAAGGCCGACCCATGATCCCGCTGCTCGCGCCCCTGTTCCCGGGCGAGCTGGCCGTGCATGGCGAGAAGCTGCAGTACACGGACACGCTGCCGGCCGGCGCGGTGCGCGTGGCGGACCTTGTGCGATCGCCCGCGCCGCTCGCCGACGTGCTGAGGCGCAATGCACGCTACAGAGGCGCTGACGGTACGGACGGCGCGGACCTGCGCGCCGTCGCTTCCGCCTGGAGCCTCGAATACATCGCGATGCTGCTGCCGCCGGTGATGGCCGCGGCCAGCATGCTGCAGCACGTGTTCCCCATTGCGGCGGAACACACCTGGGTGCGGCTGGACGCGCATGGCGGACCGCTCGGCTTTCACATCCGGCACATGGGCCGATCGCGGCATGGGGCCGACACGGCGGAGCGCTATGGCCCGCTGCTCTGGCAGCACCTTGCCCCGCTCTTCGAGGCGCTCTGCAGCCTGACGCGGCTCGCACCCAAGATTCTCTGGAGCAACACGGTGCGGCTGATGGAGCCGGTGTTCGACCTGGCCGAACACGCATTGGCCGCCACCGGCGGCGCACCGTTGATCTCGCTCGACCGGCAGCAGTTGCTGCACAGCGCCACATGGCCGAACGAACTTGGCGCCAACCCGCTTTACGGCCGCCAGCGCATCCATCCCGTGAAGCTGCACCGCGAGTGCTGCCTGAATTACCTGCTGCCGTATGAGCACCACTGCAACGCCTGCCCGCTCGCGCCTGAGCATCGCGGCCTCGGGTGAACAGATTGCCGGCCATTCCGTCTTCCATCTATCCATCCATTCCACACCTATGTCCAAGGCCAAGCTCGTCTACATCCTGTCTTTGAGAAATGCCGCCGCCGACAAGGCCGGCCAGCACATTGCGTACAAAGGGGGGCAGCGCTACATGGCCTCCCCGCTCGAGTCCCTGGCCAAGGCGCTCGACGAAACGCCGCTGGGCGACGCCTATTCGCTCGAAGGCATCGTGATCGACGACGACCCGGGCTCGCCGCGCGACCAGGCCGCGCTGCAGGACTACGGCTTCTCGTGCCAGCCCGAGAAGAAATGGATCTTCCCGGCCGGCCTGAAGGCGCAAGGCAAGAGGCTCACCGACATCTTCCACTCGGTGCCTTCCGAATACCGGCGACTGCCGCTGGACTCGGCCGACCGCGTGGCCGGCAAGAGCCGCTTCGAGCGCACGTTGCTCGACAAGCTGCTGACGCTGCAGGCCGACATCGTCGTGCTCGACGGGCTGCTCGTGATCCTCGACGAACTGGTGCGGCCCGGCGCGCCGTTCCACCGCAAGATCGTCAACATCCATCCGGGCATCACCCGCATCGAATCCCCGTACGAACGCCGCGGCGCCTACGCCACGCTCGATGCGCTGCATGGCGCGCAGGGCCGCAAGGTCGTGGACTGGCAAACGATGGAAAGCGTGGCCGTGCCGCCGCTCTGCAAGACGGGCGCTTCGCTGCACTACGTCGACAACGGCATCGACTCCGGCGAGGTGATCCACGACGCGCTGCGCACCACCATCGACCCCGAGGACACCATCCTCGAGCTGCGCTGGAACAACTTCAACCTCAGCCTCTTCCCCGCCTTGCACGAGGGCTTGGCCCTGCTCGCGCAGCAATGGCAACCGATCATCGAAAGAACCGCATGACGTCCACTCCCTATGTCTCCTATGCGGACGGCATGCCGCACGCGGTCATGCGCGAGGGCGAAACGCTCGGTGTGCGCAACACGCAGGACGGCACGCGCTCGCTCTGGAAGATCGGCCAGGGCGCGTCGGGCGCCACGCTCGATTGGGTAGACGGCAGCGCTGCCTCCACGGGCCATCTGCTCGCGGCGCTCGAAGGCGCGTTCGAATACCGCCCCTCGAGCAAGAGCCTCGCCGTGGCCCCGAGCCACCCGGCCGCGGCGCTCGTGCGGGCCGGCGTGCTGCTGCAGGCCGAAGGCGGCCATGCCCGCGCCTGCCGCGACATGCTGTGGCAGCAGCCTTCTCTCTGGCTGCCGACCGTGCACGCGCCCATGGCGCTGCAGTACGCGCTGACCCACGGCAAGCGCCACCCCGTGCGCCCGCCCAAGCCGCGCGGCGTGCTCTACCAGCGCTTCATTCCCTGGCTCGGCAAGACCTTCTCGTTCCGCAGCTTCGATTTCGAGGCCGACCTTGCGATGTTCAACCGCTGGATGAACGACCCCGACGTGGCCGTGATCTGGGAGGAAGAAGGCGATCTCGACAAGCACCGCCAATACCTCTCGGCGATCGACCGCGACCCGCACATGTATTCAATGATCGCCTGCCTCGACGGCGAGCCCTTCGGCTACTTCGAGATGTACTGGGCCAAGGAAAGCCGCATCGCACCGTTCTACGACGTGGACGACCACGACCGCGGCTGGCACGTGCTGATCGGCGAGCCCGCGTTCCGCGGCAGGGCCTTCGCCACCGCATGGCTCACATCCATCTCGCACTACATCTTCCTGTGCGACCCGCGCACGCAACGTGCGGTCGGTGAGCCGCGCATCGACCACGTGCAGCAGATCCGCAACCTCGACAAGTCCGGCTACGCGAAGGTGAAGGAGTTCGACCTGCCGCACAAGCGCGCGCTGCTGGTTGTGATGCTGCGCGAACGCTATTTCACCGACGCCCTCTGGCTGCCCCGCAGCGACGGCGCCGCCATGCCCGCCCAACATTCTGCATAAAGGAAAAACCGCCATGGTGATTCACGACCTCATCGGCATCGGCTTCGGCCCTTCGAACATCGCGCTGGCCATTGCGCTGGACGAGAAGCGCCGCGACGGCCGCCGCGTCGATGCGATGTTCATCGAGAAGCAGCCCGGCTTTGCGTGGCACCGGGACATGATGCTGGACCAGGCGCACATGCAGATTTCCTTCATGAAGGACCTCGCGACGCTGCGCAACCCGACCAGCCGCTTCACCTTCATCAACTACCTGCATGAAAAGAAGCGCTTGCAGGACTTCATCAACCTGAAGACCTTCTTCCCGAGCCGGCACGAGTTCAACGACTACCTGGGCTGGGCCGCGGCCCAGTTCGAGGATGCCTGCGTGTATGGCGAGGAAGTCTTCGAGGTGCTGCCCGAAAAAGAGACGCACGGCGGGGAAGTCTCGCTGCTGCGCGTGCGTTCGCGCGACGGAACCGGGCACGTGAGCGAACGGCTCGCACGCAACCTCGTGGTCAGCATCGGCGGCATGCCCAACATTCCGGACGGCTTCCGGCTGCTCAGGGACGACCCACGCGTCTTTCATTCGAGCAGCTATCTGCGCGACATGGCCCGTCTGCCCGAGGCCGCGAAGATCGCCATCGTCGGCGCCGGCCAGAGTGCGGCCGAGATCTTCATGGACCTGCAGGGCCGGCCGCACGCGCCGCAGGTCGACCTCGTCATGCGGGCCCGCTCGATCCGCCCCTCGGACGACAGCCCCTTCGTGAACGAAGTCTTCAACGTCGAGTTCACCGACTACATCTATAGCCAGCCCGAGGACGAGCGCGCCGCGCTGATCGACGAATTCGGCCACACCAACTACGCGGTGGCCGACCTCGATTTGATCCAGCAGATCTTCAAGATGTTCTACGAACAGAAGGTCCGCGGCGAGGAGCGCATGCGCTTCCTGCGCCGGCACGACATCCGGGGCGTGCATGCCGCGGCCGACGGCATCCACCTGACCCTGCACGACCAGAACACCGGCCATGAAACCACCTCGCGCTACGACGCCGTGGTGCTGGCCACGGGCTACGCGCGCGAGCAGCACAAGGCCCTGCTGACACCGCTCGCGCCGTACCTCGGAGACTTTTCAGTCGACCGGCACTACCGCATCGGCAGCACGCCGGACTTCCACCCCGCCATCTTCCTGCAGGGTGCCTGCGAGTCCTCGCACGGGCTCAGCGACACGCTGCTGTCGGTCACCTCGGTGCGCACGGGCGAAATCGGCAATGCGTTGCTCAAGGCGATTCCGGCCGGTGCACCGGTGGCCGCCATGGCCGCAAACGCCGCGAACAGCCCCCGCCACGAGCGTCAGCCGGTTCAGGCCTAGGCACGGCCACCCCGGGGGGCCGGGGAGACAAAAAGAAAAGGAGACAGGTCGCTGTCTCCTTTTTTTTAAGTCAAACGTCTCATGTATGGAAGCGCCAAGGTGCCGGAAACCGGCCGGCCTTGGGCGTCGAAACGTGAACACGTCGTATTCAAGCACCTGGAGTATCAACCTTATGCGTCCCCTGCCCCGTCAACGTCTATTGAACGCCGCGCTCGCCACGGCCTTCGGAACGGCTTTTTCCCTTTGCAGCGTGAGCGCCTCCGCGCAAGCCACGGGGCAGCAGCAGCCGCGGGCCGCCGACTCGACGCTGCCCGCAATCACCGTGAACGCCGATACGGAAGAATCCGCTACTGGCCACGTCAACGGTTACCTGGCCAAGCGCAGCACGGCCGGCAGCAAGACCGACACGCCGATCGTCGAGACGCCGCAGTCGATCTCGGTCATCACGGCCGACCGCATGGACGCCATCGGTGCCACCAACGTCAAGGACGCGCTCGGCTACACCCCGGGCGTCAACATCTCCAGCTTCGGTGCCGACTCGCGCTACGACTGGATCTCGATCCGCGGCTTCGACGGTTATGCGCCGGGCTTTTATCTCGACGGGCTGCCGCTGCGCAACAACGGCACCTGGGGTCTCTGGAAGACCGAGAACTACGGCGCCGAGCGCATCGAAGTGCTGCGCGGCCCCACATCGGTGCTCTACGGCATGGCAAGCCCGGGCGGCGTGGTCAACATCGCGAGCAAGCTGCCCACGGCGGAACCGCTGCGCGAAATCCAGCTGCAATATGGCAATGACGCCCGCCGCCAGGTGGCCGGCGACTTCTCGGGTGCGCTCGATGCCGAAGGCAAGGTGCTCTACCGCATCACCGGCGTGGTGCGCGACGCCCAACTGCCCGGTGGAAGCTCACGCGACGACCGCACCTACATTGCGCCCTCGATCACCTGGAAGCCCTCGAGCGACACCACCTTCACGCTGCTGGCGCAGTACCAGAAGAACCGTGCCGGCACCTACACCCGCATCCGCCCCGCCGAGGGTTCGCTCAAGCCGACGCGCATCGGCACCACCATTCCGACCGACCTGAATGCGGGTGATCCGAACTTCGATCACTTCAACCAGGACCAGAAGATGATCGGGTACCAGCTCGAACATCGCTTCAACGACACCTTCACCGTGCGCCAGAAAGTGCGCTACGGCAAGCTCGAGGTGGACTACCGCGCCCTGCAGGCGCCGAGCTTCGTCGCCATGGACCCGGTCAATGCGCTGAACCCCGCCAACTACCAGTACCTGACACGCGGCGTCTTCGGCAGCCAGGAGAGCACCTCGTCGGTCACCATGGACAACCAGGTCGAGGCCAATCTGCGTTCGGGCGACTGGCAGCACAAGGTGCTGGCGGGCGTGGACTACCAGCGCACGCGCATCGACCAGTACACCTACAGCAGCGGCCTCGGCGCACCGCTGCTCGACATCTACGCCCCCGTCTATGGCGGCGCCATTGACATTCCGAGCCCCTACGTCAACGGCGTGAGCCGGCTCGCGCAGACCGGCGTGTACCTGCAGGACCAGATCAAGTGGGGCGACCGCTGGTCGCTCACGCTCGGCGGCCGCTACGACACTGCGCAGAGCACCGCCTACAGCCGGCTCGACGGTACGACGCAGCGCATTTCCGAGCACAAGTTCACCAAGCGCGCGGGCCTGGTCTACCTGGCGCCGAACGGGCTGGCGCCGTACCTGAGCTACTCGGAATCCTTCGCGCCGACCGGCGCGGTCGACCCCGTGAGCAAGAGCCCGTTCAAGCCGGAAAGCGGGCGCCAGTACGAAGCCGGCATCCGCTACCAGCCGCCGGGCGGCAAGTCGCTCTACAGCGCGGCCATCTTCGACCTGCGCCGCAAGAACTACATCACCTACGACGCGAGCTTCCTGCCGAAGCAGACCGGCGAGATCTCGGTGCGGGGCCTTGAGCTCGAGGCCACCACCGAGCTGATGCCGCGTCTGAATCTCACGGCCTCCTATGCCTACACGCCGCGCGCCATCGTCACGGCCAGCAGCCGCGAATCGGAAATCGGCAAGCAGGCGACCTCCGTTCCGCGCAACCGCCTGTCGGTGTGGGCGGACTACCGCTTCAGCAACGGCCTGAAGGTGGGCGCGGGCGTGCGCTTCAACGGCTCGACGCATGGCGATGGAGAAGTGGTCGCGCCGGCCAAGGTGCCGTCGTACACGCTGCTCGACGCCATGATCGGCTACGACATCGACCGCTGGACGCTGGCGCTGAACCTGCGCAACCTGACCAACAAGACCTACATCGCGAACTGCGCCTACGGCTATTGCTACCTGGGCACGCAGCGCACGGCGGTGGCAACGGCGACCTATCGCTGGTAAGCCTCCGCACGCCAGAGCAAAGGCCGGATGCCCTCGCGGGCATCCGGCCTTTCTTATTGCGTGAAAGTGCCGCGGCCTACGCGAGGTCGAGCGCCAGCAGCCGGCTCTTCACCGCGGCGCCGAACTGCGCATCGCGAATGATGTCCAGGTGCCCGGTGCGCGGCACTACCTCGGTCGAGAGCACGCGCGCGCGGTCCGCCCAGCGGCGCAACGCACCCGGCGCCTGCAGCGATCGTTCGGCATGGAACACCTGCACCGGCAGGTCCGTGCCGGCCTGTGCGTAGCGCGCAGACTGCACGCGGCTGTCGAGCGTGGCCCACAGCAGGTACTCGTAGGCCTCGTCGCCGGTGCCGTCGAGCGGCGACGCCCAGGCCGGTGCCAGCAACTGCTCGGCCACCCAGGTCCGCTCGGCATCGGTCATGCGGGCGAACAGCGCTTTCCAATGCGCCGCCATGTCCGACTTCGCGAGCCAGGCGGCGAGCACCTCGTCGGCCTGCGCGCGCTGCATCGTCGTCAGCGTGCCCGCGGGAATCATCGGCTCCGACTCGAACACGTCGACAGCGCCGAAGAACACGATTTCGATGCGACCCTGCATCTGCCGCGCCACTTCGAAGGCCAGGTCGCCGCCCAGCGACCAGCCCAGCAATGCGCAGCGTCCACCGGTGGCGGTCGCGACGATGAAGTCCGCATACTCGGCCGCGAGCTCGCGAATGGCAAAGCCGCGCCAGCGCTTGCGTGTGTAGACGTGGCTCACGAAGGCATACACCGGCCGGTCGCCTTGCACCGCACGCGCCAGCGGCTGGAACTCGCGCGAGTTGACGATCAGGCCGGGCAGGCAGAACAGCGGCACGCCCGTGCCGCCTTCGTGCAGGCACACCGCGTCGTTCGCGCTCTCGGCCCGCTGGTGCACGCGACCGGCCATCTCACGAAGGTTTGCGGCCTGCATCACATCGGCCAGGCTCAGGTGGCTGCCGCCGGGCAACTGCTTCCGGATGCGCGCGATCAGCTTGAGGCTCAGCAGCGAATCGCCGCCCAGCTCGAAGAAGTTGTCGCCGCGCCCCACACGTGCCACGCCCAGCACCTCGCGCCATATGGAGGCCAGCGCCTCTTCGGCCTCGCCTTGCGGCGCTTCGTACACGCGTTCGCCCCCCAGCCCTTCCGGCTCGGGCAGCGCCTTGCGGTCCACCTTGCCGTTGGCGTTCAGCGGCAGGGCCGCGAGCGTGACGATCAGGCGGGGCACCATGTAGTCGGGCAGCACCTGGCCGAGGCGCTCGCGCAGCACTGCGCTGTCGATGGCCTGGTCCGCATGCATCGCGATGTAGGCCACGAGCGATGTGCTGCCCGGGCCTTCCTTCGCCACGACCACCGCCTCGCGCACTTCGGGCTGCGCGAGCAGTTGCGCCTCGATCTCGCCGAGCTCGATGCGCAGGCCGCGGATCTTGACCTGGTGGTCGATGCGGCCCAGGTACTCGATCTGCCCTTCGGTATTCCAGCGCACAAGGTCGCCGGTACGGTACAGCCTGCCGCCCTTGCCGTCGAACGGATCGGCCACGAAGCGCTCCGCGCTCAGGCCGGGCCGGTTCAGGTAGCCACGCGCCAGGCTCACGCCCCCGAGATAGAGCTCGCCCGCCACGCCGCGCGGTACGAGATTGAGTTCGGCATCCAGCACATGGGCCTGCGTGTCGGTGATCGGCTGGCCGATGGGCACGAGGCTCTGGCCATCGTCCCTGCAGGTCCAGCGCGTGACATGGATGGTGGTTTCGGTCGGACCGTAGAGGTTCTGCAGCTTGGCACCACTCAGCCGCTGCAGCGTCTCCTTCTGCGTCTCGGCCGGCATCGCCTCGCCGCCGCAGATGATGTGCCTGAGGCGCGTGCTGGCCTCGATGCCTTCGTGCGCAAGAAAGGCCTGCAGCATCGAGGGCACGAAGTTGAGCGTGGTGACCTGGTGGCGCTGGATCAGCTCGACCAGCCGCGCCGGGTCACGATGGTCGCCCGGATTGGCGACGACAAGGCGCGCGCCGGCGGTCATGGGCCAGAACAGCTCCCACACCGACACGTCGAAGCCGAACGGCGCCTTGTGCAAGACGGTGTCGGCGCGCGTGAGGCCGTAGGTCCGCTGCATCCATGCCATGCAGCTGTGCAGCGCGTCGTGCCGGATGGCCGCGCCCTTGGGTTTGCCGGTGGAGCCCGAGGTGTAGATCACGTAGGCGAGGTTTTCGCCGTGCAATGCCACCTGTGGATCGGCGTCCGATTCGCCGCTGAAGTCGGTGCCGTCGATCTCGAGCGTGGTCAGGCTGCTGCGGTCGTCGAGGCACTCGCGGGTGGCGCGGTGCGCCAGCAGCAGTTCGATGCCGCTGTCCTGCACCATGTAGGCGAGGCGTTCGGTCGGGTAGTCCGGATCCAGCGGCAGGTAGGCGCCGCCGGCCTTGAGGATGCCGAGCAGTCCCACCACGAGTTCGACCGAGCGCTGCATGACGATGCCCACGCGCATGTCGGACTTGACGCCGAGAGCGATCAGGCGGTGCGCCAGGCGGTTGGCTCGCCGGTTGAGTTCGTCGAAGCTCAGCACCTCGTCGCCGAAGAGCAGGGCCGTGGCCTGCGGCTGCAATCGGGCCTGTTGCTCGATCATGCGGTGCACCGGCTCGTGCCGCGGCTCGCGATGCGCATTCACGCTCCATGCCGCGAGCTGCGCCTTTTCGGGTGCGTCCATCAGCTCGACGTCGCCCACGGCGTGGGCGTCGTCGCCGGCCAGCGCAGCAAGCATCGCGACGTAGTGCGCGGTCATGCGTTCGACGGTGCCCTGCTCGAACAGCTCCGACGCATAGATGAAGCTCGCATGCAGCCGCCCGTCCGTGTCCTCACTGGTGCTCAGCACCAGTTCGAACTGCGCCACCGGCGCCGCGAGCGGATAGTCTTCCAGTTCAAGATCGGGCAGCCGCTTCAGCGTGCGGGAGTCGGTCCGCTCGTGGCTGAACATCACCTGGAACAACGGGCTCACGCTCAGGCTGCGCTCGGGCTGCAGCGCCTCCACCAATTGTTCGAACGGGAGGTCCTGGTGCGCCTGCGCACCCATCGCGGCCTCCTTCGCCTGCGCCAGCACCTTCGCTAGGCTCATGCGGCTTTCGACCGCGCTGCGCATGACCTGCGTGTTGACGAAGAGCCCGATGACGCCTTCCGTCTCCGCGCGATGGCGGTTCGCCACCGACACGCCCACACGGATGTCGGGCTGCCCGGTGTAGCGGTGAAGCAGGGCCTGGAACGCGGCCAGCAGCACCATGAAGAGCGTCGCGCCCTGGGCGCGTGCGCGCTTGTGAAGCCCTTGCACCAGCTCGGGCGCAAGGTCGACGCCATGCCGGGCCGCAGTGTAGTGCCCGCTCGGCCGCCGGCTGTGGTCCGTGGCGAGCTGCAGCACCGGGTTGCCGGTGCCGAGGCGTTCGGTCCAGTAGGCGAGTTGCCTGTCTTTCTCGCCCGCTTCCAGCCAGTTGCGCTGCCATGCCGCGTAGTCCACATAGCGGATCGGCAGCGGCGGCAGGTCCACCATCCCATCGCCGCAGACGCGCGCGCGGTACTGCGCGACGAACTCGCCCACCAGCAGATGCAGGGAGCCGCCGTCGGACACGATGTGGTGCATCACGAGCACCAGCACATGCACCTGCGGCGCGAGCCGGATGACGCCTACCCGCATCAGCGGGCCGGTCGTGAGGTCGAAGGGCGTGGCACTCAGGCTGCGGGCTTCCTCGCGTGCGCGCGCTTCCACATCGCCCTGCCCACCGGCCAGGTCGATTACCGGAATGTCGAGCTCGACGTGGTCCTGCACGATCTGTTCGCACAGCCCTTGCGTGTCCGGCTGGAACACCGTGCGCAGCGATGCATGGCGCTCGGCCAATGCCGCAAAACTTTGCTTCAGCGCCCCGATGTCCAGTTCGCCATGCAGCTTCAGCGCGCCGGAGATGTGATACGCCGTGCTCTTCGGGTCGAGCTGCCACAGGAACCACTGGCGCAACTGCGCATAGGAAAGTTCGGCCTTGGTTCCAGGCGGCACCGCCACGATGGGCAGCTTGGCGAAGTCCACTCCCTGCTTCTGCAGGAGGCCGAGAAAGGCCTTCTGTTTCTCGCGGGGTAGGCGCGCGAACCGGTCCGCGATGCTGTGCTTGTCGATCTCCATCAATCCTCCATGAGGTCGAGCAGCGCGGCCATCTGCGCAAGGTCGTCAGACCCTCCCGCTGCCGCAGTGCCGACCTCTTCCTGCACGACGTCGGCCATCGCGGCCAGCGTCGGGTTTTCGAAATAGCGTTTGAGCGGCAGCTGCACCGCGAACTGCTTCTGCACCTTGGTCTGCACGGCCAGCAGGCTCAGCGAGTGGCCGCCCAGCTCGAAGAAGTTGTCGTTGCGACCGACGCGGTCCACCTCGAGCACTTCGGTCCAGATGGCAGCGAGCGCGCTCTCCACCTCCCCCATGGGCGGCGCATACGCACTGCCGCTCGCAAGCTCCGGATCGGGCAGCGCCTTGCGGTCGACCTTGCCGTTCGAATTCAGCGGCACGGCATCGAGCACCATCAGGGCCGCCGGCACCATGTAGTCCGGCAGCTTCCGCAGCAGCCGCTCGCGCAGCGCCACCGCATCCGCCGTCTGCCCCGTCCGCGCGGACACATAGGCCACCAGCCGCGTACCGCCCGCGCCCTCCTTCGCAAGCACCACCGCTTGGCGCACTTCGGGCTGCGCGAGCAATTGCGCCTCGATCTCGCCGAGCTCGATACGAAAGCCGCGGATCTTCACCTGGTGGTCGATGCGTCCGAGGTAGTCGAGCTCGCCGTCATCGCGCCAACGCACCAGGTCGCCGGTGCGGTACAGCCGGCCGCCCGCAGGGCCGAAAGGCGCGGCCACGAAACGCTCTGCGCTCAGGCCGGCCCGGTTCAGGTAGCCGCGCGCCAGGCCCGCGCCCGAGACATGGAGCTCGCCAGCCACGCCGGCAGGCAGCGGGTTGAGGTCGCTGTCGAGCACCCACAGGCCGAGGTCCGGGATGCAGGCGCCCACCGGGCTGCTCTGCTCGTCGAGGTCGGCGCGCACGATCGGCCGATAGGTCACGTGCACGGTGGTCTCGGTAATGCCGTACATGTTGACGAGCTGCGGCTGCCGGTCGCCGAAGCGATCGATCCACGGCCGCAGGCTTTCGGGCTCGAGCGCTTCGCCGCCGAAGATCACGCAGCGCAGCGGCAGGCGTTCGCCCGCGGCCAGCGCCGCGCCGTGGATCAGCTGCCGGAAGGCCGACGGCGTCTGGTTCAGCACGGTGACCTGCTGCGCGCGCAGCAGCGCCACGAAATCATCGGGCGAACGGCTGACCCAGAACGGCACGACCACCAGCTTGCCGCCGGTGCACAGCGCGCCGAAGATTTCCCACACCGAGAAGTCGAAGGCGCAGGAGTGGAAGTTCGTCCACACGTCCTGCGGGCCGAAGCCGAACCAAGGCTGCGTCGAGTCGAGCAGCCGCGTGACGTTGCGGTGGTTCAGCTGCGCTCCCTTGGGACGGCCGGTGGAGCCCGAGGTGTAGATGACGTAAGCCAGGTGCTCGGCATGCACCGCCACCTCGGGCGCATGCGCGGGCTCCACGGCCAAGTCGGCCGTATCGAGCGCCAGCACATGCATGTCGCCATGCAGCGGGAGCTTCGGCGCCACATGGCTTTGCGTGAGCAGCAGGCGAATGCCGCTGTCCGCGATCATGTAGGCCAGGCGTTCGACGGGGTACTCGGGGTCGAGCGGCACGTAGGCGCCACCGGCCTTCAGGATGGCGAGCAGGCCCACCACCATCTCGATGGAGCGTTCCACCGCGATGCCCACCTTCACCTCCGGCGCCACGCCGAGGCCGATCAGCCGGTGTGCGAGCCGGTTGGCGCGTGCATCGAGTTCGGCATAGCTCAGGCTTTCATCGCCGAAGACCACCGCCGTCGCATCGGGATGCAACGCGGCCTGCCGTTCGAACCAGCGGTGCACGGGTTGTCCGGTGCCGCCGTCGTGCACGTTCTTCGCGGGTTCGGGTTGCGGTGAATCGCATTCGTCCCGCAGGCCGATGTCGCCCACCCGAGCACCCGGTGCGTGCGCGAGCGCTTCGAGCAGCGTCTCCATGCGGCGCGCCAGCGTCTGCACGAGCGCTTTGCCGAACTGGCTGCGCGTATGGCTGTAACTCAGCACCAGCGTCTCGCCCTGGTTGACCGAGAGCGTCATCGGGTAGTTCGTCTCCTCGCGGTTCCAGACTTCGCCGAAGCGCAGCCTGTCCGGCGCGCCCTGCTTCAGCGCCTGGTCCAGCGGGTAGTTCTCGAACACCACGATGCTGTCGAACAGGTCTTGCCCGCCCTGGCCCGCCCAGCGCTGGATCTCGTAGAGCGGCGTGTGCTCGTGCTCCTGCGCACCGAGGTTCTGCGCCTGCAGTTCGCGCAGCCAGTCGCCAACGCTTTGCGCCGGCTGCAGCGTGGCGATGACCGGCAGCGTGTTGATGAACAGGCCCAGCATCTGCTGCGCACCGGGGAGTTCCACCGGCCTGCCCGCCACGGTGGCGCCGAAGCTCACTGTGCGCTGCCGTGTGTGACGGGCCAGCAGCAGGGCCCAGGCGGCTTGCACCAGGGTGTTGAGGGTCACGCGTTCGCGCTTGGCCGCTTCCATCAGTGCGCGCGTGCGCTGCGCTCCGATCTCGAAGCGGTGCATGCCATGGCCCGCCTGCGCATCGCGCGGCTTGGGCAGGGTGTTGGCCAGCCATGTGGGGCCTTCGACACGGCCCAGCTGTTTGCGCCAGTAGCGCTCGTCGGCCGCGCCGTCGCGCTGCTGCAGCCAAGCGATGTAGTCCGCATAACGTCCACTCGGCGATGCCAGCGATTCACCGGCGTAGTGCCGCAGCATTTCACCCATCAGCTGCGAGGTGCTCCAGCCGTCCAGCAGCAGGTGGTGCAGGGTCCAGATGAAATGATGCTTGCCGTCCTGCGCATGCACCAGCACGAGCCGCATCAGCGGTGGCTGCGCCAGGTCGAAGCCCTGCGCGAGCTGTGCCTGCGCCAGGTCGTCGAGCGCATCGGCCACGTCGGCACGGTCTCGCCAGTCGTGCTCGGCCATCGGCAACTCGGTCTGCCGGGCCACCCATTGCAGGGCAGGTTCGCCGACGAGGAAACCGGTGCGCAGCACCTCGTGCCGCTCCAGCACTGCACGCCATGCAGCCCTGAAGCGCGCGACGTCGAGCCCGTCGATATCGACGCGCAGCTGGTTGACGTAAGCGCTGCCGCCGGGTGCGTACAGGCTGTGGAACAGCATGCCCGCCTGCATCGGCGAGAGCGGGTACAGGTCCGCCAGATTCGCCGCCGGAACCGGCAAGGCGTCGAGCTGTTGCGAGCCGATGCGGGCCAGCGGAAAGTCCGACGGCGTCACGCCTTGCGCGCCGCTCGTGCAATGCGCCACCAGCGCTTCGAGCTCCTGCTGGAACCGTTCTACCCAGCCTTCGACGGCCGCGCGGTCATGGCGCGCCTGGCTGTAGCTCACACGCAGCGCCAGCACGCCGTCGTGGACCTGGCCGTTGACCGCGAACTCGTGCGTCAGCGGTGCGCCGGCATCCACCGGCGCGCCGCTCGGTTCGTGGGCCAGCACCCATTGCGCGCGCTCGTCGGCGCCGGCATCGAACTGGCCGAGGTAGTTGAAGACCACCTGCGCCTGGGGTAGCGCCCGCAGCGCCTGTTGCTGCGCGGGGTTGCCGAGGTGCTTGAGCACGCCATGCCCCAGCCCCTTGTCGGGAATGCGGCGCAGGCTTTCCTTCACGCGCTTGATGGCTTCGCCCGGTTCGCCCAGCGGATCGAGCGCGACCGGGAACAGGGTCGTGAACCAGCCGACGGTGCGCGAGAGGTCGATGTGCTCGAACAGGTCTTCGCGGCCATGCCCCTCGAGATCGACCAGCAACTGGCCGTGGCCGGCCCATGCGCACAGCGAGCGGCCCAATGCGGTCAGCAGCAAGTCGTTGGCCTGCGTGCGATAGGCCGCGGGTGCGTCCTTCAGCAGCGCCTGCGTCGTCGCCTTGTCCAGCCGGAGCTCGACGGTCTTCTGGTCGGCGACGGTGTTCGATCCCTCCGGGTGGGCGCACGGCAGGGCCGCGGGAACGTCCGCCAGGGCCGCCCAGTGGCCGATTCCTTCGGCATGGCTCCGGGCGTAGCCCTGCAGCGCGGTGGTCCACTCCTTGTAGCTGCTGCTCTTGGCGGGCAGCACGATGGCCTCGCCCGCGAGGCTCTGGCGGTAGGCGTCCTGCAGGTCTTCCAGCAGGATGCGCCATGACACGCCATCGACGACCATGTGGTGAATGGCGAGCAGCAGCCGCGATTCGCCGCCCGGCAGATCGACGAGGAGCGCTCGCAGCAACGGCCCATGCGCAAGGTCGAGGCTGCGCTGCGCTTCGTCGCAGAGCGCTTCGAGCTGCGCCGCATCGCGGGCCTTGCGCACCCACAGCAGTTCGGCGAGCTCGCTCTCCGGCATCGCCGTGTAGTGCTGGTGCCATGCGCCATCGGCGTCCTGGCTGTAGCGCAGGCCGAGGCTGTCGTGGTGCTGCGCCACCGCGCGCAGTGCCTGCCGGAAGGCCGCCAGCTGCAGCGGCTCGCGGCACTTCAGCAGCACCGCCTGGTTCCAGTGGTTGCGCACCGGCATCTGCATCTCGAAGAACGCATGCTGGAACGGCAGCAAGGGCGCCTCGCCCTGCGCATCGCCGGCAGCCGGTCGCTTTGCATCGCCCACCGGTTCGGCCGCGCCCGCAAGCTGGGCCACGGTCTGCCGCTCGAAGATCTGCTTGGGGCTCACCTTCCAGCCCGCGAGGCGCAGACGCGCCACGATCTGCAGGCTCAGGATGGAGTCACCACCCAGCTCGAAGAAGTTGTCGTTCCGCCCCACGCGTTCCAAGGCAAGCACGCCGGTCCAGACGTTGGCGATGGCCTGTTCGGCCTCGCCCTGCGGCGCTGCGTACGCCTTTTCGTCCTGCAGCAGTTCGGGCTCCGGCAGCGCCTGGCGGTCGACCTTGCCGCTCGGGCTCAGCGGCAGCGCATCGATCACCACGATGGCCGAAGGCACCATGTAGTCGGGCAGCGCGCGCGCGAGCCGTTCCTTCAGTGCCGCCACGTCGACGGACCGATCCGCCTTCAGCGACACATAGGCCGCGAGCCGTGCGCCGGCCGGTCCCTGGCGTGCGATCACCACGGCTTCGCGCACTTCGGGCTGCGCCAGCAGCTGCGCCTCGATTTCGCCGAGCTCGACGCGGAAGCCTCGAACCTTCACTTGATGATCAATGCGGCCCAGGTACTCGAGCTGGCCGTCGTCGCGCCACCGCACCCAGTCGCCTGTCCGGTACAGCCGCCCGCCGTTTGCGTCGAAGGGGTCGGCCACGAAACGTTCGGCCGTGAGCGCGGCGCGATGCAGGTAGCCGCGCGCGAGGCCCTCGCCGCCAAGGTACAGCTCGCCCGCGACATGGCGCGGCACGAGGTTGAGATCGGCATCGAGCACGCGCGCACTTCGGTCGCCCACGGGCCGGCCGATGGGTGCGTAGCCCTCTTCGAAGCTCGCCGCGCCATCGACCTTCCACAGCATCGGCGTCACGACCGCTTCGGTGGGGCCGTAGCCGTTGATCAGCAGCTCGGGCTTCAGGTGTCGGCGCACCGCGTCGAAGCCTTCGCGCGACATCGCTTCGCCGCCGAAGGAATACAGCTGTACCGGCGGGCAGCGGCCGGTGTCGCGCGCCCAGTCGGCCAGCTGGCGCAGGTAGGCCGGCGGAAAGCCGGCATTGGTCACGCGGTGGCGCTGCATCGCGTCCAGCGTCTGCTCGGCGGTCCACAGCGTTGCGTCGCGCAACAGCAGCGAGGCACCGCAGCACAGCGCCGTGAAGAGGCGTTCGTGCGCGCCGTCGAACGAAAAAGAAAGGAAGTGCAGCTCGCAGGATTGCGACCCCATCTCGTACAGCACAGCAGTTTCCACGCAATGGGCGGCGAAGGGACCGTGCGAGACCATCACGCCCTTGGGCATGCCGGTCGAGCCCGAGGTATAGATGATGTAGGCCAGGTTGCCGGCATGCACCGCGACGTCGGGCGAGCGGTCCGGCTCGGTGGCCAGGTCGAGCGTGTCGAGTTGCAGCACGCGCACGTGCTCGCCGCAGGGAATGCGCGCCTTCACATGGCTTTGCGTCACGAGCAGGTCGATGCCGCTGTCCGCGACCATATAGGCCAGGCGGTCCGCGGGGTACTCCGGGTCGAGCGGCACATAGGCGCCGCCGGCCTTCAGGATGCCGAGCAGGCCGATCACCACGTCGAAGGACCGTTCCACCGCGATGCCGACGCGCGTGTCCGGCTTCACGCCGAGCGCGATCAGCCGATGGGCCAGGCGGTTGGCGCGGCGATCGAGTTCGCCGTAGCTCAGCGATTCGTCGCCGAACAGCAGCGCAGTGGCCTCGGGGCGCTCGCGGGCCTGCCGCTCCATCAGCCGATGCACGGGCTCGCAGCGCTGTCCGGCCGGTGCGTTGACGCCCCACAGCGCGAGCCGATCTTTCTCGGCGGGCGCGAGCAGGTCGATGTCGCCCACCGCCTGCGTCGGGCTCTCGGCCAGCGCCGTGAGCACCGCAAGGTAGTGCCCCGCCATGTGCGCGATGGTCCCGGCATCGAACAGCTCCTGCGCATAATGGAAGCTGGCCTGTACATGGCCCTGCGCATCTTCGAGGACGCTCAGCGTGAGTTCGAACTGCGCGGCCTGGCCGCCCAGCTCGTGGTCCTGCAAGCTCAGGCCGGGCAGGTTCTCCAGCGCGCGAAGGTCGCGCCGCTGGTGGTTGAACATCACCTGAAACAACGGGGCGGTACCCAGGCTGCGCTCGGGCTGCAGGGCCTCCACCAGCTGTTCGAAGGGCAGGTCCTGGTGCGACTGCGCCCCCAGCGCCGCATCGCGCGTGGCTTCCAGCGCCTGCAGCAGGCTCGTGCGGCTGGTCAGCACATTGCGCAGGACCTGCGTGTTGACGAAAAATCCGATGACCTTTTCAGCTTCCACGCGATGGCGGTTGGCCACCGGCACGCCGACACGGATGTCCTGCTGCGCGGTGTAACGGTGCAGCAGCACCTGCAGTCCCGTGAGCAGCACCATGAACAGCGTCGCGCCCTGGGCCTGCGCGCGCTTGTGCAGTGCATCCGTCAGCTTCTGCAGCAGGACAATGTCATGGCGGGCCGCACGGTACCGGCCGTCCGCGCGGCGCGGGTGGTCTGTCGGCAACTGCAGCACCGGATGCTCGGTGCCGAGATGCGCTTTCCAGTAGTCGAGTTGCCGCTCTTTCTCGCCGGCTTCCAGCCAGTGCCGCTGCCAGACGGCGTAGTCGGCGTACTGGATCGGCAAAGGTTGCAACCGAGACGGCTGCCCGTTGGTCCGCGCGCGGTAATGCGCCACGAATTCGTCCACGAGAATTTTCAGCGACCAGCCGTCGGACACGATGTGATGCATCACGACGACGAGCAGGTGCGCCTGTTCATCCAGGCGGATCAGCGCGACCCGCAGGAGCGGATCGGCCGTCAGGTCGAAAGGTGTTTCGGCGATGCGCCGGGCTTCTTCCTGGGCTCGTGCGTCGCTTGCCGCGCCCGCGAGCGCGCCGAGGTCGACGAGCGGAATGTCCAGCCCCGCCCGCTGCTGCACCACCTGCTCGACCAGGCCCTCGGCATTTGCGCGGAACACCGTGCGCAGCGATTCGTGGCGCTCGACCAAGGCGTCGAAGCTCGCCTGCAGCGCATCCCTGTCCAGCGCGCCCTGAAGCCGGAGCGCACCCGTGATGTGATAGGCCGAGCTGCCCGGCTCCAGCTGCCAGAGGAACCACTGGCGCATCTGGGCATACGAGGGCGCGCAGGCGGGGCGCGCCGCCTCGTCGCGCACAAGGATCGGGAACTGCCCGATGGTCAGCCCCTCGGTGCGGATCTTCTGGTACACCGCGCGGCGTTGCGCCGGGGTCAGCTTGGAGAAGCGCTTGCCGATCTGGTCATGGGTGGCCGCGATGTCCATCAAGCGATCTCCAGGCTGTCCATGAAGGCGTCGATGTCGGAGAGAGACTGGGCCACGGGTTTCCTTTCGCCGGCACCTGCAATGAGTCGAGCCATGTCCATGAGAACGGGCTGCCTGAAAATGTCGGCGACCGTCAGGTCCGCATGCATTGCGGCCTGCACCCGGGCGACCACCTGCACGGACATGAGCGAATGCCCGCCGAGGTCGAAGAAGTTGTCGTGCCGGCCCACGCGCGGCACGCCGAGCACCTCGGTCCAGATTGCCGCCAGCGCTTCTTCGGTGCCGCCCTGCGGCGCTTCGTAGGCCTGGGTGCTCGCGCGCTCGGGCTCGGGCAATGCCTTGCGGTCGACCTTGCCGTTGGCGTTCAGCGGCAAGGTCTCCAGCACCACGACAAGGCTGGGCACCATGTAGTCGGGCAGCGCTCGGCCCAGGTGTTCGCGCAGGCGCGCGGTGTCGATGGCGTGCCCGGCCTGCGCCGAGACATAGGCCACGAGCCGCGCCCCGCCCGCGCCGTGGCTCGCAACGACCACGGCTTCGCGCACTTCGGGCTGCGCAAGCAGCTGCGCCTCGATCTCGCCCAGCTCGATGCGAAAACCGCGGATCTTCACCTGGTGGTCGATACGGCCCAGGTAATCGAGCTGGCCTTCGCTGTTCCAGCGCACGAGGTCGCCGGTGCGGTAGAGCCGGCCACGGCTTTCGCTATTGAACGGATCGGCCACGAAGCGCTCCGCGGTCAGGGCCGCACGCTGCACGTACCCGCGCGCAAGCCCCGCACCGCCCAGGTAAAGCTCGCCCGCGGCGCCCGGTGGCATCAGGTTCAGTTCGGCATCGAGCACATAGGTCTGCGTGTCGTCGATCGGCTGCCCGATCGCCACCTTGCTGCGGCCGTCGTCGCGGCAGGTCCAGTGGGTCACGTCGACGGCGGCCTCGGTGGGGCCATAGAGGTTGTAGAGCGCGGCCTGCGGCAGCCGCCTGAACACCTCGTTCTGCGCCTCGGCGGGCAGCGCCTCGCCGCTGCTGACGATGCGCCGCAAGCTGGTGCAAGCTTCGATATCGGGGTGCGCAAGAAAGGCCTGGAGCATCGAGGGCACGAAATGCAGCGTGCTCACTTCATGCGTGCGGATCAATTGCGCGAGGCGCGCCGGTTCGCGGTGGTCACCGGGGTTGGCCACGGCCAGCCGGGCACCGAACATCAGCGGCCAGAAGAACTCCCACACCGACACGTCGAAGCTGAACGGTGTCTTCTGCAGCACGGTGTCCGCTTCGCCGAGCTTGTAGGCCTGCTGCATCCACACCAGGCGGTTGTAGAGCGCGCCGTGGCGGTTGGCCGCGCCCTTGGGCTTGCCGGTCGATCCGGAGGTGTAGATCACATAGGCCAGGTTCTCGCTGTGGAGCGCCACCACGGGGTTGCTTTCCGGACAGCCGATCAGCTCCAGCGTGTCGAGCGCGAGCATGGGCACGCCGGCCTTCTGCGGCAGCCGTTCTTTCAGGCGCTCCTGCGTGAGCACCAAAGCGAGCGCACTGTCTTCGACCATGTAGGCGATGCGGTCGACCGGGTATTCCGGATCGAGCGGCACATAGGCGCCGCCCGCCTTGAGGATGGCCAGCAGGCCGACCACCAGTTCGGTGCTGCGCTCCAGCGCCACGCCGACCTTCACCTCGGGGCGCACACCCGCTTCGATGAGGCGGTGCGCGAGCTGGTTGGCGCGGCGGTTGAGTTCGCCATAGCTCAACGCTTCCGTGCCGAAGATCAGCGCGGTGGCATCCGGGCATTCGGCGGCCTGCTGCTCGATCAGGCGGTGCACGCATTGCGCTTCGCCGCGGCGATGGGTGTTGACGCCCCACTGCGCGAGCCGGGCCTGCTCCGCATCGCCCAGCAGATCCAGTTCGCCGAGCGTCGATGCCGGCAGGCGCACGAGCGCCTCGAGCACGCGCTGGTAGTGGCCCGCCATGCGTTCGATGGTCTCCGGTTCGAACAGTTCGGCCGCATAGCGGAAGTTGGCCTGGATGCCGCCGTCTTCGCGTTCGACGGTTTCCAGCGTCAGCTCGAAGGGCGCCGCGCGTTCCTCGAGGTCGATGCGCCGCACCTGCAGATCGGGCCAGCCCCGCAGCGGCCTGTCCCCCTGCCCCAGGTGGTTGAACATCACCTGGAACAGCGGCGCCGCGGTGTGCCCGTGCTCCGCGCGCAACGCCTGCACCACGCGTTCGAACGGCAGGTCCTGGTGCGCCTGGGCTTCGAGCGAGGTGCCCTGGACCTGCGCGAACAGTTCGGCCAGGCTCGTTTGCGCATGCAGGCGCGCATCGAGCACCAGCGTGTTGATAAAGATGCCGATGACACCCGAGGTCTCCGGCCGACTACGGCCCGCCACCGGCACACCGACGCGAATCTCGTTCTGGCCCGTGTAGCGGAACAGCAAGGCGTGGAACGCCGTGAGCAGCGCCATGAACAAGGTGCCGCCCTGCGCGCGTGCGAGCTGCTTCAGGTCCTGCGCGAGGCCTGCGGAAATGTCGAGCGAATGCTGTGCCGCGCTGTAGTTGGCTTCGGCGGAACGCGGCCGGTCGGTGGTCAGCGCGAGCACCGGCTGGCTGGCGCCGAGGCGCTCGCGCCAGTAGGCCAGTTGCTGGTCGCCTTCGCCATCGTCCAGCCACTTGCGCTGCCACAGACTGAAGTCGACGTAGCCGATCTCCGGCCTGGGCCGCATGTCGGGCATGCCCTGCGTTTGCAGGGCGTACGCCTCGGCAAGGTCGTCGAGCATGAGCTGGACCGACCATGCGTCGGAGATGATGTGATGCATCATGAGCAGCAGCTGGTGCTCGCCATCCGCCATCTTCAGCAAGGCGCAGCGCAACAGCGGGCCGGTCGTCAGATCGAAGGCCGTGCGGCAGACCTGGGCCACCGCCTCGCCATAGCGGGATTCGCGCGCAGCGGCATCGAGCACGCTGAGGTCGACGAAGGGAATGTCGATGCGCACTTCCGCCAGGACGCGCTGCTCCGGCAGGCCTTCGGGACCGGGTCCGAACACGG
The DNA here is from genome assembly GCF_030815855.1 of Variovorax paradoxus. Classification (NCBI taxonomy): domain Bacteria; kingdom Pseudomonadati; phylum Pseudomonadota; class Betaproteobacteria; order Burkholderiales; family Comamonadaceae; genus Variovorax; species Variovorax paradoxus. Next base: position 964,482 of record NZ_JAUSXG010000001.1, on the reverse strand, counting down.
TCCGCAACGCCTCGTGGCGCTTTGCGATGGCCTGCATCGCTTCCTGCAGCACCGCCACGTCGAGCGTCCCCGAAAAGCCCAGGCCGCCACCGACGTGGTAGGCGGTGTTCGCGGGGTTCAGCTGCCACAGGAACCACTGGCCCTGCTGTGCGAAGGACACGTGCACGGGGCCGTCGATGTGGCCGCGCACGATGGCCTCGCGCGCGGGTGCCGCATTGCCGCCTTGCTTCAACCGGCGCTGCAGCAGACTCAGCTGCTCGGGCGAGAGCCTCGCGCGCCGTTCGGAAAGAAGAGGTGTATCGCTCATGATGAAAAACTTGCAGTGATGCGATCCGCTGCCGGATGCAGGTCGTCGGTGGTCGGGGTCTCGCGCTCGATCTCCTCGATCAGCTTCAGCTCGACGAGCGCGGCCAGCTCGGCCACAGTCGGCGCCTTGAAGAAATCGGCCGGCTGCAGCTCCACGCCATAGGCCTTGCGCACGCGGGACAACAGGCGAATCGCCAGCAGCGAGTCACCGCCCAACTCGAACAGGTTGTCGTGCGCGCCCACGGGCGCGATGCCGAGCGCTTCGGCCCACAGCGCGGCCAGGCCTTCTTCCAGTTCGCCTTCGGGCGCGGCGAACGGGGTGGACAGCGCCGGACGCGCATGGCTGGCGCGGGCTTCGGCCGCCGGCGCGGCGTCCATGTCGTCGAGCAGGTTGGTCAGCGGTCGCAGGCGCGGCGCCAGCGGCGAAACGGAGACCACCGTCTGCGGCAGGTCGGGCCCGTTGACGATGCGCTCGAAGGCGAGCACGCCGGTGCGCTCGTCGAGGCCGACGCCCTCGGGCAGGTCCATGTCGGCCGCGGCGCCGACATCGCGCCAGGCGTCCCAGTTCACCGAGAACACCGGCAGCGCCGAAGTGCGGCGGTGCGCCGTCGCCAGCGCGTCGAGGTAGGCATTGGAAGCGGCATAGTCGCTGCGGCCCAGGCCACCGACGAGCGTGGCGATGGAAGAGCAGAAGAGCACGAAATCCAGCGGCTCGCCGCGCAGCGCATCGAGCAAGGCGCGAGTGCCCGCCACCTTCGGCGCGAAGGCCGCTTCCACCTGCGCCCGGGTGCGCTGGGCGATCATGCCGAGTCCCGGGTCCATGACGGCGTGAACCACGCCGTGGATCGCGCCGAAGCGCGCATGCGCGGCCGCCAGGGCTTCGCCCAGCTGGGCGGCATCGGTCACATCCGCCGTCACTGTCAGCACCTGCGCGCCGGCGGTTTCGAGTTCGATCAGCTGCCGCAGCTTGCGGCGCAGTGCCGCGGGCTCATCGCCCGATGCGACGATGCGCTCCCAGTCGCCGCGCATGGGCAGCGGCGTGCGGCCGAGCAGCACCAGGCGGGCCTTCCATGCGCGGCTCAGGTGCCGCGCCAGGGCGAGGCCTACGCCGCCCATGCCGCCGGTGATGAGGTACACGCCGCCTTCACGAAGCCGCGGCGTGGCGGGTTGCGCAGGCAGCGGCTCGTAGTTCTTGGTCCAGCGGTGCGGTCCGCGGTAGGCCACCACGAAGTCGTCCTGCGCGGACGCCGCCTCATCGGCGATGCGGCGCGCCAGGTCGCTTTCGGCGGCGCTTTCCGGTGCAGGCAGCACCACGTCGATGACGCGGCAAGCGACCGACGGGTATTCCTGGCCCAGCACCTTGGCGATGCCGAGCAGGGTCGCCTTCTCGGGCGCCAGCGCCTCGGTGCCGGCGACATCCTCGATACGGTCGGTGACGATGGTCAGCGCCAGCGGGGCCCGGCCCGATCCGCCGACGGCGTCGAGCGCCTGGGCCAGTGCGAGCAGGCTGAAGCAGCCGGCGTCGAAGACCTCCGCATGCGATGGCGCGGGCCGGTCGCCGTCCAGGCTCCACAGGTGATGGAGGCTGTGCACAGTCCCCGCTTCGGCTTCCACCGCGCGCAGCAGCGCTTCGTGGTCGGCGCGTTCGCCTGATCGCACCGTGTACTGCCCAGATGCGGTGCGTGCAAAGCGCGTACCGCGCAAGGCCAGCACCACCTGTTCGCCGCGCTCCCGCAGCGTGCGGGCGAGCCGGTCGGTGAAGCTGTTGGCATCGCCCAGGACCAGCGTGCACCCGGTTCTGTCGGCACGCTGCGCAGCGCGCGGCAACGGCGTGCTTCGCTGCCAGTTCGGTGCATAGAAAAGACCGGGTGCGGCACTGGGCGACGAGGGCCGTGCGGCATCCCCGGCGTCGACCCAGTAGCGCTGGCGCTGGAAGGCATAGGTCGGCAACGGCACGCGGCGGCGCTCGCTGCCTTCATGGAGCGCAGACCAGTCAATGTCGACACCGGCGGTCCACAGGCCGGCCACGGCATTCGCCAGTTGCTGGCTGTTGCGCGCAGTCTGCTGCGCATGCGCTTGGCTGGCCCAGAGGCCTGCGGCCGAGCTGCTGCCCGGATGCTGGCGCGCGAGCCCCGTCAGCGTCTCGCCCGGGCCGACTTCGAGCACCACGCGGCCGGGCTTGTCGAAGATGTGGCGCAGGCCATCGGCGAAGCGCACGGTGTTGCGCAGGTGCCGGCCCCAGTACGCGGGGCTGGTCGCCTCCTGCGCGGTGATCGGCAGCCCGGTGAGGTTGGAGATGAAGGGGATGCGCGGCGCGTGGCGCGGCACCGAGGCGATCAGTTGCTCCAGCGCGGCCACGGCCGGATCGACCAGCCGTGAATGGAAGGCCACGGCGACATGCAGGCGGCGCGGCAGATGCTGGCGCGCACGCAGTTCTTCCTCGGCGCGAGCGATGGCTTCGGGCGTGCCGGCCAGCACGCAGAGCTGTTCGCCATTCACCGCCGCGAGGTCGCAGCCCGCCGCGAGGAACGGCGCGAGTTCGGATTCCGGCAGCGGCACGGCGAGCATGGCGCCGGCCGACAGCACCTGCACGAGGCGCGCACGCTGCGCGACGATGCGCAGCGCATCGTCCAGCGAGAACACGCCCGCCACGCAGGCGGCGACGTATTCGCCGAGGCTGTGGCCCATCATCAGCGCGGGCTTCACGCCGCCGTGCAGCCACCACTGCGCCATGGCGTACTCGACGGCAAAGAGCGCCGGCTGCGCGACCTCGATGTGGAACAGGCGCTCGTTCGCCAGCGCTTCATCGCCGGCGGCGGGGAACAACAGCGGGTGCAGGTCGATGCCGCTTTGCGCGCGCAGCAAGGCCATGCAGCGATCAAGCGCCTCGCGGAACACGGCGCGCTCGCGATAGAGCGCCGCGCCCATGAAGGCATGCTGGCTGCCGCTGCCCGGAAACAGAAAGACCACCTCGGGCGCGGAAGCCGGCGCCTGGCGAGATGCGGCGGCCGGGGAAGACAGCATCTGAGCGGCCATCTCCGGATCGTTCGCCACCACTGCGCTGCGCCATGCGAAGGCACGGCGTCCGGTTTGCAGGGTGTGCGCCACGTCCTGCAGCGCCTGTGCGGGTTGCGCCTGCAGATGCGCCGCGAGTTGTGTCCGGCCTTGGGCCAGAGCCGCCTCGCTCTTGGCCGACACGGGCAAGACCTGCCATGCCGGCGCCGCCACCGCATTCACCGCGACCGGTGCCTCTTCGAGCACGACGTGCACATTGGTGCCGCCGATGCCGAACGAACTCACGCCAGCACGCCGCGGCACCCGCCCCTCGACCCAAGGCCGCGCCTCGGTGTTCACATAGAACGGGCTGGCCGCGAAATCGATCTGCGGATTGGGCTGCTCGAAATGCAGGCTCGGCGGCAGCACGCGGTGCTTGAGCGCCATCGTCGCCTTGATGAGCCCCGCCACGCCGGCCGCGGCATCGAGGTGGCCGATGTTGGTCTTCACGGAGCCGATGGCGCAGAAGCCGCGCCGCTCGGTGTCGGCGCGAAAGGCCTGGGTGAGCGCAGCGATCTCGATCGGGTCGCCGAGCGTGGTGCCGGTGCCGTGCGCTTCCACATAGCCGATGGTGTCCGCCGCCACGCCCGCGATGAGCTGCGCCGCGCGAATGACCTCGGCCTGCCCGTCGACGCTGGGCGCCGTGAAACCGACCTTGGCGGCGCCGTCGTTGTTGGCGGCCGAGGCCTTGATCACCGCGTGGATGCTGTCGCCATCGCGCAGCGCATCGTCCAGGCGCTTGAGCACGACCACGCCGGCGCCGCTGCCGATCAGCGTGCCCGCGGCCTTCGCGTCGAAGGCGCGGCAGTGGCCGTCGGGCGAGAGGATGGCGCCCGCCTGGTAGCGGTAGCCGCCCTCCTGCAGCAGGTTGAGCCACACGCCGCCCGCCAGGGCCATGTCGCAGTCGTGGCCCAGCAGGGCCTGGCATGCGGTGTGCACGGCGACGAGCGATGTCGAGCAGGCGGTCTGCACGGTGACCGCGGGGCCGCGCAGGTCGAGCTTGTAGGCGACGCGCGTGCACAGCGAGCCGCCGGAGTTGCCGTTCATCAGCCCCAGCAGGTCGGCGATGCCGCTCTCGGCGTTGAGGCCAAAGGACGGCAGCAGGTTGCGGATCAGGTACAGGTTGGTGCCCTCGCCCGCATAGACGCCGACCTTGCCCGGCCAGCGCGCGACGTCGCAGCCCGCGTGTTCGAGCGAAGCCCAGGCGCACTCCAGGAAGACGCGCTGCTGCGGATCGAGGGTTTCGGCTTCGCGCGGCGTGTAGCCGAAGAAGCCCGCATCGAACTGGTCGAAGCCGTCGAAGCGCACGCCGGCCTTCACGTACTCGGGATCGTCCAGCAGGCTTTGCGGCACGCCGCGCGCGCGCAGTGCATCGTCGGTGAAGCGCGAGACCGACTCCACGCCGCCCTGCACATTGCGCCAGAAGGCGTCCACATCGTCGGCGCCGGGAAAGCGCCCGGCCATGCCGACGATGGCGATCTCGATGCCCGTCGGTTCGGAGAGCTCGTGGGGGGTGGACATCAGTTGACTCTCTCTGCCGCCTTGCGGCGTTGAAGCATGGCGGCGCGCTGGCGCAGCGCCCTGTCGTCGCTGGCTGCGGCCGCGGCGGCAGACGACGCGGCACCGGCCGGCGCCTGCTCGATCCACTGGGCCAGCGATTCGATGGTGGGGTACTTGAAGAGATTGACCACGGGGATCGCGGCCTGCAGCCGGTCTTCCAGCAGACGGTGCGCGCGGATCAGCAGCAGCGAGTGGCCGCCGAGGTCGAAGAAGTTGTCGTGCAAGCCGACCTGCGCGACCTGCAGCACCTCGGACCAGACGGCCGCCACGGTCTGCGCGACATGACCCTGCGGTGCTTCGTAGGCAAGCTCGCTGGCGAAGGCCTGCTCCGGCAGTGCCTTGCGGTCGACCTTGCCGTTGGCGTTGAGCGGCAGGCTGTCGAGCACGGCGAAGGCGCGCGGGACCATGTAGTCGGGCAGCACCTGTGCAAGGCGCTCCTTGAGCACCGCAGTGTCGATGGCCTGCTTCGCATGTGCCGCGAGGTAGGCCACGAGACGTGCGCCGGCCGGGCCGTCCTTCGCCACGACGACGGCTTCGCGCACCGCGGGCTGCGCGAGCAGCTGCGCTTCGATCTCGCCAAGCTCGATGCGGAAGCCGCGGATCTTCACCTGGTGGTCGATGCGGCCCAGATACTCCAGTTGCCCTTCGCCATTCCAGCGCACGAGGTCGCCGGTGCGGTAGAGCCTTCCACCGCCCTCGCTGTCGAACGGATCGGCCACGAAACGCTCCGCGCTCAGGCCCGCCCGCTTCAGGTAGCCCCGGGCCAGGCTGATGCCGCCCAGGTACAGCTCGCCCGCGACACCCTGGGGCACGAGGTTCAGGTCGGCATCGAGCACGTGGGTGCTGGTGTGGCTGATCGGCTTGCCGATGGGCACCTGGCTCTGGCCGTCGTTGCGGCAGGCCCAGTGCGTGACGTGGATGGTGGTCTCGGTCGGCCCGTAGAGGTTCTGCAGGCCCGCGCCGTGCAGGCGCTCGAGCGTCTCCTTCTGCGTCTCGGCCGGCATCGCCTCGCCGCCGCAGATGATGTGGCGCAGGCGCGTGCTGGTCTCGATGCCCTTGTGCGCGAGGAAGGCCTGCAGCATCGAGGGCACGAAGTTGAGCGTGGTGACCTGGTGGCGCTGGATCAGTTCGACCAGTCGGGCTGGGTCGCGGTGATCGCCGGGGTTGGCGACCACCAGCCGTGCGCCCGACGTCATCGGCCAGAACAGCTCCCACACCGACACGTCGAAGCCGAAGGGTGCCTTGTGCAGCACGGTGTCGGCGCGCGTCAGCTGGTAGATGTCCTGCATCCAGACCATGCAGCTGTGCAGCGCGCCGTGGCGGATGGCCGCGCCCTTGGGCTTGCCGGTGGAGCCCGAGGTGTAGATCACATAGGCGAGGTTCTCGCCGTGCAGCGCGACCTGCGGATCGCTGTCGGGTTCGCCTTCGAGGTTGGTTGCATCGACTTCCAGCACCGTCAACGCACGGCGGTCGGGCACGCAGTCGACAAGGCTGCGCTGCGTGAGCAGCAGCCCGATGCCGCTGTCCTGCACCATGTAGGCGAGGCGCTCGGCCGGGTATTCCGGGTCCAGCGGCACGTAGGCACCACCGGCCTTGAGCACGCCGAGTATCGCCACCACCATCTCGACGGAGCGCTCCATCGCGATGCCCACCAGCACCTCGGGCCTGACGCCCAGAGCGATCAACCGGTGCGCGAGGCGGTTGGCGCGGCGGTTCAGTTCAGCGAAATTCAGCGACTCGTCGGCGAAGAGCAGCGCGGCGGCGTCGGGCTGCGTGCGCGCCTGCCGTTCGATCATGCGGTGCACCGGCTCGGGTTGCGGCTCGCGGTGCGTGTTCACGCCCCATTGCGCCAGCCGTGCCTGCTCCGGCATGCCGAGCAGGCCGATGTCGCCCACCGGCTGCTCGGGACAATCGGCCAGCGCCTGCAGGATCGCGACGTAGTGGCCGGCCATGCGCTCGATGGTGCCGGGCTCGAACAGCTCGGCCGCATAGATCACGGACAGCGACAGATGGCCGTCCGGCCTTTCGCGCGCTTCGAGCGTGAGTTCGAACTGCGCCGCGAGATCGGGCAGTGCGTGGTCGCTCGCCCCGATGCCGGGCAGTTGCGCGAATGCGCGCAAGTCCTCGAACAGGTGGTTGAACATCACCTGGAACAACGGGGTGTGGCTCAGGCTGCGCGCAGGCTGCAGCGCTTCGACCAGTTGCTCGAAAGGCAGGTCCTGGTGCGCCTGCGCGCCGAGCACGGCATCGCGGGCTTGCGCCAGCACGCGCGACGCGCTCAGGCGTCCGTGGATCGGATTGCGCAGCACCAGGGTGTTGACGAACATGCCGACCACGCCCTCGACGTCCACGCGGTTGCGGTTGGCGATCGGCGCGCCGATGCGGATGTCTTCCTGCCCCGTGTAGCGGTGCAGCAGCGACTGGAAGCCCGCGAGCAGCACGATGAAGAGCGTCGCGCCGTGGGTGTCCGCTACGCCGCGCAGCTGGCCGAGCAGGCCGGTTGGCAGCTCGAAGGCATGGCGCGCGGCGCTGTAGCCGGCCTGCGGCTGGCGCGGATGGTCGGTGCGCAGGTCGAGCACCGCGTGCGTGTCGCCGAGGTGCGCGCGCCACCAGGTCAGCTGCCGTTCGCCCTCGCCCGCCGCAAGCCACTCGCGCTGCCAGAGCGCGTAGTCGGCGTACTGGATACGCGATGCGGACTGACGCATGGGCGTTCCGCCCAGATGCGCAGCGTAGCCCGCGGCCAGTTCGTCGATCAGCAACTGCATCGAGGCGCCGTCGGAAATGATGTGGTGTATCACCACGGCGAGCACATGGGTGTCGTCGGCGGTACGGATCAACGCGGCGCGCAGCAGCGGACCTTGCGTCAGGTCGAAGGGCTCGGCCCTGAGGCGCCGGGTTTCTTCCGCCAGCTGCTCGTCGCGCTTGGTCGCGTCTGCACTGCGCAAGTCGATCAGTGCCAGCGACAGCGTGCCGGCGGGCTTGATCCACTGCTCCGCATTGCCGTCGGCGGCTGCGCTGAACACCGTGCGCAGCGATTCGTGGTGCATGACGAGGTCGTCGAGCGCAGCGCGCAAGGCATCGGTGTTCACCGCCCCGGTGAGGCGAAGCGCGCCGCTCACGTGGTAGGCCGCGCTTCGGGGATCGATCTGCCAGAGGAACCACTGGCGCTCCTGCGCGTGCGAGAGCGGCATCGGCAACAGCCGGCGCTCCGCCGACAGCACGGGAATCGGCGCGGGCTGCGGGCGCGCACCTTGCGCCTGCAGTTGCCGGATGGCTGCCGCGCAGGCCTGCAGGCGCGGCTGCTCGAACAGCATTCGCGCCGAAAAGTCGATCTGCCAATGCGCCGAGATGCGCGCGGCCGCCTGCGTCGCGGTGAGGGAGCTGCCGCCGCGGTTGAAGAAGTGGGCATCGCGTGCGAGCGGCCGGTCGTCGCCCTGCTTGCAGACCTCGCGCCAGATCGCGGCCACGGCCTGGTCGACCTCGTCCAGCGGCGCCTCCTCGGGCGCCGCTTCACTCGGGCCGCCCCGCACGAAAGCGCCGTACTGGTAGATCGCATACGCATCGGCGCTGCCGTCGATCCAGCCCGCGCGGCAGGCGCTGCGCTGCAGCTTGCCGCTCGTGGTCTTGGGCAGGCCGCCGGGGTTGAGCAGCAGCACGACCGACAGCGGCTCGCCGAACACCTCGCCGACCGCGGCGCCGAGCGCATCGACCAGCACCTGCGGCGGCACCAGCTTCTGCATGCTGCGCGACACCTCGGCCGCGACGCCGATGCCCTCGCCGTCCGTCCCCTGCACCGCAAAGACCGCGACGCGGCTCTTGCGCACCGCATCGACCTCGGCCTCGATGAGCCGCTCGATGTCCTGCGGATAGAGGTTGTGGCCGCGAACGATGATCAGGTCCTTGATGCGGCCGGTGACGTAGAGCTGGCCTTCGTGCATGAAGCCGAGGTCGCCGGTGCGCAGCCAGCGCTCGCCGTCGCGCAGCACGAAGGTTTCGCGGGTCTCGCGCTCCTTGCCCCAGTAGCCAAGGCAGATGCTCCGGCCGCTGGTCCAGATCTCGCCGATCTTTCCGGGGGCCGCGGTCGTCAGCGACACGGCATCGACGATCTCGACGCGATGGCCCGGTGCCGCCACGCCGCAGCCCACCAGCATCGTGCCTTCCGCGGCCGGCGTGCCGGCACCGCTGGCCAACCCCTCGGCGGAGAAGGTGTTGGCTACCATGCCGCCGCCGCGCGTGCCGCCGGTGACGAACAGCGTCCCTTCGGCGAGGCCGTAGCAGGGGTAGGCCGCGTGCGGCTCGAAGCCCGCGGCGGCAAAGCGCGCGATGAATTCGGTTTCGGTGTCCGCGCGCACCGGCTCGGCACCCGTGTAGGCCACGCGCCAGCTCGACAGGTCGAGCTGCGCGAGCCGCGCATCGTTCACGCGCTCCAGGCAGAGGCGGAACGCGAAGTCGGGCCCGCCGCTGTGGGTGGCGCGGTGGCGCGAGATCAGCTCGAGCCAGCGCACCGGGCGTTCGAGAAAATAGCCCGGCGAGGTGAGTACCAGCGGAATGCCGTTGTAGAGCGGCAGCAGCAGCCCGCCGATCAGGCCCATGTCGTGATAGAGCGGCGCCCAGCAGACGAACTTGTCGTCGGGGCCGACGCCCATGCCGTGCGTCATGGCGACTTCGTTGGCGATCAGGTTGCCGTGCGACACCATCACGCCCTTGGGTGCGGAGGTCGACCCCGAGGTGTACTGCAGGAATGCGACGTCGTCGCCCGCGGGTTCGAAGGGCGTCCATGCATCGGCGAGCGATGCATCCACCGCATCGACGGCGATGATTGCCGCGTCGCCGAACTGGCCGGCCGCGCTCATTGCGCGCGACAAAGCGGCGGAGGTCAGCACGCAGCGAGCTTTCGAATCGAAAGCGATGCCGGTGAGCCGCGCCAGATGCTGCGGGCGCATGGACTCGGGCGGAAACACCGGCACCGCGATCACGCCGCTGTAGAAGCAGGCCAGCATGCACACCGCATAGTGGTCGCCGTTGTCGAGCATGATGAGCACCCGCTCGCCCTTGGCGAACTGCTGCTGGAGCCGGGCCGCGAGTGCGCGCACGCGATGCTCGAACACGCCGTAGCTGATCGGGTCTTCGCTGTATTCGCCGTTCACCGTGCCGGCCAGGGTGAGCCAGATGTCGTCGGGCCGCGTGCGTGCCAACGTGCGCAGATGGGCAACGAAGTTCTTCGGCTGCGGGCTGGCCTCTACTTGCGGCATTTCACTCATGTCGATTCCTTTGCGCGCCATGCAAGCGCGGCGGCATAGCCGGCGGGCGCCTCGAGCGTCATGGCTTGAAAATTTGTCCATTCGGGAACGGCACTTTCGAGCGCATAGCGCCCGTCCGCGCCGGGATGAATGCCGATGGATTTCAGATGCTCGGCCACGCCGACGCCGATGGCCTTCAGCACCGCTTCCTTGCCCACCCAGCGGCTGTAGAGGGCCTGCAGCCGATCGGCGGCGCCGCGCACTTCATCGCATTCGCGCTCGGTAAACGCCAGCGAAGCGACGCCCTCGATGTCGACGTCGGCCATGCACTCCTCGATGTCGACGCCCACTTCGCTCACCGCGCGCGCATCGCCCAGCACGATGAGCGCATGCGAGCCCGAATGGGAGAGATTGAACAGCGGCGCACCGCCGCTTGCGAGTTCGAGGTACGGCTTGCCGTGCGCGCTCGATGCGAGCGGCACCTCGGCAGGCTCGCAGCCCACGCGCTCGGCGAGCAGGCGGCGGAGCGCGGCGCGCGTTTCCGTGAAGCGCACGCGGTCGGCGGTTCTTGCAAACCTGTCGGCCTTGGCGCGCTCGGCCGGCGTCAGCACCTGCCGCGCTGCCGTGGCCTCGGTGGCCAGATCGAAGTCGAGGCGGTAGACCTCGATGCCCGCGGGCAGCGGGTCAGGCCAGGGCGTGAGATGCATGGCGATTTCCTGCAATGGCTTGGCCGAGGCGCTGCGCGAGCGCGGCCAGGAAAGCTGTTTCCTGCTGGCGGATGAAGAAGTGACCGCCGTCGAACCAGTCGAGCGTGAAGACACCGCCCGCCTCGGCCGACCACGCATCGATGCGTGCGGCGTCGATGTCGTCCTCACGGCCTGCGAAGACGTGCACCGGCATCGGCAGCGGCGCTTCGCCGGCATAGCGAAAGCCTTCGCAGACGCGGTAGTCGGCACCCAGCACATCGAGGGTGATGCGCATCAACTCCGCGCTCGCGAACACTTCTTCGGGCGTGCCGCCCTGCTTGCGTAGATCGGCGGTCAGCGAGGCGTCGTCGGTCTTGTCCGCAAAGCGCGCGGGGTCACGCTGCGAGGGCGCGGAACTGCCGGAGGCCAGCAGCGCGAGAGGCAACGCGCGCCCCATCGACCGCAGGCGGCGGGCCATGCCGTAGGCCAGCAACGCACCCATGCTGTGGCCGAAGAGCGCGAAGCTGCCGCGCAGGGCCTCGGCCTGCTCCGCGCAGAGTTGCGCGACGAGGCTGTCGAAATCCCGAACCAGGCTTTCGCCCGAGCGGCTTCCGCGGCCGGGCAATTCCACCGGCACGATGCGGACCCAGCGCGGCAGCAGGCGGCACCAGCGCAGGTACATCGTGGCGCTGGCGCCCGCACACGGCAGGCACAGCAGCGAGACGCTCGTCTCCACGCGCGTCAACCGGCCGCGGTTTCGGTGGTCGTCGGGTGCTGTTCCTGCTGCGCCATCCATTCGCGCAGCGAGCGGGGTCGCATGTCGGTCCACGTCTCTTCGACATAGGCCAGCGCGGTCTTCTTGTCGCCCTTGACGCCGTCGACCGCGGTCCATCCCTTGGGCACGGCCTTCCAGTGCGGCCAGATGGAATACTGGTCTTCGTGGTTGACCAGAACGATGAAAGTCTCGTCTTCGCGATCGAAGCAGCTCGTCGACATGGATACGTCCTTATGCGGTTGAACAGATTAAAGCGATTCGGCGACCCGGCGGGTCATCTCTTCGCTCCTCTGATCAACAAGACGTTTCAGGACGCGATCTGTTCACTCCGAGGAAGCGGTGGGAGGCACCAGCCCCGCGAGCAGCCACAGGCGGGCCGCCTTGTCGTAGGCTTTGCGATGCAGCGGGTCGGCCAGAAGCCAGGCCGTCATCTCGGCACGCGCGGCCGCATCGAAGCTGTCGCGGTCGTGCTCGCGCTGCACCCATTGCCATGCGGCGCTCCAGTTAGGGTCGTCCTGCTCTTGTGTCATGCGTGGAGTGTGTGGCATTGCGCGGCAGCACCATGCGTCGGCGCTAAGGCTTTTACCTTACCCCAATCTCGCACGCGTTCGGGGTTCGATCGTCCAGCCGCTCAATCGTCGTCGAGCAAGCGGCCGCATTGCTTGATCGCCTGCGCCGCTTCGGAAATCAGCCCGTTCACCAGGCCGAGCGCGCACCCCAGGCGCAGTGCGATGTCGCGCTGCGTGAGGCCTTCGAGCCGATAGAGCTCGAACACCAGCCGCGTTCGCGCGGGCAGCCCCGCCAGCACCTTGTCGATCGCGTGGATGGCCTGGCGCTCGCGCATCAGCCGGTCCGGCGAAGGCGGTCCCGCCACGTCCAGTGCCTCCACGTCGACGTCGAAGGTGCGGTAGTTGGCTTCGACGGTATGGCGCCGGCAGCAGTCGAGCGCCACATTGCGCACGACCTGGCAGCAATAGCCGATCGGCCGGTCGGCCTTGCGCACGCAGGGGCCGTCGGCAATCTTCAGATAGGCGTCCTGCACCACATCGTCGGCGAGCTCCGCGGTGCGGACGATTCTTCGCGCCACGCGCAAAAGCTGCGGACGGTTCGCAATGAAGACCTCGGCGAGCGTGGGCTCGGAAAGAGGCATCGACAGGTCGACGGGCTCCCTCATCATGCGAGGCGGGGCGCGAACCGCCCGAAAGAACGTTGGCAAGGCTGCAGACACATGAACATGAGGGAGGTACTCCTGAAGTGCTCAATACAAATGAGAATTATTACTACTTGTGGATACAAAAAAGCCCTATTCCCCAACCCTTCATGCTCCATACCCAGTAGACGTTCGAGCACGCCAAAGCGAGACAGCCCAGCGACGATTTCACGCAACCAAACGTTCGGCGATGTTCGGCCGGTTGCATGACAGCCCGATGATCGCGCCCGCCCCGCATCTAGAATTCCGCCCCTTCCCCACCTCCCTGCGCTCCCGATCCCTCTCATGAACATCGTCGTCAACGAAGAACTCAAAGCCTATATCGATCCATTGACTCCGGAGGAACACGAGGCGCTGGAACGCAGCATCCTCACCGAGGGCTGCCGCGATGCGCTGGTGCTGTGGGGCGACGTGCTGGTGGACGGCCACAACCGCTACGGCATTTGCCAGAAGCACGGCCTGCCGTTCCAGACGGTGCAGAACACGCGCTTCAAGTCCATCGAGGACGTGCACCTCTGGATGATCGACCAGCACCTCGGCCGGCGCAGCATTTCGGACTTTCTGCGCGGCGTGCTGGCGCTGCGAAAGAAAGACATCGTCGACGAGCGCCGCGCGCGCGCACTGGCCGACACGGCACCGTCGGATGACGGCGCGCCCTTCGACGCCGACACGCCCGCCGACGGATCGTCCGCCGACAACGCTTCGGCCCTGCCCCCGCCCGCGCCGCTCAGCAGCCGCGAAGCCATCGCACGCGCCGCGCGGCTCAGCAGCAACCAGGTGGTGATGATCGAAAAGATCCAGAAGCAGGCCGCGCCCGAACTGGTGGCGGCCGTGAAGGCGGGCGTGATTTCCATCAACACCGCGGCGGCGGTGGCCAGCCTGTCCGCCGAAGAACAGGTTTCCGCGGCGAACGCGGGCAAGGACGAACTCAAGCAGGCCGCCAAGCGCGTTCGCGAGGCCAAGCGCAAGCCGCGTGAGGAGCCCGCCGAATCCGCTGAATCGAATCCCGCCGATCAGCCCGAAAAAAACCTTGACGCTCTCCAGCTGCTGGAGCAGCGCGTGGCCGAACTCACGGCCGAGAACGAGGCCTTGCGCAGGCAGATCGCCGAACTCGAGGCGCAGTTGGTGAACTGACCGGCCGGGCAGGGTTCGGCCGGCCCAACCACCTACAGCCGGATCTCGGTGATCTTCGCGCCCGACAGCGAGACGCCGGCCTCGAGGCCCACGTTGGTCAGCACGAAGCCGACCACGGGCTGGCGCAGCGTATTGGTATCGATGCTGCCGTTGGCACCGAATGTTGCGGCGGCCACGGTGGCATCGGCGCCGGCCGTCCACCCGTTGCTGCTGCGGAACTTGTCGAGCGCGGCCCGCGTGGTGAACACGTAGATCACCGCCTTCGACTGCGCGCCGGCCTGGAAACCGATCGAACCCGCGGTGGTGCTGTAGTAGGCCTGCGTGCGTCCGTTCACGCGCAACGCGCCGCGGCCGTACTCGGCGCCGATGCCCATGCTGGCACCGACCACGGCGGGAAACACCAGCACGCCGCTCGAGGAGGCGACCAGTTCGCGCGAGCCCCTGGCGGAGTCATACAGCTTGGACAACGCGGCGTCGACCTGGGCGTCGATCGAAGCGCGCGACGATGCGCTGCTTGCCTGGTCGCCAGGCCGCGTGGTGGTGCAGCCCACGGCCGCAATGCCGCCGACTGCAACGGCGCACGCGAGAGCAAGGCTGCGGAAATGGATGGATCGCATGGCGTTCTCCTTTACAAGACACGCAAGAACCGATGAACGAGCCGAGTGCTTTCGTGGCACCCGGCGGCCTGTTCGACCCATGCTAGTTCCGCAAAATCCCGCCGGAAACGGCTTGCGAAAATGGCCTACGCGAAGTCAAGCCGTCGAAGAAGCCCGGGCTGCGGGCTGAAAGAAAGCAAACCGGCTCAGCGCCGCTGCGCCGGCAGCTTCCCGAGCGATTCTTCAAGGAACTGAAGCAGCGCCTGCACGCGCGCCGTACGGCCCTGCCGCGTGGGCACCAGCGCGGCAACGGGCGCACTGTCGAGCGACCAATCCGGCAGCACCCGCACCAGGGTTCCGCGGGCAACCGACTCCGCGGCATCCCACTCGGAGCGAAGCACCAGGCCGAGGCCCTGCTCGGCCCACTCGCGCGCCACGGTGCCGTCGTTCGAGGTGTAGCTGGGCACGATGCGCACCGTCTCGCGCGGTTTCTGCCGCGGCGCGGCATCGTCCACCTTTGCCTTGCCCGAAGCCTTTGTCGCGGGCCGGTGAAAATGCCACAGCGTCACGTCTTCCTCGTTCTCGCGGATGCTGATGCAGCAGTGCTTCAACAGGTCGCGCGGCTCCTGCGGCGTTCCATGCGTGCGCAGATAGCCTGGGCTCGCGCACAGCCAGCGTTCATTGAAGGCGAGCGTGCGCGCCACCCATGATGAATCGCGCACCGTGCCGATGTGGATCACCACGTCCGAGTCGTGCCGGTCGGGCCACGGCGTTTCCCGCAAGTCAAGCTGCAGCCCCAGCGAGGGATGCAGCCGCGCAAAGCGGGCCAGCATCGGTGCGATGCGCTGCCTTCCATAGCCGAACGGCGCCGCAATGCGCAGCGTGCCGGTCAGCCTGCGGTCGTTGCGCTGGAACGATTGCGGCAGCGCCTCGAGGCCGGCCAGCAAGGCCGCCGCTTCGTGGGCGAAACGCTCGCCCTCGGGCGTCAGGCTCAGGCGCCGCGCCGTGCGGACCGCCAGCGCCACGTCGAGCATGGCCTCGAGCTTGCGCAATCGCATCGACAGCGCGGGCGGCGTGACGTTCAACACACGCGCGGCCGCGCTCAACGAGGGCGCCTGCGCGAGCGCCGCGGCAAGCTGGAGATCTTCGATGCGGAGCATTCAGCCGGGCTTAACGATAGTTGCAGTTTCATTAAACCACGCAGCCCCCTCGGATGACTACAGTCGACCGCATGAACACACCATCACCCCTTGCGGCGCTCGGCACGCCGGCCGCCCTGATCGACCTGCCGCGCATGCAGCAGAACATCGGCCGCATGCAGGCGCGCATGAATGCACTCGGCCCGCGTTTTCGCCCGCACGTGAAGACCACGAAGTGCACGCCGGTCGTGCGCGCCCAGCTTGCCGCGGGAGCGCAGGGCATCACGGTTTCCACGCTCAAGGAAGCCGAGCAGTTCTTCGCCGATGGCATCACGGACATCCTCTACGCGGTGAGCATGGCGCAGCACCGGCTGCCGCAGGCCCTCGCGCTGCGGCGCAAGGGCTGCGACCTGAAGATCATCACCGACAGCCCCGCTTCCGCCGGCCTCATCGCGGAGTTCGGCCGCATGCACGGGGAGGTGTTCGAGGTCTGGATCGAGATCGACACCGACGGTCATCGCTCCGGCATCAAGCCCGAGGAAGCGGCACTGCTCGAAGCAGCGAGCGCGCTGCAGGCCGGTGGCATGCGGCTCGGCGGCGTGCTCACGCATGCAGGTTCGAGCTACGACCTCGACACGCCAAAAGCGCTGGCGGCCATGGCCGAGCAGGAGCGCGCGGGCTGCGTGCGCGCGGCCGAGCGGCTGCGCGCCGCGGGCCTGCCCTGCCCCGTCGTCAGCGTCGGCTCGACGCCCACCGCGCTGTCCGCGCAGCAACTCGACGGGGTGACCGAAGTGCGCGCCGGTGTCTATGTGCTGTTCGATCTGGTGATGAAGAACATCGGCGTCTGCACCACGTCGGACATTGCGCTCAGCGTGCTCACGACGGTGATCGGCCACCAGGCCGACAAGGGATGGGCCATCGTCGATGCGGGCTGGATGGCCATGAGCCGCGACCGCGGCACGCAGAAGCAGAAGCGCGACTATGGCTACGGCCAGGTCTGCGGCGCCGATGGCGAACTGATCGACGGCTATGTTCTGAGCGGTGCCAACCAGGAGCACGGCATCCTGTCGCGCGGAGGCACGCCCGACACCGGCATTGCGGCGCGCTTTCCCATCGGCACGCAGCTACGCATCCTGCCCAACCACGCCTGCGCCACCGGCGCCCAGTTTCCCGAGTACCACGCGCTGGCGCAAGATGGAACATTGACAACCTGGAGCCGCCTCCACGGCTGGTAGCAAGAACATGACAAGCACCGTTCAACCCATCGCGCCGCAGGGCCTCGCCGCGCCGGGCGGGCACTACAGCCACGCCACCGTGGCCAACGGCTTCGTCTTCGTTTCCGGGCAACTGCCGATTGCGCCGGACGGCAGCAAGCTGGCGGCCGCCTCCTTCGAAGAGCAGACCCGGCAGGTGCTCGACAACGTCAGGGCCGCGCTGCAGGCGGCCGGAAGCGGCATCGATCGCCTGGTGCAGGTCCGCGTCTATCTCGACGCCATCGAGAACTGGCCCGCGTTCAATGCGATCTACGCCGAATGGGCCGGCGATGCACGGCCGGCCCGCGCCATCGTGCCGACGGGGCCGCTGCACTTCGGCGTGAAGGTCGAGGTCGAGGCCGTCGCCACCGTCTAGTGCCGGCGCCGGTGTTGCCGATGGCATACTGGCGCGCCGTTGCAATGGCCGCAGAAAAGGCTGCATGAATGAGAGCCTTGGCCCGCCCGAAGTACCTCAAGGGGAGCGCCATGAAACATTCGCGAGATGCCGTGTCTGCGCCTTCGCAGCGACCCTCGAACGCACGCGGATTTTCCCGAGGCGCCCCGTGGAAAGAGGTGCTTCTCTTTCTCGGCTGGATGGTCGTCTCGGCGCTTCCTTCCGCAGCCGAGGAAGCCGGGGCGCAAGGATGCAGAACAGCACCCAACGCAGGCCTTCCCCGCCTGGACCGCAGCCATGTGCGCGACGAGTTCCGCATCTTCTACACGCTCGAAGGCGAGCATGCCCTGCCGGATGCCCGCGATGCCAACCGCAACGGCGTGCCCGACAAGGTGGAGGACGTGGCCACGCAACTGGTGGTGGGGCGCCGCATCTTCTCCGAGATCATGGGCCTCACGCATCCGATGCGGCAGCCGCGCAACGCGCGCACCGGGTCCATCGACGTCTTCCTGGTCAAGATGGAGAAAGGCAACGGCCGCTCCTACGATGAGGCAACGAACTACCGGCTCGGAACCGACGAGCCCGCGGGCCGTTGCGCATTGCGCATCGACCTGCTGAACAGCCACGCGAACCAGAACGCGACACCGATCCACGAGCTCTTCCACCAGTACCAGTACGGCTACACGATGTTCAAGGCGCGCTGGCTGCTGGAGGGCACCGCGCGCTGGGCCGAGTACGCCTTGCGCACCGGCGTCGGCCCCGAGCGGCCGCTGCCCGGCACCTTGCCGGCCCTGCAAGCGCAAGTGTTCTCCGAAAGCTATGCAGCCGGCGCCCTGTGGAACCGTCTGGCCACGCTGCTGGACCCCGACGGCCGCCTCAAGCTCCCCGCCGATCTGGCGCGGACAACCTATGTCGACGGCAGCCTCGTGATCCATGACGACCAGCTGCGCGGCGCGGCTTTCATGAAGGCGCTGTTCGAAGCGCTCGGGCCGCTCGATCGCCAGGTTTCCGCGCGCAACGGCTGGGCCACGTTCGGGTGGAAGGAGGAAGACCAGCGCTCCCCCGCACACGATGCCGAGATCTTCCGGCAGGTACTGCAGGTGGTGCGTACGCAGACCGCGCGCCCCGGTGCGATCGCCGCCGCCGCTACGACGGCAGAGATGGAAGCCTTCCTCGCCCTGCAGTCGGCCCTGCATTGATGTGATGGGCGCCGTTCTCGCCTGTCTGCCGATCTATCGCGTGCTGATGGCCCACACGCCGGGCCATGCGATGCTGGTGGTCGGAGCCGTTCTGGCATCGCAATTCGGCCTGCTGCTGACACTTTGGCTGCCCTGGAAACTCGTGGCCATGCTCGCCGGCAGCTATGTGCCCACGCTGCTGCCGCAAACCGTCTCCGCGCTGCCGCAGAAAACCCAGGTCCTGCTTGTCGGCGGTGTCATCGCGGTGGCCTATGCGCTGCATCTGGCGGCCGAGAAGCTGATCGACGGGCTGTGCGAACACGGCGCGCGGCAGCAATGGCGTGCCAGCAACAAGACAGGCTTGTTCAACAACCAGTCGAAGACGGCGCGACAGGCCTATCAGCGTTTGCTGCGCAGCATGGCCGCGCTGGTTTTCGCCGGCCTGGCCATGGCGGCCCTGGCGGTGCTCTACCCTCCGCTGTTGCTGCTCTCCTTGCTGTGGTGCGGCCTGGTGCTGGTGGCGGTCCACCTGTCGATCACGTGGCGGCCGGGCCTGTCGCACGCGTTGCGCGGTTCGCTGAACAGGCTCATGGGCGGGTTCGTGCAGGGAGGATTCTTCTGCGCGCTGGCCTGCGTGGTCTGGCAATACTGGCGCGACGCTCTGCCGCCGCTGCAAGCGGTGTTGGTGGCATTGATTCTCCTGCGGCAAGCGCTGCAGCAGATCGCCCACCTGGTGCTTCACCTCTTCGCGATCGACCGGCAGCGCAGCCAGGTGCAGGCGCTGTTCCTGCCTGATGTGCAGTGGCAGGCTCCGGCGGCAGCGCGCAGCCCGTTCGACGAGTTGCTGGAGCCGGCGCGCCGCGAGCAATGGATGCGCGAGGTACTTCGTACGCAGCTCGCGTGGCCGCTCGATCACACCCGGCTGGACGTGCAGACCCGGACCATGGCCGACGGCCACATCAAGGCGCTGTTCGTGAAAGTGCTCGACGCCGACGGTGCCGTGAAGCAGGGCTTTCTTTTCAAGCTCTTCGATCACACGCGCGATGCGGCCGCTCAACAGGAGGCCGATCTCCTGGGCCTCGGCGCCTCCGGGCTGCCGTCGTTCGAATGGCTGGCGAGCGTGCGTGTGAGCGGCTATGCCTGCCATGCGATGCGCTGGAACCCGCAAGCCCACCGGAGCCAGGGGATGGAACATGCGCGAGGCATCGCTGCATTGCGCATCCGGTTGATGGCCTTCGAGCCGCCGGAGGCGCTGGTGGAACGATACCGCCGCTCGCGCGCCGTCCTGCCCGAGCGGCTCTCGCAGCTGCGCTTCGATGCGCTCGCCCAGGCCGCGGCCGACAAGTCCCAGGCGGGCGATATCGAGACGCTGCGGCTCGCCTGGCCCACGCTCCTGCAGGCATTGCAATCCATGCCGCTGCAACTGGTGCTGCCCGACCTCGCCAGCAACGCCGTGTTCAGGGAGGAAGACGGCAGCTTCCGGCTCCATCACTGGGCCGACTGGCGGCTGGAGCCGCTGGGCGCCGGCTGGCCGCTTTCGCGGCGGATCGGCATCGATCTGGACCATGCACTGGCACAGGCATCGGCCCTGCGCGCGCTCCCGGCAGGAGTGACCGCACGGCGCGCCGAACTCGCCGCCCGGCTGCATGAATTCGAGCGCCGCCATGCGCGGCAGAACTACCAGGGCGCGGCCAACATGGTGGCCGGCCTGCTGCGCTGACCGGACGCGCGGGCCGGTTAGTCCCGGACCGCGAACCCGTAGGCCGCAGCCTTGCGAAGCGCGAAGTCGGCGATGTCCTCGCGGTAGGTTTCCTCAGGCCTGCGCCCCGCCGCGGCGCGCGCGGCGAAGTCCGCAAGGAAGTCCTGCGCCCACTCTTCGTAGAGCTTGTAGCGGTTGCGGTTGTCGCCCGGGTAGTGCCTGGGGACAAGCGCTTCCGCGATGTCGACCAGGGGCACGATCAGGTCGAATTCATGTCGTTCGCGCATGCATCGTTCTCCCGTGCCCCGGCCGCTTCAGAACTTTCCGAGCACGTTGAGGAACCAGCCCTTGCTGCGATAGCTCATGTCGGTCAAGTTGTCGGAGTAGTCGGTGAAGTTGTAGCCCACGCCCACCTTCAGGTTCTCGTTGACGTGGTAGTAGGCGGCGGTGACCCAGCCGTTCTTGCGGTCCTTGAGTTCCTTGGCGCGCAGCGAGCGCCACTCGACCATCCAGTCCCAGTTGCGCACCAGCTTCCAGTCGACGCGCAGCACCGCGAGCTCGGCCGAGCTCTTGAACCACGGCGACGAGTTGTCGCGGCTCGCGCGCAGTTCGCCGCGGCGCCATGCGTACTTGCCGCCGACGGTCCAGCGCTCGTTGATGTCGTAGGTGGCATCGATTGCGAAGACGTGGCTGCGTTGCTGATAGTCGATGCCGGTGGTCGACACGGCGCCCAGGCTCGAGTCGAGCCCGCCCGCAGACACCACCTGCCCCGGCGACGAAAGGTCGTAGAGGTACGTGTACTTGAACAGCAGGTTGAGCCGGTCGTCGAGCGCCGGGCGCAGCGCGTAGCCGAGCATCGCCTCGGTGTACTTGGCCGCGGCCAGCGTACCGGTGCTGCTGTCGCTGTCGGCCCAGTTGAACTTGCCGACCCAGCGCGCGTCGTCGTTCACCTTCCACGAGAAGGAGTTCTTCACGAGCCAGCTGGTGCGCAACTCGGCCGCGGTGCGGTCCTTGCGGTACTCGAGGCCGCCGCTGTACTTGAGGCGCTCGTTCGAATAGCCGGCCGTCAGGGCCACCGCCTCGCGCCGCGTGGCGCCCAGCGTTTCGGCACCGACCCAGCCGTTCTCGAAATTGAGGCCCAGCGTCCAGTGCGTGTCGGGCGCGTACTGCACGCCATAGGCATGCGTGAGGCCCGGCTGCGTGCCGGTCGCGTGGCGGTGCTCGGTGAACATCGTGAGCCCGTCGGCCACGCGCGAGCGCACGCCGGTCACCAGGCTGCCGCCGCGGCCGATCAGGTTCTCGTCGGTGCGGCCGGTGTCGGCCACGTAGGTCATGTAGAGGTTGGAGCGGTCGTCGTACTGGTAGTCGACACCGGCCTTGCCCGCCGGGCCGCCATCGCCGGTCGAGAGTTCGCCGCGCAGTGCGAGCTTGTCGCTGACGCGGTAGCGCCCGCCAAAGCCCAGACGGTCGTTGTCCAGCCGCGTGCCGGTGCGCCGCAGCGTCTTCTGCGCGAAGCCATAGAGGCTCCAGCGGTCGTTGCCGGTGTATTCCAGCTGCACGGCCGCGTCGGCGCGCTCGCCCGACACGGCCTGCGTGGTGGGCAGCGACGGGCTGGTGATGAGCGAATCGCCGGTCTTGTCGTCGTAGCGCATGCCGAGGCCCAGCTTCCAGTCGGGTGACAGGCGCAGGCCGTATTGCGCGTCGAGCACGCTGCTGTTGTAGCCGTCGCGTTCGTCGCGGCGGTCGGCCTTCAGGCGCAGCTCGCCGCCCTCGCCTTTTTCGCCGAAGGGCACGGCGGCCGACACGCCGACCTGGCGCGTGGCATTGCTCGCGTACTGGCCCGGCGCCGAGAAGCCGGCGTCGCGCGACTGTGCATAGGCACTGACGCGGCCGCCGCCCTTCATCTCGAAATCGGCCAGATCGGCCTGGCCTTCGAGCCGCCATGCGTTCGCATTGCCGGTGGGTCCGTTGCCCAGGCGGGTTCCGGCCGTGCCATTGCGGCCGCTGAAGCTGAAGCCGCCATCGAGCGAATCGAGCTGGGCGGTGCCCGGGCCCTTGCTGCGCGCGAACTCGCCCTTGAGGTAGGTGGTCTCGGTCTTGCGCAGCGTGATGTCCGCACCCGCCAGCCGCTGGTCGGCGCCGATCTGGTCCTGCCGCGACGCGGTCACGCCGACGCCCACGTGGTCGTTGGCCCACCACGAGACGCGGCCGCCCACCGCGAGCGTGTCGAGCGAGCTCGCGATCGGCGTGTATTCGTAGTCCACCACCAGGAAGGCCGGCATGCCCGTGAGGCCGCCGGCGCGCACCAGCGAACCGTCGTCCGACAGGCTGGGCAGCGGCGCGGAAAGCAGCACGCGGCCCTGCAGGTAGTCGATCTCGTAGTCGGAGCTCGGCACGAGCTGCGTGCGCTTGAGCACGAAGCCCGAGTCGCGGTCGCGGATTTCGATGTTCACGCGTTCGGCGCCGCGCGTGATGTCCTGGTTGCGAAGGTAGTACAGCGAGCCACCGGTGCCGCGGAATTCCTCGCGCGCCGCCAGGGTGCCCGGTTCGGCCGCGAAGGCGTCGACTTTCAGGCGCGCCTCGCCGAACGAGGTCGACTCGTCGCCAAGATACCGGCCGTGAAAGCCGTAGAGGCCGCGGCTCACGCGGGTGAGTTCGGTGTCGCCGAAGTTGAGCTTGAAGTTGCCCCACATGGCCTGCGAGCGGCCGTCGTCCACGCGCAGGTAGAAGCGGCCCTGCGTGGGCGCGTCCTCGATGGTGGTGGAGTCGTCACCGAAGGTGCTCCACGAGTCCTCGGGATCGAAGCGGCGGAACAGCGAGGTCGGGTCCTTGCGGTCGAGGTTGCGGAACAGGTCCTTGAGCGGACGCTCCTCGGTGTCGACGCTGGCCGTGAGCGTCCAGCGGTCGTTGAGCTGACCCTTGGCATAGCCGGCGATGCGGCCTTCGCTCCAGCCGCCACCGCCGTAGCGGTTCTTGTCGTTGGTCATGATCGCGGCCGGGCCGCTCACGCTGTTGCTGCCCCCGGTGAGGTCGGCCTGGCCCACGAAGAACCAGTCGCTTGCGGGCAGCTCGAAGTCGCGGCGGTACGAGCGCGTGGCGCCTTGCGCATCGGTGACTGCAATCTCACCGGTCTGCACACGGCGCGGCACGAGCTGCTGGAACACGAAGCGGCCGTTGTCGTCCACCGGCACCGCGAAGCCGAGCGCGCGCACCTTTTCACCCGGGCGGATGGCCGCGCCGCTGGCGGTGACGGTGCCCGCCGCGAGCGGAATGTTGGCGATGGCGACGTTGTTCTGGCCATAGGCGCGCAGCAGTTCTCGCGCCGGGTCGGGCGTGGTCGTCTCGGGCGCGTGGCGCTCGGCCACGGTGAGCGAAAGATCGTCGGTTTCGTCGAAGCGGCCTTGGCGGTCGTACACGCGCAGCCGGTAGTAGAGCTTGCCGCCCGCGCCGTCGGCGAGGCGGTCGAGCAGGCCCGCGGGCACCTGCCATTCGCCGCGCATGCCGGTGTCCAGCGGCAGCGTGGCAAGCAGGCGGCGCTGCATCACGTCGTTGGCCGTGAAGATGCGCAGCTCGGCCTTGGCGGTGAACAGCAGGTAGTTGCTGTAGCCCGCGAAGCGCACGGTGTCGCCCGCCACCACGGTGGTGGGCCAGGCCGCAGCGCTCAGGCGGCGCGGCTGCGAGAGGTTGTCGTACTGCAGGCGCAGCTGGTTGCGTTCGAGCTGCACGTCGACGCAGCGCTGGCGGTCGGCGCTGGTGGCACCCTCGCTGGTTGGCGCAGCAGCGCCCTTGCCGTCGAGCAACTGGCCATCCACGCTCAGGCGCAGCGGCGCATCGTCGGTGCCAATGGCGGTGAAGGTGCGGCACACGCCCGGATCGCCCGGTGCCGCAGCGGGAGCGCTCGCGACGGCGGGCGCCGCGTCGGCCCAGTACACGCGCACTTCGACGCGCCGGTTGGCGGGCCAGTTGATGGGGTCCGACGCGGGTGCCGCCAGGGGTGCGTCGGGGCCGCGGGAGCTCGCCGCCGCGGCCGACTCGGGCAGGCCGAGGCGCTGCGTGAGATAGCGGGCCACCTGCTGCGCGCGCGCCAGGCCCAGTGCCTGGTTGTCGGCAAAGCGCTCGCGCGATCGGGCGCTCAGCGGCTGCGCATCGGTGTGGCCGACGATCTCGAAGCGCAACTTGTCGCGACCCTTCACCTGGCTGGCGATGCGGTCGAGCTGCGCCTTGTCCGCCGGAGCGAGCAGATCGGAGCCGGAGGCGAACTGCGGCGTCTCGGTATCGCTGCGCTCAATGGCCGGACCGGCGACCGGCGCTGCGCCGGTTGCCGCAGCCGCGACCGGCTCGCGTGCATCGCCGAGCACGAAGGTGGCCTTGGGCAGTTCGCGCTCGCCGCTGCGCGGCAGGTGGCGCGCGCCGTCGATGTCCACGGCGCGCGGATCGGCCGCGGCGCGGTCGTGCATGCGGCCGCGCACTTCGCTGTCCTGCGCCGCGGCAAGGCCCATGGTCATGCAGGCGGCGGTAACCGCGCCCGCGAGGGCGATACGCTTCTGAAGCTTTCTCATGTCGGCTCGCTTGAACGGGTTCTTCGGTGTCGGGGTGCTTTTCATGGCGTTCACTCGTTCTCGCGTCATGGCTTCACCGCCGGCGTGGTGGCGGGCACCAGCTCGACTTCGATGTCCAGGTTGAAGAGCGGCGGCTCCTTGCGGCTTTCGCGCTGCTCGCCCAGTTGCTTCCAGCGCGCGAACACGGCGGCCTTCACCGCATCGGTGCGCTGGCGGCCGAGCGCTTCGGCTTCGCCGGGCGCGGCCTTGTAGGCCAGGCGCAGCACCGAGGTCTTTTCGGCCAGCACGGCCACCGTGCGGTCGAGCTCGGGCACGAAGCCCGCGCGCAGTGCGGCGCTGCCCTCGTCGAAGGCCGTGCCCTGCAGCGCAAGCCGCACAACGCGGTGCACCGTGGCGCCGAAGTTCACCTTCAGCACCTTGCCGCGCGTGGCGCGCTCGGCGGCCGGGTTCTCGCTGGTCGTGCGGTAGCCCGAAGGCAACGTGCGTTCGTCGAGCTTGAGCACCAGGTTGCTGCCGGTGCCTTCCTTCGGAATGGCGGCGCAGGCAATGTGGTAGCGGCCTTCGGCGTCGGTGGTGACCAGCACGCCGTTCACGGTGGCAATGCGCACGTTGGCAAGGCCGGGCTCGCCTTCATCCTGGTAGCCGTTGGCGTTCTTGTCGTCGTAGACCTTGCCGATCACGTCGGTGCAGTCGAACAGCGCATCGGGCACCACGCGCACCGTGGCGGTGGCCAGGTTCGACAGCACGCGGCCGCCCACGCCTTGCGTGGCGATGACCTGGTTGACGAACTCGCCCTCGCCCACGCCGACCCCCACGCCCGCGACCATCAGGTATTCCTTGGTCTCGTTGGGCGCGAAGTTCTGGCCAGGCACCACGATCTGGCGGCCGTTGATCTGCGGGACCACCGGCAGCGCCACGCCGCCCGGCATGATGCGCACGGTGAGCGAGCCCTGCACGTAGCGGAAGCCCGGCGGCAGCGTGTCGACCACCGCCACACCCGGCACGGGGTTGCCGCGGGTGTTGCGCGCCGTGATGCGGTAAGGCAGCAGTTCGCCCTTCTTCACCGTGAGCTTCGAGGTGGTCTTGCGCAGCTCGATGAGCGTGGCATCCGACGGATCGAGCGGAATGTTGTTGGCCACCACGTGCTGGCCGCCGCCGCCCGGCATCTGGAACGCCAGGTAGTAGCCGGCGCCAGGCACCAGGCCGGCGCCCGGGCTCACCACGCAGGGGTTGCTCTGCGCGGGCGCGGGCCCGTTCGCCGGAGCGGAGCACGACTGCGTGCCGAGCCCGCCGGCCGCCGGCGGATAGATCGACGACGGCAGGTAGCTGCCCGGCGGCGTCACCGCCAGGCGGTACTCGCCGGCCGGTGCACCCGGCAGCAGGAAGAAGTCGTAGGTGCCGCTGGGGCCGGTGGTGTAGGTGTCGCGTCCGTCGAGCAGATGCTGCGCCGGGTCGAAGCCGGGCGGGCCCACGAGGCGCACCACCGCGCCGGGCACGGGGGTGCCGCTCACGCTGTCGTACACCACGCCACCCGGGTCGTACGGCAAGTCTTGCCGCTGCACGTTGGCGCCGGCGTTCACGCGCACCTTGATCGAGAAGCGCGGATCGCTCGCGGCGGGCGTGGGGTACGGGCCGTTCGCGTTGTTCTGCGCCGCATCGGTGGGCCACACGCCGCCGACGGTGCGGCCGTCGGGCGAGCGGAAGCGCACGCGGTATTCGCCGGGCGTGAGGTCGCCGAAGCGGTAGCTGCCGTCGGCGCCCGTGGTCACGGTGTAGAGCACGGTGGCCGCGGTTTCCGAACAGGCGTTGCCGCCGTCGGCGCAGCGCATCAGCTCCACGGTCCAGCCGTCGCCCTGGCCCTCGCCGCTTTCGCGGCCGCGGTTGTGGTTCTGGTCGAACCACACGGTGCCGGTCAGCGACGCGGGCAGGTTGTTGTGCTCGTTGAAGTCGTAGCCCGTGCCATTGGTGGCCAGCGTGGTGAAGTTCACGCGGATCTGGTTGGTGCCCTGCGCCGAGCCGCCCAGCGTGCCGGGAATGGCAATGCCCTCGTCGTAGCCGCTGGGCTGCGTCTCGGTGATCGTGTAGCCGCCGGTGCCGGGCAACGGCAGGCCGGCCAGTTCGTAGCGGCCGTCGGGGCCGGTGACGGCGGTGCGCGTCACGGGCTGGCCCGCGGCGTCCGTGCCGGTCAGCGTGATGGTCACGCCGGCAATCGGAAGGTCCTGCGGTTCGCGCGTGCCGTTGCGGTTCGCGTCGTTGTAGACGGTGCCCGCGATGGATGCGCCGCGCTCGCCGAAGTTGTAGTTGTCGCCGTTGCCGCCGCGGTACGCGATGGCGGAGAGCACGTCGTTGCCGAGCGTGCCGCTGGACGTGCCGTCGAGCGTGCCGACCGCGTCGAGCCCGTCCGCATACGTGACGGGTTGCGTCTCGCGCACGGTGTAGCCCGTGGCATCGGCCGGCAGCAGGCCGGTGAAGACATAGCGGCCGTTCGCATCGGTGACGGCGGTGGCGTTCACCACCAGGCCGCTGGCCGAGCGGCCGGTGAGCGTGAGCGTGACGCCCGGAATGCCCGGCTCGCCGGCCTGGCGGATGCCGTCGTTGTTGCTGTCGACGTAGACCCAGCCCGCGATCTGGCCGCCGCGCTCGCCGAAGTTGTAGTCGATGCCCGCTTCTTCCGACGCGAGCACGAGCGCGCCGAAGCGGTCGTTCACGCTGCCGGGGTTCACGGTGCCGCGCGGCGCGCCGCCCACGGTGCCGAGCGACTCGGGACCGTCGGCCACGCCGTCGGGCTGCGTCTCGTCGACCTGGTAGGTGCCGGGCTGCAGCTTGTCGACCAGGTAGCGGCCGTCGGCGGCGGCTTGCACCGTTCGCGTGACCGCGTTGCCGAGGAAGTCGGTGCCGGTCACGCGCACCGTGGTGCCCGCAATGCCGGGTTCGCCGCTGTCGCGGGTGCCGTTCGACGGTGCGACGTCGGCATACACGTAGCCGGACACGCTGGCCGGGCGCACGGCGGAGAAGTTGTTGCCGGCCGAACCCGAACCCGCGGCGCCGAGCACGATGTTCTGGATGACGTTGGCGTTCGAGCCGTTGGGGCCGTTCAACACGCCGTTGCCGCCCGTCGGGACGGAGCCCGGCGTGCTGCCGGCGCCGCTGACGTTGCCGGCGCGCGTGATGCCGGGCTCGTAGCCCGCGGGCCGCGTCTCGGTCACCGTGTAGGTGCCGGGCGCGAGATTCGCGAAGTTGTAGTCGCCGCTGGCATCGGTGGTGGTGGTGCGGGTCACCGGCTGGCCGTTGACGTCGTTGCCGGTGAGCGTGATCGTCACGCCCGCCAGGCCCGGCTCGGTGGCCGGTGCACCCTGCGCGCCGCTGCCGTCGCGGTCGTAGTACACGCGGCCCGAAATGCCGGCGGGCAGCAGCTCGCCGAAGTAGTACTCGCCTTGCGTGAGCGGCGGATTGGTGCCGGCCACGGTCACGCCGGTGATGCTGTTGCCGCCGCCCTGCGCGGTGCCGGGGTGGCCGTTGGCATTGGCCTTGCCGGGCGCGTAGTTGGCCGGTTGCGTTTCCGTGATGGTGTAGCCGCCGGGTGCCGAGGGCGGCACATTGCGGAACTCGTAGCCGCCGTCCGGGCCCGAGGGCACGGCGACGATGTTGACCGGGTTGCCCGCGGCGTCGGTGCCCGTGAGGCGCAGCTCCACGTTGGGAATGCCCGAATCGCCGGCCTGCGGCACGCCGTCGTTGTTGCCGTCCACGAAGACGCGCACCGGAATGCGGGTGAGCAGTTCGCCGAAGTCGTAGCCGGTGCCGTTCACGTTCGAGCGCAATGGGATGGTGTTCACCACATCGTTGCCCGCGGTGCCGCCGGCCGTGCCGGCCGCATCGCTGCCGTCCGCGAAGGCGGCCGGCTGCGTCTCAGTCACCACATAGGTGCCGGGCAAGAGATTGTTGAAGGCGTAGTTGCCGCTGCCGCCGGCCGTGGTGGCCGTGGTCGACACCGGATTGCCGAACATGTCGGTGCCGGTGAGCGTGACGGTAACGCCCGCGATGCCGGGATCGCCCGCGCTCGCGGCGTTGTTGTAGTCGGCGTCGCGGTACACGCGGCCGGCCAGGCTCGAGGGACGCACTTCGCCGAAGTTGTTGTTGGTCGAAGTGCCGCCCGCGCCAAGCACGATGGTGTCGATGCGGTTCGCATTCGAGCCGTTGGGGCCGTTCGAGGTGCCTGCCGGCACGGTGCCGGCGGTGCTGCCCACGCCGGTCACCCCGCCTGCGCGGGTGATGCCGGGCTGGTAGGCCGCGGGCTGGTCCTCGGCCACGTTGTAGCTGCCCGCGGGCACGGTGAAGCCCCAGTTGCCGTTGGTGTCGGTGGTGGTGGTCAGCGAGACGGCGTTGCCCAGGCTGTCGGTGCCGGTCAGGCGCATCGTGACGCCGCCAATGCCGGGTTCGCCGCTGTCGATCTGGCCGTCGCCGTCCAGGTCTTCATAGACGCGGCCGCTCAGCGCGCTGCTCTGCACCGCGATGCTGCCTTCGTTGAAGTTGTTGCCCGCGTCCGGGTCGGCGCCGCCGTTGGTGTCGCCCGAGCCGGTGGTCACCAGGTGCGCGCGGTTGGTGAACTGCGTGCCGTTGGCGGGCGTGCTGCCAACCGTGGTGCGCACCGGAATGCGCACGGTGGCCGTGCCGTTGGCCGGCATCGAAGTGATGGCGCAGCTCACGCTGTTGCCGCCGGCCGCGCCGGTGCAGGTGGGCGCGGCGGGCGTGAAGCTGCCGCCGGTCACTGTGAACACGGGCGTGCCTGTCAGCACCAGGCCCGTGGGCAGCGTGTCGGTGAAGCTCGTGGTCTCGGCGCTGTCGGGACCGTTGTTGCGCAGCTGCACGAGCCAGTCGAAGCCCTGTCCGATGGCCGCGGTCGCGAGCGGCGTGGCGGTGCCTGTCGACACGGCCGCCTTGGAGACCACCTGCACGTCGGCCTTGAAGCGGAACGTGGTGTTCTCCGCCACCGTGTTGTTGCCCTGGCTGGTGTCGAAGGCATTGCGCGACGCATCGAAGAAGTCGACCGCGGCGCGGTTCTGGAACGTGCCGCGCGAAACACCGCGCAGCACCACCTGGAACTGCAGCGTGCTGGGTTCGCCGGTCGACGTGTTGCCGGTGCCGCCCAGGGCCGGGATCGTGAACACGATCTGGCCGCCGGACGAACCGACCGCCGGTGTCTGGATGGTCACGCCCGCCGGCGCATTCGCCGACACGAAGGTGGGGGCCGGCTCGCCGCCGGTTCCAGCGGTTGGCAGGTTGTCGACCAGGCGGACCGCCTCGGCCGTCGAGGCGCTGTTGTTCGATACCGTGATGGTGTAGGTGACGTCGTCGCCCACGTTCGCCGGGTCGACGTCGTCGCGCTTGGTCACGACCAGGTCGTACACAGGCGCGGTCACGGAGGTGCTGGCCGTCGCCTGGTTGTTGGTGGCGTTGCCTTCCGTGGTGGCGGTGCTGATGGCGACCGTGTTGGCAATGGTCGAGCCATTGATGGCGAACAGCGGGCGTACCCGGACCGTGACCGTCTGCTGCTGGTTGCGGTCGAGCAAAGCCCAGCTGCAAACCAGTTGGTTGTTGGTGGTTCCGGTGCCCGTGGGGTCCGTGGTGTTGGGCTGCGTCGAGCAGGTGCCGCCGCCCGCCGCCGTGGCCGAGATGAACATCAGGCCGGCCGGCAGCGTATCGACCACCTGCACGTTGTAGGCGCGGCTGAAGCTGCTCTGCTGCAGCGACTGGTTGCGCGCCGTGAGGGTGTAGGTGAGCAGCTGGCCGACCGGCACCGCGCCGGGGCTGGCCGCCTTGGTCACCGTCACGTCGGTCAGTGCATTGAAGAAGGCGGTGGCGCTGCCGCTGTTGGTCAGGCCTCCATCGTCGAGCACCGGGTCGGCGGGCGTGGCCGGGATGGCGCTCGCCTTGTTGTCGATTCTGAAGGTGTGATCGGTGGCCGAAGCGCCGTCGCCGTAGTGGGTGGCGGCAACGCGGACCACAGGGCACAGCGGCACCGCGGTCGCCGGAGCAGTGCTCGCGCGACAGACCGGAAGCACCGCAATGCTGCAGTTCGAAAGCGATGGATTGCCGGCGTTGCCCGAGGCGGCGGGCAATGCACAGGTACCAGCGCCGAAGGTGGCGCCGTTGGGTACCTGGTCGACGGTGCCCGCGCCGTACACCTGCCGGAACGTGTCGCTGACCACGACGTTCTGCGCCGCCGAGGGGCCGCTGTTGACGACCTCGATTTCCCAGGTGATCGGCTGGCCCGCGGTCTGCCGGTTGGCGGCGCTGTTGCCGATTCCGACGACGCGCTTGAGCACCGTGACGTCGGCGTAGTTGGCGCTGTCGTCCACGCCGGTGCCCAGGCTCACGCAGTCGTTGCCGGTGTTGGCGTCGGGGTCTGCGCCTGAAGTGGGCGCGCCCGCAGGCAGTGCCACATTCACGCACATGCTGTTGACGATCGGGGCGCCGCCCGCCGGCAGCGCGGGAATCGTGACGTTCACCCTGACGAAGCCGGCATTGCGCGCGGTGTTGCCGCTCGAGGTGTCCACGCCGATGTCGGATGAGAGCGTGCGCGTGCAATTCACAGTGGCCGGCCCATCGACCGGCGCCGCGACGGTGGCGCCGCCCTTGATGATCGTGCACGCGTAGTCGGGACCCGGCGTGATGCTGTTGATGTGCACGCCCGCCGGCAAATCGTCGACCAGGTTGATCGTGCTGCCCGCGAGCAGGCGCGTGCCGCCGAGGTTGGTGGCGCCGACCTGGTAGTCGAAATCCTGTCCGATCGGCACGTTGTTCTGCGGCCAGCTGCGGCGCTTGTCGGCCCGGAAGTCGGCGGCCGAATTCGCCACGTCGGCCGGCGCACTGCCGGTGGCCGAGGTGGCGACCGGACCCGTGGCGCTCACGGTGGCATCGTTGACGACTCCCGTGCCGGCCGTCATGGCGATCACCGGAATCACGATGTTCCCGAGCGCGACGTCGGCACCGCCGGTGCCGATATTCGAGCGCGTGCAGCTCACCGTCTGGCCGGAGACAGAGCAGTTCCAGCCGGCTGCGGCGGAAACCGGCCCGTCGATCTGGAAGTTGGCCGGCAGCGTGTCGGTGAGCGTGACGCCCGTGGGTGCACTGCCGCTGAAGCGCGGCGCCAGCGTGAAGTTGAAGCGCTGGCCCACGAGGAGCTGGCCGCCGTTGTGGCTCTTGGCCATGGTGAGCACGGTGCCCGCCGTGACGGAGGTGTTGGCGGTCGCGCTGTCGTTCGCGGGCACGCCGTCGCCGGTGGAACCGGCGGGCGAAACCGCGGGCTGGTGCGTGATCGTGGAACCGGCGGCCGCGGTGACCACGCCGTTGACGGTGATCGTGCGGGTGCCATTGACCGCGAGGCTGCTGACGTTGCAGCTCAGCTGGCTGCCGCTGATGGTGCAGCCCGCGGGCAGGCCGCTGCCGGAGACCGACAACCCGGTGGGAATGTTGTACGTCAGCGTCGAGCCCGTGCTTGCGTCGGGCCCGTTGTTGGTCAGCGTGAAGACGATCGGCACCGTGGCGCCGCTGGAAGCGGTGGCGGGCGCGGAAATGGCGATCGCCACATCGGCACCCTGGTTCACGGTGATCGTCTTGGTCTCGCTCGAGCCGCCGCCCGCCGGGGTGGCCCTGACGCTCAGCGTGCCTTGCGAGACTGTGCGCAGCCGCAGTTCGAACTCCCGGGTCTGCCCGGCCGCAAGCGTGATGCCCGAGCAGGTGACCAGGCCCGGTCCGGCCTCGCCCACATTCACCGTCGAGCTGCAACTGCCCACCGGCACATTGCCCGTGCCCATGTAGATGCTGTTTGCGGGGATCTCATAGGTGAACGAAGTACCCGGCGCGCCGATCGGCAGGCTGTCGCTCTCGGCAATGGTCACGGTGCTGGTGACCGTGCCGCCGGCCGGAAGAATGTTGGGCACATGCACCAGGCTGGAAACCTGCGGCACCGCATGGGCGGCCGTGGCCAGCAACAGGCTCGCAAATGGCAGCGCAACGAGCACGGGCATCCGCGCCATGCGCCGGCGCAAGGCCTGGCGTGCAATGTTGAACAAATCGCGCGGCGCTTTCGCGCCCGACAAGATCGATGGGGTGTTGGACATCCCGTCCCTCGCATTGGCTCTGATGGCCCTGGCACCGTGTGTTCTGGCGCCGCGGAATGCGGCGCAGGTGTCCAGGAAAGAGCGCGATTCTTCGAGGGGGCGGCCCTACAGGCTTTTGCTGCTCAGGACGAAATGTTTACGAAAACTGACATTTGTTTACTATTACAACCAAACGTGTATTTGTTCACATGTGTTTCGCAGGGCCTCGCCCTACGCTCCACGAATGTCTTACTGGTCCTCCTCCCCACCCCGGCGTGCGCACATTCTTCTGGTCGACGACAACATCGACGAGCTGCAACTTCTCCTCGCCGCCTTGCGAGGCGAGGAGCACCGCATCAGCATGGCTTTCGACGCGATGCAGGGCTACAGGCGAGCGACCGCCCTGCAGCCAGACCTGATCCTGATGGACGTGCGCATGGGCGGCACCAGCGGCTTTGCCGCGTGCCGGCTGCTCAAGGCCGACCGCACGACCGCGCACATCCCGGTGATCTTCCTGACCTCCTCCAGCTCGGTGGAAGAGCGGCTGACGGGGCTGCGCGAAGGCGCGGTGGACTACATCCTCAAGCCCTACGAACCCGCCGAAGTGCTTGCGCGCGTGGCCGTGCACCTGGCGCTGGCCAGCAGCAAGTCCACGCACGGGAGCGCTGTCAGCGGCGGCACGCCGCCCGAAGACGAAAGGGAGTTCGGCCCCGATCGCGTCATCGCGTTGGCGGCCCAGCGCCTCGTGAGCTCGGACCTCGTGAACGTGCCCCCGCTGCCGGAGCTGGCCTCGCGCGTGGGAACGCACGAGAAGCGCCTCTCGCGCGTCTTTCGCGAGCAGACCGGCCGCACGGTGTTCGAGTTCGTGCGCGAAGCCCGGCTCACGGAGGCGCGCCGCCTGCTCGTGGAATCCGCGCTCAGCATCGAGGAAGTGGCGTTCGCGGTCGGTTTCTCGAGCGCCGCCAATTTCTCGACCGCCTTCCGCGAGCGTTTTCAAACGACACCGAGCAGCTTTCGGAACACGCTCGGCGGCAAGGCAATGTCCTTGCCCGTGCCGGAGCCCTTCCCGATGTTCGAGGCCTGAGGCGCCCGTGACTGCCGTGCGCGGCGCGGCCGCCCTGCTGTTGTGCGCCGCGTTCGCCAGCTGTTTCTGGGTCCGGCCCGTCGAGGCTGCCACGTTGCATCTGCGCGATATCGAAGGGCTGCCCATCGCGCTGGACGACAAGGTCGAGGTGCTGGAAGACCGAAAGGCGCAGCTCTCGCTCGAAGCCGTGGAAGCGCAGGACAGCCATTCACGGGGCGGCTTCGTGCCGGGCACCCGGGCTCGCATGCGGCCGGGCTTCACGAACTCGGTGTTCTGGCTGCGGCTTTCAGTGGCGAACGACAGCGGCACCGCTCGCTCGTTGCGGCTGGTGCTGAACACCACATGGCTCCAGTACGTCGACTTCCACGTGCAGCGGGAACAACGCGGCAAGGCGTCCGCGAAGACGTGGACGCATGAAGCGGCGGGCATCTCCATGCCCGGCAACCTCGATCGCAAGGTCAACCGCGTTCCCACGCTCGCGCTGGAACTGGCGCCCGGCGAGCAAGCCAACGTGCTGGTGCGCGTGCAAAGCCGCAGCAGCGTCAAGCTGGCGCCCGTGCTGCACAGCGCCGAAACCTGGCGCGAGAGCGAGAGCAGCCATGCACTCGTCGACGGCCTGCTGATCGGCGGCCTGCTCGTGCTCGCGGTCTATTCGATGGCGGTGTGGGGCATTTCGCGCAATGCAGCCATGGCGTCGCAGGGCCTCGGGTTCGCGCTGGTCGCGCTGTACGAAGCCACCTACCGCGGCTATGCGCGGCTGCTTTTCTGGCCCGACAGCACCGAATGGAGCTACCGCGCGGCAGGCTTCATTGCCGGATGCTGCGTCCTGAACATGGTGCTGTACCTGCATGCGCTCTCGCGCGGCGGACCGGTGCGCCGACCCGGCCTGTATGTGCTGGTAGCGCTGGCCGCGGTACAGGCGCTGATGACGTCCGGGACCCTGGTGGGCACCTATGGGCCTTTTGCGCAAGCCGGCATCTTGAGCGCCTTGGCGCTGGTGCTGGCTCTCACGGTCAGCAGCTTCGTCTACATGCGCCGGGCGGGGCCTGGCGGGCGGCTGGCTTTTCCGGTGATGGCGGTGGTCAGCCTGGGTGTGTGCCTGCGGCTCCTGGAACTCTCCATGCCGGAGCACGCAGTGCCGGGCTTCGATGCCTACGCGCTCGGTTTTCCCGGCCTGCTGGTCGGGCTGGTGGCGTTGGCGGCATGGACGCACCACCTCTCGCACCAGCGGCACTCCGCACAACGGAAACTGGTTCAGTGGCAGGCCCACGAGCAGCAGCGGCTGCACGACGAAGTGGCACGCAAGACCCGCGCGCTCAACGCCGCGCTCGAGCAGGCCGAACAACGCGCGCGCGAACAGACGCGGCTCATGGCCTACATCAGCCACGACCTGCGCGCGCCGCTGGCCACCATCGTGGGCCACGCCCGCATGCTGCAGGGCGAGCTGGCCTCGACGCCGCCGCAGCTGCAGGCCATCGAACGCAGCGCCAACTACCAGCTCGCCCTGGTCGACGACCTGCTCGAATACGCCAAGGGCGAACTGCTGCCGCTTGCGCTGGACCCCAAGGCGGTTCGCCTGCCCGCGCTGATCGAAGACATCGCGCAATACGCCGATGCGCTGGCGCAGCGCCAGAACAACCGCTTCATGCTCGAGCTTCGAGGAACGCTGCCGCCGGTGGTGCGCATCGACAGCAAGCGCTTTCAGCAGTTGCTGCTGAACCTGCTGTCGAACGCGGCCAAGTTCACGCACGGCGGCCAGATGGGCTTGCGGGTGCAGGCACACCCCGCCGACCACCAGTGGCGGCTGAGCCTGGAAGTCTGGGACAGCGGCATCGGCATCGACAGCAAGGACCAGCGGCGCGTGTTCCGCGCGTTCACGCAGGCGGACCCGGCCGCGGCCGGCAACGGGCTCGGGCTGGCGATTGCGCGGCGCATCGTTCAGCGCATGGGCGGCGAGCTGCGACTCGACAGCCGCCGCCACCTGGGCACGCGGCTGCGTTTTTCAGTCGTGGTCGACGCCGCCTCGGAGGACGAGGTGCCTTCCGCCGGCGCGGAGGCCGCGGCGCCCCTTCTTCAGGTGTCCGCCGAAATTCCGCGCCGACGCGCGAAGCCGGTGCCCGGGATCGCACCGCTGCCCGCGGACGTGCGCCGGGAACTCGAAACGCTGGCGCGCGACGGCCGATGGACCGATCTGCACGAATGGGCCGACCGGCTTGCGGCGGAACCGCGCCACGAAGCATTGGTGAAAGCGGTGCGCCAGGCGCTCGAGAGCCTCGACTTCGACCACATCAGCCACCTGGCGCGAGCGACACCCCACGCCGCCGCGGACTGATCGGCTTACCCCACTGCCGGCACTTTCGCCGCTGCGGGAGTCGCTTCGGCGCTGGCGGCGACATGCTGGGTGGAGGCCGACCGGCCGTGATCGATGAGCAACACCGCGATCATTCCGATCACAGCCGGAATCGCGATGGCGATGAAGTTCTGGTGCAGCGGCAGGCTCATGCCGACCAGCACGCCGATCAGGATCGGCGCCAGGATGGCACCGCTGCGGCCGACGCCCAGGGCCCATCCCAGGCCCGTCGAGCGGACCGCCATCGGATAGAACTGCCCGGTGTAGGCGTTGGCGACGATCTGGGTGCCGATGGTCGATGCACCGGCCAGGCCCACGAGGACGAACAGCGCCGGCGTGGGCATCTTGTAGCCGAGCAGCACCAGCGAGACTGCGGCCAGCGCATACATTCCGGCGAGCACGTACTTGATGTGGAACCTGTCGGCAAGCCAACCGCCGCCGATCGCGCCGGCCATCGCGCCCACATTCAATACCAAGACGAAGGTCAGCGCCGAGCCCAGGCTGTAGCCGGCGCCGGCCATCAGCTTCGTCAGCCACGAACTCAGCGCAAACACCATGAACAGGCACATGAAGAATGCGATCCAGAACATGGCCGTGCTGAAACCGCGGCCTTCACTGAAGAGGTGCTTGATGGCCGCGCTGTCGGCCCTGTCTTCGGCCGGCACCACGAACCGGTCGCCCGCAAGCGGCTGGTAGCTCGGGTCGAGTTTCGACACGATCTTGCTGAGCTCTTCGGTTCTGCCCTTCGCCAGCAGGAACGGCATCGATTCCGGAAGCGACTTCAGGATGACCGGAATCAGCAGCACCGGCAGGCCCGCCGCGAAGAACACCGATTGCCAGCCGTAGGCCTCGATGAAGCTCTTGCCGAGCATGGCCGCAATGATGCCTCCCACCGCATAGCCGCTGAACATCAGCGTCACGAGGGTCGCACGGATTTTCCTGGGGGAGTATTCGGTCATGTGCGCCACCACGTTCGGCATCACGCCGCCGATGCCGAGCCCGGCAAGGAAGCGCATTGCGCCGAACGTGAAGGGATCGCCGGCCAGGCCAGCGGCGGCCGTGAAAATGCTGAACAGGCCCACGCAGATGGCCACCGCCCAGCGGCGGCCGATCCTGTCGGCGATCGTGCCCAGGAAGATGGCGCCGAACATCATGCCGAAGAGCGCCGAGCTCACCATGAATCCCGCGTTGGTCGCATCCACGCCCATGTTCGACATGATCGACGGCAGTGCGATGCCGACCACCGACAGGTCGTAGCCGTCGAAGACGATGATCAGTGCGCACCAGAACAGCACGAGGCCGTGGAAGCGATTGAAGCGGGCATCGTCGGCCAGCTTGTGAAGGTCGATTTGACGCATGGCTCTTGTCTCCGGTCGAATGGGAAGAATGGCTTGTCGCAGCTCGAACATCGAGGCTCGATCTCACAGCGAGAGTTGCCTGGCGACGCGCCGATGATGAGGACGCTGCCGCGCCCGGTCCAACGCATTTTTTGGATAGGCCCCATGCAGCCTGGAAATGTTGGGGCGGGTCTTCCCACATCACCGCCCTCCGCGCCGAGGGAACTTCCACCCCGTGCCGGCGCGCTCCCATGCGCCTGGCGAATGCGCGCTATCACCGAATTTCGTTAGACCGCGCCGCGGGGCCTCCGTAGATTCAGCAACCAGGCAGCGGCCGATCCGGCGCCGTCATGACATCACGCATTCGCGGCTCGCGCCGCACGAAGGAGAACAGGCATGCAAGGAAAGATCGGGCTCGAGGAGCACTTTGCGATTCCCGAAACGCTGCAGGACTCGGCCGGCTTCGTGCCGGGAGCCTATTGGAAGGAGCTCAGCGCCCGGCTCCTCGACACCCATGAAGGCCGGTTGCGCCAGATGGACGCGCACGGCATGGAGATGATGATCCTGTCGCTGAACGCGCCCGCCGTTCAGGCAGTGCCCGATCCCCAAAAGGCCTATGAGCTTTCGGTCCGGGCCAACGACTTTCTGGCCGAGCAGGTCGCGAGGCGGCCCGACCGCTTTCAGGCATTCGCCGCCTTGCCGATGCAGGATCCTGAAAAGGCAACCCGGGAACTCGAGCGCTGCATGACCGAGCTCGGCTTCCGCGGCGCGCTGGTCAATGGCTTCTCGCAGGTCGGCACGCCCGAGAACGCCGTCTACTACGACGCGCCGCAGTACGCGCCGTTCTGGGCCGCGGCCGAGCGGCTCGACGCGCCGTTCTATCTGCACCCGCGCAATCCGCTCGCGAGCTGGTCGCAGATCTATGAAGGCCACCCCTGGCTGCTCGGCCCCACATGGGCCTTTGCACAGGAAACCGCCGTACATGCGCTGCGCCTCATGGCGTGCGGCCTCTTCGATCGCCATCCCGGCCTCAAGATCATTCTGGGCCACCTGGGCGAAGGGCTGCCCTACAACATGTGGAGAGTCGATCACCGCAACGCCTGGGTCGAGGCGCCCAAGGGCTATCCGGCCAAGCGCAAGCTTTGCGACTACTTCCACGACAACTTCTATCTGACGACCTCCGGCAACTTCCGCACCCAGACACTGATCGATGCGATGCTGGAAGTCGGATCGGACCGAATTCTTTTCTCGACCGACTGGCCGTTCGAGAACGTCGACCACGCGTCGAACTGGTTCAACGACACCAGCATCAGCGAGGCCGACCGGAAGAAGATCGGCCGCACGAACGCGTTGTCGCTGTTCAAGCTGGCCTGATCCCGGATCGCGCGGAAAGGCACGACACGAATGATCGACATCGACGAATGGACCATCACCAGCGCGGCCTTGAAGGCGCACAGCGCAACGCTCGATCCGCGCCTGAAGACCGTGATGGACAGCCTGGTGCGGCATCTTCACGACTTCGCGCGCGAGGTGCAGCTCACCGAAACCGAGTGGTCCCGCGGCATCGACTTTCTGACGGGTGTCGGAAAGATCACGGACGACAAGCGCCAGGAGTTCATCTTGTTGTCCGACGTGCTGGGTCTTTCGACGCTCGTCACCGCGCAGTGCAACCGGCGCCCCACCGGATGCACCGAGGCGACCGTCTTCGGGCCCTTCTACGTACCCGATGCCCCGGCGTACGACAACGGCGACGACATCTCCAACGGCGCGAGCGGTGAACCCTGCTTCGTCGGAGGAACCATCCGAGGCATCGGCGGCGAGCCGATCGCCGACGCGAGCATCGACGTCTGGCAATCCGACGATGAAGGCTGGTACGACGTGCAGCGCCCCGAGCTGGACCATGCACAGGGCCGAGGCCATCTGGCCAGCCTGGAGGACGGGCGCTATCACTTCAAATCCATCGTGGCCGTGCCCTACGCGATTCCCCATGACGGACCGGTCGGCCAGATGCTGGAGAAACTCGGCCGCCATCCGTGGCGTCCCGCGCACCTGCATTTCATGATCAAGGCGCCGGGCTACCAGACGCTTATCACCCATGTGTTCCGCGCAGGAGGCAGCTACCTGAACTC
The DNA here is from genome assembly GCF_030815855.1 of Variovorax paradoxus. Lineage (NCBI taxonomy): Bacteria > Pseudomonadati > Pseudomonadota > Betaproteobacteria > Burkholderiales > Comamonadaceae > Variovorax > Variovorax paradoxus. The sequence continues at coordinate 924,700 of NZ_JAUSXG010000001.1, read as the reverse complement.
GGACGCCGTGTTCGGCGTGCGCTCCTCCCTCATCGCCGACTGGAAGCGCCACGAACCCGGCATCGCTCCCGACGGAACGCGCGTGGAGGTGCCTTTCTACACACTCGACTACGACTTCGTCCTGAACAAGGCACCGAAAGACTAGAGGCATGAACCGCTTCGTCTACACCGCGAACCCCTCGCGCATTGTTTTCGGCCCCGACAGCATCGACCAGCTTCCGGCGGAAATCGAACGCCTGGGCGCCAGGCGTGCGCTCGTCCTGTGCACGCCCGGCCAGCGCGATCAGGCGCAAGCCATAGCCGACCGGCTTCCCGGCCGCATCGCGTTGATCTTCGATGAAGCGGTCATGCACGTGCCGGTCGAGACCGCGCGCAAGGCACGCGCACTGGCTTCGGAGCTCAAGGCCGACTGTGCGCTGGCGATCGGCGGCGGCTCCACCATCGGGCTCGGCAAGGCCATCGCGCTGGAGGCGGGCCTGCCGATCATCGCCGTGCCGACGACGTATGCGGGAAGCGAAGTGACGCCCATCTACGGCATCACGGAAGCAGGCCTCAAGAAGACCGGCCGCGACCCGCGCGTGCTTCCGCGCGTGGTGGTGTACGACCCCAAGCTCACGCTGTCGCTGCCCATGGACCTGACGGTCACGAGCGCGATCAATGCCATGGCGCATGCCGCGGAAGGCCTGTACGCGCACGATGGAAATCCGGTGATCTCGTTGATGGCCGAAGAGGGAATCCGCGCTTGCGCGGCGTCGCTGCAGCCACTCCGGGACAATCCGCGCGATCTGCCGGCGCGCAGCCTGGCCCTCTACGGCGCCTGGCTGTGCGGCACGGTGCTCGGTGCCGTGTCGATGGGCCTGCACCACAAGCTGTGCCACACGCTGGGCGGCACGTTCGACCTGCCGCATGCGCAGGTGCATACGGTGGTTCTTCCGCATGCGCTCCGGTACAACGCGGACGCGGCGCCCGAAGCCATGGCCCGCATTGCGAAGGCGCTGGGCGTCGCGGACGCGCCCACTGGGATTTTCGAACTGGCAAGAACGCATGGCGCCCCCGTGTCGCTGAGGGCGATCGGCATGCCCGCCGACGGGCTCGAACAAGCGGCCGAACTGGCAGCGGCGAATCAGTACCCGAACCCGCGGCCGCTCGAGCGAGTGGCGCTGCGCGCCTTGCTGGACCACGCACTCGAAGGCGCGCCGCCCACGCCTTGATCACTTGTTCCGCGCTTGCGGTGCAGGTTCGCGGCTCGATCGTTCATGAAAGAGACCGAAGATCAGCTCGCGCAGCCAGCGGTTGCCGCTGTCTTGATGAAACCGCTCGTGCCACTGCTGGCGAATTTCGAAGGGCGTGACCGCGAAGGGGGCGTCGACGCTGTGCAGATCCGCGCGTGACGCCACCATCGCCTTGGCGAGGCGAGCCGGCGCGGTCAGCAGCAGGCCCGACGTGGCGACGATCGACGACAGGCCCAGCGAGTGGGCGGCGGTGAGAACAACCTGCCGCCGATCGAGCGCGCCCGCCCTGTCCAGGGTTTGCTGGAGCTGCGAGTCGGTGGTTCCCTGAGGCCGGTACGCGATGTGTTCCGCCGCGAGATAGTCGTCGAGCTCGATGCTCTCGAAGGCGCCCAGCGAGGACGCCTTCGACATCAACACGACGAATGTCTCGTCGAACAGCCGCTGCTGGTAAAACGACGGTCCCATCGGTTCCCAGCTGCCCAGCGCGATGTCGATCTGTCCGTGGAGCATTCGCTGCCGGGCTTCAGCCATGGAGACGTCCACGGTCTCGAAGCGGACCCCGGGCGCGATGCCGCGCGCAACCGAAAGCAGCTCGGGCACCATGACCAGTTGCCCGATGTCGTTGACCGCGATCCGGAATGTGCGGCTCGAAGTCTCCGGCTCGAATGTGCGGCCTTGGTCGACAGCCTGCACCAGGCAGGCGATTCCTTCCTCGATCGGAGCGATCAGGCGCTCGGCGACGGGGGTGGGGACCATGCCGTCCGTCGACCGCACGAAGAGCGCGTCGTTGAAGCGTTCGCGCATGCGCTTGAGCGCGTTGCTGACCGCGGACTGCGTCATGCCGAGGCGGTCGCCCGCGAGCGTGACGCTGCGCGTGGCGTAGATCGCCTGGAACACCAGGAAAAGATTCAGGTCGATGGAGTTGATGTTCATCGCGCGGTCTCCGGTCAAGCCGTCATTCGTTGTCCAGGACCGCCAGGTTGTCGTAGACCATCCGAAGCATGTCCCGGAGGGATTCGGCTTGCGCCACGCTCAGTCCCGACAACGACACGCGCTCGTACACCTGGGCCAGCGGAATGATGCGCAACGTGAGATCGCGGCCCGCCGGGGTCAGGCTCAGCGCGAGCGCGCGGGCATCCTCGTCCGATCGATCGCGCACCAGCACGCCGCGCTGCAAAAGGCCGTCGACCACCCGCGACAGCGTGGAGGGGTCCGTCGAGGTATGCAACGCGAGGTCGGAAAGCCGCTGGTGCGCCTTGTGATGCAGCGCGACGCAGACGCGCCACTCGGTCAGCGAGAGCTTGAACTGCTTGAGTTCCTTGCTGAACGACTGGCCCATTCTCATACCTGCGCGTGCAAGCAGGTAGGGAATGGCTCGCTCCAGGTCGTGATCTGCCGATTTATCTGCGGCTGCATTCAATTTTGGAAGCGTTTCAGCGTCAGCCTTGCGTGCCTTCCGAGGCTTCTCCTCGGGTGATTTTGTTCTGGCCATGCTGAATGCTACAGGCTAAATCCACTTGCGATATAGCGTAAACTCCGAGCATTTTTAATTGCGTTTGCAAGTTTTATCAGCTTCAATCGAGCCTTCCTTGCCGCGCTTCCCCCAAATCATTTGGAGACCACCATGACCGACACTGCGAACCCGTTTGCCCAGCTAGACCGCGTGGACCTTCCCGCTCCAGGCCGAAAGTCACCCGTGAAGGATGCGCCTCCGATCGAAAAAATAGCTGCATCTGCAAGCAATCTGCTTCCAATGCTTCGCGCCCGCGCCCAGCGCACCGAACAGGACCGCCGCGTGTCCGAGGAAACGACGCAGGCGTTCCACGACGCGGGCTTCTTCAGGCTGATGCAGCCTGCGCGCTATGGCGGCTACGAGTACGGGTTTACCGCCTTCATCGACGTGGTCAGCGAGCTGGCACGGGGCTGCACTTCGTCGTCGTGGGGCTGCTCCCTGGGCGCCATCCACCAGTGGCTGGTGGCGATCTTTCCGGAGGAGGCGCAGGACGACGTCTGGCGCAAGGACCCGAGCGCGATTGTTTGCGGCTCGTATGCCCCGGCGACCATGGCCGAGAAGGTCCACGGCGGCTACGTCGTGCAAGGCAAATGGCTCTTCGCGTCCAACGTGGACAACTCGCAGTGGGCCCTGCTGGGCGTTCAGTTTCCGCCCGAAGAAAAGGGCGCCCCGCCGACCGCGGGCTTCCTGCTCGCGCCGCGATCGGACTGGTCGATCGAAGACAACTGGCACGTCGCCGGCCAGGCGGGCACGGGATCGAAGGCGATCGTCATCGACACGCCCACCTTCATTCCGGGGCACCGCAAGCTGACATTCGCGGAGGCTTCCTCCAACTCCCCGCCGGGCGCCAAGGTCAACACGAACCCGATCTACCGCATCCCTTTTCTTTCGGCGGTGCCGGTCTGCCTCGTGTCGCCGATCATCGGCACGGCGCAAGGCGCGGTCGACGAACTGATCGAGCTGGCCAGCTCACGGGTGACTCGGGGGGCCGTCGCCGGAGGCGGAAGCCGGCTCAGCGAGTTCTTTCCCGTGCAGTCGCGCCTGGCCGAGGCCTCGGCGAGCGTCGATGCGGCGCGGCTTCTTCTCTACCGCGACACCGCGCAGGTGGAGCAGATGGCGCTCGACGGGCACGTCATCAGCATCGAACAACGAATCCGCAATCGGCGCGACCATGCTTTTGCCGCGCGCCTCTCGCGCGATGCCGTCGAAGCGGTGTTCGCCAGCGTGGGAGGCGCGGGCCTGTCGCTGAACCAGCCGATTCAGCGCATGTGGCGCGACACGAATGCGATCTCGCGCCACATCAGCCTCAACTGGGACGCGGTCTCTTCGATGGTGGGCCAGTACCTGCTCGGCCTCGAGCCCAAGGGCCAGTACTGATCGAGGCGCGGCCATGTACTCCTGGGCTCTCATTACGGGCGATGCGGCCGAGACGGTCGATGCCCGCCAACTGCGGCAGGCGCTCGGCGCCTTCCCCACGGGGGTGTGCCTCGTGACCACCACGACGCCCGACGGCAAGCGCGAGGGCATGACGATCAACTCGTTCGCTTCGGTATCGCTGGATCCACCGCTGATTCTGTGGAGCATCCGCGACGACACCCGCAGCGCCGATGCATTTCTTGCGGCACGGCCGTTCAACCTCAGCGTGCTGACCGCCGGGCAGCGGGACCTGGCCTGGCATTTCGCCAAGCCCGCGGCGGACAAGTTCGAACGCTTCGCCGACGCATTCGAGACCGCGCCCAACGGATGTGCGAGGCTCATCGAGAGCGTCGCGACTTTCGAATGCTCGACCTACTCGCGCCATCGGGAGGGCGATCACACGATCATCCTCGGGCGTGTGGACCGCTTCTCGCGGACGGACACGCCGCCCTTGCTTTTTCATTCGGGGCAGATGGGGTCGCTGTGGGAACTTGCCGAAACCCTGGCGCGGCCCCGATGACGCACTCCCGAGGGCGTGGTCCGCGAAGGCTGCTTTCAGGCCGACGGTTTCGATCGACAGCCTGATGCAGGTCGCTGCTTGGCCCATCGTGTTCATGGTGCGCTGGTGCGATGTCAAGCGCATCGGCTGATCCTTTCTCCAGCAGTCGGACATGCCGCGCGGCAAGCCGGACGGATGCTAAATTGAGCCTGGACTCACGTCCTCGCAGCAACGAGGCCGCCGTTTCTTTCTGATACCGACGGATGAATTCACTCAACCTCGCGCTCTTCGACACACTCGCGGCGGGCTTCTCTCCCTCCCCCACGCTGCTGTGGTTCGCATCGGCGATCGCGCGGGGCTCGTCGTGGGCATGCGCGGCCATTCTTGCGTGGGTGGCATGGCGCCGCCCTGCGCAGTGCATCTGTGTGCTGGCGGTGCTGGCCGCTGCAGCAGCGGCTTCGTTGATCTCGCACGAGATCGCGGCTTACGTCGGTATGCCGCGCCCCTTCATGGTGGGACTGAGCCCCGCCCATGTGCCGCACGGTGCGCGCGCCGGCCTGCCCAGCACGCACGCGACGGTGATGTTCACCATGGCGTTCATGCTCCTGCTGCGGCGCGGGCTGCGTGATGTGGGGCTGCTGGTTCTTGCCGTGGCCACCGTCACGGCGTGGTCGCGCATCTATGCCGGCATTCATTTTCCGTTCGACATTGCGGCAGGTGCGCTGTTGGGCGCCTGCATCGCCGGGACACTGCTTGCGCTGCAGGCTGCAGGGCGCGAGTTCGTCCGCGCACCCGCCGCGGCGCTGGCGTGGCCGCTGCGCGCATTGGGTGCCGACATGGCGGGGCCTTCGCTGGTGCTGGTGTTCGGCTTCGCCGCGGCATGGATCGGATTGAACACGCCCGAGTCGATCGGTTCGGCGGTCCTGGCGGAAGACGGACCGGTCGAAAGCAGCACGGTTCTCCTGTATCTTGCCGCGGCGGCATGCCTGGCGGCGGTGCGTGTGGCATCGCTCTCGGGGTTGGACAGGACGGCCATCTGCATCGTGCTTGTTGCCTTTGCCGCGCGCGAAGCGGATGGGCACCTGGCGCACCTCGGCGGCCTGATCTTCGCGCCCATCGCCGTGGCCGGCGCGTGGCTCGCAAGGCGCGCCTGGTCCGCGCGCGACGCCTTGCGCGCAGGATGGCAATGGCGACCGGAAGCCACCACCCTGCTGACCTTTGCCGCAGTGATCGGGACCGCGATCGTTCTGGACCAGGTACCCGCGGCGCTTGCCGATCAGCGCATCTTGGGCGAGAGCCCCGCAGGCCTGACCCGCCATCTGATGCTCAGCTTCGAGGAGCTTCTGGAACTGGCGCTGCCGGCTCTTGCGTTGCTGGGTACCGCGCAGGCAAGGTGGGGCAGGGACCGGGGCGCCGACGGCGCCGGGCGTTCAACGCGCGCGGCACTTTCCGCGCGAGCCGGTTCATAGGACGCCGTCCCGCGAGCGATGAACTCAGGGCTTGGGCCGGACGAATGGCAGGGCCTTCTGCAGGAACACCTTGTGCAGCGCATCGAGCTCGTCCAGGTCGCGCTGCAGCGCCGACTTGTCGTACGGCTTGCCGGCGGCGATGTCGGTCATCCACCGGTCGTATTTGTCTCGCTGGCTGCGCCACTCTTCATACGCGATGCGCAGCTCGTCCCATTGAACAGTCATGACGGCAAGCCGGGCCCGGTCATGCGTGCGCGTGGGCGTCGGCAAAGAGCCGGACCATTTCGCGGTCGAACGCCGGCAGGTCCTTCGGGCTGCGGCTGGTCACCAGATTGCCATCGACCACCACCTCTTCGTCCACCCACTTGGCGCCGGCGTTCTTGAGGTCGGTGCGCAGCGAAGGCCACGAAGTCATCGTGCGAGCCTCGACCGCCTTTGCCTCGATGAGCGTCCACGGACCGTGGCAGATGGCGGCAATCGGCTTGCGGGCCTTGACGAAGTCCTGCACGAAAACCACCGCTGGCTCGTTGATGCGCAGCGCGTCGGGGTTCATCACGCCGCCGGGCAGCAGCAGCGCGTCGAACTCGTGCGCGGCCGCTTGCGCAAGCGGAATGTCGACGGTGAAGGCATCGGCCGGGTCGCTGTGCTTCCAGCCGCGCACGCGGTCGTTCCGGGGCGACACGATCTTCGTTTCCGCACCCGCGGCCTCGAGGGCCTTGCGGGGATCGGTCATCTCGGATTGTTCGAACCCGTCCGTCACGAGAATGGCGACCTTCATTCCTTCGAGTTGGCGCTTGTTCATGTGATTCCTTTCGTTGGTGCGTTGGTGTGCATGACCAAGGAACCAAGCTACAGGCCCCTGCGCACCAACCGGTCGGCACGTGTCGGCTCCCGGTGTCAGACAAGTCGCGCTACGCAAGGACGGGAGCGCACAACAAAAAGCCCCTGTCGCAGAAACTGCTACAGGGGCTTGTGTTTGGCGGAGTGGACGGGACTCGAACCCGCGACCTCCGGCGTGACAGCGGCCCCGAGGGGGAATTCTCCGGACGTCTCCGGACAAAAAATTCCCCTTTAAAAATATCAGCTTAGGTCATTCTTCTCGTCCAAAGCCGTTCGCCTGAATACACTGAAATCCACCGATTTTCAGGACGAGGCTAGGACGTGAGATGGCAAACATCACCGTACGAGGCATCGAGGCGCTGAGGGCGACTGACAAGGAATACAAGGTCACCGTGGACCGTGGCCTGTACTTGCGCGTTGCTATTGACGGGTCAAGACCTGGCACGTTCAGTACGTTGGCGGCGGCGGATTCAAGCGGTCTGTCTGGCTGCGGGCGATGAGAAATAAAAGGCAACCTTGCGGCCGCAGTCAAGTTGGCGCCACAGCTCTCTCCGGCTCGACCGCCTGTTCCCGCATCCAATCGATGAAGTTCGTCACTTCGCTGCGCTGCACGTGGCGCTGAGGACAGACCAGGAAATGGGCATGAACCTTCAGGCACCAGCGCTCGTCGAAGACCTTCCTCAATCGGCCCTGGTGAAGGTGGCCCGCCGCCACCGATGAGCTGTCCAGGGCGACCCCGAGGCCCTGCACCGCGGCATCGAGGGCCATGGATGTTCGATCGAAACGGAATGCGAACTGCCCGCTCGAGAACACGATCTTGCGGCTGCGGAACCAATCCCCCCATTGCACGATATTGACCACAGACTGGATCAACGGAAGGTTCAGCAGGTCTGCAGGTTTCTCGATGCGATGCTTCTCGATGAACGCCGGGCTCGCCATCGGCTGAATCCGTTCCTCGAACACGGGTTGCACGTTGAGATGCGGCCAGTTCGGTACGCCGTATCGGATGTCGATGTCGACCTGCCCGCTCGCAAAGTCGGAGTGAACGACGGACGACGACAGCGAGAGTGCGATGCCGGGGTGCGCCCGCGCGAAGTCGGCCAGTCGCGGCATGAGCCACAGGCTCGCGAAACTGGGCGCGGCATGAACGTACAGGGCGTTGCGAACACCCTTGCGCGCGTTGTCGGTTGCCGAGCTGATCGCGTCCAGCGCGCCGGAGACACGGCTCATGTATTCGCGGCCGGCTTCGCTCAGCTCGATGCTGCGCCCCGAACGCTCGAACAGCCGCACGGCGAGGAGTTCCTCCAGCTTGGCGATCTGGTGGCTCACCGCCGAGGGCGTCAGATGCAGTTCGATGGCCGCCGCGCTGAAGCTCGCGCGCCGAGCCGCAGCCTCGAAGGCAAGCAGGCAACTCAGTGGGGGAAACGACGACCTCATCGGGTAAACCCTTTATGAACGCAATTCACTTATCGCTGACGAAGTGTCGTTTGTCCTCATGGGTGCCTTCATCCATAGTTACCCACCCGCACATCACTATCACGGAGACAGTCCATGCTGCTTACCGATCGCGTCGCCCTCATCACCGGAGGCGCCGGCCTCAACGGCCTGGGGTTTGCCACTGCACGCCTGCTGGCGTCGCAAGGCGCCCGCGTCGTCATCACCGACCTTGAAGCCGCCGCACCCCTGCAGGTCGCTGCCACGCTCGGCGACGCCCACCTGGGACTGGTTGCCGACGTCACCAACAAGTTCGAAGTCGAATCCGCGGTAGCGCGCGTGCTCGATAAGTTCGGCCGGCTCGACGTCCTCGTCAACAACGCGGGCATCACGCAGCCGCGCAAGACGATAGACATCTCCGGTGCCGACTACGACGCCGTGCTGGACGTCAGCCTGCGCGGCACGCTGCTCTTCTCGCAGGCCGCGATTCCCGCCATGCAGCGTCAAGGCAGCGGCTCGATCATCTGCATCTCTTCCGTTTCTGCGCAACGCGGCGGCGGGATTCTCGGAGGCCCCCACTACTCGGCCGCCAAGGCCGGCGTGCTGGGTCTTGCGCGCGCCATGGCGCGTGAGCTCGGCACCGACGGCATCCGCGTCAACTCGATCACGCCCGGGCTGATCGGCACGGACATCAGCAAGGGCAAGCTGACCGAAGAGCGCAAGGCGCAGATCGCCGGCGAGATCCCGCTCGGGCGGATCGGCGTCGCCGAAGACGTCGCCGGCGCATGCCTGTTCCTCGCCAGCGACCTGTCGAGCTATTGCACCGGTATCACGCTCGACGTGAACGGCGGCATGCTGATCCACTGATTCATCCCATCACAACAACGGAGACAAACCATGAATCGCAGAAACCTTGCCATCCTCGTCGGCGCATGGATCGCCACGGGCGGCCTTGCCTTCGCGCAGGCGCCCGCCAAGCTCACCTTCGGCCACGGCGCCGCGCCGGGCAATCCCCGGCATGAGGCAGCCGTGAAGTTCGCCGAAACCATCAAGGCCAAGACCAACGGGCGCTTCGAGATCCAGGTGGCGCATTCGGCGCAGCTCGGCGACGACGCCGCGATGATCACTGCGCTGCGCTCGGGAACCATGGACATATCCGCCAACAGCCAGGGCGCGATGGCCAACGTGGTTCCGGAGTACGCAGCACTGGGCCTGCCATTCCTGTTCACGGACATCCAGAAGGCCTGGCAACTGCTCGACGGACCCGTGGGCGAAGAGCTGTCCAAGCGGACGGCCGCCAAGGGCATGGTTGTGCTCGGCTACTGGGACAACGGCATCCGCCACGTCACCAATAACAAGCGGCCGATCAAGACGCCGGCGGACATCAAGGGTCTGAAGATCCGAACCCCGCCCGACTCGATGACCATGGACATCATGCAGGCGCTCGGCGCAGACGCGCAGCAGATCAAGTTCTCGGAGCTGTACGTGGCGCTCCAGCAGGGGGTTGTCGACGGACAGGAGAACCCGTTGACCAACATCGCGTCAGCCAAGCTCTACGAAGTTCAGAAGTATCTTTCGCTGACAGGCCACAAGTACGAAACCAACCCCTTCGTGATGAGCAAGCGTTCATGGGAGCGGCTGAGTCCCGCGGACCAGAAGATCTTCACTGAAGCCGCGGTCGAAGCGACGCAGATGCAGCGAAAGCTCTCCAAGGAGGCCGACGAAAAACTGACCACCGAGCTGAAGGCCAAGGGTGTGCAGATCGACGCGGTGGATCGCAAGGCTTTCGTCGAAGCGACGAAAGCCGTCTACGCCAAATGGGCCGCGAGCCCGGCCGGCGACTTTGTCAAGCGGGTCGTCCAGCAAGCTCAGTAGCGCACCCGAAGGCAGACGAACTACGCAGCGCAGCGCATTGACGCGTCGCGTCGCGGTGAAGTCTGCCGTCCCGAGTTCATGACAGCGCCTCCGCGCGCATCCTTCCTTCTTCGAGGGCATTGATATGTCGTTCCTTCTTTTTCTTGACCGATGCATAAGCGCGGCGTGTCGCGGCATGCTCTATGTGACGCTGACTGTCGTCTTCCTGATCCTGAGCATCAACGTGGGCCTGCGCTACGTCGCGGGAACCAGTCTCGCCTCGGCATCCGAGCTGCCGGAACTCATGTTCCCCTGGATGATCATGGCCGGCGTCGTTCTGGCGGCTCAGCACGGCTCGCATATGGCGGTCGTCATGTTCACGCAGAAGCTGCGCGCGACACGTCGCTGGGTTCTGGCGGGCGGATCGCTGGCCGTCGCGGCGCTCTATGGATCGCTGGCGGTGGCGGCCTGGCCGCTGATGGAGATCGCCGCAGACGAACGCAGCCCCATGCTGCAGGTTCCCAGCTCGGTCAGCGTGTGGGCCTTGATGCTGGGCTTCTTTCTGCTGAGCATGGTGAGCTTGTGCAAGCTGCCAGCGCTGTGGCGCAGTGCCGGGACCCATGAGCCCGACTCCGAAGCCGTTGCGCACGGAGCCTAGCCATGACCGCGCTCATCGTTGGACTCTTCATCGTCACCGCGCTGCTGTCGATTCCCATTGCGCACGCGCTGGTCCTCGCCTCCGTCGGCGGGCTTCTCATCATCGGCCAGGTGCCCATGCACCTTGCGGTCGAGCAGATGATTTCGCAGACACAGAGCTTCCCGCTGATTGCCATTCCCTTCTTCATGATGACGGGCGCGCTGATGGTCAGCGGCCGCCTCGGCCAGAGCCTGGTGAGCCTGCTGTCGATGATGATCGGACGCGTTCACGGTGGCCCGGCCCAGGTGGGGGTTCTGTCGTCGACCATCTTCGGCGGCGTCTCCGGCTCGGCCGTGGCCGACGCGTCGGCGATCGGCTCGATGCTGATCCCCTGGCTCAAGAAGCTGGGCTATCCGGCACCGTTCGCGGCCGGGACGCTGGCTGCAGCAGCGACGATCGACATCCTGATCCCGCCGTCCATTCCAATGATCGTGTATGCGCTGGTATCGGGAGCCTCGATCGGTGCGCTGTTCGTGGCGGGCATCTTGCCGGGGCTGCTGATGTGCGCGGGCTTCATGGCGGTGTGCTACGTGCAGGGCCGACGCAGAAACTTCCCGCGCGACACGACGCCTTTCGAATGGCCTGCGTTCTGGCGGCTGCTCGCACAAGCGGCCCCGGCGCTGATGATGCCAGTGCTCATCATCGTCTTCCTGCGCTTCGGCATCGCGACACCGACCGAGGTGAGCGTGATGTCCACGCTGTATGCGCTGCTCGTCTCGGGGATGGTCTACAAGGATCTCACGCTCGCGAAGGTCAAGACTGCGGCGGTCGAGGCGGGAATCTCCACCGGCGTGGTGCTCCTGATCATCATGGCCTCGAGCGTCGTTGGCTGGATCGTGACCTACGAGCAGTTGCCGGCGGAGTTCACGCGCTTTGCAAAGGAAACGCTGCGGTCGCCCTGGCTGATCATCCTGGCGATGAACCTGATCATGCTCGCCACGGGCATGTTCATCGACTTGCCCGCAGCCGTGCTTCTGCTCACGCCCATGTTCGTGCCGCTCGCCGCGGCCGTCGGAATGGACACCGTGCAGCTCGGGATCATGATGATCGTCAACCTTTCGATCGGCCTCTATCACCCGCCGATAGGAACCACACTGTTCATCACCAGCACCATCGCCAAGGTGCGCATCGGGGACGTCGTGAAGGAGTTGATCCCGTTCTACTTCGTCGCGATCGGGCTGCTGCTGGGCTTTGCGTACCTGCCCTGGCTCACGATTCGCTGAAGCGCTCTCCCCTTTCTTCCATCTTTCAAGAAGGATCATCATGTCTGATCAACTCCCTCTTTCCGAGCGTGCCTACCGCATTCGGCGCTATGCCCTGCGCATGGGCGAGGTGCAAGGCCAGGGCTACGTCGGCCAGGCTCTCGGCTATGCCGACGTTCTGGCCATTGCGTACGGCCATGCGATGACGTACCGGCCCGACGATCCCCAATGGGAAGCGCGGGACCGCTTCCTGCTTTCGCACGGGCACTACGCCATCGCGTTCTATGCGGCATTGATCGAGGCCGGAATCCTCCCCGAAGAGGAACTGGAAACCTACGGCAGCGACGACAGCCGCCTTCCGATGTCCGGCATGGCGACTTACACGCCAGGCATGGAGATGTCCGGCGGCTCGCTAGGCCAGGGCTTGCCGATCGCGGTGGGCATGGCGTTGGCCCTTCGGCTCAAGCGCAACCCGGCCTTCGTCTACAACTCGATGTCCGACGGCGAACTGGACGAAGGCTCGACATGGGAAGCGGCGATGGCGGCCAGCCACCATGGCCTTTCCAACCTGATCTGCCTGGTCGACATCAACAACCAGCAGGCTGACGGCCCGTCGTCCAAGGTCATGGCCTTCGAGCCGCTTGTCGACAAATGGGCCGCCTTCGGTTGGCACGTGCAGCGCGTCGACGGCAATGATCTTCCGTCCGTCAAGGCCGCATTCGACACAGCGCGTGCGTTGCCCGAGGCGAGGCCGCGGGTGATTCTCTGCGACACGCTGATGGGCAAGGGTGTTCCCTTCCTCGAGCAACGCGAGAAGAACCACTTCATACGGGTCGATCCACCGGAATGGCAACAGGCCATCGATCACCTCGACCAAGCGCAAGGAGCCGCAGCATGAATACGAGCCACACGATCGCCAACGTCGCAAAAAAACCGCGTCTGAAGACCTCGGCGATGATCGCCTCGATCGCGTCCGAAGGGCAGCGCGTCAAGGCGGCACCGTTCGGCAAGGCGCTGGTCGACCTGGCGGAATCGCGGTCCGAGATCGTCGGCCTCACGGCCGATCTTGCCAAGTACACCGACCTGCACCTCTTCGCGCACGCCTATCCCGAGCGCTTCTTCCAGATGGGAATGGCGGAGCAGTTGCTCATGGCCGCCGCTGGCGGATTCGCCAAAGAAGGCTTCGTGCCCTTTGCCACCACCTACGCGGTGTTCGGCACGCGCCGCGCCTTCGATTTCGTGCATCAGGTGATCGCGGAAGAAAACCTCAACGTGAAGCTGTGCTGCGCGCTGCCCGGGCTTACGACCGGCTATGGGCCGAGCCATCAGGCGACCGAGGACCTGGCACTGATGCGCGGCATTCCGGGCATGACTATCGTCGACCCTTGCGATGCACTCGACATCGAGCAGGCGGTGCCGCAGATCGCGGCGCACCAGGGGCCGGTCTACATGCGGCTGCCACGGGGCCAGGTGCCTCTGGTGCTGGACGAATACGACTACAAGTTCGAACTCGGCAAGGCCAAGCTCCTGCGCGATGGGCGCGATGTGCTCGTCGTCTCGAGCGGCTTCATGACCATGCGCTCCCTTGAGATGGCCGACGAGTTGCGCGCAGACAATGTGGATGTCGCCGTGCTGCATGTTCCGACGATCAAGCCGCTGGACGATGCGACCCTGCTCGCGGAGGTGAAACGGCTCGACCGCTTGGTCGTCGTCGCTGAGAACCATTCGGTGATCGGTGGCCTTGGCGAAGCCGTCGCGAGCCTGCTCATGCGAAACGGGGTGGCCCGAGCGTTCCGGCAGATCGCGTTGCCCGACGCCTTTCTTGACGCCGGGGCCCTGCCGACACTCCACGAACGCTATGGCATTTCCACGAGCGCCATGGCGGCGCGCGTTCGCGGATGGATCGGCTGCTCACCAAAAACTTGCACACCGCCTGTACGCGGCCGTTTCAGTTCGGCTGGGCTTTAGCTTCGGCCCGCGCGGCCGGCCGGCGTGCCGAGCACCGCCGTGACATTGCGTTGGGTGCTGAGAATGTGTTCTTCCAGCAGCGCGCAGGCCGTCTTCGCATCGCGCCGCAAGGTGGCTTCCATGATCTTGCGGTGCTCGGCCGATTTGCGCCGGGCCGTCTTGCGAAAGCGCGCCGAATAGCGGCGGTAGCGCTCCGCCTGGTCGAACAGGCTCGCGCTCCACGAGCGCATGCGCTCCGACGGGCAGGCCGCAATCAGCGCGGCATGGAACGCCGTGTGGACCTGGGTCCAGTTGTCGTCGAGCACGACCGGCCCGTCGCTGAGCCGGCCTTCGACTTTCTCCAGGCGGTGGAAGGCGCCGACCACGAGGGCTTCCCATGCGTCGTCGCCGTTGGCAATCGATTCCCGCAGCGCGGGGATGTCGAGCATGAGGCGCATCCGGCTGATGTCCGCCAGGTCCTCCGCCGAGATGTCCGCAACCCTGAAGCCCCGGCGTTCGTCGGCGCGGATCAGCCCCTCCTGCGCGAGCCGGCTGAGCGCTTCGCGCAACGGGCTGCTGGAAAAGCCGTAGGCGGTTTGAAGCTCGTCCAGCTTGAGCTTGGCCCCAGCCCCGTAGGTGCCCGACAGCACGTCCTGGCGCAACCGAAGGAAGGCCTGGTCGACCAGCGGAAGCGCCCGTGCGGCAGGCATGTCATTTTTGTACATCATTTCAATTTTATGCATAAACTCGCGCCTCATGAAACAGGAGTCGATAGCATTGCGGGCGGCGCCTGAGGCGGCAGCGGCCGAGAAGAGGGCCGCGCCGCAGCCCCGACAGTTCACGGCTCAGCCCGCGCGCCTCGCCCCCATGAGGACGAACAGCATGGTTGCGGGCTTGTCGCTCAGGTTGCGCCAGGCGTGGCGGTTGCCGTGCTGCACGGCAACGTCGTGCCTGCGCAGCGTGACCTGCGCGCCATCGTCCAGCTCCAGCGTGATCTCGCCTTCCAGCACCACGTCGTAGTCGATGCTCTCGGTGGTGTGCATGCCGGGATGATCGATCTCGAAGGTTTCGGCCAGGCCGGGCACCTTTTGTGCGAACTCCGCGCCGAATGCCGCGCCGTCGAAGTCGGCGCGCATCATCACCGCGTCGGGCGGAAAGGTCACGAACATCAGGACCGATTCCCCCTGCCCCGGCGCGAAGCCGGCCGCCTCGGTGCGGTCGCGCGGCGCTCCCGGGGCAAGCTGCTCATGGGCCGAGGTTGCCCACAGCAGCGTGGCCGCAAAGCCCGGCACGCTGTCGAACTCGACCGCCCTCGGCGCCCGTGCGTCCTGAAATACCCGGGAGCGGCCGTCGGCCGCTGTCCCCGCCACCACACGTCTGACTTTCATGGCGGCCTCTCAGGGGTTGATGACGAAGTTGCTGAAGCCGCCGTTGCGGCTTGCAATGCCGGAAATGGCCTCGTTGATGCGGTCGAGCGGATGGCACACGTGCTCGAAGACAGACAGGTCCAGGGTGCCGGCCTCGGCCATATCCGCGATGTCCTGCCCTTCGCCCGCGGTGAACCAGGCCGAGCCCTCGATGCTCTGCTGCTCGTCCATCATCGTGTGGAGGTCCATGCCGACCATCCCCGCGATGGCTCCGATGTTGTAGGCGCGCCCTCCCCGCTTGAGCGAACGCACGCCTTGCTGCAGCGTCTCGTGCGAGGCGCCCGGTCCCAGCGCGTCGAAGAAAGCGTCCACGCCCAGGCCCTCGGTCCGCGACTTGACCCAGCGGTCGATCGCCTCGCCCTCTGCATTCGAAAAGACTTCGATGCGCTCGGGTGCCAGCGCCTTCACGCGGGCGAGCAGCTCCCGGTTGCGGCCGGTGCCCAGAATGCGCGTGGCACCCATGGCCAGGCCGAAGAGCGCGCCGCCGATGCCCAGGGTTCCGCTGATGCCGTTGACCAGCATGCTCTTGCCGGGGCCGATGCCCGCCTTGCGCATCGCGGAGTACATGGTGCCGAGATAGCCGAAGCGCGCGGCCTGGTTGAAGCTCACATTGTCCGGCAGCTTCACCAACGCATACTGCGGCGCGATCATGTACTCGGCCAGGCCGCCGTTGGGGTAGTTCTTGTAGAGCTTGAGCGAGTTCTCCGAAAAGCCGAAGTAGCCGCTGAAGGCGTAGTGCGTGCAATTGATCAGGTCGCCGTTGCGGCAGGCCCGGCACCCGCCGCAGTAGAGGCTGGGGTTGACGTAGACCCGGTCGCCCGGCTTCCAGGCGTGCACGTGCGAGCCCACCGCCGTCACTTCGCCCGCCGGATCGAGGCCGAAGACGGCCGGCAGGGGCGGCAGCGGCAACTCCGGGAACCAGGTGGTCCAGTTGGCCAGGATGTTGCCCAGGTTCGGCACGATGCCGCACGACCTGACGCGCACCTGCACATCGTTGGCCGCGGGCTGGGGAATGGGCAGCTGCTCGATCTCCATGGGTGCGCCCACCTTGTACAGCCGGGCTGCTTTCATCATCGACATGCTTGTCTCCTTTTAAAAATGCATAAGCTCGTCTTTGTGCATTTTCTGCCTCGCCCATCCTCGCGCATCGGGTCGAACCCTGAATGCATTTTTTTAGTTTTTATGCACAATATGACTTTTATTGCACGATGAACACATGATCCATCCCGACAACGATGCCTTCGAAGTGGCCATCATCGGCTTCGGTCCCGTGGGCGCGTCGCTCGCGGCGCTGCTGGGCCGCCAGGGGCGGCGGGTCGCGGTTTTCGACAAGTCGGATCAGATCTATCCGCTGCCCCGCGCCTTCGCGCTGGACCACGAGGCGATGCGAACCTTTCAGCAGATCGGCATTGCCGGCGCGTTGGCCGCGGACATCACGCCGTACCGCCCGACCCTCTACCAGGGATGCGACGGCGAGCCGATCCAGCATTTCGACATGGGGCCGGCGCCGTATCCGCTTGCGTGGGCGCCCTCCTATACCTTCAACCAACCGGCGCTCGAAGCGTCGCTGCGGCATGCGGTCGGGAAACTGCCGACGGTGCAGGTTCATCTGGGCCACGAGGTGACGGAGGTCCAGGCGTCCGGCGAAGGCGCCGTGCTGACGGTGCGGGCGCCGGACGGCGATGCCGCGCCGGTGCGCGCACGCTATGTCGTGGCATGCGACGGCGGCACCAGCCCGACGCGCAAACGGCTCGGCCTGCGCCTCAAGAGCCTCGATTTCGACGAGCCTTGGATCGTCGTCGACATGCATGTGAACGAGTCCAAGCTGGCGGACCTGCCGGCCACCAACATCCAGTACTGCGATCCGTCGCGGCCCTGCACCTACGTGGTCGGGCCCGGAACACATAGGCGCTGGGAGTTTCTGCTGCTGCCGCACGAAGCCGAGCAGCGCGACATGCCGCACGATGCGATCTGGAACCTGCTGGCCCGCTGGCTCGCCCCTGCGGAGGCACGGATCTGGCGCGCAGCCACCTACCGCTTCCATGCCGTCGTGCTGGAGCAATGGCGAACAGGACCGATCCTGCTCGCCGGAGACAGCGCGCACCAGATGCCGCCCTTTCTGGCCCAGGGCATGTGCCAGGGTCTGCGCGATGCCACCAATCTGGCCTGGAAGCTCGGCTGGGTGCTGGACGGCCATGCGCCCGACAGCCTGCTCGACAGCTACGGCACCGAGCGCGGGCCCCAGGTGGAGGAAGTCACCGCCACCGTCAAGCGGCTCGGAAAAATCATCTGCGAGCGGGACCCGGCGCGCGCGGCGGAACGTGACCGCAGGTTGCGCGAGCAGCAGGGCAACGAGGTCCGGATGCAGTTGCGCCAGAGCCTGCTGCCGGGCATACGGCACGGCCTGATCGATACCGATCAAGCGCCCGCGGGCACGCCGTTTCCCCAGCCCATGGTCCGCATGGGCGCGGTGGGCGAGGCGCAAATGATGGACGACCTCGTGCCACCGGGTTTCCTGCTCGTGCTGCTCGGCGTGCCCACCGCGTCGGAGATGCAGCCATGGCTGGGTGCGCTGACGGCACTGCGTGCGCAAACCGTCTGCATCGGCGGCGGCCCCTCCCCGGCCGACGACGTGCTCGCGCTCACGGAAGCAGACGGACTGCTGGCGCGCTGGTACGCGCAGCACGGCTGCCGTGCCGCGCTTGTCCGGCCCGACCGCATCGTTCATGGCGTGGCGGCCGATGCCGCCGGGATCACCGGCTTGCTGCGGCGCGCCTGCAAGCAAATGAATATCGCCATCGAGGCCGCTCCATGCTCTCCTTCAGGAAAACTCTCATGACGACCACTCCCACTGCGGCTCCGGACGCCGAAGCCCTCCTTCTCGACCTGGAAGCGCAGCGCTGCGACGCGATGAAGCGCGGCGACTTCGCCCGGCTGCGCGAGATCCTGCACCCCAGTCTCACGCACGTTCACGCCAAGGGCCAGGTCGACGACTACGACAGCTACTTCCGCTCCGGCGGAACGCACGTCGAGTACCGGCAGATCGATCGTTCCGACCTGAAGGTCCGGGTGCTGGGCACTTCGGCACTGATGACCGGACGCCAGTTGCTCGTGGCCGTCCGCAAAAACGGCAGCGGCACGGTGCGCATCGATTCCCGCATCATGCAGGTCTGGACCCATGAGGAAGGACGCTGGCGGCAACTGGCTTTCCAGACGACGCCGCTGGAGATGAGCGTCACTTGAAGAGCGCCTGCGAAGGTTCACCGACCCCTCGAAGGCGGCCATGAGGAGAAGCCTGCAAGGCCGGGCGACGTGTGATCCTCGCCATCGGGAATTCGGCACCCGGAGCAGCCCGGTGTTGTTCCCGCGGGGGCAGCCACAGAGCCTGCGGTGGCTGCGCCATCGACCAGGAGCTCACGGCGGAGCGACGTCGGTCCGTCTTTCTCAGCATCCATCTCAAGTTTTTTCATCGTCGGCCGCGTTGGGTGGTGCCTGTCAGTGAGAGGGATCGTGACCCGCGGGCACTGAGAGAAAACGCCGCAGCCAGGACTACGCTGGGGTGTGCCCCAGCGCCGCTGAAAGCTTGCGGTGCGCGTCGGCCTGCATCTGGAGCAGGCGCGCCTTCTGCTCGAAGGCCTCAACCGCATCGGCGCCCGCAGGCCAGCGCAGCGGCGGGGTGGCCGCACCAGCCAGGCTCACCAATGCATCGGCAAGCTTGGCGGGATCGCCCCCTTGCCGACCATTCATCCCCTTCCAGGCCTCGACCGTCTCGCGCGTCGTCTTTGCGTAGTCGTCGATCGATGGCGTTGGGTACTTCGTCGACTCTTCCGTCAGGAGGTCGGTGCGGAAGTAGCCAGGCGCCACGATCATGGTGCGAATTCCGAAGGGCTCGATTTCCGGTGCCAGCGACTCCATCCATCCTTCGAGGCCGAACTTTGCAGCCGCATACGCCGATATGAAGGGTTGGCCAGTGATGCCCGCGAGCGAGGAAATCGTCACTACAAGGCCGGTGCGGCGAGCACGCATGATGGGGAGCACGGCACGCGTGACATTGATCGGACCAAACAGATTGGTTTCGATCTGGGCTCTGAAATCTGCGTCCGGCAGTTCTTCGAAGAAGCCCGCGTAGAAGTTGCCCGCGTTGTTGACGAGAACATCGATGTGACCGAAGCGCTCGACGGCGGCCACTGCAGCGGCCTCGGCATCCTCTGGTTTGGTCACGTCGAGCTTGACCACCAGCAAGTCTGCGGCGTCGCCCAATACCTTTCTCACCGCCTCTGCGTTGCGTCCGGTCGCGACCACCGCGTGGCCTGCGGCGAGGGCTGCCTGGACAATGTCGACGCCCATCCCACGGCCTGCGCCTGTGACGAGCCAAACCTTTTTCTCAGTCATCTTGTATCTCCAGTAAGTGCTGTCGGGGCGGATTCACCCGTGGGGCTCGTTCAGTTCAATACCACGCCCCGCAGTGCCTTCGACCTGGCTCAGGACTTGGCTCCGGCGGCCTTCATGGCGGCGAGGCATGCGGCGGTATCCCAGTAGCTCACCACCATTTCGGAGACGCGCCCGCCGCGGAACGTGAACCACTCGTATGCCGACATCGGAATCGGCTCGCGGGCGCCGGGCGCCAGCCATGGGAAGACCGCTTTGGCGACGATGGAGTCGCCTTCCTCGACCATTTGTTCGATCTTGATTTGCTCGGGCCTGATGATTGGTTCCGTGGTTGTCACGAATCCCATGAGCATCGTGAGAATGACTTGCCGACCGGCATGCGTACCGCCGTACGGCAACGAGTCTGAAATCCGCAAGACCGCGTCGGGCGCGAAGCCCTCCTTGATCGCGCTGCGGAGTTCGTCGGCGTTCTTGTGCTGAAGCGCGCTGTAGTAGCGCTCGAGCGTCGCGCGGTTTCGTGACATGCGTGTTCGCTGCTCCTGTTGCTGAGCCTGCCCAGCGGAAGACAACGTCATGCACGAAGCCGCAATGAAGGCCATCCCTGCGGCGCCGAGATCCCGGCGACCTAACTTGCCACGGCCCGCTCCGCTCGGAACATCATTCCGCGGCTGGTGAAAAACGTGATGATCTTCGGATGACATGATCGTTGCTCCTGGGCCAGGCCCGTTGTCTACAAAATAGAAGTTCAGTGTCGAGAAATTCCGGAGCAACGTCTCGCCGGATCTGCTGAGGTTCTTGCCTGAAATGACGGCATTCCGTCGAAATGGCCGATGTGGTGCGAGGCCAGGGCTAGGATGGGGCGACCCCGATAACCGGAGGAAATTCCCATGGACAGTGGCCTCTCATCCAACAAGCCCACGGCCCAGGCCTCGAACCAGCTGGCTCGCGCGGTTGCGGCCGTCGCAGCGTCCGACGGCGACTACGCAACGGCCATCCCCTCTCTGTTGCTCTACCGCCGGAAAGCCCCGACCGAGCCGCTCCCCTGCATTTACCACCTCGGTCTAGCCGTCGTCGCGCAAGGGGGCAAGCGGGTCTTGCTTGATGAGGAGGTCATCGATTACGGCCCGGGCCAAGCATTGCTGACGACGGTGGACCTGCCGGTGATCTCTCATGTGACGCGAGCCAGCGTGCACGAGCCGGTGCTTGCGCTGGTGCTAACCCTCGACGCTCTCGATATCGCACAGGTCGCGGCGGAGATGCGATTGCCGCCGCCGCGCCGGCCATCAGGTCGGTCCATCGCCGTCGAGCGTCTGGATGCGCCTCTCATGGAGGCGCTCGTCAGATTGGTCAATCTTCTCGCTGAGCCGGCGCTCGTTCCGCAACTCGCACCCTTGATCCAACGGGAGATCACGGTTCGTCTCATGGCCGGGCCGCATGGGCCCCGGCTCCAGCATCTGGCCTTGAACGGATCGCCCGGTCAGCAGATCGCCAAGGCGGTCGTCTGGCTCAAGCAGAATTTCAAGCAGCCGCTCAACATGAACGAATTCGCCGCGCGTGCGCACATGAGCCCGTCGACCTTTCGGCAGCACTTCCGATCCATCACCGGCACAAGCCCTCTTCAGTACCAGAAGCAATTGAGACTGCAGGAGGCTCGTCAAATGATGCTGAGCCAGAACATCGACGCAGGCAGAGCCGGCGGGCTTGTCGGCTACGAAAGCCCTTCCCAGTTCAGCCGCGAGTACAGCCGGCTGTTTGGAGCATCGCCGCGAGAAGACGTCAGGCGAATGCGCCTCGCGTAAGAAGTTTTGCCCTCCAAAGCCGCTACATACCTTAGATCGGCATTGTCTAGCATGGCTTGAACCTCGGTCTTCAATGGACCATCCACGAGCAGCCTGTGGACCGCATGTATCGAGATCCGGTGAGGTTCCAGTTGGTCGAAGTTCATCGCGAAGTAGATGACATGTCCCAATGTGTCCTCAGTCGCGTGGACGCATGGCAGGAAGGCCAGCAAATTCGCTTCCGCCCCGGTGCGTCGATGATGGAACGCGTGGTACTCCGGCGCGTTGCTTGGGAAGACGTAGTTGACTAGAACATCGTTCGAATCTGTGCCCTCAAGCTCGGTACCAAGGAGCCGTACACCAAGGGCGGATGGAAGGCGATGCTCGAAGACCTGATGCGCGAATGCATCGCGGAGGCCAAGAAGCGGAAGATGCCGTTCGCGAAGTTCTCGCTGCAAGACTGCCGGCCCAAGGGCACGACGGACAAGCAGCAGCGTGGGGACAAGGACACCAAGGATGCCCTACTGCATAGCAGCGATGCGATGCTGGCTAAGCATTACGACCGAAGCAAATCGAAGAAGGCAACGCCTGCGGGCTGAAGGGCAACCATGTTTTGCACCAACACGGAAACGATCCGGGCCAGGAAGCAGCATCAGTGCGCATGGTGCGGCGAGGCAATCGCCAAGGGCGACCTGCATCAAATGTGGAAGTCGGTCGATGATGGATGGTTCACCAACCGGATGCACCCGGAATGCGCCGATGCCTGCGGCGCAGAGTGCCGGGAGTGGCACGACAACGAGTACCACCCATACGACAACGAGCGGCCGGCATATTCCAAAGTACCCGCATCAGATTCCAAAAACCAAAATGGGCTGCAAGCTGAAGCGTGCAACCCATTGATTTCTAACGAGAATCTGGCGGAGTGGACGGGACTCGAACCCGCGACCCCCGGCGTGACAGGCCGGTATTCTAACCAACTGAACTACCACTCCTGGTAGACAACGTTCACTCCTTGCGGAGCCGAGTGTTGACAACTCGTGCCTGCTTCACTTGCATGAAACTGGCGACCCTACGGGGATTCGAACCCCGGTAGCCACCGTGAAAGGGTGGTGTCCTAGGCCTCTAGACGATAGGGTCAAAACCTTAGGAACCGTGCTGAGATCAGCACTTATCTTCTTCTCGACACTTTGATGGTGGAGGTAAACGGGATCGAACCGATGACCTCTTGCATGCCATGCAAGCGCTCTCCCAGCTGAGCTATACCCCCGTGTGGGTGTCGAGCCTCGAATTATAGACCGAAAAATCAGGCCCTTTTCAGACGCTCCACAACTTTTTCACGAGAAAAAATTGCGAGCACCGAATCGAGGGATGGCGTCTGCGGTGTTCCCATCACGAGGACGCGAACCGGCATGGCCAACACAGGCATTTTCACCGAATGCGCGGCCAGAACTTCCTTGATGGCCGCTGCGATCGAAACTTTTTCCCAGGGCACGCCCGCGAGCTTCTCGGCCAGCGTGGCGATGACGGGCTTCACGGCATCGGTCACGTGCTGCATGCGATCGGCTTCACTCGGCGTGACGTCCGCGTAGAACGCGGCGGCCCAGTCGGCCAGGGCGACGGTGGTTTCGCAGCGGTCCTTGAAGAGCGCGCAGATGGCGACGAGGCGATCGTCGGCCTCGATGTCGCGCTTCTTCAGCTGCGCAGCCACCAGCGGTGCGAGCTCCGCATCGGCCTTGGCCTTGATGTACTGCGCATTGACCCACGCGAGCTTCGCGGCGTCCCATTGCGCGGGGCTCTTCGACAGGTGCGAACCGTCGAACCAGCTCACCATCTGCTCGCGCGTGAAGAGCTCGTCGTCGCCATGGCTCCAGCCGAGGCGCGCAAGATAGTTGAGCATGGCTTCGGGCAGATAGCCGTTCTCTTCGTACGCGGTCACGCTCACGGCGCCGCGGCGCTTCGAGAGCTTCTGTCCGTCGTCGCCGAGGATGACCGGCACATGGCCGAACGCAGGCAGCGGCGCGCCCAGTGCGCGAAAGATGTTGATCTGCCACGGCGTGTTGTTGATGTGCTCGTCGCCGCGGAACACGTGCGTGATGGCCATGTCCCAGTCGTCCACCACCACCGCGAAGTTGTAGGTCGGCACACCGTCGGGCCGCAGGATGATGAGGTCGTCGATCTCGCGGTTGTTGATGGTGATCTCGCCCTTGACGAGGTCGTTCCAGGTCACGTCGCCTTCGGGCGGATTGCAGAAGCGCACCACCGGCGGCACGCCTTCGGGCACGGGCGGAAGCACCTTGCCCGGCTCGGGACGCCAGCGGCGGTCGTACAGCGTTTTTTCGCCGCGCGCGCGCTGCGCCTCGCGCATTTCGTCGAGCTCGGCCGGCGTGCAATAGCAGTGATAGGCGGTGCCGGCCGCGAGCATCTGCGCGATGACTTCGCGGTAGCGCTCCAGGCGCTGCATCTGGTAGATCGGGCCTTCGTCGTAGTCCAGGCCGAGCCAGTGCATCGAAGCCAGGATCTGGTCGGTCGAATCCTGCGTGGAACGGGCCACGTCGGTGTCTTCGATGCGCAGCACGAACTCGCCGCCGTGATGGCGCGCATAGGCCCACGAATAAAGCGCGGTGCGCGCGGTGCCCAGGTGAAGAAAACCGGTGGGAGACGGAGCGATGCGGGTGCGAACTTTGCCGGTCATGGGGTCGATCAGGATTTCAGGGTGCCAAGGCCGCGGAGCAAGTCGGCCTTGATGTCGTCGATGTACTCGAGGCCGACCGCGACGCGGATGAGCCCCTGGCTGATGCCGGCGGCCTGGCGCTGCACTTCGGTCAGGCGTCCATGCGAGGTGGTGCCCGGGTGCGTGATGATGGTCTTGGTGTCGCCCAGGTTGGTGGCAATGCTCACCACGCGCGTGCTGTTGATCACGTGGAAGGCATTGGCGCGCGCCGTTTCGGGGTCGCTACCGACCACGTCGAACGACACCACCGCCCCGCCCTGCCCCGACTGCTGGCGCATGGCCAGTTCATGCTGGGGGTGCGAGGCCAGGCCCGGGTAGTAGACGCGCGCAACGCCGGGCTGCGTTTCGAGCCACTGCGCCACGGCCAGCGCATTGGCGCACTGCGCCTGCATGCGGATGCCGAGCGTTTCCAGCCCCTTGAGCACCACCCACGCATTGAACGGCGACAGCGCCATGCCCGCGGTGCGAACCACCGGCCCGAACACGTCGACGATGAGCTTCGACGGACCACAGATTGCGCCGGCCATCACGCGGCCCTGGCCGTCGAGGTACTTGGTGCCGGAATGAATGACGAGGTCGGCGCCCAGTTCGGTCGGGCGCTGCAGCGCGGGCGTGCAAAAGCAGTTGTCGACCGCGAGCAACGCGCCGGCGCCGTGCGCCAGGTCGGCCAGCGCGCGGATGTCGCACACCTCGGTCAGCGGATTGGTCGGCGTTTCGGCGAACAGCAGCCGGGTATTGGGCTTCAAGGCCGCGCGCCATTCGGCCACGTCGGTCTGCGAGACGAAGGTGGTCTCGACGCCGAACTTGGCGAACTCCTTGCCGAACAGGTTCAGCGTGGAGCCGAACACCGAGCGCGAGCAGATCACATGGTCGCCCGCCTTGAGCAGGCCCATGCACATCATGAGGATGGCGCCCATGCCGGTGGAGGCGCCGATGGCGGCCTCCGTGCCTTCCATGGCCGCAAGGCGCTGCTCGAAGCTGGTGACCGTCGGGTTGGAAGTGCGCGAGTAGGTGAAGCCCGCTTCGGTGCCGGCAAAGCGGCGCGCCGAGGTTTCGGCGTCGGGCTGCACGAAGCCGCTGGTCAGGAACAGCGCTTCGGAGTGCTCGCCGTGCTGGCTGGGCGCGAGCCCGGTGCGCAGCGCGAGCGTGTCGCGGTGCAGTCCGAGCGGCAGGGTTCGTTCATCGGCGGTCAATTCAGCTCTCACTCGCTGTGATTGGGAAGCGCAAGGCGCGACGAATCTTCTTCGGTCTCTTCGATGCGCGGACGGTTACCGTTCATGCGCGAGATCGCCTCGGTGTCGATATCGCCGGTCACGTACACGCCGTCGAAGCACGAGGCGTCGAAGCCATTCAGCTTGGGGTTGAGCGAACCGATGGCGCGCTTCATCGCGTCCACGTCCTGGTAGATCAACGCGTCGCAGCCGATCAGTTCGCGGATTTCTTCGACCGTGCGGTCGTGCGCCACCAGTTCGTCCTTGGTCGGCATGTCGATGCCGTAGACGTTGGGGTAGCGCACCGGCGGCGCGGCGCTGGCGAGGTAGACCTTGCGCGCGCCGGCATCGCGGGCCATCTGCACGATTTCGCGGCTGGTGGTGCCGCGCACGATCGAGTCGTCGACCAACAGCACGTTGCGGCCCTTGAACTCGCTGGCAATCACGTTGAGCTTCTGGCGCACCGACTTCTTGCGCACGCCCTGCCCCGGCATGATGAAGGTGCGGCCCACGTAGCGGTTCTTCACGAAGCCTTCGCGGTACGGCACGCCCAGGAGGTGCGCGAGCTGGGTGGCGCTCGGGCGGCTCGATTCCGGAATGGGGATGATCACGTCGATCTGGTTCGGCGGCACGGTGGACACCACGCGCTTGGCCAGCGTCTCGCCCAGGTTGAGCCGCGCCTGGTACACCGAGATGCCGTCGAGCACCGAGTCCGGACGCGCCAGGTAGACGAATTCGAAGATGCAGGGGTTCAGCGTCGGCGCTTCGGCGCACTGCATCGAGTGCACCTTGCCCTGCAAGTCGATGAACACGGCTTCACCGGGTTCGATGTTGCGCTCGAACACATGGCCCGAACCTTCGAGCGCCACCGATTCGCTGGCCACCATCACGGTGCCGTCCGCGGCATTGCGGCCCATGCAGAGCGGGCGAATGCCGTAGGGGTCGCGGAAAGCCAGCAGGCCGTGGCCCGCGATCAGCGACACCACGGCATACGAGCCGCGCAGCCGCTTGTTCATGCTCTTGACCGCGGCAAACACCTCGGCCGGGTTCAGCGGCACGCCGCGCGAGGCGCGCTCGAGTTCGTGCGCCAGCACGTTGAGCAGCACTTCGGAGTCGCTCTCGGTGTTGGTGTGGCGGTGGTCGGTGGAGAACAGTTCCGCGCGCAGCGCATGCGCGTTGGTGAGATTGCCGTTGTGCACCAGCACGATGCCGAAGGGCGCGTTCACGTAGAAGGGCTGCGCCTCTTCCTCGCTGTAGGCGTTGCCGGCCGTCGGGTAGCGCACCTGGCCCAGCCCCACGTTGCCCGGCAGCCCGCGCATGTTGCGGGTGCGGAACACGTCGCGCACCATGCCCTTGGCCTTGTGCATGAAGAACTTGCGTTCGAGCAGGGTGACGATGCCGGCCGCATCCTGGCCGCGGTGCTGCAGCAGCAGCAAGGCGTCATAGAGCAGCTGATTGACGGGTGCGTTGCTGACAACGCCGACGATTCCACACATGAACGATTCCTCTCAGGGCAGGTAGCTTGCCAACTTTTCAGGCAGCGCGGGTTTCAGGCCCTGCAATGCCGCATCGAGAACAATGGCGCTGTGCGATTCGTGCCACCAGGCACTGTCGCTCAACGCCAGCAAATGAACAATGACCGCCAGCACGAGCAGGGCAACCGCACCCCGCGCCGCTCCGAAGGCCCCACCCAATATCCGGTCCACCGGCCTGAGGCCGACAGCTGCAATCAGCTTTCGCGTCAGCGCGGCCACCAGGCCCACGCCGAACGCCACCCCGACGAACACCCCCACGAAAGCCAGCGGATAGCGCCAGGTGGCCTGCGGGTCGCCGAACGGCAACCATGCCGCCACGTCCGATGCCAGCCACTGGGCCGCGATGAAAGCAGCCACCCAACCCGCCAGCGAGATCACTTCGAACACCAGGCCGCGCCACAGGCCGAACAGCATCGACACGACGATGAGCGTGACGGCAATCCAGTCGAGCAAAGCCACGGCAGCGAGCGATGGCTACTACAACGTGAGGATCGCGGCCGACAAAGACAAGCCCTTGACCTTCTCCGCGGCCTTGTCCGCCTCGGCGCGTGAGCTGAACGGGCCGACACGCACACGCGTGCGCTGCTCGCCGTCGGCCGTCTTGGCCACGTTCACATAGGTCTTGAGGCCCGCCTTTTCGAGTTTCTGCCGCACTTCGCGCGCCTTGTCCGCATCGGCAAAGGCACCGACCTGCACCACGAAGCGGCCGCCGTCTTCGGAAGCGGCGGGCTTGGTGCTGGTGTTGGAAGGCTTGCCTTCGAGCAGCGCGCGCGCGCGGTTGCCGTCTTCGGCCGAGGCGGGCTTTGGCGCCGCTGGCTTGGTTTCCGGCTTGGCTTCTGGCTTCGGCTTCGGCTCGGGCTTGGTTTCCGGCTTCGGCTCTGGCTTGCGTTCCGGCTTCGGTTCCGGCTTTGGCTCGGGCTTGCGCTCCGGCTTGGGCTCGGCCGCGGGTCGGGTTTCCGCCGCGGGCGTGCTGGCCGCCGGCTTGCTCGGATCGATTTCCCTGCCGTCGGCGGTTTCGGTGATCATGCCGCCGGACGACGGCGCCGCCGCGACGCGGGCGCCGCTGTCGGCCGCCCCGGTGGGAGCGGCCGGCGTCGTCGGTGTTGCAGGCACCGGCAACGGCTTGACCTTGTTGCGGTCGGGAATCTCGATCGGAATGTCGACCGACACCGGCCGCGGCTGGGTGTCGAACAACAGCGGAAAGCCGATCACGCCGAGCAAGACCAGAACCGCTGCGCCCACCAGCCGGTGGCGCGCACGGCGACGCATGGTTTCCACACTTTCCGCGGGGACGGCAGCCGGTGCGCTGCGTCCTTCGTTGCCTTGCTGGCCGCGCGTGCGGAACTTGAAAAACGCCATGAAGTTCGATCCCTGAAGGAGTGCAGCGAGGTGGTGCCAGGTGGGGCGGACGGTCCGGCGATCAGCCGCCGGGCAGCAGGTGTTTGGCTTGCAGCCGCGGAGTGCCGTGCTCCAGCACGCCGCCCACGGTGAAGAACGATCCGAAGACCACGATTCTATCAGCGGGGTCTGCGTGCTCGATGGCTGCGCGCAGCGCTTCCATCGGCCCCGCATGCACGCTGCCGGAGGCATCGGCGCGCGTGTTCTGCGCCTGCCAGCTCGCGAGCAGATCGCCGGCCTTGGCGGCGCGCGGCGTCGGCAGATCGGTGAAGTACCAGCGGTCGATCATCGGCCCGATGCGCGCGAGGATCGGGGCCAGGTCCTTGTCGGCCATGACACCGAACACGCCGTGCGTGGTCGGATAGAAACCCATCGCGTCGAGGTTCTCGGCCAGCGCCGCGACGGCATGCGCGTTGTGGGCCACGTCGAGCACCAGCGCAGGCTCGCCCGGAACGATCTGGAAGCGGCCCGGCAGTTCGACCATGGCGAGCCCCGTGCGTACCGCCTGCGCGGTGATGGGCAACTGCTGCCGCAGCGCTTCGAGCGCCGCGAGCACGCCCGCGGCATTGAGCAGCTGGTTGGCGCCGCGCAGCGCCGGGTACGCGAGCCCGCTGTAGCGCCTGCCGCGGCCCGACCAGCCCCACTGCTGCTTGTCGCCCGACACGTTGAAGTCGTGCCCGAAGCGCCACAGGTCGGCGCCGATGGCGGCCGCGTGGTCGATCACGCTTTGCGGCGGCATCGGGTCGCTCACGATGGCGGGCTTGCCCGGGCGCATGATGCCGGCCTTCTCGAAGCCGATGCTTTCGCGGTCGGGCCCGAGGTAATCCATGTGATCGAGGTCGATGCTGGTGATGACCGCGCAATCGGTGTCGATGATGTTGACTGCATCGAGCCGCCCGCCCAGCCCCACTTCGAGAATCGCCACGTCCGGCTTTTCCTCGATCATGCAGCGCAGGATGCCGAGCGTGGTGAATTCGAAGTACGTCAGGGCCATGTCGCCCCGGGCCGCTTCCACCGCCTCGAAATTTGCTATCAATTTAGAAGCATCGACGGCCTCGCCCTGGAGCCGAAGCCGCTCTTCGAAGCGCACCAGGTGCGGCGACGTGAAAACCGCCGTGCGGTAGCCCGCATGCGTGAGGATCGATTCGAGCATCGCGCAGGTCGAGCCCTTGCCGTTGGTGCCGGCCACGGTGATGACCGGGCAGTCGAAGCGCAGACCCATCCGGGCCGCCATCTCTTTGGCGCGGTCGAGGCCGAGCTCGATGTTCTTCGGATGGAGTTGCTCGGCGCGTGCGAGCCAGTCGTTAAGGGTTTCCATGGAGCCCGGCATTGTCGCCGACCCGGAACGCGCGGGCCGCGCCCGGTTTTATCGGCATCATTGGCATCCATGACAACCCTCTACGGAATTCCCAACTGCGACACCGTCAAGCGCGCCCGCGCCTGGCTCGACGAACGCGGCGTCGCTTACACCTTTCACGACTTCAAGAAGCAAGGCGTGCCCGAGGCCGAGCTCGACCAGTGGCTGAAAAACTCGGGCTGGGAGGCGCTGGTCAACCGCCGCGGCACCACCTGGCGCAAGCTCGATGAAGCCGAACGCAATGCGGTGGTCGATGCCGCTTCGGCCCGCGCGGCGCTGCTGGCGAACCCGAGCCTCATCAAGCGGCCGGTGGTCAACTGGGGCGCCAAAACCGGCGTTACGACAGGGTTCGACGCCGAGGCCTGGGCCGCAGCCGTGAACGCCGTGTAAACACCGGAACCCTGTCTCGCCAGCCAGCCTCCAACCCCGATCTGCAGGAGAGAACACCATGAACAGACACGTCTTTCGCACCCTTGCGGGCCTTTCGGCGGCTGGTTTGCTGACGGCGGGCGCGGCCACCGCGCAAGCCCAGGAAGCATGGGCGCGGGTGATTTCCGCCACCCCCGTCTACGAGACCACCGGCAGCAGCCCCAGCTACAACGTTACCTACGAATACAACGGCCGGCAGTACACCACGCGCATGAACAGCCGGCCGGGCGCGAGCATCCCGATCCAGGCCAATGCCTATGGCGTGACCACGGCACCGGTTGCGCCGCAACCGCAATTGCAGCCCTACCCCGTCGAAGCCGACAGTGGCCGGCAGCAGTACCAGCAGTCCCCGCAATACGCCCAACCCTCGCAGCCAGCCGGATCGCCGTGGGACAACGTGATCCCCGAGCAGGGCGTGGTGGTCTCCAATGCCCCGGCGCCGGCGCCGGTCTACGTACAGCCGGCGCCTGTGTACGCGGCGCCCGTCTATGTGCAGCCGAGCTACGTCTATCCACAGCCCTACATCTACCCACCGGTCGGTCTCTCGCTGAACTTCGGGTACTCCAGGGGATGGGGCGGCTACCGCGGCGGATGGGGTCATCGCCACTGGCGCTGAGCCGCCACGGGCAAGCACCGGACGGCCGGCATCGGCCAAGCCCTAAAATCGGGAACTTTTCCAACCCCCGAGGGGTGCGCCGCCGCGGTGGCGCGTCCCCGACAAGCCGACCGCGCATGCGCCGGCGCCATCCAATGACGACGACTACCGACACTCTCAACAGCGCCGCAGTGGCGACCAAGGCCAATGTGTATTTCGACGGCAAGTGCGTGAGCCACAGCCTCACGCTGGCCGACGGCACGAAGAAATCGGTCGGCGTGATCCTTCCGTCCACCCTGACCTTCAAGACCGGCGCGCCTGAAATCATGGAAGGCACGGCCGGCAGCTGCGAATACCAGCTCGAAGGCACCACCGAATGGGTCGCCGCAGGCCCGGGCCAGAAGTTCAACGTGCCGGGTAACTCGAGCTTCCAGATCCGGGTAGCCGGCGAGCCCTACAGCTACATCTGCCACTTCGGCTGAACCGCGAACCGGACACCCACATGTCGACCATTCTCCAAAACGTTCCCGCCGGCCAGAAGGTCGGCATTGCCTTTTCAGGCGGCCTGGACACCAGCGCCGCGCTGCACTGGATGAAGCTCAAGGGCGCGATTCCCTACGCCTACACCGCCAACCTCGGCCAGCCCGACGAGCCCGACTATGACGAGATTCCCCGCAAGGCGATGCTCTACGGCGCCCAGAACGCCCGCCTGATCGACTGCCGCGCGCAACTCGCGAACGAAGGCATTGCCGCGCTGCAGGCAGGTGCTTTCCACGTGACCACCGCGGGCGTCACTTACTTCAACACCACGCCGCTCGGCCGCGCGGTGACCGGCACCATGCTGGTGTCGGCCATGAAGGAAGACGACGTTCACATCTGGGGTGACGGCAGCACCTACAAGGGCAACGACATCGAGCGCTTCTACCGCTACGGCCTGCTCACCAACCCCAACCTCAAGATCTACAAGCCCTGGCTCGACCAGCTGTTCATCGACGAGCTCGGCGGCCGCGCCGAGATGTCGGCGTTCATGACCAAGGCCGGCTTCGGCTACAAGATGTCGGCCGAAAAAGCCTACAGCACCGACTCCAACATGCTGGGCGCCACGCACGAGGCCAAAGACCTCGAGCACCTGAACAGCGGGATGCAGATCGTGCAGCCCATCATGGGCGTGGCGTTCTGGAAGGACGAAGTCGAGGTCAAGCGCGAAACCGTCAGCGTGCGCTTCGAGGAAGGCCGCCCTGTCGCCCTGAACGGCGTCGAACACGCCAACCTCGTCGACCTGATCCTGGAGGCCAACCGCATCGGCGGCCGGCACGGCCTGGGCATGAGCGACCAGATCGAGAACCGCATCATCGAGGCCAAGAGCCGCGGCATCTACGAGGCCCCAGGCCTTGCGCTGCTGTTCATCGCCTACGAGCGCCTCATCACCGGCATCCACAACGAAGACACGATCGAGCAGTACCGCGACCATGGCCGCAAGCTCGGCCGCCTGCTCTACCAGGGCCGCTGGTTCGACCCGCAGGCCATCATGCTGCGCGAGACGGCGCAGCGCTGGGTGGCGCGCGCCATCACCGGCGAAGTGACCATCGAGCTGCGCCGCGGCAACGACTACTCGATTCTCAACACCGAGTCGCCCAACCTCACGTACCAGCCCGAGCGCCTGAGCATGGAAAAGGTCGCCGGCGCGTTCACGCCGCTCGACCGCATCGGCCAGCTCACGATGCGCAACCTCGACATCGTCGACACGCGCGAAAAGCTGGCGATCTACACCCGCACCGGGCTGCTGTCGCCGGGCCAGGGCACCTCGGTGCCGCGGCTCTCGAACGACGACGAGAGCAAGTAAGCCGACGCGCTTCTTCCAATGACAAACGGGCCCCTCGCGGGCCCGTTTTCATTTGTGCATCGTGCGCGCCTGTCGGTCGATCAGTCGCCGCCACCGCCGCCGCATCCACCACCGCAGCCGCCGCCATCGCCGCCGGAAGAGTCCCCTCCTCCGCTGCCGTCGCCGCTGCTGCTCGATTCACTGCCGCCGAAGCCGTTGGCATCGCCCGCGCCGCCGCCGTCCGATGACGACGACGAGTCGCCAAAACTGGTGCCGCAATGGGCATCCGAGCCGTTGTGCCGGTCGACGGCCCGGCAGTCGGGCACGTAGTCGAAGCCGCCCGGAATGCCGAACTTGACGTCGAGCGCGAACAGCAGCGGCAGGCGCGCCGGCTTGCGCGGATCGATGCTTTCTTCCTTGCAGGCCCAGTACCAGCTGCGCCGCAAGCCGTCGTTGCGCTTCGGGTCCCGGCCCAGCACCTCGGCGGGGCTGTGGTGCAGCATGCCGCCGAAGGCCGCCGTGCACCAGTTCTGATAGCCCTGCGTGTGCAGAATGAACTCATGCCAGGCGGTGTCGACCACCTTCGAAGGCATGGCCACGAATTTGCGGCCGCTGCGCAGATGGGCCATGAAGAACTGGCGCAAGCCGCGCAGCACCAGCTCGGCGTCGCGCACGCCGAGTCCCGGGTGCGCCGCGCGCAGCTTGGCGATCAGAAACGGCGGCATGCGGGCCTCGCGAATGAACTGTCGGCGCAGGCTGGTTTCCATGAAGCCCAGTGTGGCCGCAAGCGCCCACGCGCCAAGAATCAACGGCACGAGCACCAGCCAGCCGCTTCGGCGAAAGGCAAAGAATATCGAGAGAAACGCCGCCAGTAGCACTGCGCGGCGAATCCAGACCAGTGCGGCAATGCGCCGCCGGTAGTTCAGGTGCAGGAAGTCCAGGTCCATCAGACGACCACCGGCTCCGGCTCCAGCCGGATGCCAAAGCGCTCGTACACGCTGGTCTGGATGGCCTTGGCCAGCGTCATCACCTCGCCGCCCGTGACCGGGTTGTCGGTGCCGCCGCGGTTCACCAGCACCAGCGCCTGCCGTTCATAGACGCCGGCATTGCCGACCGACTTGCCCTTCCAGCCGCAGGCATCGATGAGCCAGCCGGCCGCGAGCTTGATGCTGCCGTCGTCCATCGGGTAGTGCACGATCTTCGGGTCGCGCGCGATGATGTCGGCGCACTGTTCGGGCGTGACGGTGGGGTTCTTGAAGAAGCTGCCGGCATTGCCGAGCACGCGCCAATCGGGCAGCTTGGCCCGGCGAATGGCGCAGATCCAGTCGAACACGTCGGTGGCGCTCGGCGTGAAATTGCCGGTTTCTTCCATCTTGCGCTCGAGGTCGAGGTAGCCCACCACCGCCTTCCAGGGCTTGGGCAGGCGGAAGCGCACGCGCGTGATCAGCGCCCGGCCCGACAGCCCGAAGTCGTTCGGCCCGCTGCGCACGTGCTTGAACACCGAGTCGCGGTAGCCGAAGGCGCACTGCGCGGCGTCCAGCGTGAAGCTGCGCCCGGTGTCCAGGTCGATGGCGTCGAGCGATTCGAAGCGGTCTTGCAGCTCGACCCCGTAGGCGCCGATGTTCTGCACCGGGGCGCCGCCCACCGTACCCGGAATGAGCGCCAGGTTCTCGAGCCCTGGGTAGCCGTTTGCCAGCATCCACTGGATGGCGTCGTGCCAGACCTCGCCGGCGCCGGCTTCCACGATCCAGGCGCGCGGGGTCTCGTCGACCAGCCTCAGCCCCTTGATCTCGACCTTGAGCACCAGCGGCTTCACGTCGCCGGTGATCACGATGTTGCTGCCCCCGCCCAGCACGAAGCGCGGAGCGTCGCGCCAGCGCGGGTCGGCCCGCAGCTCGGCCACGTCCGCCTCATTGGCGATGCGCACCAGGTTGTGCGCGCGCGCGACGATGCCGAAGCTGTTGTACGGCTGCAGCGGGACGTTGTTCTCCACGATCATGGGAGAATTGTCGCATCCAGCTACCGTGAATCCAGGAGGAGCCCATGCCGTCTTTCGATACCGTCTGCGAACCCAATCTGCCCGAAGTCAAGAACGCGGTCGAAAACACCGCCAAGGAAATCGCAACGCGCTTCGATTTCAAGGGCACGGCCGCCGCCGTCGAGCTCAAGGACAAGGAAATCACCATGATCGGCGATGCCGAGTTCCAGCTCGTGCAGGTGGAAGACATTCTTCGCGCCAAGCTCACCAAGCGCAGCGTCGACGTGCGTTTTCTCGACAAGGGCGACGTGCAGAAAATCGGCGGCGACAAGGTCAAGCAGGTCATCAAGGTCAAGAGCGGCATCGAATCCGAGCAGGCCAAGAAGATCACCCGCATCATCAAGGACAGCAAGCTCAAGGTGCAGGCCGCGATCCAGGGCGACGCGGTGCGCATCACCGGCGCCAAGCGCGACGACCTGCAGGCCGCCATGGCGCTCATCAAGAAGGACGTGCCCGACATGCCGCTGTCCTTCAACAACTTCCGCGACTGAGCCGCGAATGAAAGCCCTCGTCGTCGCGGCGCAGCTGCTGGCTGCCGCTGCAGGGGCGCATGCGGCGAGCTCGGTCATGCTGACCGGCACCATCGGCAGCCGCGCGATCCTGATCGTGAATGGCGCGCCACCCAAGACGGTGGCGGTCGGCGAGACCTTCCAGGGCGTCAAGCTCGTGTCGCTGCAGGCCGAACAGGCCGTGGTCGAGCTCGAGGGCAAGCGCGTCAACCTGCGCATGGACACGCCGGTGAGCATCGGCGGCGGCACAGGCACGGGCGGCGGCAGCCGCATCGTGCTGCCCGCCGACAGCCGCGGCCATTTCATGACGCAGGGCGCCATCAACGGCCGCGCGGTCACCTTCATGCTCGACACCGGCGCCACGTCCATCGCCCTGTCGGCCGCCGACGCGCAGCGCATCGGGCTCGACTACAGCAAGGGGCAGCGCGTCCAGATGAACACCGCCAACGGCGTGTCCAGCGGCTACAAGCTGCGGCTGCAGTCGGTGCGCGTGGGTGATGTCGAGGTGTACGACATCGATGCCATCGTCTCGCCGGAACCCATGCCTTTTGTGCTGCTGGGCAACAGCTTCATCAACCGCTTCTCGATGCGCCGGGACGCCGACCAGATGGTTTTGGAGAAACGGTATTGAGCGTCCGCGTCAGGCCTGCGCAGCCGTGACCACGATCTCGATCTTGTAAGCCGCATTGGCCATCTTGGCCTGCACGGTCGCGCGCGGCGGCGTGTTGCCGGCGGGAATCCATGCATCCCACACCTCGTTCATGGCCGTGATGTCGGTGATGTCGGCCAGGAAGATCTGCGTCATCAAGATGCGCGACTTGTCGCTGCCAGCCTCGGCCAGCAGGCGGTCGACCATGGCCAACACCTGCGCGGTCTGGCCGCGAATGTCCTGCGTGGTGTCGTCGGGCACCTGGCCTGCGAGGTAGATGGTGCCGTTGTGCACGGCCGTTTCGGAAAGGCGCGGGCCGACGTGAAAGCGGGTGATGGTTGCCATGGTGTTCCTTCTTTCCTTCAAGCTTTTTTCTTGGAGCCGAGTTTCGACTCCGTGCCGGCCGCGAGCCGACGGATGTTTTCGCGGTGCCGCCAGACGAGCAGCAGACTCATGACGATGATCGCAATCAGCACCGTGCGGTCGAGCGGCCACGCGATGTTGCCGCCGATCAGGTAGTAGGCCGGCGCAAAGAAGGCCGCGACCAGCGACGACAGCGACGAATAGCGGAAGAACACCGCAATGATCAGCCAGGTGGCGCCGGTGGCCAGACCCAGCCACGGCGCGATGCCCACCAGCACGCCGGCCGCCGTGGCCACGCCCTTGCCGCCCTGGAAACCGAAGAACACAGGGTAGAGATGGCCCAGGAAGGCCGCGAGGCCCGCCAGCGCGGCCACGCCTTCACCCAGGCCCCATTGGGCGCCGAAATGGCGGATCAGGAACACCGGCAGCCAGCCCTTGAGCGCATCGAGCAGCAAGGTGGCCAGCGCCGCGCCCTTGTTGCCCGAACGCAGCACGTTGGTGGCGCCGGGGTTGCCGCTGCCGTAGCTGCGCGGATCGGCCATACCGAGCGCTTTGCTCACGATGACCGCAAAGGACAGCGAGCCGATCAGGTACGAGGCCACGATGGCAAGAAGGGATGGCAAATGAAAGCTCAAGGCGGCGCTCCACGAAGGATGGATGTTGTTCTTATTCGCTGATTCGGGCAGAAGGCGTGCGTGCCGCCGGTCTCAACACCGGCGGGCCGGCTATTCTGCCAGCGCGCACTGCACGGGCTTGGCGCCCAGCAACGCCACGCACACCCGCGGGTCGATGCCCACCAGGTAGCCGCGCCGCCCGCCATTGATTGCGATCTTCGGCAGCTCGAGGATGGTCGACTCGATATAGACCGGCATCTGGCGCCGCGCACCGAAGGGTGAGGTGCCGCCCACCATGTAGCCGCTGTGGCGCTGCGCGACCTCCGGCTTGCAGGGCTCCACCGACTTGGCGCCGATCTGCCGCGCCAGGTTCTTGGTCGACACCGTGCGGTTGCCATGCATCAGCACGATGAGCGGCTTGGCGTCCTGGTCCTGCATCACCAGTGTCTTCACGACGGTGAAGGGGTCGAAGCCCAGCACTTCGGCGCTGTGCTGCGCGCCGCCGTGCTCCAGGTACTCGTACGGGTGCTCGGTGAAGGCGACCTTGTTCTCGCGCAGCAGCTGCGTGGCGGGCGTCTCGGAAACATGCGCCTTCTTGCTCACCGGTGGACCCTTCGCACTGCGCTCACGTTGCCGGGTCCCGGATCTCCCATCGGATCTTGTCGATCTCGGAGAGGATCTCGGGCGAGAGCGTGGTGCCCCACACGTCGATGTCTTCGTCGAGCTGCGCCACCGTGGTCACGCCGATGATGGTGCTCGCCACCTGCCACTTGGTGTAGCAGAAGGCCAACGCGAGTTGAACGGGCGAAAGGCCGTTGTCTCGCGCCAGCTGGTTGTAGCGGCGCGCCGCCTTGAGCGCGTCGGGCCGGCCCCAGCGCTGCTTGCGCACCGATTCGTAGCTCGAGATGCGCGCGCCTTTCGGTGCGTCCGGGCCCTCGATGCCGCCCTGGTCGTACTTGCCGGTCAACAGGCCGAAGGCCAGCGGCGAATACGCCAGCAGCGACACGCCCAGGCGGTGCATCGTCTCGTCGAGCCCGTTCTCGAGCCCGCGGCTCACCAGGTTGTAGACGTTCTGCACCGAGGCCACGCGCGGCAGGCCGTGCTGCTCGGCCAGCCGCACGAACTCGTGCACGCCGTACGGGGTTTCGTTCGAAAGCCCGATTTCCCGCACCTTGCCGGCCTTGACCAGCCCGCCCAGCGCTTCGAGCTGCTCGTGAATCGGCGTCTGCGAGGTTTCCTTTTCCGGGTCGTAGTAGAGGGCGCCGAAGGCCGGCACGTGGCGCTCGGGCCAGTGGATCTGGTACAGGTCGATGACATCGGTCTTCAGCCGCTTCAGGCTGGCATTGCACGAGGCCACGATGTCGGCCGCCGTCATGCCCGTGCCCTCGCGCACCCAGGGCGTGCCGCGCACCGGGCCGGCCACCTTGGTGGCGAGTGTGATCTTCTCGCGCGCGCCGGGGTTGGCCGCAAACCAGTTGCCGATGATGGTTTCGGTGACGCTGTAGGTTTCCTTGCGCGTGGGCACCGAGTACATCTCGGCCGTGTCGATGAAATCGACGCCGCGCTCGAGCGAGCGGCTCAAGATGGCGTGCGAGGTGGGCTCATCGACCTGTTCGCCGAATGTCATGGTGCCCAGGCAGATCGGGGTGACGTGCAGGCTGCTCTGACCGAGTTGGATTTTTTTCATGCGCGGAATGCTACCGCCCTCCTCCGCGGTGCGCTGGCCGGGGCCTCAAAACCCGGGCGCGCGCTGTCTTCTGCCGGACTGCGCCACGCCCGCCGGCTCCGTATCATCGGCGCCCATGTACCAAGCCCTCCGTCCCTCGCGCACCGAGTTCGTGCCCGTGCGCAACCTTCGCTACCACGTGCGCGTGTGGGGCGAGCCCTCCGCGTCGCGGCCGCCACTGGTGCTGCTGCACGGCTGGATGGACGTGGGAGCCTCCTGGCAGTTCGTGGTCGACGCGCTGGCCGAAGAGCGCTTCATCATTGCGCCCGACTGGCGTGGCTTCGGGCTGACCGACGGCGGCGATGTCGACAACTACTGGCTGCCCGACTACCTGGCCGACCTGGAATGGCTGCTCGACCATTACGCGGGCGAAGGCGATGCGGCGCGGCCGGTCGACCTGGTCGGCCATAGCATGGGCGGCAATGTCGCCATGCACTATGCGGGGGCAAGGCCCGAGCGCATTCGCCGCCTCGTCAACCTCGAAGGTTTCGGCATGCCCGCGCGCAAGCCCGAGGAAGCGCCCACGCGCTACGGGCAATGGATCGACGAACTCAAGCGCCTGCACCGCGGCGAAATGGCGCTTGCCGGCTACTCGTCGGTCGACGGCGTGGCACGCCGGCTCATGAAGACCAACCCACGCCTCACGCCCGACAAGGCCGAGTGGCTGGCCGGCCATTGGTCGAGCCCGCAGGCGCAGCCCGACGGCAGCGAACGCTGGCAGATTCTTGGCGACGCCGCGCACAAGATCATCAACGCCAACATCTTCCGGGTCGATGAAACGCTCGCCCTGTATGCGCGGATTTCGGCGCCCACGCTGATGGTCGAGGCGGCGGACGACAGCCTGCACGGCTGGTGGAAGAACCGCTACACGCTCGACGAATTCCACGAGCGCCTGAAGTCCGTGCCCTCGGTGCGCATCGAGCAAGTGGCCGACGCGGGCCACATGCTGCACCACGACCAGCCGCAGCGCGTGGCCGGGCTGATCGAGCAGTTCCTGGCCGGGTGAACCGCCCAGGTTTCAGCCGGCGTTGCGGCCCTGCACGGTGCGCCGCAACGCCGCGCGCGCCAGCAGCCGCGTGGAATCGAGCGTCGGCAGCGGCGAGTTCACGTCGTTCATGATCAGCGGAATCTCGGTGCAGCCGAGCACCACCGCATCGCAGCCGTCTTCGTCTTTCATACGCTGGATGACGCGCCGGAACGCCGTGACCGCGGCGGGCGTGAAAATGCCGCAGACCAGCTCGTCCATGATGATGCGGTTGATCTCTTCGCGCTCGTCCGCGGCAGGCCGGACGTATCCGAGCCCCTTGGCAGACAGCTTCTCGGGATAAACCTCGCTCTCGACCAGCCAGCGCGTGCCGGTGATGGCCAGGCGCTTGAACCCGCGCCGCGCGGCCTCGTCGGCCACGCATTCGGCAATGTGCAGCCAGGGCAACGGCGAACGCGCCTCGATGAAAGGCAGCGCCTGGTGAATGGTGTTGTCCGGGCAGACCAGAAAGCTGGCACCGATCTTCGCGAGCTTGTTGGCCGAAGCCAGCATGACCTCGCCCACGCCGCGCCAGTCGCCGCGGTAGATGTGCTGCATGTAGTCCGCGAGCGACGGCGTGTGCATCGAGACTTCAGGATGCGCATGCGGGCCTAGCAGCTGGGCCCCTTCCACGCAGATGGTCTGGTAGCAGAGCGCCGCGCCTTCAGCGGAGCATCCGACGATTCCGATGTGCTGGGTCATGCATGCATCCTACAAGCGGCGCCGCGCGATATCCATCCAGCGGATATCCAAGCGCGCAAATCTTCGTTCGTGCGGCGTCGGCCGCGCCCTAGAGTGCGCAGTTCCCCTTGCCCTTCCGTGGAGTTGTGCCATGCGTTCTTTCTTGCGCGCGCCCTCGTGGCTGCGCCGTCTTGCCCCGCTCTTCGGCGGCCTTGCACTGAGCCTGCTTCTCCAGGCTGGCGCCCGTGCCGACGATCTGCGCATCGGCTTCATGCCCGGGCCTTACCGCGATGCCTTCACCCACGGCATCGAGCCCCAGCTCAAGAAGCTGGGCTACACCGTCAAGTACGTCGAGTTCAGCCAGGGCGTGCAGCCCAACGATGCGGTCGAGCGCGGGCAGATCGACGCCAACATCTTCCAGCACTCGCTGTACCTCAATGCCACCAACAAGCAGCAGGGCTTCGACCTCGTGCCCGTGGTGCACGTGCCCACGCCGCCGATGGGGCTGTACTCGCAGCGGCACAAGTCGCTCGACACGGTGCCCGACGGCGCTACCGTCACGCTGCCCGCCGATCCGGTGAACGCGGCGCGGGCACTCAACATCCTCGCGGCCATCGGCTGGGTGACCGTCAAGCCCGGCGTGAGCCCGCTGAGCGTCTCGGAGCGCGACCTTGCGAGCAACCCCAAGCGCCTGAAGCTGGTGCCGCTGGACGCCGCGCAGGCTCCGCGCTCGCTGGCCGATGCCGACCTCGCAGCCGTGCAGGGCAACTTCGCCGTGGCCTCGGGCCTGAAGCTCACCGAGGCGCTCAAGCTCGAGAACATGACGCTGCCCTACGTGAACGTGGTGGCCGTCAAGCGCAGCAACGAGAACGCGAAGTTCGCGAAAGACATTGCGGCGGCCTACCAGTCCGCCGAGTTCCAACGCTTCTTCAGGGCCAACCCGGTATGGGCGGGCTACCGGCTGCCGGACTACTTCAGCCCATGAGCAACAACAGCACCGTACCCCGCAGGCAACTGCACCTCAACGTCAACATCCTGCACTCGGGCTTCGTGCCCTCGGCCTGGCGCCTGCCGGAGAGCGACCCACGGGCCTTTGCCGACATCCCGCACTACATCCGCACCGCGCAGATCGCCGAGGCCGCGAAGCTCGATGCGATCTTTCTCGCGGACAACGCGGCCGTCGTCGACCAGATCCATTTCCGCCCGATCACCGCGCTGGAGCCCACCATCCTCTTGGCCTGCGTGGCCGCGGCCACCACGCACATCGGCCTGATCGCCACCGCCTCCACCAGCTACAACGAGCCCTACAACATCGCGCGCCGCTTCGCCACGCTCGACCACGTGAGCGGCGGCCGCGCGGGCTGGAACATGGTGACCACGGCCGACCTGCCTTCGGCGCGCAACTTCGGCCTCGACGCGACGCCCGACCATTCGAAGCGCTACGCGCGTGCCTCGGAGTTCGCCGACATCGTGAAGGCGCTGTGGGACAGCTGGGAAGACGATGCCTTCGTCGGCAACAAGGCCACCGGCAGCTTCATCGACCCGGCCAAGGTGCATGCGATTGCGCACCGCGGCGAGCACTTCGCGGTGCAGGGTCCGCTGAACCTCCCGCGCCCGCCGCAGGGGCACCCGGTGCTGGTGCAGGCCGGTGCTTCGGCCGACGGACGCGAACTCGCGTCACGCCATGCCGAAGCGGTGTTCTCCGCCTCGCAGTCGTTCGAGGAATCACTGGCCTATGCACGTGCCCTCAAGACCCGCGCGGCCGAACTGGGCCGCGGCCCCGACGCCGTGAAGGTGCTCGCAGGCCTCACCACCATCGTCGGCGGCACCGAAGCCGAGGCGCGGCGACGGCGCGATGAACTCGTCGACCTGATCCCGTGGGACTACAGCCTCACGCGCCTGGCCGGCACGCTGGGCATCGCGCCCGAGCGCCTGAAGCTCGACGAGCGCCTGCCCGAGAACCTGCCGCTTCCCGGCAATGGCAACGGCAACCACACCTTCTTCAACGCGGTGGTGGCGGCGGGCCGCACGCACGGCTACACGGTGCGGCAGCTGATCCGCGAACTCGCCGGCGGCGGCGGTCACCGCGTGATCGTGGGCACGCCCGAGCAGATTGCAGACGACATCGAGCATTGGTTCAAGGGTGGCGCGGCGGACGGCTTCAACCTGATGCCCGATGCGCTGCCGCATGGGCTGCAGGATTTCGTGGATGGCGTGGTGCCGATATTGCAGAAGCGCGGCATCTTCCGCACGGAGTACGAGGGGCGCACGCTGCGCGATCACCTTGGGTT
This sequence comes from Variovorax paradoxus, assembly GCF_030815855.1. Taxonomy (NCBI): domain Bacteria; kingdom Pseudomonadati; phylum Pseudomonadota; class Betaproteobacteria; order Burkholderiales; family Comamonadaceae; genus Variovorax; species Variovorax paradoxus. Next base: position 882,030 of record NZ_JAUSXG010000001.1, on the reverse strand, counting down.
GGCGCGGCCCGGTGGGCGGGTGGCGCAGCGGCTGGCGGCTTGAGAGAGGCGAGTCTTTGCGAGCGCCGTGAGCCCCCATCCCAGCCTTCCCCCGGAGGGGAAGGAGCAATACCAGGGCTCCGGAGCCAGTGTTCTGACTTTCTCCCTCCCCTCCCGGGGGAGGGCCGGGGTGGGGGCACGCGGCGCTGAACTTACGAGCGGACGCCTTCGGCGCGCGATTCCGCCTTCACTCTTCGTCGGCGTCGTTCCCCGTCAGAGACAGCACTTCTTCCACGAAAGCTTCGAAGAGCGGCAACGTATCAGGCAGCCCATCAAGCGACTCCGCCTTGCCGGCATCGAAAAAATGCGGCTTGTCCGAGGGAATAGAAACCCACTCGCCCCCTTCGAACAACAACCCAAGGTAACCGTCAGGAATAGGCAGATAGAACAGCCCCGCCCCTTTAAGCACACGCTGCCCCTTGTTCGCCTTCCCCCGCCCCCAGCTCACACCCTGCCCGGCCAAATGCTCGGTGATCCAGCCGTCGCACACGTGCGTGTCGCGCCAGCTTCCTTCCGCATCGAACACAGCGAGCACTGGCATGAGAGGCGTCCTTCGTTGAAGTTTGACTGCTACTGCAGGAAGCTCGGCTTGGCGTAGCCCTGGAACTTGGTGTCCACCACCGTCTTGAATTCCTTCGAGTGGTAGGCCTCGACGATGTCCTTGGCCCAGGCCGAGTTCTTGTCCGCGCTCTTCACGGCGACCACGTTCAGGTAGTGATCCGGCGTCTTTTCCAGGGCCACGGCCTCGGTGAGCTTCAGGCCCGACGAAATCGCGAAGTTGCCGTTGACGATGGCGTACTCGGTGTCGCCCAGCGAGCGGGGCAGCTGCGCGGCCTCGAGCGGAATGAACTTGAGCTTCTTCGGGTTCTCGGCCACGTCCTTTTCAGACGCGCGGATGGGGTCGACACCGGCCTTGATGGTGATGAGCTTGTTCTGCTCCAGCAGCACCAGCGCGCGCGCCAGGTTGCTCGGGTCGTTCGGCAGCGTGAAACGGTCGCCCTCTTTCACCTCGGCCAGCGTCTTGCGCTTGGTCGAGTACACGCCCAGCGGCGCGATCGGGCCCTGCACCAGTTCGGCGAGGTCGAGCTTCTGGTCGGCCGAGAACTTCTTCAGGTAGACCTGGTGCTGGAAGAAATTGGCGTCGAGCGAGCCTTGGGCCAGCGCGAGGTTCGGCTGCACGTAGTCGTTGAACTCGACCAGCTTCACCTTGTAGCCCTTCTTCTCGAGGATGGGCACGATGCCGGCCTTGAGCTGGTCGATGTTGGAGCCGGCGGTGCCGCCGATCACGAGGTTCTTCTTGGCGTCTTGCGCCTGCGCCAGCGAGAGGCCGCCGAACGACAGGGCAACCAGGGACAGGGCAAGGACGGAGCGGCGCAGCAGTGCGGTTTTCATGAGATCGAAAAAAGAAAGAAAAGAAAAAAAGAAATCAACGCTTGTCCAGCCTGCGCGCCGTGGTGTTGCCCACGAACTGCAGGATCTGTACCAGCACCACGAGCAGCGCCACGGTGAGCACCATCACGTCGGTCTGGAAGCGGTAGTAGCCGTAGCGGATGGCCAGGTCGCCGATGCCGCCGCCGCCCACCACGCCGGCAATCGCCGAGTAGGAGAGAAAGCTCACCGCCAGCACCGTGAGCGCGAGCACCAAACCGGAGCGCGCCTCGACCACCAGCACGCGCCAGACGATCTGCAGTTCCGAAGCACCCATGGCGTGCGCCGCCTCGATCACGCCGCGCGGCACTTCGCGCAGGCACTGGTCGACCAGCCGTGCAAAGTAAGGAATGGCCGCGAACGACAGCGGCACCGCGGCCGCCAACGGCCCGATGGAGGTGCCCGCGATCACCCGCGTGAACGGCACCAGCGCCACCAGCAGGATGATGAAAGGGAACGAGCGCACGGTGTTGACGATCCAGTTCAGCACCAGGAACGCCGGCTTGTTCTCGAGCGACTGGCCCGGGCCCAGCAGGAACAGCAAAATGCCCAGCGGACCGCCGATGAGCACCGCCGCCGAGAGGCCGATGGCCAGCATCATGAAAGTCTGGCCCGTGGCGGTCCACAGCTCGGGGAGGATGGGCGCGATGTTCTCAAACATAGGCCACCTCCCGCGCGTTGCGCTGCGCCGACGAAGGGCGCGGCTCGACCGGTTCGCGCGCCTCGCGCTCGCGGCGGCGCACCAGCTCGTCGATCTCGCGGCCCAGTGCGGTCTTGCGCTCGACGCTCGGCGCATCGACCGCGAACTGCTCCACCAGCCGCCCCTTCTCGAGGATGGCCACGTTGCGGCACAGCACCTCGACCACCGAGAGCTCGTGCGTCACGATGACGATGGTCACGCCAATTTTCTGGTTGATGTCGCGCAGCGTTTCGAGCAGCGCGCGCGTGGTTTCGGTGTCCAGCGCCGAGGTGGGCTCGTCGCACAGCAGCACCTGCGGGCGCGGCGCCAACGCGCGCGCAATGGCCACGCGCTGCTTCTGGCCGCCCGAAAGCTGGGCCGGGTAGGTGTCGATCTTTTCGGCCAAGCCCACGAGCTCCAGGCATTCGCGCACGCGCGCATCGATCTCGGCCTTGGAGTGGCGGCCGTGGATCTTCAGCGGAAAGGCCACGTTGTCGAACACCGTGGCGTTCTGCAGCAGGTTGAACTGCTGGAAGATCATGCCGATGTTCTGGCGCGTGTCGCGCAGCTCGCGGCGCGAAAGCGTGGTGAGGTCGCGCCCGCCGACAAAGACCTTGCCCGCATCGGGCCGCTCCAGCAGGTTGATGAGGCGCAGCAGCGTCGACTTGCCCGCGCCGCTCTTGCCGATCAGGCCGAACACGTCGCCCTGATGGATGTCGAGCGAGAGCGATTGCACGGCGTCGAACACCTCGCCGCTGGGCAAGGCAAAGGACTTCTGCACCGATTGAAGACGGATGACGGGTTCCGCGTTGCCGCGGCCCGCATCGGGCGAATGGTTGGTCATGGAAAAGAGGCGCAGCCCGCGTGAAAGCGGGCCGCGAAGTTCGCAAAAAGGTGCCGAGTATGAAAACAAAGGCCCCGAAAGGGAACGAACAAATCGGCGCTTGCTTATGCATGAAAACGCATAAGCCCAAGGGGTCGCCCGTCGCGAATGCCATATCGATATGCCCATTGGTTCGTTCCCAAATGCGCCCGCCAATGCCACATTCGCGCCTTCATTTTTTCGATTTCGCACAACAACATGCACACCACTTTCCGCCGCCGCACCCTCGCCCTTGCAACGCTCGCCACGCTGGCCACGGCGCTCTTCTCCGGCAGCGCCGCCTTCGCGCAGGACAGCAACAACAAGAACACCCTCAAGGTCGGCGTCTCCGTCGGCAGCGCCGAGCAGGTGTTCGAAGTGGTCAAGAAGGTCGCCGCCAAGGACGGCCTGACCATCCAGGTCGTGGTGTTCAACGACTACCAGCTGCCCAATGCGGCGCTGGCCTCGGGCGACCTCGACGCCAACGCCTTCCAGCACCAGCCCTTCCTGGACAACCAGAACAAGGCACGCGGCTTCGACATCGTGCCGGTGGGCCTCACCATCACCGCGCCGCTGGGCTTCTACTCGCGCAAGATCAAGTCGATCGACCAACTGCCGGACGGCGCGGCGGTCGGTATTCAAAACGATCCGTCGAACGGCAACCGCGCGCTGCTGCTGTTGCAGTCGGCCGGCCTCATCACGCTGAAGCCCGAGGCGGTGAAGAACAACACGGCCACGCCGCTCGACGTGGTGAGCAACCCCAAGAAGCTGAAGCTGGTGGCGCTCGACGCGGCCCAACTGCCGCGCTCGCTCGACGACCTGACCATTGCCGCCATCAACAACGACTACGCCGGGAAAGCCGGCCTCACGCTCGAGAAAGACGCCGTGATCAAGGAGGCCGCAAAAAGCCCCTACGCCAACATCATTGCCGTGCGCCGCGCCGACAAGGACAAGCCCTGGGCCAAGCGCCTCGTGGCGGCGTACCAGTCGCCCGAGGTGAAGAGCTTCATCGAAACGCAGTTCAAGGGCTCGCTGGTGCCGGCGTTCTGACGCACCGCAGCGCTGATTTCCCCCTTGTCTCCTGTGCGCCCGCGACGCGCCCAGGGGGCTTTTTGCATTCTGGGCGTGTCGTCTGAAGGTATCTTCCGGGCTCCAATCAAATCCCGAAGGGTCCGCACCATGTTTTCGAGACACAGCCTCGCCATTGGCCTGGGCGCACTGGCGCTGCTTGGCGCCGCCACCACGGCCTCGGCCCAGCGGCTCCCCGAAACCGGCCCGGCGCCGGGCCAGATCAGCGTGACCGGCTCCGCCGCCGTGCGCGTGGCACCCGACGAGGTGTTCTTGACCATCGGCGTCGAGAGCCGCGACAAGAACCTGCAGGCCAGCACGCGCGACAACAGCGACCGCATCGCCAAGGCCCTGGCGGTGATCAAGCGCCACGGCGTGCCCGACAAGAGCGTGCAGCTCAACTACATTCAGGTCGAGCCCGACTTCGACACCAGTGTCAGCCGCACTACCCCGGTGGCCTACCGCGTCCGCAAGAGCATCGGCATCAAGATCACCAGGCTCGACAGCTTCGAGCCCCTGTTGACCGACCTGTTCGCCGTGGGCGTCAACCAGGTCGAGAACATCGAATTCCGCAATTCCGACATGCGCATGCACCGCGACAAGGCCCGGGAGCTGGCCGTGGTGGCCGCGCGCGAAAAGGCCGATGCGCTCACCTCGCAACTGGGCGTCAAGCGCGGCAAGGCCATGCGCATCAGCGAGAACACGGGCTGGAACTGGGGCGGCTGGAGCGGCCGCTACCGGGGAGACCAGGGCCAGATGCAGCAGAACGTGATGCAGTCCGCCCCCAATTCCGGCGGCCAGGGCGACGGCGCCGACGGCGACCTTTCGGTCGGCCAGATCAGCGTGACGGCCACGATCAGCGTCGACTTCCAGCTCGAATAGCACCGTTCCGGGGGCGCTTTTCAGCCCGTGAGAAAATGCCGGGTTACCCCGAACACCAACCCTACACAGTCAGGACACCCCATGGACGCAGAACAAATCAACCAAATCGGCGCAATGCTCGCGGACCTGAGCGTTCGCACGGTCGATTTACGGAGGTATCTTTGACTACGATGCCAAAGCTGAACGACTGAGGACAGTCAACGCATCGCTCGAAGACCCGAACGTCTGGAACGACCCCAAGAAGGCCCAGGAACTCGGCCGCGAGAAAAAGTCGCTCGACGACGTGGTCGTAACGCTCGACCGGCTCACCAACGGGCTGTCGGACAACACCGAACTCTTCGAAATGTCGAAGGCCGACGGTGACATGGACGGCTTGCAGTCCATTGCCGATGACGCCGCCACGCTCGAAGCCGACATCAAGCAGCTCGAATTCCGCCGGATGTTCAACAACCCGGCCGACCCGCTCAACGCCTTTGTCGACATCCAGGCCGGCGCCGGCGGCACCGAGGCCTGCGACTGGGCCAGCATGCTGCTGCGCCAGTACCTGAAGTACGCCGAGCGCAAGGGCTTCAAGACGCAGATCGAAGACGAAACCCCGGGCGACACCGCCGGCATCAAGGGCGCGACCATCAAGGTCGAAGGCGACTACGCCTTTGGCTTGCTGCGCACCGAAACCGGCGTGCACCGCCTGGTGCGGAAGTCGCCGTTCGACTCGTCGGGCGGGCGCCACACCAGCTTTGCCTCGATCTTCGTGTACCCGGAAATCGACGATTCGATCGAGATCGACATCAACCCTTCGGACGTGCGCACCGACACCTTCCGTGCCAGCGGCGCGGGCGGCCAGCACATCAACAAGACCGACTCGGCCGTGCGGCTGACGCACATTCCGACCGGTATCGTGGTGCAGTGCCAGGACGGCCGCAGCCAGCACAGCAACCGCGACGTGGCGTGGAAGCGCCTGCGCTCGCGCCTGTACGACTTCGAGATGCGCAAGCGCCAGGAAGAGCAGCAAAAGCTCGAAGACAGCAAGACCGACGTGGGCTGGGGCCACCAGATTCGCAGCTACGTGCTGGACAACAGCCGCATCAAGGACCTGCGCACCAACGTGGAAGTTTCGGCCACGCAGAAGGTGCTCGACGGCGACCTCGACGTGTTCATCGAAGCCTCTTTGAAGCAAGGCGTTTAACCGATGAGTTTGAAAAGCCTGAACGGTGGCAAGGTCGAAGCCTTCATCTTCGACATGGACGGCACCATGATCGACTCCATGCCCTGGCATGCGCGCTCGTGGGTGGAGTTTGTGGCGCGCCACGGGCTGAAGCTCGACGTGAGCGACATCCTTGCGCGCACCACGGGCCGCACCGGCACCGAGTGCATGCGCGAGCTGTTCGAGCGCGAGCTGGCCGACGACGAATGCCAAGCCCTGGTGCACGAAAAAGAAGAAATCTACCGTGCCATGTTCAGCGACAACTTCACCGAGGTTGCCGGCTTCAGCGCCTTTGCCAGGGCCGCCGTGGCACGCGGCCTGAAGGTGGCCGTGGGCACCGCGGGCGACCGGCACAACATCGAGTTTGCGATGTCGCGCCTGAAGATGGACCCGCTGCCGCTCGCCATCGTCGGCGGCGACGAAGGCTTTGCCGGCAAGCCCACGCCCGAGATTTTCTTGGAGGCCGCGCGCCGCATCGGCGTGGCGCCCGAGCGCTGCATCGTGTTTGAAGATGCCCCCTTCGGCATCGAAGCCGCGCGCCGCGGCGGCATGCGCGCCGTGGCCGTGTGCAGCACCCATTCCGCCGCCGAGCTTGCCGGCCCCCATGTGATTGCCGCGGTTCGCGACTACGACGAACTCGCCCATTCGAATTTTCTGGAGACACTCGATGCTGCTGCAGCGTGACGCCCAAGGGCAACCGGTTGCCATTCGCCGCGAAGACTATGCCGCTCCGGCATTCTGGATCGACACCGTCGACCTGACCTTCGACCTCGACCCCGCCAAGACCCGCGTGCTCAACCGCATGCAGCTGCGCCGCAACCCCGATGCGCCGAACCAACCGCTGCGCCTGGACGGCGACGAGCTGAACCTGGCGCGTGTGCTGGTGAACGGCCAGGGCGCCTCTTTCCGCATGGAAGGCGACCAGCTCGTGCTGGACGGCCTGCCGTCCGCCGAAGAAGGGGCTTTCGAACTCGAGATCTTCACCACCTGCTGCCCCATCAAGAACACCAAGCTGATGGGCCTTTTCGTGAGCGAAGACACCTTCTTCACGCAGTGCGAGGCCGAAGGCTTCCGCCGCATCACGTACTTCTTGGACCGCCCTGACGTGATGGCGATGTACACGGTAACGCTGCGCGCCGCCAAGGCCGCGTACCCGGTGCTGCTGTCGAACGGCAACCTCGTCGAGCAAGGCGACCTGCCTGAAGGCCGCCACTTCGCGAAGTGGGTCGACCCCTTCAAGAAGCCCTGCTACCTGTTCGCACTGGTAGCCGGCAAGCTGGTGGCGCGCGAGCAGCGCATTACCGCGCGCAACGGCAAGGAGCATTTGCTGCAGGTGTACGTGCGCGCCGGCGACCTCGACAAGACCGAGCATGCGATGAACTCGCTGGTCAACTCGGTGCTGTGGGACGAAGCCCGCTTCGGCCTGCCGCTGGACCTGGACCGCTTCATGATTGTGGCCACCAGCGACTTCAACATGGGCGCCATGGAGAACAAGGGCCTGAACATCTTCAACACGAAGTACGTTCTGGCCAACCAGGCCACCGCCACCGACGCCGACTACAGCAACATCGAAAGCGTGGTCGGCCACGAGTACTTTCACAACTGGAGCGGCGACCGCGTCACCTGCCGCGACTGGTTCCAGCTGTCGCTGAAAGAAGGCCTTACCGTCTTCCGCGACCAGGAGTTCAGCCAGGACCTGTGCGCCGACGCCTCCGCCCGCGCCGTGAAGCGCATCGAAGACGTGCGCGTGCTGCGCACCGCCCAGTTCCCAGAAGACGCCGGCCCCATGGCCCACCCGGTGCGGCCCGACAGCTACATCGAGATCAGCAACTTCTACACCGTCACCATCTATGAAAAGGGTGCCGAGGTGGTCCGCATGATGCAGACGCTGGTCGGCCGCAAGGGCTTCGAGAAGGGCATTACGCTGTACTTCGAGCGCCACGACGGCCAGGCTGTGACCTGCGACGATTTTGCGCAAGCCATTGCCGACGCCAACCCCGATTCGGAGCTGGCCCGCCTGCTGCCGCAGTTCAAGCGCTGGTACAGCCAGGCCGGCACACCCCGCCTGGCCGCGCACGGCGTGTACGACGCGCAGAACCGCAGCTACACCCTGAGCGTGCTGCAAAGCTGCCCGCCCACTCCCGGCCAGCCGACCAAGGAACCCTTCGTCATTCCACTGAACGTCGGCCTGCTCGACGCCAGCGGGCGCGAGCTTCCGATTCAGCTCGAAGGCGAGAGCCAAGCGGCGCAAGGCACGCGCACCGTGGTGCTTTCGCGCGCCGGCGAGCAGATCACCTTCGTGGGCCTCGACGCCGAACCCGTGCCTTCGATCTTGCGCGGCTTCAGCGCGCCGGTGATCCTCGACTTCGAATACACCGACGCCCAGCTGCTGACGTTGTTGGCCAACGACCCCGACCCGTTCAACCGCTGGGAAGCCGGCCAGCGCCTGGGCCTGCGCGCCGCGCTGCACGGCATTGCCGCGCTGGCGACCGACACCACCCCGGTGCTGAACGACGCCTACATCGACGCCATGCGCAGCGTGCTGCGCAACCCCAAGCTCGACGCCGCCTTCAAGGAACTGGTGCTCACGCTGCCTTCGGAAACCTACATTGCCGAGCAGCTCGACGTGGTCGACCCGCAGCGCGTGCACCTGGTGCGCGAAGCCATGCGCGCCCAGCTGGCCACCGCCCTCTTCCAGGACTGGCAGCAGGCCTACGAAGAAAACCACGACACCGGCGCCTACACGCCCGACCCGACCTCGTCGGGCCGCCGCGCGCTCGCCGGCATGGCGCTGAACTTCTTGTGCCTGGCGGCGCGCTCATCGGGCGACACCGTGTGGCCCGGCAAGACGCTGCAGCGCTTTAAAGACGCGGGCAACATGACCGACCGCTTCAACGCGCTCAATGCGCTCGTGGCGTCAGGCCACACGCTGGCCGCGCAGGCGCTCGCGCGATTCCACGCCATCTTCAAGGACGAGGCGCTGGTCATCGACAAGTGGTTTTCGCTGCAGGCCGGCGCGCCCGACCGTGGCGGCGACATCTTGCCGCTCGTGAAGCAGCTGATGAAGCACCCGGACTTCTCCATCAAGAACCCGAACCGCGCCCGCAGCGTGATCTTCAGCTACTGCAGCGCCAACCCCGGCGCATTCCACCGCCCCGACGCGGCGGGCTACGTGTTCTGGAGCGAACGCGTCGTGGAGCTGGACGCCATCAACCCCCAGGTGGCCGCCCGCCTCGCCCGCGCGCTCGACCGCTGGAGCAAGCTGGCCGAGCCCTACCGCAGCGCCGCGCGCGAAGCGATTGCCCGCGTGGCCGCCAAGCCCGACCTGAGCAAGGACACGCACGAAGTCGTCACCCGCGCCCTGGCCGGCAACTGAACAAGCAAGCAAGGAACACTGGAAGCACATGGCTCAACAACAGAAGATTTCCCTCACCCGCTACCTCGTCGAACAACAACGCGCCGACGGCCTCATTCCCGGCCAGCTGCGCCTCTTGCTCGAAGTGGTGGCCCGCGCCTGCAAGAGCATCAGCCAAGCCGTCAACAAGGGCGCGCTGGGCGGCGTGCTCGGCACCGCCGAAAGCGAGAACGTGCAGGGCGAAATCCAGAAGAAGCTGGACATCATCGCCAACGAAGTGCTCATCGAGGCCAACGAATGGGGCGGCCACCTCGCGGCCATGGCCAGCGAGGAAATGGACAGCATCTACGTGGTGCCCAACCGCTACCCGCAGGGCGAATACCTGCTCATGTTCGACCCGCTCGACGGCAGCAGCAACATCGACGTGAACGTGAGCATTGGCACCATCTTCAGTGTGCTGAAGAAGCCCGACGACACCCCCGGCGTGCAGGAAGCCGACTTTCTGCAGCCCGGCACCCAGCAAGTGGCCGCCGGCTACTGCATCTACGGCCCGCAGACCACCCTGGTGCTGACCGTGGGCAACGGCGTGGCCATGTTCACGCTCGACCGCGAGCAAGGCAGCTTCGTGCTGACGCAGGAAGACATCCAGATTCCGGCCGATACCAAGGAATTTGCCGTCAACATGAGCAACATGCGCCATTGGGACGAGCCCATGAAGCGCTACATCGACGAATGCCTGGCCGGCAAGGAAGGCCCGCGCGGCAAGGACTTCAACATGCGCTGGATTGCCAGTATGGTGGCCGACGTGCACCGCATCCTGATGCGCGGCGGCGTGTTCATGTACCCGTGGGACAAGCGCGAGCCCGAAAAGGCCGGCAAGCTGCGCCTGATGTACGAGGCCAACCCGATGAGCTGGCTCGTCGAGCAGGCCGGCGGCGCCGCCACCAACGGCAAGCAGCGCATCCTGGACTTGAAGCCGACCAAACTGCACGAGCGCGTGAGCGTGATGTTGGGTTCGCGTAACGAAGTCGAGCGTTTGACGAAGTACCACGCCGAAAAGGCCTGACAGGCTTGCTATAATCGCAGGCTTAGCCGGTGTAGCTCAGTCGGTAGAGCAGCTCATTCGTAATGAGAAGGTCGGGTGTTCGATTCATCTCTCCGGCACCAATACAGATAAGGCCCCGTTGCTATCAAAAAGATAGCGGCGGGGCTTTTTTCTTTCGCTAGGTAGCGGACGATGTAAGAGGATTTCAAGCATCGCAGCTCACCACCGCATTTAATTCAAACTGCCCGTGCTATCACTCAACTTGCATCAAGCGAGGGCGCCTTGTCCGCAACGCCGCAACTGCCGTAGCTCCTCTCGCCATCCACGTGCCTTCTATCGCACAACCGGTCTATCGGTGCGAGCCCGGCAGCAAGGGCGCGACGGGTCGAGGTCGACAGGGGCAGAAGGCCGGAGAGTGCTGCCCTCAGGGAATGCCGACGAAGACCTGGCCGTCTGCCATGTAGCGCGGGTGCAGACCGCCCTCAGCCACCACTCGGTCGCAGATGTCGGCGATGGCCTCAAACCCGGCCATGCTTGTCCAGCGACCATTCTCTGCCCACAGCGAACGGCAGGCCGTGTGGAGTTCGTCGAAGTATTTGCGGAACCAGTGGCCGTCGAGCGCAGCGGTCGTACGGGCGCGCTTTGGCACGGGGACATCAGCGCCATCAAGATCGCCCAGTAGGTAGGCCGCGAGCTTGAGGAGTTCGGCATAGGCTGTATACACCTCGTCGAGCGCCTGATCGACACGCCTATGCGTCCGGTAGTTCGCAATGAACTCATTGGCCTGCGGTCGCGTCCTCTCCAGTGCGCCGAGAAAGCTCTCCTCATAGTCGTCAGCCGGCACACGCCCGAAAAGCGCAGAGCCGTGCGTTGCCGCGTACTCGTCCCAGCAGGCCATCATCGCGCGCCCTCGGTACTGCTTCCAGACATCGGGGTAGGTCATGCGAAGCGACACCCCCGGAAAGGCCGTGTCGAACTTGGTGGTCGCGTCAACATGGGCGCACTCGTGGGCCAGCAAGTGCACCGCAAGTGGAAAGTCCGGGTCCTCCTCATTCTTCAGCGGCAGCGCGTAGGCAGCATTGATGAAGATGTGGCTCTTGAGCACCCCGTCGCGAAGCGCGCACGGGGTCATCGCGACGCCGACCACGTGGCCCTCGGTGGGAGCCAGCTTATTGGCCGTCTCGACGCCACGGTCGAACTCGCTAAGGGCCTGCGCATAGTCTCCGGCGACGGTAAGGCCGTCGAGCGCACTCAGGTCGAAGACGCGGCCGAACTCACGCACGTACGCGCCGACTGCTCCACAGACCTCACGCGCCTCTTCTTCGGTGCCGAAGCCCCTGCCGCAGATGTTGAAGCTGTCGGGCGCCGTCGAAGGCGGCAGCGGCGTGTTGGTTGCAGGCACGTCATCGCTCATGGCGCAGCGTCTCCAAGCACCCAGCAGACGCACTGCCCAAGGCGCCGGGCAGTCCGGTACTTGGCCTGCGTGGTGACCCGGTGCACGGCCTTGCTGCATTGTGAGCAATGACGCACACGCGCATCGCCGGTGGCTTCGAGGCCAGCCCAAACCATCGAACAGACGAAAGGCATTGAAATGTCGCAGGCCTTGAGTGCTTTCATGAATATTGCTCATTCGACGGCTGAGCTGCTGATCATTCTGGTGATCGCCGAGGCGTGCATGGCGTGGCTTCTGGCGGCTACGAAATCTCCATCCAGAATGGCGACCGCCAGTATCCAATGCCGTCAATGGCAAAGGTATCGGGCCAAAAGTTCCCATTCGAGTTCGATTTCAAGGTCGTTGCGTTGTATACGGCCTCGGTGATTCGCGTCGGAAAACTGATGTCGAGTCCGTTAAAGCTGTTCAGCTTCGAAGCATGATTGGCCGCAGAGCCAACCCAAACGATATCGTTGTCATCGCGAACACCCGTCTTTGCAGCGAGCAGGTTGCCCATGTCGATTCCGACCGTATGCTGAAGCGTATAGGCGCTTGACGGCCAAGCTCGCGCAAGCGGTGGGTTGACGATTTTGAGCACGGCCCAATGCAGTTGGAATGCAGCCTTGATCGCGCGATCGGCTTTGTTGTCGCCCATGAAGATCGACATCGCCCGGTCTCCGTCGTAAGCAACCACCTCGCCGCCGTTTGCACGCGTGATTTTCGCGGCGCAGTGCAGAAATGCCTTGTAAAGCTCAGCGGCGCGATGCGAATGCAGCTGATCGACCATCGCAGTCGATTTATGGATGTCCGAGTACATCACGCAAGCATCGACATTGGTGCCGGTGTTGCCGAAGGTCAGCGAGCCTGCTGTAGGGACTACTCTCCCTTGAGGCATCGGGTCCGGCCACATGCCCAGCGCGATCGATTCGACATGAGATTCCAACTCGTCTTTGAGCGCCATACTGTCCTCAGAACTCGGCCATCAGCCACACGGCGGGCAACCAACACGCAGCGCCCCCAAACGAAGCGAACATGGCACGTCGCACCCACGTATGCTTCGCCTCCGCGATCTTTGCGTTGGTGTGCACTTGGTAAAGCCAATCGTCTAGCAACTGTTCTGCGGTGGCAGTCTTGAACTGCGCTACATAGGCGTCGGCGTCACGCCTCGCCACCTTGCCGAAGAACAGCATGGAGTCATGTGGCGCCTTGACTCTGGGCATCAAGCACATAGCGGAAAACAACAGGCCAGCCATCAAGAGCGCAATGCAGCCTGCCGTAAATACGATTGCCCACGGGAGGTGCATTTTTGTGGATGCGAAGGAAGCGGCCAACCCCGCAAACATTCCGAGGTCCATAGTCACGAGTACTCCAATCTTAATTTCGGATTGCGAGACCCAAAAAAGCTGCCTTTCCAGATTCCATTGCGCTGACAAGACCTTCTGTTCGACTGTGTTCATGGGTCGCTGAGAGTGTTTGAGGTGACACATTGTGCAGCGGAGCTACCAAGCGCACCTTCTTTGCTGCGCCGATGAAATGAATGATCACGGGCTGCTGCTCGCCGGACATGAGGCCTATCGCGATGCTTCGCCAGATGTGCGCGATGCTCTCGGCAGCACCTCGATGCCTCGCTGGAGCCGCTCCGCGCTGCCGGCAAGCCGACAACTCGATGCCGGCCCCACGCGGTCTCAACTTTAGATGATCGGTCTGGTGCTCTGCTCGGTAAACCAATCGTTCAAACGGCTGTGTTCTACGAACGGCAGCTCAGGAGCAAACGTACAGTCGGTTAGCCGCGAGTGTGTTCTGCGGCGCTCCGCAACTGCATCCACGACGGCTGAAAATTTGAGCCAATCGCATCGAACCGCTCATCCCGGAGAGGCACGGCAGGTGGGAACGCTTTGGCGTTAGCCGAAGTGTTTTTCGCGATGGCAGTTTGGGCAGAGGGCCCAGGCGTTGGCCACCGTGTCATCACCGCCTTGCGCCAACGGCGCGATGTGATGCACCTCCAGATACGGATCGCCAGTGGCCCTGCTGACAAAGGGCGCTGGCTTCTTGCATCCTTCGCAGCGCCCTTCCGCTCGAAAGAGGACTTCGGCAACCACATCGGGATTTCTTACGAACGCTGTCGAAACGGTCCGAATGATCTTGGGCTTCGTCGGCGCGTTGGCTAAGCGTACAAGACGCTCTTGCCTTGGCCGCGTCGAGGCTTGAGCCACACGGTCCTGCAACTCTCGCTGCACATAGTCCGCGTCGGCGATCAAATCATCAGAGCCTATTAGCGCAAGCTCAAACCACTTCGCACCGTCCGGCTCTTCATGCATCTGCTGATTCGAGAAAGCCCCGGCATACACAAATGGATCGCCCTCCGCTTGCCGCACGAAAGCGAGTACTGGCAAGCCCGGCACGTTCAAAACCGCCGCGTTGGGCTTGAAGTGTTCACCAAATTGCACGACGCCGTTCCGAGTGATGCTCTTCAGGTAGTACTTCAGCCGTTGGCCTTCTTCCAGCCACGCGTTGTTGTACTTGCCTCCGCTCATGGTCGCCTTAATGACGACCGCCGTAGGGTGCTCTCCAGATTCGATGACCAGCATCCCTTCAGTGCGAGTGTCGTAGATCCCCGCAAAGATCAAGATGTCATGCGAGCTGTACGTTTCCCCAATGACGAAGTCCGATGCGCGAAACCGATCTCCGACCCAATCGGCGAACCGGCTTTCAAAAGGTTCAACGATGTCTTCGAACGTTTCGAGCCGAAGCGCGCGCATCTCTTCAGAGAGGCCGTCCTGTGTACGTCCGTTGAAGCGCTTCAGGTATACGAACAAGTCCCCTACCCGTCTGAAACGGTTCACCCATATCCCGGCGCTGCGGATTTTGAACTTGATCGAATCGGGCAGAGCGCTCGCGAGCGCGGGCTTCTGGACGGCTTCTAAAACGTACTCGCGCGCCGCGTGGATGGGGCTCATTGTGTTCATTGCTTCCAATGGACACATTGTGGTGCAACTTGTTAACGATTTGCTTTTGATGGGCCATTCGTTAACGCGTCAAAGCACTTCGGTTTCGCGCGGCAGCCCGTCCGCCAGTGACTGCAAACTCCGCGAACTACCCACCTACCGGAGCTCATCGCGCCCACTCTCGACGAGGCCGTGCTGTGCAAAATGGCCGCCCGCGGCCGACTCACCGGCGCCCTGGTCGACGGGCCGTCGGCCCTGGACAACGCGATCGGCGCCGAGGCGGCAAGCATCAAGGGCGTTGTCTCGCCGGTGGCAGGCCAGGGCCAAACGTGTTGATCGTGCCCGACGTCGCGCGGGCAACATGCTGGCGAAGAGCCTCGCCTTCCGGAGCGGGGCCTATGCGGCGGGCGTTGTGCTGGCCACGAAGGCGCCGATGATCCCGAGCAACTGCGCCGGGCAGACCCCGCGCCCTGCCTTTTGCGCGGTGGCGCCGATGCTCACGAAGGCTGGGCGCGAGCGGCCCATCAAGGCGTTGGCCTAAGCAATCGCTTCGCCGCAATCCAAAAACAGCCAACCCGCCTTTGTATGCCAGCGCCCCGGCAATCCGCCTAGGTAGTTCTCCCCCATCGAACGCCGCCATGCACAACCTAAAGCGCTACAAAAAGAGCATCATCGTCACTGACGGACCCACGCTGCAAACTGTGTGCGAGGCAGAGCATGACATGGTTCAAGAGGCTGTTCTGGATCGGCGCCGGTCTCGGTGTCGTGGGTGCGCTTGTGGCATTCGCGGCACACGAACTGAAGACTTCGCGGCTGCAATCGGCCTTTTGGCGCGACTTTTCCGCCGGCGCAAGCTTCAGCGTCGACGCGGGCGCCAGCAACGCCATCCGCTTTCCCCACACCGGGCCGTATGACGAGCGGCTGGGCTATCACGATCTTCCCGCTTTTATCGAACGGCTGGAGCCCCAGGGCTACACCATCACGCGCCAGGCGCGCATGTCGCCGCGGCTCATGGAGCTGCAAGAGCGCGGGCTTTTTACCCCCTACCGCGAGAAGAACCAGGCCGGCCTTACCGTGCGCGACTGCCGCGCCGCGGCGCTGCTGCACACGCGTTCTCCCCAGCGCGCGTACGAGCGTTTTGAAGAGGTGCCGCCGCTCCTGGTGAGCAGCTTGCTGTTCGTCGAAGACCGCCACCTGCTGGACGCGGAGCCGCCGCAGCGCAACCCCGCGCTCGACCCCGAACGTTTCGCAAAGGCCGCGCTGGAGCAGGCGCTGCGGGTGTTCAGCCCGGGCCAGATGGCGACGGGCGGCAGCACGCTGGCCACGCAAATCGAAAAGTACCGCCATTCGCCGCACGGCCGCACCGCGTCTGTGCGCGACAAGCTGCGGCAGATGGCGTCGGCCTCGGTGCGGGCCTATCAAGACGGCGACGACACGCTGGCGCGGCGCCGCCAGATCGTGGTCGACTATCTCGACACGGTGCCGCTGGCCGCGCGCCCTGGCATGGGCGAGGTGCACGGCATGGGCGACGGGCTGTGGGCCTGGTACGGGCGCGACTTTCGGGAGGTGAACCGCCTGCTCGCCGACCACGCGGAGGGCGCCGCCCCCACGCCCGGTGCGCAGCAGCGGCAGGCCGAAGCCTTCAAGCAGGCGCTGTCCCTGATGATTGCGCAGCGCCGCCCATCGCAGCACCTGCTGAGCGACGGTGCAAGCCTGGCGCGGCTGACCGACAGCTATCTGCGGCTGATGGCCGATGCGGGCGTGATCTCGCCGGCGCTTCGGGATGCGGCCCTTGCAGCGCCCCTGCACCTGCGGCCCGAGCTGCCCGCAACCGCGCGGCCAGACTTTGTTCAGCGCAAGGCGACGAGCGCGCTGCGCACCCACATCTCCACCCTGCTCGACGTGCCGCGCGCCTACGACCTGGAGCGGCTCGACCTGGAAGCCGAAACCAGCCTCGACGGCGAGGCCCAGGCGCTGGCGGCGCAGGTGCTGACGAGCATGCGCACGCCGGCCGCGGCCAAGGCGGCGGGGCTGTACGGCCCGCACCTGCTCGATGCTGGCGCCGACCCGAGCCCGCTGATCTACAGCTTTACGCTGTTCGAGCGCGGCCCCCAGGCCAACCTGCTGCGGGTTCAGGCAGACAACATCGACCAGCCATTCGACGTGAACCAGGGCGCGCGGCTCGACTTGGGCTCCACCGCCAAGCTGCGCACGCTGGTGAGCTACCTGGAGCTGGTGGCCGAGCTGCACGGCCGCTGGGCGGGCCTGAGCCCCGCTCAGCTGAGGGCGCTGGCACCCGGCCCGCGCGACCCCTTGGGTGCCTGGGCGCAGCAGTACTTGTTGCGCGCCAAAGACAAGCGCCTGGCGCCGATGCTCGAGGCGGCCATGGAGAGAAAGTATTCGGCCAACCCGGGCGAAGCCTTTTTTACCGGGGGCGGCCTGCATCAGTTCGAAAATTTCGAGCGCTCGCGCAACAGCGAGTGGATGACGGTGCGCGAAGGCTTCAAGCATTCGGTCAACCTGGTGTTCATTCGGCTGATGCGCGACGTGGTGCGCCACCGCATGTTCGGCGGCGAATCAGACGCCGAGGTCTTGCTGAAAGACCCCGCCGACCCGCGCCGGCGCGAACTGCTCGCGCGCTTTGCCGACCGGGAAGGCTCGGCCTACCTGATGCGCTTCTATCGCAAGTACAAGCGGTTGCCGGCCGCGGAGGCCGAGGCACGGCTGCTGCGCAGCACAAGGCCCACGGCACCGCGCGTGGCCAGCGTGCTGTTCACCATAGAGCCGGAGGCGAGCGACGAGCGGCTTGATGAGTTGCTCACGCAAAAGGTGGGCCGCGGCGCCGGCTCGCCGCGCGCACTGCGGGCGCTGCGCACCACCTACGCGGGCTTGTCGCTTGCAGATCGGGGCTACGTGGCGCGGGTGCATCCGCTGGAGCTGTGGCTGGTGGGCTTCTTGCGGAGCCACCCCGGCGCAACCCTGACCGAAGTGCTGAACGCGAGCGCGAACGAACGGCAAGAGGTCTACGCCTGGCTCTTCAAGACGCGCCACAAGAGCGCGCAAGACACGCGCCTGCGCGAGCTGGTCGAGATAGACGCCTTCGCGCAGATCCACCGCTCGTGGCAGCGCCTGGGCTACCCGTTCGAATCGCTGACGCCGTCTTACGCAAGCGCCATCGGCGCATCGGGCGACCGGCCTGCTGCGCTGGCCGAACTGATGGGCATCATCGCCAACGACGGCATGCGCAGGCCCGTGCAACGCGTGGGCGCCCTGCACTTTGCGCGCGAAACGCCCTACGAAACGCGCCTGGAGCCGCGCAACGCAAGCACCGAGCGAGTGCTGCCCACCGAGGTGGCCGCAACCCTGCGCCGTGCGCTGGTAGAGGTGGTGCAAGACGGCACGGCCCGCCGCCTGAAGGGCGTGCTGGTGGATGCGAACGGCCGCGTGCTCGAAGTGGGCGGCAAAACCGGCACCGGCGACCACCGCTACGGGCACACGGGCGGCAGCGGGCACAAGAACGCGGAGCGCAAGATCAGCCGCTCGGCCACCTTCGTGTTCACCATTGGCGACCGCTACTTCGGCACCATCATGGCCTACGTGAACGAGCCCTATGCCGCGCGCTACCGGTTCACCAGCGCGCTGCCAACCCAGTTGCTCAAGTCGCTGGGGCCGCAGCTGCTGCCGGTGCTGGAGCGCAACGGCTGCGGCGGCGACTGACGCCCTCGAGCCCGGGCGATGCGGGTGTAAAAAGGCGGCCCAGCAAGAGAAAGGGGCTTCCGATGCACATCCGCGAGCTCGCCGCCGGCCTGCAGTTTCCCGAAGGGCCGATCGCCATGGACGACGGCTCGGTGCTGCTGGTCGAAATTGCGCGCGGCACGCTCACGCGCGTGCGGCACGACGGCTTGGTGCAGGTGGTGGCCGACCTGGGCGGCGGACCGAACGGCGCGGCCATGGGCCCTGACGGCGCGGTGTACGTGTGCAACAACGGCGGCTTTCGCTGGCACACCGAGGCCGACGGCTGCCACCGTCCCATGGGCCAGGCCGAAGACTATTCGGGCGGCCGCATCGAGCGCGTGAACCTTGCCACCGGCCACGCCGAGCGGCTGTACGACACGGTCGACGGCTTTGCGCTGCGCGGGCCGAACGACATCGTGTTCGACGCGCAAGGCGGCTTCTACTTCACCGACCTGGGCAAGACGCGCGAGCGCGACATGGACCGCGGCGGCGTGTTCTATGGCCACAGCGATGGCGGCGGCGTGCATGCCATCGCGCAGCCGGCCATGACGCCCAACGGCATCGCGCTTTCGCCGGACGGCCGCACGCTCTACTACGCGGAAACCGAAGGCGCTCGGCTCTGGGCCTTCGACATCACGGCGCCGGGGCGGGTGCGCAAGGACGGCTGGCCTTCGCCGCACGGCGGACGCATGCTGTGCGCATCGCCGGGCGGGCACTACCAGCGCTTCGATTCGATGGCGGCCGATGCGCTGGGCAACCTCTGCGTGGCCACGCTGCTGCACGGCGGCATCACCATCGTCGCGCCGGACGGCAGCACCTGCGAGCACGTGCCGCTGCCAGACCGCTACACCACCAACATCTGCTTTGGCGGGCGCGACATGCGCACGGCGTACGTCACGCTGTCGGGCAGCGGGCGGCTGGTTGCCATCGACGATTGGCCCACGGCGGGACTCAGGCTCAACTTTCAGGCCTGACGGCGCGCGGCGCCGGTCACACCACGCCCTTCTTCGCACCCCCGGTCAGCGAGGCGACGGACGGCACAATCCAGCGCCGGTCGTCGAGCAGCCGCTGGATGCTTTCGCGCAGCCACCGGTGCGCCGGGTCGACGTGGTGACGCGGGTGCCATGCCATGCGCAGCGGCTCCGAATGCACTGCAACAGGCAACTCGAAGATCGTGAGGCCGAGCGAATCCGCCATGCCCCGCGCGGTGCGCTCGGGAACGCTGGCGACCAGCTCGGTTCGCGAGGCGGCAATCAATGCCGAGAACGTGCTGGGCACCAGCAACACCAGCTGGCGCTGCAAGCCCAGCTGGCCCAGCGCCGTGTCCACCGGCGACGGCTCGCCCTGGCGCGGCGTAACGCCGACGTGGCGCGCATCGGCATACCGCGCTGCCGTCATCGGCGTTTTCTTCAGCCCCTTGAGCAGCGGATGCCCGGCACGCACCGCGCCCACCAGTGTTTGCTCCGACAGCACCTGGGTTTCGGTCTCGGGATCGGTGCCTCTGAAGCTGCCCACGTCCAGGTCGATGCGCCCTTCGCGCAATGCGCCCGGGTCGGCGTAGGTTTCCGGAAGGAACTGGAGCGAGGCCAGCGGCATTTCCGCTTCCAGCGTTTGCGACACGCTGGCGCCGAACACCACCGCGATGCCCTCGGGCGCACGCACCACGAAGCGCCGCTTCACGGCCGCAAGGCTTTGCGCATCCGCCGGGGCGCGCAACGCCTGCGCCTGTGCGAGCAAGGCGCGCACGGGCTCCGCCAGCGCAAGCGCGCGAGGGGTGGGCACCAGCTTGCGGCCGGCACGCACCAGGATCGGATCGCCGAACGATTCGCGAATACGCGCCAGGGTGTGGCTCATGGCGGGCGTGCTCAGGTGCATGCGCGCGGCGGCCGCCGTGACGCTGCCGGTGGACAGCAGCGCATCGAGTGCGGTCAACAGGTTGAGGTCGTATGTGTTCGCCATGCGAAATCATATGTTCAATAGGTTGCACTGTACAAAAGTATTGCGGCTGCGGACACTGGCGCCCCTTGCCCTGACAGAACGGTTCCATGAAAGCCTCGCGCACCTCTTCGCCCCTGCTGCCCTTCGCCATGCTCGTGCTGATGCTCGTCCTCGCGGCGCTCGACCAGACCATTCTTTCCACCGCGCTGCCCGTCATTTCACGCGAGCTGCCGGGAGGCTGGCCGCTGGCATGGGTGTTCTCGGCCTATCTGCTGGCCGCGACGGTGGTCATTGCGCTGTATGGGCGCCTGGCGGATGTGCTCGGCAAGAAGCCGATGCTGCTGCTGGCCATCGGCCTGTTCCTCGCCGGTTCGCTGGCCTGCGGGGCGAGCCAGGACGTTCGGCAACTGGTGCTTGCACGCGCGCTGCAAGGTGCCGGCGGCGGCGGGCTGATGACGCTGGCCATGTTGACGGTGCCCGACCTGTTCGCGCCCGAAGAGCGCGGCCGCTACCAGGCGCTGCTCGGCGCGGCCTATGGCGTCTCGACCATGTTCGGCCCGCTGATGGGCGGCGCACTCGTGGAGCACCTGTCCTGGCATTGGGCTTTCTGGATGAACGTTCCGCCGGCAGCGTTGGCTTGGTGCGTGCTGGCATCGACGCTTCCATCGAAGCCGACGGCCGCGCAGCAAGCGCCGGCCACGCAAGGGCCGCAGCGCACGCGTGTCGACTGGCTCGGTGCGGCGCTGCTCACGGCCGCGCTCGTCTTGCTTTTGCTGGCCACCCAGCATGGCCAGCTGAACTTGCCCGAGCGCGTTTCGATGTGGGTTTTGCTGGCGCTGGGCGCAACATTCACGCTGGCTTTTGTCTGGCGCCAGAAGCGAGCCGCGCACCCCTTGCTGCCGTTGTCGCTGTTCACGCGCCCGGCGTATGCGGCGGTGAGCTTCATCGGAACGGCGACCGGCGTTGCGCTCTACGCCGCCGTGGTGTTCTTGCCGCAGTACCTGCAGATTGGCTTGCACCTGTCGCCCACCGGTTCCGCGTGGCATCTGCTGCCCTTGATGGCGGGCATCACCATGGCGGCTGTCACCAGCGGCAAGTTGCTGCGCGCGCAAAGGCCCGCCGCTTCAATAGCGCGTGCGGCCTGCATGCTGATGTTGCTGTCGTTCGGCCTGATGGCGGGCGTGCTGCGCTGGCTGCCGACGGAGCCGCTGGCGTTGTCGGCCGCGCTGCTGCCGTTGGGACTCGGGCTGGGGCTGCTCTTTCCCATCGTCACCGTCGTGGCGCAGCGCGTTTCGCCCGCGCAGCACATGGGCATTGCCACGGCGGCGCCGATCATGCTGCGCAGCCTCGGCGGCGCCGCGGGCGTGGCACTGCTGGCAGCGCTGCTCGCGCACCTGGTCAAAGGGGAACTTGCCGCTCCGGGTGCGCTGTCGCGCGGTGCAGCGGCGGATGCCGTCACAGCGGCGCTGGCCCATGGGTTGCAATCGGTGTTCGGTTGCGCCGCGGCGGCCGTTCTTCTGGCGTTGGTCGCTACGAACTGGCTGGTGAAGAAACAACCGCACGAAGGGCTGGCGAAAGACGGTGTTCTCGAGGCGACGTCTTAAAGGCAGCGCCGGTCGGACGCGTGAATCATCGAGGCAGGGCCCGCTTTCTCGCAGGATCGTACAAAAAGGCTGGACAACCTTGCTACCGCTGCGGGCCTTGCGGTTGCAGACTTTCCTTGGAGCTCACAGCCCGTTCGTCAACCTGCTTTTTCAAGGAGTCTTGTATGACCACGCAACGATATCTTTTCAGCCTGCGGTCGTTGGCCTTGGCCGCACTGTTCGGCATTGGCGGTCTTCTTTCCTTCGATGCGCTGGCCAATACGCCGCAGCCGACAGCGGAGCGCAACCGCCAGTTCATTGCCGATGCCTTCACGCAATGGCAGCAAGGCGGCCGAACGTTCTTCCAGGACGTGTTGTCGCCCGACGTGGTGTGGACCATCAAGGGCACGAGCCCCGTGGCCGGCACTTACCGCGGCCGGCAAGATTTTCTGGACCGCGCGGTGAAGCCTTTTGCCGACCGGTTGTCCGCGCCCATCCGTCCCGTGGTGAGAGACATCTGGGCCAGCGGCAACGACGTTATCGTGCACTGGGACGGCACCACCACTGCGGCCGACGGCGTGCCCTACAGCAACAGCTATGTGTGGATCTTCCGGATGAAGGACAAGCGCGCGACCGAGGTCATCGCCTTTCTCGACCTTGCACCGTACGACGACGTGCTCCGGCGAGTGCCGGCCCCAAAGTAGGCGAAGCAGCCGCCCGGCCTGCTGCCTTGCAGTGGCCGGATACGCCTGCTGGATGAGCATGCGCAGGGTATCCGCAACGCCAGACCGCCCTGCGCGCCATCTCCCGCTCACTCTCCGTTCAGGCCCGTTGCTCCTGCAGCGGGCCTGTGTACTCACCCCTGGCCGGGTACTCGTTCTTGATCACGAAATCCAGCGCCTGCACCACCTCCGCGAAATTGGGGCGTACAAAAGGCATCGACTGCACCGAGAGGTAGTAAACGGTGTTGTCGGGCCTGACGAGAAACAGGCCCGGCTCTGAAAAAAGCGCCGGCTCTTCGATGCCGATCGACGTCTTGCCGCGAGACGCCGACACATACAGCCCCCACTCCCTGGCCTTCGAAAGCGAAAGCCCGTAGCCGATTCGCAAGTTGGCTGCGCCAATTTTCTCGGCCATGGCGCGGGCGCGTTCTTCGCTGTCCGAGCTGATCGCGATGGTGCTGACGCCGCGCTCGGCAAATGAGGGCGTCAGCCGCTCCAGCTCTTTCAGGTAGGTGGCGCAAATCGGGCAATGCAGGCCCCGGTAGAAGCACAGCAGCGTCATTCGCTCGGGCGCGTCGTCGGCCAAGCGAAAGGGGGTACCGGCAAGGGTATCGACCACCAGTTCCGGGGCTTGTTGGCGTGGGATCAGCATCTGGATGTTCCTTTGGATGTGGTTGCAAACGAGCCCCAAAGATCGCATGCTTGCGATCATGAAGAGTCCAGATTTCATGATTCAAAGTCCAAACCTCGCCAAAGCCGACCGCCTTGCGGCGTTCATCGAGGTGTTCAAGCTGCGGGTTGCCGTGCTCGCCGAGGCTGCCACGCGAGGCCCGGTGTTGCTGCTTGCGGGCGCGGATGGCGTGAATGGCGAAGCCGGTGCCAGGGTCGTCTTTCGGTTGCACGGCTCCAGCGCGCTACCGCCCGATGTGCGCGTTGCAGCCCATGTCGATTTCGACAACGACACCAACCCGCTGATGAGCGCCATGCCCGACGAAATATCGGTGCCCTTGAAGGAGTCGCTTGCCCTCGAGGCCACCGCCAAGGCGTTTCTCTCGGAGGCGATCGAAAGCCGATGCGGCCGCAGCGCCGCCCTGAACCGCCTGGCGGAAGTGCTCATGCTGATGGTGCTGAGGAGCGCCATCGACACCGGTGCGCAGAAGCCGGGTTTGCTTGCCGGGCTTGCGCACCCCGCGTTGCATCGCGCGCTGGTGTCGATTCACGAGGCGCCGTCGCGGCAGTGGACGGTGGACGACCTGGCGGATCGGACGGCCATGTCGAGGAGCGCATTCATGTCGGCATTTCGCACCACGGTGGGAATGACGCCGATGGCTTACCTGAGCTCGTGGCGCCTCACGCTGGCGCGCCGGCACCTTGCGGCCGGAGAAGCCGTCAAGCTGACAGCGCGGCGGGCCGGCTTTGGGAGCGCCGCGGCTTTTTCGCGGGCGTTCTCCAGGGCCTATGGACACGCGCCGGCCGAGTTGAAGCGTTCCGCCGCCGCTTGACAATACGGCTGCATTCATCCAATACTCAACCAGACGGTTTACTATTTAACAAGAGGACACCGAGATGAAGTACCAGGGAAGCTGCCACTGCGGCCGCATCAAGTTCGAGGCCGAGGGCGAGATCACTTCGGCCATGTCCTGCAATTGCTCGATGTGCCAACGCAAGGGCACGCTGATGTGGTTTGTGCCGCGCGGCAACATGCAATTGCTCACGCCCGAAGAAGACACGAGCGTTTACCTCTTCAACAAGCACGCCATCAAGCACCGCTTCTGCCCGACCTGCGGCATTCATCCCTACGGTGAAGCCAAGGCTCCATCGGGCGAGGCGATGGCGGCCATCAACATCCGCTGCATCGAAGGCATCGACCTGCAGGCAGTTCCGGTCACCCAGTTCGACGGCCGCTCGCTCTAGGTTGACCCCGCATCCACGGCTTCTTCGGGAAGCTGGAACAATGCGGCCACCATGGACGGCCTCGATCTCATCAAAACATTCCGCGAAGTGGCGTTTCGGCGCAGCTTCTCCCGTGCAGCCATTTCGCTGGGCATGTCGAAAGCCACGGTCAGCCGCTATGTGGCGGAGCTCGAAGAGCGCAGCGGCGTTCGCCTGCTCAACCGCTCGACGCGTTCGCTGAGCCTGACGGACGCCGGCCAGGTGCTGCTCGACCGCAGCGCAGAACTGGTGGCCATGGCCGAGAACACGCTGAACGACCTGCAGGCCCATGGCTCGCATCCGCAGGGGCGCCTGCGCATGAGCGCACCGCACGGGCTGATCGCGGGTTGGTTGTCCGACGTGATTGCCGAGTTCATCAAGCTTTATCCCGACGTGTACGTGAGCCTGGTGTTCACCAACAACGAGATCGACCTGATCGAGGAAGGCATCGACATTCACCTGACGGGCGGGCGCATCGACGACATGAACCTGATCGTGCGGCGCCTGGTGCCGTTCGACATGGTGGTGTGCGCCAGCCCCGCCTACTGGGCCCAGCGCGGTATTCCCAAGGTACCCGAAGACCTGGCCCGCCACGACGTGCTGAGCTATTCGGCCAAGCCCGCCACCCACCTGCCTTTCGAGACCAAGGGCAAGCCGATCGACGTGCAGGTGCACAGCCGCATGGAAGCCAACGATGCCGTCGCGCTCATCGAGCTGGCGCTGCGCGGCGCGGGCGTGGCCTATGTGCCCGAGCCGCTGGCGCAGTCGCACCTGGAGCGCGGCGCGCTGGTGCCGGTGCTGCGCGAGCACATGCCGAAGGACCATTGGCTGTATGCCGCCTATTCGCAGCGCCGGCACAACAGCGCCGCCATGCGCACGATGCTCGACTTTCTCGAGCAATCGATGGGGCCGGCCGGCGAGCCGCCCGTCTTTCCGCCCATGACGCCGGCTGCATGCGGCCTTTCCATACCGCTCAAGGTCGAGGCTCCTTCCACGCCGCGCAAGGTCGCGGCACCCTCCATACCGCGCAAAGCCGCGCGCACCACGGCGTTGGCGGCAAGTCGCGCCGATCCATCACCTGCCGAAGAAGAAGCGCTGAACCCTTTCGTCGGTCGTTGAGCCGAGCCGAGCCGTGTTGCAATCGCATGTTTTCAACGTGCAGGCAGCCGACGCATGACGCCCTCCTCCTCCGCTCTTTCTTCTTCTCTCCTGATTCGCCCACCGGCGCCGGAAGACTACGCAGCCTGGAAGCCGCTCTGGGACGGCTACAACGCGTTCTACGAGCGCGAGGGCCCGACCGCATTGCCCGACGAGATCACGCGGGTGACGTGGCAGCGCTTCTTCGATGCCTACGAACCGGTGCACGCGCTGGTGGCCGAACGCGATGGCCAACTCGTGGGGCTGACCCACTACCTCTTTCACCGCAGTACCACCCGCATCGAGCCGAACTGCTACCTGCAGGACCTGTTCACGGCGCCCTCGGAGCGCGGCCGGGGCGTGGGGCGCCAATTGATCGAAGGGGTGTACGCGCATGTGAAGCGCGTGGGCGCGCATCGCGTGTATTGGCAGACGCATGTCACCAACACGGCCGGGCGCAGGCTGTACGACAAGATGGCGTCGCACGACGGGTTCATCGTGTACGGCACGCTGGTCTGATCGGTCGGCCGATCAGTTGAACGGAAAGCCCGGCGAGCGCCGCGGCTGAATATCAGTACTTGATGGTCACACCGGCTTTCACGCCGTTGTTGCTCTTGCCGTCGCTCAATACACCGCCCGTGAGCGACACGTTGCCGCCCGTGCTCGCGCCCAGCGAGTAGGTGGGCCGCGGCGTGGACGTATCGGTGCCGATGTAGCTGCCGCTGCCGTCAGGCCGCTGGACGCCGACGATGCCGCCCTTGGTGTAGGCCGAGGTTTCGGTGGAGTTGACATTGGGCGCCACGTAGATGGTGCCCTTCTCATCGCTGTCGACGGGCAGTTTCACGGGTTCCGCCATCGCGGTCACGGCCACGCACCACACGGCCGCACTCATCCCTGCAAGGGTCAATTTGCTCATGACGTGATGCTGCAGGCTGGGCGGCGCGGCGCCTGTAGGACGAGAGGCAAGCCTGCCTGCACGGGCAGGCGATTTGTCATGGTTTGTAAAAGCGCGCGCGGGGCGTTTGTCTCCCTGGAGAAGGGGCGCACCGCTCATGCCCGCGGCCGGCGCAATTTCTACAGTGGCTTCACGGCGAAAACGCTTGCGATCCGATGCGGACGGCAAGCGACGCCCCCGTTGGCAGGTCACCGGGGGACCCGCCGCGTAAAGGTAAAGCCATGAACAGAATCTTCCGAACTCTCTGGAATCCATCGCTCGCCGCCTGGGTGGCTGCCCCCGAAATCTCGCGCGGCCGCGCGCGGTCGGCCAGCGCGGGCTCCGGAATGGGTCCTGTCAGCAACTGCCGCCGCGCCCTCACCCTCACCGACCTGCACCTGCACGCCATCGCCCTGTCGGTGCTGCTGCTGGGCGCCGGCCTGGCCCTGCCCGCGGGCGCTGCCGGAGGCATCGGCGGCCAGCCCCTTGATCCCTCCCTGCACGCCGGCAGCGGCGGCAGCGACGGCCAGGGCGGCTCCGGCGGCCTCAACGACACCACCGTCAACGCCCACGGCGGCGACGGCGGCGCCTCGACCGAAGCCGGTGCCAGCGCCGGATCCGCCGCCGACATCGGTTCCTTCGGCGGCGCCACCCCGGGCGCGGGCGGCGCCGCCGGCGCTTCCACCACCCTCGTCTCGCCCGGCGTGCTGCAAGGCGATGCCGGCGGCGCGGGCCAATCCCAGACCGGCGACTTCACCAGCGGCAACGGCTATGGCGGCGGTGGCGGCGGCGGCCATGCCGGCGACGCCATGGCGCCGGCCACCACCAGCGCCTCGGGCAGCGCCACCGGCGGCGCGGGCGGCGCGGGCGGCCACGGCTACTGGGCCGCGGGCGGCGGCGGCGCCGGCGGCCTCGGCGCCACCCTGCTCGACCCGCTGTCCAGCGTCTCCAGCAGCGGCGTCTTCACCGGCGGGGCCGGCGGTGCCGGGGGCGATGCGTATTCACAGGGCGGCGGCGGCGGCAGCGGCGGCGGGAGCTTGTTCCTGCGCGCGGCCACGCCCGGCCTGGGCTTCACGAGCAGCGGCACCCTCGCGGGCGGGGCCGGCGGCGCGGGCGGCTCCGAACTGCTGCCGGCGCGCAGCAACGCCGCGGGCGGCGGCGGCGGTGCGGGCGGGGCCGGCCTCACGCTGGCGGGCAGCGCCGCGGTGAGCGTGATCAACAGCGGCCAGATCCTCGGCGGCGCCGGGGGTGCGGGCGGGGCCGGTGGTGGCGGGGTGGGCGGTACCGGCGCCCCCGGCAGCGGCGGCGACGGCGGGGCCGGGCTGGTCTCCACCGGCGCCGGTGCCACGCTCGTCAACAGCGGCACCATTGCCGGCGGGGCGGGTGGCCTGGGTGGAGCGAACAGCAATGGCGGGGCCGCTGGCACGTCCGGCGTGGGCGGGGTGGGGGTGAGCGGCGCCAACCTGAGCCTGCTGCACAGCGGCACCATCGCCGGCGGGCTGGGCGGCGACGGCGTCACACGCGCCGCGGCGATTGTCTTCACGGGCGGCAGCAACAGTCTGACCTTGAACGCGGGCGCCTCGCTGCTCGGGGCGATTGCCATCGAGAGCGGCGCGAGCGCCAGCGTGATCGCCGGCGCCGACGGGCTGAGCCTGGGCAATGCCTTGGTGCTGGGCGGCACGGGCACCTTCGACACCCAGGCCCACAGCCTGGGCTGGTCGGGCCCCGTTTCGGGCGCCGGGGACCTGGTGAAGGTCGGGTCGGGCACGCTGACGCTGAGCGGGACGAACACGTACACGGGCGCCACCCAGGTGGCGGCGGGCACCTTGCGCGCGGGCGCGGCCGGCACCTTCAGCAGCGCGAGCGCGGTGACGGTGGCCGCGGGGGCGATGCTGGACCTGGCGGGCCACAGCCAGACGATTGCGGCGATGGCGAATGCGGGCACGGTGTCGCTGCTGAGCGGTGCGCCGGGTGCGACGCTGACGGTGCACGGGCCCTGGGTGGGGGCGAACGGCACGCTGCGCCTGGGCACGGCGCTGGGCACGAGCAGCAGCCTGAGCGACCGGCTGATCCTGAGCGGCTGCACGGCGATTGCCAGCGGCACGACGACCATCCAGATCACGAACCTGGGCGGGCTGGGGGCGCTGACTTCGGGCAGCGGCATCGAGGTGGTGAGCGCGATGAACGGGGCCACGACGACGGCGCAGACCAGCCGCGATGCGTTCCGCCTGGCGGGCGGGCATGTGGATGCGGGGGCCTATGAGTACCGGCTGCATGCGGCCGATGCGAGCGGGGCGGGGGAGAACTGGTATTTGCGCTCGGGCATCATCGTCGCCCCTCCTCCCCCGCCTCCTCCTCCTCCACCTCCTCCTCCACCTCCTTCGCCATCGCCATCGCCTGCGCCTGCGCCTGCGCCGGCTCCAGCTCCGGCACCCGACGACGGCAATCCACTGGGCGCCCCACCGCCGGCCGGGGGCGTGATCGTGCCCACCTACCGCGCCGAAGTGCCGCTGTACGCCGCGCTGCCCGAGCAGTTCCGCCAGGCCAACCTGGTGATGGTGGGCAATCTGCACCAGCGTGTCGGCGACGAAGACGTGACCGGGGCCAGCATGCCCACGCCGGACCAAGGCTATCGCCAGGTCTGGGCCCGCATCGTCAGCATGGATCGCACCATCGGCCAGGCCGGCACCGTGAGCCCCACCAGCAAAGGGCGCCTCACGGGCTTCCAGGCCGGCAACGACTTGTGGGCCGACCCCCACTGGCGCCTCGGCATCTATGTCGGCGAGCTCGAGGGCGACATGCGCGTGAGCGGCTTTGCACGCGGCATGGCGAACTATGCGGTCGGCTCCAGCAACGTGCGCAGCCAGTACCTGGGCGCCTACGCCACCTGGAAGAACGACAGCGGCCTGTACCTCGACGGCGTGCTGCAGGCCGGGCGCCACCGCTACACCACGGGAACGGACCTGGGCGCTTCCAGTTCGGGCAAGGGCAACAGCCTGCTGGCCTCCATCGAGGTGGGCCAGGGCTTTCACGTCACGCCGGAATGGATCGTCGAGCCGCAGCTGCAGCTGGTGCATCAGCGCGTGAGCCTGGACGACACCGGCATAGCCGGCGCCTTGGTGCAGCAGCACAGCCACAGCGGCTGGCTGGTGCGCGCCGGGGTCCGCATCAAGGGCGAGATCACCACGAGCGCGGGCACGCTGCAACCCTATGCGCGGTTCAACGTCTACCGCAGCAGCAGCGGCACGGACGTCACCCGCTTCATCGGACCGGCAGGGTTCACCGACATTGCCACCCGCACCGGGGGCACGAGCACCGAACTGGCGGCGGGCGCGACGCTGCGGCTGACCCAGAACATGAGCGTGTATGGAGAGTTGGGCAAGGTGTGGGCATCGGGCGGCGAGACACGCACCAAGGGCGGAATCAACGCCAGCGTGGGCGTGAAGGTCCGCTGGTAAGCCGCCAAGCCGCGCGGGTCCGGTGCATGCCGCTCCCGCGCGCCGCCCCTACCCTTTCGACACCACCACGGGCGCCGGCGCGTCCGGCATTGCCAGCGGGTTGAGCCCTGGCTCTTGCACCCGCGTGAGAGTGTTCCGGTCGGTGTGGTGGAACGGTTCGGCCTGGCCCTGGATCTGCATCACCGTGTCCTGGTCGTAAGACCAGGTGCCGTCGGCATTGAGCGTGACGGTGATGTTCCACGCCAGCGTGGTGAAGGCCTGCTCGATGAAGGGGTTCGACACGATGCCGTTCACCAGGCTGCCGCGCTCGGCGCTGAGCGTGAAGCGCGTGTCGCCGGCCTTGGCATGGCCGCTCGCCATGGCCACCTGCCCGCGCGGAATGGCCAGCGTGTGCATCACCGTGCCGGTGGCCGGCTCCCAGAGCCAGTAGCCCACCTGGTCGTGGTACATCTTGGTGAGGCCGGGCTTGTGGATGTAGGTGTGATAGCGCAGGCCGTAGAGCAGCTGGGGGCCGTTGGTCTGCGGGTCGATCGGCTGCAGCTCGTAGCGCTCGACGTAGACCTGCGTCTTGGGGCCTTCGCGCTTGGGCTTCACGTCCACGCCGCGGCTGCCCTCCCAAACGCCCGCCATGGCCCGCAGCGGGCCGAGGTTGGCAAGGGTGTCGGGGTCGGCGTTCGGCTCGGTGTAGATGTCTTGGGTCGGATTCATGGTGTCGGTCGATCGTGGTGAGGGCTTCGGGACCTGTGATGCAAGCATCGCACCACCGCGCGGCGCGTCGGCCCGAATGCACCATAGCGTACCTGCAAGCCGCTCGCGGCCTGCACACGCTCGATCCATTCGTCGGCAGTGGCGATGCGCCCGGGTTCGTAGAGCGGCTGCGCACCTTGCAGCAGCCGGGTCAGTGCCTGCTGGTGGCCGAGGTCCGGCGCGTTGCTGAACGGCAGCGCGTCGAGGCTCGCGCCCTCTGCCGTGCGGTAGCCGGTGCACCAGCGCAGCGGCGCTGCATCAACGGCGTCGAGGTGGCTTGCCACCAGCCCGTCGAGCGGCCCGGTGGCAGCGAGCGCATAGCGCAGCAGCACCGCATCGGGATGGCCGCGGCGGAACACGCCCTGCCAGCCGGCCTCGGCGTTGTGCGGCTCGGCCAGCAGCTTGTCCAGGCCAGCGTCGTGCGTGGGAAAAGGGCCCGCGCCGTGGCGCGTCAAATAGCTGCGCAGCACGCCCAGGTGCTGCACGCGCATGGCGGGCTCGATGCCTGCCTCGCGCAGCACGGCTTCGACGGCCACTGTGGAGATGGTGCTCCAGCTCGTGTGCGGATGAAAGCCGCGCCACTCGTCGAGCAACACGCCCTGCGCGCCTTCGAACACCACGGTGCCTGGCCGCGAGAGCCGGTTGCCGATTTCGTCCGCGCTCGCGGGCGGCGACTGCCGCAGGCAAGGCGCCGCGGCCTCCAGCCAGCGCTGCGAGAGCGAGGCGTCTTCGAGCATCGCCAGTTCGCCGGCGGCTTCGGCATGCAGCGAGGCCGCATCGAGTGCGGCGAATCCGCGGCGCAGCGACATGCGCGAGGCCTCGAGTTTTTCAAAGGCACGCGCGGGAGATTTCAAGTCGCCATAGCGCAGCGCGAGCTCCGGCTCCGCCAGTGCCTGCCGCACCGTTTCCCCCACGCCGACGCCGCAGCTGCCATGCGCCGATGCACCCCGCGCCCATTCGCGCAGGCGGCCCGCAGCCTGGTGAAACGGCGTGGTGACGCGGCACCGCGCATCGACCAGCAGGCGCGAAAAGGCATCGCCGACGCCCACCTGGCGCAGCGCTTCCGCTTCGACGCGCAACGCCGTCGGATGCACCGCCACCGGGCTCGCGAGCACCGTTCCCACCCCGGCATGGAAGCTGCCGGCACCGAACTGCGAAAAGGTGTGGTGGCGGCCGTCGGGCAGCACCACGTTGTGCCCCGCCTGCGCACCGCCGTTGAAACGCACCACGGTGTGGGCCTGCAGCTCGCCGCAGAGGTGGTCGGTGAAGAGGCCCTTGCCGCAGTCGCCAAAGCCCAGGCCGAGCAGTGAGACGTAGCGCGTCGTAGTTGCCGACGTGGTGGTCACGCGGCCATCAGCCGAAGAGGCGCTTCCACCACGAAGACCGGGGCGCCGATCCCGCAGCGCTGGGCGGCGCGCGGCGCGGCGCATGGGGGTCGAGCAGCGCGGCATAGCCGTCGAGCGCATGAAGCACGCCGTTGACGCGCTGCTTCTCCATGCCGGTTGCGCTCATCACCCTGGCCAGGCCATCGAGATCGGGCACGGCTTTTTCCGTGAGTGCCACGATGCCGGCGGCAACGGCGCAGGCGTCGTCGGGCGAGTCCATGCAGATCACGTGGTCGCCGAGCAGTTCGCGCCAGCGCGGCTCGCAGCGGCGACGGCGCTGCGCGTCGGGAATCAGGAAGAACAGGTGGCAGGTTTCGGCCGCGGCGGCAATGACTTCCTCGATGGGAATGTCCTCGTCGAGCTTCTCGCCGATGAGCCCTTCGACCTGGCGGCGCGAAACGGCCGGGTACGGCAGCTCGTCGCCGGTCACGAACAGGTAGCCGCGCTTCTTGCGCTTCACCCAGCAGTCCATGTCGGTGTGCTGCGCCATCACGTAGAAGGCCAGTTCGTAGCTTTCTTCACCGCTGCCGCCGCCCCCGCCTTCGAGATAGCTCCAGGTCAGCCACTGGTCCATGAGCGGCGCGGTCGACTCGAACTGCCCCACCTGCAGCGACGCCTGGTCGGAGTTCGCGTCGCCGATGGCCATGAACATGAGCTGCGGATCGGCCACGCCGCAATCGGTCAGCAGCTTCATGAAGGTGGGCAGCTCGCGGCGCGCGAGGGTCTGCGGAATGTCGCCCATCGAACCCGTGACATCGAGCGCGAATGCAATGCCGAGCGAGTTGGGGTGGTCGGCGTTGTCGCGCGACTCGCGCACCTTGAGCCCGTGCGGGTTCATCAGCGGATGCGTGGCGGTTTGCGTGAACACCTCGGAGCCGGGCTTGGCGGCGCGGTCGGCGATGAGTGCCGTGTGCGCGGCGTGAGAGTAGTTTCCGTAGCCCATGGGTGCTCCTCTGTTTTCGAATGGTTGTCTTCAGGCGCGCGGCGCCGGGTCGAAATGAACGAACTGCGGCGCGCCGAAGGCTTCGCGCGATGCGGCGGAAAGCGCTTGCTCGATGCCGCGCGCGCCGAGCCGGCGGCATTCACCGGCGTCTTCGCTGCACTGGCGCAGCAAGGCGGCCAGCGGCGCGGGTGTGCGGGCGCCGAAGCCGGGGCTCTCGTCCGGATCGCGGCCCGGCGCCACGCCGTGCAGCACCGCGCGAATGGTCCAGGCGCTCTGCATCAGGTCGCGCGCCGCGGCGGCTGCATGTGCCGGCCCGGAGGCCTGCTGCGCCCGAGACCAGCCGACGATCAGCACGCCGTGGTCGCGCGGATGCACGAGCGCATGCGCGGGCGAGAGGTCGCGATGGGTCCAGCCCGCGTCGTGCACGAAGGCCAGCACTTCGAGCATACGGCGCCACAGCCACACGGCATGGCGCGGGTCGATGCCGTGCGGATTGGCGTGTTGCACGTTGTGCAGGCTGCCCCAGAAACCACTCGGGTGGCGCAGCACCAATGCTTGGCGGCCACCGTCGGCCAATCCCTCCGCCAGCCCCGTGCCCACGGGCAGCGGCAGACGGCGCGTGAAGTACGCGGCACCCGGCATGGAGAGTTCTTGCAGCGCCTGCAGCACGGCGCCCTCGCGCAGCAGCGAGCCGCCGTCCGCCGGCTCGCGCGCCAGCTTGATCGTGACGCGCTCGGGCAGCGCGCCCAGCCGCTCGGCCAGCAACACTTCGCTGTGCTCGCCGAAACCCAAGGGCGCGAGCACCCGGTAGCGCGCGCCGCGCCATTGCAGCGTGCGCCCCGTGCCGCTGTCGGCATTCGCGCGGCGCAGCGCCGCGCGAAAGCTCTCGCGCTCGACCGTTTCCTGGCCACGCGTGATGGTGGCGCCGCAATAGCTGCAGTTGACGGTGCGCCAGCGCGCGGCACGCGGCAGCGGCGCCGAGCATTGAGGGCAGCCGAGGGCCAGCAGCGAGAGCATCGGCCGGCCTAGTCGCTCTTCGCGGCCGACTTGTCGGGCGCAGCCAGCACCCTGTCGATGCGACGCCCCTCGAGCGCGGCAATCTCGAAATGCCAGCCCGCGCACTCGATGACCTCGCCGGTTTTGGGCAGATGGCCGGAGACGGACATCAGCAGGCCGGCCACCGTGTTGTAGCGCCCGCGCTCTTCTTCAGGCAGCTCGCGGATTCCGAGCCGCGCGCGCAACTCGGACACGGGCATCAGCCCGTCGAGCTCCCAAACGCCGTCGGGCCGCTCGCGCGCCCAGGCATCGGTCAGCGTGCCGGGCTGAAGTTCGCCGGTGATGGCTTCGAGCATGTCGCGCGGCGTCATGAGGCCCTGCACCACGCCGTACTCGTCGACCACGAACACCAGCCGGCCGCCACGTTCGCGGAACTGCTCGAGCAGCTCCATGCCGGTGAGCGTTTCGGGCACGAACACTGCGGGCGCGGCTTCCTGCCCGAGCACGCCGACATGGCCGGTGCCGAGCCGCAACAGATGCGCCACGCTGATGACACCGACCACGTCGTCGAGCGAATTGCGGCACACCGGGTACCACGAATGCACGATGTTGAGCGCACCCGCGTCGGCCACTTTCTGCAGCGCCTGTGCCACGGTGTCCGAGGCGTCGAGCCATTCGATGTCGGCGCGCGGAATCATCAGCGACGAGAGCCGGCGGTCGTCCAGGTGGAACACGTTGCGCACCATCTGGTGCTCGTGCTGCTCGATCACGCCGGCGTCCACGCCCTCTTCCAGGCTGGCCGAGATTTCTTCCTCGGTCATGGAGCGCGCGGCGTTGGCGTCGATGCGCAGCAGCTTCAGCACGGTGGCCGTGGCACCCGCGAGCAGCCACACGAAAGGCTTGGCGCCCTTGGCGAGCCCGCGCATCGGGCGCGACACCCAGAGCGCCACGGGCTCCGGGTAGAGCTGGCCGATGCGCTTGGGCACCAGTTCGCCGAAGATGATGGTGAAGAAGGTGATGCCGGTCACCACCACGGCGGTGGACGCCACGCTGGCCGTGCCGCGGCCCACGCCGAGGTTTTCCATCCAGAGCGCAAGCGGCGCCGCGAAGGCGGCCTCGCCCACGATGCCGCTGAGCATGCCGATCGAGGTGATGCCGATCTGCACGGTCGAGAGGAAGTGGGTCGGCTCCTCCATCAACCGGAGCGCGGCTTCCGCGCCGGCGTCTCCCGTCTCGGCCAGCGCGGCCAGGCGCGCACGCCGGCTGGTTGAAAGGGCCATTTCGGACATTGCGAACAACGCGTTGAGCGTGGTCAGCAAGGCCAGCAGGAGAACGTCCATGAACAGGGGGTGAAAATAAGGAAATGGCACTTTACTTGATCGGCGATATCCAGGGCTGCGACGCCGCCCTCCAGCAACTGCTCGACAAGATCGGTTTTTCCCCCAGCCGCGACACCGTCGTGCTGCTCGGCGACCTGGTCAACCGCGGCCCCGATTCGGCCGCGGTGCTGCGCCGCGTGCAGGGCTACGGCGCCTCGGCGCTGAGCCTGCTCGGCAACCACGACCTGCATCTGCTGGGCGTGGCGCACGGCGCGCGCAAGCCCAGCCGCAAGGACACGCTCGGCGGCCTGCTCGAGGCGCCCGACAGCGAAGCCATGCTCGAATGGGTGCGCCAGCAACACATGGCGCTGCACATGCAGATCGGCCAGGGCGACAAGGCAGGCGACCTGCTCATGGTGCACGCCGGCGTGCTGCCGCAGTGGACGGTGGGCGACACGCTGGTGCTGGCGGCGGAGGTCGAATCCGTGCTGCGCGGCCCGGCGCTGGGCGAATTCCTGCTCGGCATGTACGGCAACGAGCCCGCGCAGTGGAGCGACACGCTCACGGGCAGCGCGCGCCTGCGGGCCATCGTGAACGCGCTCACGCGCATGCGCTTCTGCTCGGCCGAAGGCGTGATGGAGTTCGAAACCAAGGACGGCGCCGCCACCGCGCCCGAAGGCTTCATGCCGTGGTTCGACGTGCCCGGCCGCAAGACCGCGAATGCCACGGTTGCGTTCGGCCACTGGTCGACACTCGGTTGGCTCTCGCGGCCCGACCTGCTTTCCACCGACACCGGCTGCGTCTGGGGCGGTTGCCTGAGCGCGGTGCGCATCGGCGCGACGCTGGACGAGCGCGAGCTGATCCAGGTGAAGTGCGAGCAGGCGCAGAAGCCCGGCTGAATCTGCCGGGCCCCCAAAGCCCCCCAAGCCGTCAGTCGCGCGGCACGCGGAAGCTGCCGAGCGCCATGCGCTGCTTGCCCTCTGAATCGAAGTTTTCCGGGGCCAGCCAGCGCTCGAATGCCGTGCGCAGCGCCGGCCATTCGCTGTCGACGATCGAGAACCACGCGGTGTCGCGGCTGCGGCCCTTGTAGACGATCGCCTGCCGGAAGATGCCTTCGAACCGGAAGCCCAGCCGCCTGGCCGCGCGCTTCGACGGTTCGTTGAAGTTGTCGCACTTCCACTCGTAGCGACGGTAGCCGAGTTCGTCGAAGGCGAGTTTCATCAGCAGGTACTGCGCCTCGGTCGACATCGGCGTGTGCTTCAGAAGGGGCGAGAAGTTGACGTGGCCGACCTCGACCACGCCGTTCGCGACGTCGATGCGCATCAGCGACAACGTGCCGATGGCCCGCCCGCTCTGCCTGTCGATGACGGCGAAGTGCAGCGGATCGGTGCTCTGCGCGAGGCGCTCGATGTGGGCGCGCGTGGCTTTAAGGTCGGCGGGCCGCTCGACGCCCAGGTAGGTCCAGTCGCGGCCGTCCGGGGCCTGCGCGTAGGCGGCGTGCAGGTCGTCGGCGTGCTTTGCGGCATTCACGGGCTCGAGCGTGCAATAGCGCCCTTCGACGGGCTCGCGCGGCGGCACCTGGCGCGGACTCCATTCGGGCATCAGGTGACCGATGGACTGGCCGTATTCGTTGTGGCGTACTGGCATGGGAGGAGCTTTCGACAGGAAAAGGACGGCATCGCCGGAGACCGATAAAGTACGCGCAACGTGGCGCCACCGGAAGTACCACGATGGACGCTTTTCATGGTGCCACGCACCTTGCCCTTCAATGACCGATTCGCCAGACCTCGTCACCGCCACGCTGCTCGAAGCTGCCCTCGTGAAAGACCGCGGCGCAGGCCCGATGCAGCGCCAGCTGCACGACCGCCTGAAGCGCGCGATTCTCGACGGCAGCCTCGCGCCGGGCAGCCGCTTGCCGGGCTCGCGTGCGCTGGCCGAGGCGCTCGCCATCTCCCGCAACACCGTCACCGCGACCTACGAGCACCTGGCCGCCGAAGGCTATGTGCGGCCCGACCGGCAGGGCACGCGCGTCACCGAGCTGCGCTCGCCTGCGCTGGCCCCGTTGTCCAGGCGCGCCGGCAAGCTGGTTGCCACGCCGCCCACGGCGCAGCGCCTCGCCCGCATCCGGCCCGGCGCCCCGCGCGCCGAGATGGACGCGGCGCTGCGGCCCGGCATGCCGGCGCTGTCGCACTTTCCCGCGGCCGCATGGCGGCGCGCGCTCGACCGCGCGATCCGCAACGCCAGCCCCGCCACGCTCGGCTATGGCGATCCGCTGGGCGAGCCGCCGCTGCGCGCGGCCATCGCGCGGCACCTTGCCATCGCGCGGGGCGTGCGCTGCGAGCCGCACAAGGTCGTCATTGCCGAAGGTGCGCAGGAGGCCATTTCGCTGTGCGTGCGGCTGCTGTCGAACCCCGGCGACATCGGCTGGGTCGAAGACCCGGGCTACCGCGGCGTGAAGGCCGCTATGCACGCGGGCGACCTGCGCGTCGTGCCGATGCGGGTCGATGCCGAAGGCCTGCGCGTGAGCGAGCGCGACTGGCAGCAGCACCCGCCGCGGCTGATCTACACCACGCCTTCGCACCAGTACCCGGCCGGCTCGGTGTTGAGCATCGCGCGCCGGCTGGCGCTCATCGCGCAGGCCCGCCATCACGGCGCGTGGATCATCGAGGACGACTACGACAGCGAGTTCCGCCACAACGGCGAGCCAATCGGGGCGATGCAGGGGCTGGTGGCGCAATCGCCGGTGCTCTACGTCGGCACTTTCAGCAAGACGATGTTTCCGTCGCTGCGGCTGGGCTTCGTGGTGCTGCCCGAGCCGCTCATGGCCGCGGTGCAGGCGCCACTCGAGGAAATGCTGCGCGGCGGGCACCGCCACGAGCAACTTGCCATGGCCGACTTCATCGAGAGCGGCCAGTTCAGCCGTCACCTGGGCCGCATGCGGCGGCTGTACCGCGACCGGCAACAGGCACTGCGGCAGGCGCTGGGCAAGCACTTCAAGGTGCCGCACGAGATCGACGGCGGCCACTGCGGGCTGCACCTGACGGTGCGGCTGCCAGAGCGCTTCGGCGACCGGCAGATCGCGGCCGAGGCGCTGCGGCACCGCATCGCGCCGTCGGCGCTGTCGGGTTTCGCGATGCAGCCGCTGCCTTCGGACAACGGGCTGGTTCTGGGCTACGGCAACACGTCGGCCGAGATGTTCGAGCCGTTGGTCAAGCGGCTGTCGCAGCTGGCGCGCGCGGCCGAACGCGCCTGATCAGAGCCTGATCAGCGCCTGGTCAGGCGGACCCGGCGCCGAAGCCGGTATCGAACGTGCCCTTCACATCGAGCGGCTGCTTGATGAGCCCCACCTGCCGGTAGAAATCCGCCGTGCCCTGCTGGTCGGCAATGACCTGCGCATCGATCGGTATCCACTTCTGCTTGCGGCGCTCGAACTGCAGCTTGGCCGCCTCGGGCGGAATGCCGATGATGCGGGCAAGCGCGGCCGAGTAGGCATCGACGTTGCGGTACGACCAGAGCTGCGCCTTCACCACACGCTGCAAAAAGTCTTGCAGCACCGGCCGCTTGGCGGCAATGGCCGCATCGGTGGCCGCCAGGTAGCTGAGCCCCGGCAGCAGCCCGCGTCCGTTCACGAGCACGCGCGCGTGCTGGCTGACTTCCGCCAGGGCGGTGTAGGGCTCCCAGGTGGCCCAGGCATCGACCGAACCTTGCGTGAGCGCGAGCTTGGCGTCGGCCGGCGCAAGGAAGCGGATGTTCACCTCTTCGGGCTTCAGGCCAGCCGCGGTGATGGCCTTGAGCGTGACGTAGTGGCCGATGGAGCCGCGGTTGGTCGCGATGCTCTTGCCCTTGAGGTCGGCCGCGGTCTTGAGCGGCGAATCGGGCTGCACCAGCACCGCGGTGCCGTACGAATCCGAACGGTTGGCACCGATGGCCTTGACGCGCGTGCCCGCGGCCAGCGCGAAGACGAGCGGCGCATCGCCGATGGGGCCGGAATCGACCGCCCCGGCGTTGAGCGCCTCGGCCAGCGGTGCGGCCGCGGGAAATTCGGACCATTGGATGTCGTAGCCCAGGCCTTCGAGCCCGTTGGCCGCTTCGAGCAACGCGCGCAGCCCGCCCTTCTGGTCGCCGGCCTTGAGCACCGGGCGGCCCTGGGCGTGGGCCTGGAACGAGAAGGCGGGCAAGGCGATGGCGGTGGCCGCTGCGAGTCCCTGTGCGAGGAGCTGCCGGCGCGATCGGTCGGGATGCGATGAATTCATGATGGGGTTCTCCGTGTTCAGTCGAGTCAAAGAAAGTCAGTGGATGAAGCCGCCCTTGACGAAGCGCACCGGTTCGGCGTCCATGCGGGCGATCAGCGCGCCCAGGCCGTCGGCGGGTGGCGCGGCAACGTCCGACGCCGCGCCCGTTGCGCGTTCGCTGCGGCAGATCAGGTCGTCGTCGGACCATCCCGCCTTGCCGGGCTCGCCGCGCGCACGCAACCAGCCGTCGCGGTCGGCGATGAGCTGGACGCCGGCAAGCCGGTCGGTGCCGGCGATCAAGGCCAGGGCCTCCCACGCGGCGGCGGACTCGGCGACGCAATCGGCGGCGGCCATCGTTGAAGCCGGCGACGACGGCTGCACCAGCAGCACAGTCATGAGCCGCGGATCTTCGGTGGGCATTGCGTCACCCGCCACGATGCGCACGCGCTGCCCACGCCAGCTCGCGAGCGGCCGCGGCGGCTGCGCGCCGCAGCGCACCACCATGTCGGGCAAGCCGATGGGCTGCGGCCAGCTGCCGAGCGCGCGCAGGCTCTGTCCCGCGCCTAGCGCTTTCATGTAGTCGATCAACGCCCAGGCATCGGCTTCGTCGAGCTTTCCGGCGAAGCCGGGCATCGTGATGTTGCCGCCCTGCGGTGCTGCGCGCGTGCCGTGAAGAATGCGCCAGAGCAGATCGCCGTCGGCGCGCCGCCAGAGCAAGGGGCCGCTCAGGTTTGGCGGCCACACCGCCAGCGAGGCTGCGAGCGGTCCCTCGCCCTTGCCGTCCGCGCCATGGCACGCCACGCAGTTCTGTTCGTAGAGGCCGCGGCCCCGCGCGATGGAGGCGGCCGTGAAGCCGGTCGGCGATGACTGGAAGCTCGCGGGCGTTGCGCGAACCAACACCACATGCGCCTCGGGCCACGGCGCCGCGATCAGCAACATCGGCACCAGGGCGAGAAAGTAGAAGCGCGGGCGCCGCCAGAACAGTGCGAGCAGCAAGGCGAGCACCGCCATCGCGACGAACACCAGCGTCCACGCGAGGCTGCGCGCCTGGCCCAGGTCGATCAGCAGGTTCTCGCCCGACAGCCGCCGCGCCCACGGCCACGCCGGCTGGCCATGCACGTGCTGCGCGAGACCGAGCGCATCGAGCACGCGAAGCAACTGCAGCTGCGCGCCTTGCAGCAGGCCGATCAGCAGGTTGAGCCAATCGGCCTCGGGCGTGCTGTTCATCTCACCAGGTGGCATCGAGCCCCAGATGCCGCAGCGCTTCGTGGCGAAGCTCTGCCAATCTGGCATGCCCGCGATGCCGCGGATACGGCAGGTCGACCACGATCTCCGCCGCGATGCGCGCCGGCCGATCGCTCAAGACGATGACGCGGTTGGCGAGGAACAGCGCCTCTTCCACGTCGTGCGTCACCAGAAGCGCCGAGAAGCCCGCGCGCTGCCACAGGTTGACCAGCTCGCTCTGCATCGCAATGCGTGTGAGCGAGTCGAGCTTGCCGAGCGGCTCGTCGAGCACCAGCAGTTGCGGATCGTTGACCAGCGCGCGCGCCAGCGCCACGCGCTGCGCCATGCCGCCCGAAAGCTGGTGCGGAAAGGCCTTGGCAAAGTCGGTGAGGCCCACGAGCTTGAGTGCCTCGTCGACACGCCCGCGCTGTGCCTTGAGCACGCCGCGCGCCTGCAGGCCCAGCGCCACGTTGTCCCACACGCTGCGCCACGGGTAGAGCGTCGGGTCCTGGAACACGACGATGCGCGAGGGGTCGGGCCGCGTGATGGGCGAATCGTCCTGCGTGATGCGGCCGGCCGTGGCGGGTTCGAGCCCTGCGACCAACCGAAGCAGCGTCGACTTGCCGCAGCCGCTCGGCCCCAACAGCGCGACGAATTCCCCCGGCTTCACCGTGAGGTCGATGTCGTCGAGCACTTGCAGCGGCCCCGCGGGCACGTCGAACCAGTGGCTCACGCCGCG
This sequence comes from Variovorax paradoxus, assembly GCF_030815855.1. NCBI lineage: Bacteria > Pseudomonadati > Pseudomonadota > Betaproteobacteria > Burkholderiales > Comamonadaceae > Variovorax > Variovorax paradoxus. Next base: position 840,067 of record NZ_JAUSXG010000001.1, on the reverse strand, counting down.
GATGTCGATGTGCGCGCCGGCCTGGCGCACGCCCGCTTCGGCAATGGCTACCATTTCACGGTTCCCTTCTGCCACGACAGCACGCGGTCGCGCACCTTGAAGAGCAGCGTGATCAAGCCCGAGCACAGCACGGCCATGACGATCAGCGCGGCGTACATGTTCGAGTACGAAGCCCAGCCCTGCGCCCATGAGAGATAGAAGCCGAGCCCCGCCTTCACGCCCATCATCTCCGCGGTGACGAGCACCGAAAAGGCCGCGCCAAGGCCCATGAAGAGGCCGACGAACACCTGCGGCAACGCGGCCGGAACGGCCACCCGCAGCACCAGGAAGCGCTCGCTCGCACCCATGGTGCGGGCCACGTCGTAGTAGTTGCGGTTGACCGTCGCCACGCCCGACCAGGTGAGCACGGCCACCGGAAAGCCCGTGGCAAGGGCAATCAGGAACACCGCGGCCGCATAGCTCGACGGAAAGAAGAAGAACGCCAGCGGCAGCAGCGCCGAGGCCGGCACCGGCCCGACGAAGCGCAGCACCGGGTGCACCCAGTAGCCCGCGACGCGCGACCAGCCGATGGTCACGCCCGTGAGAAAGCCCGCGAGCGCACCCAGCACGAATCCGTGGGCAAGCAGGCGAGTCGAGTGCAGCAGGCTCTCGCCAAGGCGGCGCCAGTCGTCGATGTAGGTTTCGACCAGGCTTTGCGGCGGCGCGAAGAACGGCGTGGGGAGCAGTGCGAGCTTGGCCGTCGCGATCTCCCAGACTGCGAACAGCACCGGCAATGCGACCAGCCACGGGCCAGCGGGCCGAAGCACGCGCGCGACACGTCCGGCGCGCGGTCCGAGCCACACGACGGCGAGCAGCAACGCGCCAATGGCGATGGCGGCGATGCCGAACTCGTCGGTGTAGGCCCAGTCGCTGAAACCCACCGCCTGGTTCGGCCAGTAGATCGTGAGCAGGCCCAGGGCGAACCATGCGGCGGTGGCGGCGAATCCGCTGCGCCATGCGGGCAGGGTTGCCGGGGTGCGGGGCAGTGTGGGTGCGGGGGCTGTGGTGCGTTCAGGCGCCGCGGCCCCCACCCTGGCCCTCCCCCGGAAGGGGAGGGAATCGAAGCCCAATGCGGGGTCGGGTGTGCTCATGCGAGGGGATCGAAGGAAACGTGTTCGGCGAATTTCACCGGATCGGTGGTCTTCTTGAGCACGCCGACACCACGGAAATCGCGCGCATAGAACTCCACCTCGTCGCGCAGGTTCTTGCCGAGCGGATGGTGGTTGTGCGTGAGCGTGCCGAGCAGCGCGCGCAGGTCTTCCACCGGCACCTTGGGCGAATACTTGGCGAAGAGCTTGGCCGACTCGTTCGGGTTCTCGGCCACGTAGTCCGAGGCTTGCGCGATGGCGCGCACCAGCGCGGCCACGGCCGGCTTGTCCTTGCGCACCAGTTCGCCGCGTGCGCCGACGATGCAGCAGACCTTGTCCTTGTATTCACCCGAGAGGTTGCTTGCAATCTCCACGAACGCGCCCTTGTTGCGCTTCTCGATCAGGTAGACATTCGGGTCGCCGTCGGCAATGGCGTGGATCTCGCCCTTCTGCACCGCGATGTCGAGCAGGTCGGCCGGGTACTGGCGCCAGGTCACGTCGCGGTCGGCGTCGATGCCGTTCTTGGCCAGCAGGATCGAGAAGAAGTTCTTGCCCGGGCTCGCGATGTCCGACACGCCGATGATCTTGCCCTTGAGGCTTGCGAGGCTGGTCGCGCCCGCAGCCTTTGCGCCCACCAGCCGCACGCAGCCGCCATGCGAACTGCCGACGATCTTCACGTCGAAGCCCGACTCCAGCGGCTTGAGCCAGCGGTGGATCATGCCCACCGCGGCATCGGCCTTGGCCGTGGCGAGCGACTCCAAAAGCTGGTCCGTCGAGCCGGTGTAGTTGATCAGGTCTACCTGCAGCCCGTTGCGCTCGAAGTAGCCGCGCTCCTGCGCCACCACCACCGGCGAAAGGCAGAACGCGGCGGCGTTCCATGCGAAGGTGAGCTTGCGCGCCTGCTGCGAGAAGGCCTGCGAGGCGATCAGGCCGCCAGAGGCCACCACGGCAGCGGCGCCGCCTGCGCGCAGAACGCTGCGGCGTGAAAGGGATGCGGTCATCGGGAACTCCGTTGGTTTTTTTCTTCAGTCCAGCAGCTCGGGCTCTGCTTCCACAAGACCTTCGTAGAGGCTGTCGAAGGAATGAATGGCCCCCTCCGGGCCGCCGATCTGGCTGTGAGTGTGGCGCGCGGTTTCCTCGTCGATGGGCTGCGGCTTGCCGGCCGCCTCCGCGAGGAGCTGCGTGTGGCAGGCGTTGTCGAGCGCGATGTACCACCACGCGGCAGCCTCCACCGTGGGGCCCGCCGTCAGGATGCCGTGGTTCTTGAGAATGGCGCCCTTCTTGTCGCCCAGCGCCTCTGCGATGCGATCGCCCTCGCTGGTGTCGACCACCATGCCGGTGAAGTCGTCGAACAGCGCCACGTCGTCGTGGAACACGCAGCTGTCCTGCGTGATCGTGTCGAGCTTGCGGCCCAGCGTGGACCAGGCCTTGCCGTAGGTCGAGTGCGTGTGGGCGGCGGCAACGATCTTCGGGTTGTGCTCGTGAATCGCGGCATGGATCGCGAAGGCCGCCTTGTTGAGCGGCCTGTCGCCGATGACCGTCTCGCCCTTTGAATTGACGAGCAGCAGGTCGGACACCTTGATGCGCGAGAAGTTGATGCCCAGTGGGTTGACCCAGAAGTGATCGCTGAGCTCAGGGTCGCGCGCGGTGATGTGGCCGGCCAGGCCCTGCGCGAAACCGAAGCGGGCGAACAGGCGGAAGGCGCCGGCCAGGCGCTCCTGCCGGTGGCGGCGTTCGGCCTGCACGCTGGTGCGCGGGGGGATGGGGTCGAACCAGTATTTCTGCTGCGGGTTCGGGTTGAACTTGAGCGGCTGGGGGACATTGCGGTCGATGGAAAGAACGGCACTCATGGGGACTCCTCGTATTCGGTTTTGCTCCTTCCCCTTCCGGGGGAAGGTTGGGATGGGGGCACGCGGCGCTCGAAAGGCTGCGTTGTCTTGAAGGCCGCTTGCCCCCGCCCCTGCCCTCCCCCGGAGGGGGAGGGAGAAAGTCAGGTCATGCCGCCTTGCGTTGCGATTGCGCGCGCTGCGTCACCAGCTCCCGCGTGCGCGGAATCAGCTCCCGCCCGTAGTCCGCCGCATCCTCCAGCGGATCGAAGCCGCGAATCAGGAACGTCGTCACGCCCAGGTCGTAGTAGTCGAGCAGCGCATCGGCCACCTGCTCCGGCGTGCCGACCAGCGCGGTGCTGTTGGAGCGCCCGCCGATTTCCTGCGCGACCGCGGTCCACAGCCGCTTGTCCACGCGCGGGCCCTTGTCGGCTGCGGCCAACAGGCGCTTGGCGCCTTCGCTCTGCTGCGGGCCGCCGCGGTTGTAGCCCTGCACCACGCGCAGGCGCTTGGTCTCGGCCAGGATGTTGTCGGCGCGCGCCCATGCGGCCTCTTCGGTTTCCGCGAGGATCGGGCGGAACGACACCGAGAAGCGCACGCTGCGCCCGTGCTTCGCGGCTTCGGCGCGCACGCGCGTCGTCAGCTCGCGCGCCTGGTCGAGCGATTCGCCCCACAGCGCATACACGTCGGCGTACTTGCCTGCGACCGGAATCGCCGCCTCCGACGCGCCGCCGAAGTACACCGGCACGTGCGGCTTGCCGTTGCGCGTCTGCAGCGGCTTCACTTCCGAGAAGGCGTTCTGGTATCGGTAGTGCGCGCCTTCGTGGTCGAAGGGCTTGTCGGCGGCCCACACCTTATGCAGCACCTCGAGGTATTCGTCGGTGCGGGCGTAGCGCTGGTCGTGGTCGAGCCAGTCGCCGTCGCGCCGCTGCTCCTCGTCGGAGCCGCCCGAGATGTAGTGCACGCCGAGCCGGCCGCCGCTGAACTGGTCGAGGGAGGCGAACTGCCGCGCCGCCAGCGTGGGCGACACGAAGCCGGGGCGGTGCGCAAGCATGAAGTGGATGCGCTCGGTCACCGAAGCCGCATAGGCCACGGTGAGCGTGGCGTCGGGGCCAGTCGAATGATGCGGCACCAGCACGCGGTCGAAGCCTGCGTTCTCGTGCGCCTGCGCGAAGGCGCGCACGTAGTCGCGGTCGATGGCCGGGCCTTTGGCGGCATGAATCTCAGAGACCTTCTGGCCCTGGATCATGCCGATGAATTCAACGTCGTTCTGGCTCATGGTGTCCTCGTGTTTTCTGGGTGGGGTGTCGGGTGGTTCAGGCGGCGGGAAGGCGCAGCACGCTTTCGAAGCTGCGGTCCCACAAGGGCTTCACGTCGGCCGGGCCGTCGAGCACGCCGATCTTCAGGAAGGTGTCGGCCACTTCCTGGTGGCTGCGCACCACGGCGTCGCTCACCGGGCCGAGGCTGTAGTCGCCGCTGCGGCGGTTGAACAGCTCGACCAGGTCGCCGACCGGCACGCGCGTCTCGGCCGACTGCGCACGCGCATAGGCCAGGAAGTTGCCGTTGATCCATGCGAACGAGCGCTGCAGGCGCTGCAGCAGGTCGCTCAATGCCGCGCGCCGCGGCGCGTCGTCGAGCGCGCGCGGGTTGGCATAGATCGGGAAGTTGCCCGAGAGGTAGCCCACGCCGGTCTTGATGACTCGCGCGCCGTACTGCGTGCGTGCGATCTGGCCGTTGTAGCCGTAGATGGCCCAGGCATCGAGGTCGCCGCGCGCGAAGGCCGAAAGGCCGTCGGACGGCGTGAGGCTCACGGCCTGGATGTCGTTGAAAGAGAGGCCCGCCTCGGCCAACTGCTTGGCCAGGTAGTAATGCGAGGTGGTGGCGCGCACGTAGCCCACCCGCTTGCCCTTGAAGTCGGCGATGCTGCGGATCGGCGAGTCCTTGCGCGCCAGGGTGGCCTGGTTGTTCAGGTCTTCGTGCGTCACGGCCACGAGCCGTACGCTGGATTTCTGCCGCGCCGCGAACACCGGCGGAATCTCGCTGCCCGAACCCAGGTCGAGCGCATCGCCGTTGATGGCCTCGATGTGCAGCACGCCGTTGTTGAGCTCGCGCCAGTCGATCTTGTAGGGCGTGTCGGCCTGGCCGGAGGCTTGCAGCAGCGGCCGCCAGAGGCCCTTGTAGGTGCCCACGCGCAGGGTCACACCCGAAAGGTCGCGCGCCGGTGCCGCGGCCCGCGCGGCGCCCGTTGCAGCCATGGCGCTCCAGGCCGCGGCAGCCTGGAGCAGGCGGCGCCGATCGAGTGGGAATTCAGGTTTCATGCACCGGACCGTACCGGCGCACACGGCAAAAACGAACGCAGAAAAACGAGTTTGCATATGCGGGATGCGTCGTTTCCGGCGCGGCAGGCGGCCGGTACTGTGCGCAACCATGAGTGCCCTCCCCTTGCGCCGCCCGCCGGCCCCCCATGAAGACCCCACGCCCGCCGCCGCGCAGGCTGAAGTCGACGCCGCCCTTCTTGCGCGCCTGTCGGCGCAGTTCGCCGCCACCGCGGCCGACCACGACCGCAGCGGCGCCTTTCCGCGCGAGAACTTCGAGGCGCTTCAATCGCACGGCCTCATCGGCCTGGTGGCGCCCGCCGCGCACGGCGGCGGAAGTGCCCCGCTGGCGACGGCGCGGCGCGTGATCGCGGCCGTGGCGCGCGGCGAGCCGGCCACCGCGCTGATCCTCACGATGACCTACCTGCAGCACCATGCGCTCACGCGCGGCGACAACCGCTGGCCGCCGCAGCTGCGTGAACGCGTGACGCGCGATGCCGTGGAGCGCGGCGCGCTCATCAACGCACTGCGCGTGGAGCCCGCGCTCGGTTCGCCGGCCCGCGGCGGCTTGCCCGAGACCGTGGCGCGGCGCGATGGCAACGGCTGGACGATCGACGGCCACAAGCTCTACACCACCGGCATCGAAGGCCTCACATGGCTCGCCGTATGGGCCCGCACCGACGAGGCCGTGCCGCGAACCGGCGTGTTCCTGGTGCCGCGCCATGCGCCCGGCGTGCGCGTGATCGCCAGTTGGGACCACCTGGGCCTGCGCGCCTCGGGCAGCCACGAAGTGCTGTTCGAGAACGTCGCGATCGACCTCGGCCATGCGGTGGACCTGCGCGCGCCGGCCGACTGGGCACCCGACGCCGGCAGCCAGACCGACATCGATGCGCATGCCGCGCAGCAAGCCTGGATGGTGGTGCTGCTCGGCAGCCTCTACGACGCGGTGGCGCAAGCCGCGCGCGACTGGCTGGTGGGCTTTTTGAACCGGCGCGCGCCGGGCAGCCTGGGCGCGCCGCTCGCGAGCCTGCCGCGCGTGCAGGAGAGCGTGGGAGACATCGAGGCATTGCTGCGCACCAACCGCGTGCTGCTCGACGATGCGACCGCCGCGGTCGACAACGGCCATGCACCGCCGGCTGCCGACAGCGGCCTGCTCAAGTACACGGTGACGAGCAACGCGATTCGCGTGGTCGAACTCGCGCTGCAGCTGAGCGGCAATCATGGCCTCACGCGGCAGAACCCGCTCGAGCGGCACTACCGTGACGTGCTGTGCAGCCGCATCCACACGCCGCAGAACGACGCGATCCTGGTTGCGGCGGGCAAGCGCGCATTGTTGTCGACGGGAGCCGCCGCATGACCGATCTCCTGTTCTCCAAAACCTCGCGCCGCGCCTGGCTCCAACAAGGCGCGGCGATCTCGCTGGCTGCGGCCGGTTCACTGCGCGCCTGGGCGCAACCGCAAACCACGCTGGTGCTCGGCGACCAGGCCGGCGGGCTGCGGGCCCTCTTCGAAGCGTCGAAGGCGCTCGAAGGCGTGCCCTTTGCCTACCGCTGGGCCAACTTCCAGGGCGCGGCACCGCTGTTCGAGGCGCAGCGCAGCGCGGCGGTCGACACCGCGGTGGCCGGCGACCTGCCGGTGCTGGCCGCGGCCGTCGGCAAGACGCCGCTGAAGATCGTGGCCACGCGTGTCGGCAAGGCCGATGCGCTGGGCATCGTGGTGCAACCCGATTCACCGCTGCGCAAGGTGGCCGACCTGCGCGGCAAGACCGTGATCGTCTCGTCCGCGCGCGGCAGCATTTCGCAATACCAGCTGTATGGCGCGCTCGAGGAAGCCGGCGTGCCGCGCAGCGAAGTCACGGTGAAGTTCGTGCTGCCGACCGATGCGGCCGCCGCCTTTGCTTCGAAGCAGATCGATGCCTGGGCCGTGTTCGACCCCTACTACACGATCGCGCTGCAGCAGGGCGGGCGCATTCTGCGCGACGGGCGCGGCATCAACACGGCGCTGGGCTTCATTACCGCGAGCGAACCCTCGCTGGCCGATCCGGCGAAGCGTGCCGCAATCGTCCAGTTCCTCGACCGGCTGGCGCAGGCGGGTGAATGGGCGCTGGCCAATCCGGAGGCGTATGCGCAAGCCTACAGCCAACTCACGCGCTTGCCGATCGAGTCGTCGCGCATCATCACGGCGCGCGCTTCGGTCACGGGGCGGCCGGTGTCCGAGGCTGACATCGTCGCGTTGCAAGCGGTGGCCGACCGCTCGGCGCGCGACGGCATCCTGCCGGTGCGCGTGGACGTGCGGGCCATCACCGATGCCCAGGTCTGGAAACGCCCCGCGTGAGCCGCGCGTCTTCGATTGCGCCGCTGCGCGATTTCGTTGGCGCGTTCGGCCGGCTGCTCGACAGCGCGCCCGGCGAGCCCCGCATCCTGCGTGAAGGCGGCGCGCTGCTGCGCACGCTGGTTGCGCACGACGACTGGCTGCCCGATGCCTTCGCGCAGCCCGATCCGGCGCGCTACCAGCAGTTTTTGCTGCATGCCGACAGCACCGAACGCTTCTCGGTCGTGAGCTTTGTCTGGGGACCGGGCCAGGCCACGCCTGTACATGACCATACGGTGTGGGGCCTGATCGGCATGCTGCGCGGCGCCGAATACAGCCAAGGCTATGCCACCGGCAGCAATGGCCGTGCACGGCCGCAAGGCGAAGCCGTGCGCCTCGACGCGGGCGATGTGGAAGCGGTGTCGCCCACCGTTGGCGACCTGCATCGGGTGCACAACGCGCATACAGACCGCGTGTCGATCAGCATCCATGTCTATGGCGCGAACATCGGCGCCGTGCGGCGTCATACTTACCCCGCCGAGGGCGGATGCAAGCCCTTTGTCTCGGGCTATTCCAACACGCTGCTTCCCAACCTGTGGGACCGCTCCGCCGAACTCAGATCGACGACATCCGCATGACAACCACTGCCTTCCCCCTCCTGCCCTCTGCTGCCGTGCGCACGCGGCTGCTCGCACGCGAAGAAACCGCGTTGCTCGACGTGCGCGAAGAAGACCCGTTCGCGCAGGCGCATCCGCTCTGGGCTGCGAACCTGCCGCTCTCGCGCATCGAGATCGAGGCCTGGCGGCGCATTCCGCGGCGCGACACGTTCATCGTGCTGTACGGCGCGCACGAGGGCACCGACCTCGCGCCGCTGGCCGCACGCACGCTGGCCTCGCTGGGCTACACCAGCCTGCACCTACTCGAAGGCGGCCTCGAAGGCTGGCGCGCGGCCGGCGGCGAGCTGTTCCGCGACGTGAACGTGCCGAGCAAATCCTTCGGCGAACTGGTCGAGCACGAGCGCCACACGCCCTCGCTCTCCGCACCCGAGGTGAAGGCGCTGGTCGACAGCAAGGCGAACGTGGTGGTGCTCGACGCGCGGCGCTTCGACGAGTACCAGACGATGAGCATCCCGTCGGCCACCAGCGTGCCCGGCGCGGAACTGGTGCTGCGCGTGCGCGAGCTCGCGCCCGACCCGGCCACGCAGGTGATCGTCAATTGCGCGGGCCGCACGCGCAGCATCATCGGCACGCAATCGCTGGTGAATGCGGGCATTCCGAACCCGGTCGCGGCCCTGCGCAACGGCACCATCGGCTGGAAGCTCGCGGGACAGGTGCTGGACCACGGAGCGGATCGAAAAGCGCCGGCCGTGGTGTCCGATGCGCATCGCGCGCAGGCCCAGGCCGACGCGCGCCGCGTGGCCGATGCGGCCGGCGTGCGCCGCATCGCGCTCGACGCGCTGCATGCGCTGGAGGCGCCGGGCCGCACCGTGTACCGCTTCGACGTGCGCACGCCCGAGGACTACGCGGCGGGCCACCTGCCCGGCTTCGCGAGCGCACCCGGCGGACAGCTGGTGCAGGAGACCGATCACCAGGTGCCGGTGCGCGGCGCGCGCATCGTGCTGGCGGACGACGATGGCGTGCGGGCTTCGATGAGCGCGTCGTGGCTGGCGCAGATGGGCTGGGAGGTCTATGTGCTGGATGCCGTGCCCACGGCGGCCGCATTCACCGAGACGACGGCGCCGTCGCCCGCCTATCCGCCTGTCGCCTTGCCTGCGGGAGAGATTGCGCCCAAGGCGCTCGCCGAACTGCTGAAGCAGCCCGGCACGGCAGTGATCGACGTGACCACCAGCGCCAACTACGTGAAGCGCCACATTCCCGGCGCCTGGTACGCCATTCGCGCCCAGTTGGCGCAAGCCATCGGCACGGCCATTCCGCCGGCGCAGCGCTATGTGCTCACCTGCGGCAGCAGCCTGCTCGCGCGCTATGCCGCAGCCGACCTGCGCAGCTTGCTCGACGCGCGCGGCCAACGCGAGGCGGAAGTGCTGGTGCTGGCCGGCGGCAACGCGGCGTGGTTCGCTGAAGGCCTCGAAGCCGAAGCCGGCGAAACGCGGCTCGCCACACCGCGCACCGACCGCTACCGCAGGCCCTACGAAGGCACGGATGCGCCGGCCGAAGCCATGCAGGCTTATCTCGACTGGGAATACGGCCTTGTCGCGCAACTGGCGCGCGACGGCACGCATCATTTCAAGGTGATCTGAGGGCCCGGGAGCAGACGCCTGCGAGGCCGGTTTGCAACGGCCCGGTCACATTATTTCGTGGGGGTAAAGGCCGTCATCCGCCGATGGCGTCGGGCGTTTTCTGGGAATACCGATCACAACTCGTCCCAGGAGCATCACCATGAGATTGCCTGTTCTCGCCCTCTCGGCCGCCGCGCTGGCGGCCACCCTGACCGGCTGCGTGGTCGCACCGGCGCAACCCGTTTATGCCGCGCCGCCGGGCGTGGCCTATGTGGCGCCGACCTATGTATCGCCAGGCGTGGGTTTTGTCTGGAGCTCTCACCCGCGCTATGGCTGGGGCTGGCACCACCCGCGCTACGGGTGGCACCGGGGCTGGAGATAAAAAAAAGCCCCCGGAAGGGGGCTTTCGATCAGTTGGTTTCGGCGCTCTTGAACAGCGCCGCAACCTTGCGCTTGGTCTTGATATTGTTCGAGATCCCGCGCGAAGGCGCTGCCTTGGCGGCCGCCTCCCAGTCGGGAGCGGCTTCGCGCTCGCCCGGCTCATAGGGCTTGTCGAAGAACGGATCGCGCGGCGCGGACGGTGCGCGATGCGGACGCCCGCCGCCGCGGCGCGCATCGGCGCCGATGCTGCTGCGCTCGCGCGGCTGGTCGAGCACGTCGCGCGCGTCGCCGGCCTCGCCCTCTTCGCGCCAGTGACGGCGTCCGTCGTTGATGCGGCCGCGCGGCTGGTCTTCCTCGAACTCGACGGGTTCGAGCTCGATCTTCTTCTTGATCAGCTTCTCGATGTCGGCCACCAGGCGCGCATCGTTGCCGCCGCTGGCAAAACTCACGGCCAGGCCCGAGGCGCCGGCACGGCCGGTGCGGCCGATGCGGTGCACGTAGTCTTCGGCGTTGAACGGAATGTCGAAGTTGAAGACAGCCGGCACGTCCTTGATGTCGAGGCCGCGGGCCGCGACGTCGGTGCACACCAGCAGGTCGACTTCGCCGGCCTTGAACGAGGCGAGCGCCTTCAGGCGTTCGTCCTGGCTCTTGTCGCCGTGCAGCGCGGTGGTGCGAAGACCGTCGCGCTCGAGCGAGCGAGCGAGGCGCGCACAACCGAGCTTGCTGTTGACGAAGACAAAGGCCTGCGTGATGCCGCGCTGCTTGACAATCTGCTTGAGCGCGCGGCGCTTGTCGTCGTCGGTCACGCTGTAGAAGTGCTGCTCGACGGTGGACGCCGTTTCGTTCGGCCGCGCCACCTCGATGGTGACGGGGTTCTGCAGGTAGCTGCCTGCCAGGCGCTTGATCTCGGGCGAGAACGTGGCCGAGAACAAGAGCGTGGTGCGCTGCTTAGGCAGGTAGCTCAAGATGCGCTGCAGGTCGGGCAGAAAACCGATGTCGAGCATGCGGTCGGCTTCGTCGAGCACCACGTACTCCACCTGGTTGAGCACTGCGTTCTTGGCTTCGATGTGGTCGAGTAGCCGGCCCGGCGTGGCCACCAGCACTTCGACGCCCTTCTTGAGCTCGAGCGTTTGCGGCTTCATGTCGATGCCGCCGAACACCACCGTGCTGCGCAGGTTGGTGTACTTGGCGTACATCTTGACCTGCTGGGCCACCTGGTCGGCCAGTTCGCGCGTGGGCAGCAGCACCAGTGCACGCACCGGGTGCCGCGCGGGCGACGTGGAGGTGTTCTCGTGCTTGAGCATGCGCTGCAGCAGGGGCAGTGAAAACGCCGCGGTCTTGCCGGTGCCGGTCTGTGCGGCCCCCATCACGTCCTGGCCCGAAAGCACGACCGGAATGGCCTGCTCCTGGATGGGAGTCATGGTCTCGTAGCCCATTTCGGCTACGGCGCGCGCCAGCGGTTCCGCCAGCGATAGATTGGAGAAGGAGCTTGTCATTAAGCCCTCTATTGTCGCACTGCCGGAAAAAATGGCAGTGACGGCGCCGTGACAACGTCCGCGCAGGCGGTATTGCTATTTATTTTATAGCACTAGAGCCAGCAATCGCGGGCGCTTCAACTGTTTGATGCTCACAGGCTGCGCGCGTTGAAGGTGTCGCACGACTTGATGTCGCCGCTTTGATACCCCGCGCCGAACCATCGCTGGCGCTGCGCGCTCGAGCCGTGGGTGAAGCTGTCGGGCACCACGGCCCGGCCCGCGGAGCGCTGCAATGCGTCGTCGCCGATCTTCTGCGCGGCATTCATCGCGGCCTCGATGTCGCCCGGGTCGAGCCACTTCTTCGACTCCTGCGAGTGGTGTGCCCAGATGCCGGCAAAGCAATCGGCCTGCAGTTCGACGCGCACGCTCAGCGCGTTGTTCTGCGACTGGCTCAGGCGCCCGCGCATGCCGTCGACCTTGCCGGTCACGCCGAGTTCGTCCTGCACGTGGTGGCCGACCTCGTGCGCGATGACGTAGGCCTGCGCGAACTCGCCGGGCGCGCCGAGCTGATTCTTGAGCGTGTCGTAGAAGCCGAGGTCGATGTAGACCTTCTTGTCGCCGGGGCAGTAGAACGGTCCCATGGCCGCCTGGCCGGTGCCGCACGCGGTGGGCGTGGCGCCTCGGAACAGCACCAGCCGCGGTGCCTGGTAGGTGCCGCCGTTCTGCCGGAAGATGCCGGTCCAGACCACTTCGGTGTTCTTCAACACGGTCGAGACGAAGGCCGCCTCGCGGTCGCTCGACGGGGGCTTGGGTGCGGGCCCCTGATGCTGCTGCACCTGGGCCTGTTCGCCACCGCCGCCGCTCAAGAGGCTGAGCACGGTCAGCGGATTGATGCCGAAGATCCAGCCCGCGACCAGCGCGACGGCGATGGTGCCGATGCCGATGCTTCGCCCGCCGATGAAACCGCCGCCACCGCCGCCACCCTCACCGCGGCGGTCTTCGACGTTGTCGGATTGTTCATTGCCTTCCCATCTCATCGCAGTCTCCTTACCGGCCTTGCAGAAGTTTTGCCGGAGCGTCAGAGGATGGTACTTGGCCCGGCCGCAGGCCACGTAACCGGCGGTCAGAACGCGCGGATCAGGTCTTGGGCAGCGTGACGCCGCGCTGGCCCTGGTATTTGCCGCCGCGGTCCTTGTAGCTGGTTTCGCAGACCTCGTCGCTCTCGAAGAACAGCACCTGCGCGCAGCCCTCGCCCGCATAGATCTTGGCGGGCAGCGGCGTGGTGTTGCTGAACTCGAGCGTCACGTAGCCTTCCCATTCGGGCTCGAACGGGGTCACGTTGACGATGATGCCGCAGCGCGCATAGGTGCTCTTGCCCAGGCAGATGGTGAGCACGTTGCGCGGGATGCGGAAGTACTCGACCGTGCGTGCCAGCGCGAAGCTGTTCGGCGGAATGATGCAGTAGTCGCCGTGCATGTCGACGAAGCTCTTCTCGTCGAAGTTCTTCGGGTCGACCACGGTGCTGTGGATGTTCGTGAAAACCTTGAATTCGGGTGCGCAACGGATGTCGTAGCCGTAGCTCGAGGTGCCGTAGCTGATGATCTTGTGGCCGGAGGCCTCACGCACCTGGCCGGGCTCGAAGGGCTCGATCATGCCGGTCTGCTCGGCCATGCGCCGGATCCATTTGTCGCTCTTGATGCTCATATGCGCTCGCTGATGCTGCTGCGGGGGAGGAATGGCGCGAATTGTGGCATGCGCCACTGCCCTGCCCCTGCACCCGCAGTGCCCTGCGGGCTACCCTGCCTGCGAAATCACCGCCCGCTCGATCAGCCGGTCGTCGCCCAGCACGATCATCGCGAACAGCAGTTCCTCGAGGTTGTTCGCGAGCGACGTCTTGCGCGCGAGCAGCGGCGTGGCCGCGGGGTTCAGCACCAGAAAGTCGGCCTCGCAGCCGGGCTGCAGGTTGCCGACCACGCCGCCGAGCCCCAGCGCGCGCGCCGCGCCGCCGGTGTGGCGCCACCAGAGCTCGGAAGGCGCGATGCTGAGGCCGGTCTTGGTCTGGCCCTCGCGGCCCACGTAGTACGCGGCCATCATCGTGTGGAAGGGGCTGAAGCTGGTGCCGCCGCCCACGTCGCTGGCCAGCCCGTACGGGTAGCCCACGCGGTCGGCCGCGCCGAAGTCGAAAAAACCGCTGCCCAGGAACAGGTTGCTGGTGGGGCTCACCGCGGCCGCCGTCTGGGTGTCGCGCAGCAGCGCGCGGTCGGTGTCGTCCAGGTAGATGCAGTGCGCATACACGGCGCGTTCGCGCATCAGCCCGAAGCCGGCATACACGTCGAGATAAGAGCGCGCCTGCGGATACAGCTCTCGCACCCAGGCCACCTCGTCGCGGTTCTCGGCCACATGCGACTGGATCCAGGTGTCGGCGTATTTCGCGGCCAATTCGCCGGCGCCGCGCATCTGCGCGTCGGTGCTCGCAGGTGCAAAGCGCGGCGTGATGGCATAGCCCAGGCGATCGACGTTGTGCCACTTGCGGATCAGCGCTTCGGAGTCGATGAGGCTCTGCTCCGTCTCGTCGCGCACGCCGTCCGGCGAATGCCGGTCCTGCAGCACCTTGCCGCTGATCATGCGCAGGCCGCGGCGCTGGGCGCCTTCGAAAAAGGCATCGACCGACGCCACATGCGAGGTCGCGAAGGCCAGCGCGGTCGTCACGCCGTTGCGCAGCAGCTCATCGAAGAACACGCCGGCCACTTCGTTCGAATGCGCCGGGTCGACGAACCTGGCTTCTGCCGGAAAGGTGTAGTTCTCGAGCCAGGGCAGGAGCCCCGGCGAGGGCGAACCGATGATGTCGGTCTGCGGAAAATGAATGTGCATGTCCACGAAGCCCGGCGCCAGGACGCGCCCCGGCAGGTGGGCCACATCGGCATCGGGATGGCGCGGCGACACGGCGGCGTGGCTGCCGGCATCGACGATGCGCTGGCGGCCGGCGCTGTCGGGTGCGACGACCAGCAGGCCGTCTTCATCGAAAACCGGCAGGCCGGCGTCGTCGAATCGCAGGAGGGAGGCGCGGTAGGCTTTTTTCATCGTGGATGCGGAGGGTAATCCAGCCCCGCGCCGCCGCAATTTCCATGCGCGTATGAGTGCTATATGCGGAATGCACTCGCCGGCGGCCGTGTCAATCGCTCGGCAAGGCGCGCGACTGGATGTCGAAGGGCACGCCGCGCGGCACGGCCGCATCGTCGTCCTTGTGCTCGAGCAGCAGCGCGTACTTCGATTCGATGAAATAGACGCGGTCGCCCAGCACCGCGCCGGAGGACGGGTCGTTCAGCCCCGCCACCACCGTTTGCAGGCCGAGCTTTGCGCCCTCGACGCGCGCCACCGTGACCTGCCCGCCGTACGGCCCGTCGCCGAAGGCATTGCTCTCGAACAGCACCAGCCGGCCGGGTTTCCAGGCGCGGATCGCGTCGACGTTCTTCATCACGCGCGGCGCCTCGATGCGCGTGACCTCGCCGGCCTGGCCGCCGCTGCCGAGGTCGATGCGCAGCAGGTAGGGCGCCGCGGCCACGAGGCTCACGTAGACATTGCGGCCGCCATCGATGGCGATGCCATTCAGTCCCTTGTAGGGGCCGGTGCCGGCCAACGCCGGATCCTCCTTCCAGACCGTGAGCGCCGTGGCACCGGGCGCGAGCCGAAGCACGCGCGGATGAAAGGAGTCGGTCACGTAGATGTTGCCGGCGGCGTCCTGCGCCATGTCGTTGCAGTAGCCCGCATCAGGCATCGCATAGCTCGCGCGCGGGGCGCCGGTCGCGAGCTCGTAGCGCTTGAGCGCGCTCGGCGTCTGCGGCACGGTGGTGAAACCGCTGTTGCCGGAGCAGACCCACAGGGCCTGGTGTTTTGCGTCGACCAGCACGCCCTGCCCGTTCGCCAGGCCGTTCGCGCCGGGCTTCACCAGCACCTCGGCTTTCGGCGCAACGCCCGGCTTCAATCGTGCGACCGCACCTTGGCGCCAGCTGCCGACATAGAACGAACCGTCGGGGCCGATGGCGACGCTCTCCGGATACCAGTCTTCGGGCAGCGCCTGCACGACAGGCGGTGCGGCGGCGGCCGCCATCGCGGCGAGCGCGAGCAGCGCGCCGGCCAGCCGTGTGCGCCCTCTCATTGCCACACGCGAAACACGCGCCCCGTCAGCGGCCCCTCGACGCTGCGCACATAGGCCAGCGCCACGCGCGCGGCCGGTACGGTTTCGACGCCCGGAAAGAATGCGCCATACGCGGCCAACGATTCGGTCAGCAGCGTCGGGCTCACCGCATTGATGCGCAGGCCGCGCGACAGCTCGATGGCTGCGCCTTTCACAAAACCCTCGACGGCTGCATTCACGGCCGCCGCATTGCCTCCGCCGCGAACCGGGTCGTCGGCCGCGACACCCGTGGTCAGCGTGATCGAGCCGCCGTCGGTCAGCACATGCTGGCCCAGCAATGCGAGCCGCACCTGCCCCAGCAGCTTGTCCTGCAGGCCGATGTTGAAGTCGGCCGGCCGCATCTCGGCGAGCGGTCCGAAGAACAGGCCACCCGCCGCCGAGACGATCGCATCGACACGCCCTACCGCGGCATACAGCGCCTCGACGCTGGCGTCGCTCGTGATATCGACTTGCAGGTCGCCGCGCGTGCGGCCGGCGCGCACCACCTCGTGCCCGCGCGCGGCCAGCACCTCGGCCACCGCACTGCCCACGGCGCCCGTCGCGCCCACAACAAGAATCTTCATGAAAACCTCACCAGATGAATCAGGAAGCGCCCATTGTTTTGCGAATTGATAGTTCGATAAACTGCCGTCCGGTTCGGCGATTCGAAACTTTGGGTTCTTAATATGGACAAGCTGCGCGCCATGGAAGTCTTCGTCGCCACGGTCGATGCGGGCAGCTTCGCCGCCGCTGCCGATGCGCTCGATCTTTCGGCCGTGATGGTCGGCAAGCACATCCGCGCGCTCGAAGAGCAACTCGGCGCGCGCCTGCTCGAGCGCACCACGCGGCGCCATGCGCTCACGGAGATCGGCGCCGCCTATCTCGAACGCTGCCGCGACGTGCTCGCGAGCGTGCACACGGCCGACGGCGTGGCGGAGTCGCTGCGCGCCATGCCCCAGGGCGTGCTGCGCGTCACGGCGCCGGTGGCCTACGGCGCGCACCGGCTCACACCGGTGATCGCCGAATACATCGCCGCCTATCCGCAGGTGAAGGTGGACCTGAACCTCAACGACCGCGTGGTCGACTTGGCCGAAGAAGGCTTCGACTGCGGCATTCGCTCGGGCGCGCCGGTCGACGAACGGCTCATCGCGCGGCCGCTCGCGTTGGCGCGCATGTTCGCGGTGGCAAGCCCCGCCTGGGTTGCGCGCCACGGACTTCCGAAGCACCCGTCCGAGTTGGAAGCTTTTCCGCTGCTCGGCTTCGCGGCGTGGGGCGCGAACCATTCATGGCGCTTCACGCGCGGCGGGCAGACGGTGCATGTGCCGGTGCGCGGGCCGCTCAGCACCAACAACGGGCAGGCATTGCTGGCCGCCGCCATGGCTGGCGTGGGCGTGATCGTGCAGGCCGACGCGCTGCTCGGCCCTGCCCTCGCCTCGGGGCAGGTGGTTCAACTGCTGCCCAAGTGGGACTTGCCGACGCGGCAGGTTCACATCATGCGGTTGCCCGAAGCCCGGCCCAGCGCCAAGCTTCGGACCTTCGTGGACTTCGTGATCGAGCGCCTGGGTTAGCTAGCGCGCGACGCGCCCCTGCACGCCTTCGGCCAGCCAGTTCATCTTCAGGATCTGCTCGTCGTTCAGCTGCGCGCCTTTTGCGATGACGACGCGGCCTTCGTTGTCGCGCACGTCGCCGTTCACGGCGCGAAACGGCTGCAGCTTGCCCGCGGCAATGTCCTGCTGGCGCGCCAGGACTTCCTGCTGCACGGCCTTGGGCACCTTGGTGCCGAAGTCGCCGGCGCGGATCATTCCTTCCTTCACGCCGCCCCAGACATTGCCGCTCTTCCAGCTGCCGTCGAGCACCGCCTTCGCGCGCTGCGTGTAGTAGCCGCCCCACTGGTGCGTGACGGCGACGATCTGCGCATCGGGTGCGATCTTGCGCATGTCCGAGTGATAGGCCACGGCCATCTTGCCGCGCTCCTGCGCCGCGGCCATCACTGCGGTGGAGCCGGTGTGAAACGCGACCACGTCGGCGTTCTGGTTGAACACGGCCATTGCCGCGTCGCGCTCCTTCGGCGGATCGAACCATTCGTTGAGCCACACCACGATGACCTTGGCGTTCGGGTTCACCGAGCGCATGCCGAGCGTGAAGGCGTTGATGCCCTGCAGCACCTCCGGAATCGGAAAGCCCGCCACATAGCCCGCCACGTTCGTCTTCGTCATGCGGCCGGCTGCGACGCCCGCGAGATAGCGGCCTTCGTAGTAGCGCGCGTTGGCGGTCGCGACGTTGGGCGCGGCCTTGTAGCCGGTGACCGATTCGAACTTCACATCGGGGAAGTCCTTTGCCACCTTGAGTGTCGGCTCCATGTAGCCGAAGCTGGGCGTGAAGATCAACTGGTTGCCCTGCTGCGCGAGGTCGCGGATCACGCGTTCGGCATCGGCACCCTCGGGCACGTTCTCGACATACGTGGTCTTGACCTTGCCGCCGAGTGCCGCATCGACCGCCTTGCGGCCCTCTTCATGCTGGCGCACCCAGCCGGCGTCGGTGATCGGCGTGACGTAGACGAAGCCGATCTTCAGCGGCTCTTTAGAGGCCTGCGGTTTCGAAAAGGCGGGAGATAAAAAACAGGCGGCTGCCCACGCCAGAACGGCGCGGCCCGCGAGGTTTTTGTACATGGTGTTCCTCTACATGGCCCCGGAAAAGCAAGAATCCGCAGCCAGCCGGGACGCCCGGCTGCGGGGTGCGGATTCTAGTGCGCCGCGTCGGCCTGCACATGCTGCCGCACCGCCTCGAGCAGCAGCGTGGCCAGCCGTGCAACCGGCGCCTCGGCCGCGGCCTGCGCGCGGTAGAGCATGAGCGACATCTGCGGCAGCGCCGGAAGGCCGACGGCCGTGCGGTCGATGGCACGCACGTGCGCAGGCAGGCCGAAAGGCGTGCGCACCGACAGGCCCAGGCCGGCCGATGTGGCCGCCCATAGCGCGGCGAGGCTGGCACTGGTGAACGCATGGCGCCACGGCGTGCCGGCCCGGTCGAGCGCGGCGGTGACGATGTCGCGCAGCGGGCATGGCGGATCGAGCAGCACCAGCGGCAGCGGCTCCTTGCTCTTTCGGGCGCCGCTGATTCGGCGCTCGCGCTCCTTCCACCACGCGGCGTCGAGCGCGTCGGGCGCCCTGGGTCCGATCCATTGCAGAGGCAGGCGCGCCACGCGCTCGCCGTGCGGCGTGATCTGCTCGCCGGTGTCCCACACCAGTGCCAGGTCGAGCTGCCGGAGCTCGAGCCGTTCGCGCAGCTCCGCGCTGCGCGCCACGCAGGCCTCGATGCGCACCCTGGGATGCGCGCGTGAAAAACGGCCGAGCACAGCGGGCAGCAGCGTTTCGCCGAAGTCTTCCTGCAGGCCGAGCCGCACCCAGCCCTGAAGGTCCGCGCCGCGCATTGCGGCGGCCGCTTCTTCGTTGAGTTCGAGCATGCGGTGGGCATAGGCGAGCAGCGTCTCGCCCGCATCGGTGAGCTCCAGGCCGCGGCCGGCCTTGCGGAACAGCACGGCACCGGCCTGGCCTTCGAGCTTCTTGAGCTGCGCGCTCACCGCCGACGTGGACCGGCCCAATTTGTCGGCCGCGCGCGCATAGCTGCCGAGCGCGATGCCGGTCGAAAAACTGCGTAGCACGTCGAGATCGAACATCACCTGGGACATGGATTCTTCCTTTGTTGACCGTCCTGTTTTTTTGAACGATTTCCTCATTATTTTCTGATTTTCAAAACCTTTGCAACGGCGGACACTGCGCCGCAATGACTCATCCGACCCGCTCTTCTTCGTTCCCGCCGCGTCACCGCTGGAAGGTGCTGGCCGCAGGCGTGGCGGCCAATGCCGCGTTCTCGGTCGCCTTCAGCGGCATTCCGATGACCGCGGTGCTGATGCGCACCGGCTACCAGCTCGACAACGCCACGCTCGGCCTGGTGCTCGGCCTCATGGGCCTGGGCATTGCCGTGAGCGAACTGCCGTGGGGCCTCTTGACCGACCGCTGGGGCGACCGGCCGGTGCTGCTCTGCGGCCTCGGCAGCACCGCCCTCGCGCTGGTGGCCATGGCACTTTGGGCTGCGCCGGATGCGCAGCACATTCCCGGCCTCGGCTGGCTGGGCGGCGGGCTGCTGCTGGTCGGCCTGCTGGGCGGCAGCGTCAACGGCGCCAGCGGGCGCGCGGTGATGACGTGGTTCGATGCCGGAGAACGCGGGCTTGCGATGAGCATCCGCCAGACCGCCGTGCCGCTGGGCGGCGGTGTCGGCGCGCTGGCGTTGCCGTTCGTCGCATTGCACTTCGGCTTTGCCGCGCTCTATGGCCTGCTGGCGGTGCTGTGTGCGCTGAGCGCGGCGATGAGCTGGGCCTGGGTGCACGAGCCGCCGGTTGCACCGCGCACAAAGGCCGACGCTGCGCAAGCCTTGGCCGTGCCGAAGACCGGTCCGCTGCGCGACGCCCGCGTCTGGCGCATCGTGGCTGGTATCGGCATTCTGTGTGCGCCGCAGTTCGCGGTGCTGTCTTTCGGCACGGTGTTCCTGCACGACTTCGCCCATGCGGGGCTCGCAACGATCACCGCCACGATGGTGTTCGTGCAGATCGGCGCCATGGCCATGCGCGTATGGAGCGGCCGCTGGACCGACCGCCGCCGCAACCGCCCGGCCTACCTGCGCGCCTGCAGCGCCCTCAGCGTGCTGCTGTTCGCGGGCCTCGCGTTGCTGGCGATGGCCGCGGGCACGCACGTTGCGGGCTCACCAATGCTGCGCATTGCGCTGGTGGTCCTGCTAGGCGTGAGCGGGGTCTGCGTCTCGGCCTGGCACGGCGTCGCCTACACGGAGTTGGCCACGCTCGCCGGCGCGGCCCGGGCCGGCACCGCGCTGGGCATGGCGAACACCAGCGTGTTCCTGGTCTGCTTCGTCACGCCCTTTTCGATTCCGCATCTGCTGGCACTGCAGGGCTGGCCGCTGGTGTGGCTCGCGGCCAGCGCCTGCGCTCTGGTGGCGATGCCGCTGCTGGTGCCGCGGCCCTCCGCCGCGACGGTTGCCGATCAGAAGGTCGCGAAGACGGCGTTGAGCCGGTCCACATAGGCGCGCTTGGCCGCCGCGCCGATGAAGCTGCCTTCGAAGCTGTTGGCCGCGAGTTGCCAGGCCTGCTGTGCGTTGAGCCCGGTGGCCGCGAAGGTCTGCGTGAAGTTCTGGTTCATGTAGCCGCCGAAGTAGGCGGGGTCGTCCGAGTTGACGGTGGCGACCAGCCCCGCGTCGAGCAGCGCACCGAGGTTGTGCTGCGCCAGGTCGGGGAACACGCAGAGCTTGAGGTTCGACAGCGGGCACACGGTGAGAGGAATGCGCTCTTGCGCGAGCCGCTTCATCAGAGCCGGGTCTTTCGCGCTCTGCACGCCGTGGTCGACCCGCTCGACCTTCAGCACGTCGAGTGCGCTCCACACGTAGGCCGGCGGCCCCTCTTCACCCGCGTGCGCGACGAGGTGAAAACCCAGCTCGCGGCAGCGCGCGAACACACGTGCGAACTTTTCTGGCGGATGGCCGAGCTCGCTCGAATCGAGCCCCACGCCGATGAACTTGTCGCGGAACGGCAGCGCCTGCTCCAGCGTCTCGAACGCTTCTTCTTCGCTCAGGTGCCGCAGGAAGCACAGGATCAGCGCCGCGCTCACGCCGAGCTTCGGCGCTGCATCGACGCAAGCGCGGTGCAGGCCGTTGACCACCACCTCCATCGGCACGCCGCGCGCCGTGTGGGTCTGCGGGTCGAAGAACATCTCGGTGTGCACCACGTTGTCGGCCGCGGCGCGCTCGAGGTAGGCCCAGGCCATGTCGTAGAAGTCCTGCTCCTTCAGCAGCACGCTCGCGCCGGCGTAGTAGATGTCGAGAAAGCTCTGCAGGTTGGTGAAGGCGTAGGCGCGGCGCAGCTCTTCGACGCTCGCATACGGAATGGCCACGCCGTTGCGCTCGGCGAGCGCAAAGATCAGTTCGGGCTCGAGCGAGCCTTCGATGTGCATGTGCAGCTCGGCCTTGGGCATGGCGCGCAGCAGCTCGGGCAGGCGGTCCGCGGCAATGTTGCAGAAGCTCTTGTCGAAAACGGGTCGGAAATCGGTCATGGTGGGGAATCGGCGTTGTGATTGCGCACAGCATAAGCGCAGCCGCGCCTGCGCGCGATGCCGCCATTCCCAGACGGATGGCCCCCCCCAGATAATCAGGCCTCTACCCGCACGAGGCCCCCATGAAAGCCATCGCACCCGTCGCAGCCCTGCTTCTGGCTGCCTTCTCGGCGGTCGCGCCCTCTGCCTTCGGGCAGCCCGCGCGGGACACACCGCCCTACGAAGGTCCGCTGTTCGACACGCACCTGCACTACAACCAGGAAGCCTGGGACGGCAACACCGGTCCTTACCCTCCCGCGGAGGCGCTTGCGCGCATGCAGCGCAACAATGTGAAGGCGATCGTCGCCAACTCGCGGCCCAACGCGGGCACGCAAACTCTGGCCGCGGCACGCGAAACCCGCGGCGCGGGCGTGACCGTGGTGCCCTTCGTGCGCCTGTACCGCAACCGCGACGACTACAGCAACTGGTTCCGCGACGAGAGCATCCACGACATGGTGCAGACCGAACTGGCGCGCGGCACCGCGAGCGGACCCTACCGCGGCATCGGCGAGTTCCATCTGTACGAGAGTGCCAATGCCAACGGTCCGGTCGCCAAGAAGCTGATTGCACTCGCAGAGCGCCAGAAGCTCGCGGTGCTTGCGCACGTCGACGACGTGGCGATCGACCTGCTGATGGCCAACGCGCCGTCGAAGGGCCAGGCCCTGCGCCTCATCTGGGCTCACACCGGCATCGGCGGCGCGCCGATCGAGCGGGTGCAGGCGCTGCTGGAACGCTATCCGCTGCTGATGGGCGAACTCTCGTACCGGCCGGGGCTGACTTGCGAAGGCGGCAAGCTGTGCCCCGAATGGCGCGCGCTGATTCTCAAGTACCCGGAGCGGTTCGTCGTCGGCTCCGACACCTGGGTCAACCAACGCTGGAGCGCCTACGACGAAATCATGCGCGGCTACCGCGTCTGGCTCGGCGACCTGCCGCCCGACGTGGCGCAGCGCATTGCCTGGGGCAACGCGGCCGCGCTGTTCAACCTGCGCTGAGCGGGTCTGCTTTTCTGGCTTCGACCGGAAGCTCGAGCGTGAACGCCGCGCCGGTGCCCGGCCCGTCGCTGTGGACCGTGAGCGTTCCGCCCATTTCATGCGCGGCAATCACCGCGCTGTGCAGGCCGAACCCATGGCCGGTCTTCTTCGTGGTGAACCCATGCGCGAACACCTGGGTCAGGGCCTGCGCCGCGATGCCCACCCCGTTGTCCGCAACGCAGATGCGCAACCGCTCGCCTTGCACCAGCTCGACCCGCAGCGTGAGCTTCGGCTCGCGATCGGTCACGCCCTCCATCGCCTGCTCGGCGTTGCTGATCAGGTTGACCAGGATCTGCAGTATTCGCCCGCGGTCCAGCAGAAACTCGGGAACGGCGGCCATCTCTTTTTCCACCGCCATCTGCCGCCGCGCCAACGACTCTGCGTTGATGCGCAATGCGTCTTCCACCAGTTCGCGGATCTGAACCTTCTCCAGCAGCCTCGACGATCCCGCGTGGGCCTGCTGCGCGGCGATGATCTCCTTGATGTGCTCCACGTTCTTGCTCAGCGCCGCCAGTTCCTTGATGGCGTCGTTCTGCTCCGCCACCAGCGCGGAAGCCAATTGGCGCAGATAACCGGGAAGCACCTTGCCCTTGGCATCCGATGCCAGGAACGCACCCAGGTCGCCGGCGTGCTCTTCCATCAGCTGGACCGCCCGTGAAAGCCCCTGAACCTTGGAAGCGCGAACGCGCGAAAGAATCAGCGCGGCCGATACGTTCACGCTGTTGAGCACATTGCCCACGTTATGCAGCACATTGGTGGCAATCCGGGCCATGCCCGCGAGGTGCGAGGCCTCGATCAGCTGCTTGTGCGCCTCGGCAACCTGGCGCTCGGCCTCCTTCAGGTCGGAGATGTTCTTGGTGATGCCGAAGGTTCCGATGATCTGGCCCGCGCCGTTGCGCAGAGGCATTTTTGTGGTCAGCGCCCAGCTGTCGGGCCGTCCATCCATCCAGGTTTCCCGTTCCACCTTGCCGATCATCGGCAAGCCGGTGCGGATGATTTCCTGCTCGTCCTCGAACGCCGGGCGCGCGTGGTCGTCGGAAAAAACGTCGAAGTCCGACTTGCCCACCAGCCCTTCGGGTGTGGCCATTCCGAACTCGAGGGCTTGGGCCGTGCTGGTCCTGATGAAACGGGACTGCCTGTCCTTGAAGTAGATGTGGTCCGGCGAGTTGTCCAACAGCGCGCGGAGCAGATCGCGCTCGTTGGCCAGCGTGTCGTCCTCCGGGTTGCGTCGGGTCGCACCGAACAGCACGCCCTGGCTGCCGACGATGGCGCCATCCGGTCCCAACACCGCGGACTCGACAATCCGCCAGGATTGCGGCGGGCCGCCGGGCTCTGAAAAAGCTTCTTCCCGCTCGACCTGCTGCCCGGTTTGCAGGATCTGCGCGTGTTGGCGGCTTTCCTGCTCGGCGAGTTCCGCTCGCCATGCCGAGTCCGGTCCCGCCGCCGCATCGGACGCGATCTCGACGGCAGTCCTACCCAGAATCCGCTCAGCGGGAGTGCCCTTGACTTGGCAAAACCGGGCATTGACGAAGATGAACCGCCCCGCGGCGTCCTTGCGAAAAATACCGATCGGCAACTGCTCGACGATCGGCGCCGCATCCTCCAGGAGGGTTGCATTCGAGGCGGAGACGGGTTGGCTTTGCATGGCGATGTGCGGTTCCAAAAAGTGGATGTCCCTGGCTGCGGGCGGCGGATGAGGGTGCAACGGCCTATGGGGGCGTCGCTATGGCGCAGCCCTGCCTTGCACCTGAGCCTTGAAGCCGCGGTTGTTTTCGAACGCCACGTTCAGCTGCGGGCCGTCGAAGCGCAGCTGGTACATCGACACGTCGCCATCGCTCAGCGAACGCGAAACGATGCGAAAGCTCTGCGGGTCGGTCCAGTCGCCTTTGACCGCAACCGGCGCGTCGGCCACCTTCTCGTTGAGGCGATAGTAGCCATCGAGCCCCAACGGTCCTGTCACCGGCGTGGCGGGTGCGTCGGGGCGCCCGTTATCGAACAGTATTTCGTAGCTTGGGCTGGCCGCCGTCAGGTCGAGCATCAGGCGCTTCACGCCCAGGGCATTGCGGTCGAACTGCCAGGCTTTGCGCGAGACCGCTGCCGCGAGTTCGGGCGGAGGCGCCACCGGGCTTTGCTTTTCGACGGACGCAGCGCGAATGCGATCGGCCAACTGGGCCTGCGCTGCGCCGTCTTCAGGCAGCGGCCGGGCCGAACGGGCGGAGGCGGCGATCATGTCGATGAAGGGCGGCAGCAGATAGTTG
Source organism: Variovorax paradoxus (assembly GCF_030815855.1). Lineage (NCBI taxonomy): Bacteria > Pseudomonadati > Pseudomonadota > Betaproteobacteria > Burkholderiales > Comamonadaceae > Variovorax > Variovorax paradoxus. Next base: position 814,782 of record NZ_JAUSXG010000001.1, on the reverse strand, counting down.
CGCCGCCCCGTGACCACCGCAACCACGTCGATCTCGGGCAGCACGATGATCAGTTGCCGGTTCATGCCGGCGGCAATGTAGGCGCGCTTTTCCGGAATGGTCCACCAGCCGTTCGCATAACGGAACACGGGCCCGGCGCCGAAGCCCATGTCCACGGAGGCTTGAAAGACCTGATCCACCCACGCGGCGGGGAGCAGCTGGCGCCCCTCCCATTGGCCCTTGCGCAGGTAGAGATAGCCGATCTTCGCCATGTCGCGCGGATGCAGATAAAGGCCGGCACCGCCGGTCTCGATGCCCTGCGGATCTTTGCGCCAGCGAACGTCGCCGATGCCCAGCGGCTCGAACAATCTGCGCTGCGCATAGGCCAGCGTGCTGCCGCCTGTTTTCTTCGCAACAATGGCCGAGAGCAGGTGCGTGTTGCCGCTGTTGTAATTGAAGCCGCTGCCGGGCGGCTGCGCCATCGGGCGGTCGAGCACAAAACCTTGCCAGTCGCGGCTGCGTCCAAACTGCAGCCCTGTCTCGGGCGCCGAGCCGTCGAGCTTTTCCTTCCAGTCGATGCCCGATGTCATGTCGAGCAGATGCCCGAGGGTCATCGCCTTCTTGGACGCATCGAGGTTCGCGATGGTGCGCTCGGGAAAGAAGTCGAGCACCGGCTGGTCGCGCGAAGCCAGCAGCCCGTCCTGGATCGCCATGCCGGTGAGCGTTCCGACGACGGCCTTGGTGGTGGAGTTCACCGCATGCTTGAGACCGGCACGGTAGGGTGCGTAATAAGCTTCGGCCACCAGCCTCCCGTGGCGCGTGACGAGCAGGCTGTCCATCGCGTTCGCGGCGCCGAAATCGACCAGCCTGGCGACGGCGGCGGATTCCATGCCTTGCGCCTCGGGTGTGCTCGGAGTCCATCCGGCCGTGGGCCAGACGACCGGTTCGTCGGCCGGTGCGGCTCTGAGCGGCAAGGCTGCAACGAGCAGCACGGCCGCCAGGCTGGCGAGGAAACTTGTCTTGCCGTGCGCACGCATACCGGTCTCCCAGTGGTTTGGCGGAGATCATATCGGCGCATTGCTTGCTCTGGTGGCGCCGATTGGCGCCGATGGGCGCCAGCGCCGTCTCAATCGCCGAACGCCCGCAGCATCGCCTTGCGCAGCCAGGCCTCCGCCGAGTCCTTGTCAGTCACGGCGCGCCAGGCCAGCTTGATCTGGTATGTCGGGCTTTCGAAGGGCAAGGCCTCATGGCGAAGGCGGCCCTGCGCCGACAGCGCCTGTGCCACGTGCTCGGGCACCGTGGCCAGCAATTCGGTGCCGGCCAGCACGGCGGGCAGGCTGCCGAACTGCGGCACCGAGAAAGCCACCTCGCGCTGCCTCCCGAGTTCGTTCAATGTTTCGTCGACCGTGCCGCAGAGGTCTCCGGCGTAGGTCACGAGCACGTGCCGCCGACGGCAGTAGTCGTCGAGCGTGAGCTTGCCGGTTGTGGTGTCGGCACGAAGCAGTGCAAAGCGCACCGTGCGCACCTTGCGTACCTTGGCACCAGCCGGCAGGTCTTTCAGGAAGGTCATCACCGCACTGACCTGCCCCTCGTCGAGATGGCGAGCGGCGTTGCGATAGCAGACCGTGAGCGTGACCAACCTGGCCCCGGGCGCTTCGGCACTGAGCGCGCGCAGCAGGCGCGGCAGCATGGCGATCTGCAGATCGTCGGTCAGGCCGATGCGAAACACCGGCGCGGCGCGTTCGGGCTCGAACTCCGCCTGCGCCCGAAACGTGGCCTCGATCTGCTCGAGTGCCGGCCCGAGGCCTTGCATCAAGGCCAGGGCGCGCTCGGTCGGCTCCATCACCCGCCCCTGGCGCACCAGCAGCGGATCGCCCGTGAGCTCGCGCAGCCGCGCAAGTGCGTGGCTCACCGCGGGCTGCCCCAGGTGCAAGCGCTCGGCGGCGCGGCTGACGTGCCGCTCGCGCATGAGGGCCGCCAACACGGTGAGCAGGTTCAGGTCGATACGGCTGAGTTCGATGGGATTCATCCAGGCACTTTGAAGCTATCGATTGCGTGCATACCGAATATCGTGTGAATCGATTTCCTTGATTGTTCCGGGGCTTCTAGATTGGCGTGGCCGGTTCGTTTCAATTCCGTAGCCGCCGGCCTTCAAGGAGTATTTTTGTATGGGAAAGAGGGTTCGCTTCCACGAGTTCGGCGGTGCCGAGGTTCTCAAGATCGAGCAGGTCGCGGTGCCCGCGCCAGGCGCTGGCGAAGTGCGCATCGCCGTGCAGGCAATCGGCCTGAACTGGGCCGATGTGCTGTGGCGCCAAAGCCGGTACATCGAAGACGCGACCCTGCCCGCCGGGCTGGGCAACGAGGCCGCCGGTGTCGTCGACGCGGTGGGAGCGGGCGTGAGCGGCCTCTCCGTCGGCGACCGGGTCGCGGTTCTACCGGGTGCCAATCAGGGCCGGTATCCCACCTACGGCGAGAGCATCCTGTTCCCGGCGACGCACGCGGTGCGTTACCCGGACAACCTCTTGCCCGAGCAAGCCGCCGGCGCCTACATGGCTTACCTGACGGGTTACTTCCCGCTGTTCGAGATGGCGCGCCTGCAACGCGGGCAAACGATGCTCGTCACAGGCGCTTCATCGGGCACGGGCATCGCGGCACTGCAGATGGCGCGCATGGCCGGCATCGTCGCCATCGCCACCACCCGCACGGCGGCCAAGCGCCAGGCGCTGCTCGATGCCGGCGCGGCGCACGTGGTGGTGACGGAAGACGAAGACATGGCCGAGCGCGTGCTGGCGCTCACCGATGGCCGCGGCGTCGATCTGGTGTACGACGGCGTGGGCGGCTCGCAGATGGAGCGGCTCGGCGACGTCGTCGCACAGCGTGGCTGGTACGTGCTGTACGGGCTCTCCGGTGGCGCGGAGCTCAGGTACCCCGTGCTTGCGCAGTTTCGCAAGAGCTGGCGCTTCCACGTCTACACGGTCCTGGAGTTCATCGGCTCGGCCACCATGGGCCTGCCGCGCGATGAAGACGCGCTCGGCCGCGCGCTCAGCTTCGTCAATGGGGGCCTGGCCAGCGGCGCCTTGCAGATGCGCATCGACCGCAGCTTTGCGTTCGACGATGTGGTGCAAGCCCACGAGTACCTCGAACGCGCCGGTCACATCGGCAAGATCGTTCTCACGGTCTGAGCTACCAGCCCGCGTCGCCACCTTGCAGCGCACGCCGCGCGAGCAGAAAGGTGGCGGCGTTCCAGCTCTGGCCGGCCATTCCCATCGGCACCAGCGTGCGGCCATGGAACCACTCGGTAAAGCGCCAGCCGCCGAGTTCGTTCACGTGTGCCAGGCGCGCGAGCTCGGGCCACGCCAATTCGTGCAGGCCCATGCGCGCAAGCGCCATCACCCAGAAGCCACCGACGAAGGGCCATATGCCGCCGTTGTGATACTGGTGCACGATGTTCTGCTGATGGCGCGCCATGTACGGTCGCCACAGCGCATGCTCGCGCGTCAGCGGATGCAGCACCACGCGCACTGGGTACGGCTCGCAGGCACGCGCGGCGACGATGGTCTTGACGATGCGTTGCGACATGGCCGAATCGGCCAGCCCGCTCTGTATGGCCAGCACATTGCCGAACACGTCGCCCTCGTTGCCGACGAAGGAAAGATTGACGAAGCTCAGATACAGGCCCGGGTCGTCCCGGCCGCGGCGTGCGTAGTGGCGCATCAACCGGGCGCGGTGGTATTCGGGCAGGTCTTGCTGGAACGGATTGAACAGGTGGTTGAAGTGATGCTCGGTGGCCTCGGCGTGGTCCAGTGCGAAGCGGCGCTTCACGTCGTACCAGAGCGCGTTGGTGTACAGCACGTAGCCCGAGCGGGGCATGATGTCGGCCCAGTCGCTGGCCTCGTTCTGCTGCAGCAGCCGGAAGTGCTGGTGCTCCTGCGCCAGCAGCCAGTGGATCGCAATCTCCACCTCGCCGCTCCAGTGCGACGCGCCGACGCGGCCGTGGCGGCGCACATGGTCCACGGCAATGAGCCACCACAGGGTGGCATCGATGCAGCCCAGGTACCAGAAGTCGGCGTCGAGCCCCTCGGGGTCGACATATTTGGGAATCTGTCCGTTCGCCGCCTGCTGCGCCGCCAGTGCATCGAGGCTGGCGACCGCGCCCTCCTCCAGCGCGGGCACGCCGCTGCCGCACATCGCCATCACGCAGATCGCGGCGTCGCGCCCGAAGATGCGCGTGTAGCGGCGCGCCACGGCCGCCTCGGTAGGGCTGGCGGCCAGGATGCCGTGCGGCGTCAGGTTGCGTTCGAGGAGTTGGAGCGAAGCTCGGGAACAGTCGTCGATCAGTGCGAGGGTGGTGGCGTCAAGTGTGGTCATGGGTTCGATAGGCTTGCGGCGTCTGGCCGTGCTGCCGCGCGAAGGCGCGCTGCAGCGCATCCACCGAGCGAAAACCGCTGCAGCTTGCAATCCGGTCTTGCGGCCACTGCGTCTGCCGCAGCAGCTGCGCGGCGGCCGCCACGCGAATCTGTTCTACAAAGCGCGCCGGCGTGCGGCCGGTCTCAGCCCCGAAGGCGCGCGCGAAATTCCTCGGGCTCATCTGCACGCGCTCGGCCAGCGCCTCCACCGACAGGTCGTCCTGCGGATGCGTGCCGATCCACGCCACCAGTTCGCGCAGGCGATGGCTGGCCACGGCCTGTGCCTGGAGCGCCTGGCTCAGCTGCGGCTGCTCTCCGCCGCGCAGCATCGGCAACGCCAGCGTGCGGGCAATGTCCATCGACACGGCATGCCCGAGGTCGTCTTCGACCAGCGCGAGCGCCAGCTCGATGCCGGTGGTCACGCCGGCCGAAGTCCACACCGGGCCGTCGTGCACGTAGATGCGCTCGCGCTGCACCCGCACCTGCGGCCGCAGCGCCTGCAGCTGGTCGCAGGCGCGCCAGTGCGTGGTGGCTTCGCGGCCGTCGAGCAGGCCGGCCGCGGCCAGAGCGAACGCGCCGCTGCACACGCTGGCAATGCGGCGTATGCCAGGCGCAGTCTCCGCGAGCCAGTCGCCGATGCGCTGCTCGACGATGGCCGCACGCACGCCGGGCTCGTCGCCGCCCGCGACGACGAGCGTGTCGATCGCGGCAGGCAGTTGCCGCAGGTTGCACGTGCCGGCAAAGCTCAGGCCGCCGTTCGTCAGCACGTTGCCGCCGGCCGGCGATGCGATGTGCAGGCGGTAGCTGCCGGGGCGCAGCAGTTCGGCCTTGCTGAACACGCTCGCCGGGCCGGCGATGTCGATCGCCTCGACGCCGTCGAACGCGACAAGCACCACATTGCTGGCAGAAACCGCGGTTTCTTCGTCCTTGCGGGTGAGGGTGGGTATTCGTAGGCTCAAGACATCACGGTCAACGAGGGACAGCATGTCTAGGTTACTACGGGTGCTGGCAGAGGCAAGTATGACAACACTGGCGGTGCTGGCAGTGGCAGCTTGCGGAAGTGCCACCCCGCTGCCGCCGGCACCGGATGACGCGGGCATGATCGAGCGCGAAAAGCAGACCTTCATCGAGGCTTTGAAGCCGCGCCGCGAAGGCAGGCCCGTGGTGGCCGTGCTCGCCCTGAACGAAGGCACCGAGATGACCGACCTGCTGCTGCCGCATGCGGTGCTCAAGCGTGCCGATGTGGCCGACGTGCGGATCGTGGCGCCGCGCAGCGGACGGGTGAAGCTGTATCCCGCGCTGGAGATCGACGGCGCACAGGACTTCGCCAGCTTCGACCGGCTTCACCCTTCGGGTGCCGACTACGTGATCGTGCCCGCGATGATCGCCGACGATGACCCCGCCGTGGCGGCCTGGCTGAAGCAGCAGGCGGCGCGGGGCGCGCGTGTGGTCGGCGTCTGCTCCGGCGCGCTGGTGGTCGGCCGCGCCGACCTGCTTGACGGACGGCGCTTCGCGGGCCACTGGTACGACCGCGGCACGCTGCTGAAGCGCCACCCCGGCGCCACCTACGTGCCCCACCAGCGCTACGTGGTCGACCGCGGCGTTGCCACGACCACCGGCATCACCGCCTCGGTACCAACGATGCTCGCAATGGTCGAAGCCATCGGCGGGCCCGAGAAGGCGGAGGCACTCGGCACCGAACTGGGCGTGGCCTCCTGGAGCCCCGAGCACGACAGCACGCCGTTCTATCTCGACACAGGCCGCAGAGTCGACTTTCTGCTGAACAAGGCCGCGTTCTGGCGTAATGAGCGCCGAACCATCCAGGTGCAGCACGGCAGCGACGACATCACGCTCGCGCTCGTGGCCGATGCCCGGTCGCGCACCGGCCGCACAAACGTCGAGGCCGTGTCGGCTTCAGGCCCGGTCACGCTGCGCAGCGGGCTGGTGCTCATCGCGCAGTCCTCCAACAATGGGAAAGCGCTACCCCTGCCGCTCTCGGCAACGCTCAAGCCCGTGCAGCAACTGGACCGAACTCTGTGCGAGATCGGCGAGCGCCACGGCGTAGCGCGGCGCAACTGGGTCATGCTCGAGATGGAGTACCCCGGGCCGGTGAACGGCTGCCCCGGCTGATCTCCATCCGCGCAAAAACAAAAGGGTCGCCCCCGGGCGACCCTTTCATGCACGCAAAGCGCGGACCGATTTACTTCTTGTCCCCGCCCGGTACCTTGCCTTCCACGCCCTTGACGTAGAAGTTCACGCCCGACAGGAACTTGTCGTCGGCCACGGCATCCTTGGCGACCAATTCCTTGCCGTCCTGGCCCAGGATCGGGCCCTTCCAGATCACGAAGCTGCCGTCCTTCAGGCCCTTCTTCACTTCCTCGACCTTGGCCTTGGTTTCGGCCGGCACGTCCTCGGCGATCGAGACGATGTCGATGGCGCCTTCCTTCACGCCCCACCAGCTCTGGCCCGTGGCCCACTTGCCGTCGAGCGCGTCCTGCGTGGCCTTGATGTAGTACGGCGCCCAGTTGATGGTGGCCGAAGCCAGGTGGGCCTTGGGGCCGTAGGCGGTCATGTCCGAATCCCAGCCGAAGGCGCGCTTGCCCTTTTCCTGTGCGGTCTTGAGCACGGCCGGCGAGTCGGTGTTCTGGAACAGCACGTCGGCGCCGCCGTTGATGAGGGCGGTGGCGGCTTCGGTTTCCTTGGGCGGGCTGAACCATTCGTTCACCCACACCACCTTGGTGGTGATCTTCGGGTTGACCGACTGCGCGCCCAGCGTAAAGCTGTTGATGTTGCGCAGCACCTCGGGAATCGGCACCGAGCCCACCACGCCGAGCGTGTTGGTCTTGGTCATGGCACCGGCAATCACGCCGGCCATGTAGGCGCCTTCGTAGGTGCGGCTGTCATAGGTGCGCATGTTCTCGGCGGTCTTGTAGCCGGTGGCATGCTCGAACTTCACGTCCTTGCTGTCGGTGGCCACCTTGAGCATCGGCTCCATGTAGCCGAAGGTGGTGCCGAAGATCAGCTTGTTGCCTTGGCCGACCATGTCGCGGAACACACGCTCGGCGTCGGCGCCTTCGGGCACGCTCTCGACGAAGGTGGTCTTGATCTTGTCGCCGAATTCCTTCTCGAGCGCCTTGCGGCCGTTGTCGTGCGCGAAGGTCCAGCCGCCGTCTCCCACCGGGCCGATGTATGCGAATGCGATGTTGAGCGGCGCGGTCGGGGCCGGCGCAGCTGCAGCGGGCGCCGGGGCTGGCGCGGGGGCCGCAGCCGGTGCCGCCGCCTCTTCTTTCTTGCCGCAGCCGATCAGGGCTGCCGAAGCGACCGCCGTAAGGGCAGCGAGCTTGAGCAGGGAAGAGCGCTTGTTCAGATCATTCATTGTCGGAAATCCTCAAAAAGGACAGAGTTGGCGGGAAACGAAAAACGCGATTATGAGCCGGGGTAGAACGGTTTCCCTATGGAGGCCGGCATGTTGATGCGGATGAACGCCGGGTTGCGCGAAATCAGCGCCAGCACCACGATGGGCGCGATGTACTGCAGCATGCTGAGGAACTGCGGCGGCACGTCGACGCCGCTGCTCTGCAGATGGAAACCGAGCATCGAGACGCCGCCGAACAGGTAGGCGCCCAAAAGCACGCGAATCGGCCGCCAGGTGGCGAAGGTGGTGAGCGCCAGCGCAATCCAGCCGCGGCCCGCCACCATGCCTTCGACCCAGAGCGGCGTGTAGACGGTGGAAAGATACGCGCCCGCCAGCCCGCACAGCGCGCCGCCCGCGATCACCGCCATGAAGCGGATGCGCCGCACCGGATAGCCGAGCGCATGCGCCGATTCGGGCGATTCGCCGACCGAGCGCAGCACGAGGCCGGCGCGAGTGCGGTAGAGAAACCAGATCAGCCCAACGGTCAGGACGACCGCGAAATACACCATCGGGTGATGCCGGAACAGCGCGGGCCCGACGAGCGGAATGTCGCTGAGCACCGGCACCGCGTACGACACGCTCTCGGGCAGCTTGGCCTGCACGAAGTTGATGCCGGCGAACGCCGAGAAGCCGACGCCGAACAGGCTGAGCGCGAGGCCGGTGGCGTACTGGTTGGTGTTGAGCCAGATCACCAGCACGCCGAAGAAGGCCGCGAGCAAGGCCCCGGCCGCCATGCCGGCGAGGAAGCCGAGCCAGGGGTTGTGCGTGATGACGACGGTCGCAAAGCCCGCGATGGCGGCGCAGAGCATCATGCCCTCGGCACCGAGATTGACGATGCCGGCTTTCTCGTTGATGAGGAGGCCGAGCGCCGCGATGGCGAGCACGGTGCCGGCGCTGAGCGTGGAACCGAGCAGGAGTGCGTAGCTGTCCATGTCAGAGGGCTCCTTCGGTCGAACGCGCGGCCGGGACCGTCAACGGCGTGCTGGCTTGCAGCGAACTCGTCGTGTGGGCGGCGGCCTTGATGACCGCCTTGCGTCGGATGCGATAGGCGATGAGCGTGTCGCAGGCCAGCAGCGTGAAGAGCAAGAGGCCCTGGAACACGCCGGTGAGCGACTTGGGCAGGCCGAGACGCGACTGCGCGAGCTCGCCGCCGATATAGAACATGCTCATGAGGATGGCCGAGAACACCATGCCGACCGGATGCAGCCGCCCGACGAAGGCCACGATGATGGCCGCGAAGCCATAGCCGGCCGGCACGTACGGCGTGAGTTGGCCGAGCGGGCCGGCGACCTCGAGCGCACCGGCCAGACCGGCCGCGCCACCCGAGGTGAGCAACGCGATCCACACCGCGCGCCGCGCCGAAAAACCCGCATAACGCGCCGCCGCCGGGGCGAGCCCACCGACCTGCTGCGCGAAACCCGCGCGCGTGCGGAACAGGAACACCCAGAGCGCCCCCACGCCGAGCAGCGCAATGATCAAGCCGATGCTCACGCGCGAACCCTTGAAGAGCCGCGGGATCTGCGTCACCGCCTCGAAGGTCTTCGACTGCGGAAAGTTGTAGCCCTGCGGATCCTTCCAGGGGCCGAACACCATGTAGCCGAGCAGCAGCGTGGCCACGTACACGAGCATCAGGCTCACGAGGATTTCGTTGGCGTTGAACTTGTCGCGCAGGAACGCCACGATGCCGGCCCACACCATGCCGCCGACGGTGCCCGCAACGAGGATGGCCACCACGATCCACGAGCCCGTGGTCTTGTCGGCCATCAGCGCGACGCCGCCCGCGGCGATGGCGCCGAAGACGAACTGGCCCTCGGCGCCGATGTTCCACACGTTGGAGCGAAAGCACACCGCGAGACCGAGCGCGATGATGAGCAGCGGCGTCGCCTTGATCGTGAGCTCGCCGATGGCGTAGCCGCTTTTGATGGGTTCGTAGAAGAACACCAGCAGGCCCTTGACCGGGTCTTTGCCCAGCGCGGCGAACAGCGCCACGCCGATCAGCACGGTAATCAGCAGCGCCAGGATCGGCGAGGCAAAGGTCCAGAAGCGCGAAAGCTCCGGGCGGGGTTCGAGCTTAAGCATGATGGGTCGCTTCCTTCTTCGCTGCCGAAGAGGCGGCACTGCCTTGCTGCGGCCACAGGCCGCTCATCCATTCGCCGATCTGCGGCAACGTGGCGGCGGCGCGGTCGATCGAAGGCGACAGCCGGCCCTTGGCAATCACGTGCAGGCGGTCGCTGATGTCGAACAGCTCGTCGAGTTCTTCGCTCACCACCAGCACCGCGCAGCCGGCGTCGCGCAGCGCAAGGATCTCGCCGCGGATCAGCGCGGCCGCACCCACGTCCACGCCCCAGGTCGGCTGCGAGACGATAAAAAGCTTGGGGTTGGCGTCGATCTCGCGGCCGACGATGAACTTCTGCAGGTTGCCGCCCGAGAGCGAGCGCGCCGCCGCGTTCGGTCCGCCGGCCTTGACGTTGAAGCGCTCGATGATGCCCCTGGCGTGCTTTTCAAGCACCGAGGTGCGGATCCAACCGCCCTTGCCCACTGCGTTACTGCGTGTGAGCAGCAGGTTGTGTGCGAGCCCCAGCGTAGGCACCGCGCCACGGCCCAGCCGTTCTTCCGGCACGAAGTGCAGGCCGAGCGCACGCCGCGCGCGCGGCCGCAGCCGCCCCGCGGCCTTGTCGAACACCTGGACCATCGCAGGCTCGGCGCGCACGTCCTCGCCCGAGAGCGTGTAGAGCAGTTCCTTCTGGCCGTTGCCGGACACCCCCGCAATACCGACCACCTCGCCGGCGCGAACCTCGAAGGCAATGCCGTCGAGGTCGACACCGAACTGGTCCTCGCGTGCGAGCGTGAGCGTGTTCACACGCAGTGCCACCGCGCCCGCATGCACCGGCCGGTGCTTGAGCGGCGGCGGCTCGGCGCCGATCATCAGCCGCGAGAGCGACTCGTTGCTCTCGTTTTGCGGATTGCACACGCCCGTGACCTTGCCGCCGCGCAGCACCGTGCAGGCCGTGCACAGTTCGCGGATCTCGTGCAGCTTGTGGCTGATGTAGAGAATGCTGCAGCCCTCCGACGCCAGCTTGTTCAGCACCGTGAACAGCTTGATGACCGCCTGGGGCGTGAGCACCGAGGTCGGCTCGTCGAGGATCAGCAGCTTGGGGTTGGTGAGCAGCGCGCGAATGATCTCCACCCGCTGCATCTCACCCACCGAGAGCGTGTGCACCGGGCGCGAGGGGTCGATGTCGAGCCCGTATTCGCTCGCCTTGGCCGTGATGCTGCGCGCCACTTCGGCCAGCTGCAGCGACTTGTCCAGGCCCAGCCACACGTTCTCGGCCACGGTGAGCGTGTCGAACAGGCTGAAGTGCTGGAACACCATGCTGATGCCCAGCGCCCTCGCCTGCTGCGGGTTGCGCAGGTTGACGGCGTGGCCGTCGAAAGTGACCGTGCCTTCGTCGGGCTTGATCGAGCCGTAGATGATCTTCATCAACGTCGATTTGCCGGCGCCGTTCTCGCCGAGCACGGCATGGATTTCGCCGGGCGCCACGGCCAGCGAGATGTCGCTGTTCGCCACCACCGCGGGGTAGCGCTTCGTGATGTTGGCGAGCTGGAGTCGGGGGGTTGTCATGCCGGGTTTCGTGGTTTGTCTCGTTCAACATCAACAAGCGGAAAACATAGCTACAAGTTTAATAGCGTGTCCGCCTCCATCGGCGCCCGACGGCGCTTCGCTCAGTGTCCGCCTATGTAGGCGAACTTGAACAGGAAAATCGCCGCGATCACCCAGACCATCGCATGCACTTCCCGTGCCCGGCCGGTGAAGAGCTTGAGCACCGCATAGGTGATGAAGCCGAAGGCCAGGCCGTTGGCGATCGAGTAGGTGAACGGCATGGCCAGCGCGGTCACGGCCGCGGGGATCACCTCGGTGGTGTCCTCCCAGTCGAGCTCGACCAGGTCGCGCAGCATCAGGCAGCCCACGAAGAGCAGCGCTGGGGCGGTGGCATAGGCCGGCACCGAGCCCGCCAGCGGCGAGATCATCAGGCAGGCGAGGAACAGCGCCGCCACCACCACCGCAGTGAGGCCGGTGCGCCCGCCGGCCTGCACGCCGGCCGCGCTTTCCACATACGCGGTGGTGCTCGAGGTGCCGAGCAGCGATCCCGCGAAGATCGCGCCGCTGTCGGCCAGGAGCGCCTTGTTCATGCGCTCCATCTTGCCGGGCACCAAGAGGCCCGCGCGCTTGGCCACGCCCATCAGCGTGCCGGTGGCGTCGAACATCTCGACCAGGAAGAACACCAGCACCACGTTCAGGATGCCGCCCTTGAGCGCGCCCAGGATGTCGAGCTGCATGAAGGTGGGCGCGATCGACGGCGGGGCGTCGAACACGCCGTGGAACTTGTTGCCGCCGAAGAAGAACGACAGCACCGTCACCAGCATGATGCCGATGAGGATGGCCCCTCGCACCTTGAGCCGGTCGAGCGTCACGATGACGAGAAAGCCCAGCGTGGCCAGCACCACCGGCGCCGAGTGCAGGTCGCCCAGCGTGACGAAGGTCGCGGGCGAAGCGGCGACGACGCCCGCGCTCTTCAACGCGATGAGCGCGAGGAACATGCCGATGCCCACGGTGATCGCCGTTCGCAGCGACTGCGGTATGCCTTGTATGAACAGCTCCCGCAACCCGGTGACCGTGACGATGAGGAACAGGCAGCCCGAGATGAACACCGCGCCCAGCGCCACCTGCCATGTGTAGCCCATGCCCAGCACCACCACATAGGCGAAGTAGGCGTTCAGGCCCATGCCCGGCGCCATGGCAATCGGGTAGTTGGCATACAGGCCCATGATCAGCGTGCCCAGCGCCGCGATCAGGCAGGTGGCCACGAACACCGCGCCCTTGGGCATTCCCGCGTCGCCGAGGATCGTCGGGTTCACGAAGATGATGTAGGCCATCGTGAGGAAGGTGGTGAGCCCGGCGATGACCTCGGTGCGCACCGTGGTGTTGTGCTCGGTGAGCTTGAACACGCGTTCAAGCCAGTTCGCGTTCTGCGGCGCGCTGCGCGCGGCCTTCATCCCCGAGGCGTGGGGATCGGTGACCTTGGGCACCTCTTCAAACCTGTTCATGTCGCTTGTCTCCAGCTGTTGTATTGGGCGATTCATTCATCGTTGCCTCGGGCGCGTCGCCGGCGCGGCCGAAGAATTCGTCAGGGCGGATCGGACGTGTCGGCCGCAAGGGCCCTCGAGGCCGGTGTGGTGAAGGCGGGCCGCAGCGAGGCAGCCACCTCCTTGATGCATTCGCGCAGCCAGCGCGCGGAGCTCGACGAATGGGTGCGCTCGTGCCAGAGCTGGTAGTACATGAGGCGCGGCAGCGCCACCGGGCATTCGAGGATCTTCACCGGCAGCCGCGCCGCGAAGCGTTCGCAGTACTGCCGGCCGGTGGTCAGCACCAGCAGGCTCGACGCGACCATGTCCGGAATGAGGCCGAAGTGCGCACAGCGCGCTGTGATGTTGCGCTGCCGCCCGAGCTCGTCGAGCATCTGGTCGATGATGCCGCGCCCGCCCGGATGCATGGGCGTGGGCGCAATGTGCTCTGCGGCGAGCCAGGTCTCCAGGTCCCAGCCGCGGCGCACGGCCGGATGGTCCTGGTTGACCAGCGACACCACCTCGTCGCCGAAGAGCCGCGCCATGTGCAGGTCTTCCGGCGGCTTCTGCCAATTGCCGATCACCAGGTCGACCTGCCCCAATGCGAGATGGCCGTGGTAGTCCGAGTCGGGCGTGAGCGCATGGATCTCGATCTGGCACAGCGGCGCCTCGCGCTTCACGTGCGCCACCAGCATCGGCAGGAAGAGCGGGTCCATATAGTCGCTCGCCGCGATGCGGAAGGTGGTGGCCGCCGACTGCGGCTCGAAGCCGCGCGCATCGGAGAACAGCATTTCGGCCGCGCGCAGGATGCTGGCCGCCGGCTCGATCATGCGCAGGCCCGCATCGGTCGGCACCATGCCCGAGCCCGAGCGCACCAGCAGCGGATCGCCCGAGAGTTCGCGCAGGCGCTTGAGCGCGGCCGAAACGGCCGGCTGGTACATGCCCAGGCGAATGGCGGCGCGCGAGACGCTGCGGTCGGTCAGCACGGTGTGGAGCACCCGGATGAGATGCAGGTCGATCTTGTCGAACAGCGCCTGGTCACGCATGGCGTTCTCCCCCGGCAAAGCCGGTTCCGCGGCGTTTCGCGAAGAGGACGAGGGCGTGGTGCATTGGGAGGACTTTGGACATGCGCCAAAGTCTACGGGTGGGCTATGCGGACTGGACGGCCGTGATGGCGCGAAGAATCGATTCGCTCGTAGCCGGCGCCTTCAGCGGCGGATCGACCTTGTGCTCGCCGGCCGCCGACACCGCGTCGCGGATCGCGAAGAACACCGAGAACGGCAGCAGCACCGGCGGCTCGCCCACGGCCTTGCTGCGGTGGATGGAGTCCTCGAAGTTCTGGCCTTCGAACAGCCGCACGTTGAAGACCGGCGGGCAGTCGTTCGCCGTCGGAATCTTGTAGGTGCTGGGCGCGTGCGTGGTGAGCTTGCCGCTTTGCGGGTGCCACACCAGCTCTTCGGTCGTGAGCCAGCCCATGCCCTGGATGAAGGCGCCTTCGACCTGGCCGATGTCCACGGCCGGGTTCAGCGACTTGCCCGCATCGTGCAGGATGTCGGCACGCAGCAGTTTCCATTCGCCGGTGAGCGTGTCGACGATCACCTCGCTCACCGCCGCGCCGTAGGCGTAGTAGAAGAATGGGCGGCCCCGCATCTTCTCCTTGTCCCAGCTGAGGCCAGGCGTGGCGTAGAAGCCGTCGGACCAGAGCTGCTTGCGGTCGAGGTACGCCTCGCCCACCACGGTGCTGAACGCCAACGTGCGGCCGTTGACCTCGACCTTGTCGTTGGCAAAGCGCACTTCGCCCGGCTTGCCGCCATGGCGTTCCGCCGCGCTCTCGGCCAGGCGCTCGCGGATCTGCCGCGCCGCATCCTGCGCGGCTTTGCCGTTCAAGTCGGCGCCGGTCGATGCGGCGGTGGCCGAGGTGTTGGCCACCTTGGTGGTGTCGGTCGCTGTGACGCGCACGCGCTCGAAGCTCACGCCCAGCTCGTGCGCCACCACCTGCGCCACCTTGGTGTTGAGGCCCTGCCCCATCTCGGTACCGCCATGGTTCACGAGAATGGAGCCGTCGGTGTACACATGCACCAGCGCGCCGGCCTGGTTGAAGTGCTTCACGTTGAACGAGATGCCGAACTTGAGCGGTGCGAGCGCAAGGCCGCGCTTGAGAACCACGCTCTTCTTGTTGAAGGCCGCGATCTCTTCGCGCCGGGCGCGGTAGTCGCTGCTGGTTTCAAGGTCGGCCACCAATTCGTGAACGATGTTGTCGGTCACGATCTGGCGGTAGGGCGTGACGTTGTTCTGCGTCGTGCCGTAGAAGTTGATGCGCCGCACGTCGAGCGGGTCGCGCTTCAATTCGCGCGCCACCGAGTCCATGATGTTCTCGATCGCAATGGCGCCCTGCGGGCCGCCGAAGCCGCGGAATGCCGTGTTGCTCTGGGTGTTGGTCTTGCCCGAGAAGCCATGCATCGCCACGTTGGGCAGCCAGTAGGCGTTGTCGAAGTGGCAGAGCGCACGGGTCATCACCGGGCCCGACAGATCGGCCGAATGGCCGGCGCGCGAGACCATGGTGATTTCCGCGCCGAGGATGCGGCCCTCGTCGTCGTAGCCCACCTCGTACTCGTACCAGAAGCAGTGGCGACGGCCGGTGATCAGAAAATCGTCGTCGCGGTCGAGCCTGAGCTTGACCGGGCGGCGCAGCTTGCTGGCCGCCACCGCGGCCACGCACGCGAACAGCGCCGACTGCGACTCCTTGCCGCCGAAACCGCCGCCCATGCGCCGGCATTCGACATGCACTTCGTTCGACTGCAGGTGCAGCGCATGCGCCACCAGGTGCTGCATTTCGCTCGGGTGCTGCGTGGAGCAATGGATGTGCAGCGCGCCGCCCTCCTTCGGAATGGCGTAGCTGATCTGGCCTTCGAGGTAGAACTGCTCCTGCCCGCCCACGTCGAGTGCTGCCTTGTGGCGATGCGGCGCCTTCGCGATAGCGGCGCGCACGGCGGCCTCGTCGCCTTCGTTGGCGCTGCCGCCGCTGCGCACGATGTGCATCGGAGGCACCACGTACTGGCCGAGCGCATGGGCATCTTGCGGCGTGAGCACGGGCGGCTGGGCCTCGACAGCGATGGCGTCCTTCGCCTTCGCGGCGGCGCGGCGAGCGGCATCGCGTGTCTCCGCGATCACGGCGAACACCGGCTGGCCCAGGTAGCGGATCTGGCCGCCGTCTTTCAGCGAAAGCAGGATCGGGTCGTCGTGAACGATCGAGCCGCAGTCGTTGGTGCCCGGAATGTCGTCGGCGGTGAGCACCGACACCACGCCCGGCATCGCGCGAATGGCATCGAGCGACAGCGCCGTCACGCGGCCGTTGGCCGCGGGCGAGAGGCCGAGCGCGCAATGCAGCGTGCCGACGATCTCGGGAATGTCGTCGATGTAGGTCGCTTCACCGGCGACATGCAGATGCGCCGATTCGTGCGGCCGGCTGATGCCGACGCGCGCGCCGAGGTCGTGCGCGACCGCTTCGGCCACGGGGTCGATGCGCGCGGCGGTGTTCTTCAGGTAGTCGGCAAAGGCCTCGGCGGGCTGCAGCAGGCGGGCGTCGATGGGTTTGTTCATGGTCAGGCTCCTTCCGCCGCGGCCTTGGCCGCGGCATGCGGCATCACGCTCCAGACGCTGGTTTCTTCGAGCGACAGCGCGTCTTCGGCGCGGGTTTCGAGCCAGAGGCGCTGGATGAGGTTCTGCGCCACCTGCAGCCGGTAGTCGGCCGAGGCGCGCATGTCCGACAGCGGCTTGAAGTCTTGCGCCAGCGCGAGCTTGGCGGCGTTCACGCTGGCTTGCCTCCACGGCTTGCCCACGAGTGCGGCCTCGGCTTGGGCGGCACGCTTCACGGTGGCGGCCATACCGCCGAAGGCCAGGCGCACGGCCTTCACGGTGTCGCTGCCCGCTTCCAGTTCGATGGCAAAGCCCGCACAAAGCGCCGAAATGTCGCAGTCGAAACGCTTGCTGATCTTGTAGGCGCGCACTTGGCGGCGCATGGCCGCGAGCGGAACCGCCAGCCCCTGCGCGAACTCGCCGGGCTGCAGCTGATTCTTCATGTAGTCGATGTAGAAATCGGGCAGCGGCAGGCGGCGCACCACGTCGCCGCGGCGCAACTCGATCTCGGCGTCGAGCGACATCAGCACCGGCGGCGAATCGCCGATGGGCGAACCGTTGGCCACGTTGCCGCCCATGGTGCCGGCATGGCGGATGGGAGGCGAGGCAAAACGCAGCCACACGTCCGTGAGACTCGGTACGCGCTGCACGAGGGCTTCGAAGGCCGATTCGAGCGAGGCGCCGGCGCCGATGTAGAGCTCTTCGGCACTATCGACCGAACGGACTTCGATGGTCTTCATTTCGGCCACGTCACCCACGTAGATGATGTCGCCCAGGTCGCGGAACTGCTTGTTGACCCACAGGCCGACGTCGGTGGAGCCGGCGAGCAACTGGGCGCGCGGCTTCTGTTCGCGCAGCGCGGCGAGTTGCGCCAGGGTCTTGGGGGCGTGGAAGTGGTCCATGCGGGCGCCGAGCGGCGCGGCGTAATCGAGGCCGTCGTTCTGCAGCGCAGTGAGCGCAGCCACCACGGGCTCGGTATCGAGCCGCACGCTCGGCAGGTCGAACATGCGCTGCCCGGCGTCGAGAATCGGCCGGTAGCCGGTGCAGCGGCACAGGTTGCCCGAGAGCTCGTCGGCGAGTTGCTGGCGCGTGGGCTGCGTGCCCTCGGCCTGGTGGTGCTCGTAGGCGGACCACAGCGACATCACGAAGCCCGGCGTGCAGAAGCCGCACTGCGAGCCATGGCAGTCGACCATGGCCTGCTGCACCGGGTGCAGGCGGTGCACGGGATGCGGGCGCTTGTCTTGCGCCTGCACTTCGGTCTCGCCCCCGGCATGGGCCGGGCACTGGTCCTTGAGGTCTTCGACCGTGAAGAGCGCCTTGCCGTGCAGGGTGGGCAAAAACTGGATGCAGGCGTTGACCGTCTGCAACTGCAACCCGCCGACCGTGCCCGGCGCGTCAGCGTCGGCGGCGAGTTCGCCGATCACCACGGTGCAGGCGCCGCAGTCGCCTTCGTTGCAGCCTTCCTTGGTGCCGGTGCAGTGCGCGTCCTCGCGCAGCCAGTCGAGGACCGAGCGCGTGGGGTGGACGCCGCTGACGTCGACGATTTTTCCGCGGTGGAAAAACCGGATGGGTTGGATCTTGTTGCTGCTCTCGGTGCTCATGCTCTTCGTGCTCGTGGGCGGCTCGTTTCGGCCAAGCGTTGACGTTAGCGGCTTGCGCGGCCGGGTACATACCGCAGCGCCCATATTGCGTATGTGGGGGCCGGTATGCAAGCTACGGGGAAACCCTTGAGAGCGTGAGCAATTCCCGGGCCATGGGCCGCGAGCAGGCCCATGACCGAACCGGGCGGAAAGAAAACCCGCCCGGGCGTCCGGCTGGCGTCAGCCGCCGCTGGCCGCGGCCAGCGACCGTGGCCGCATGTCGCGCCAATGGGCTTCGATGAAGGCGCTGCAGGCGGGGCGGTCGGTGGCGTTCAGGGCTACATCCCAACCGGCGGGCACGGCAATGAAGCTCGGCCAGAGCGAATATTGGCCTTCCTGGTTGACCAGGACCAGGAAATTGGCGTTCTTGTCGTCAAAAGGGTTGCTCATCGTCGATTTCCTTTGCTTGGTTTTCAAGCCATTTCCGCGTAGGCGGAGCTTGTCTCGCGCAGCGATGCGAGCGCTTCGGCGATGCCGGGCAGCGCGCGATGACGCGCGAAGTCCTCGCACAGCGCGGCGGCGCGGCGGCGATAGGTGGATTCGCCCAGCACCTTGCGCACGGCGTCGCCGATCTGGCGCGCGCCCGGCTGGCTGCTGCCCAGGTTGATGCCCGCGCCCGACCAGGCCACGCGCGCGGCGATCTCCGGCTTTTCTTCGGAAGTACCGGCGACCACCAGCGGCACGCCCAGGCTCAGCGCATGGTTGACGGAGCCGTAGCCGCCGTTGGTCACCATCGCGTGCACCTTGGGCAGCAGCCGGTCGTAAGGCAGGAACGGCAGCACGCGGGCATTGGCGGGCACGTTCGCGCTCAGCGCCGGGGGCACCGGGCCGCCGGTGGTGGCGATGACGAGAATGTTCCTGTCGCCCGCCAGCGCCTGCAAGGTCGGGCCGATCAGCTGTGCCGGGTTCTGGTTGGCCAGCGTGCCCTGCGTCACCAGCACGACCGAGCGGCCGTCGTCCAGTTCGTGCCACCAATCGGGCGGCGCGAACTCGCGGCTCGCGGGCGCGAGCAGCGGGCCGACGAACCGGACCGACGCGGGCAGGTCGCTGCGCGGGTATTCGAAGGACTCCGCCGTCAGCTGCAGGTACAGGTCCGGCAGCTTGACCATGGCGTCGATGAAGAAATCCGGCAGCGCGGGCGAGCCCGAGCGCGTCAGCAAGGCATCGAAATAGCGCTGCACGTCTCCGAACATCGCCTGCTTGAGGTTGGCATTCATCGCCTTGTTGCGTTGCCGCCCTTCCGGTGTGGAAGACGGCGGCAGCGCGGTGCCGAAGAAGGCCGTGTCGCAGCTGGACAGCGGCAGCGCCGAGATGCCGATGGAAACGATGGCCGGGCGGTCTTCGCGATGGCCCAGCAGCAACGGAAACGTGCCGCAGAACATCGTGTCGACCACGATCGCGTCCGCGTCGAAATCCCGCAGGATGGCGCGAAGGCCCGCCAGCTGAGGCGCCATGGCATCGGCAAAGAAATGCTTCAGGCCGAAGCACAGTTGCGCATGTGCCGAAGGCAGCCGCTGGCGTTCGGGAAAGCGCTTGTCGAGGTCGCGGTAGTCGAAGTCGATGACGGGTTCGAAGGCGGTAAAGCCCGCGCCGGTCGCCTCAGCCTGCGCCCCGAACTGGCTCGCGGTGTGCACCCGCACCTCGTGCCCCTGGTTCACCAGATGCTGCGCGATGGCCAGCATCGGCAGGACGTGGCCCGGCAAGGCGGTTGCGGCGATGAGATAGCGTGCCATCGGATGCTCCTATGACGTGGTGGTTTCCGGGGTGCGGCGCGCCTTGGTGTCGATGCCCAGATCGACGAAGTAGCGCTGCAGCAGATCGTGGTCCACCGGCCGGATCGGCGCGCCGATGGCTTCGAGCTGCGCATGGGTGGCCGCGCCGCTCACCTGCGGCGGCGTGGCCGAGGTGTCGTAGCGGTCGAGAATGGCGAGCACGGCGGCCAGGTCGCGGTCTTGCGCCACGGCCAGCCGCGCATGCGCGCGCTGCAGCCACGGCTCGAGGCCGACCGGCTCCAGCCGCATGCCCATGCGCTCGAAGACTTGCGGGATGTCGCGCACCCGCAGCGCCGCCTGGCTCATCAGGTGGAACACCTGGCCCCAGGAATCCTGCTGGCCCGCGAGGCCGAGAATGGCGTGCGCCACATCGTCCACCGGCGTCAGGTTGAGCGGCAGGTCCATGTCGGGAATCGCCTCCAGGTCGGCATAGAGATGCGCCACGCGCCAGATCAGGTCGTCGGCGTTGCAGATCGCATGCGTGTGGTCGCCGGTGACGGCGCCGAGCCGGTAGATGGCCACGGGCATGCCGCGCGCCTGCGCCTCGCGGGCCAGTGCATCGCCGACCCACTTGCTCTGGCTGTAGCCGTCGACCAACCCGCTCCAAGAGGCCAGCGCCGACTGCTCGGTGATGGTGTCTTCCTTGTTGTTCTGGTCGATCACCGCCAGCGTGGAGACGTAGTGCATGCTCTTCGCGCGGCCCTGCGATGTCCATTCGAGCAGCGTGACCACGCTCCCGACGTTCGCGGGCTTGAGGCTCGCGTAGGGATGCAGGAAGTCCACCTGTGCGGCGCAGTGGTAGATGGCGTCGCAGCCATCCTGCACCAGCTGCACGGCGCTGTCGTCGAGGCCAAGGCGCGGCTTGCCGAGGTCGCCGGTCACCACCTTGATGCGCGCGTCGTCCCAGATCGCGCCGAGCTGGCGCTGCGCCAGCGTGTGCTGCAGGCGCAGCTTGCCCGCTTCTTCATCGGGTGCCCGCACATGGCAGACGACACACGCCGGGGTGTCGCGAAGCAGCGCGGCCAGCAGATGGCTGCCGACGAAGCCGCTGGCGCCGGTCAGGAACACCCGCTCGGGAACCAGCTTCGGCGCAGTGCTCTGCGGTTGAATGTGCGCGGGCAGATCGAGCTCGCGCGACAGGTCCAGCGCCTCGGCCGCGCCGCCGGCGTTGTCGATCCATGCAGCCAGTTCGGCAATCGACGGGCGGTTGTACACCTCCGCATGCGGAAAGTCCGCGCGCACCTGCTGGCGGATGCGCATGCCGAGCTGGATCGCCATGAGCGAATGCCCGCCCAGTTCGAAGAAGTTGTCGTGAATGCCCACGCGCTCCAGGTGCAGGGTTTCGGCCCACAGCCCTGCGAGCAGCCTCTCGGTGGGCGTGCGCGGTTCGGCGTACGGCGCGGCGGCCGGCTGCAGCTCGGGTGCGGGCAGCGCTTTTTTATCGAGCTTGCCGCTCTGGGTCAGCGGCAGCGACGGCAGGTGCACGAAGGCCGACGGCACCATGTAGTCGGGCAGCGCCTTCGCCATGTGCGCGCGCAGCTCGACCGGCTGCGGGTCATCGGAGGCGGCGGTGAAGTAAGCCACCAGGCGCTTGTCGCCCGGCATGTCCTCACGCACGATCACGGCCGCCTGCGTCACTTGCGGGTGCTTCAGCAGCACCGATTCGATCTCCCCAGGTTCGATGCGGTAGCCGCGAATCTTCACCTGCTGGTCGGCACGGCCGAGGAAGTCGAGGCTGCCGTCGCTGCGCCACCGTGCCAGGTCGCCGCTGCGGTACATGCGGCTGCCGGGCTCGCCGAAGGGGTCGGCGATGAATCGCTCGGCGCTGAGCAGCGGCCGCTTCAGGTAGCCGCGCGCCACGCCGCTGCCCGCGATGTAGAGCTCGCCCGCGACGCCCGGAGGCACCGGCTGCAGGCTGTCGTCGAGCACATACATGCGCGTGTTCCAGATCGGACGACCGATCGATGGCGGCGCTTCGGCGCTCATCGGCTCGCTCATGCTCGCGCAGATGGTGATTTCCGTCGGCCCGTAGGCGTTCACCATGCGGCGGCCTTCCGACCACCGCGCGGCCAGTTCGGCGGGGCATGCCTCGCCGCCCACCACCAGCGTTTGCAGATGCGGGAACTCACCCTGCGGCAGGGTCGCCAATGCGGCGGGCGGAATCAGCGCATGGCTGACGGCTTGCCTTTCGAGCAGGTCGGCCAGGTCGGTGCCGAGCCATTGCGGCGCGGCGGGTACGACGAGCGCGGCGCCGGCATGGAAGGCCATCAGCTGGTCCATGACCGAGGCATCGAAACCGCTGGACGAAAACTGCAGCACGCGCGAATCCGAAGTGATCGCGAGCCGCTCGGCCATCGCCGTTCCGAGGCTGTTCAAACCGGCGTGCGGCACCACCACGCCCTTGGGCACGCCCGTGGAACCCGAGGTGTAGATGATGTAGGCGGCATCCTGGGGGTCGATTGGTTGCGCGTGCACCGGCGCGTCCTTCGGCTGCATGGCCAGCGCGGCCACGGCTTCATCGCTGTCGAGCGCCAGGCAATGCGGAACACCGGCCAGTTGCGGCAGCAGCGCGGCGTGGGTCAGCACCGCGGCAGGCGCCGCCTCCTCGAACACGAAAGCGCTGCGGCCTGCCATGTGGTTCGGGTCAATGGGCAGGTAGGCCGCGCCGGCCTTGACGATGGCCAGGTGGGCCACCACCAGGTCGAGCGAACGCGGCAGCACCGTGGCAACGACGGCACCTCGACCAATGCTCCGGCCGCGCAGCAGATGCGCGAGGCGATTGGCGTGTGCATCGAGATCGGCATAGCTGACCGTGGCGCTGTCGAGCACCACCGCCGCGGCATGCGGGCGCGCCGCGGCATGGGCCTGCACCATGTCGGCCAGCGTGAGCGGCGCCAGTTCGCGCGTGCTGCCGCTCCAGTCTTGCAGCAGGCGGTGGTTTTCCTCGGTGCTCAGGATCGCCAGGCTGCCGATGGCCTCGTCGGGCGCATCGCAGGCCTCTTCGAGCAAGCGCGCCAGCCGCGCCGCGATGGACTCGACCGTGCCGCGGTCGAACAGGTCGGTGCTGTATTGGATGCCGCCTGCAATGCCGCCCGGCAGGCCATCGGCGCCGCGCAGCTCGTCGAGGATGAACGACAGGTCGAACTTGGCGGTGTCGACGGCCACTGGCTGCGGCGTGATCGACAGGCCCGGCAAGCTGAACGACAGCCGGCTGCCGCCCTGCTGGAAGCCCAGCATGACCTGGAACAAGGGCAGGTTGGCGCCCGAGCGCCCCGGCCGCAGCAGTTCCACGATGCGGTCGTACGGGAACTCCTGGTTCGCGTACGCCGCGAGGTTGGTGGTGCGAACCCGCGCGATCAGTTCGCGCAGGCTCGGCTGCCCCGAGAGGTCGTTGCGCAGCACCAGTGCGTTGACGAAGCAGCCGATGAGCTCGTCCAGCGCGTGGTCGCTGCGCCCGGCCACCGGCGTGCCGATGGCGATGTCGTCGCCGGCACCCAACCGATGCAAGAGACCCGCGAGCGCGGCCTGCAGCACCATGAAGACGCTGGCCTGGCCGTCGCGTGCCAGCTGCAGCATGCGTTCGTGGACATGCGGTGGTATCTGAATCGGCACCACGTCGCCGCGGTAGCTGGGTGCGGCCGGGTGCGGCCGGTCGACAGGCAGGCTCAGCCGCTCGGGCAGGTCGCGCAAGGTCTCGCGCCAGAATTCGCGCTGGCGGCCGGCCATGCTGTCGGGGTCGTCTTCGCTGCCGAGCAGTTGCTGCTGCCACAGCGCGTAGTCGGCATATTGCAGCGGCAGCGGCGCCCAACCCGGTGCCTTGCCTTCGCATCGCGCGGCGTACGCCACGCTGAGGTCGCTCGCGAGCGGCATGAGCGAGGCACCGTCGCCCACGATATGGTGCGTGAGCAGCAACAGCACGTGCTCGTCGTCGGCCAGCCGGAACAGGTGGGTGCGCAAGGGCACGGTACTGTCGAGCTTGAAGCCGCAGCGGGCCGCGGCATGCAGCTGCGCGGCGATTTCTTCTTCGCTGCTGACGGCTTCGATCACCGCGGGCCGCGCCTGCTCGCCATCGAGAATGTGCTGGTACGGCAGCCCGTCTTCGTTCGGGTAAATGGTGCGCAGGCTTTCGTGGCGCTGCACCAGGTCGCCCAGTGCCTCGTGCAGCGCCGCGCGGTCCAGTACGCCCGAAAGCCGCAGCGCGAGCGGCATGTTGTAGGCCGGGTCGGCGTCTGCCAATTGGTTCATCAACCACAGGCGGCGCTGCGCGAAAGACAGCGGAATGCGCGCCGGGCGCGGCATCGGCGTGAGGCTGGGGCGCGCGCCCGATTCCTGGTCGAGCAACTCCGCAAGGCCGGCGATGGTGGAGACCTGGAACAGCGTGTCCACGGGCAGGTCGATCATGAACTGCTGCCGGATCATCGAGATCAGCTGCACGATCATCAGCGAGTGCCCGCCGAGCTCGAAGAAGTTGTCGTGGATGCCCACGCGCTGCAGATGCAGCGTCTCGGCCCAGAGCCCGGCCAGTATCTTTTCGGTGGGCGTGCGCGGCGCCGCATACGGCGTCGCAGGCTGCAGTTCGGGCGGCGGCAGCGCCCTGCGGTCGAGCTTGCCGCTGGGCCCGAGCGGCAGGGCCGGCAGGCTCACGAACGCCGAAGGAACCATGTAGTCGGGCAGGGCCAGCGCCAGGTGGTCGCGCAGCTCCGCGGCCTGTGGATCGGCCGCCTCGGCAGCGACCACATAGGCCACCAGGCGCTTCTCGCCCGGTGTGTCCTCACGCGCGATGACAGCCGCCTGCGCAACTTGCGGGTGCTGCAGCAGCACCGCTTCGATCTCGCCGGGTTCGATGCGCAGGCCGCGGATCTTCACCTGCTGGTCGGCGCGGCCGAGGAAGTCGAGGCTGCCATCGCTGCGCCAGCGCGCGAGGTCGCCGCTGCGGTACATGCGGCTGCCCGGTGCGCCGTACGGGTTGGCAATGAAGCGTTCCGCGCTCAACAGCGGACGGTTCAGATACCCACGCGCCAAGCCCATGCCTGCGATGTACAGCTCGCCTGTGACGCCGGGCGGCACCGGCTGCAGGCCGCTGTCCAGCACGTGCATCTGCGTGTTCCAGATCGGCCGGCCGATGGGCACGCTCGCCGAAGCCGATTCGGCCATCGGTTCGCGCAGGCACTCCCACGAGGTGACGTCGACGGCGGCTTCGGTCGGCCCATAGAGGTTGTGCAGCTCGCAAGGCAGCTTCTGCTGGAACTGCGACTGGAGCGCGGGCGACAACGCCTCGCCGCTGCAGATCACGCGGCGCAGCGTGGTGCACGCGGAGGCCGCGGGCTCGAGCAGGAAGACTTCGAGCATCGACGGCACGAAGTGAACGGTGGTGACGCCCTCTTCCGCGATCAGTCCCGCCAGGTACGCCGCATCCTTGTGGCCGCCCGGCTTCGCGAGCACCAGCGTGGCGCCGTCGATCAGCGGCCAGAAGAATTCCCACACCGACACATCGAAGCTCGACGGCGTTTTCTGCAGCACGCGGTCGTCGGCTTGCAAGCTGTAGCGGTCCTGCATCCAGCGCAGGCGATTGACGATGGCGCGATGCGACACCACCGCGCCTTTCGGCATCCCGGTAGAGCCCGACGTATAGATCACATAGGCCGGATGCGCGGGATCGATCGCCGCGCCAAGGTCGGTGTCGGGACAAGTCCCCAGTTCGGCAATCGTTTGCGGCAGGTCGAGCAGCAATTGCGATGCGTCGCCCGGCAGCGTCTCCGCGAGCGCCGCGGTGGTGATCAGGCACACCGGCTGCGCGTCGCCGAGCATGAACGCGATGCGGTCCTGCGGAAAATCGGGATCGACCGGCAGGTAGGCGGCACCGGTCTTCAGCGTGGCCAGCAAGGCCACCATCAGTTCCAGCGAACGCGGAATGGCCAGTGCCACGGTGCGCTCCGGGCCCGCGCCGCGCGCGCGCAGCAGGTGGGCCAGCCGGTTGGCGCGGCGGTTCAGTTCGCCGTTGCGCATCGCATGGCCGTCGAAGCGCAATGCAATGCCCTCGGGATTGCCTGCGAGTTGCGCCTCGATCAATGCGGTGAGCGTGGTGTGCGGCACCGTGTGCGCCGTGTCGTTCCAATCCACCAGCAGCCGCCTGCGCTCGCCGGCGCCGAGCAGGTCGATGTGGCCGATGGCCTGGTCGGGCTGGTGGATCACGGCCGTGAAAAAGGCGAGCAGCCGGCGTTGATGGTCGGCCAATTTCTCGGCGGTATGCACCGCGGGATTGGCATCGAAATCGATCTGCAGGTCTTGCCCGTTGCCGCGCTCGTACAGGAAGATGCCCAGGTCTTCTGCGGTGCCATTGGAAAGGTTGCGCGGCTTGGCGGCATGCCCGGCAAAGCGGAAGTCGTAGTCGAAGGGCTCGACGTTCACGACGGTGGTGAACAGCTGCCGGTTGTTGACCAGCATGTTGAGGTCGCTGCGCAAGTGCTCGTAGCGATAGCTTTGGTGCCGGAGGATCTGCCGCATCTGCCGCCCCACTTCGCGAATCAACTCCGGAATCGGCAGGTCGGCGCGCATCGCCAAGCGCAGCGGCAGTGCGTTCGCAACCATGGCCGGCACACGCCGCATGCGATCGTTGTGGCGTGCCGTCACGGGAATGCCGATCACCATGTCTTCGACGCCGGTGGCGCGGTACAGATAGGCCGCGGTCGCGGCAATCAGAATCTGCGGCAGCGTGGTTCCCAACCCTTGCGCGATGCCTTGCAAGGCTTGCACGCTCGCCGCCGGCAGGTGCACCGTTTGCCGTAGCAGGCCCCCGACGTTGACCGAGCGTTGCGAGGCCAGGCTCAAGGGATCGGGCGCATCGCCGAAGCGATCGGTCCAGTACTGCCGGTCGCGCGGGAAACGGCCGGACTCGCGGTAGGCGTTGTCCTCCTCGGCCAGTTGCGAGAGGGGCGCCAGGCGCGATTCTTCCGCGACTTCCGCGTGGTTGCCGGCCATCGCGCTGTAGACGTCTGCGAGGCGGCGCGCAATCAGGCCGCCGCCGAATCCGTCGAGCACGATGTGGTGGCTTCGGTGATACCAGATGTGTCGATCGGGTGCGATGCGGATCAGCGCCGAAAGCCACAGCTGCCCGCGCGCCAGGTCGATGCTGCGGGTGAAATCGGCACGCATCCAGCGCTCCGCCGCGCCGTGCGGATCGCTCTCGCCGCTGACGTCGAGGTAGGGAATTTCGCCAGTGAAGGTGGGTGCCAAGACTTGGCGCGGGCCTTGTTCCGTATCGACAAAGTTCAGGCGCGTGGCTTCGGCTTCATCGGCCACTTGCCGGATGGCTGCGAGAAAGGTTTCGAGATCGATCTCGCCGTCGATATCGATGGCTTCGGCAAGATTGAAATTGGTGTCGGGCGAAGCGAACTTGGCGCCGAGCCACATCGCCATTTGTCCCGATGTGAGGGGTGCTGTTTTTCCCTGGTGAACGACGCTCGTCATGCACTTCTCCATGATGTCTTGAATGAAATCGGCAACGATGCATGTGCGCGTGAAATGGACGCGTGATGCACCCGCCGCTCAAGGAGAAATGCCGATGGCCCCGCGGTGACAATCCATTCACACTGCCGGACCAATGTACAAGTTGTTGCCGCAACTTCAATGACGCTTTTTCGTAGAAGAAGCGCTCTCTCGGAACACTGAGCGCGAAAGAATTCATCGAGAAGCGAGCATTCGATTCGAGACGTCGAAATGCGAAAGCTTTCAACGTAGTTCAGACAAGAAATGCGTTGAAGCAACGTTGCGATGCAACAACTTGGGTTATTTTCTGTAGGGGAATAGACGCGCGGTGCGTTGAAAAAATCGCGCTTCGCGGCGCGTACTTTGGTTGTGCTGCGCGAGCTTTTTTCTACGGCTCCGAGAACAGGGCGGTGATCACTTCTCGCAACCAGCGGTTGGCCAGATCGGCCTCGAAGCGCTTGCTCCAATGCAGCGAGACCGTGAAATCGCGCAACGGAAAAGCGGGCTCGACGATGGCGTAGCCGCCCTCCTCCGCAAACCCGCGCGCGATGTTGCGCGGCATCACCACGGCAAGATCGGTGGCCCGCACGATGGCCGGCAGCACCATGAAGTGCTCGGTGGTGAGCCGCACGCGCTCCTCGAGATTGAGCAGCTGCAAGATGCGCAGCGTCTCCGCATGCGTGCGCACCGCCACGTATTCGAGCGTCTGCAGCGCCTCGATGAGCGCCTGGCTGTTGCGCCTACCGCGCGCGAACGGGTGGCCCTTGCGCAGCAGCACGATGTAGCGGTCTTTCAGCAGGTGCTTGCGCTGCGTGTCGCGCACCTTGGGCAGAAAGCCGAAAGCGAAATCGATGCGGCCGCTGTCGAGCGCGGGCGCTATGTCGGTGGGCGGCAACGGCAGTGTCTCGACGCGCACGCCGGGCGCCAGCTCGCCGAGCCGCGCCATGAGCGGGGGCAGGAAGCGGCCTTCGCCGATGTCGCTCATGTGAATGCGGAATGTCTTGCGCGATGCCTGCGGCTCGAAGCGGCCGGGCTCCTGCAGCGCTTCTTCCAGCGTGTTGAGTGCGGCCTGCACCGCGGCTGCCAGCCGGTCGGCGCGCGGTGTCGGTGCCACGCCACCCGGTGCGCGCGTGAAGAGCGCATCCTTCAGCAGCAGGCGCAGGCGGCCGAGCCCGTGGCTCGCCGCCGGTTGCGTCAGGCCCAGCTCTTCGGCCGCGCGGCTCACGCTGCGCGCGCGATAGACCGCATCGAACAGGCGCAGCAGGTTGAGGTCCATCGTTTGTATATGCATGCAATGCATATTACTTAGTCCGATTATTTTATTGAATACCTTGCGCGCTGCTCGCACACTGGCCGCCGTTGCCGATCGAGACGTTCGGCGAACAGCGAGAGAGAAAGAGCCCCACCACGAGAAGGAGACAAGACATGGCCAGACTGCGTCCGCGTGCGGCAATTGCCGCCCTGCTTTGCGTTGCCACCACCGCCGCGTGGGCCCAGCAGCCTCCGGCCGAAGAGCCGGGCTGGGCCAAGGGGCGTCCCAAGACCGAAGCCGCCACGCGCATGGCGCCGGTGCCCTCGTTCCCCATTCCAACGGCGGCCGACCAGCTGCCCACCGCCAAGTTCAAGCTGCCGCCGGGCTTCAAGGTGGAAACCTGGGCCTCCGGCGTACTCGACGCGCGCTCGCTGCGCCAGGGCGACAAGGGCACGGTGTTCGTGAGCACGCTGTTCGTGGGCAACAAGGTCTACGCCATTGCCGAGAAAGGCGACCGCAAGCCCAAGACCATCATCGACAAGACCGAGTTCGCCACCGGCATCGAGTTTCACAAGGGCGCGCTGTACCTCGCCACGCACAAGCAGATCGTTCGCTACGACGGCATCGAAGACAAGCTCGACAACCTCGGCACCCCGGCGGTGCTGAACGACAAGCTGCCCGGCGGGCAGGACCACAGCTGGCGCTACCTGCGCGTGCACAACGACAAGCTCTATTACGCGGTCGGTGCGCCCTGCAACATCTGCGACCCCGACGAGGCGCATGCGCGCATCTTCCGCATGAACCTCGACGGCAGCGGTATCGAGACCGTGGCACGCGGCGTGCGCAACACGGTGGGCTTCGACTTCGACCCGAAGACGGGCAACCTCTGGTTCACCGACAACGGACGCGACTGGGTCAGCGAAGACCTGCCGAACGACGAACTGAACGTGGTGACCGCACCCAACCAGCACTTCGGCTACCCGTATTGCCATCAGGGCAACATCGCCGACCCCGAGTTCGGCTGGGGCAAGAACTGCGGCGAGTTCACCAAGCCCGCGGCGCTGCTCGGCCCGCATGCCGCCGGGCTGGGCCTGGCCTTCTACAAGGGAACGATGTTCCCGGCCAAGTACCGCGGCGCCATGTTCATCGCACGCCATGGCCCGTGGAACCGCACGGTCAAGTACGCCGACATCGCCGTGGCATGGCCGGACGGCAAAGGCGGCGCGAAGGTCGAGCCGTTCATGACGGGCTTCGTCGAGAACAACAACTATCTCGGCCGACCGGTGGACTTTTTGGTGCTGAAGGACGGCTCCATGCTCGTGAGCGACGACCACGCGGGCGCCATCTACCGCATCAGCTACGGCGGCCGATGAGCAGGGGTTTCGTTCTCGCGGCTTTCATGCAGGCCGGCGTAGCCATGGCCATGACGCTCCTCGCTTCAGCGGCGCCTTCCGCCAATGCCCAGGGCACGCAGGCCGCGCAGGGCACCTATGCGCAGCGCTACGCGGCGGTGTGCGCCGCCTGCCACGGCGCGAACGGGCGCAGCGACATGGCGGGCACACCGGTGCTCGCGGGCCAGCATTCGTTCTACGCGATCACGCAGCTGTTTCTGTTCCGCGAAGGCCGGCGCGACAACCCTGCGATGTCGGCGGTGGCCAAGACCATGAAGGACGAAGACCTGCGCGGCTTCTCGGAGTTCATTGCGACGCTGCCGGCCGTGCCCGCGCCCCCGCCGGCCGCGCCGCCCGATGCAGGGCGCATGGCACGCGGCCAGTCGCTCGCGCAGACGCACCGCTGCGTGATCTGCCACGGCGCCGACCTGAGCGGCGGCCAGCAGGTGCCGCGCATCGCGCAGCAGCGCGAGGACTACCTGCAGATGACGCTGCATGGGTTTCGCACCGGCAAGCGGCCGGGCTACACGCAGGCAATGACCGAAGCCGTGAGCGGCATCCCGCCCGAAGACCTGGACACGCTGGCCTATTACGTGGCGCACTTCCCCGGCACGGCCGCCAAGCCACCCGGCAAGTAGCAAACCATTTCGCAACGCAACACCGGCAAGAAGCGCGGTGCGGGGCAACCCGCGCGCATGCGCCCAAGCCATCGACACACATCAACCCATCGGAGCCGAATCTCTTGGAAGTTTCATTCAGCAAGGAAGTGCAATCGCTGCGCCTGGGCGCCGGCGACACATTCCACGGCGAGGGCATTCTCGCGATCACCAAGGGCCTGCTGCAGTCGGGCGTGGCCTATGTGGGCGGCTACCAGGGCGCGCCGGTCTCGCACCTGCTCGACGTGATGGTGCAGGCCAAGACATACATGGACGAACTCGGCGTGCACGTGGAGGCCTGCTCGAACGAGGCCTCCGCGGCCGCGATGCTCGGCGCTTCCATTCACTACCCGCTGCGCGGCGCGGTGACGTGGAAGTCCATCGTCGGCACCAACGTGGCGGCCGATGCGCTCTCCAACCTCTCGTCGCCCGGCGTGACCGGCGGCGTGCTGGTCGTGGTCGGCGAAGACTACGGCGAAGGCGCGAGCGTGATCCAGGAGCGCACGCATGCCTATGCGCTCAAGTCGAGCATGTGCCTGCTCGATCCGCGGCCCGACCTCGGCCAGATGGTGCGCATGGTCGAACACGGCTTTCGCCTTTCGGAAACCTCGAACATGCCCTGCCTCATGGAACTGCGCATCCGAACCTGCCACGTGCGCGGCAGCTTCGAGTGCAAGGACAACATCGCGCCCGCCGTGTCGACCCGCGCGCTGATGAACGAGCCCGCGGGCTTCGACTACATGCGGCTCGCGCATCCGCCCGTCACCTTCCGCCACGAGAAGCTCAAGGGCGACGAGCGCATTCCCGCGGCGCGGCGCTACATCGTGGAACACGGGCTCAACGAGCTCGTTCCGGGCAGCCGCCATGCCGACCTGGGCATCGTGGTGCAGGGCGGGCTCTACAACGCGCTGATCCGCAGCCTGCAGCAGCAGGGCCTGGCCGATGCGTTCGGCGAGACGGACATTCCGGTCCTCGTGCTCAACGTGACCTACCCGCTGGTACCCGAACAGGTGGCCGACTTCTGCGCAGGCAAGCGCGCGGTGCTGGTGGTGGAAGAAGGCCAGCCCGAGTACATCGAACAGGACATCGCGACGCTGCTGCGCCGGCGCGGCATCCAGACGCCGCTGCACGGCAAGGACATGCTGCCTTCGGCGGGCGAATACGGCGTTGAAGTGCTCGCGGGCGGCATCGGCACGTTCGCCGCGAAGTACATCGGGTCCAGCGAAGCCTCGTCCTCGGCCCAGGCTTGGCTTGCGGGCAACCGCGAGCGCCGCGAGGCGGTGGCGCGCCAGCTCTCCGCGCTGCTTCCCAACCGGCCGCCGAGCTTCTGCGTCGGCTGTCCCGAGCGCCCGGTGTTCTCGGCATTGAAGCTCGCGCAGCAGGAGACCGGGCCGGTGCACATTGCGGCCGACATCGGCTGCCACGCCTTCGGCACCTTCGAGCCGTTCTCGATGGGGCATTCGATCCTCGGCTACGGCATGAGCCTGGCGAGCCGTGCGGGCGTGGCGCCCATGATGAACCGGCGCACGCTGTCGATCATGGGCGATGGCGGCTTCTGGCACAACGGCCTGCTCACGGGCGTGCAGAGCGCGCTTTTCAACGACGACGACGCGGTGCTGCTGATCTTCAAGAACGGCTACACCTCGGCCACCGGCACGCAGGACATCATCTCCACGCCCGACGACGAAATGAAGGAGCGCGCGGTCGACAAGCAGCAGAGCCTGGTCGACAAGAACCAGACCATCGAGGCCACGCTCACGGGCCTGGGCGTGAAGTGGATGCGCACCGTGACCACGTACGACGTCGAGCGCATGCGCAAGACGCTGACCGAGGCGCTCACCAGCGACTTCAACGGCCTGAAGGTGGTGATTGCCGAAGGCGAGTGCCAGCTCGAGCGCCAGCGCCGCATCAAGCCGTGGATTGCAAGCCTGCTCAAGAAGGGCGAGCGCGTGGTGCGCGTGAAATATGGCGTGGACGAAGACGTGTGCAACGGCGACCACGCCTGCATCCGCCTCTCGGGCTGCCCCACGCTCACGCTGAAGGACAACCCCGATCCGCTCAAGGTCGACCCGGTCGCGACCGTGATCGACGGCTGCGTGGGCTGCGGCCTGTGCGGCGAGAACGCGCACGCGGCCACGCTGTGCCCGAGCTTCTATCGCGCCGAGGTGGTGCAGAACCCGAAATGGCACGAACGTCTTCTGCACGGCCTGCGTGGTGCGGTCGTGCGTGCACTGCAACCCGCATGAGGTACGCCATGGAACAGAACCGGCCCATCACCCTTCTCGTCTGTGCCCTCGGCGGCGAAGGCGGCGGCGTGCTCACCGAATGGCTGGTCGACATCGCCCGCCACGCCGGCTATGCCGCGCAGAGCACGTCGATTCCCGGCGTGGCGCAGCGCACCGGCGCCACCACTTACTACATCGAGGTGTTTCCGGTGCCGCTCGCACAGCTCGGCGGCAAGCGCCCGGTGTTCAGCCTGAGCCCGGTGCCGGGCGCGCTCGACGCCATCGTGTCGTCGGAGCTGCTCGAGACCGCGCGCCAGATCGGCAACGGCATGAGCGCGCCGCTGCGCACGCTGGTCATCAGCTCCTCGGCGCGCACCTTCACCACGGCCGAGCGCATGCGGCCCGGCGACGGCCGCGCCGATGCGCAGCAGTTGCTCGACGTGGTCAAGGCCTTCAGCCGCGAACACCATGTGTTCGACATGAACGCCGTGGCGCGCGAGGCCGGCACGGTGGTCAGCGCGGTGATGCTCGGGGCCATTGCGGGGAGCGGCCTCTTTCCGTTTCCTCGCGAAGCCTACGAGCACGTGGTGCGTGGCGGCGACACCAGCGCGCCTGAAAAGCTCGGCAAGATGGCCGCCGCCAGCCTGCGCGGCTTTGCCGCCGCCTTCGACGCGGTGAGCGCGCCGCGCGCACAGGCCGCCTTCGTGAGCAGCGTGATGGCCGGCGACACGAGCGACGCACCGCCACCGGCCCGCGCGCTGCCCGACGACGTGGCGCGGCGCTTTCCACCGGCCGTGCACGACATGCTCGCCCTCGGCCACGCGCGCGTGCTCGACTACCAGGACGCCGCCTATGCCGAGCTCTATGCCGCGCGGCTGGCCAAGGTGCTCGATGCGGAACGCGCGGCCGACCCCGCGGGCGCGCAAGGCTTCGCCGTCACCCGCGAAACCGCGCGCTGGCTCGCGCTGTGGATGGCCTTCGACGACATCGTGCGCGTGGCCGCGCTCAAGGGCCGCGCGAGCCGTGCCCAGCGCGTGAGGCAGGAAGTGCGTGCCACCGATGAAGACATCGTGAAGGTCTACGACCACTTCAAGCCCGGCGTGCCCGAGTTCGCCGCGCTGCTGCCGCCTGCACTGTCGCGCCGCGTGACGGCGTGGGACCGAGGACGCCAGGCGCGCGGCCGCGAGCCTTGGGCGATGCCGCTCAAGGTGGGCAGCCACTCGGCGTTCGGCATGGCGTCGCTGCGGCTTTTGTCTTCGCTCAAATGGCTGCGCCGCCGCGGCCAGCGCTTTGCCGAGGAGCAGGCA
The DNA here is from genome assembly GCF_030815855.1 of Variovorax paradoxus. Taxonomy (NCBI): domain Bacteria; kingdom Pseudomonadati; phylum Pseudomonadota; class Betaproteobacteria; order Burkholderiales; family Comamonadaceae; genus Variovorax; species Variovorax paradoxus. Next base: position 780,494 of record NZ_JAUSXG010000001.1, on the reverse strand, counting down.
TTGATCGAACGCTGGCTCGCAGCCGTGGAAGCCGGCACGCGCGAAGCCTGGGCGCTGGGTCGCGAGCTGGCGCTGTGCGGGCGCCTCATCAAGGGCTACGGCAGCACCAACGAGCGCGGCAAGCACAACCTTCTGCACGTGATCGACGAACTCGCGGGCCGCGTGGTGTTGCCCGCGCCAACGCGCGCCGAAGCGATTGCCTCGGCGCGCGAGGCGGCCCTGGCCGACGAAGGCGGCCAGGCGCTCGACGCCGCGCTGGTACGCCACGGCGCCGCGCCGCGGCCGGTGCAGGCACAGCCTATCCGCTGGATGAAACGGCCGCCCTCCACCACCGTTCGATCCTGATTTCATAACAACCACGGAGACACGACACCATGCCCCACCACGCCCTTCCCTGGCGGCGACGCCTTCTGTTCGCCGCCGCCTGCGCGCTGCTGGCCTGCACCCACGCACAGGCGCAGCCCGGCACATGGCCCGCCAAGCCGATCAAGATCGTCGTCAACTTTCCGCCCGGCGGCGCCGCAGACCAGATCGCACGCGCGGTCTCGCAGCCGCTGCAGGAGGCGCTCAAGCAACCCGTGGTCATCGAGAACCGCGCGGGTGCCAACGGCAACGTCGGCGGCGAGTCGGTGGCGCGCGCGCCAGCCGACGGCTACACGCTGCTCATGAGTTCGGGCGGCATGGTGTCGGTGAACCCGCACCTGTATTCACGCATGGGCTTCGATCCCGCCAAGGACCTGGTACCGGTGGCGGCAGCCGCGCGCGTGCTGGTATTTTTGGTGACCAAGCCTTCGCTGCCGCCCACCAATGTGCGCGAGTTCATTGCGTACCTCAAGGCCAACCCGGGCAAGCTCTCTTACGGCTCCCCGGGCAACGGCAGCTCGCCGCATCTGGCAGGTGAGATGTTCAAGGGCCAGGCCGGCGTCTTCGCGCTGCACGTGCCCTACCGCGGCGCGGCGCCCGCGCTGCGGGACCTGCTCGCGGGCCAGATCGACTATGCGTTCGACCCGGGCATCGGCCTGCAGCAGGTGCGCGCCGGCAAGCTCCGGCTGCTGGCGGTGGGCAGCCCGCACCGCTCGCCGCAGTTTCCTGAGGTGTCCACACTCGACGAGGCCGGACTTCGCGGCTTCGACGCCGACACGGTGTTCGGCTTCTACGCCCCCGCGGGCACGCCGCCCGACGTGGTGGCGCTGCTCAATGCGCAGATCAACCGCGCGCTCGCACTGCCGGCCGTGAAAGAGCGCATCGCCGCGCTCGGCGGCGAGGCGGTGCCGGGCTCGCCGGCCGATTTCCAGCAGCGTGCCGCAGCCGATTCGCAGCGCTTCGGCGCGCTGATTCGCGAGCGGAAAATCGTTGCCGACTGAGCACCGCGACAATGAACCGATGAGCAGCAGCAAAGAAATCACCTACACCGCGCGCGTCGAATTCGGCGACTGCGACCCGGCCGGCATCGTCTGGTTTCCCAACTTCTTCCGCTGGATCGATGCGGCCTCGCGCCACTTCTTCGCGGAGTGCGGCGTGCCACGCTGGGAAGAAACGGCGCAGACCCTCGGCGTGATCGGCACGCCGCTGGTCGACACGCACACGCGCTTCGTCAAGGCCGCGAGCTACGGCGACACGCTGCACGTGGCGGTACGCATCACCGAGTGGCGCGACAAGAGCTTCGTGCAGACCTACCGCGTCACGCGCGGCGAAGACCTGATTCTCGAGTGCGAGGAAGTGCGCATCTTTGCGGCCAGGCGCGAGGGCGGCGGCATTCGCGCGGTGCCGATTCCGCCCGCGATCCGCGCGCTCTGCGAGCAGCCCCCCGGGTCTTAGAATGGCCCGATGAATTGGCGCACCCTTCTCCCGCTCGCTTTGCTCGTTACCGGCTGCTCGATACCCCCCAATGAGGTGGTGCCATTCCGAGACGGCGTTCTGCGCGCCGTCACCTACACGCAGGCGGCCGACTATTGCAGCGCCAAGGCCCAGACGCCGCGCTGGCTCGGAAAAGCGCCGGCGGAATCGGGCGTTCTGTTCCAGTGCAACTGACCGCCAGCAGACTTCTTTCGGATGCCCTTTCTGCACGGTGCGATAGCCCGCCCAGGGTTGACGTGCCTCATGACGCAGTGCAACAATCGCAAGATCTTCACTTCGGAGCCTCGTGCGTGGACAGTGCCAGTTGGATCAGTGACAAGACGCGTGCCTCGGCAGGCGTGACACATCCGGCCCTCTAGCGCAGGCTCTCTTGCGCTGCGGCCGCCGTGCGCGCAGCGTGACCCGTTCGCCCATCAGGCCAGCGGTTCTCCCCTTCCGAATCCCGCCGTTCTGCGTCACTGACTTTTTCAGTCAGCTTGCGTGCGTCCGTGCGCGGGGCTCCTTCATCGCGAAGGAGCCTTGCCATGCGTCAATTCCAATCTCGTCAGCAGCACCAGCAGCCGGTGCAGGACACCGTTCGCCCGTCGGCGCACGTGCCTGCGCGCGAAGCAACCAACAGGCAGGACCTCGACAACGAGATGCTGGACCGCGCCGCCGCGCTCTGGACCACGCGGCGCATCCGCAGCTTCTTCCTGCTGCTGGAGCACCCCTCCCGCACCACGCACCGCTGAAGCGTCGCACCGCAGCTCGGCACGCACGAAACAAGGAGGCCTTCCATGGACCCCGCTTCTCATCGGCGCCCCTGCGCGCCGCCCATGTTCCTAAAGATCGATAACAACAGTTTGCAGCGCATGGCGCCGCAAGGGGATTCCCACGCCTGATTGACGCGGGAGGTTCTTCCCTTCGCGGCCGGCGCCGTGAAGGAAAAAAGAAATGAAGAACGTCCTGAAGTCCGTGTTCGAGAGCTTCCTGCGCAGCCGCCGCATGCTGCATCACTTCGAGCGCTGGCAGACGATGCTGGGCTCGAAGCCCGTCGGCGTAGCCTCCGCCACCATGCCGCCCGACATCGCGAAGGCGCTGGCCGCTGCATCGCAGGCCGATGCAAGCGAGCTGCTCGCCACGCTCGGCAGCTCGCCGCAGGGCCTGGACGAAGACCAGGCACTGGCGCTGCGCAAGCGCCTCGGCAGCAACGAGGTGCGCCACGAACAGACACTGCCGTGGTGGACGCACCTGTGGCAGTGCTACCGCAATCCGTTCAACCTGCTGCTCACGGTGCTGGCGCTGGTGTCGTACGTCACCGAGGACATGAAGGCCGCGCTCGTGATCGGCAGCATGGTGGGGCTGTCGACGGTGCTGCGCTTTCTGCAGGAGTCGCGCTCCAACATGGCGGCCGAGCGGCTCAAGGCGATGGTGAGCAACACCGCCACGGTGCTGCGGCCCGCGCCCGGCGCGACGAGTGCGCCGCGCGTCGAAGTGCCGATGCGCGACCTGGTGCCGGGCGACGTGATCGCGTTGTCGGCCGGCGACATGATTCCGGCCGACTGCCGCCTGCTGGGCGCCAAGGACCTGTTCATCAGCCAGTCCGCATTGACGGGCGAAGCCATGCCGGTCGAAAAATTTCCCATCGACCGGGGCAGCCGCGAAGCCGGTGTGCTGGAGCGCGAGAACCTTCTGTTCATGGGCACCAGCGTGATCAGCGGAACCGCCACCGCGCTGATCGTGCACACCGGCAGCCGCACTTTTTTCGGTGCGCTCGCCCAGCGCGTGGCCGCCGCCGACCAGGGCACCAGCGCATTCCAGGCCGGCATCAACCGCGTGAGCTGGGTGCTGATCCGCTTCATGCTGGTGATGGCGCCGCTGGTGCTGGTGATCAACGGCGTGACCAAAGGCGACTGGTGGGAAGCGGCGCTGTTCGCGCTGTCGATCGCCGTCGGCCTCACGCCCGAAATGCTGCCGATGATCGTGACCGCCACGCTCGCCAAGGGCGCGGTCGTGATGTCGCGCCAGAAGGTGATCGTGAAGCGGCTCGAAGCCATTCACAACTTTGGCGCGATGGACGTGCTGTGCACCGACAAGACCGGCACGCTGACGCAGGACCGCATCGTGCTGGAGCGCCATACCAACGCCTGGGGCGAAGCCTCGGACCATGTGCTGCAGCTGGCCTACCTGAACAGCTTTCACCAGACGGGTCTCAAGAACCTGCTCGACAAGGCCGTGCTGAACCACGCCGAGATGCGGCTCGAGACACAGCTGCAGACGGCCTGGCGCAAGATCGACGAAGTGCCATTCGACTTCTCGCGCCGCCGCATGTCGGTGGTGGTGGAGAACGGCGGCAGCGAGCACCTGCTGATCTGCAAGGGTGCGCTGGAAGAAATCCTGTCGGTGTGCACCGCCGTCGAACGCGGCGCGGAAGTGCTGTCGCTCGATGGCAATTTGCTGGCGAGCATTCACCGTGTGGCGTCCGAACTGAATGCCCAGGGGCTGCGGGTGGTGGCCGTCGCCAGCCGCGCACTGAGAGCCGATGCCCGCAAGCCTGCCTACGGCGTGGCCGACGAATCAGGGCTCACGCTGCTGGGGTACGTGGCTTTCCTCGATCCGCCGAAGGAATCGACCGCGCCCGCGCTGCGTGCCTTGGCGGACCATGGCGTGGCGGTGAAGGTGCTCACGGGCGACAACGAACTGGTCGCACGCAAGGTTTGCGGCGACGTGGGCATCGAGGCCGGTCATGTGGTGCTCGGCCGCGAGATCGAAGCGCTGGACGACGCGAGATTGCGCACGCTGGTCGAGCAGCACCAGGTGTTCGCCAAGCTCACGCCGGCGCACAAGGAGCGCATCGTGCACGCGCTGCATGCGAACGGGCACGTGGTCGGCTTCATGGGCGACGGCATCAACGATGCGCCGGCGCTGCGTGCGGCGGACATCGGCATTTCGGTGGACGGCGCGGTGGACGTGGCCAAGGAATCGGCGGACATCATCCTGCTCGAGAAGAGCCTGATGGTGCTGGAGCAAGGCGTGATCGAAGGACGCCGCACCTTCGCCAACATGCTCAAGTACATCAAGCTCACGGCGAGCTCGAATTTCGGCAACGTGTTCTCGGTGCTGGTGGCGAGTGCGTTCCTGCCATTCTTGCCGATGCTGCCGCTGCATCTCTTGGTGCAGAACCTGCTCTATGACGTGTCGCAGATCGCGATTCCATTCGACAACGTCGACCCCGAGTTCCTGCGCAAGCCGCAAAGCTGGAACCCCGCCGACCTGGGCCGCTTCATGTTGTTCTTCGGCCCGCTGAGCTCGGTGTTCGACATCCTGACCTACGCCGTGATGTGGTTCGCGTTCTCGGCGAACACGGTCGCGAACCAGACTTTGTTCCAGTCGGGCTGGTTCATCGAAGGGCTTCTCTCGCAAACGCTGATCGTGCATCTGATCCGCACGCGAAAAATCCCGTTCCTGCAGAGCCGCGCCGCATGGCCGCTGCTGGCGATGGGCGCCGCCATTGCCGCGGCCGGTATCTGGCTGCCGATGGGGCGGCTCGCGCATTACTTCAGGCTGCAAGCGCTTCCGCTGGCCTACTTCCCATGGCTGGCCGCAATGCTGGCTGGGTATGCGGCGCTCACGCAGACGGTCAAGGGCTGGTATGCGCGGCAGTATGGGTGGCAGTGATGTTTTGTTCTCTGCGCTGCTGTTCAGGGCGTGTGCACAGGCCACCGGGTACTCCCCTCCGCGAATGTCCCCCGGGCTTCGCCCTCCTCCTTTATTTCGCTGCGGGGAGCACCCGATGCCCTGTGCACTGGGGCACGCTCTGGGTGCACCGCCGATCAACGACCGCTCTGAATAACGCTCCCGCTGGCGGGGTGCCTTGCGCAGCGAAATCAAGGAGGAGGGCGAAGCCCGGGGGACATTCGCGGAGCAAGGCACCCCGTCGGCGGGAGCGCCGCCCTGAACAACGGCACAAAAAAAAGCGGCACCGCCGAAGCGATGCCGCCTTTCCAAAAGAACCCGAGCGTTCTGAACGAACCGCTTAGATGCTCATGATCGAAACAGCCTTGGTGTTCAGGTAAGCCTCGAGCGCCTCGGGGCCGCCTTCCGAACCGTAGCCCGAGTCCTTCACGCCGCCGAACGGCATTTCCGGCGACGGCGCGGCGGGCTGGTTGATCCACAGCATGCCGAGCTCGAGCTTCTGGCTCAGCAGGTGCGCGTTCTTGATCGACTTGGTGAAGGCGTAACCGGCCAGGCCGAACGGCAGGCGGTTGGCTTCTGCGATGGCTTCTTCGAGCGTGTCGAAGCCGCGGATGGCCGCGATGGGACCGAAGGGTTCGTTGTTGAACACGTCGGCATCGAGCGGCACATCGGTCAGCACGGTGGGCGCGAAGAAGTTGCCCGTGTCGCCGATGCGTTCGCCGCCGGCGGCCACGGTCGCGCCCTTCTTGCGCGCATCGTCCAGCACATGGGCCATGGCCGTGAGGCGGCGTGCGTTGGCGAGCGGGCCCAGGGTCGTGCCTTCGGCGAGGCCGTCGCCGAGCTTCAGGCCTTCGGTGTACTTGACCAGCGTGCGGGCGAATTCTTCGCGCAGGCTGTTGTGCACCAGGAAGCGGGTCGGCGAAATGCAGACCTGGCCCGCATTGCGGAACTTGGCGGCGCCGGCGGCCTTCACGGCCAGTGCCACGTCGGCGTCTTCTGCCACGATGACCGGGGCGTGGCCGCCCAGTTCCATCGTCACGCGCTTCATGTGCGAGCCGGCCAGCGCGGCCAGCTGCTTGCCGACCGGGGTGGAGCCCGTGAAGGTCACCTTGCGGATGATCGGGTGCGAGATCAGGTAGTTCGAGATTTCGGCCGGGTTGCCGAACACCAGGCCCACGGTGCCGGGCGGAATGCCGGCATCGACAAAAGCCTGCAGCAGCGCGGCGGGCGAGGCCGGGGTTTCCTCGGGCGCCTTCACCAAAAACGAGCAGCCGGTGGCCAGCGCGGCACCGAGCTTGCGCACGATCTGGTTGATGGGGAAGTTCCACGGCGTGAACGCGGCGACCGGGCCCAGCGGCTCCTTGATCACCAGCTGCTGCGCGGCCAGGTTGCGCGAGGGCACGATGCGGCCGTAGACGCGGCGGCCTTCGTCGGCGAACCATTCGATGATGTCGGCGGCGGCCAGCGTTTCGCCCTTGGCTTCGGCGAGCGGCTTGCCCTGCTCCTGCGTCAGCAGCTTGGCGATTTCGGGGGCGCGTTCGCGGATCAGACCGGCGGCGCGGCGCATGATGGCGGCGCGCTCGTTGGCGGGCGTGTTGCGCCATTTTTCGAAGCCGCGCTGGGCGGCGGCCAGGGCGCGGTCGAGGTCGGCAATGCTGGCGTGCGCCACCTTGCCGATGGCCTTGCCCGTGGCGGGGTTCACGACGTCCAGCGTCTTGCCGCCGGTGGCGTCGACCCATTCGTTGTCGATCAGCAGGCGGGTGTCGGTGTAAGTGGCGGTCATGGCGAACTTTTCCTTCGAGGACTGGATGATGAAAAAAGGGGAAATCTGGGGGGCGCGGTGCGGCACCCGGGAGGTGCGCTTGCGACAACGGCGGCAAATTGCCGCCGGGGGCATAGATTAACCCGAGTTCGCAAACCGCGTCCGCCGCCGGTCACGAAGGCCGCAGGCATGCCTGTGCGCCATGCATGCCGCACATAATCCCCCGCCAAACAAACTCACAAACTCACAAACTCACAGAGGGCCAGAGGGAAATCATGCACGCAGCACTTCGCAACAACCTGTTTTTCATCAAGGAACACGTCGGCATCTTCAAGGCGGCCAACAACTACGACATCTTCGATCCGCAATCCCAGCAGAAGATTCTCGAATGCCGCGAGCCGAACCTCGGCTTCTTCAGCAAGCTGCTGCGCTTCACCGACTACAAGCGTTTCACGCCCTTCGACGTGGTGGTGTCCACGCCCGAAGGCCAGAAGGTGCTGTCCGTCAAGCGCGGCGTGTCCTTCCTCCTGTCGAAGGTACAGGTGCTGGACGGCAATGACCGGGTCGTCGGCTCGTTCAGGCAAAAGCTCTTCTCCATCGGCGGCAAGTTCGACGTGTTCGATGCGCAGGAGCAGGTGGCCTGCACGCTCAAGGGCACCTGGACCAGCTGGGATTTCCGCTTCGTGAAGGGCGGGGCCGAATTCGCCGCCGTCTCCAAGAAATGGGCGGGCCTGGGCAAGGAGCTGTTCACCACCGCCGACAACTACATGCTGTCCATCGACCCGGGCGTGCCGGCCGGTGACAGCCGGCGCCTGCTGATCGTGGCGGCGGTGATGTGCATCGACATGGTGCTCAAGGAGTGAACCTCCGCCGCTCGCGGGACGGTCGTGACGGCTACAGCACCAGCAGTGCGCGAAAGTCGTTGACGTTGGTGTTCGTCGGCCCCGTCACGAACAGGTCGCCGATGGCGTCGAAGTAGCCGTAGGCGTCGTTGCGGTCGAGATGGTTCGACAGCTTCTTCCCGGCGGCGGTGGCGCGCGCCAGCGTGTCGGGCGTCACGAAGGCTCCGGCGTTGTCTTCCACGCCGTCGATGCCGTCGGTGTCGGCGGCCAGCGCCCAGACCTGCGGCTGGCCCATCAGCGCACCGGCCAGCCCCATGCACAGTTCGCCGGCCCGGCCGCCGCGGCCCTTGGCCTGGCCGGGCTGGCGCGGGCGGATCGTGACCGTGGTTTCACCGCCCGACAGAATGACGCAGGGCCGCGCGAACGGCTGGCCGCGCTGCGCCACGGCGCGCGCCAGCGCGGCATGTACCTTGCCGACCTCGCGCGATTCGCCTTCGATTTCGTCGCTGAGGATGTGCGCTTCGATACCTGCCGCGCGCGCCGCACCGGCCGCCGCTTCGAGCGACTGCTGCGGCGTGGCGATCATGTGGACCTCATGGCCCGCGAACACCGCATCGCCCGGCTTGGGGGTTTCGAGTTCGCCGCTTTCGAGCTGCGCACGCACGGGGCCCGGCACCTCGATGCCGTAGCGGTCGAGAATGGCCAGCGCCTCGGCGCAGGTGGTCGCATCGGGCACGGTCGGGCCGCTCGCGATCACGGCTGCGTCGTCGCCCGGGACGTCGCTGATGGTGAGCGTCACCACGCGCGCCGGCGCGCAGGCTGCCGCAAGACGGCCGCCCTTGATGCGCGAGAGATGCTTGCGCACGCAGTTCATCTCGCCGATGTGGGCGCCGCTGTCGAGCAGTTGCTTGTTGATGCGCTGCTTGTCGGCCAGCGTGAGGCCTTCGGCCGGCAGCACCAGCAGCGAGGAGCCGCCGCCCGAGATCAGGCACAGCACGAGGTCGTCGGCCGTGAGCCCCTGCGTGAGCGCGAGGATGCGCTCGGCCGCCTGCTGCCCGGCCGCATCGGGCACGGGATGCGCGGCCTCGACGAGTTCGATGCGCTGCGGCACGCCTTCGGGACGGGGCGGAATGTGGTCGTAGCGCGTGACGACCAGGCCCGAGAGCGGCGCGTTGGCCGGCCACAGGGCTTCGAGCGCCTGCACCATCGAGCCGCCGGCCTTGCCGGCGCCGAGCACCAGCGTGCGGCCCTTCGGCGGCTTCGGCAGGTGGGCGCCCAGGGTGGACAGCGGCAGCGCGCGGTCCACCGCCACGCGGTACAGATGTTCGAGAAAAGCGCGCGGTGCTTCGCGCGGATCGGGCGCGGGCCCGATGGACGAGGTCGATGCGGTCATGGCTTGCGTTGTCTCCATCCGGCGATTGTGCGGCGAACGGCGGCCCGCTCTCTTGACCGCGGTCTATCTCGGCGTCTAGTTCGTCTTGGCCCCGGCCTGGAACCACCGGCCGATCAGCGCCCGTTCTTCGTCGGTGATGCCGGTCGCGTTGTTCATCGGCATGATCTTCGTCACGACGACCTGCTGGTAGATGGCCTGTGCATGCGCCGCCACCTGGTCGGGCGTATCGACGCGCACGTTCTTCATCTGCGTGGCCGCGCCATGGCACATGAAGCAGCGCTGCTCGAGCACCTTCTGCACATCCTTGAAAGCCACGGCGGGTGCCGCGGCCGAAGCGGCCGGCGCGGCCGCCGGCTCCGGCTTCATCCACACGATGGTGAGCCCCAGCACCACGATGCCGATCAGCGCATAAGGCAGCGGGTTGCCCGCGTTGCCGAGCTTGAAGCGGTGCCGCACCACGAAGAACTGCCGAATGGCCGCGCCGCCGAGCATGATCAGCAGCAGCACCACCCAGTTGTACTTGTGCGTGTAGGTGAAGCTGTAGTGGTTGCTCAGCATCGCGAACAGCACCGGCAGCGTGAAATACGTGTTGTGCACGCTGCGCTGCTTGCCGCGCTGGCCGTGCACCGGGTCGACCGGGCGCCCTTCGCGCAGCGCCTGCACGTTCTTGCGCTGGCCCGGAATGATCCAGAAGAACACGTTGCCGCTCATCGTGGTGGCCATCATCGCCCCCACGAGCAAGAAGGCCGCACGGCCCGCGAACCACTGGCAGGCCAGCCAGGTCGCGAAGACGATGAAGACCGCGATCAGCACGCCGACGATGGTGTCGCCGTTCTTGCGGCGGCCGAAGACCTGGCAGATGCCGTCGTACACCATCCAGAACACGACGAAGAAGGCCAGCGCCACGCCGATGGCGGCACCGGGCTGCCAGTCCATCTTCGACTTGTCGATCAGGTAGGTGCTGGCGTTCCAAAGGTACGACATGGTGAAGAGCGCAAAGCCCGTGAGCCACGTGCTGTAGCTCTCCCAGTACGACCAATGCAGGTGGTCCGGCAGCTTCCTGGGCGCCAGCGCGTACTTCTGCATGTTGTAGAAGCCGCCGCCGTGCACGGCCCACTGCTCGCCGCCCACGCCCTTGTCGAGCGACTCGGGGTCCTGCGGCTTCTCGAGGCTGTTGTCCAGCATCACGAAGTAGAAGGAGGCGCCGATCCAGGCGATGGCGGTGATGACATGGACCCAGCGCAGCAGCAGGTTGGCCCAGTCGAGGTAGTAGCTTTCCATCGGAGTGCTCTCTCTAGCCCTTGCGACGCGCAGGCGCGCCATCGAGGGGTTTCAGCCTGCTCACCACTGCGGGCGCTGTAAGCAGAGAAAGTGCCGCGAACGCAGGCTCCACGCAATGGGCCTCGCTCCGCTGCGGCTTGTTGTGGACTGAAAGTGTATACAGTTTTGGCAATTGGCGGATCTTTTTTGTTCAGCCCAGAGACTGCAACAACTGTGCCGCCACGGCGACCGCGATCACCTCGGGCTCCTTGCCCGTGATACCGGGCACGCCGATCGGGCAGGTGATGCGCGCCAGTTCGTCGGGCGCGAAGCCCCGGGCCTCGAGCCGGTGGCTGAAGGTGGCCCATTTGGTCTTGCTGCCGATCAGGCCGATGTAGGGCAGGTCATCGTGGGTGCGCAGGCGCTTGAGGCAGGCGATGACGATGTCCAGGTCTTCGGCATGGCTGAAGCTCATGATCAGCACGCGGCTGCCCGGTGCGAGCGCGGCCACGGCGTCCTGCACGGGCTCTGAGTGTTCGGTGTCGATCTGCGCGGGCAGCGCCTCGGGAAACACGCCGTCGCGGCTATCGATCCAGCGCACGGTGAACGGCAGGCTGGCCAGCAGCCGCGCGAGCGCTGCGCCCACGTGTCCGCCGCCGAACAGCGCCACGGGCTTGAGCTGCGCGACCAGTTCACGCTGCAGCGCCGGCGCATCGGCGGCCGTGATGCGGCGGTACGAGAGAAACACCACGCCACCACAGCACTGGCCCAGGCTCGGACCGAGCGGGTAGCGCTGGATGTCGTCGATGGCGCGCTGGCTGGCGAGCAGCTCACGCGCCTCCTGCGTCGCCTGGAACTCGAGCTGGCCGCCGCCGATGGTGCCCGTGAGCCCTTCGGCCCACACCGCCATCCAGGTGCCGGCCTCGCGCGGCGCCGAGCCTTGCGTCGATTCGACGCGCACCAGCACCGCCTCTTCGCGCGCAAGACGGGCCAGCAGTTGATCGACCATGCCGTTCATTTCCGACACCTTCGGTTGCGGGGTTGCACGAGACTCACGGTATAAACCCAAGGATGAACCGTCAGCTTACGCCGCGCCGCCTTGCACTGGCGGCATCCGCTCTTTGTTCCGCACTCTGGCTCGCCGGCTGCGGAAGCCCCGGGGCCGTTCCCGGCCAGTTGAGCGAAGCCACGGCCGAGCGCGGTGCACTCGGCGCCCTGCCGCGCACATCGAATGCGGCCAATGCGCGCGACTACCGCCGCGACGCGGCGCGCCATGTCTACGACGCCAACCGGTCGCGCATCTACGGCGGCCAGCTGCCGCCGATGCTCTATGCGGTCGGCACCCTGCAGGTCAACCTCGATGCCGGCGGCAAGGTCGTGTCGATGCACTGGATGCGCGCGCCCAAGCATGCGCCCGAGGTCATCGCCGAGATCGAGCGCATGGTGCTGAAGGCCGCGCCCTTCCCTGCCGCCACGCGCCTCGGCGCGGTCACCTGGACCGACACCTGGCTGTGGGACAAGAGCGGGCGTTTCCAGCTCGACACGCTCACCGAAGGCCAGCAACAAGGCGACTGACCTCAGGACCCGCGGTAGGTGGAGTAGCTCCACGGGCTCACGAGCAGCGGCACGTGGTAGTGCTGGTCGGTGTGCGCCACGCCGAAGTCCAGCGACACCTTGTTCAGGAAGTTGGGCTCGGGCAGCGTCACGCCGCGCGCCTTGAAATAACCCGCCACGTCGAACACCAGCCGGTAGGTGCCGACCTTGAGCGAGTGGTTGTCGTAGAGCGGCCCATCGCTGCGGCCGTCCGAATTCAGCGTGAAGCGCTTCACCAGCGTCGCGGCGTCGCCCTGCGTGGTGTACAGCGCCACCTCCATGCCGGCCGCCGGGCCGCCGTGCATCGTGTCCAGTACGTGAGTGCTCAGGCCCATGGGGCGCTCCTTCAATGATGGAACCGAGGGTTCGAATGGGGCGGGAAATTCCGGTGGACAAAAGTGTATACAGTTACCGGCTTTGGGTCTATCATGAAAAACATGGAGTCCTCCACCACCCGTTCGATCGTCGACGCGCTGACCAAGGCCATCGTCGAGCACCGGCTGCAGCCCGGCACCAAGCTGGCCGAGCAGAAGCTGGCCGACCATTTCGGCGTATCGCGCACGCTGGTGCGCCAGGCACTGTTCCAGCTCTCGCAGAACAAGCTCATTCGGCTCGAGCCCGCGCGCGGCGCCTTCGTGGCGGCCCCGGCCGTCGACGAGGCGCGCCAGGTGTTCGCGGTGCGCCGCATGCTCGAGGCCGAAATGACGCGCGAGTTCGTGCGCACGGTCACGCCCGCGAAGATCAAGGCGCTCAAGGAACACGTGGCACTCGAAAAGTCCGCCGTGTCGGGCGAGGACATCTCGGGCCGCACCGAGCTGCTCGGCGACTTCCATGTGCGCATGGCCGAGCTCATGGGCAACCAGGTGCTGGCGCAGATTCTCGGCGAGCTCATCTCGCGCTGCGCGCTCATCACGCTGATGTACCAGAGCACCAGCGCGGCCGAGCACTCCAACGACGAGCATGCCGACATTGTGAAGGCGCTGGCTGCCCGCGACGAAGAACGGGCCGTGCGCCTCATGACCGAACACCTGGAGCACGTCGAGGCCAACCTCACGTTCGACCGCAAGGTTCCCACCAACGACATCTCGCTTGCACTGTCTTGAACGAACGCCCATGACCGTCTACGACACCACCCTGCCCTACCCGCGCGACCTCGTCGGCTACGGCCGCAATCCGCCGCATGCCCAATGGCCCGGCGGCGCGCGCATCGCGGTGCAGTTCGTGCTCAACTACGAAGAAGGCGGCGAGAACGCCACGCTGCACGGCGACGCGGGCTCCGAACAGTTCCTCTCAGAGATGTTCAACCCGGCGAGCTTTCCGGACCGGCACATCAGCATGGAAGGCATCTACGAGTACGGCTCGCGCGCCGGCGTCTGGCGCATCCTGCGCGAGTTCGAGAAACGCGGCCTGCCGCTTACCGTGTTCGGCGTGGGCATGGCGCTGGAACGCTACCCCGAGCTCACGGCGGCCTTCCAGGAACTCGGCCATGAAATCGCCTGCCACGGCTGGCGCTGGATTCATTACCAGAACCTCGACGAAGCCACCGAGCGCGAGCACATGCGCCTGGGCATGGAAGCCATCGAAAAGCTGACGGGCGAACGTGCCTTGGGCTGGTACACCGGCCGAGACAGCCCGCGCACCCGGCGCCTCGTGGCCGACTACGGCGGCTTCGAATACGACAGCGACTACTACGGCGACGACCTGCCGTTCTGGATGAAGGTGCAGAAGACCGACGGCAGCGTGGTGCCGCAGCTCATCGTGCCCTACACGCTCGACTGCAACGACATGCGCTTTGCACTGCCGCAGGGCTACTCGCATGCCGACCCGTTCTTCCAGTACATGAAAGACACATTCGACGCGCTCTATGCCGAAGGCGACGCGCAGGGCGACAACAGCCCGAAGATGATGAGCATCGGCATGCACTGCCGGCTGCTCGGGCGGCCCGGCCGCATCACCGCGCTGCAGCGCTTTCTCGACCACATCGCGCAGCACGACGGTGTGTGGGTTTGCAGGCGTGTCGACATCGCACGCCACTGGAAGCAGACCCACCCCTTCGAAGCGGCCGCCACAGGAAACCGACCATGAGCCTGACCCTCGATCAACTCAACGCAGCCGCGCCGGCCGAAGCCGTCGCGCTGCTCGACGGCATCTACGAACACTCGCCCTGGATCGCCGAGCGTGCGCTGGCGGCGCGCCCGTTCCGCTCGCTCGCGCACCTCAAGCATGCGCTGGTGCAGGCGCTGGCCGCAGCGTCGGCCGACGAACAGCTGGGCCTGATTCGCGCCCACCCCGAGCTCGCGGGCAAGGCCATGGTGAGCAAGACGCTCACGGCCGAATCGACCCATGAGCAAGGCAAGGCCGGCCTCACCGATTGCACGCCCGAAGAGCTCGCAAAAATCCAGCAGCTCAATGCGGACTACAACGCGAAGTTCGGTTTTCCCTTCATCCTCGCGGTGCGCGGTCCACGGGGAACGGGCCTGTCGAAGCGCGAGATCATCGACACCTTCGAGCGCCGGCTGCACCATCACCCGGCCTTCGAACTCGGCGAGGCACTGCGCAACATTCACCGCATTGCCGAGATCCGGCTCGACGACAAGTTCGGCGCCGACATCTCGCTCGGCAACGACGTGTGGGACTGGCACGAAGCGCTCGCCGTGCACACCGACCCTGGCTATGCCGAAAAGGGCCAACTCACCGTCACTTACCTCACCGACGCGCACCGCGCCTGCGCCGCGCAAATCTCGCAACTGATGCGCGAGTGCGGCTTCGACTCGGTGCACGTCGACGCGGTGGGCAACGTGGTCGGCCGCTACGAAGGTGCAACGCCCGATGCCAAGGCCCTGCTCACCGGCTCGCACTACGACACCGTGCGCAACGGCGGCAAGTACGACGGGCGCCTGGGCATCTTCGTGCCGATGGCCTGCGTGCGCGAACTCAAGCGCCAGGGCAGGCGCCTGCCCTTCGCCTTCGAGGTGGTGGGCTTCGCGGAAGAAGAAGGCCAGCGCTACAAGGCCACTTTTCTCGGTTCGGGCGCGCTCATCGGCCACTTCGACCCACGCTGGCTCGAGCAGAAAGACGCCGACGGCATCGCCATGCGCGAAGCCATGCGGCATGCGGGCCTGAACGAAGCCGACATTCCGAAGATCCAGCGCGATCCGGCGCGCTATCTCGGCTTTGTCGAGGTGCACATCGAACAGGGCCCGGTGCTCACCGAGTTCGACATTCCCCTGGGCATCGTCACCTCCATCAACGGCGGCGTGCGCTACGTGGGCGAGATGATCGGCATGGCCAGCCATGCCGGCACCACGCCGATGGGCCGGCGCCGCGATGCCGCCGCCGCGGTGGCCGAACTGATTCTTTTCGCCGAGCAGCGCGCGGCAAAAGACGGTGACTCCGTCGCCACCGTGGGCATGCTCGAAGTGCCGAGCGGCTCGATCAACGTGGTACCCGGGCGCTGCAGGTTCAGCCTGGACATCCGCGCGCCCAACGATCCGCAGCGCGACGCCGTCGTGGGCGACGTGCTGGCCGCGCTGCAAGAGATTGCCGACCGGCGCGGCGTACGCTTCGTCATCGAGGAGGCCATGCGCGCAGCCGCCGCGCCCAGCGCGCCCGAATGGCAGCGGCGCTGGGAAAAGGCCGTCGAATCGCTCGGCGTGCCGTTGTACCGCATGCCCAGCGGCGCCGGCCACGACGCGATGAAGCTGCACGAGGTCATGCCGCAGGCCATGCTCTTCGTGCGCGGCATCAACTCGGGCATCAGCCACAACCCGCTCGAATCGAGCACCAACAACGACATCCAGCTCGCGGTCGAAGCCTTCCAGCACCTCCTGGACGACCTTGCCGCTGAACAAGCCCACTGAAAAGAAAAGACATGACCGACTACGCCAAGCTCGACGCCTGGATCGACGCCCACTTCGACGAGGAAGTGGAGTTCCTGCAGCAACTGGTGCGCGTACCCACCGACACCCCGCCCGGCAACAACGCCCCGCACGCCGAGCGCACCGCCGAGCTGCTGAAGGACTTCGGCTTCGACGCCGAGAAGCACGCCGTGCCGGAACAGGAGGTGAAGGACTACGGGCTCGAATCGATCACCAACCTGATCGTGCGCCGCAAGTACGGCAACGAAGGCCGCACCGTCGCCCTGAACGCCCACGGCGACGTGGTGCCCCCCGGCGAAGGCTGGACGCACGACCCGTATGGCGGCGAGATCGAAGGCGGCAGCCTTTACGGCCGCGCCGCCGCGGTGAGCAAGAGCGATTTCGCAAGCTTCACCTTCGCGCTTCGCGCACTCGAAGCAGCCGCCAAGCCGACGAAGGGCAGCGTCGAGCTGCACTTCACCTACGACGAGGAATTCGGCGGCATCCTCGGCCCGGGCTGGCTGCTCAGGCAAGGCCTGACCAAGCCCGACCTGATGATCGCGGCCGGCTTCAGCTACGAAGTGGTCACGGCGCACAACGGCTGCCTGCAGATGGAAGTGACGGTGCACGGCAAGATGGCCCACGCGGCCATTCCGACGACCGGCGTCGATGCGCTGCAAGGCGCGGTGAAGATCCTCAATGCGCTCTATGCGCAGAACGCGCTCTACCAGCAGGTGACGTCGAAGGTCGAGGGCATCACGCACCCCTACCTCAACGTGGGCCGCATCGAAGGCGGCACCAACACCAACGTGGTGCCCGGCAAGGTCGTGTTCAAGCTCGACCGCCGCATGATTCCCGAAGAGAACCCGGTCGAGGTCGAGGCGACGATCCGCAAGGTGATCGCCGATGCCGCCGCCAGTTTTGGAACGGACGGCGCCGGCATCACGGTCGACATCAAGCGCCTGCTGCTCGCCAATTCGATGCGGCCGCTGGCCGGCAACAAGCCGCTGGTCGATGCAATCCAGAAGCACGGGGAAGCGGTGTTCGGCGAACCGATCAAGGCCATGGGAACGCCCCTTTATACCGACGTGCGCCTGTATGGCGAAGCCGGCATTCCAGGCGTGATCTACGGCGCCGGTCCGCGCACCGTGCTCGAATCGCATGCCAAGCGCAGCGACGAACGCGTGGTGCTCGAAGACCTTCGCCGCGCCACCAAGGTGATCGCGCGCACGCTGAGCGACCTGATGGCCTGATTGTCCAGAGCCGCCGCCTGCGTTGCGGGCGTCCGACGCAGCGCGTCAGCGGCCACCTACACCCGCCGGCACGCACCGGCGCGCAGCATGGGGCGCATGACCGAACACAGTTCCATGTCCCCCTTGCCCGCCGATGCCCACGCGGTCGCGCATTGCTTCATCGATGTCGACGGGACTCAGATCTTCTACCGCGAAGCCGGCCCGCGCGACGCGCCGGTGCTGCTGCTTCCGCACGGCTACCCATGCTCGTCGTTCCAGTACCGCCGGCTCATGCCCGCGCTGGCCGACAGATGGCGCCTCGTGGCGCCGGACTACCCGGGCTTCGGCCTCAGCGGCACGCCTTCCGTCGATGCCTTCGGCTTCGATTTCGACGCCTATGCGGGCTTTCTCGAGGCCTTCTGCAACAAGCTGGGTATCGGCAGGTACGCCCTGTACCTGCACGACTACGGTTCGCAGATCGGCCTGCGTCTGGCGATTCGCCATCCGGACCGCGTGGCTGCGCTCATCATCCAGAACGGCGACATCTACGAAGACACGCTCGGCCCCAAGTACAAGGCCATCCAGGAATTCTGGCGCGACCCGTCGGCAAAGAACCGCGCGGTGCTCGAAGAGGCGGTGAGCGAAGACGGGTTTCGCGCCGAGTTCGTCGGCGAGGTGCCCGAAGCGCAGGCCGCGCAGATTCCGCCCGACCTGTGGAAGCTGCATTGGCCTTTGATGAACACGCCGCCGCGGCGGGAGCTTGCGCGCAAGCTGATGGAAGGCCTGAAGCAGAACCTCGAATGGTTCCCGCGCTATCAGGCCTACCTGCGCGAGCACCAGCCGCCGGCGCTCATCGTCTGGGGACCGAACGACGGCTACATGCCCGAAGCCTCCGCGCGCGCCTACCTGCGCGACATTCCAAAAGCCGAGCTGGTGCTGACGGACGGCGGGCACTGGCTGCTCGAGACGCACCTCGAGCAGGTGGTGCCGGTCATCCGCCGGTTCCTGTCGGCAGCCCTTTCGCGCTGACGGCAATCTCCTGCGTCACCCGGAGAAACTTCTCCATGTCGGCGATGGAATTGCAGTGCAGCGGCGATACGCGCACCGTGCCTTCGAGCCCGAACGAATCGAGCATGCGCTTCGAATAGAGGCTGCTCGCCACGCGCTCGTAGACCGTCACGCCGCGCTTGCCGTACTCGACCACCGCCTGCGTGCAATCGAGATGCTCGAAGCCGATGCCGATGATCAGGTCGCGCTTCGTGAGGTCCGGGTGGTCGAGGAAGACCTTCACGCCTTCGATCTTGCGCAGGCCCATGGCCTTGCCGCTTCCGTCGAGCAACGCCGCGAGCAAGGCCCGCTCGTGCAGCTCGATGTGCGCGATGCCCGCTTCGAACAGCGCCCGGCGCTCGGTGGCATCCGAAAAGTGCCCGCCGAGCCAGCACACGTAGTCCACGATTTCGGTGACCACGGCATACTGCCAGGGGGCCGAACTTCCCAGGTCCCAGAAGTCGGGCTTCTTGCCCGCGAGCTTGTGGTGCGGCAGCAGCGCCGCGCGGTCCGACACCCATGAAAGCCCCGAGCCCCGGCAACCGAAGAACTTGTAGGGCGCCATGTTGATGCCGTCGACCGGCGTCTTCTGCAGGTCGATCAGCCCGTGCGGCGCATGCTGCACGGCGTCCACCACGATGTAGAGATCGGGCTTGATCTCGCGCGCGCGGCGGACGATCTGCGCCAGGTCGAGCTTGGCGCCCGAGATGTTCGATGCGTAGATGACATTGAGCAGGCAGGTGTCCTTGTCCACCAGCCGCACGATCTCGTCGGCATCGACGCCGCCGGTCTCTGGGTTGCTCTTCGCCACCCGCAGCTCGCGACCGAGCTTGCCGGCATAGAGGCTCATCGCGTCGAACGACGAGGGATGCTCGAGCACGGTGGTGACCATGTTCGTGCCCGGCACGTTCTCGGCCACGGCGCGCACCATGTCGAACATCGCGCCCGAAGCGGTCAGCGACGCGTAGACGCTGCCGCCCTGTGCGTTGAGGATGGTGCGCACGTCGGCCGTGCCGCGGGCCTGGATCTCTTGCAGTTCGACGGCGGTGGCGTGGATGCGTTCCGCGTTGTCGGGAATGGCGTCGACCTGCGCGAAGCGCTCGACCGCCGCCTTCAGCCGGAACGAGCCGCCTGCGTTGTCGAAGTAGAGGCGTTCGCGTCCGTGGTGGTCGCGGTCGACATGGAGAAAGCGCTGCCTCACCTCGCGCATCAGCGCGTCGGGAAGCGCCAGCCCGTTGGCGTGGTGTGTGTTCACCGGCATCTTCAAACGCCCTTGTTGTTCGGGTTCTTGTAGGCCTCGCGCACGGCGTCGGACATCGGGAAGTTGAGGTTCACGTTGCGCGGCGGAATGGGCGCCATGAACCACTTGGCGTAGAGCTTGTCGATGGCGCCCGACTTCATCATCTCGGTCACGGCCTGGTCGACGACGGCCTTGAACTCGGGGTCGTCCTTGCGCATCATGATGCCGTAGGGTTCTTGCCGCAGCACGTCCTTCAGCAGCTTGTAGTCGGAGGCGTTGGGCTGGTTGGCGATGAGGCCGGCCAGCTGCACGTCGTCGAGCACGTAGGCCACGGCGCGGTCGCTCGCGAGCAGCAGGAACGCATCGGCGGTGTCCTTGCCGGCGATTTCCTGCACTTCGATGTTCTCGGTCTTGCGGAAGCCGCGCAGCAGCTGCATCGAGGTGCTGCCGGCCACCGTGGCCACGGTCTTGCCCTGCAGGTCGGCAATCGAGTTGATGCCCGAGTTCTTCTTTACCGCGGCGGTGATGTTGGTGACGAAATGGCTCGGCGCGAAGTCGACCTGCTGCTGGCGCTGCACGGTGTTGGTGGTGGTCGCGCAGTCGAGATCGACCGTGCCGTTCTGCACCAGCGGAATGCGGTTGGTCGAGTTGAGCAGCGTGTAGCGCACCTCGATCTTCTGAAGGCCGAGCTTGGCCTTGATGGCGTCGACCACCTTGAGGCAGATCTCGTTGGTGAAGCCGATGGGTGCGCTTTCGGCGCCGGTCTTGTAGGAGAACGGAATCTGCGTGTCGCGGCTGCCGATCTGCACGGTGCCGCTTTCCTTGATCTTGCGCAGCGTGGGGCTCTCTTGCGCGGCCGCGGCGCCGCAAATCAATGCAACGCTGGCGCCGAGCGCGAGGGACAGTTTGAAGTTCATGGAAGAGTCCTTTGAAGATGAGGCGTGAGGCGGCACCGGCGAATCTTCGGCCCCGCTTCAAATTTCCAAAAGCGATTTTTAGTGATCGAATAAGATGAACAAAAGCGTTCAATGCAGGGCCTTGCACCGTGATGACCTTCAAGCAGCTCGAAGCCCTGTACTGGATCGCCAAGCTCGGCGGCTTCGCGCAGGCGGCCAACCAGCTTCATACCTCGCAATCGGCCGTGTCCAAGCGGGTGCATGAGCTCGAGCTGCTGTTCGACACCGAGCTCTTCGACCGCAGCCAGCGCACCGCACGGCTGACCGAAAAAGGCGAAGAGATGTTCGTGCTCGCGGCCAGGCTGCTCGAACAGCGCGACGCGGCCGTCGAGCAGTTCAGCAAGCCGGGCGTGGTGGAGCGGCGGCTGCGCATCGGCGTGACGGAGCTCACGGCGATGACCTGGCTGCCGCGGCTCGTGGGCCTGATCCAGCAGCGCTACCCCAAGGTCATTCTCGAGCCCGACGTCGACGACAGCCTGCAGCTGCGCGACAAGCTGCTGGCCGATGAACTCGACCTGGTGATCGTTCCCGACACCTTTGCCGATTCGCGCATGCAGAGCAAGGCCATCGGCGAGGTGAAGAGCGCCTGGATGTGCAAGCCCGGCGTGGTGCAGGCCACCGGCAGCGTGCGGCTGCACGAACTCGCGCGGCACCGCATGCTGGTGCAAGGCAAGAGTTCAGGCACCGGGCGCGCCTACGACGCCTGGATGAAGGACCAGGGTGTGCAGCCAGTCGACACCATCGTGGTGAGCAACCTCGTGGCGCTGACCGGGCTCACGGTGTCGGGCCTGGGCGTGAGCTACCTTCCGCGCCAGTGCCTGGCCCCGCTCGTTGCGGCCGGCATGCTGGCGGTGATCGACGTGGTGCCCGCCCTGCCCGTGGTGCGCTACGTCGCCATGCACAAGGGCGAGCATCGCAGCGCACTCACGTCGTCGATCGTGATGCTGGTGCAGGAATGCTGCGATTTCACGCGCATGTTTCAAGCACAAGCCGACGACGAGCCCCACGGATGAGCAAGCGGCTGGTGCACACTTGCGCACATGAAACGCCGCAATCCAACCTCGTCCACGCCCTTCATCCGGGTGGCACCCAGCGGAGTGCACGGGCTCGGCGCCTTCGCGACGCGCGACCTGCCCGCCTACGCGTTCCTCGGCCTCTATGAAGGCCGGCGCTACACGCAGCCGGAGATCGCCGCCAAGGCGTGGGACGACCAGCTCACCTACCTGTTCACGCTCTCCAACCACGAGACCATCGACGGCGGCAAGGGCGGCAACGGCACGCGCCATTTGAACCACGCCTGCGATCCGAACTGCGAAGCCGTCGAAGAGTACGACGACGCGGGCGAACTGATGCTGAAGTTCCAGACCATCGTGGCGGTGGACGCGGGCGACGAGTTGTTCATCGACTATTCCCTCACGGCCGACGACGGTTCGCCGGCCTCGAAGTACCCCTGCCGCTGCGGCTCGCCGAACTGCCGCGGGACGATGCTCGCCCCGGCCGAGGCGGACTGACCGCCCGGCCGCCGAAGGTATTCAGCGCACCAGATCCTGGAAGCGGTAGTACGCGCCGACGATCGGAAGAAACCACGGCTTGCCGAAATGCCCGGGAATCGCGGGCCAGTCGAAATCGCGCCACGGGTTCAGGTCGGCGCGGCCATCCAGCACCTCGGCCATGATCGTTCCCATGTAGGTCGACATGTGGGTACCGTGCCCGCTGTAGCCCATGGAATAGAAGAGGCCGTTGCGCTCTCCGGCACGCGGCAGGCGGTCGCGGGTCATGTCGACCATGCCGCCCCAGCAGTAGTCGATGCGGGTATCTCTGAGCTCGGGAAAGACTTCCACGAGCGATCGTTGCAGGATGGCGCCGCTCTTCACGTCCGACTTGGGATTGGTGGCAGCAAACCGCGCGCGGCCACCGAACAGCAGGCGGTTGTCCGGCGTCACGCGGAAGTAGTTGACGAAGTTCTTCGTGTCGGTCGTCATCCGGCGCCGCGGCGTCAGCCGGTCTAGCACTTCGACCGAGAGCGGTTCGGTCACGATGATGAATGCACCCACGGGCACGATGCGGCGGCGGAACCAGGCCAACGGCCCCACGGCCGATGTGCCCGTCGCGAGCAGCACCTGTTTGGCGCGGATGCTGCCGCCGGGCGTTTCGACCTGGTGCACCGAACCGGCCTGCCGCTTGAGGCCGACGACCGGCGCGTTTTCGTAGATGCGCACGCCGCGCTTCGCGGCCGCCACGGCAAGGCCATGGCCGTAGCGCCCCACGTGCATGCCCGCGCTCTTGCCGAAGACCATGCCGCCAAAGTACTGATCCGACCCGATTTCGCTGCGCAGTTCTGCCCGCGTCACCATGTGGGTGTCGGGATCGCACTCCTTCGCCATCAATGCCTGTGAGCGGGCCAGCTTCTCGTAGTGCTCCGGCTTGGCAGCGAGCTTGAGCTTGCCGACGCGCTTGAAGTCGCAGTCGATGCCTTCCTCCGCGATCAGCGATTCCACCTTGGAAACGCCCGCGTCGAAGGCGCGGTAGAGCATGTTGGCCCGCTCCCGCCCGAGTTGGCCCGACAGCGCACAGTAGTCTTGTGCGAAGCCGTTGTTGCACATGCCGCCATTGCGGCCGGAAGCAGCACTGCCCACGTTCCCGGCGTCGAACACCGCAACACTCGCACCTTTCTTCGCCAGTGCGATGGCCGCGGACAAGCCGGTGAAGCCCGCGCCGACCACCGCCACATCGACGTCGCCGCCGGGCGCTTCGGTCTGCCCACCGGTGAATTTGGGCGCAGTGTCGAGCCAGTAGGGCATCAGCTTCATAGGTGGATTTCCATCATGTCAGGGGATGTGCGATGAGTCGTCGGGTCAGCCGAACGACTGGTTCGAAAGGGCGAACAGGCGCGGGTGCGCATCTGCAACGGCATCGGCAACGGCATCGATCGCGCGAGGCTGGACGTCCCGCACCATCGGCACGGCATGCCCGACGCAGGGCAGCCCTGTTTCGGTCAACCAGGCGGACAGACCACTGCCCTCTGTCACGTCGATGCGAAGAAACCGGCCGCGGACTTGGTCGGAGAGTGCGGTGATGAGATCCCTCGCATCGGCCGCACTGTTTGGGCCGGATGCGGCCACAGGGCCGATCACCACGCCGCGCCCGAATTCCCGCGCGCAAGCGTAAGCCGAGACGCCGGCGCCGCGGTCGACAACCATCGTCGTCCCGGCCTCGAACAATGCATCGAGCAATGCTGTGCGGTCCATCCCCGTGGCGGCCAGGTCCAACCGGCGCACGCTCTCGCTGTCAGCTTCCTGCATGGGACGGACGCTCGCCGGTTCGGTGGCAAGAACGGTGGTTGCCGGCCATAGGGCCTGGTGCTGGAACACCCGCCCGCGGGCGACGAACCCCAGCTGCGCATAAAGCGGGAGCCCTTCTTCCGTGGAGTTCAGCACCACCGTGCGGTTGCGCGCCTCGTGGAGCAGTTTTGCCATCAGGGCACGCCCCAGGCCCTGCCCCTGCATGCGCGGGTCGACGATGATCATGCCCACCGAGGCATGGGTCTTGCCATAGGGCCACCACATCGCCGTAGCGACCAGACGACCGTCGACTTCCGCCGCGAAGCCGCTGCCGAGATCGAACGCGAAGCGCCAGTCGGCTTCCCGGTATGGCCATCCCAATGCGGAGGATTGCCTGACGGCTTCCGGCAAGTGATCGGCGCGCAGCGCGGTCAGGAGCTTGGACATTCGGGGCCTGTTCGCAGGGGTCTGATGGTGGGCTCATGCTAAAGAAAGCACTGCCGCGCCGATGCTGAACCTAGTGTCGAGAAAAGCGCGAAATGTGCGATTGCGAGCCGCCCACAGCGGATCCTGCCGGCACGGCGAATCCGTCCGCCGACTGATCAGTACAGCGTCGTGGGCTTTGTCCGACGTGCGGATGCGCAAGCCTCGCGCGCACGCCGCCGCCGGGACGTCGAAAGGTGGAGCCGTCGCCCACTGCAGGAGCTCTTTCCGTGTCTCCACTCTCCGCAGCGAAACCCTCGCCCTCCGACCGCTCATCGGGACCCGCCGACGCCACGCCTCACACGCTGCGCCAAGTGGTGGTGGTGCTCACCGGCGCTTCCAGCGGCATCGGCCGTGCCGCCGCGCTGGCCTTTGCCGCGCAGGGCGCCTCGCTCGTGCTGGCCGCGCGCAACCGGGAGACGCTGCAGTCGGTGGCCGACGATTGCGAGCGCGCCGGTGCGCGCGCGCTCGCCGTGCCTACCGACGTGACCGACCCTGCGGCCATGTCGGCTCTCGCGCAGGCGGCCATCGATCATTTCGGCCAAGTGGACATGTGGATCAACAACGTGGGCGTCGGCGCCGTGGGGCGGTTCGAGGACACGCCGCTCGCATCGCACAGGCGCGTGGTCGAGGCCAACCTGCTCGGCCACATGCACGGCGCGTACGCCATCGTTCCCCACTTTCTCGCGCGCGGCCGCGGCACGCTGGTCCACATGATCTCGCTGGGCGGCTGGGTTGCCACGCCCTATGCCGCGGCGTACACCGCCAGCAAGTTCGGCATTCGCGGGTTCTCGGAGTCGCTGCGCGCGGAGCTCTCGGGCCATCCGGGCATCCACGTCTGCGAGGTGTTTCCGACTTTCGTGGATTCGCCCGGCATGTCGCATGGCGCGAACTACAGCGGGCATCGGGTCAGGCCACCGCCGCCGGTGGTCGACCCGCGCCGTGTGGCCAATGCGCTGGTCGCGCTGGCCACCCGGCCGCGCGCACGCACCTACATCGGTGCGCAGGCGCGCCCGGGCATCCTGATGCATGCGCTCGCGCCGCACCTGATGGCGCGCGCGCTCGGATGGGTGGGCGGTGCGGCAATGCGACACGCCGCGCCCGCCGATCGCACCGACGGCAACCTGTTCGAGCCCTCGCGCGGCTGCGCCATCGACGGGGGCTTCCGCCAAAAGGCGCGGTCCGCCGATGCGCTGTGGCTCGGCCTGGGCGCGCTCGCCGGGGTGGCCGTGGCCGCCTGTCTTTCAAGCAACGCAAGGAGCACACGATGAAGAAATCACCCACGGCCGATTCCGAGAACGACGCCGGCGCCTGAACGCCGAGCCGGCCCCTTCCACCCTTTCCTTCCATCCATCCCTTCATCCAGGAACCACCATGACAGATCCTCGCCAAGCCGGTGCGCAGCCGCCCTTTTCCACACCCGCGCAGCAACCGCCCGGCCTCGAATCGAAGATGTCGCCGCCACCCGATTTCGGCGAGCAGTCGTACGTCGGCAGCGGCAAGCTCCAGGGCAAGGCCGCGCTCATCACCGGCGGCGACAGCGGCATCGGCCGCGCGGTGGCGCTCGCCTTCGCGCGTGAAGGCGCCGACGTGCTCATCTCCTACCTTGCCGAGGAAGAGGAAGATGCCCAGGTCACCCGCGAATGGATCGAGCGCGCAGGCCGCCGCTGCATCGCGGTGCCCGGCGACATCTGCGAAGAGGCGCATTGCCGCAGCCTCGTGGACCGCGCATTCGACGCGTTCGGCCGGCTCGACGTGCTCGTCAACAATGCGGCCTTCCAGATGAGCCACAAATCGCTCGACGAGATCTCGCCCGAGGAGTTCGATCGCACCTTCCGGACCAACGTCTACGCCAACTTCTTTCTGTGCCGGGCTTCCGCGGCGCGCATGAAGCCGGGTGCCTCGATCATCAGCACCACATCGATCAATGCCGACAAGCCCAACGCCACGCTGGTGGCCTACGCGGCGACCAAGGGTGCGATCCAGAACATTTCGGGCGGCATGGCGCAACTCCTCGCCGAGAAAGGCATCCGGGTGAACTGCGTGGCCCCGGGGCCGTTCTGGACACCGCTCATCCCGTCGACGATGCCGGCCGAGCAGGTGAAGGAGTTCGGCAAGCAAACGCCGATGAAGCGGCCGGGCCAGCCGGCGGAGCTGCAGGCGGTCTACGTGCTGCTCGCCAGCGACCAGGCAAGCTACATCTCGGGCGCGACCATCCCGGTGACCGGCGGCGTGCCCTTCATCTGAGCTCGTTGAAGCCGGCATCGATACCGATGCGGCTTCGTGATGACCTCCTGGCTTCTCAGGGGATGATGCAACGCGTGCGGTAGGCCCGAGCTGTGCATGCCCTCAGCGGACCAGACATGGTTTTTTATTGTCGAAAGTCCACCCCGGGACTAGGTATTGCATGGCCTGCGCATCGTTGCGCGCGCCCAGTCCGTGCTTCAGGTAGAGCTGATGCGCCTTCTCGACCGCGTCCATGTCGAGCTCGATGCCCAGTCCGCCACGCGTCGGCACCTTCACGAAACCGCCCTCGATCTGCAGCGGCGCCTTCGTCAGATGCTGGCCGTCCTGCCAGATCCAGTGCGTGTCGATGGCCGTGACCTTGCCCGGCGCGGCCGCCGCGACGTGCGTGAACATCGCCAGCGACACGTCGAAGTGGTTGTTCGAATGCGAACCCCAGGTCAGGCCCCAGGCCTGGCACAGCTGCGCCACGCGCACCGAGCCCTGCATTGTCCAGAAGTGCGGGTCGGCCAGCGGAATGTCGACCGACTGCAGCGAAAGGCTGTGGACCATCTCGCGCCAGTCGGTCGCCACCATGTTGGTGGCGGTCGGGAGACCCGTGGCACGGCGGAATTCGGCCATGACTTCGCGGCCCGAGAACACGCCCTCGGCACCGCACGGGTCTTCGGCATAGGCCATGACGCCATGCAGGTCGCGGCAGAGGCGAATGGCATCCTGCAGCAGCCAGCCGCCGTTCGGGTCGAGCGTGACGCGCGCCTGCGGAAAGCGCTCGTGCA
Source organism: Variovorax paradoxus (assembly GCF_030815855.1). NCBI lineage: Bacteria > Pseudomonadati > Pseudomonadota > Betaproteobacteria > Burkholderiales > Comamonadaceae > Variovorax > Variovorax paradoxus. The sequence continues at coordinate 752,996 of NZ_JAUSXG010000001.1, read as the reverse complement.
GCGCACGGATGGCCTCGACTTCTTCTTCGCCGCGCAGCACGCCGCCCTTGAGCTTGAAGTCGGTAAAGCCGTAGCGCGCATGGGTGGCTTCGGCCAGGCGCACGATGGCTTCAGGGGTCATCGCTTCTTCATGGCGCAGGCGGAACCAGTCGTTGTCGGCGCCGGGGGCGCTTTGGTACGGCAGGTCGGTCTGGGTGCGGTCGCCCACGTAGAACAGGTAGCCGAGCATCTGCACCGCGTCGCGCTGCTGGCCTTCGCCGAGCAGTGCGGCCACGGGCACTTCGAGGTGCTGGCCCAGCAGGTCGAGCAACGCCGCCTCGACGGCGGTGACCGCATGGATGGTCACGCGCAGGTCGAAGGTCTGCTGGCCGCGGCCGCCGCTGTCGCGGTTGGCGAAGGCGCTGCGCAGGCTGTTGAGCACGGCGTTGTGGCGGCCGAGGGGCTGGCCCACGATGAGGCCGCGCGCATCTTCGAGCGTCTGGCGGATCTTCTCGCCGCCCGGCACTTCGCCGACGCCGGTGTGGCCGGCGCTGTCGGTCAGGATCAGCAGGTTGCGCGTGAAGAACGGGCCGTGCGCGCCGCTCAGGTTCATCAGCATGCTGTCGTGCCCCGCGACGGGGACCACGCGCATGGCGGTGACCACGGGGGTCGAGAACGAAAGAGAGGAAGAAGGAGATGTCGTCATGTGCTCGGTGAAGAAGAAAGAGAAAGGTCCGCTGCGCGGACCCGTGGCTGTCAGTCGGCGGTGATCTTGCGTGTCTCGATGAGCGTCTTCCAGCGGGTCCACTCACGGGCCTGGAAGGCGGTGAACTCGGCGGGCGTGCTGGCGACGATCTCAAGGCCCTGCTCCACCATCCGCTTCTTCACCTCCGGGTCGTTGATGGCGGCAATCGCGGCCGCGGCCAGCTTCTCCTTGACGGCCGGCGGCAAGCCCTTCGGTGCCGCAAGACCTTGCCAGGAATAGACTTCGGCCCCCTTCACGCCAGCCTCGGCCAGCGTCGGCACATTGGGCAGGACGGGGGAGCGCTTGTCGCCCGTCACGGCAATGGCGTGAAGCTTGCCGGCCTTGATGTGCTGGAGCACGGCATTGACGTTCTGGAACGAGAAGTTCACCTGATTGCCCAGCAGGTCGTTGATCGCAGGTGCGCCGCCCTTGTAGGGAATGTGGAGTCCTTCGGTCTGGGTCTGCTGCCAGAAGACCTCGGCAGACAGGTGGTCCGACGAACCGTTGCCCGAGCTCGCGAAGCTCACCTTGCCCGGGTTCGCCTTCAGTTCGGCAATCACTTCGGCCACGGTGCGCGCCTTCTGCCCCGGGCTGGCGACCAGCACGTTCGGCGCCTGGACCGGGACGCTGATGTAGTCGAAGTCCTTGGTCGCGTCGTAGGGCACGCTCTTTTGCAGGTGCGGCGTCACGACGAAGGCACCGAGCGACGAGACCAGCAAGGTGTAGCCATCCGGTGCCGCGCGCTTGACGAAACCCGCGCCGATCGTGCCTGTGGCGCCGGGCTTGTTGTCGACGAGGAAGGTCTGCCCGAACTTGGTCTGCATCTGCAATGCCATCGCGCGCGCCACCATGTCGGTCGATCCGCCCGCCGGGAATGGCACGACGATGGTCACGGGCTTTTCAGGCCAGTTCGCCGTCTGCGCGAAAGCGGCCACCGAAACCGAACAGGCCAGTGCAATCAAGAGCTTTTTCATGATGTCTCCGTTGTAGGGGTGGAGGGGAGTTACTGCGGGCCGAGCGCGTCGATAAGCGTCCCGAGCTGTTCCGGCCATGCGATCTGCCGGGTATATGTTAACGTTAACATAAAAATTTCTTCTTGAGGCTAACCCCAACCTGCTTGGCGAGCGCCGAGTGCGCACCCTGCCCTCTCCTCTATTGGGAAAAGAATTCTCTCCCGCCGGGTTTATCCGGATGAGCACTCAATTTGGTTGCGCTAACAATTCAATTTGTTAACGATAACTTCCCGCCCAGCGACGGGCAACCAACAGGAGACAGGAATGAAGAAATTCACGATGCTCGCGGCCGCATCGGTCGTGGTCGCAGGTTGCGGTGGCGGCGGGTCGAACGGATACGCCTTCATTTCGGCCCCTGCTGCACCTCCGCCAGCCCAGGCGACGGTGACCGACGACTGCGCCGCCTTGCCGGGCGCCACAGCGGCCCCTTCCTCAGCAGCACTTCCATTGGTCTTGCAGACGATCAAGGTCAACGGCGAGGACCGGCAGTACTACGAGTACGCGCCCCGCGACGTCGCGGCCCTTCGCGACCAGGACGCCAGGGGCGTGGAAGTGGTCGTCTCATTGCATCGGGCGGGGCAATCCGCCGAGGACAGCGCCCGCCTCACCGGCTGGCCCACGCTCGCGGAAGAGAAGGGCTTCGTCGCGATTTTTCCGGTGGCCAAGCCAACCGGCTGGAACACGGTCAAGGACGCGGCCCGCTCCGACGATCACGCGTTTATCGTCGCAGCGGCCGCAGCCGTGCGCACGCGCTACGGGCTTCCATCGACGATGTCCACTTTCCTGACCGGCGCAGGATCCGGCGGCGTCATGGCGCAAGAGCTCGCCATGCGCGAGCTCGGGGTCATGGCCACCGGCGTCGCGTCGTTTGGCGCCGCCGCCGAACCGGCAACGCTCAATATCTCCGCGGAAAGCCTGCCCAAGACCGCGATGGCCGTCTGGCAATTCCAATGCGGCGCCGATCCATTTGCCAAGCAGACGGGCTTCTGGCGGCAGGCCAACGCAACGGATGCGCAAAACCAGCAGGCAGTCGGCGGCCTTCCGACCGTGACGGATTTCGTGAAGGGCAATCCGGTCCAGCAAGTCAGGCTGTCACGGCTCGACCGCCCTGCGGAGTCGGCCGCGGTCTCGAGGCTGGTCTGGGAAGAGCTGTTCGGCAAGGTGGTGCGCTTCCCGGACAACAAGTCCTACAACGGCACGCTGCATGCGGAAAAAAGCATCGCGGACATGGGGCTCACGGAGACGATCAAGAGCCTGCGCCCCGGCGAGCCGCGGCGCTGGTTGACGTACGTTCCTCCGCAATATCAGAAGCTGGTGGCGGAAGGAAAGAAGCTTCCGCTGCTGTTCTCGTTTCACGGCCGCAACGGGTCGGCTCGTTTCCAGGCGCAGATCTCGGAGTGGCACGACGTGGCGCGCGACGAAGGCTTCATCGTTGTCTATCCGCATGGTCTCAAGGCGACCTGGACGACATCGATCGATGCAGACAACCCCGACGTCCAGTTCTTCCTCGACCTGCTCGAGGAGATGAAGAGGACCTACCAGATCGACGACGGCCGTGTCTTCCTGAACGGATCGTCGCAGGGCACCGCGCTCACGAACCGCATCGCGGTGCAGTACCCGCAGCTGTTCGCAGCGATCGCGCCGTGCTATTCGGGGCACCTCTCGGCTGCCAGCTATGCGAATCCCATCGTGCGAACCGACATCGCGCTGCCGGTGTGGCAATGCCGGGGGGAGCAGGAACTGCCGACTGAATTTCCCGGCGGCACCGCAGGCGAAACGGCCGCGAGGACGTTCTGGCGTGAAACCGTCAACCAGAACTTCTCCTCGCCGGCCATCACGATCGACGGGCGGCGCACGACCGAGATCTGGAACAGCGGACGCGCGGAATACCGCTGGCAGATCACCTCGGACATCGGCCATGCGTGGCATCCGGGCCAGGCCCGAAAGATGTGGGACGAGATGCTCAAGCGCTATCGCCGCAACCCCGATGGCTCCTTGCAACGCCTTTGAAGCCCATGGCCATTGGAGATCCCTCATGAAGACAGTTCTGAACCACCGGCGCATCGTTCCTGCGCTGCTCGCATCCATCCTGGTGCTCGGCTGCGGCGGAGACGGCTCGAGCGGCAGCGGAGGGTTTTGGACCCCTGGCGCGGGCGGCAGCCCGGAGGCCCCGCCTGTGCAACCTGCAGCCTCGGTCTTCAGGGCCGCGGGCCTCGTGTACGGCACGCCGGCCGCAATCTCGGACGACAAGGGCAACGACACCGTGAGCATCCCGGTGCTCACGCAGAGCGGCGCAAGGAGCTTGTCGGTCGCCGTTCCCGCCGCGAAGACGGCCACCCTCCTCGCCAGCCTTGTGCCGGGTAATCTGGTGGACTGGATACCCGGCAGCGATGCCGGCACGGTGGCCGTTCCGGTCGACGCCACGCCAATCTTCAATGTCATCCTCGCGAAGGGCAAATCGACCGCCGCCCAGTTCAACCTCAAGAAATACGGCGCGGCCGTGAGCCGGAACGACAACGCGCCCGGCCCCATGGTCGCGGCGGGCTGGGTCTACGACAAGACAGGCAGCACCATCACCGTGGGTGACGGCCACAACCTGACGGCGGACCAGGCCGGCCGGCCCTATGCGCAGCCGATCAGGCGCTACGAGGAAACCTATGCGGTCTCGCCCGATGTGAAGGTGTTCAACGTCGAGACCGCCGACTATGCGAAGAGCGCCGTTTCCAACTTCGCTTCGATTCCGGTCACTGCCAGCTACGACTACAGCACCACGTCGCGCCAGAGCGCCTATCTGCTTTTCGACAACAACTACCTCGCGGCCGAGACGGCCAAGGTGGTCGCGATCTGGTACTTCACGCCGCAATCGACCACGGACGGCAAGCCGGTGTGGGACGTGCCCACGCTCAGCACCATGCTGGCCGACAAGGGCAGCGATCCCGTCTCCGGTCAGCCGTATAACAAGATCAACGCGACCTCGCCGTCGTCGGCGCCGTACTCCCGCAGCACCGAGCCGTTCGAGATGGTGAAGAACACGATGTACTACGTGGGCGACAACGAAGTCGCCTCGTATCTGCTCAAGGCCGACATGGGCACGCCCGACGACCCCTCGGACGACAAAGTGATCAAGGTCGATGCCGGATGGCCCAACAGCGGCTACCAGTACTGGAAGAACATGGAGCTTGTCGGCGTCGACCCGCGATCGGTCACCGACATCTGGCTGACGCATGGCCACAGCGACCATTACGGCACGGTCGTCGAGCAGCTCAGGATGATGGACAACGCCGGCAAGCCGATCGCGCTCTGGGCGTCGAAGGAAGATGCCGTGGGCGTCACCTCCGACCTGCAGGGCAACGCCTGGAACATCACGGGAGCGCTGCCGGCCGGCGAGACCGAGATCCGCGAGCGCGTCTCGCATGCGTACGAATACGACAAGTGGTACGACTACGGCAATGTGAAGATCATGGTGATCTGGTCGCCGGGCCACACACCGGGCAGCACCAACATGCTGTTCAAGGTGAAGAACCCGGGCGACGGCAAGTTCTACACCTTTGGCTACCACGGAGGCTACGGCTTCAATGGCCTCAACAGCCCGACCGCCGCCAACGGTTGGTTGCGCCTGTCTTTCCAGCATGGCTTCAGCTATTTGCAGAACACGCTCGATGTGGACTTCGTGGCGCCGCAGCACACCAACCAGTTTCCCATCGTCGAGGTCTACCAGGCGCTGAAGGCCTACAACCGCGACCCGGCGAACGCGGGTGCCCAACTGACCATGCTCGATGCGATGCGCTCGAAGGTGTTCGACTCGCCAGCCATCGGCGGCGTGAACATCACCGGCGAGTTCTCCAACCAGTTGGAGAAGCGCCGCTCGGTGGCATCCTACGCAGCGAGCGACGCTGCGAATGCGACGTACAAGAGCATCGAGACCTCCGGTCCGTTCAAGCCCGGGCGCGAAGCCGGCCTGACCTCCGTGTCGGCCCGAATCCTGGACGACGGGAAGATCATTCAGGGCTTCGTCGGTCCGCAGAACAAGAACCCGAAGCTCCCCCTGCTGGCGAACGGCATCACGACAGCGACCGACCAGTACGTGAACGATCCGGGCGGCTACTACGTGCAGGTCGCCATCGACGTGCAGGACACGGTCTACAAGGGCTACATCCCCGAGGGCTTCACGCAGTTCAGTCCGGGGCTGGGAACCACCATCACCTACAAGGGCGGCCCCGTCGAGTCCGTCCACGCGGACAAAGGCACCTTCCATCCGCCGGAGTACCTGCGCACGCAACGCCTGAGTTCGCTGGCCGACGCGCAGGCCGTGCTCGCCACCATCGCCAAGGGGCAGACGAAGACCATCTCGCTCACCCGGGCGAGCGAGATCGTCGTGCCGGCCGTCGTCACCCAAACCTTTCAATGAGGCGGGGCCGCTGTGCGAGGAGACCCATCGATGGCGCAGGATCATCCAAAGGCCGCTCGCCTCCTTCCTGCCCTCCTCGCGCTCTGCCTTGCCGTTCCTGGTTCTTCCGCGGCGGCGCATCCGGGCGATCCCGAAGCGCAATACGAGCTGGCACGGCGATACAGCAGCGGCGCGGGGGTGCCGATGGACAAGGGACAGGCGTTCAAGCTCTACGCGGCGTCCGCCGCGCAGGGCTTTGCGAAGGCGGAATACGAGCTCGCCAACCACTACCGTGGCCGAACGGGCCGGGCACTGGACCTGGACGCGGCATCCGGTTACCTCGAACGGTCGGCGCGGCACGGGTACGCACCGGCCCAGGCCGACCTCGGCTTCGTCTACTTCAACGGAAACGGCCGCACGCCCAAGGACCTCGTGAGATCGTTCCACTGGTTCAAGCGCGCCGCGGACGGCGGCGCCGTGATCGCGCAATGCATGGTGGCCGACTTCTACAGGCAGGGTCTGGGTGGCGCCGAGCGGAACGCTCGCGAGGCATTCAAGTGGTATCGGCTGACCGCGACCCGCGCCGATCGATGCGCCGCGAAGTCTCAGTATGAGCTGTACGCAAGCTATGCGTCGGGCAGTGGCGTCCGCAAGGACCTGCCGACGGCCATGGCCTGGTTGAAGCGCGCAGCGAAAGCCGACAATCCTCAGGCTCAACGCGCCCTTGGCCTGGCTTATGAGAACGGTGTGGGCGTCGAGCGCAACCCGGTGCTCGCGCGCACGTGGCTCAAAAAGTCCCGCGAAGGGGTCGCACCGCACGATGACCATGAGCACGACCATGCGCACGAGGACGAAGCGAAACCAGGGCGAGTCCCTGTCCCGGGGCACGCCCACTGACGTGCGCCAGAAAGGCCGGGACGACGCTAGGCGCTCGCCCGACGAACGATCGTGAAGCCCACATCGACGATCAGCTCCGGCGGACGCCGTCCTGCGGCTCGCTCGACGATGCAGTCGGCTGCGATCTGGCCGATGCGCCGCCCGTCGATCCGCACGGTGGTCAGCGCCGGGTCCAGGTCGGCCGCAAAGTTCAGGTCACCGAAACCGACGACCGAAAGATCGGCGGGAACGCCGAGGCCGGCGGCACGCGCTTCGGTCAGCACGCCCAGCGCCAGCATGTCGGAACTGCAGAAAACCGCGTCGACCGGCAGGTTGGACTGCAGGATCGAACGCAGGGCACGCCGCCCATCGCTGAGCTTGGTCGGCGCGGGGACGAGATGCACGATCGGGGCCACGGCACCCTGTGCCTGCGCCATGGCAGTGAACGCTTCCGCTCTACGCACCGAACGCGGATCGTCGCCGCCGATCAGCGCGAGCCGCCTGCGGCCCTTCTGGAGCAGGTATTCCGCGACGCTGCGGCCAACGGCTTCGTGCGAGAAACCGACCAGCATGTCGATCGGATCGAGCGCCACATCCCAGGTCTCGACGATCGGAATGCCAGCCGCAAGGAGCCGCTGGCGCCCGAGTTCGCTGTGCACGACGCCGGTGAGCACGATGCCGTCGGGCCGGCGCCCGATGATGTCGCGCACGAGGTCGTCCTCCGTCGAGGTGCTGTAGCCGCTCTGCCCCACCATGAGTTGGTAGCCGTGCTGCTGGAGCCGGGAATTCAGCGCTTCGATGGTGTCCAGGAAGACAGGCCCCGACAGGGTCGGCACCACCGCCGACACCAGGCGTGTCTTGGCGGAGCGCAGCCCCCCCGCGCCACGATTCGGCACGTAGCCCGTGGACGCCACCGCCGCCTGCACCTTGGCGAGCGTCTTGGCGTTGACCGAGTGGGGTGCATTGAAGACCCGCGACACCGTCATCGCCGACACGCCCGCGAGCTTGGCGACGTCCATCACGGTGACGCTCAGATGGCGAGGCTGCAAAGGACGATCTGTCATGGTTGGAGCGGACTATAACGGCCGGGGCTGGCGCCTCCTGAGGCCCGCACCGCGAATCAGGTTAAGCTTTTCGCGCCCTTGCCACCGTCCATGCCGACCCCTTCGAACAAACAACCTGCCGCAGCAGGACGTTCCGCGCCCTCGCCTCTGCCGCCGCGCCGCGGAAGGGTCGCCGGCGGCATCACCCTGCTCGAAGTCGCTCAGCTGGCGGGCGTCTCCGCGATGAGCGTGTCGCGCGCGCTGAACACGCCCGATCAGGTGTCGGCCGCCATCCTCGCGAAGGTTCGTGCGGCGGTCGAGTCGACGGGCTACGTCGCCAACCGGGTGGCCGGAAGCCTGGCCTCGCAGCGAAGCCGCCTGGTCGCGGCTGTCGTTCCTTCGATTGCCGGGCCGGTGTTCCAGGAGATGGTGCAGTCCCTCATCGCCGAACTCGCGGCCCGCGACCACCAGTTGATGCTGGGCCAGAGCGGCTATGGCACGCAGAAGGAGGACGCGCTGCTCGAAGCCATCATCGGCCGTCGGCCCGACGGCATCGTGCTGGGCGGGGTCGTGCCCTCTCCGGCCGGCCGACGGCAACTTGTGGCTTCGGGCATTCCGGTGGTGGAGACGTGGGACATGGTGCAGGACCCGATCGACATGCTGGTCGGCTTCTCGCACGAGGCCATCGCGACCGCCGTGGCCGCGTTCCTGATCGAGCGTGGCCGTCGCCACCTGGGGTTCATCGGCGGCAATCACGAGCGTGCGGCCCGCCGGGCCAGCGCCTTCGTCAATGCGGCGCTACACGGCCCCGCGCGCGGGCGCGCGCTTGCTGCGCAGGTCGAGACCGTGGTGGCACCGGCCACCGTGCGTAGCGGCCGCCAGGCGCTGGGCGAGATGCTGCGGCATCAGCCCGAGACCGACGCCATCTTCTGCAGCTCGGACGTGCTGGCGCTCGGCGTCGTCACCGAAGCCGCGGCGCGCGGCCTGCGCGTGCCGCAGGACATCGCCGTGGTCGGCTTCGGCGACCTCGATTTCGCGGCGGACGTGTCGCCCTCGCTCACGACCGTGCGCATCGACAGCACGCGCATCGGCCAGCTCGCGGCTCGGTTCATCGTGAGCCGCAGCGAAGGCATCGAGGTCGAAGAAGCGAAGGTCGACGTGGGCTTCTCCATCGTTTCGCGCGAGAGCGCCTAGATAGAAACCCGCACACGCGGGCCCACAGATGCTCGTACCATTGGTTTTGGTAGCGCTACCATACAATTGATAAAGCCAGATGTCCACCACCATTCGATCGGTCGACTGCCTCCAGCTTCGATTGCCCTTCGACCACGGCGCGCCGGCACCGCTGTTCGCCGGACGGCCGAGAACCACGCTGGACAGCGGCCTTGTGCGCGTCGAGCTCGACAATGGCCTGGTCGGCTGGGGCGAATCGTATGGCGCCGAACTCGACGCGCTCTCGGCGATCTTTCGCAGCCGGGTCGCCCCCCTCGCGACAGGCCGGGACGCGGCGGACCCCGAGCTCATGGCTTCGCTCGAACGCACGCTGCACAACATGGGCCGCTCGGGGCCGGTGCTGCATGCGTTGAGCGGCCTGGACATCGCGATCTGGGACCTGAAGGCGAAGATTGCCGGCGTGCCGCTGCATGCCCTGCTCGGCGGAGCGCGACGCACCCGCCTGCCCGCGTACGCGTCGCTGCTTCAGTACTACGGCGACACGGCGCTGGTGGCCAGGAATGTGGAGCGTGCGCTGGCGGCCGGCTTCACACAGGTGAAGCTGCACGAGAAGACTCCCGAGGCCGTGGCCGCTGCGCGCAGCGTGATGGGCCCGGGCATGCCGCTGATGGTCGACGCGAACTGCGCCTGGACGGCCGACCAGGCCGACGAGGTCGTAGCCAGGATGGCGGCCTTCGGCCTGCATTGGATCGAGGAACCGCTCTGGCCGCCGGAGGACATCGAGGCACTTCGTGCACTGCGCATGCGAACCGGCGTGCCGACCGCTGCCGGCGAGAACGCCAGCAGCGTGCATGAACTGAGCGCCATGGCGAGAGCCCAGGCCGTCGACTATCTGCAACCTTGCGCGATCAAATCGGGAGGCGTCACCACGCTGCTGCGGCTCTCGCGCGAGTGCGCCGGCAGCGCCGTGCATTGCGCACCGCAGTCGGCCTTCTTCGGCCCCGGGTTGCTGGCCACGCTGCACGTGCTGGCCGCGCAGGAGGACGAAGTGCATGTGGAGCGACTCTTCTGCGATCTCGGCTTCACACCCTACGGCGACGCCGTGCCCTGCATCGACGGCGCCTTTCAGCTGACAGACCGGCCTGGGCTGGGCGCCGACCCGGAACCAGCGCTGCTCGACAGCGGCTTCGTGCGCCGCGTTTAGAACTTATTTTCAGGAGACAGAAATGCCCATGCACAACAGGCGCTCGTTGATTCGCGGGGGCGTTGCGCTTTCCTTGGTGGGTTCGCTCGGCGCGGGGCGCCTTGCGCTCGCAGACACGAAGACGCCGGTCCGACTCATCGTGCCCTACCCTCCGGGGGCCGCCACGGACACGCTCGGCCGGCTGATGGCGCAGGCATTGGAGCCCGCCGTCGCGGCCCCGGTGATTGTCGACAACCGAGGAGGTGCCGGCACGCAGATCGGCACGCGCGCGGTCGCCACTGCGGCGCCGGACGGCCGCACGCTCGGCTTCGTCGACACGGCATTCGTGATCAACCCCGGGCTTTTCGGCAGCGCGCTGCCGTACGACACGGAGAAGGACTTCGCGCCAATTTCGCTCATGGCATCGGCGCCGCTGGTGCTCATCGTGCACAGCGCGGTTGCCGCAGCGACGCTGAAGGAGTTCGTCGCCCTGGCCAAGGCAAAGCCGGGCGGTCTCAACTACGGATCGGCCGGCGTCGGCAGTGCGCCGCACCTGGCCGGCGAGCAGTTGCGCAAGGCCGCCGCGATCGACATCAACCACGTGCCGTACCGGGGCGGCGGCACCGTACTGAACGACCTGCTCGCGGGCCACGTCCAGTTCGGGTTCACCACCGTCCCCACGATGATCGACCACATCCGCGCGGGCACCGTCCGCGCCCTGGCAGTCACCGGGATGCGCCGGGCCGCGCAACTGCCCGACACGCCGACGATGCAGGAAGCTGGGCTGCCCAGCGTCGACGCCACGCCGATCTTCGGTTTGATCGGCCCTGCCAGATTGGCGCCGGACACCGTGTCCCGGTTGTCGTCCACCGCGGCGCAAGCCGTGCGCGCGGGCCCGCTGCATCAGAAGCTCGTCGAACTCGGCTTCGTGCCGGTCGGCAGCACCGCCGAGGAGTTCAGGACCCGCATCCGCCAGGAGATCGAGAAATGGGCGGCGGTCGTCAAGGCCGGCAACATCAAGCCCAATGCCTGAGACGACGCCCGCAAGCCCCCATGCAGCCACTCGTTTCCCTACGACGGCCGAGGCCTTGCGCTCCGCGGAACAGCGTGCGGCCTACGATCTGATCGAACGGCGGCGCGGCCGCGTGCCGGCCCCCTACCTGCCACTGCTGGGGAGCCCCCCGATCGCCGATCTTCTGGAGCAACTCTCGACCGAGCTTTGGACTGGCACGCTGCCGCAGCGGGTGCTGGAAGCCATCTTTCTCATGACGGCGCACAGGCAGCAATGCCGCCACCAGTGGGAGACTCACGCAGCCAAGGCGTTGTCGGCCGGACTTTCGATTGAAATGGTTGAAGCGATTGCAGCCGGCAAGATTCCGAAGGATGGCGGGTCCGTGGAAGTAGCCGGCCGGTTCTTCCTGGCGCTCACCGAACACCACGGCGTTGCGGACGACGTGTTTGAGCAGGTGCAGCGGCACTTCGGAGAACGCGGCGTGGCCGAACTGGTTGCGTTCTGCGGGCTGGCCGCAACAGTCGCCCTGCTCTTGAATGTGCAGGTCCCTCAAGCGCCAGCCTGCTGAATCTGAGAATCGCCGGCGACGTCCGGGAAAGCAGTCAATTGCGCGGCAAGACCAGCGCCTTCCGGCCAACGGCGCGCTCACGCTTGCGCCGGATGAGTCAGAGTTTTTCCGGTGCCTTACGCAGCACGCCACCCCCGTCTCAGGGAATCTACGGATATATGATTTGCCGGATGGGCTTGATTGCACACGGTTTTTGTATACAAATAACGCACCCGATCCCGGCGCGGAATTTGCATCGGAACGGTCCTCCCGACAAACCAACCATTCGCACGAGGAAAGACCATGAGCACAGTCGTCAGCCAGGCCCCCGCGGGGGCGAGCGAAGCCGGCCATGCGCCGCATGCCGAGTCCAATGCGCTGATCAAGCCCGGCTACCACCCGCGGCTGACCAACGAAGACCTTGCGCCGCTGAAGAAGCAGACTTGGGGCCAATACAACATCTTTGCGTTCTGGATGTCCGACGTGCACAGCGTGGGCGGCTACATCACGGCCGGCAGCCTGTTCGCGCTGGGCCTGTCGAGCTGGCAGGTGCTGGTGTCGCTGCTGGTCGGCATCGTGATCGTGCAGTTCTTCTGCAACCTCGTGGCCAAGCCCAGCCAGGTGACGGGCGTGCCCTACCCCGTGGTGTGCCGCGCGCCCTTCGGCGTGCTGGGCGCCAACATCCCGGCCATCATCCGCGGGCTCATCGCGGTCGCCTGGTACGGCGTGCAAACGTACCTCGCGTCGGCCGCCTTCATGGTGCTGGCGCTGCACATGTTCCCCAATCTCGCGCCGTATGCCGACGTGGCCGCGCACGGCTTCGCGGGCCTGTCGACGCTGGGCTGGGTGGCGTTCATGGTCATGTGGGTGCTGCAGGCCTTCGTGTTCTGGCATGGCATGGAAGCCATCCGCAAGTTCATCGACTGGGCCGGCCCGGCCGTGTACGTGGTCATGGCGGTGCTGTGCGGCTGGCTGGTGTGGAAGGCCGGCTGGAGCAAGATCGACCTGAACCTGGGCGGCATCAAGTTCCAGGGCTGGGACGCACTGCCCGTGATGCTCTCGGCCATTGCGCTGGTGGTGAGCTACTTCAGCGGCCCGATGCTCAACTTCGGCGACTTCTCGCGCTACGGCAAGAGCTTCGAGGCGGTGAAGAAGGGCAACTTCTGGGGCCTGCCGGTCAACTTCGTGTTCTTCTCGCTCTTGACCGTGATCACCACGGCCGCCACGCTGCCGGTGTTCGGCGAACTCATCACCGATCCGGTGCACACCGTGGGCAAGATCGACAGCACCACCGCCGTGGTGCTGGGCGCGCTGACCTTCATGATCGCCACCATCGGCATCAACATCGTGGCCAACTTCGTCTCGCCGGCGTTCGACTTCTCGAACGTGGCGCCGCAGCACATCAGCTGGCGCACGGGCGGCATGATCGCGGCGGTGGGCTCGATCTTTCTCACGCCTTGGAACCTCTACAACAGCCCCGAGGTCATTCACTACACGCTCGACGTGCTGGGCTCTTTCATCGGCCCGCTGTTCGGCATCTTGATTGCCGACTACTACATCGTGCGCAAGCAACAGATCGACGTCGACGCGCTCTACACCATGAGCAAGCAAGGCAAGTACTGGTACAGCGGCGGCTACAACCCGAAGGCGATCCAGGCGCTGATTCCCTCCGCGCTGGTGCCGATTCTTTGCGTGATGGTGCCGACGCTGCGCGGTGCCGCCAACTATGCGTGGTTCATCGGCATGGGGCTGGGCTTCGTGTTGTACGTGCTCGTGAACCGCAACAACAAGACTTGAAATACCGAAAGAGAAAGAAAGGGACCGCGCCGTGCGCATCAAGATCATCAATCCCAACACCACCTGGAGCATGACCGAGAAAATCGGCGCCTGCGCCCGCGCGGTAGCGCACGCCGGCACCGAGATCGTGGCGGTGAGCCCGGCGATGGGGCCGGTCTCGATCGAGAGCCACTACGACGAAGCGCTGGCCGTACCCGGCCTGCTGCAGGAGATTGCGGCCGGCGAGCGAGACGGCTTCGACGGCTACGTGATCGCCTGCTTCGGCGACCCGGGGCTGAAGGCCGCGCGCGAGCTGGCGCGCGGCCCGGTGGTGGGCGTCGCCGAAGCCGCGATGCACCTGGCCAGCATGGTGGGCAGCCGGTTCAGCGTGGTGACCACGCTCGGCCGCACCATGGGCCAGGCCTGGCACCTGGCCGAGATCTACGGCATGGAGCGCTTCTGTGCCAACGTGCGCGCCTGCGAGCTGCCGGTGCTCGAGCTCGAGGAGCCCGGTTCCAACGCCCGCGAGCGCATCGTCGACGAGTGCCGGCGTGCTCTGGAGGAAGACGGCTCCGACTGCATCGTGCTCGGCTGCGCCGGCATGACCGACCTGTGCGAGCACATCGGCAGCCTGCTGGGCGTGCCGGTGATCGACGGCGTGGCCGCGGGCACCAAGCTCATCGAGTCGCTGGTCGCACTCAGGCTTTCGACCAGCAAGCACGGCGAACTGGCGCGCCCCCTGCCCAAGACCATGAAGGGCGCGCTCGAAGGCTTCACGCTGGCCGCGCGATAGGGCCGGCGCCGGCGCGGCAGCATCCGCTGGGCCACAATCTCCGCATGCCCCGCGCCAGCTCCAAACCTCCCGCCTCCCCTGCCACTGCCGCTCCGGCAGAGAACGGCGCGGCTGCCGCCGACAAGGGCAGCTCCATCGAAAGCATTGCGCAGGACATCGCCACCGCGATCGTCGAAAAGCGCCTGCCGCCGGGCACCTGGCTGCGCGAAGAGGCGCTGGGCCGCGTCTATTCGGTGAGCCGCACCAAGGTGCGCGCGGCGCTCCTGATGCTCTCGAAGGACAAGCTCATCGAGATGATTCCCGACAAGGGCGCCTTCGTCTCGCAGCCCACGGTGCAGGAGGCGCGCGAGGTCTTCGCAGTGCGCCGCATTCTCGAGAGCGAGGTGGTGCGCCTGTTCATCGCCCAAGCGCGGCCGCGCGACTACCAGGTGCTGGAGCAGCACGTCAAGTTCGAGCGCGCCGCGCTGCGCCAGAGCCCTGCCATGGGCACCGTGCGCGAGAAAGTGCTGGGCGATTTCCACGTGGCGCTGGCCGAGGCCACGGGCAACCACACGCTGACGGAACTGGTGCGCGAGCTGGTGGCGCGCAGCTCGCTGATCGCGATGCTCTATCACTCGTCGAACGATCCGCACTGCTCGTCGGACGAGCACTCGGATTTCCTCCGCATCTGCCGCAAGGGCGACGTGCAAGGCGCCGTGGCCTGCATGACCGACCACCTGGAGCGCATCGAAGCCAGCCTGGAGCTGGGCACCGACAAGCCCGACCGGCAGCTTGATCTGGTGAAGGCGCTGCTCGCCTGAAGCGCTCCGCGTGCGACCGCGGCGTTGTTGCACGCTGGCTGGCTGCGCGTCAGATCATCGCGAGCGGTGTCTTGCGCCGCGGCGGCGGATAGATGCGGTCGAGTTCGGCGAGCGTGGCGGCATCGAGCTGCAGATCGGCGGCCGCGAGGTTCTGCTGCAGATGCACGCTGCGTACCGCTTTCGGAATGGCGACCACGCCCGGCCGCGCAATCACCGCAGCCAGCGCGAGTTGCGCGGCCGTCACGCCGAGCCGCTCCGCCAGTTCACCGAGCGCACCATCGCCGGCCAAGGCTCCCTGGTCGATCGGGCTGTAGGCCATCAGCGGCATGCCGCGTTCGCGCAACCACGGCAGCAGGCTGAACTCGGGACCGCGCTCGCCCAGCGACAGGTACACCTGGTTGGCCGCGCAGCCAGGGCCATTGCCCGTGGCCTGGGCCAGCTCTTCCATGTCATCGGTATCGAAATTGCTCACGCCCCAGTGGGCGACGCGTCCCTTGGCCACCAGCGCCTGCATCGCATCGACCGTTTCGCGCAGCGGATGGCTGCCGCGCCAGTGCAGCAGGTAGAGGTCGATCATGTCGAGACCGAGGCGCTTCAGGCTGCGCTCGCAGGCCTCGGGCGTGCCGCGCCGGCTCGCGTTGTGGGGATAGACCTTGCTGACGATGAAGAGCTCGTCGCGCCGCACGTCGCCCGCGCGCAGGGCCTCGGCAATGGCCTGCCCGAGCACGGTTTCCGCGCCGCCCTCGCCATACATCTCGGCGGTGTCGATCAGCCGGTAGCCCATCCCGATGGCCTCGCGCACGGCGGCTACTTCGGCCGAGCGGCGGTTCGCCACCTCGCCCATGCGCCAGGTGCCGAGGCCCAGGACCGGTAGTTCGTTGGCGTGGGAGAGAGGGAGTGTTCGCATCGGGCAAATCGTAACGGGAGACGCGCCGGCCCGCCAGCATGTCACCCGCCTGAACCGCCGCCGTCGGCGCAATTCCTACAGCGCTTGGGCAACTCTCCGACAGATGGCGGAGATTCGACGGCGCAGTCTGGTTGCAGACGTGGTGCCCTCCTCTGGAACCGAACGGTGCTTTTGCGGAATCGAGCGAGCACGATGTGCAAGGAACCAGACATGACGGCGGACAAGCCAATGAGCCAGACTCGTGGGCCAAAGCGCATGACATGAAAAGCGCACCACGTCCCTTTTCCAGCGGCCTGATTCTCGAACCCGCGAGATTGCGGATTCGCGTCACCCCCCGACGCGTTGCGCCCAGCGCAGCGACACCCATGTGCCTTCGCCGCGGCGGCTCTCGATGCGCAGCCGCGCGCCGATCGCATCGGCCTGCTCCCGCAGCCCCACGAGCCCGTAGTGCCCCGCTGCGCCCGCGCTCGGCTCGAAGCCGACGCCGTCGTCGCCGATCTCCAACTCCACACCGCCGTGCGCAACGCGGTGCAGGCGGATCAGCAGCCGCCGCGCGCCCGCGTGGCGTTCGACGTTGCGCAGCACTTCCTCGCACATGTGGAACACGGTTTCCGCCGGCTCGGCCGCCAAGGCGGACAAGGCGGGTTCGATCTGGCAGTCGAGCTCGATGCCGGAGCGCTCGCTTAGGTTCTTGGCCAGCTCGGCCAGCGCCGCGCCCAGCCCGATGTCGCGCACCGGGTTGCTGCGCAGCTGGTCGATCGCGCGGCGTGCCTCGTCCAGCCCGTCGCGCGCCGCGCGTTCGGCCCGAACCAGCTCGTCCGGCAGCGCATCGGGCCGGCTCGATGCCAGGTGCTTGAGCACACGGATCTCGGTGAGCATCGCCATCATCGAATGCGCCAGCGTGTCGTGCAGTCCGCGCGCCAGGCGCAGGCGCTCGCGCACCACCGCGGCATCGCGCGACTCCTGCGCGAGCCGGCTGATCTCTTCGGTGCGCTGCCGCACGCGCTCGTCCAGTTCGGTATTGAGCCGGCGCAACTCGTCGCGTTCGCGCTGCAGCGTGTCCAGCAATCGGTCGAGCGCGCTGCCCAGCCGTGCGGCTTCGTCGGCACCCTGCGGCACTTCGATGCGCGTCGCGCTCCCGGCCAGCACCGCGTCGGCCGAATGGGCGATCACGCTCACGCGGCGCGTGAGGCGGTGCGCCACGATGATGCCGGCGACGGCGGTGGCCAAGCCCAGCAGGCTCAGCACGATCGAGATGCGCCATTCGATGGCCGTCGCGAATGCCGCAACCGATTCGACCGGCTGGATCACCACGGCCTGCCAGCCGAGCCGGCGCAGCGTGCCGTCGCGCGCATTGGGCGGGGAGGCGATCAGGTAGGGCCGGTTGTCCAGGAGCCGCCTTGTCCGGATGCGCGTGGGCAGATCGGATCCGTCGTTCCCTAAGCCGGCGACGACGGGATCGAATGGCGTGATGGGATCGCCGACGTCTTGCCAGCGTTTTCCCAGCAGGGCACCCGGCCCGTGGCGCACGATGCCGTCGCGGTCGATCAGCAGCCATTCGCCGGGAGAGGCGCGGATTTCGGCCACCATCTTCTCCACCCAGCTCCAGCTCAGGTTGGCCGCGGCGACGCCGATGATCGCCCCGTCGGCATTGCGCACCGGCGCGGTGAGCTTCAGGAAGCGTTCGCCCGGCGAGCGGCCTTCCTCGATCCACGCGGCGTTCAGGCCTTGCGAGATCCATGCGTGCTGATTGACGTTCTGGCCGACCACCTGCTCGTCGGTCGCTGCGACGATGAAGCCGTCGGCATCGGTCACCGCCAGCCAGATCAGGTCGGGCACGCCGCGGCGTACGGCCTGGAGCGTCCGCTTCAGGCGTGCGCCTTCGCTGTGCTGCACGTCTTCCGACAGCATGGCCGCCACCACGCTGACCGCCTGCAGGCGCAGCAGCAGTGCGGTGTCGAGTTCGGCATTGACGTGCTCGGCCGCGGCCTCCAGCCGTTGGCCGTGCTGCTCGAGCAGCGTCGCACGCACGAAACCGCGCAGCCACAGGTTGGCCACGAGCGCCAGGCACAAGGTGAGCGCAATCAGCAGCCAGCCGATCGCGGCGGCCATCGAGCGCCGTGGGTCGATGCGACGTGCGAGGTTCATTGGCTGCGCATTCTCGCAAACGGCCGCCATGACTTTCGGCACGGGTAGTTCCCCTGAGCCCTCCGGGTTTGTCTCGACTCGACGCGTGACTTCCGGCAGGCGCGCCGACGGCGGTTTGCGGCAACAGTTGCACCCATCGCGATCCGTGCCCCCAGCGCGACTGAATTCAAACCCCTGCAACGTGCCGCGACGCGATCGGCGCGACAACGAATGGAGACAAAAGCGAATGAACCCCACTTCCCCGACATACATCTCATCCGGCGCGCCGCCGCGATTGATCGATAACCGCTGGCTGCAGCTGGTGGTCGGCATCGTCTGCATGATCGCCACGGCCAACATCCAGTACGCATGGACCTTGTTCGTGCCGGAAATCCAGGGCAAGTTCGGCTGGGAGCGTGCGTCGATCCAGGTCGCCTTCACGATCTTCGTGCTGGTGCAGACCTGGCTCGCGCCGATCGAGGGCTACTTCATCGACAAGTTCGGACCGCGCCTGATCGTGGCCTTCGGCGCGCTGTTCATCGGCGCGGCCTGGGCCATCAACTCGCAAGCCACCACGCTGATGGGCTTCTACCTCGGCGCGGCCATCGGCGGCATCGGCGTGGGTTCGATCTACGCCACCTGCATCAACAACGCGC
Organism: Variovorax paradoxus; assembly: GCF_030815855.1. Taxonomy (NCBI): domain Bacteria; kingdom Pseudomonadati; phylum Pseudomonadota; class Betaproteobacteria; order Burkholderiales; family Comamonadaceae; genus Variovorax; species Variovorax paradoxus. Next base: position 733,979 of record NZ_JAUSXG010000001.1, on the reverse strand, counting down.
TCAAGTGGTTCCCCGACCGCCGCGGCCTGGCCGTCGGCCTGACGGCGGGCGGCTATGGCGCCGGCTCGGCCGCCACCATCCTGCCGATCGCGGCGATGATCGAATCGTCCGGCTTCCAGCAGGCTTTCCTGTTCTTCGGTTTGCTGCAGGGCTCGCTCGCCTTTGCCGCTGCCTGGTTCCTGCGCCAGCCCAAGGGCAACGAGGTGCGCGGCTCGGCCAAGGTCGCGCAGAGCCGGCGCGACTACACGCTGGGCGAAGCGCTTCGCACGCCGCTGTTCTGGCTGATGATCCTGATGTTCTCGTGCGTGGTCACCGGCGGCATGATGGCCGTGGCGCAGCTGGGCGTAATCGCACAGGACCTGGGCGTGAAGAACTTCAAGGTCGACCTGTACTTCGTCACCATGGCCGCACTGCCGCTCGCGCTGATGCTCGACCGCGTCATGAACGGCATCTCGCGGCCGCTGTTCGGCTGGATCTCCGACCACATCGGCCGCGAGAAGACGATGGTGATCGCCTTCACGCTCGAAGGCATCGGCATCATCGCGCTGGGCTACTTCGGCCACAACCCGTGGGCCTTCCTGATCTTGTCGGGCGTGGTCTTCCTGGCCTGGGGCGAGGTGTATTCGCTGTTCTCCGCGCTCGCGGGCGACGCCTTCGGCACCAAGCACATCGGCAAGATCTATGGCGTGCTGTACTGCGCCAAGGGCGTCGGCGCGCTGTTCGTGCCGCTCGGCAACCTGATGATGGAGGCGACCGGCACCTGGTCGACCGTGCTCTACACCGTGGCGGCGCTCGACCTGTTCGCAGCCTTCCTCGCGATCGTCGCGCTGCGGCCGATGCTGGCGCGGCACACGGCCAGCAATGCCGCCGCATCGCATGCGCCTTCGCCGGCGCCTGACCTCGCGATGCCTGGCGGCTTGTCGCCCGCAGGCCGCGCGGCCTGACCGGCACAAGCTCTTCCATTTTTCAGTGCACCCGTGGTACCGGCCTTGCCGGGCCACCGGGTGCATTTCGCATTGGGGAGGCGCCTGAGGGACGTGGGGCGCGTACGGCGCGCAGGACGCAGCGCTTTATTTCTTGAGCACGAGAACCGCCAGCTCGGTGCGGGTGTTCGCGTGAAGCTTTTGCATGATCCGGCTGACGTGGTTCTTTGCCGTTCCCTCGGCCAGGTTGAGCGCTGCGGCAATCTGGCGGTTGCCGTAGCCCTTGGCGATCAGTTCGAGCACCGCGGCCTCGCGGTCGGTGAGCGGCTTGGTCATTGCGGCGGGCTGCGACGACTCCCCGGGCACGGTGGCTTGCGGCTCGGCGCGGAGATCCGGCGCAGCTGCGACCGGCTGCTCTTGCGCGACACGATCGGCCAGCAGCCGGAACTGGTCCATCACCTTGCGCGCGATCTGCGGCGTGAGCCGTGACTCGCCGCGATGCACCGCGCGAACGGTGTCCAGCACCTCTTCTTCCGACGCGTCCTTGAGCAGGTACGCCTGCGCACCGGCACGCACCGCATCGAAGACCAGGTCGTCGCGGTCGAAGGTGGTCAGCACCATCACGCGCGTGCGCGGCAAGGCCGCCGATATCTCGCGCGTCGCGAGCACGCCGCCCTTGCGCGGCATGTGCAGATCCATCAGCACCACATCGGGCAGCAGGCGGCGGGCCAGCTCCACGGCTTCCACGCCGTCGGCCGCCTGGCCGACGACCTCGATGTCCGGCGCGGCATCGAGCAGCATGGCCATGCCGCGGCGAATCAGCGCCTGGTCGTCGGCAATCAGCACGCGGATCTGCGGCGCGGCATGCGGAGGGGGGAACGACGGTTCGGCAACGGTGCTCATGGCAGGGCCGATTGTGCCCCGAGGTGCACAGGTTTTGGCTAGATCGGCATACCCGTCGGATCCGCCTGTACACAGGCTTTTGTTAAAGTTTGCGCCCGTTCGCAACGCTGTCCATCTCGTGACATTGCGTTTTTGTTGTTGTTCAGCCCGCCCGAAAGCCGCCATGACCGCCGGAAACTCCCGAATCATCTACACCCTTACCGACGAGGCGCCGCGCTTGGCCACGGCCTCGCTGCTGCCCATCATCCAGGCTTTCGCCGCGCCGGCGGGCATCGATGTCGCCACCAGCGACATCTCGGTGGCCGCCCGCATCCTGGGTCAGTTTCCCGAGGCGCTGACCGAAGCGCAGCGGATGCCGGACAACCTGGCAGAGATGGGCAAGCTGACGCTGCAGCCCTCGGCAAACATCATCAAGCTGCCCAACATCAGCGCCTCGGTAGCCCAGCTGAAGGCCGCCATCAAGGAGCTGCAGGACAAGGGCTACAAGATTCCCGACTACCCCGAGAGCCCCAAGACGGACGAGGAGAAGGACATCCGCGCGCGCTACAACAAGTGCATCGGCAGCGCGGTGAACCCGGTGCTGCGGGAGGGCAACTCCGATCGTCGCGCACCCAAGGCCGTGAAGGAGTTCGCGCGCAAGAACCCGCACAGCATGGCGGACTGGAGCCAGGCGTCGCGCTCGCATGTCTCGCACATGCACCACGGCGACTTCTACCATGGCGAAAAGTCGATGACGCTGCAGAAGGCGCGCGACGTGAAGATGGAGCTGATCACCAGGAGCGGCAAGGCCATCGTGCTCAAGCAGAAGGTTTCGCTGCTCGACCGCGAGGTGATCGACTCGATGTTCATGAGCAAGAAGGCCCTGCTCGATTTCTACGAGCAGCAGATCCAGGACGCGCACAACACGGGCGTGATGTTCTCGCTGCACGTGAAGGCCACCATGATGAAGGTTTCGCACCCCATCGTGTTCGGCCACTGCGTGAAGATCTTCTACCGCGAGGCCTTCGAAAAGCATGCCAAGCTGTTCGAGGAACTGGGCGTGAACGTCAACAACGGCATGGTCGACCTGTACAACAAGATCGCCGCCCTGCCTCAAAGCACGCAGGACGAGATCCGGCGCGACCTGCACGCCTGCCATGAGAACCGCCCCGAGCTGGCGATGGTGGACTCCGCCAAGGGCATCACGAACTTCCATTCGCCCAACGACGTAATCGTGGACGCCTCCATGCCCGCCATGATCCGCAACGGCGGCAAGATGTACGGTGCCGACGGCCGACTGAAGGACGTGAAGGCCGTGATGCCCGAGAGCACCTTTGCCCGCATCTACCAGGAGATCATCAACTTCTGCAAATGGCACGGCGCCTTCGACCCCAAGACCATGGGCACCGTGCCCAACGTCGGCCTGATGGCGCAGCAGGCCGAGGAATACGGCTCGCACGACAAGACCTTCGAGATCCCCGAGGACGGCGTGGCCAACATCACCGATCTCGATACGGGCGAGGTGCTGCTCAGCCAGGACGTGGAAGCCGGCGACATCTGGCGCATGTGCCAGGTCAAGGACGCCGCCATCCGCGACTGGGTCAAGCTCGCCGTCACGCGCGCGCGCAACTCGGGCATGCCGGTGGTGTTCTGGCTCGACGCCTACCGCCCCCATGAGGCGCAGCTCATCACCAAGGTCAAGATGTACCTGCACGAGCACAACACCGCCGGACTGGACATCCAGATCATGAGCCAGGTGCGCGCCATGCGCTACACGCTGGAGCGCGTGATCCGCGGGCTGGACACCATCAGCGCCACCGGCAACATCCTGCGCGACTACCTGACCGACCTGTTCCCCATCATGGAGCTGGGCACCTCGGCCAAGATGCTGTCCATCGTCCCCCTGATGGCTGGCGGCGGCATGTACGAAACGGGCGCCGGCGGCTCGGCACCCAAGCACGTGCAGCAGCTGGTGGAGGAGAACCACCTGCGCTGGGATTCGCTGGGCGAGTTCCTCGCGCTGGCCGTGAGCCTGGAGGAACTGGGCATCAAGACCGGCAACGCCAAGGCCAAGGTGCTGGCCAAGGCACTCGACACCGCTACCGGCAAGCTGCTCGACAACAACAAGGGCCCGTCGCCCAAGACCGGTCAGCTCGACAACCGCGGCAGCCACTTCTACCTGGCGCTCTACTGGGCCCAGGCCATGACCGAGCAGGCCGAAGACAAGGAACTGGCCGCCTATTTCAAGCCGCTCGCCGAAGCTTTGGCTGCCAACGAACAGAAGGTCGTGGACGAGCTCGCCGCCGTGCAAGGCAAGCCGGCCGACATCGGCGGCTACTACCTGCCGGACGTGCGCAAGACGGACGCAGTGATGCGGCCGAGCGCGACGTTCAACGCGGTGCTGGCTGCCGCAGCGGGCTGAAGCAAGGCGCGGCTGCCAGCTTGGCGGCACGCGGCGAAAGCTCGAACCGTCGATTTGCCACCGAAAACTGACCCTCCGAACGCCGGGGGTCAGGGATCGGTGGGAACTCGACAGCCCGGGAATACCCTCTCCCCGGCCAGGGCATCCGTTGCCTACATTGCTTGTATGCAAGATTTGGTTGATCTTGCATCCAAACCAATGGAAGGTTCCTCCATGCCCCGCTTCGTCAAATCCCTCTTCGGCCAGGTCGTCATCGCGCTGGTGCTCGGCGTGCTGGCCGGCCTCTTCGCGCCGGAGTTCGCCGTCAAGCTCAAGCCGCTCGGCGACGGCTTCATCAAGCTGATCAAGATGATCATCCCGGTGCTGGTGTTCTGCGTGGTGGTGCACGGCATCGCCGGCGCGGGCGACCTGAAGCGCGTGGGCCGGGTCGGCGTGAAGGCCCTGATCTATTTCGAAGTGCTGACCACCATTGCGCTGGCCATGGGCCTGGTGCTGGCCTTCGTGTTCCAGCCGGGCACGGGCATGAACGTGGACCCGGGCAAGCTCGACGCGAGCGCCATGAGCGCCTATGCCTCGAACGCCGACAAGCTCACGAGCGGCGGCACGGTCGAGTTCCTGATGAAGCTGATACCCACCACCGTGGTCAACGCCTTCGCCACCGGCGACGTGCTGCAGGTGCTGCTGTTCGCGGTGTTGTTCGGCTGCGCGCTGTCGCTGCTGGGCGAGCGCGGCAAGCCGGTGGGCGCGGTGGTGGACGCGCTTTCTCTGGTGCTGTTCAAGATCATGGGCATCATCATCAAGCTGGCGCCGCTCGGCGTGCTGGGCGCCATTGCCTTCACCGTGGGCAAGTACGGGATCGGCTCGCTCAAGCAGCTCGGCATGCTGGTCGCCCTCTTCTACGGCGCGGTGCTGATCTTCGTGTTCGTGGTGCTCGGGCTGGTCATGCGCATGTCGGGCTTCAGCCTGTGGAAGCTGCTGCGCTACCTGCGCGAAGAGCTCGCCATCGTGTTCGCCACCACCTCGTCGGACAGCGTGCTGCCGCAGATCATGGCCAAGCTTCGCCGCATGGGCATCCGCGATTCGACAGTGGGCCTGGTGATTCCCACGGGCTACTCCTTCAACCTCGACGCCTTCTCGATCTACATCACGCTGGCGGCGGTGTTCATCGCGCAGGCCACCAACACGCCGATCTCGATGGCGGACCTGCTGACGATCCTCGCCATTGCGCTGGTCACCTCCAAGGGCGCGCACGGCGTGCCGGGCTCGGCCATCGTGGTGCTGGCCGCCACGCTGCACGCGATTCCCGCCATTCCGGCGATCGGCCTGGTGCTGGTGCTGTCGGTCGACTGGTTCATGGGCATTGCCCGCGCACTGGGCAACCTGATCGGCAACTGCGTGGCCACGGTGGCCATTGCGGCCTGGGAGGGCGACATCGACCGCGAGCGCGCGCATGCCGTGCTCGACGGCTCCTACTCGCCGGACGACGAGCCGCTGGCCGAGCCCGGGAACCTGCCGGCCGCGGGCGTGGCCACACCCATGGGCAGCCATTGAAAGCGATGGCCGCCGACGTCAATCCCACCTCCATTGCGGAGCGCGTGGTCGAGGCCATCCTGGCGCAGAAGCTCGCGCCGGGCGAACGGCTCGGCGAGCAGGCGCTGGCCGAGAATTTCGCGGTGAGCCGGACGATGGTGCGCGAGGCGCTGATGCAGCTGCAGGCGCGCGGCTTCGTCGAGGTGCAGTCGCGCCGCGGCTGGTACGTGGTGGAACCTTCGGCCGAAGAGGCGCGCGACGCCTTCTCGGCGCGGCGCATCGTCGAAGCGGGCATCCTGGCCGAAAGCGAAGGCCGGCCGCTGCAAAAAGTCATACGCAAGCTGCGCGACCACATTGCCGACGAGCGGCGCGCCATCGAGGGCGCCGACGCCGCCACGCGCGCCTTTCTGCTGGCGGATTTCCACGTGTGCCTGGCCGAGCAGATGGGGCACCAGCTGCTGGTCGACGTGCTGCGCGACCTCACGGCCCGCACCACGCTGGCCGCCACGCTCTACCAGTCGAGGCACGAGGCCGGGCAATCGTGCGCCGAGCACGGCGCCATCGTCGCGGCGCTTGAAGCCGGCGACACGGCCAAGGCGCGCCAGCTGATGATCGAGCACATCGGCAATGTCGAACGTTCGCTCGAGGTGGAAACGGCGGTGGAGCCCGACGCTCCGTCGCGGCTGCGCGCCACGCTGGCGCCTGTGGCCCTGCCGCGCGCCAGGCGCTGAAGCCGCCGCGGCGGGTTCGAACGCGCCGGCGCTTGCGACAAGGGCATGCCGACCGACGAGAAGGTGCGTTCCGGCTCGGCTACAGTCCGAGTCACGTATGAACTCACCCCAACTCCAGCGCGGCGTATTCCTCGCCCTGCTCGCCATCGTCACTGTCGCCTTTCTCTGGGTGCTGATGCCGTTCTTCGGCGCGGTGCTGTGGGGAGTTGCGCTGGCGATTCTCTTCACCCCGCTCTACAAGCGGCTGCTCAAGAAAATGCCCGGCTGGCCCAACGCCGCAGCGCTCTCGACGCTGGCCATCTGCCTCTTCATCGTGATTCTTCCGCTGGCCATGGTCGGGGTGTCGCTGGTGCAGGAGATCGTGCAGGTCACGCAGAGCATCCGGTCGGGGCAGATCAATTTCGCGGCCTACTTCCAGCAGATCCTGAACGCCGTGCCGCAATGGCTGATGAGCATCTTCGAGCGCTTCAACCTCGGCGACATGGAAGCCTGGCAGGCCCGCATTTCGGCCGGCGCCGCGCAGGGCAGCCAGCTCATCGCGGGCCAGGCGCTCACCATCGGCCAGAACACCTTCGACTTCCTCATCAGCTTCTTCGTGATGCTGTACCTGCTGTACTTCCTGGTGCGCGACGGTTCGACGCTGTCGAAGATGATGCGTGAAGCCGTGCCGCTGGCCAAGCCGCACACGCATTACCTGCTCAACAAGTTCACCACCGTGATCCGCGCCACCATCAAGGGCAACGTGGCCGTGGCGATTGCGCAGGGCGCCATCGGCGGACTGGCGTTCTGGCTGCTCGGCGTGCAGGGCGCGCTGCTGTGGGCCGTGCTGATGGCCTTTCTCTCGCTGCTGCCCGCGGTGGGCGCGGCGCTCATCTGGGGGCCCGTGGCCATCTATTACCTTGCCACCGGCCATCTCTGGCAGGGCGGCATCCTGATCTTCGTGGGCGTGTTCGTGATCGGACTGGTCGACAACATCCTGCGCCCGGTGCTGGTGGGCAAGGACACGCAGATGCCCGACTACATCGTGCTGATGTCGACCATCGGCGGCATGGCGATCTTCGGCATCAACGGCTTCGTGATCGGTCCGGTGATCGCGGCGCTGTTCATGGCGGCATGGAGCCTGTTCGTGGAATCGGGCCAGCTGGAAACCGGCCCCGGCGAAGACGGCAAGAGCCGCTGAAGCACGCCGGCGCGCCCATTCAGAGGTGCGCGCGTCCTGCGCTGCCGGCGCGCGTTCGGCGCGCGCATTCCGCATTTCGTCGCATTGCGCTGGCCGGCACACGGCGCCTGCGAGATCGTCGAGGCCTCCAACTTCCAACGAGGTCTCTCCGATGAACTTTCTTTTGCCCCGACCGGGCGTGCGCGCCCTGTGCGCCGCCGCGCTCCTTTCACCGCTGGCCGCGCTCGCGGCCGACTTGAGCCTGAACGTGGCCGGCGGCCCCGCCACCGAAGCCACGCTCTACGTGGCGCTGTACGACAGCGCCGCGGCTTTTGCCGGCGGCAAGTCGCTGGCTGCGCAAACCGTCCCCCTGCGCGCCGGCGCGGCCCAGCTCCGCTTCAACGGCCTGGCGCCCGGCCGCTACGCGCTGCGCGTGTTCGCCGACGAGAACGGCAACGGCAAGCTCGACACCAACCTGGTGGGCATGCCCATCGAGCGCTACGGCTTCTCGAACGACGCCAAGGGCAACCGCGGCGCGCCCGACTTCGAGGCGGCCGCGCTCAACGTCGAGTCTGCCGATCTCCAGACCGCCATTCAGCTGCGCTGAGGCTCGCATGGAACGACGCGAACTCCTGCGCCTGCTCGCGACGGCCGGCGCCCTGCCCCTCCTGCCTGCACTGGCACGCGCCACCAACGGTGCCGACGACTGGCAAACCGAATTCGAAGCCGCCGGCACGCCGTGGAAATCCGGCTTCGCCACGCCGCCCGGCGACTTGCCGCTCACCCGCGCCACCGTGCGCGGGCGCTTTCCCGATGCCGTCGCCGGCACGCTGTTCCGCAACGGCCCGGCGGGGCACGACCTCGGCGGCGAGCGCTATCGCCACTGGTTCGACGGCGACGGCATGGTGTATCGCTTCACGATCGAAGGCACCGACGTGCGGCACCAGGGCCGCTATGTCGCCACACCCAAGCGCGTGGCCGAGCTGCGCGCCGGGCGCCGGCTGGCCGAGGGCTTCGGCACCATGCCGCCGGGCGCCGAGCCGCCGACCTCGCCGGACAGCATCAATGTCGCCAACACCAACGTGCTGCCGATACAGGGCGAGGTGCTGGCGCTGTGGGAAGGTGGCTCGGCCACGCGGCTCGATGCACGCACGCTGGAGACGCTGGGCGTGAAGACCTGGCGCCTCGATCTCGCGGGCATGCCCTTTTCGGCCCACCCCAGAGTGGATCCCGACGGCACGGTGTGGAACTTCGGCGTCAGCGCGGGCCAGAGCATGCTGGCGCTGTACGAAATCGCGCCCGACGGCACTCTGCGCCGCGCCACCGCGATGCCGGTGCCCGATCTGCCGATGATCCACGACTTCGCGGTGACCGAACGGCACCTGGTGTTCCTGATGCCGCCGCTGGTCTACGACAGCAAACGCAAGGAGGCCGGCGCGAGTTTTCTCGATGCGCATGTCTGGCGGCCCGAGCTGCAGATGCGCGTGCTGGTGATCGACAAGCGGAACTGGGAGCGCCGCCAGCTGCTGACGCTGCCGGCCGGTTTTCTGTTCCATGTGGGCAATGCCTGGGAAGAAGACACGCCGGGCGGCACGCTGATCCATATCGACTACGTGCGCTCTGAGAATGCCGATTCGGTGTTCACCACCAACCGCGAGGTGATGCGCGGGCGCTGGGTGAAGCGCGCCGATCCGCACCTGACAGTTGCCACCATGAACCTGCGCACCGGGCGCGCCACACAGAGTGCGCTGGCGCTCGATGCCGAGTTTCCGCGCATCGATCCGCGCCGCGTCGGGTTGCGGCACCGCCATGTGGTCCATGCGACCCAGGGCAGGCCGGACCAGCCCGGCTTCGGTGCCGTCGCGCGCACCAACGTCGAGACCGGCCGCAGCCAGCGCTTTGCCTACGGCAGGCAGGCCATCGTGGAAGAACACATCTTCATTCCGGACGGCGCGAGGCCCGGTTGGGTGCTCGGCACGGTGCTCGACTTCGGCCAGCAGAAAACGCTGCTCTCGTGCTTTGCGGCCGACAATCTGGCGGCCGGCCCGGTGGCGCAGGCCACGTTGCCGTACACACTGCCGCTGGGCCTGCACGGCGCCTTCGTGCCGGCCTGACAGAGAAGATGGTGGGCGCGGTCAGTCGCCCCACCACCCCTCGTCGAACCGCCCCTGCAGGAAAGCCACGAAGCCCGACACCTTGCCCGGTACCAGCTTGGGCGAGGGAAAGACGGCGTGGATCTCCTGCTCGGGCAGCTTGTGGTCGCCGAGCACTTCGAGCACCTTGCCCGAGGCCAGCGACTCGCTCGCCACGTAGCGCGGCATGAGCGCAATGCCGAGGCCGTCGCGTGCCGCGGCCAACACGGCGGAAAGGTTGTTGGAGCGGAAGCGGCCCGAGACGGGCACCGTCACCGGATCGCCCTTGGGCGTGTGCATGCGCCAGAACTCGTCGCCCACCACGCTGCTGTAGATGAGCGCCACATGCGCGCTCAGGTCCTGCGCGCGCTTGGGCGTGCCGTGCTTCTTCAGGTAGCCCGGCGCTGCAACCATGGCCCAGGGATTGGTGCCCAGATAGCGCGCCCCCAGCGATGAATCGGCCAGCTTGCCCATGCGGATGGCCACGTCGATGCCCTGCGCGATCAGGTCGACGTAGCGGTCCTCGAAGCTCAGGTCGAGCTGCACCTGCGGATGCCGCCGCATGTACTCGAGCGCCAGCGGCACCACCACGCGGCGGCCGAAGGCCACCGAGGTGCCGATGCGCAGCAAGCCCTGCGCCTGGTTCTGGCGCAGCTGCACGATGCTGTCGGCCTCCGCGGCCTCGCGCACGATGCTCTTGCACTTCTCGTAGTAGAGCGCGCCCGGTTCGGTCAGGCTCACGCCGCGCGTGTTGCGGTTGAGCAGCCGCACCTTCAGGCGCGCCTCCGTGGCCGCCACCTGCTTGGTCACGGTGGGCTGGGTGGTGTGGAACTCGAGCGCCGCCTTCGAGAAGCTGCCGGTCTCGACCACGCGCACGAACATTTCCATTGCCAACAGTCTGTCCATGGGCCGATGGTAATCACTTATTCCAGCGCGGAATAGGTTTTATGGTTCCCAGCCATCTTCTTCGAATGACCTCCGCTTCCTACAGTGGACGTCACTTAATGGAGACAGTCCCATGGCAAAAATGAAAGCGGTCCAGGCCGCCGTGCTGGTGATGGAAAAAGAAGGCGTGACGCAGGCCTTCGGCGTGCCCGGCGCGGCCATCAACCCGATGTATTCCGCGCTGCGCCAGCGCGGCAGCATCGGCCACATCCTCGCGCGCCACGTCGAGGGCGCGTCGCACATGGCCGAGGGCTACACGCGCGCGGTGGCCGGCAACATCGGCGTGTGCATCGGCACCTCGGGGCCCGCGGGCACCGACATGATCACGGGCCTGTATTCGGCCTGGGCCGATTCGATTCCCATCCTCTGCATCACCGGCCAGGCGCCGCGCGCGCGGCTCTACAAGGAAGACTTCCAGGCGGTCGACATCGAGTCGATCTCCAAGCCGGTCACCAAATGGTCGGTCACGGTGCGCGAGCCCGGCCAGGTGCCGCAAGTCTTTCAGCAGGCCTTCCACCTGATGCGCTCGGGCCGCCCGGGCCCGGTGCTGATCGACCTGCCCTTCGACGTGCAGATGGCCGAGATCGAGTTCGACATCGACAGCTACGAGCCGCTCACCCCCTACAAGCCGGCTGCCACGCGGGCCCAGATCGAGAAGGCCGTCGGCATGCTCAATGCGGCCGAGCGCCCGCTGATCGTGGCCGGCGGCGGCGTCATCAACGCCGATGCCTCCGACCTGCTCGTGCGCTTTGCCGAGGCGACCGGCGTACCGGTGATTCCCACGCTGATGGGCTGGGGGTCGATTCCCGACGACCATCCGCTGATGGCCGGCATGTGCGGCCTGCAGACCAGCCACCGCTATGGCAACGCGACCATGCTCGCGAGCGACTTCGTGCTCGGCATCGGCAACCGCTGGGCCAACCGGCACACGGGCTCGGTCGATGTCTACACCAAGGGCCGCACCTTCGTGCACGTGGACATCGAGCCCACGCAGATCGGCCGCGTGTTCACGCCCGACTTCGGCATCGTGTCGGACGCCAAGGCGGCGCTCGAACAGTTCGTCGCCGTGGCCGAGGAGATGAAGGCTGCCGGCAAGCTCACAGACCGCCGCACTTGGGCCAGGTCGTGCATCGAGCGCAAGAAGACCATGCTGCGCAAGACCAACTTCGACGAAGTGCCGATGAAGCCGCAGCGCGTGTACCAGTGCATGAACAACAACTTCAGCAACGACACCTGCTACGTGAGCACCATCGGGCTTTCGCAGATCGCGGCCGCGCAGTTTTTGCACGTGTACAACCCGCGCCACTGGATCAACTGCGGCCAGGCAGGCCCGCTGGGCTGGACCATTCCGGCTGCGCTGGGCGTGCGCGCCGCCGACCCGTCGCGCAAGATCGTCGCGCTTTCGGGCGACTACGACTTCCAGTTCATGATCGAAGAGTTGGCCGTGGGCGCGCAGTTCAAGCTGCCGTACATCCACATCGTGGTCAACAACTCGTACCTGGGCCTCATCCGCCAGGCGCAGCGCGGCTTCGAGATGGACTACTGCGTGCAGCTCGCGTTCGACAACATCAACGCGGGGCCCGATGCGGGCATCGAGAGCAGCTACGGCGTGGACCACCTGAAAGTGGTCGAAGGCCTGGGCTGCAAGGCGATCCGCGTGAACAGGCAGGAAGAAATCGCGCCGGCCATCCAACGCGCCGAGGCACTGATGGCCGAGTTCAGCGTGCCGGTCGTCATCGAGGTGATGCTCGAGCGCGTGACCAACATCGCGATGGGCACCGAGATCGACAACATCACCGAGTTCGAGCCGCTGGCCGAACACCCGGCCGATGCGCCTACCGCCGTCGCGGCCGAGATGCTGGACTGAACGAAGAGACACAAAGATGCCCAAGTTCGCAGCCAACCTCACGATGCTCTTCACCGAGCTGCCATTCATGCAACGCTTCGAGGCCGCCGCCAAGGCCGGCTTCGAGGCCGTGGAATACCTGTTCCCCTACCCCTTCGAAAAGAAGGAGCTCACCGCGGCTCTGCGCGCCAACGGTTTGCAGCAGGTGCTGCACAACCTGCCGGCCGGCGACTGGGACAAGGGCGAGCGCGGCATCGCCTGCCACCCGGACCGCACGGGCGAGTTCCGCGAAGGCATTGCCATGGCCATCGACTACGCCACGGCGCTGGGCTGCCCGCAGCTCAACTGCCTGGTCGGCAAGGTGCCGGCCGGCGTGAGCACCGAGACCGCGCACAAGACGGTGGTCGAGAACCTGCGCCTTGCCTCCCGCGAACTCGAAGCGGCCGGCCTGCGGTTCTTGATCGAGCCGATCAACACCTTCGACATTCCGGGCTTCTTCCTCACGCGCACCGACCAAGCGCTGGCGCTGATCGACGAAGTGGGCTCTCCCAACCTGAAGGTGCAGTACGACATCTACCACGCGCAGCGCATGGAGGGCGAACTCGGCAACACGCTGTCGAAGCACCTCGCGCGCATCGGCCACATCCAGCTGGCCGACAACCCCGGGCGCGGCGAGCCGGGCACGGGCGAAATCAACTACCCGTGGCTCTTCAAGCACATCGATGCGATTGGCTACGACGGCTGGATCGGCTGCGAATACAAGCCGCGCACCGACACCGTCGATGGTCTGGGTTGGCGCCAAGCCCTGACCCAGCAGAAGTGAACCCAGACAACAGCATCCAAGGAAACTGAAGACATGTCGCAATCTCAAAAAATCGGATTCATCGGCCTCGGCATCATGGGCGCGCCCATGGCGGGCCACCTGCTCGACGCGGGACACCAGCTGTACGTGAACACCCAGGGCAACACGCCCGAGCCCTTCATCTCGAAGGCCACCATCTGCGCCTCGGCGGCCGAGGTGGCACGCCAGGCCGACATCATCTTCATCATGGTGCCCGACACGCCCGACGTGGAGAAAGTGCTGTTCGGCGAGCCGGGCACGCTGGGCGTGGCCGAAGGCCTGAAGGATTCGCGCGGCAAGATCGTGGTCGACTGCAGCTCCATCGATCCGATTGCCACCAAGGGCTTCGCCAAACGCATCATCGCGCTCGGCTGCGGCTACATCGACGCGCCGGTCTCGGGCGGCGAGGTGGGCGCCAAGGCCGCGAGCCTCACCATCATGTGCGGCGGCGACGAAGGCACGTTCGGCCGCGTGCGTCCGCTGCTCGAGAAGATGGGCAAGAACGTCACGCTGGTGGGCAACGTGGGCGACGGCCAGGTCTGCAAGGTGGCCAACCAGATCATCGTGGCGCTGAACATCGCGGCGGTGGGCGAGGCGCTGCTGTTCGCCTCCAAGGCGGGCGCCGATCCGGCCAAGGTGCGCCAGGCGCTGATGGGCGGCTTCGCGAGTTCGCGCATTCTCGAGGTGCACGGCGAACGCATGATCAAGCGCACCTTCGCGCCGGGCTTCCGCATCTCGCTGCACCAGAAGGACCTGAACCTCGCGCTGCAGAGCGCAAGGGCGCTGGGTGTGGCCCTGCCGCAGACGGCGGGCGCGGCGCAGCTGATGAACGCCTGCGCGGCGCTGGGCCACGGCCAGCAGGACCACTCGGCACTGGTGCGCGCGCTCGAAGCACTGGCGCAGCACACGGTCACGCCGGACTGAGCCTGCGGCTCAGGTCTTTGCTGCTTCCAGGGACTCTTTCAGGTTGCGCCGGCGCCATGCCCAGGTCTTCACGGCCTGCGGCAGGATGCCGATGCACGAGACGTAGTAGGTCACCTTGAAGCCCCAGAAGCGCGGGCCGATGGGCGTGTCGCGGAACAGGTCGCCAGCCAGTATGGACAAGAGCGCCTCCTGCATGCGCCAGATGTTGCGCGGCGCCATGAAGAGCCGGCGAATGGCCGGCGAGGTGATGCGGTAGATGAACCACGAGAACATCTTCGGCCCGTGCTTCATGATCTTCTCGTAGCGGCGGAAAGCCTTCTCGGCTTCCTTCGCCTCGCCCTTGAGCCAGTGATCGGCCGCCGTGGCGGCTTCGAAGCCGCTGTTCATCGCCAGGTACACGCCCGAGGAGAACATCGGGTCGACGAAGGCATAGGCGTCGCCGACCATCATGAAGCGGTCGCCGCGGCAGAACTTGGAGTCGTAGGCGTAGTTGCCGGTGGTGGTGGCGCCCTCCATCAACGTGGCGTTCTTCAGGCGCGCGGCCAGCTTGGGCGCGAGCGCGATGGTTTCCATGAGGAACCCTTCGAGCGACTTGCCCTGGCGGCGCTTGAAGTAGGCGGGCGAGGCCACGGCGCCCACGCTCACGGTGCCGTCCTTCAGCGGGATGTACCAGAACCAGCCGTGGTCGAACCAGAAGAGCGAAATGTTGCCCTCGAAGCGGCCCGGCCGGCGCTCGGCATTGGCGAAGTGGCCGTACAGCGCCGCGCTCGCGTGCTTGCGGTTGCGCTGCTTGGCGTCGAACTGGTTCGACAGCAGCGTGTCGCGCCCGCTGGCATCGATCACGAAGCGCGGGCGCCAGCTGGTCTCGGTGCCGTCGTCGGCCTTCACCTTCACCAGCGGGCGGTTGTCGGGGCTGCCCTTGCCGGCCTCCATGTCGACACCGGTGACGCGCTGGCCTTCGAAGGTGCGCGCGCCGCGCTTGCCGGCGTGGCGGAACAGCAGTTCGTCGAATTCGGAGCGGCGCACATGCACCGCGTACGGAAAGCTCTTGTCCATCGCTTCGCCGAAATCGAAGTGGCTCGTGTGGTCGTGCCACGGCGAGACGAACTCGGCGCCGTGCTTCTTGATGCCGATGGCCTCGACCTCGGTGCGCACGCCCAACCGGTCGAACAGCGGCATGTTCATCGGCAGCAACGATTCGCCGATGTGAAAGCGCGGATGCTGCGCCTTCTCGATCAGCACCACGTCGTGGCCCTTGTCCGCGAGCAGCGCCGCCACGGTGGAGCCCGAAGGCCCGCCGCCGATGACCACGACGTCGGGGTCGTTGGTGGTGAAAGCTCCGGGTGTCATGCGCTGCCCCTCTTTGTTGTCTTTGTGTGTCTTGATTGACGATGACCGGCCGCCTTGGCTGCACGGCTCTGCATTGCCTTGTTTAACCTTGGTTGCCCTTGGCCAACACTTTCGGAGTTTAGCGAACCGGCGCTTCGGTTCCGCGCAAGCTATGGGTTCAGGCGTTTTCGGCATTTCCCCTTTGGGAACGAGCCATGCTTTTGCGGTAGCCTCATTGCCCGTCAGAAACAAGGAGACATTTCATGGCTGCACCCCTCTCCCCCGCAGAAGAAGCTCTTCGCGAAGCAGCGCGCGAATACCACCGCTCGCCCGTCAGAGGCAAGATCTCGATCACGCCGACCAAGCCGCTCCTGAACCAGCGCGACCTGTCGCTGGCCTATTCGCCCGGCGTGGCCTACCCCTGCCTCGACATTGCCGCGGACCCGTCGCTGGCGGCCGACTTCACTGCGCGCGGCAACCTGGTGGGCGTTGTCACCAACGGCACGGCGGTGCTGGGCCTGGGCAACATCGGCCCGCTGGCGGCCAAGCCGGTGATGGAAGGCAAAGGCTGCCTGTTCAAGAAATTCGCCGGCATCGACGTGTTCGACATCGAACTGGCCGAGAACGACCCCGACAAGCTGGTCGACATCATCGCGGCGCTGGAGCCCACGCTGGGCGGCATCAACCTCGAGGACATCAAGGCGCCCGAGTGCTTCTACATCGAGAGGAAGCTGCGCGAGCGCATGAACATTCCGGTGTTCCACGACGACCAGCACGGCACGGCCATCATCTCGGCCGCGGCGCTGCTCAACGGACTCGAACTCGTCGGCAAGAAGATCGAAGAAGTGAAGATCGCCGTCTCGGGCGCCGGCGCGGCCGCCATCGCCTGCCTCGACGTGATGGTGGGCCTGGGCGCCAAGCCGGCCAACATCTACGCCTGCGATTCCAAGGGCCTGATCTACATGGGCCGCGGAGGCGGCTTCGACGAGTCCAAGGCGCGCTATGCCCAGCAAGACACCGGCGCCCGCACCCTGGCCGACGTGGTGAAGGACGCCGATGTGTTCCTCGGCTGCTCGGCCCCCGGCGTGATGAGCGCCGAGATGGTCAAGACCATGGGCACGCAGCCCATCATCCTGGCGCTGGCCAACCCCGAGCCCGAGATCCGGCCCGAGCTCGCCAAGGCGGTGCGGCCCGACTGCATCATTGCCACCGGCCGCTCGGACTACCCGAACCAGGTCAACAACGTGCTGTGTTTCCCGTACATCTTCCGCGGCGCGCTCGACTGCGGCGCCAGCAAGATCACGGAAGAAATGAAGCTGGCCTGCGTGCGCGAGATCGCCGAGCTCACCAAGGCCGACATCAGCGAAGAGGTGGCCACCGCCTATGCCGGGCAGGAACTGTCGTTCGGGCCCGACTACATCATTCCCAAGCCCTTCGATTCGCGGCTCATCCTGCGCATTGCGCCGGCGGTGGCCAAGGCTGCGCACGCCTCCGGCGTGGCCGCGCGACCCATCGAGGACATGGATGCCTACCGCCAGCACCTGACGCGCTTCGTCTACCAGACCGGCATGTTCATGCGCCCGGTGTTCAGCGCCGCCAAGATCGCCGCCGCCAAGCGCGTGGCCTATGCCGAGGGCGAAGACGAACGCGTGCTGCGCGCGGCGCAACTGGCCGTGGACGAAGGCCTCGCCCAACCCATTCTGGTGGGGCGCCCCGCGGTGATCGAGGCGCGCATCAAGAAGGCCGGGCTGCACATCCGCATCGGCACCGACGTGGAAATCGTCGACCCTGAAGACGATCCGCGCTTTCGCATCTACTGGGAGAGCTTTCACAGGATCATGGGCCGCCGCGGCGTGACGCCCGAGGCCGCCAAGACCATGGTGCGCCGCTCCAACACCATCATCGCCGCGCTGATGCTGCATCTGGGCGATGCCGACGCCATGATCTGCGGGCTGGTCGGGCGCTTCGACGTGCACCTGGAGCACATCCGCAGCCTCATCGGCTTGAAGGCCGGCGCGCCGGGCTTCGCCACGCTGAACGCGCTCACGCTCGAGAAGCGCACGGTGTTCATTACCGACACCAACGTGAACGAAGACCCGAGCGCCGAGCTGCTGGCCAGCATTGCCGTCATGGCGGCCGAAGAGGTGCGCCGCTTCGGGCTGCCGCCGAAGGTGGCCTTTCTTTCGCACTCGAACTACGGCACCTCGAGCCGAGGCTCGGCGCGCAAGATGCGGCTCGCGCGCGACCTGTTCGCCCACATGGCGCCCGACATCGAATGCGACGGCGAAATGCACGGCGACTCGGCGCTGTCGGAAGAAGTGCGCCGCACCGCGCTGCCCGAGACCACGCTCACCGGCGAAGCCAACCTGCTGGTGTGCCCCAACCTCGACTCGGCCCACATCCTCTACAACGTGTTGAAGATGACCGGCGCCAACGGCATCACGGTCGGGCCGATCCTGCTGGGCGCCTCGGGGTCGGCGCATGTGCTCACGCCTTCATCGACCGTGCGGCGCGTCGTCAACATGACGGCGCTGGCGGTGGCGAATGCGACGACGGCGCTGAAGTAGCCTCGTCGCCTTCCCTGAACCGACGCCTCGCTGCAGCACGCAGCGGGGCGTTTTTCATTGCGGGACGGTCGGTGCATGCACCGTTTTCGCCCGCCCATCATTTTTTTCGCTGGCATGCAATCTGCTAATACCCTGAGCGGATATTTTAAATATCTTATTAATATATTTACGCAACACCAGCCGATCCGACTCTTCGCCAACTCCTCGACTTCAGAAGCACTCCACCGCTTCCCTTCTCACCATGGACAGACACGCTTTGGAACGCGGGGGCTTCTCCCGCCGGGTGCTCGATGCATCGGACTTCGTGCTGCGCTGCGAGCGCCGCCTCCTTTCCGGCCTGATGGGCCTGCTCATCGCATTGGTGCTGCTGAACGTGGTCACGCGCTACAGCGGCGTGCCGCTCTACTGGGTCGACGAGGCCTCGGTGTACTGCGTGGTGTGGCTCACCTTCATCGGCGCTTCGGCGATGACGCGGCTGCGGCTCGACTTTGCCGTAACGCTGCTCACCGACAAGCTCGGCGAAAAAGCCGCGCGCATCGCCAAGGCCAGTGCCTCGGGCGGCGTGCTGCTGCTGGGCTTTGCGCTGCTGGCGATGTGCTGGCTCTACATGGACCCGGTCGGCATCGTGCGCTATGGCTTCGACGCCAAGGAATACGCGGCCGAGTCGTTCAACTTTCTTTATACCGAGCGCACGCAGACGCTGAACTGGCCAACCTGGGCCATTCAGCTCATTCTGCCGATCTTCTCGGCCACGCTGAGCCTGCATGCGCTGGCCAACCTCATCGAAGACCTCGGTCTGCAGCCCAAGCGCACGCACACCGAGTTCCATGTGACCAACGCAGACGCGGTGAACTGACATGCTGACCTCCGCATTCTTCCTTTTGATCATGCTGGTCGGCGTGCCGATCGGCGCCTGCCTGTGCCTTGCGGGCATTTTCTACATCCTCAACTCCGGCGACACGGTGCTGTTCCAGTCGTTTCCGGTGCAGATGTTCGGCGGCGTCGACAGCTACAGCCTCATCGCGATCCCGCTGTTCATCCTGATCGGCGAAATCATGAACGGCGGCGGCATCACCAAGCGCCTGGTCGACCTGGCGCTGGCCTTCATCGGGTCGGTGAAGGGCGGCCTTGCCTACGTGAACATCCTGGCCAACATGCTGGTGTCGTCGATCATCGGCTCGGCCACCGCGCAGGTGGCGATCATGAGCCAGATCATGGTGCCCGAGATGGAGAAGCAGGGCTACGACAAGACCTTCGCGGCCGGCATCACGGTGTACGGCGGCATGCTCGGACCGATCATTCCGCCCTCTGTGATGTTCGTGGTGTACAGCGTGCTCGCGCAGGTGGCGGTGGGCGACATGCTCATCGCCGGCATCATTCCCGGCGTGATTCTCACGGTGCTGTTCTTCATCGTGATTGCCTGCATGGGGCTGATCTACAACTACCCGCGCACCGAGAAGCGCACCATCAAACAGCGCCTGCACACGATGCTCACGGCCTGCCCCACGCTGCTGATTCCGATCGTGATCGTCGGCTCGATTCTCGGCGGCATCGCCAACCCGACCGAATCGGCGGCGGTGGGCGCGGTGGCCGCGGTGCTGATCGGGCGCTACGTCACCAAGGAATTCCGCTTCGCGATGATTCCGCAGATCCTGCTCAAGTCGGCGATCTACTCGGCCGTGGTGCTGTTCCTGGTGGCAGCCGCCGCGGTGTTCTCATGGCTCCTGATCTACGGCAAGGTGCCGCAGGCCACGGCGGCCTGGATCCAGACCGTGGCGAAAGACCCGATCGCATTCCTGCTGCTGGTGAACCTGATCCTGCTGGTGATCGGCACGGTGATCGACGGCATTCCGGGGCTGATCATGACCGTGCCGATCCTGCTGCCCATTGCCACGGAGATCTACGGCATCGACCCGCGCCACTTCGGCGTGGTGGTGGTGATCAACCTCGTGCTCGGGCTGATGACGCCGCCCGTGGGTCTGAGCTTTTTCGTGGCTTCCGCCGTGACCGGCGCCAAGCCGGGAAAGATGTTCATCGTGACCTTGCCGTTCTTCCTGATCTGCTGCGCCGCGCTGGTGCTGCTCTCGCTCTTTCCGAGTCTGTCGCTGGCCTTGCTCAAGTAGATCGGGCAAGCGTCCCCTTTTCCTTTCACTCAACCCGGAGCCTCGCATGTCCCTCTCCCGCCGCCAATTCGTCGTCCAAGCCGCAGCAGGTACCGCCGCCGCATCGTCCGCGCTCTTCAGCACCGTATCGCGCGCTGCGGCCGCCAAGGAATTCCGGCTCGGCCTCATCACGCCCGCCGGCCACTCGTGGAACCGCGCCGCGGTGAGCTTCGGCGAGGCACTCAAGAAGGCGACCGACGGCCGCCTGAGCGCCACGGTGTTCCACTCGGGCCAGTTGGGCAACGAGTCGGCCATGATGCAGCAGCTGCAGTCCGGCGCATTGGACATGGGCTGGATCCAGGCCGCCGAGCTCGGCTCGCGCGTCTCCAGCGTGGCGGCCATCAACGCGCCGTATCTCGTGCGCTCGACCACCAACGTGGCCTCGCTGGTGCGCACGCCCGCGGCGCTGAAGCTGCTCGACGTGCTGCCGCGCGAAACCGGCACCATCGGCCTGGGCTGGGGCATCACCGGCATGCGCGTGGTGTTTTCCACCAAGCCCATCTCCACGCCCACCGATCTCAAGGGCATGAAGCTGCGCATCAACCCCACGCCGGTGTACCGCGACTTCTACCAACTGCTGGGCGCCGCGCCCACGCCCATTCCCACGCCGGGCGTGTTCGACGCCATGTCCAACGGGCAGGTCGACGGGCTCGAGGCCGACATCGAGTTCTCGTGGAACCAGCGCTTCGACCGCGTCGCCAAGACGATGCTGCCGATGAACGCGCTGTTCATGCCCTTCGCGCCGCTGGTGTCGGGCCGCATCTGGCAGACGCTCGACGCCAAGGACAAGTCGCTCATCACCGACCTGGTGAAGCAGTCGCTCGACGCGCAGATCAGGGACATCGTGACCACCGAACTCGGCCTCGTCGACAAGTTCAAGGCGAGCGGCATCACCATCAAGGGCGACACGGGCTACAACCCCGCGCCGATCATTGCGGAGTTCGACAAGATCTGGCTGCCGAAGGCGCCGCAGATCGCGGAGCTGCGCAAGATCGGCGCGACGCTCTGAGGCTGCGCGCGGCGGACTCTGGTGGCGCCAGCTGACACGGCGGCGCCCCATGGTGGTTCGGCTTCGATGCTTCTTTCGGCTGAAATTCACCAGAACTCACAACGAAGGTGCATCGCGGCCTCGAAATTGCACCGCGGCAGTTCGCCGGGAGGGTTCGCACCAATCGCGTGCGGGCACCGTTTTTGCTTGAATGCGGAAGCATTCACCTCTAACGGATCCGCATGAACAAGCGCCAACTGCTCCAGTCCTTCCTCGCCGCCTCGGCCCTCAGCTTCGGCCTTTCTTCGGCCCTTGCCCAGACCACGACGCCGATCAAGTTCCAGCTCGACTGGCGCTTCGAAGGACCGGCCGCGCTGTTCCTGCACCCGGCCGCCAAGGGTTACTTCAAGGCCGCGGGCCTGGACGTGACCATCGATGCCGGCAACGGCTCGGGCGGCACGGTCACGCGCGTGGCCTCGGGTGCCTACGAGATGGGCTTTGCCGATCTCGCCGCGCTGATGGAGTTCCACGCCAACAACCCCGACAGCCCGAACAAGCCGGTCGCGGTGATGATGGTCTACAACAACACGCCGGCCTCGGTCATGGCGCTCAAGAAGAGCGGCATCGCCAAGCCGGCCGACCTGGCCGGCAAGAAGCTCGGCGCGCCGGTGTTCGACGCGGGCCGCCGCGCGTTCCCGATCTTCGCCAAGGCCAACAACATCGGCGCAGTCAACTGGACCGCCATGGACCCGACGCTGCGCGAAACCATGCTGATCCGCGGCGACATCGACGCGATCACGGGCTTCACCTTCACCTCGCTGCTGAACCTGGAGGCGCGCGGCGCCAAGGCCGCCGACATCGTCGTGTTGCCCTACCCCGACTACGGCGTGAAGCTCTACGGCAACGTGATCATCGCCTCGCCCAAGCTCATCAAGGAGAACCCTGAAGCGGTGAAGAAATTCCTCTCGGCCTTTGCAAAGGGAGCGAAGGAAGTGATCGCCAACCCGGCAGTGGGCATCGAATCGGTGAAGGCGCGCGACGGCATCATCGACAGCAAGCTCGAAACACGTCGCCTGCAGATGGCGATCGACACGGCGATCAACAGTGCCGACGCGCGCAGCGAAGGCTTCGGCGCGGTGAACGCGGGCCGCATGTCGCTGATGGCCTCGCAGGTATCGGACGCGTTCAACACCAAGACGCGCGTGAGCCCTGACGCCGTGTGGACCGCCGCGCTGCTGCCGCCCGCGGCCGAACTCAACGGCGTGCTGCGCAAGTGATGGCGGTGGACGCATCGAGCGACAACGCTGCGCCCTTCGTCGACTTTCAGGACGTCTGGCTCGCCTACAACGAGGAGCTCCTGCGCGAGAACCACTTCGCGGTCGAGGCCATCGACCTGAAGGTGAAGCGCGGCGAGTTCATTGCCATCGTCGGCCCTTCGGGCTGCGGCAAGTCGACCTTCATGAAGCTCGCCACTGGCCTCAAGATGCCGTCGATGGGCAAGATCCGCATCGACGGCCAGCCCGTGACCGGGCCGCTCAAGATCTCGGGCATGGCGTTTCAGGCGCCTTCGCTACTGCCCTGGCGCACCACGGTCGACAACGTGCTGCTGCCGCTGGAAATCGTCGAGCCCTACCGCTCCAGCTTCAAGGCCAGGCGCAAGGAATACGTCGAGCGCGCGCGCAAGCTGCTGCAGAAGGTCGGGCTCGCGGGCTACGAAGACAAGTTTCCGTGGCAGCTCTCGGGCGGCATGCAGCAGCGCGCGAGCATCTGCCGCGCGCTGATCCACGAGCCCAAGATGCTGCTGCTCGACGAACCGTTCGGCGCGCTCGACGCCTTCACGCGCGAGGAGCTCTGGTGCATCCTGCGCGACCTCTGGACCGAGCAGCAGTTCAACGTCATCCTGGTGACGCACGACCTGCGCGAATCGGTGTTCCTGGCCGACACGGTGTACGTGATGAGCAAGAGCCCGGGCCGCTTCGTGGTCAAGCGCGAGATCGAGCTGCCGCGCCCCCGCGAGCTGGAGCTCACCTACACCAAGGAGTTCACCGACATCGTGCTCGAGCTGCGCGGGCACATCGGCGCGATCCGCAACACGGGCATCGGCGCGGCGCAAACAGCGGCCGCCGCGGTATCTCACTGAAGGCGCGCCATGAAGAACACCAAGCAAATCGAACGCTGGTCGCCCTGGCTGCTGCTCGTCGCGGTGATCCTGCTGTGGCAGGTGATCTGCGCGGGCTTCGGCGTGTCGGACTTCATCTTTCCGAGCCCGCTGCGCATCTGGAACCAGTTCTGGGAATTCAAGGAGATCATCGCGGGCCACGCATGGCGCACCTTCTGGGTCACGATGGCGGGCTTCGGCCTGGCCATCGTGGTGGGCGTGCTGCTGGGCTTCGTGATCGGCAGCTCGCGCATCGCGTATGCGGCGATCTATCCGCTCATGACGGCCTTCAACGCACTGCCCAAGGCGGCCTTCGTGCCGATCCTCGTGGTGTGGTTCGGCATCGGCGCCGGGCCGGCGATTCTCACGGCCTTCTTGATCAGCTTCTTTCCGATCATGGTCAACATCGCGACCGGCCTCGCCACGCTGGAGCCAGAACTCGAAGACGTGCTGCGGGTGCTCGGTGCCAAGCGCTGGGACGTGCTCATGAAGATCGGCCTGCCGCGCTCCATGCCTTACTTCTTCGGTTCGCTCAAGGTGGCGATCACGCTGGCCTTCGTCGGCACCACGGTGAGCGAGATGACGGCCGCCAACGAAGGCATCGGCTACCTGCTGATTTCCGCCGGCTCGGCCATGCAGATGGGCCTGGCCTTTGCGGGCCTGATGGTGGTCGGCGCCATGGCCATGCTGATGTATGAGCTGTTCAGCGTGATCGAGAAGCACACGACCGGATGGGCGCACCGCGGTTCGCAGAACCAGTGATGCGGAGCCAATGACACGCGACCAGATCATTCGTGCGCTGCGGCGCGCCGACCAGGCGGCGCGCCGCGCGATGGCAATGGGCCGACATCCGTTCGGCGCCGTGCTGGTTGCCCCCGACGGCGAAACCATCCTCGCCGAGCAGGGGAACATCGACACGGTAAACCACGCCGAAGCCACGCTGGCGCGCCATGCCGCGCAGAACTGGCCGGCCGACTATCTGTGGCAATGCACGCTGGTGACGACCTTCGAACCCTGCGCGATGTGCGCGGGCACCAGCTACTGGGCCCACATCGGCCGCATCGTCTACGGCGCGGAAGAAAGCGCGCTGCTCGCGCTCACGGGCGACCACCCCGAGAACCCCACGCTGAGCCTGCCCTGCCGCGAGGTGTTCGCGCGCGGGCAGAAGAATGTCGAGGTGATCGGCCCCGTGCCCGAAGTGGCGGAAGAAATGATCGCCACGCACCGCGGCTTCTGGGAATCTCGCTAGGCCAGCAGCAGCGTGGCCTCGTCGCGCCAGTAGGCCACTGCCGCCAACCAGCCTTCCCACACGCAGCCGTTGCAGCCCCGCCCGCAGCAGGTGGTGGGCTCGGGCGGCGGTACACGCAGGGCGAGCTGCTGTACAGCCGCCTCGCGCTGAACCGCCTCGATCAGCGCCTGGGCGCTGGCAAGGTCGACAGGAACAGGCAGGTCTTTGTCTGCGAACGACATGGGTTGGCGGCGGTGGCCAGGCACCGCGCGGCGGGCTTGCGCCTTACCAGAAGATCCAGAGTGCAAGGCCGCCGAAGATCGACCACTTCACGAGGTAATACGCCCGCTTGTCCCAGGCCTTGAGCCGCTTGCCGATCACGCGGATCTGGTAGATGTATTTGAACGCGCGGTTGATGCCGCCCGTCTTGTCGCCGGCATCGTTGGGCGAAGCAGCAGCCGCCAGCAGGTTCTTCGCGAACCAGCGGTTCACGGCACTGGCCCAGCGGTATTTCAGCGGACGCTCGATGTCGCAGAACAGGATCACGCGGTCGTGGTCGGTCGTGTTCTCGGCGTAGTGGATGTAGGTTTCGTCGAACACCACGGCCTCGCCGTCGCGCCAGTGGTAGCGCTGGCCGTCCACGTCGATGTAGCAGCCCTCCACGCCCGGCGTCCACAGGCCCAGGTGGTAGCGCAGCGAACCGGCGAAGGGGTCGCGGTGCCGCACCAGGCGGCTGCCGGGCGGCAGCTCGGCGAACATGGCGGCCTTGATGGTGCCGATGCCCTTGAGCAGCTCGGTGGTGCGGGGGCACAGCACGGCGGCCGAGGGATGCGCCTCGTCGTACCACTTCAGGTAGAAGCGCTTCCAGCCGCTCTTGAAGAAGGAGTTGAAGCCCACGTCGTTGAACTGGCTCGAGGCCTTGATGCTGCCGCCGTTGCGCATGGCGAGCGCCTCTTCTCGAATGACCTGCCAGTTCTCCTCGAGCACACGCATTTCGGGGAACTGTGCGGGCGACAGGTACGGCGTGCTCGGCACCTTCGAGAAGATGTACATGAAGGCGTTCAACGGCGCCAGGAAGGTCGAATGATCAGAAAGCTGTCTGAAAAAACGATGCCGGACCTGGCCGCGGAAGTGAACGTAGAGCGCGCTGAGCGCGAAGATGGCGAGAATGACCCACTTCATTAAAGTGTCCTGTAAAGCGGCGTCTAGTGTAATTCTTCACACTTCTTTCGGCTTTCCAGCGCCATTCATGCCCTTGGTGGCCCTCAAGGCCGCAGCAGCTTGATCAGCGCGGCCAGTTCCTCGCCGCCCAGTCCCGCGGCATCGGCCCGCTGGAACAGCCCCGCAGCAAACGCCGGAAATTCGGTGTTGATGCCGGCCTGCTGCGCGGTCTGCAGGATGCGCTGGGTCGCCTCCACCGAAATGCGCATCGGGCTTTGCGAAATGGCGAAGTCGCCCGACTGGATGACCTTGGCTTCGTGCTGCAGAAAACCCCCGAAGGTCGGCATGATCCCCGCCACGATGCGGCCGTATTCCGCCACGTCGAAGCCTTCGTGCTCGGCCACGCGCGCGCCGTGCAGAAAGCCGAGCAGCGTTCCGTAGATGGTCGACAGCGTGGCGAGGTCCATCGCCGCGGCCGCGCTCGCCTTGTCGCCCAGATAGACGATGCCGCCGCCCAGCACGCCGAGCAACGGCTCGGCCGCGCGGAAGACGGGCTCGGCGCCCGACATGAGGATCGGCGTGTCGGGCTGGCCCATCTGGTCGGGCGCGGCCTGTATGGCGCCTTCGAGATAAGTGGCGCCCTGGCGGTGCGCCCAGGCTTCAGCGTCGCGCGCGTCCTGCGGGCTGCCGGTGGTGAGCTGCACCAGCAGGCGGCCATCCATCGCGGCCGCCACGCCGTCCGCGCCGAGGATGGCATCGGCCGCGCGGTAGTCGTACACGCACATCAGGGTCACGGGGCTGGCGCGCACGGCTTCGGCGGCGCTGCGCGCGAGCACGGCGCCCCGGCTGGTCAGCGCCGCGGCCTTGTCCGCCGTTCGGTTCCAGACCGTGACCTTGTATCCCTTGTCGAGGAACAGCCGCGCGATGGTCACGCCCATCGATCCGAGGCCCAATACGGTGATTTCCTTGTTGCTCATGGCAGGTCGTTCGCGAGTTGTGAAGAGGTCTGCATCCTAGGAATTGCACTCTCCAGTGGTCAAGTACCTACAATAAAGTGAGGTACTTACCAAAACGTAAGTAATGAACCAGCAACAGGATCGCAGAGGAATCGAGATGAAAGCCAAGAAACCCTATTCCTGCGGCATCGGCCCCGCGTTCGAGGTCATCGGCGGCAAGTGGAAGGCCGTGATCCTGTGGGAGCTTCATCTGCAGGCGCGCCGCTTCGGCGAGCTGCGGCGGCTCTTGCCCGACATCAGCGAGAAGATGCTGATCCAGCAGCTGCGCGAGTTGGAGGCGGACGGCCTCGTGCACCGCGAGGTGTTCCACGAAGTGCCGCCGCGGGTGGAGTATTCGGAGACCAAACTGGGCGCATCGCTCAACGCGGCGCTCGGCCCTCTGGCCGATTGGGGCGACCGCTACGCCAAGCGCGCGGGCGCTGCGCGCTGAGCGGCGCCGCTCAGCGGTCCACCGCGAGCATCAGCGTTTCCTTGATTTCTTCCATCACCACGTAGCTGTGCGATTCGGCCGCCACGGGCAGCTTCTTGAGGATGTCGCCCAGCAGGTGGCGGTACTCGCTCATGCCGCTCAGGCGCGCCTTCACCAAGTAATCGAAGCTGCCTGAGACCAGGTGGCATTCGAGCACCTCGGGCATGTGCAGCAGCTCCTTGCGGACCTTGTCGAACACGTCGCCCGACTTGGCCGAGAGCTTGATTTCGACGAACACCAGCAGCGTCTTGCCGAGTGCCTCGGGTGACACATGCGCGTGATAGCCGCTGATGACGCCATCGCGCTCCATGCGCTTCACGCGTTCGGCGCAAGGCGATGCCGAAAGGCCGATGCGCTCGGCCAGTTCGGTCATGGAAATGCGGCCCTGGCGCTGCAGCAGGTCGAGGATCTTGCGGTCGATGCGATCGAGTTCGGGCATTTCACTTCTCCGGGGGCGCGAGGCAGCCATTTTCAGTGAATTTCCCTGCAAAACTCTTGAAAACGATGAAATTCACTGCATTGCGCACTTTAGATTTCGTGTATTCACCTTCATTCTGGTAAATACCCATGAAAGTCATCGTTCTCGGCGGCGGCGTGATCGGCACCACGACGGCCTACTACCTCGCGCGCTCGGGTGCCGATGTCACGCTGCTCGACCGGCAGGCCGGCCCCGCCGAGGAAACCAGCTTCGGCAACGCCGGGCAGGTGTCGCCGGGCTACTCGACGCCATGGGCCGCGCCGGGCATTCCGTTGAAGGCCATCAAGTGGATGTTCCAGAAGCATGCGCCGCTGTCGATCCGCCCCGACGGCACGCTGTTCCAGCTGCGCTGGATGGCGGCGATGCTGCGCAACTGCTCGCCCGAGCGCTATGCGGTCAACAAGGAACGCATGATGCGCGTGGCCGAATACAGCCGCGGCTGCCTGCAGCAATTGCGCGCCGAAACCGGCCTGCAGTACGAACACCGCACCGGCGGCACGCTGCAGCTGTTCCGCACGCAGGCGCAGCTGGACGCGGTGCAACGCGACATCGCGGTGCTCGAGGAATGCGGCGTGCCCTACGAATTGCTCGACCGCGATGCGCTCGCGCGCGTCGAACCCGCCCTGGCCGGTGCGCGCGACCGGCTCACGGGCGGCCTGCGCCTGCCGAACGACGAAACCGGCGACTGCCACCTGTTCACGCGCGGCCTGGCCGACATCGCACGCGGCCTGGGCGTCGACTTCCGCTTCGGGCAGACCATCGAAGGCCTCGAGATGGCGGGCGACCGCATCACGGGCGTGCGCACCAGTGCCGGCAAGATCCTCACGGCCGACCGCTACGTGATGGCCTTCGGCAGCTATTCGCGCGCCGCCGTCGCCTCGCTGGGGCTCGACATTCCGGTGTACCCGGTCAAGGGTTACTCGCTGACCGTGCCGCTGCTCGACGAATCGCTGGCCCCGCAATCGACCGTGCTCGACGAAACCTACAAGGTGGCCGTCACGCGCTTCGACAACCGCATTCGCGTGGGCGGCATGGCCGAACTCGGCGGCTTCGACCTGCGGCTGAATCCGCACCGCCGCGCCACGCTCGAAAAAGTGGTGAGCGACCTGTTCCCCGGCGGCGACCTGCCGCGCGCCACGTTCTGGACCGGTCTGCGCCCGATGACGCCCGACAGCACGCCCATCGTCGGCGCCACGCGCTATGCGAACCTGTTCCTCAACACCGGCCACGGCACGCTGGGCTGGACCATGGCCTGCGGCTCGGGCAAGCTCATCTCCGACATCGTGACGGGCCAGCGGCCGGAGATCCGCACCGACGGATTGGCGATGGACCGCTACGAAAGGGGCTCGCCCCGCGCAACGCGCCCGAATCCCGCGGCAGCCCACGCCTGAAGCGGCGGCCGTTCAGGCGGCCGTTGCGACGGGAATGACCGTGCGCGTGCCGCGGTGGATTTCCACCTCGCCATGTTTCGCAAGCAACTGCATCAGGTGCTTGCGAATCAGCATGCCGGGCCGGTCCGATTCCATCGAATACTCGACGCCGCGCCGGCGCGTGTCGACCAGCGCATCGGGGTCGGTCGATTCGAGAATGTCCTTGTCCTCGCGCGTGACCGCCTCGTCGAAGTCGATCAGCATCTGCGCCGTGCAATCGGCCTCGGTGTCGTTGCGGAACAGCCATTGGCACAGCTGCATGCGGCCGTCGTCGATGGGTGTGAAGCAGTTGATGATGATGTGGCGTACGCCGCTCGGATACTCGATGTCGAGCCGGCGCGAGAACGGCAGGAAGTAGGCGTTGCGCATGTGGCGCGTGGTGATCGGGTCGGTCACGCCGCTGATCGCGTGAAACTTGACCGGGTTGGTCGCTTCGATCACCGTCTCGGCATAGAAGCCGCTTTCGTTTTCCACCAACTCGTACTTGCTCGGTTTCGGGCTTGCGGCCACGCCGAAAGTGGCACGGTGCACGAAGCTGAAATGCGAGTTGTCGAACGAGTTCTCGAGCGCGCGCATCGGGCTGGTCTGCCACTCTTCATAGAACTGGAAGATGGTGCGGTAGCCCGGGTCGGTGAACTCCGGAATCGCCGGGATCTCGGCAATGGGCTCTTCCAGCGCCACCCAGGCGTAGCCGTAGCGCGCGGTGCAACGGTAGGCGGTGGTCTTGTATTCCGGCGATATCTCGCGGCCAGACTCGTACTGGGGAATGCGGATCACCTGCCCGCTGCGGTCATAGGTCCAGCCGTGGTAGCCGCACTGGAGGGCGCCCTGCCCGCAGGCCTTTCCTTCGCCGTCGACGCACCAGCCCTTCGAAAGTTTCGCGGTGCGGTGGCAGCAGCGGTCGCGCAGTGCGGCTGGCTGGCCGTCGGCATCGATGAACAGAACGATGTCTTCGCCCAGCAGCGTAAAGGGCTTGGGGCCATGGGCCAGTTCGGTGAGCGGCATGACGGCATGCCAGAACTTGCGGAAGACGGGTTGTCGGGTAACGAGCATGCGTGGACTCCTTCTGTTGTTGCGCGTGGGTACGAACGAACCTGAAAGAGCAATTTCCTGCCGCAAGGGCTGAACGCTTCTACTCTGCGCCACTTGTCATGCAAATTGCGCGCCCGAATTGTGGCATGGCTCATGCATGAACTCCCGCAAGAGTAGAAGCGTTCAGCAGCGCACGCACCACCTGTGTGCGCCCGCCCGGAAATTGCTCTTGAAGAGCCTCTGCCTTCGTGCGGGGGATTCAAGACTCAAAGATCCGAGGCCCCACATGCAACGTCGATTCTTTCTTGCGGCCAGTGCCGCCACCCTTGCCGCTCCCGCTGTTCTTGCCCAAGGCGGCGGCAAGCTGACTCCGCTCAAGTTCACGCTCGATTTCCGCATCAACGGGCAGACCGCGCCGTTCTTCCTCGCGCACAGCAAGGGCTACTACAAGGATGAAGGCCTGGACGTGGCCCTCGACACCGGCGCGGGGTCGGTCGCCTCGATCACGCGCATTGCAAGCGGCGTCTATCAAATGGGCTTGGGCGACATCAGCTCGCTGGTCGAGTTCAACGCGCAGAACCCCGGCACTCCGATGGTGCAGGCGGTGTACCAGTACTACAACCGCGCACCGTTCGTGATCATCGGCCGCAAGGACCGCGGCGTGACGACTGATTTCAAGAGCCTGCAAGGCAAGAAGGTGGCGGCGGCAGCCGTCGAATCGACGCGCCGCGCATGGCCGATGGTGGCGCGCAAGCAAGGCATGCGTAGCGATGCCTTCCAGTGGCAGACCACCGACTTCAGCGCGCGCGACAACGTGATGGTGCGCGGCGACGTCGATGCCGCCACCTACTTTCACGACTCTGCCATTTCGCTCTTCGCACGCATGAAGCCGGAGGAACTCTCGGTGCTCAAGTATGCGGATGCCGGCGTCAACCTGTATGGCAACGCCATCCTCGCGAGCAGCAACCTCATTGCGCAGAACCCCAGGCTGGTTGCGGCCTTTCTGCGCGCGACGAACCGCGCCATTGTCGAGACCTTTGCCAGCTCGTCACCCAGCATTGCGGCCACGCGCCAGCGCGAACCCATGCTCGACGAAAAGATGGAGCTCGAGCGCTGGGGCGTCACGGCGCAGTATGTGGGCGCCGCGGACACGCACGGCCACGGCCTGGGCGACATCAAAAAGCTCACGCTCGAGCAGCAGGTCGACGAGGTCGTCGACGTATTCGGCCTCAAGGTCAAGCCATCGTCCGACGCCATCTTCAACACGTCGATGCTGCCATCGCGCAACGAACGCACTCTTCTCAAGACATGATTCAAGGCATGAACTTCAGCAACAGCCCCACCGTTATCCCTGAAGAAACCGCGCTCGACGAGCGCGACGAGCGCTACCTGCGCAAGGCCATCGTCTGGTCGCATGCGGCGCGCCGGCGCGGCAACCGGCCCTTCGGCTCGGTCATCGTCTCCGCCGCCGGCGAAGTGCTGGCCGAAGCCGCCAACAGCAACGCCGAGACCGGCGACTGCACCGCGCATGCGGAGGTGAATGCCCTGCGCGCGCTAGCGGGGCGCGGCCTCACGCGCGAAGAGCTCGCGGGCGCCACGCTCTATGCATCGGGCGAGCCCTGCGTGATGTGCGCGGGCGCCATCTTCTGGTCGAACATCGGCCGCGTGGTGTTCGGCATCGACGCCGAACGGCTGCGCGTGTTCCGCGGCGAGCGGCAGGAGCAGCGCGATGCGGAACTGTCGTGCCGCGACGTGTTCCGTGCGTCGCCGCATCCGATCGAATGCATCGGGCCGGCGCTGCTCGATGAAGCGAGTGCCGCGCACGACGGTGCATGGAAATGAAGAAGGGGAAGAGGCCCGACTAGACTCCACGGATGCCCTGGCACGCCCATCTTCATCTCGACTACCGACAGGAATCCGCCCGCAGCGTTGCGCGTTTTCGCCACGACGGGCCGCTGCGCATCCTGCAGAGCCTGTACCCCGAGGGCGATGCGATCTGCCACAACGTGCTGGTGCATCCGCCGGGCGGGCTGGTGGGCGGCGACACGCTCGACATCGACATCGAGGCGGCGGACGGTAGCCACGGGCTGATCACCACGCCGGGCGCTTCGCGCTTCTACCGCTCCGAAGGCGAATTGGCGCTGCAGCGCACGCGCATCCGGCTAGCGAAGGGTGCGCGGCTCGAGTGGCTGCCGCTGGAGGCCATCTGCTATAGCGGGTGCCGGGCCGAGAACCGGCTCACCATCGAGGCCGAACCGGGCGCCGAGTTGATCGGGTGGGACGTGACGGCGCTCGGGCTGCCGAACGCGAATCAGCCGTTCGAACGCGGCACCTATCTGCAGCACATCGAAGCACCGGGTGTCTGGCTGGAGCGCGGGCGCATCGATGCGGCCGACCAGCGGCTGCTGCAAAGCCCGCTGGGCTTCGGCGGGCATCGCTGTATCGCATCGCTGTTCTTCGTGGCGGGCACGCCGGCCACGCGGGCACGGCGCGAGGCGCTGCTTGCGCTCGCGCGCGAAGCTATCGACGCGCGCGGCCTGCAGGAGAGCGCGGGCGCGACGAGTCCGCATGCGGAGATCGTCGTGCTGCGCGTGCTCGCACCGGTGGTCGAGCCCGCAATGCAGCTGCTGCGGCAGGTATG
Source organism: Variovorax paradoxus (assembly GCF_030815855.1). Lineage (NCBI taxonomy): Bacteria > Pseudomonadati > Pseudomonadota > Betaproteobacteria > Burkholderiales > Comamonadaceae > Variovorax > Variovorax paradoxus. Next base: position 700,985 of record NZ_JAUSXG010000001.1, on the reverse strand, counting down.
GCAGGCGTGGCGCGCGGAGTTGTGGCAGTTGCCGGCGAGCTCGCCGCGCATCTGGGCGACTTAGCGCCAGACGCTACGCCGCCGGTGTGCCCTGTCGCGCGGCGTGGCTTTCCAGCAGGACGGCCGACAGCGCGAGTATCTTGGTCTGAGGGGCTTCCTTGAGCCACACCAACCTTGTCTTGGCGTGGCCGAATTTCGAATGCAGCCTGTGGACGCTCAGGCGATCGCGCTCTGCGTAGCTGTCGAGCACGCTGTGCGGCACCAGCGCGATGCCCATGCCGACAGCGACACAGCCAAGAATCAGGTGGTAGGAACCGGCCTCCACGATTCGGCCGGGCGCGACGCGGCCGCGCAGGAACCAGTCCTCGAGTCTCTTGCGATGCGGGCAGCCTGGATGAAAGGCAAGGATCGTCTTCGACGGCAGGTCCTTCGGCGACGAGATGCGTGCGTGCCTGGCTTCCGCGACGATCACGAGTTCCTCGTCATAGATCTCGATGGATTCCAGCCGAGGGTCGGAGGTGGGGTCTGCGATGAGCGCCGCATCCAGTTCGGAGCAAAGAACCTGCCTGACCAAGTCGAGGGGATCGCCCGAGAAGAGTTCCAACGCCACTTCGGGGTAGCGTTCATGGAAGCGGCCGAGCGGCTCGGGCAGACGGGCCGCGGCCGTGCTTTCCATCGCGCCGAGGCGTAGCACACCGGTGGGCCGATCCGACTTGATGGCGTTGGTCGCTTCCTTGGCCAAGTCGAGCATGCGGTCGGCGTAGCCGACAAGTATCTTGCCGTGGGGCGTGAGTTGCATTCGGCGTCCCTCGCGCAGGAACAGCTGGACACCCAGCTTTTCTTCCAGGACCTTGATGCGAGCCGTCACGCTCGACTGTGCCCGATGCAGGACCTCCGCTGCCCGCACCACACCGCCGGCCTGGACCACGGTCCGAAAAATCTGCAGATCCGAGAACTCCATGCATCGCCTTCGCTGAACTGTTCGTTCTGTATTTGTCGTTTCTTTGCCGAGCACATTCTCTTTAGAGTTCTTTGCAACTTCAACAAGGCAATGGTTCCTGAATCAGGAATACCAACAGATCATCATGAAAATCGGGCTTATCGGTGTTGGCGTCATGGGAGAACCCATGGCGAAGAATCTCAGGAAGGCCGGGCACAGCGTCACGGTCTACAGCCGAACACCCGCTCGCTGCGACGTACTGCGCCCCTTGGGCATCGAAGTCGCCGACACGCCGGGCCAGGTCTTCGAGGCGTCGGAAACCGTCATCCTCATGGTCCCGAGCCATGCGGAGGTGGACCAGGTTCTGGATCGTTCCTCGGAGGGTGCGATCGCCGCGCCCGTGAGGGGCCGCACCATCGTGCTGATGGCCACCGTGGCACCGGCGTACTCGACGGCGCTGGGCACGAGCCTCGCGGCGGTAGGAGCCCGCTACATCGAAGCGCCGGTTTCGGGCTCCAAGCAACCCGCCGAGACGGCGCAGCTCGTGATCCTGGCGTCGGCCGCCGAGCAGCAGTACATCGACGACGTCCAGCCGCTGTTCGACGCGATCGGAAAGAAGACCGTTCGTTGCGGCCCGGTTCCCATGGCCATGCGCATGAAGCTGGCCAATCAGCTGCTGCTGATTGCCTGCTTCGAGGCGATTTCCGAAGCGACGCACTTCGCTGCAGGCATCGGCCTCGACGTGCAGCAGTTTCTCGACATGGCGCAGGCCGGTCCCTTGGCCAACGACGTGCTGCGCTCGAAAGCCGCCAAGCTCGTGTCGAATGACTTTGCCCAGCAGGCGCCGATCCGCCATGTCGCCAAGGACATCGGACTGGTGTGCGACGAGGCCGAGCAACGCGGCCTGTGGCTTCCGATTTCCACGGCCAACCGTTCGCTGTTTTCGGAGGCCATGCGGGCCGGGCAAGCGCAGGACGACGCCATCGGCATCATCAAGATCCTGCGCAGGGGCAGGTAGCCATGTCTGCAGTTCCTTCCGTCGTGCTGGCAGGGTCCGCGGGGCGGCACTCGCTGGCCCTGGGCATGGTGTGCGGTCTTGCGGTCGCGCTGATCTGGTCGAGCTGGTCGGTGGCCACGCGATTTGCCGTAACCACCACCCTCGGGCCGCATGACGTGACGTTCCTGCGCTTCGGTGTTTCGGCATTGCTCCTGTGGCCCATCCTCGCCCGAAAGGGCCTTGGCATCGCGCAGATCGGCATCGTGCGGTTGCTGGTGATGGTGCTGGGCGCGGGCGTGCCTTTCATGATGCTCGGCTCGGTGGGCATGCAGTTCGCGCCCGCATCGCATGTCGCCACGCTCATGATCGGAACGATGCCGATCTGGGTGGCGGTGTTGTCCGGCATTCTGTTCGGCGAGAAGTTCACCCGCCGGCAACTCGGAGGCATGGCGGTCGTGCTCGCTGGTGTGCTTTGTATCGGCGGCTACGCGCTCCTTGCCAACCGTGCGGCCGGGGAGTGGCGAGGCGATCTGCTGTTCCTGTTTGCAGGCTTCTGCTTTGCAAGCTTCACCATTGCCCAGCGCCGCTCCGGCATCAGCCCATGGCACGCAACGGCGCTGGTGAACGTGTGCTCCGCCGTGCTGTTCGCACCGGTCTACTTCTTCTGGTTCACGCCGAACATCTTCACTGCGCCGCCGGTAGCCGTCGGGTTCCAGGTGATCGCGCAAGGCATTCTGGTCGCGATCCTCGGGATGTACTTCTACACCGAGGCCGTGCGCCGGCTCGGCGCGCCGAGGGCGGCTTTTTTTGGCGCCCTCGCGCCGGTGCTCGCCGTCTTGATCGGCGCACTGTTTCTCAAGGAGATACCGGCCTGGCTCACCATGGCCGGTATCGCCCTGGTGATGGGCGGTGTCGCACTCGTTGTGCGAACACCTGCCGCGTGACCGGGTTTACCATGTGGCTGCGCACGCAAAGGTGGTCCTGGGCGCCGGGTGACGGCACCTCCCGCAGATCAGGCGGCCACCGGCTCGGGAAGAATCGCCGTCAGCGCGAAGTCGACCAGGTGGAGCCAGGTCGCTTCGAGGCCCATGATGCTGTGGTGGTCGGAAGCGGGAACGGTCTGCACGCTGACGGGCGTGGGCCAGGCTGCGATGAGCTTCTGCGAGCGCTCGGGCAGCACCACCTCGTCCCGCTCGGCCAGCAGCACCTGTGTCTTCGCGGCGACTTCCTTGCAGTGCGTCAGCGAATCGAACCGGTGCCGCAGCAGCAGCGCCAGCGGAACGAGCGGAAAACGCTTCTTCGCCACTTCGAGCATCGAATCGTAGGGCGTGACCAGCTGCAGGCTCGAGAACTCCTGCTGCGCCACGAGCTGGATGGCCACGCCCGTTCCCAGGCTCCGGCCGACCACGTGCAGGCGCGCCTGCGGAAAAGCCTTGCGCAAGTGCCGGGCAAACTGCATGGCGTCGGCAACCGATGCGATCTCGGACGGATGGCCCTGTGAATCGGCCACGCCCCGGTAGTTGATTGCGGCAAACCCGAAGCCCTCCGGCAGCCAGTGCAGCGCCTGCGCGGTAGCGCGCACGTCTTCGCCACGCCCCGCGAAGTAGATGAACAGGTCCTGCAGCGCCTCTTCGCCGTGCGGGTGATAGACATACCCGCGCACCATGCCGCCCGGCACGGTGTGAGAGTAGGTGGAGAAATCGTCGGACAAATGAACGACGGGAAGCTTTCGGACGTCGAACAGGATATGTCCCTGGCGCGTGGCCAAGAGAGTCCAGTACGCCGCGATGCCGCCGATGGCGGCGGCCGAAGCCGAGAGTGCAATGCGGAAGGCTTTGGATGACAAGGTTTGCTCCGGGAGAAGGCTCTGCGCCAGGCGGCTACTTCTTGCAGTCGCCGCCGACGGAAACCGTGCCGTCCTTGCACTCGGTCAAGATGCGTTCGCCACCCGCGCGCGGGGCCGAGGGGGTGCCGGGCGAGGCCGCATCCGGCGCAGGTGCGCCTTCGCGCTGATAGACGATCTTCTTGCTGCCGAGCTCGCAACTGCCCACCACCTGGCCGCTTGCCTCGGCATTGGCGTCGACGGTGGTGACCGTGAACCGCGTGACGCCGGACGCAGCGATCTTCGATTCGATCTGGGTGCGCAGGGCTTCGCAGTTTTCAGCTGCGGCATGGGCCGCGCCCGCCGAAGCAAGCGCGATGGAAATCAACCAGAGTTTCATGATGATGAGTCTGTCTCGTACCGAGGGTAGCGAGGGTTTGGTGAGCCAGGAGTCTAGCCCGCCATTCCCGGAAGAAGCATCCTCGCACACGCACTGGTAACCGCAGGTCACGGCCGCCGGCACGCAGACTCATGGGCGCGCTCATTCGCAGGTGTTTCTTCCGGCCGGAGATTGGCGCAGCCGGTTCAGGAAAGTGAGTTGGGTCTTCGCCATATCGCTGCCCTGCGACGCAGCCCGAAGCATCCATCCGCGGGCCTCGCAACGGTCTGCTTGAATCTCGGGGCCGTAAAGCGTCGGGCCCGCCAGCAGCACCATGCCCAGCATCTCCTGCGCCTCGGCGCTGCCCTCCCCGGCGGCTTGCCGAAGCTCGTCGAGCATGGTGCGGTAGTCGCGAGCGGTCTGCGCTTCGAGCGCGAGCTGAAAGCGCTGTTCGGCATGCAGGACGACATTCGTATCTGGCGGCTGCGCCGCCGAGAGCGCCGCCATCAGGCACAGCCCGCTCGCGAGGACGATGCGCCAGCGCAGCGACCAGCTTGCGATTTGATTCAGTTCGGATGCCATCGATGTTCTCCACCAGTTGTTTTGCGTGGAGGCATCGTGGCAGCAAGCGCTTGCAAAAAGAAACGGGATTTCACACAGGAAGACTCAGGCGGCGCCTGAGCCCGCCGCCTGCCGAAGCTTCAGTTCGCGCTCAGGTCCATCAACATGCGCGACAGCAGATAGAGCCGCGGCACCACGCTCTCGACTTCGGCATATTCCTCCGGCGTGTGGATGCCGCCGCCCACGATGCCGAAGCCGTCGAGCACCGGCACGCCCACGCCCGCCACCAGGCTCGCGTCGGCCGCGCCGCCGCTGCTTTCGATGGTGAGCTTCTTGCCGATCTCGGCGTAGATGCCCTCGGCCATGGCGACGAGCTTGTCCGATGCAGGCGAGCGCGGCATCGGCGGCAGGCCGCGGATGAGGCGCACGCGCACTTCGGTGTCGGGAATCAGCTTGTTCTGCGAGATGCGTGCGAGGTCCTTCTCGACGCGGTCGAGCTCCTCGGGCGTGGCGGCGCGCACGTCGCCCTTGGCGCTCGCAGTGGCGGGAATCACGTTGGTCGGCCCGTTGGCTGTGAGCACCGTGAAGTTCACCGTGGTCTTCTTCGCCGCATCGCCCGTCTTCGACAATTGCAGCACCTGGTGCGCCACCTCCATCGCCGCGTTGCGGCCCGCCTCGGGCGCGACGCCCGCATGCGAGGCCAGGCCCTTCACCTCGATGAGGGCCGTGGCCGAGCCCTTGCGCTCCACCACGAGGCCGTCGGCGGGACGGCCCGGCTCCAGGTTGAGCGCCACGTCGTGCTGCTTGGCCACGCGCTCGATGAGCGCGCTGGTGCCGACCGAGCCCACCTCTTCGTTCGTGTCGATGAGGAAGGTGATCTGCCCATAGTCCTTGAAGCCGATCTTCTGCAGGATCTTCAAGGCCTGGAGCCCGGCCACCACGCCGCCCTTGTTGTCCATCACGCCGGGGCCGTAGGCGCGCCCGTCCTTGATGTAGAACGGCTTGGCCGCGGCCGTGCCTTCCTTGAACACGGTGTCGATGTGAGCAAGGATCAGTATCTTCTTCTTGCCCTGCCCCGTGAGCGTGGCGACCACGTTGGTGCCGGGATGCGGCTCGGCGGGAAAGGTCTCGATGCGCGCGCCGAGCTTGTGCAGCTCTTCGACGGCAATTGCGCGGACCTTGTCGAGCCCTTCGGTGCTGGCCGAGCCGGAGTCGATGTTGACCATGCGCTCCAGCAGCTTCAGCGCCTCTTCCTTCTGCTGCGTGGCCGCGTCCAGCGCGCCCTGGTGCGGCTTCTGGGCCATGGCATTGCCGGCGATCAGTGCGCAGGCCAGCACCACGCCGTGGCAGGCGGCGCGCAGCGGCGCGGGTTTCGTGAAGGGGAGGCGCTTGTGCAGAGTCATGAGGTCCGTTCTGTTGTTTGTCCGGGTGTCCCCGGCGGAAAGACGCCCGCTGGTCGCGGGCGCCGCAGGCTATCACCCGCGTTCCGCGCGGGTCAAGCCTGAATGTGGCATCGGCCTTGCGCTGGTGGAAGGCCGCGTCGGCGAAGAGCGCAGCGAGGCCGGCGAACACGGCCGATGCGCGGGGACGACAGCTCAGCGCGCGTGCGCGCGCGTCAACAGGTAGTCCTGATGCAAGACGTTGTCGAAGTGGTAAGGCGCCGCCAGCGCTTCGAACTCGGCGCGCAGCAACTCAAGCTTCTGCGGATCGCCCGCAAGGCTCTCCACCAGCTTTTGCACCGGCCCGACCGAGCGCTCGATGAACAGCCGGAAATGTTCGACGCTGAGGGCCGGGTACGCCATGACGCCGCGATCGAAGAACGGCGCATCGAAGCTCGCCCCGAGCCGCTCGGCCACGGTGGCGGGATTGCCCCACAACGGCGGCGGCGAGGCGCCCGCGGGCGGCGGCGGCGAATTGCGCCCGACGAAGGCGAACATGCGCCCCACGAAGTGCTCGGGCGGCCAGGTGGCGAACGCCACCTGCCCGCCGGGCTTCAGCACGCGGCGCATCTCCGCGATCGCCACCTCGGGGCGCGGCGCGAACATGTGGCCGAACTGGCTGAGCACCACGTCGAACGATGCATCGGCATAGGGAAGCTGCTCGGCATCGCCCTCGGTCCACACGATTTCTTCATGCCTGGCGATGCGCGCGTTCTCGCGGGCCACCTCCAGCAGCTCAGGCGTGAGGTCCAGGCCCGTGACCTTCGCACCGCTTCGCGCGGCGGTGATGGCCACGACGCCGGTGCCCGTGCCGACATCGAGAACGGTTTCGCCCGGTTTGATGCGCGCGAACTTCACGAGGTGCCCCGCGACGGGAGGCGTGAACGTGGCCGTCGGCGCAAAGCTCGACCACATGTCCCGCTGCCGCTTCTTGAACTCTGCGAACGGATCCTGGCTCATGGTGTCCCCCAAGCCGCTCGCGAACGTGCGGGCGTGGGCGGACTGTATTCCTGAAGCTCCGGTCTTGAAAGCCGAATCCCGTACGGCCGGCATGGCCCTAGCAGCAGCGTCCCTTGCCGCCGCCGTAGCGCGCCTCGAGCCGCTCGCGAAAGAAGGCCTCGTAGCTCATCGGCGGCTGGTCCGGGTGGGTGGCCGCCATGTGGCTCAGGTAGGCGTCGTAGTCGGGCAGCCCGACCATGAGCCGCAGCGACTGCTTGAGCGAACGGGCAAAGTAGCGCCCGGCTTCGGGCAATGCGAGCCCCATGGTTTGCTCAGCGCGCGGCCGATGCGGCCAGCGGCTCGAACGGCGTCTCTTGCGCTGTGGGCCGGTTGGCCGCGCGCGCCGCGAGGCAGGCCTTGATGCTGTACACCAGCACGCTCAGCACCACGAACATGAAGAGCGCGCAGAGCGCAGCGTCGAGCCGGTCGTTGAAGACGATGCGCGACATGGCTTCGGGCGTCTTGGCCGGCGCCACCAGCACGCCGTTGGCCAGGCCTTCGGCGTACCTGGCTGCGTGCGAGAGAAAACCGATCTTCGGGTCGGGCGAGAAAATCTTCTGCCAGCCCGCGGTGAGCGTGCACGCCAGCAGCCATGCGGCCGGCGCAATCGCTACCCAGGCGTAGCGCTCGCGCTTCATGCGGAACAGCACCACCACACCGAGCAGCAACGCCACCGCGGCCAGCATCTGGTTGGAGATGCCGAAGAGCGGCCACAGCGTGTTGATGCCGCCCAGCGGATCGACCACGCCCTGGTACAGGAAGTAGCCCCAGGCCGCCACGCACAGCGCGGTGGCGATCAGGTTGGCCGGCAGCGAATCGGTACGCTTGAGCGCGGGCACGAAGCTGCCCAGCAAGTCTTGCAGCATGAAGCGGCCCGCGCGCGTGCCGGCGTCCACGGCCGTCAGGATGAAGAGTGCCTCGAACAGAATCGCGAAGTGATACCAGAAGGCCATCATGGCCTGCCCGCCGATCACCTGGTGAAGGATGTGGGCCATGCCCACGGCCAGGGTCGGCGCACCGCCCGCGCGGCCGAGAATGGTGCTCTCGCCCACGTCCTTGGCGGTTTGCACCAGCATCTCGGGCGTGACCACGAAGCCCCAGCTCGAGATGGTTTGCGCCGCCTGCTGCACCGTGCTGCCCACCAGCGCGGCCGGGCTGTTCATCGCAAAGTAGATGCCCGGCTCGATGCACGAGGCCGCCACCAGCGCCATCACCGCCACGAACGATTCGGCCAGCATGCCGCCGTAGCCGATGAAGCGCGCATGGCGTTCGTTGTCGAGCATCTTGGGCGTGGTGCCCGAGGAGATCAGCGCATGAAAGCCCGACACCGCGCCGCAGGCGATGGTGATGAACAGGAACGGGAACATGCTGCCCGACCACACCGGCCCGCTGCCGTTCGCAAACTGCGTGAGCGCGGGCATCTGCAGCGTGGGCATGACGAACACGATGCCCAACGCCAGCGCGATGATGGTGCCGATCTTCAGGAAGGTCGACAGGTAGTCGCGCGGCGCCAGCAGCAGCCACACCGGCAGGCTCGCGGCCACGAAGCCGTAGCCCACGAGCATCCACGTGAGCGCCTTGCCGTCGAAGGTGAAGAGCGGCGCCCATGCGGGGTTCTGGCTCACGGCCTGGCCGCCGAAGATGGCAAGCATCAGCAGCACGAAGCCGATCAGCGACACCTCGCCGATGCGCCCCGGGCGAATGAAACGCAGGTACACGCCCATGAACAGCGCCACCGGAATGGTGGCCGCGACCGTGAAGGTGCCCCACGGCGATTCGGCCAGCGCCTTCACCACGATCAGCGCCAGCACGGCAAGGATGATGATCATGATCATGAAGGTGCCGAAGAGCGCGATCATTCCGGGCACCGTGCCCATCTCCTGCTTGACGAGGTCGCCGAGCGAGCGGCCGTCGCGCCGCGTGGAGATGAAGAGAATGATGAAGTCTTGCACCGCGCCCGCGAACACCACGCCCGCCAGCACCCACAAGAGCCCGGGCAGGTAGCCCATCTGCGCCGCAAGCACCGGGCCCACCAGCGGGCCCGCGCCCGCAATGGCCGCGAAGTGGTGGCCGAACAGCACGTTCTTGTCGGTCGGCACGTAGTCGAGCCCGTCGTTGTGGCGGTGCGCCGGCGTCTTGCGGTTGCCATCGAGCACCAGCACCTTCTCGGCGATGAACAGGCTGTAGTAGCGGTAGGCGATCAGGTAGGTGCAGATTGCGGCGGTCACCACCCACAGGGCGTTGACGCTTTCACCGCGCGTCAGGGCGACGGTGCCCAGCGCGAATGCGCCGAGCACGGCCACGGCGAGCCACACCAGGTGGCGGCGGATGCTGTGCATGGGAATGTCTCCTCGGTATTGAACCCGGGAGTGTTCCCCGCCCGCCTCGAACCCGCATCCGTCGGACCGCGCGGGCCGCGTGCGTGGCTTTGCGTAATGGAAAACCCGAATTCAGAGCCGGCGCGCCTGCATCGGCTGGCGCGACCAATAGGCGCCGTCGAGCCGATCGAGCCGCACTTCGCCGCCGGTCGATGGCGCATGCACGAACTGCCCCGCGCCGACATAGATGCCCGCATGCGACGGCGTGGACGCGCCGAAGAGCACCAGGTCGCCCGAGCGGATGTCGGACGCCGGCACAGGGCGGCCGAACCCGGCCAAGCTCGCCACCGTGCGCGGCATGGCCTGGCCCGCGTTGTTTCTGTACACGTAGCCGATGAGGCCGCTGCAATCGAACCCGCCTTCGGGCGTGTTGCCGCCATAGCGGTACGGCGTGCCAACCAGGCCCAGTGCATGGATCGCAACGCCATTCGATTGTTCGGTCGTCAGCGGCGAGGTGCTGTATGTGGACGACGATGGCGGCGCTCGTGGGCTCGCGCAGCCCAGCGCCAGCAGGCAGGCGCCGATGGGGAGCAGCCGGAGCAGCAACGGCATGCGGCGGCGTGGCGTGGGCATGGAGGCGTCTTGCAAGTTTGGCATTGGCAATGGCGGGGCTTGTGGACGTCGCCAGACTCTAACGCGATTGGTAGGCGGAAAGATGCAGCGGCTGTGCCCGATGGCAAGATGAGGTGTGCAACAACATGCATGCATGCATGCGTGCACGCCCGCGCAAGCAACGGAGGCAACAGAAAATGGCAATCAACCGTCCCGCCACGATCGACGAATACATCCGCGCTGCCCCACCCGAGGGCCAACCGCATCTGCGCCGGGTGCACGCCATCCTCAAGAGCGTGGCGCCGGACGCCGAGGAAGCGATCAAATGGGGAACCCCTTTCTTCGTAGAGCCCCGGTTCCTGTTTGCTTTCTCCGCGCACAAGGCGCACCTCAGCTTCGCGCCCACGGAAGCGGGGTTGCAGGTATTTCGCCAGGAGCTGGCAAAGCACAAGACAACCAAGAACTACCTTCAGGTTCCCTACGACGTGCCCCTGCCGGAAGACCTGATTCGCAAGATTGCCGAGCACCGCGTCCGCGTCGTACGTGACCGTAAGGACGACGCTTTCTGGTAGCCCCGTTTTTCGAGCAGCAGCCCTTCAGGCTTTCGCCTTCTTCGCCGAAGCTTTCGATTTGCCCGAGCTGTTGAGCGCGACCGCTTCGCGGACCAGCGCCTTGAAGGCGGATTCATCGACTTCTTGTCCTTCGAAGATGTCGATCGCGCGGCGCACGTTGCCATCGAGACTCGAGTTGAAGAGACCGGCCGGATCTTTCAAAGAGGCGCCCTTTGCGAAGGTGAGCTTCACCTTGTCCTTGTAGGACTCGCCGGTGCAGATGATGCCGTCGTGCGACCACACCGGCGTGCCCATCCACTTCACCTCTTCGACGACGCCCGGGTCTGCTTGCTGGATGAGCTTGCGCATTCGGCCCAGCGCTTCCCCGCGCCAGCCCCCGAGCTCGGCGATTCGTTTCGAGATGAGCTCCGATGCCGGCTGGTCCTGGATCGCGTCCGTTTTTTTCATGTTCTCTTCCTGAAAATTCAAGCGCCTGCTTCAACTGCAATGCCCGTGGAGGATAGCCATGCTCCAGGGCAATGCAAAGGGTGCCGTGTGGCACGATGAAAACATGCTCGAGCCCTCCCGCCGCATTCCCGATCCGGCAAAGCCGACGCCTTCGCGCCGCAAGCGCTGGCTCGGCCTGGCCGCGCTCTGCGCCGTGCTCGCCGCGCTTGCCGTGGGTGCGTGGGCCGTCGCGACCGGCAGGGTCGAGATTCCGGAGCGCTTCAATCCATGGGCGCCGCTCGACGTGATGGCGCCGCCGAACTGGCTGACCGGCTTCAGGCTTTCGCGAGCCCGCACCGAGCCGGCGCGCTGCCTTGCGGCGCTCGCGCAAACCGGCATGCAATACGACCTGCTGCCCGACCGCGTCACCGCGCCGGGCTGCGGCTTCCAGAACGCCGTCAGGCTGCGCTCGGCCGGCGTGCGTCTGGGCACGGCGCCTTCGCTCAGTTGCCCGATGGCGCTGTCCTTCTTCATGTGGGAGAGGCACGCGCTGCAGCCGGCCGCCATGCAGCGCTTCGGCCAACCGGTGGCGGCCATCGATCACCTCGGCAGCTATGCCTGCCGCAACGTGAATCGCGGCGAAGGCACCGTGCCGGGCGCGTCGCGCAGCCGGCATGCGACAGCCGATGCGCTCGACGTGGCAGCCCTGACGTTGGCCGACGGCCGTCGCATCACGGTGCTGCAGGCCTGGCCTCGCAGCGGTGCGGCCGATGCGGCAAGCAGCACGAACGACCCCGCCGCCCTGCTGCTGCTCGATGCACACCGCGGTGCCTGCCGCTATTTCAATGGTGTGCTCGGCCCCGACTACAACGCCGCGCACCGGGACCACCTTCACCTGGAAACCGGCGGGTACGACATGTGCCGCTAGCGGTGTGTGCGGGATGAGAACCTTGGAGCTACATCGCCTGCGCGCGTCTTGAAAAGCGCTAGGCGGCCGCATGGGATTCACACACAATCCCGCCGGTGTCGAAGTTTGCACAATGCAAACCAACGCTCCCATCGCGACGCTTTCGAAGGACCGCCAATGAATTGCTCGTTCCGCCGTTCCCTTGTCACGACCGCCGCGGCCCTGAGCCTGGCAGCCGCGCTGGCCTCTTGCGGCGGCGGCGGCGGCGGGGGTGGAGGCGGCGGAGTCGTCGGTGTTCCGGTGGCACCACCCCCGCCCACCACGGCGCAGTTGCCCGAACGCGAAGCGCTCATTGCCCGGGCACGGGCGCTCGAACTGAACACGCCCTACGTGCCGCCTCCCGGCAACGTGCTGGAGCACAACACTTCGGGCTATGCCAAGACGATGTGCTCGGCAGTGTTCATCACGGGCATCGACCCCGACGTTGCCGCTGAAAGCCTCGGCTACTTCGTGGGGCCGTACGAGCAGCGCAAGAACGTCGGCAAGCCCGTGGTCGACCGCGTGAAGAAAGAGGTTCGCATCTCGATTCCCAACGGGCCGACGCTGGTGGCGCGCCATTTCGGCTCGCAGGGCTGCGTCACGCTCCCGGCCGGCAGGGACGATGTGTTCTTCATGCCCGTCGAGGTCAAGACCACGCTGCCCGACCCGGCGACGCAACCCTGGCCGATGGGCGACGTGCTGCCGGGCGACGCGCCGCCGTCCGAAGTCAACATGGCCAAGGTGAACCAGGCCGTCGAAGCTGCGTTCGGCACGCCGGAGGCCTACACCTCGGCCTTCGTGGTCACGCACAAAGGGCGCATCGTTGCGGAGCGCTACATGAACGGCATCGGCGCAACGACACCGCTCGAATCGTGGTCGATGGGCAAGAGCGTCGTGGCCACGATGATGGGCGTGCTCATCAAGCGGGGCGACTACAAGCTCGACCAGCCGGCGCCGATTGCCGAGTGGCAAGGCGCTGGCGATGGGCGGCAGCAGATCAAGATCTCCGACATCCTGCAGATGTCGAGCGGGCTGCGCATCAAGGCGCCGGACGATCCCGACTTCGACCCCAACGGCACCTATCCCGACCACATCTACTACTACACGGGCCGGATCAACGCGTTCAACTACGCTGCCACGCGGCCGCAGCAATGGCCACCCGGCGCCGTGGGCCGCTACCGCAACACCGACCCGGTGCTGGCCAACTACCTGGTGCGCCTTGCGGTGGAAAAGCGCGGCGAGGAGTACCTCTCGTTTCCGCAGCGCGCGCTGTTCGACAAGATCGGCATCCGCTCGATGGTGATCGAGACCGACCCCTACGGCAACTTTCTGACGCAGGGCTACGACTTCATGTCGGCGCGCGACTGGGCCCGACTGGGCAATCTCTACCTGCAAGACGGCGTGTGGAACGGCGAGCGCATTCTTCCCGAAGGTTTTGTCAATTTCGTGAGCAGCGTTGCGCCCGCCTGGGCGGCGGACAAGCGGCCGATCTACGGCGGCTTTTTCTGGATCAACGGGATGAGCTCGCTGGCAATGCCGACCTCGGCCTATTACATGCTCGGCGCCGGAGGCCAGTTCGTGCTGGTGATTCCGTCGCACGATCTCATCGTGGTGCGGATCGGGCATTCCAAGGGCGAGCGGTTCGCGGGATCGACGCTGAACCAGGCACTGGCGCTGCTCACGGCCGCGGTGCCCCGCGTGCGCTGACAGGATTCAGGACGCGGGCTTGCCGCCCCTGCGCAAGGTCGGCAAGCCAACGCCAGCGGCATCGAAGCCGCCGTCCACCGCGAGCACCTGGCCGTTGATGAAGCTGGCCTCGTCGCTGCACAGAAAGCCCACCGCGTTGGCCATTTCTTCCGTCGTGCCGTAGCGGCCCAGCGGGATGGTGTCGTAGTAGTCGGAGCGGATCGCCGTGCTGTGGACGAGCTTGGCCATCTCGGTCTCCACCGGCCCCGGCGCGATCACGTTCACGCGCACGCCGGCATTGCCCAGTTCGACCGCGTATTGCTTGGTCAAGTGAATGAGTGCCGCCTTGCTGGTGCCATAGGCGACACGCAACGTGCTCGCGCGCAGCCCCGAGATGGAGGCGATGTTCACCACCGCCCCGCGCCCGCGCTCGACCATCAGCTTGCCGAACGCCTGCGTGCACAGGAACGCACCGTCGAGATTGGTGCCAAGCACCGCGCGCCATTCTTCGAACGAGATGTCGAGCGCCGGCTTGAACACCGCCACGCCCGCGTTGTTGACCAGCGCATCGACCTGCCCGAAGCGCTCGACCACGGCTTTCGCGGCAGCGTCGACCTGCGACGAATTCGACACGTCGCAGTGCACGCCGAGCACCCTCTCGGGCTGAGCCAGGTCGGCCACGGTTTGATCGAGCGTGACGCCATCGATGTCGAGCAGCGCGACGTTGTAGCCGTGCGCCAGGAACCAATGGCCGATGGCCAGGCCGATGCCGCGCGCGCCGCCAGTGACGACTGCGACGCGAGGGGAAGTGGAGAGCTCAGTCATGGAAGTTTCTGCCGTGGGCAAAGTGACACTCACGGAATTGTGCGCCCGCCGCCCACGGCCCACCACCGAGGTGGCCGTGCGGCGCAGCTCACGTCACCGAGGGGCCGTCAAGCGCACGAAGCCCCAGGCCTGCGGCTCGAACGCGAGATAGTCGAGCGCGGTGCCCACCGCAATCGTGTCGCCGCCTTCGTCCGCGGCGCCGATCACCGTGGGAACGTAGGCGTTGAGGTTGGGGCTGTCGACCACCTCCAAGGCTTGGCTCTTGCTCTGGATGAACCACCAGCCGATCTCCGCTGTCGAGATCAGGCACCAGAGCTGGCGCGAGAGAAGCGCGGGTTGCTTGACGTCCGCGACGATCGACGGGTGCGGCAGTTCCGAGTCCTGGAGCGTCATGACGCGCTCGGGATTCATCGCCGTCTGCAGAAAGTACCACCCCGGGTTTTCCACGGAAGGAATGAACTGCCATTGCTGGCTGGGAGCGCCCGCCTGCTTGGCGCGCGCCACCACTTGCGAGTTGGGCGTGGTTCCCCACACATCCAGCACATCGTTCGGGGAGAGCTTGCGCTGGATGTAGAAGAACTCGCCGTGTCCGGGCGTGGATGCCGGCGCGGAGGCACCGCGCGCGGTGGCCTTCGATGATGATGACGACGATGCGAGAGCGCTCGGCTTCGCACTGTCCTTGGCCGCAGGCTTGGCCTGCACGCCCTCCGTGTACGGCCAGTATTTTTCGATCAGTGCCGTCGCCTCGTCGATGTTCACCGTCTGGCCGTGGCGCTCCAGCAGATCGAGCGCCTGCGAGTTGGTCGAATTTTCCGGAATGAAGCACGGCAGCGTCGGGTTGATGTTCACGTAGCGGTCGCCCAGCAGCATCTTGGCCAGGCGCGGCATCATCTCGGCGGATGTGCCGCTCAGGCACATGTCGAGCACCGGCGAGGGCTGCGACTGGTTCATGAGGAACGGCGGCGTGTTGTCGAACGGATTGCCCGCGCCGTTCATCCATTGGTGGGCGCCCCACGCGTGCGTATCGGTGGCAATCCAGTCAGGCATCAGACCCGTGCCGATGGTGATGGCCACGATGTTCTCCAGCGCCACGCCGCTGCGCACGGCCAGCGCGATGGCAGCGACCGTCGGATCGTGGTTGAAAAACGCGCCGTCGACATTGCCCTGCAGCGAGCCCAGCTGCCCGGGCATCGCGCCGCTGGACGATGCGGCCACGGCAATCGGCGTGTCGCTGTTTCCGTCGAGCCCGTCTCTCTTGTCCCGCTCCGTCTTGAGCATGTTCGTGAACATGAGCGTGTCCCAGGGCTTGGGCACAACGCGGCCATCGCTTTGCGTCTCGAGCCCGCCGACATTGAACGACACGAAGAGCACGTTGCGCCCGGCGTTTGCCACCGTGGTGTCGCCGTGCAGCTTGACCTGCGAGGCAAGAACCTCGTCGATCGGGTATGCGGGCTTACTCGGATCGGCGTTCATCCTGTTGTAGAACGAAATCTCTCCGCCCTTGAACAGATCGATGAGATCTCCAGGCGTCCTGTTTGCCAGCAACTCGCTGGTGATGATGGACCCCGTCGAGCAACCGGCCAGAAGACTGGTGTTGCTCAGTACCACGCCCCCTCTGACGTTGGCCAGCCGCTGGAGAATCGTCGCGGACAAAAGGCCACGAATGCCGCCGCCTACGAACGAGACGATAGTGAACACGGGTTGATTGGGATCCACGGCAGACTCCTGGTGAATGAATACGTCCCGACAGGGGACGGAGTGTCATTGGCAGGAAGATGAATCGTCTACGAGTGGAATCCCGTTCAGCAGAACGGCGTAACCCCAAACGGTGCGTATCGAAAAAGTGATGCCGCGATGGATAAGAAAGCTCGCGTCCGCGTGGCGCGCTAGAGGCCGAAGACCAGCAGCAGGTTGTTCGCGGGCATCGCATGCCGTTCGCGCAATGCGAGGCCTGCTCGGCGCGCCTCTGCCGCCGCATCTTCCAGGCGGCGTATGCCCCAAGCGGAATTGCGAGCGCGCAAGTCTTCGTCGAATGCCAGGTTGCTCGGCGCCGGCGGAACACCTTCTTCGAAGTAAGGCCCGTACGTGACCAGCACCCCGCCAGGAAGCAGATGCCGCGCGGCCCCTTGCATCAGCGCGGCGCACGTGGCCCAAGGCGCGATGTGCAGCATGTTGGCGCAATAGATCGCGTCGAACTTGTCTTCGGCCTTTTGAGAGAACGCCGGACCCTGCGATGGCCATTGAGGCGCCATCACGTCGAGCAGGAGTGGCGGGCGGAGATTGGGCAGTGCAATTTCCGCGACCCGGCTTGCGAGTGCGGGGAGCATGCGCGCGTCTGCGTCGGTGGGCTGCCAGGTCCATTGGGGCATGGCTGCCGCGAACCAGGCGGCGTGCTGGCCTGTGCCCGATGCGATCTCCAGGGCGGCGCCACGCGCGCCGAGGATGCGAAGCAGTGCATCGAGGATGGGCTGCTTGTTGCGGTCGGCGGCGGGACTGTGCGGGAGATCGGTCATTCGAGTTGCTTCGATTGGGTTGGTGTGGCTTGGAGCGTATCAGCGCGTCGGAGTGCTTGCGCGCCAGCCTTTGAGATACCCGGTCACGAGACGTGCACTCTCGTCGATGAGCGCCTCCATCGGATCGTCGCTCAGCACTTTGGAATGATGCAGCACCGCGTTATGCGTCAATGCTTCGATCGTGGTGACACAGACAAACGATGCGAGCTCCAGGTCATCGACGCCGATTTCGTTCCGGGCTCCTTCGAGATAGGCCCTGAACAGACTGAAATTTTCACGACTGAAGGTTTCCAGCTTCTCGAGTTTTCCCACGCGCGGAATCTGCTCCGCGAGCACTCGATGCAATTTCGGATCGAGACGATGCGCTTTAAGGAACGTCTGATCAAGTCGCAAATTGGCTTGAGGACGAGTGTGCTTGCTGTCCCGCTGCGCGCGAAGGCTCGTTGCAGTGGGCATGCCATGCGTTTGAGAGCCTTTGCGGCCCATTCACGCCGTCTGCGGACGCACCTGTCCCATCATCGCAATCAGTTGCCTTCTGGCCATCCACAGATTCGACAACGCAAACAGCGTGATCACATGCGCCGTGTTCTTGGCCAGCCCCTTGAACCTCACCTTCGCAAGGCCGAACTGCCGCTTGATCACCCGGAACGGGTGCTCCACCTTCGCCCGGATGCTGGCCTTTTGATATTCCTGCTTGCGCGCTCTGGTCTTGGCCCGGCCCTCCGGCATCTTCGCCATGTCGCTGGGGCGCCCTGCAATGTGCCATTGCACGCTGCGCTCCACTCGGCTCTGTGCTCCGCGATAGCCCGAGTCGGCCCACACCGCGTCCTCTTTGCCATGCAGCAGGTCGCTCACCTGCTCCACGTCGGCCTCATTGGCCGCCGTGGTCGTCACCGTGTGCACCAGCCCCGAGTCCGCGTCCACGCCGATGTGCGCCTTCATCCCGAAGTGCCACTGGTTGCCCTTCTTCGTCTGGTGCATCTCCGGGTCTCGCTGCCCGCTCTCGTTCTTGGTCGAACTGGGTGCCGCGATGATCGTGGCGTCCACGATGGAGCCTCTCTTCAGAAGCAGCCCCTTCTTGGCCAGGTGGGCATTGACCTGCTTGAAGATGTCCTCGGCCAAATCGCTGGCCTCCAGCAGGTGGCGGAAGTTCAGGATCGTCGTCTCGTCGGGAACCGACTCCATCCCCAGGCCCGCGAACGCGCGCAGCGAGGCGATCTCGTACAGGGCTTCCTCCATCGCCGGATCGCTCAGCGCGAACCAGTTCTGCATCAGGTGCACGCGGAGCATCGCCTCGAGCGGATACGGCCGGCGTCCGCGGCCTGCCACAGGGTAGTGCGGCTCGATGACTTTGAGCAGGGCCTTCCAAGGCACCACCAGTTCCATCTCGGCAAGGAAGACTTCCCGGCGTGTCTTCTTCCTCTTGCCCGCATGCTCAGCATCCGAAAAAACTGATCTGGCTCATCTTTGGCGCTCCTTCAGCATGCGTGATCAACGTTCAGACCGTCTATCGGTGGACTTGATCAGACGTTCCTTAACCGCGACCGCGACGAATTTGCGCATTGCCACGTCCAGCGGCTGGGTCGATACCCGCGTCAACTCGCTTCGCACCGTTTGCATGATCTGCTGTTGGTGGCGCTCGACCACGGCGGCGACAAGCGCCTCCTTGCTGGGGAAATATTGATAGAGCGAACCGATGCTTACCCCCGCAACCTCCGCAATGCGATTGGTGCTCGCCTTGTCGAAGCCTTCCTTGACCAGAATGCGAGCAGTTGCCTCGATCAGGTTTTCGACCGTCACGCGCGATCGCTCCTGAGTCGCGATTTTCCTGGGCTTGATAGCTGGTTTTCGCGCCATTTTCTGGTGCCGCCAATGCGAGTAGAAAAAGCGAATAATCGCTCATATTCTTGGCTGACGTGCAAGGTTCGCGCAACATCTTGCATGTGAGATCTGTAGCGCGCAAACACTCCAGGAGATCCACAACGTGGACAACACATTGCATCGCCTCTTCAGATACAAAGCGTGGGCGAACGACCACCTATTGACCGCGCTTGCCCGGCTTGGCGACAACTCCCCGATCACCGCATTGGCCATCAAGGCTTTGAGCCACACCTATGTGGTCGACCGGATATTCGCCGCGCATGTCAAGCGAGAAGCTCACGCGTACCCATCGGCCAATCTGGGTGAGATGCCGACACTGGAATATCTATCTATTGATCTCAGAAGAAGCGACCAGGAATACATCGACTATGTGTCGACGCTCGACCTTGGCCAATTGACCGAACGAATCGATTTCGCATTCACCGACGGCGCACCGGGGCGTATGTCCCGCGAGGAGATGCTCATGCATGTCGTCACCCACGGAGCAGGTCATCGAGGACAGATCAGCGCAGTGATGCTGCTCAACTCAGCTCCCCCGGCCAAGGATGGCTTCACGACGTATCTGCATGAGGCGGAAGCGTCTGCGAGAGGGCGAGTTCCAGCCTGAAACTGGGGGCCGGCGGGTGACTGAAGCACGCTCCAGGCCTGCCGATGCAGCCTTCCGCGCGGGCCGGGAAGCACCATCACGCATGGCAGTGCTTGAACGAGCCGATATGTAACCCTGCGTATCGAGATCAGTCACTTTTGGGCAGAATCCGCCAAGAGGAGGAAATCACCGATGGCTCGCCGCAAAAAAACCAGCCCCGCCGAAGACGTGGTCGACCTGATCGCGCTGTTGCCTTGGTACGTGGGGGTCATTCTGGCGATTGCCGGGTACCTGCTGCTCCACCGCATCGCGATAGCGCCCCTTCCGGTTGCCCTTGCCCCCGGCGAGATGGGCAACGCGATGGTCGGAGCCGTGGGACGCGGCCTTGCAACCGCCGGGCAATACATCGTGCCGATCCTCTGCCTTGCTGGCGCGGCCATCTCCGCTTGGCGCCGTCACGCGCGCCGATCATTGGTGGACAGCGTGACCCGCTCAGACGCGCCCGACATCCTCGACAACATGAGTTGGCGCGAATTCGAGATGCTCGTCGGCGAGGGCTTTCGCTTGCAGGGCTACCAAGTCACGGAGAACTTCGAGCCGGGCCCAGACGACGGCGTCGATCT
This sequence comes from Variovorax paradoxus, assembly GCF_030815855.1. Classification (NCBI taxonomy): domain Bacteria; kingdom Pseudomonadati; phylum Pseudomonadota; class Betaproteobacteria; order Burkholderiales; family Comamonadaceae; genus Variovorax; species Variovorax paradoxus. The sequence goes on along the minus strand of NZ_JAUSXG010000001.1, from coordinate 680,860 downwards.
CACCCTTCGCAAGAACGGAGAGAAGTACCTGGTGCAGTGCAAGCAATGGCGGGCCTTCAAGGTTGGCGTGCCGGTGGTGCGCGAGCTCTACGGCGCCATGGCGGCCAAGCGCGCCGCCGGTGGATTCGTGGTCACGTCTGGTCGATTTACGCCGGAGGCCGAAGCTTTCGCCAGTGGTCGCAACCTCCGCCTGCTCGATGGCCCGCAACTGCACCGGTTGTTGACGCAGGCCCGAGGAAGCTCTTCGGCCAAGCCCGACGATCGCAACAAGGCGGGGCATGCCAGCAATGCAGCACCTCAGGCTGCGAAGACGGCCGCCCCGAGCTGCCCCAAGTGCACGCAGCCCATGGTGCGACGTACGGCGAAGAAGGGAGCCAACGCAGGCCAGGAATTCTGGGGGTGTTCGGACTATCCGCGTTGCCGCGGCACCGCCGCTTGACGGTTGTAAGTACTGTGGCCCGCCGAGGGTCGGCTATGCAACGATCGCGGTCTGTCGTGCGTCTGCAATTGGCGTCCGCTTCTTGCTAGTGAACTGCCCTTCAACGCGGCTGCTCCGACTACCAGCGGGAATAAAAGCTGGCCACAAAAGTCGGGGCGATTCAGTTCGCCCTGTGCTGTTAGCCTTACATGGTCGGCAGGGCCTCTGCCACGCCAACTCCGGCCATCGTGCCCAATTTTAGAAGTGAACTCACTATGACCAGCCCGCTGTACAACGCCTCCGTTCCCGTCATGCAGCAGATGCTGCGCGCCCTATCCGACGTGCTCAAGAAGGCCGAAGACCACGCGACGCAAAAAAATATCGATTCAAATGCGCTGCTGCAGGCGCGGCTGTTCCCTGACATGTTTCCGCTGGTACGTCAGGTACAGATCGCCGCAGACTTCTCCAAGGGCATTGCCTCCCGCCTGGCTGGTGCCGAGGTGCCGTCCTGGCCCGACACTGAGGTCAGCTTCGCCGACCTGCAAGCGTTGATCGCCAAAGCTTTGGCCCATATCGGCTCCTTCAAGTCTGAGCAATTTGATTCGAGCGAGAGCCGCGAGATCGTATTGCGCCCCGGCACTCCCAAGGAAAAGAAGCTGACCGCAGGTGCATATCTTCTACACTATGGACTGCCGCAGTTTTTCTTCCACTTGACCACCACCTATGCCATCTTGCGCCACAACGGTATTGAGATCGGTAAGCGCGACTACATGGGTGCCTACTAACCCAAGACAGACAGGAGTTCAGCCACTCTGGCCACTACCGCTCGATAGCAACTAGAGCCTCCGCGTTCGACGTTGGTCTGCTGATGGCGGCTATGCAGCGGAAGTGGACTGCCGCTGCTCAAGGCTAGACTTCCGAGTTCGGCCAAAAGCAGAAGTTCGCCTCGACCCTCCAGTTTTTCCCCAACGACCATCAAGATGCAGTTCTTGTTCGAAATCGAAGACGTGTTTGATATCGGCGGCCGAGGTTGTGTGCTCGTGCCGGTGGTTCCGTACGCGTTCGGACGGGACGTGAAGACTGGGGCGCAGCTCCTCATCGAGACTCCGCAGGGCGCGCAGGTTCGGACGAACATCGCCGCCTTCGAGATGATTAACCGAGGGCGGCCTATGGTTCACGCGCCGTTTTCCTTGCCTCGTGCGGTCGCGAAGGCCAGTCTTCCCGTAGGCTCGAAGGTGTACCTTCTCGGCTCCGCCGCCGTCTGATGGCCAAGACCGGGCAGTCGACGGCGAGGCAGAATTCGCCCCAACGCGACCATTTGGTTTCAGCGGATCCATCAAAAATCGAAGGCTCATATCCATGAACGAGCGCAATGAACATGACCGGCGCTGCTGAAGTTGACGCCACGATTCGAGAGGTTCGGAGTGCTGCGGCAATGCGCGGTGCCGGCGCGGTTCAAGCGCTTGACCGAGCGCTGGAAGACCTCGTTGCCCGTCCCACTGCTGCCTATATTGGTCCGCTGCTTCTCTTACTGGATGACGAGGCCGACTATGACGAGGCCATGTTCTCGCTCATCCATGTGGCAGAGGCGTTCACCGACGCTGAATACGTCGCAGGGCTTCTTCAGGTCCTGCCTGACATGCGAGCGAGAGCTCCCAAGTGGGCTTCGATAGTGCTGATGCGTGTTCTGAACAGTGCGTCCGCCCGAGCTGCGCTTGTTCGAAAGCTTCGCGAGGCCGATTCGCCGACGAAGCAAGCTTCGTTGTGGTTGTGCGAGCGCATCAACGAACGAAGCCCAACGTTTTGGGCCCAAACCACTGCTGTCATGCTCGCGGCGCAAGCTGCATGACAGACGGTTGTCGGCCATGAGCCGACGTCCGGTACCCTCGCCCATTTCGCTTGGAAGCTGAACCTACCGGTCGCGTTCTGATGTCGTTGATCGACTCTTTCCGCCTAGCGACCCTAGCAGCGCGTGTTCTGTTGCTGCGGCTATCTGGTCTGCGAAGTTACTTCCTACGGAACGTGCAAGCGTAACCGCTCCCGCAAGCGAAGAGAGGGCGGCGCAAGCGGCTCCAATGTCTCGTGGTGCATTTGGCGAGGCTGGACCGTCGACGATCACCTGCGCAACGTCGCGCAAAGCCTTTTCAAACGTCTCACGGGAACCTTCATCCGATCGCGCGACTTCTGCCGGCATCGTCTGAAGCGTGCAACTCTCTGACAAGTCACAGGTCCGCTTGGCACTGAGGTAGAAGCGCACAAACTCCGGCCACCACGTGCGTCCGTGCTTTTCCTGGAAGTGCAGCACGCCGCCTCGCAATTCGGCCATGCCCTGTGCGACCGACTCCCGGAATGCGTGGGCCTTCGAGTCGAAATGAACGTAGAAGGCACCCGATGTCAGGCCTGCTTCCTTCGCCAGGCCGTCAACCCCAATCCCGCCAAATCCTGCCTTGCGAAACCCGCGCCCTGCGCCATCCAGTATGCGTTGCCGCGTCTGCACCTTCTGTTCGGACCTTGACACGAGGGGCTCCTTCAACATGTGAAGCTGACGATTGTAGTTGTTCAAAACACGATCGTTATGTATTATCGAATAACGGTCGTTACTTGAAATGTTCTGCGGTTCGCAGCGCATGAGCGACGCCGTTCTTTCTGTTTGGAGTACCCATGCCACTTACTCTCACCCTCACCGAGGGCGTTCTTCCCAAAGGCCAGGAAAAAATCGCCTTCAGCCGCCTGTCAGATGCCATGCTTAGATGGCATGGCTTGGCAGAAAACAAGGCGATGACGCCCAACATCGTGGGCTCGATCCACGTCTTGCCAACGGAGCACACGTACTCCGGATCAAAGGAGGCCTCCGTGGCGTTCGTCGAATGGAAGGTCCCGTCCTTCGCGTTCGCCAGTCGGGAGGTTCAAGTTGGCTACATAGAAGAAGCCACGAACATCATTCATGAGCTGTCAGGCGCGCAGCACCCGAAGGAGCGTATATGGGTCAACGTCGTGCACGCGGTAGACGGGGCCTGGGGCATCGCCGGGATGGCTCTCACCAATGCGCAACTCGGCGAAGGAGCCGCCTCGGCCTGACGCCCCATCTACGTCTGGGAATACCAACATGCAACTCTCGAACTATTTGTTTTTCACCACGACCTGTGATGACGCCCTGGCTTTCTATACTCAATGTGGTCTTGGTCGTGTCGTCGAGGTGCTTCGCTACGGGGTCGATGGCATGCCCGTGAAGAACGAGGCCATGCGCGGCAAGGTCATGCATGCCAAGTTCGAGGGACCAGACTTGCTCTTCTATGCCTCCGACAACGATGATGCTGAGCCGATGCGGGGCTCCGCGCATTTGCTTGCGATGAACGGTCGAGATTCAACGAACAATCTCTTCCGAGCTTTGGCTGCAGGTGGAACGGTCACGACCCCCTTGGGCATTCAGCCGTGGGGGGACTACTACGGCAAATTGACCGACCGGTTCGGTGTTCAGTGGATGCTGAACTGCGCTGAGTAAGAGCGTTGCCGGCCCAGTTGCGAATGACTGCTTCGTGAAATTTCGTAGTACCGCTTTGGGCCCGATTGCGACATTCACTCGTCGCGACCGTAGGACCGCGGTCAGTCTGAAGCAGCCGCCTACGCCTTCATATCGCCGTATGCAGCCCCCTCATCCGCCTGCTCGCTCACGCCCAGTTCTGCCCCACCCAACTGCGCACCGCAGCCCAGTCGGGTGAGGTCTCTATGTAGTTCTGCGTCGCGCGCACCAACTCGCCTACGTTCTTGTAGTCGTCCAGGCCGAACGGCTGGGCCAGCGGCACATTGCCGCGCATGTAGTTGTTGCCGAGCAGTTGCTGGGCCTGGATTGCCGCCAACTCCGCGGTGGCATCCATGGTGAGATTGAGCAGCGCCGTGGCGGGCACCGCGCCGTCGCTGAACGGCCACAGCCAGTGCGTAGCGCCCCAGTTCAGCGGATTGGACACGGAGCCAGGCGGCACGCCCACCGGGTTGTCGCCGGTGCCCAGCGACAGCATCACGATGTCCGACGCGGCGGTGGCGTAGCCTTGGTAGATTGCCTCCACGACCGCCGTCATCGAGGGGTTGTTGGCAAAGGTACCGCCGTCGGCGAAGTAGCCGAAGTCCTCCACCTGGTACGGCGGGAAGTACGTCGGCGCAGCCGAAGTGGCCAGCGCGGCGTCCACCATGCTGATGCCGCGGTAGATGTTGTTCGGGCCGTTGGAGATGGTGCACGGTGCCCAGTTGTTGTCGCTCGCATCCCACAGCCGCGCGGAGTTGACGGCCACGAAGCGGCTCGCCGACGACAACGCGCCGTTGCCCACCAGCTTCTGGGCGACCGCCTGCAAGCCGGTGTTGACGTACTGGCATTTGAAGATGCCGGGGCCGCTGCCCAGCAGTTCCTCCGCCGACCGAGCCGGCGCCCGGTCTTGCTGCTTGGCCTGTGCGTCCAGCCACCAGCCGTTGGGCTCGAAGATCTTGGCCCCTTCGTTTTGGTAGAGATCGACGATGGCGTCAATGCCCACATTGCTCGCGAGGCCCAGCGAGATCAGGCCACCAGTGGAAGTGCCGGCGAAACCGTCTGCGCCTTGGACGATGCCGAAGCTTCGGTCCAGGTCCTGGATCAGCAGCGCCGTGATGACGCCGCGAATGCCGCCGCCGTCGCAGCAGAGAATCTTGAAAGACATGGCCGTGCTCCTTGCTTGAGTGGATGGATGAGAAGTGCGCGCTCGTCCCCGAAATCGACGGGAACGCCCGGATGCCAACATTGGGCGCAACAGACCGAAGGCCACGCGCCATGCGATCTGCGGGTCCAGGCCGGCGATGGCATCAAAGAAAGCCATCGTCTTGCCCATTCCGCCCAAGCCGGGAACCGAACTTGATCACTGTGGCGCCTGTTCATGCGCCAGTCCATTTCACTTCATTACAGACGGGTTCTGGCCCAGCTTGCTCGTTGAGCACAGCCAGAGGTGCGAGCTCACCCGCCCCCAAACTCCCTCGCATGCTCCACCGCATACTTGATCAACTCCGCCTGCCCCTCAATCCCCAACCGCCGCTTGATGCTCTGCCGATGCGCCTCCACGGTACGCACGCTCAGCCCCAAATCCCGCGCAATCTGCTTGCTCGATTCGCCCCGGCCTAGCGCAGTGAGTATTTCGCTCTCGCGCGGCGTGAGCAGCGGCCTGGGCGCCTGGTTGCGAAACAGCTTCTTCGACACCGCGGGGCTCAGGAAGGTGCCGCCGGCTGACACGGCCTCGATGGCGGCGACGATCTCGGCGGCCGGCGCGTCCTTCAGCACGTAGCCGCGCGCGCCCACCTGCAGGGCCTTCTGCACGTACTCGGGGTTGTCGTACATGCTGAGCATCACCACGTGCGGCGCGGGCTGGCGTTGCAGCACGAGCGCGGCCAGGTCGATGCCGTTCATGTCTTTCATGCCGACATCCATCAGCAGCAAGTCGGGGCGCAGCTGTTCGACAAGTGCCAGCGCCTCGGTTGCGCTGCCCGCCTCGCCGACGATCTCGAGGTTGGGCATGGCGCCGAGCCGCGCGCGCAGGCCATCGCGCACCAGCGGGTGGTCGTCGACGAGAAAGAGGCGGATCGGGGCGGCAGCGTCTTTTGTCATCGGCTATTTATTCAGGCCTTGCGCTGGCGGCCGGCACTTCGGCCACGATGGATGTCCGGCCTTCGCCGGAATGCACGCTGAGGTGCCCGCCGATGGATTCCATGCGTTCGCGCATGTTGCGCAGGCCGATGCCCCGGCGCGGGTCGAGTTGCATGGCGTTGACGTCGAAGCCGGTGCCGTCGTCGCCGATTTCGAGCCGCACGCCTTCGTCGTCGGAGAAGCTCAGTGCAATGTGCACGCGCTGGGCCTTCGCGTGCTTGCGCACGTTGGTGAGCGCCTCTTGCGTGACGCGAAAGAGCGCGGTCTTGGCCTCTTGCGAGAGTTCGAAGGCTTCGCCCTCGACCATGATCGATGCATCGATGGCGCCCTCTTCCGCAAACTCGTCGCCCAGGCGTTCGAGCGCGGCCGGCAGCCCGAGCGTGTCGAGCAGGGCCGGCCGCAGGCGGTGCGAAATGCGGCGCACTTCGAGCAATGAATCGTTGAGCCGTTGCAGCGCCTTGCTCAGTGCGGGCGGCGTGGGCTGGCGTTCGCGGTCGAGCGCATCCACGGCGGATTCGATCAGCAGCTTGGCCGACACCAGCGTCTGGCTGGTGCCGTCGTGCAGCTCGCGCGCGAGGTGGCCGCGCTCTTCTTCCTGCGACTGCACCACGCGCCGCGCCAGCAGCCGCAGCTTGGCTTCGGCCACGCGGTGCTCGCTGAGGTTGAGCAGCAGGCCGGTGGCGCTGACCACGCCCAGGCACAGCGCGGCAATGCCGGCAATCCAGAGCAGCGTGGTGGTGACGTTGGCGCTCATCTGGCGGTCGAGCGTCTGCATGGTGGTTTCGATGTCGTCCAGGTACAGGCCGGTACCGACCATCCAGTTCCAGCGCGGCAGCGCCGTCACGTAGCCGAGCTTGGGCGCCATCTGCTCGCTGGAGGGCTTGCGCCATTCGTACTCGACATAGCCGCCGCCTGTGCGCGCGCCCGCTATCAGGTCCTGGATGGTGAAGCGTCCTCGGGAGTCGCGCAGTTCCCAGAGGTTCTGGCCCACGAGATCGGGCTGGCGCGAATGCATGAGCGAGCGGCCCTGCATGTCGTAGACGAAGAAGTAGCCGTCGTCGCCGTAGTCGAGCGCGGCCAGGCGACGCAGGGCTTCGGTGCGGGTTTCCTCGTCGTCCCGGCCGGCGTCGTACAGGGGCCGCACGATGCTCACGGCCAGGTCGACGTAGCTGCGCAGTTCGCTGCGCCGCTGGTCCATGTAGCTTTTTTCGATGAGCGCGCGCTCACGCCGGGCCAGGTCATGCTCCTGGTGGCGCACCGCCAGGGCCACCAGCACCAGCGCAATGAGCAGCGGTGCTACGGCCAGCGCGACGATCTTGGTGCGGAGGTTCATCGGGGGAGAAGACTACCACCCGGACAAGGCCCCGAACCTTAAGATCGCGAGGGCACAGGGACGCACACCGGAGATCATTCATGCAGACAGGCAGCGCTGCCGTACTGGCCCTTCTTGTCTGGGCAGGCACGGGCACGGCCATGGCCGAAGCACCGTTCACGGGGGTGTTCAGCGGAACGGGGCGTGCATGTTCGGGCGGGCTCTACGTGCGAACGAAAACCATCGAATGGAATTCGAGCTTCAGCATTTGCAAGCCCGCGCGCTACCGTGTTCTGGAGAAAGACCTTGCCGGCGATCACGGGCGCATTGCCTTTCGCCTCGAGGCCCGCAGCCGGCGGTGCCGGTACGAGGTGATCGAGGCGGAGCAGGTCAGCACCTACGGTTGGAGCGTTCAGGGCTACCAGTCGCTGGAGGCCTACCGGAAGCGCGCCCTGCCCGGCTGGCGCAATTCGCCGCTCGACGAGCGATTGGTCCTCTCTTGCCCGATGGTCCGGCTGGACTGATCAATGCAGGCTGGTGGGGCGGCCCGAGGCCACCCAGGCGTCGAGCCCGCCGGTGAGCGGCAGCGCCCGCCGCGCACCGCGCGCCAGCAGCACGCGCGCTGCCTGGGCGGCCGACACCTCGTTGGGGCAGTTGCAGTAAAGGACCACGTCGCGCCCGCCGACGAGCGGCAGTTCCCCGTGCCGCTGCTGCAGCGCCTTGAGCGTGTACGACAGCGCACCGGGAATGCGGCGCGGGTCGACCTGCACGCCCGCCTCGCCGCGCACGTCGATGACCAGCGGCGGCGCCTCGCTGGCCAGCAGCCCGTGCAGTTCGTCCACGGTGATGCGCGGCATGCCGGTCAGCCGCATGAACGCGCGGCGGCGCCAGTAGCGCACCGCGAGCGCCACGGCCAGCACTATCACCAGCGCCAGGGTCGCGATGCCGCCGGCCTGGGCCAGCATGGCCAGCACCTCCTGGATCTGATCGCGAAAAGCCCAGCCGAGCCCAAGGAAGACGCCGGTCCAGATCAGCGCGGCGCCAATGTCGAAGCCGATGAAGCGCCACACCGACATGCCCAGCGCACCGGCCATCGGCGGTGCCACCACCGACACGCCGGGCACGAACTTGGCGGCCACCAGCGAGAGCCCGCCCCACCGGCCGATGAGCGATTCGCCGCGCCGCACGCAGGAGTCGGGCGACAGCGAGATGCGGCACAACAGGCGCATAAAGCGGTAGCCGAAGCGCCGGCCGGCATAGAACCAGGCGCCGTCGCCGAGCAGGTTGGCCAGCACGGCGGCCGCCACCACACCGGCCACCGACACGTTGCCGGCCGCCAGCAGCGCACCCGACACGACCAGCACCGCGGCTGCGGGTACCGGCAAACCGAGGCGCGCGGCAAAGCTCGCGGCGAAAACGATCGCGATGGCGTGCTGCACCAGCAGCGACATCAGCTGTGCCATGGCGGCAGCGCGAGGTTGGGGTTCACTCCTTCGGGGCCTAGCGGGGCGCGTCGCCCTTGCGGTATTCGGCCGTGAGCTCGTCGAGCTTCTGCTTCAGGGCCGGGTCCAGCTTGTACTCGGCGGCGGCCAGCGTGGCGTCGAGCTGTTCGGGCCGGCTGGCACCGAGCAGCGGCGCAGTGATGAGCGGGTTGGCCATGACCCACGCCACCGCCAGCGTGGCCAGCGGCACGCCGGCTTCGTCGGCGAGCTTGTGCAGCTGCGTCACGGTGTTGAAGCTGCGCTCGTTCCAGTAGCGGTCCTGGTACATGCCGCCGGCGGTGCCGAGCGTGAAGCGGGTGTTCTCTTCGGGCGTGGCGCCGGGCTTGTATTTGCCGGTGAGCAGGCCGCCGGCCAGCGGGTTGTAGGGAACCACACCCAAGCCTTCTTCGCCCGCGAGCGGCAGCAGTTCGCGCTCGATTTCTCGGAACAGCAGGCTGTAGCGCGGCTGCACCGACACATAGCGCGTGAGCTTGTGCAGCTCGGCCTTGCCGAGCGCGCGGGCCAGCCGGTAGGCCAGGAAGTTCGACACGCCGATGTAGCGCGCACGGCCCGACTTGACGATGACGTCGAGCGCCTCGAGGCTTTCTTCGAGCGGCGTCTCGCGGTCGTCGCTGTGCAGCTGGTACAGGTCGACGTGGTCGGTCTGCAGCCGCTTGAGCGAAGCGTCGATGGCGTCGAGCAGGTGCTTGCGCGAGGCGCCCTGGTCCCAGCTGTTGGGGCCGACCTTGCCGACCGCCTTGGTCGCCACCACGAAGCGGCGGCGGCCGGTGGGGCCCTGCTTCTGCAGCCAGCGGCCGATGATTTCTTCAGTGCGGCCCGTGGTCTCGACGGTGCCGCCGAGCGGGTACACGTCGGCGGTATCGAGAAAGTTGATGCCGCCCTCGGCAGCCTTGTCGAGAATGCGGTGCGACACGGCCTCGTCGGTCTGCAGGCCGAAGGTCATGGTGCCGAGCGCAAGGCGCGACACGGTGAGGCCCGTGCGGCCGAGACGGGTGGTGGGAATGCTCATGGTGGTCTCGCTCCGAAGCGATGAGAGAGGTAGGAAGGCGCCGGCCATCATAGACACGGCTGCGCGATCCTGCAGGCGCCGGATATTTCAGGTGGCTTCGAGGTGCACGCCCGGCGCGCCGCGCTCCACCGCAAAGCGGGCCATGGGCGCCACGGCGGAGTCGGCGTTTTTCTCGTCTTCCACGGCGCGGAACTCCACTGCGCAGCCGCGCGCATCGAGCGTCATGTGCGCATAGCCGCGCTTGTCGCCCCGGCCGTAGCGCAGGTGGTCGTTCTTCGCGAGCATGTGGGCCACGTTGGCGGCGCTGGGGCCTTCCGAGGTGATGGCACCGCCGACGAACTCGGTCGCCACCGCGGGGCCTTGCGGTTCGCGGCGCAGGTCGGCGGCCCAGAAGGCATGCACGTCGCCGCTGATGACCAGCGCATCGCCGCCGCGCGCCTTGTGGGCGGCCAGGCTGTCGAGCAGGCGCGCGCGGGAGGCGGCGTAGCCGTCCCAGCCGTCCATCCAGTAGCCGTGCTCCGGGCCGCGCTTGCGGTCGGCCTCGGCCAGCAAGGTGGGTTGCGCGATGACCGTCCAGCGCGCCGGCGGCGCGGCAAGTTCGCGTGCGAGCCACGCCTCTTGCGCCGCGCCCAGAAAGCTGCGCTCCGGCGCGAGGCGGTCGGCGCAGTCGGCCAACGGCGAGGCGCTGCGGCCCGCAAGACAGGCGTGGTGCGAGCGGTACTGGCGGCCGTCGAGCAGGAACACGTCGAGCATGCGGCCGAAGCGATGGCGGCCGTAGATGGTGGCCGAAGCCCCGGTCGGCCGCATGCTGGCGGGCACGGGCATGTGCTCGTACCACGCCTGGTAGGCCGCGGCGCGGATGGCAAGGAACAGCGCGGAGTCGATGGTGCGCGGCGAGACGTCGTCGGTGTAGTCGTTCGCCACCTCGTGGTCGTCCCAGGTCACGAGCCAGGGGCACGCGGCGTGCGCGGCCTGCAGGTGCGGGTCGGTCTTGTAGAGCGCATAGCGGTCGCGAAACTCGCCGACCTGCGTGGGAATGCCGCCCTGGTGATGGCGCACATGGCGCGAGCCCCAGGAGCTCTCGTAGATGTAGTCGCCCAGGTGCACGACGAAGTCGAAAGGCTGCGCGGCCATGTCGCGATACGCCGCGTAGTAGCCCTGCTCGTACTGCTGGCAAGACGCGAAGGCAAAGCGCAGCGGCTGCGGCGCGGCATCGGTTTCGGCCGGCGCGGTGCGGGTGCGGCCGGTGGGGCTTTGCACGCCTTCGGCCGTGAAGCGGTACCAATACGGCCGGCCGGGCGCGAGGCCTGGCACGTCGATGTGCACCGAATGCGCGAGCGCCGTCACGGCCGTTGCCCTGCCCTTCGCCGCGAGGCGCGAAAAACCTTCGTCATGCGCCACCTCCCACCGCACCTCGACCGGGGCCTCGCCCATGCCGCCGCCCTGCAGCGGCTCAGGCGCGAGCCGGGTCCACAGCACCATGCCGTCGGGCCTTGGGCTGCCCGATGCCACGCCCAGTGTGAAGAGTTCGCGCGAGGCCTGTTGCGCGTTCAGCCTCAGGAAGGGGTGACCCAGCGATGCGGCAGCCACCCCGCTGAGCAGCAGGCGGCGGCGCGAAACAGGCCTTCCCTCGTTCATCTTTTTCCGCTCGGGCGGGGCCAGGTCGGGTCGGTCGGTGGTGATCTGGCGCACGGGCATGGTGAGCCATTGTGCGCGGCGCTGAAGCTCTGCTACGAAGCGCTCGGGGCGCGCTGAGTGGTGCCCTGCCGCGCATCGGCCCGCGCGCTCGTCACGCCCCAGCCGAAGATGCCGATGCCCGCGAGCGCGAGCAGCGCGCCGACCCAGCCGGTCGAGGTCCAGCCCAGGCCGGCCGAGATGGCCACGCCGCCCAGCCACGCGCCCAGCGCATTGGCCATGTTGAAGGCCGAGTGGTTGAGCGCGGCGGCCAGCGTCTGCGCATCGCCCGCCACGTCCATGAGGCGGATCTGCAATGCCGGGCCGATGGCCACGGTGGTGCCGATGAGGAACACGCCGATGGCCGCCGTGACCACATGCTGCGCCGCGAAAGTGAAGAGCGCGAGCACCAGCACCGCATACACGAGCACGCCGGCGATGGTGCGCATCAGCGACTTGTCGGCCAGCCGCGAGCCCACGAGGTTGCCGGTGACCATGCCCAGGCCGAACAGCGCGAGCACGAAGGGCACGTTGTGCACCGAGAGGTGGGCCACCTCGGTGAGCGTGGGCTTGATGTAGCTGAACACCGCGAACATGCCGCCGAAGCCGATGGCGCTGATGCCGAGCGTGAACCACACCTGCTTGCGCTTGAGCGCGCCGAGTTCGCGCCAGGGGCTGGCACCGGCTGCGGCGGCGATGTCGGGCACGTCGCGGCGCAGCAGCACCACGGCAACGAGCGCGATCACGCCGACGAACACGAAGGCCGCGCGCCAGCCGAACAGCTGGCCGAGCCATGCGGCAATGGGCACGCCCACGAGGGTGGCCCCGGTGAGCCCGAGCATCACGAGGCCCACGGCGCGGGCACGGCGCCCGGGCGGTGCGAGCGTGGCGGCCACCAGCGCGGCCACGCCGAAGTAGGTGCCGTGCGGCAGCCCCGTGGCAAAGCGCAGCAGGTTGAGCGAGAGATACCCCGGCGCCATCGCGCTGGCGAAGTTGCCGGCGGCGAACACGGCCATCAGTGCGATCAGCAATGCGCGCCGGCCCCACCCTGCCGCGAGCACCGCCAGCACCGGCGCGCCGATGACCACGCCGAGCGCATAGGCGCTGATAACGTGGCCGGCCTGCGGAATGGTCACGTCGATGTCGTTCGCGACTTCGGGCAGCAGGCCCATGATCACGAATTCGCCGGTGCCGATGGCGAAGCCGCCGACGCCGAGTGCGAGCACGGCCCGCAGGAAACTGACGGGCTTCGCCGAAGGAGAAGAAACGGAAATGGCGGTGTCCGCGCCGTCCAGCGCGGGTGGGGAGGCGTTCAAGGCCAGGCTCCTGGGAGGTCGCCCGGCGGCGACGGGCAGAAGCCGGATTTTAGGGTAAACCCTGAATTTCTGCCGGTACGGCGATGCCGCGGGACAGTACCGCGATGCTGGCCGCTGGCGGCCGGCCCGGTTTCAGATGGCCACGAGCTGGCGCACGCCCTGCGCTTCCATGTCCTTGCCGAGGCCGCGCGCAATGACTTCGCCGCGTTCCATCACGAGGTAGTCGTCGGCCAGTTCCTGGGCGAAGTCGTAGTACTGCTCGCACAGCACGATGGCCATGTCGCCGCGGTCGGCCAGCATGCGGATGACGCGGCCGATGTCCTTGATGATGCTGGGCTGGATGCCTTCGGTCGGCTCGTCGAGGATCAGCAATTTGGGCTTGGGTGCCAGGGCACGCGCGATGGCGAGTTGCTGTTGCTGGCCGCCGGAAAGGTCGCCGCCGCGGCGGTTGATCATCTGCTTGAGCACCGGGAACAGTTCGAACAGTTCCGCCGGAATGGGCGTGCTGCCGCTCTTGTAGGCCAGGCCCATGCGCAGGTTTTCTTCGACAGTGAGCCTGGCGAAGATTTCGCGGCCTTGCGGGACGAAGCCGATGCCGGCTCTTGCTCTTTCGTAGGGCGTGGCCTTGTGGATGGGCTTGCCTTCGAGCTCGATGCTGCCGCTCTTGATGGGCACCAGGCCCATCAGCGACTTGAGCAGCGTGGTCTTGCCTACGCCGTTGCGGCCCAGCAGCACCGTGACCTTGCCGAGCGTGGCCTCGAAGCTCACGTCGCGCAGGATGTGGGAGCCGCCGTAGTACTGGTGGATGTTCTTGACTGTCAGCATTTTGTTGACGCCTTCCTTTGTCCTTGTTGGAGGCACCCGGTACGCGGCACGGCGCGGTCGGCCCCACTATGCCGGCCCTTCGGGCTTCCCTGCGGTGCTCGCGTTTCGCGGGGTCTCGCAGAACTCGCTTCGCTCAGACAGCTGCGAGCCCTGATCCGCGAAACGCTTCGCTCCTCGGCGGCACAGAGGGGCCGCCCACGCCGCACCGCATACCGGGTGCTTGTCGTGGCGTTGAGGCCGTCTGCCCTCACCCCAGCCCTCTCCCGGAGGGAGAGGGAGGAAGTCAGGGGCTCGATCGCCATCGCCGTACCCCGAACAGGATCAGCGCCCAAGATAGACCTCGATCACGCGTTCGTCGGCCTGCACTTCGTCGAGCGTGCCCTGCGCCAGCACCGATCCGTCGCACAGCACCGTGACAATCTCGGAGATCGTGCGGATGAAGCTCATGTCGTGCTCCACGACCATCAGCGAGTGCTTGCCCTTGAGCGTGAGAAACAGTTCGGCGGTGCGAGCCGTTTCCTCGTCGGTCATGCCGGCGACGGGCTCGTCGAGCAGCAGCAGCTTCGGGTCCTGCATCAGCAGCATGCCGATTTCGAGCCACTGCTTCTGCCCGTGGCTCAGGTTGCCGGCGAGGCGCGAGACGCTGTCGGCCAGGTGAATGGTGTGCAGCACTTCGGCCAGCCGGTCGCTTTGCGCGGAGTCGAGCCTGAACAGCATCGAGGCGCGAACGCCCTTGTTGGTCTTGAGCGCGAGCTCGAGGTTCTCGAACACGGTGAGATGCTCGAACACCGTCGGCTTCTGGAACTTGCGGCCGATGCCCAGCTGCGCGATGTCGGCCTCGCGGTGGCGCAGCAGGTCGATGGTGCTGCCGAAGAACACCGTACCCGAGTCGGGCCGGGTCTTGCCGGTGATGATGTCCATCATCGTGGTCTTGCCTGCGCCATTGGGGCCGATGATGCAGCGCAGCTCGCCCGGCGCGATGTCGAGCGACAGCTTGTTGATGGCCTTGAAGCCGTCGAAGCTCACGCTCACGTCTTCGAGATACAGGATGCGGCCGTGCGTCACGTCGACCTCGCCCGGCGTGGCGATGCGGCCGAAGTCCGCGGAACGGCCGCCCGACTCGGTGCTGCCGCTCACGTGGGGCATGCCATGGGCGCGCGCGATGCGCTCGGCGCCGGCTTCCATCAGATCGGGCGTCATGCGCGGGCTCCCTTCGCATCCACGGGCAGCGAGGCCAGTGCATCGGGCTCGACGCCCTGCTCTGCCGCCACGGCGCGCCTTGCCTCCTGCGCGGGCTCGACCGGTGGCACCTTCTCGCGCGACAACCATTTTTTCACCAGACCCACGATGCCGTTCGGCAGGAACAGCGTGACAGCAATGAACAAGGCGCCCAGGAAGTACAGCCAGTACTCGGGGTACGCCACCGTGAGCCAGCTCTTGGCGCCGTTGACGATGAAGGCGCCGATGATCGGTCCGATCAGCGTGGCACGCCCGCCCACCGCCGCCCAGATCGCGATCTCGATGGAGTTGGCCGCGCTCATCTCGCCCGGGTTGATGATGCCGACCTGCGGCACATACAGCGCGCCGGCCACGCCGCACATGATGGCGGAGATGACCCAGATCGTGAGCTTGTACGGCAGCGGGTTGTAGCCCGAGAACATCACGCGCGTTTCGGCATCGCGAATGGCCTGCAGCACGCGGCCGAACTTGCTGCCGATGAGCCACTTGGCGAACAGGAAGAAGCCGAGCAGCGTCAAGCCGGTGAGCGCGAAGAGCGTCATGCGCATCTCCTGCGTGGCGATCGGAATGTTCAGGATGCGCTTGAAATCGGTAAAACCGTTGTTGCCGCCGAAGCCGGTCTCGTTGCGGAAGAACAGCAGCATCGCCGCGAAGGTCATGGCCTGCGTGATGATCGAGAAATACACGCCCTTGATGCGCGAACGGAACGCGAAGAAGCCGAACACGAAGGCAATGAGGCCCGGCACCGCGACAACGAGGATCAGCGTGGCGATGAAGCTGTCGCTGAAGGTCCAGTGCCAGGGCAGCGTCTTCCAGTCGAGAAACACCATGAAGTCCGGCAGGTCGCTCTTGTAGTTGCCGTCGCGGCCGATCTGCCGCATGAGGTACATGCCCATCATGTAGCCGCCCAGCGCGAAGAACAGGCCGTGGCCCAGCGAGAGGATGCCGGTGTAGCCCCAGATCAGGTCCATGGCCAGCGCGCAGATGGCGTAGCACATGATCTTGCCGACCAGCGCCACGGCGTAGTCGCTCATGTGCAGCGGGCTACCGGCCGGCACCACGATGTTGAGCACCGGTGCCACCGCGCAGACCACGATCAGCGCGACGAAGAAGGCTGTCCAGCCCTTGCCGCTCAGGAGCGGCCCTTTGGTGGGTAGTACGACCTTGCTCATGCTTCCGCGCTCCGGCCCTTCATGGCGAAGATGCCCTGAGGTCTCTTTTGAATGAAGATGATGATGAAGACAAGCACCGCGATCTTCGCGAGCACCGCGCCCGCCCAGCCTTCGATGAACTTGTTGAGAATGCCGAGCCCCAGCGCCGCATACACGGTGCCCGCGAGCTGGCCGACGCCGCCCATCACCACCACCATGAAGCTGTCGACGATGTAGCTCTGGCCCAGGTCGGGGCCGACGTTGCCGATCTGGCTCAGTGCGCAGCCCGCGAGGCCGGCAATGCCCGAGCCGAGCGCGAACGCGTAGGTGTCGATGCGCGCGGTGTTCACGCCCATGCACGAGGCGATCGGGCGGTTCTGCGTCACGCCGCGCACGAACAGGCCGAGGCGCGTGCGGCCGATGAGCCAACCCATCGCGAGCAGCACCAGCACCGCGAAGATGATGATGCAGATGCGGTTCCAGGGTAGCGTCACGTTGCTGAGCATCGTGAAGCCCCCGCTCATCCAGCCGGGGTTCTCGACGCCGACGTTCTGCGCGCCGAACAGCGTGCGCACGAGCTGCTGCAGCATCAGGCTGATGCCCCAGGTGGCGAGCAGCGTCTCGAGCGGCCGACCGTAGAGGAAACGGATCACGCCGCGTTCGAGCACCGCGCCCACGAGCGCCGATGCAAGAAAGGACACAGGAATGGCCGCGACCAGGTACCAGCCGAAAGCCGCCTCGGGCATGTAGCGCTGGAAGATGCCCTGCATCACGTAAGTGGCATAGGCGCCGATCATCATCAGCTCGCCGTGCGCCATGTTGATGACGCCCATCAGGCCGTAAGTGATGGCCAGGCCCAGCGCGGCGAGCAGCAGCACCGAGCCCAGGCTGATGCCGCTGAACACCGCGTTGATGCGGTCGCCCCAGACCAGCGAGCCGTCGATGCTGGCAATGGAAGCGACGATGGCGGCTTTGACGTCGGTCTCGGTTTCGTCGGCGAGGCGCTGGTTGAGCAGCAGCTTGGTGTCGGGGCTGCGGTTGGCGCCAAGCTCCTTGGCCGCGGCCAGGCGCCTGGCCTTGTCGGCGCTGGTGAGCATGCTGGCGGCGCGCACGAGTTGCAGCTGCGCCTTGATCGCGGGATTGGTCTCGGCGGCCAGTGCCTTCTCGACCATGGGCACGCGCGATTCGTCGGGCTCCTTGAAGAGCGCTTGCGCGGCTTCGGCGCGCACCGCGTCGTCCTTGCTCGTGAGCTTGAGCGCGGCTTGCGCGGCATCGAGCGCCCCGCGCATGAGGTTGTTGTTGACTACGTCTTCCGCGGTGTCGGGCACTTTCAGTTCAGTGCCGGTCACGGGGTCGTAGCCTTTGTCGTCCTTCATCACGAAGACCTTGTCTTCGGTGTACTTGACCGCGTCTTCCGACATGGCCTGGATGAAGGCGGCCGTCTTGTCGTCGGCCGTGAGCACGGCCTTGTTGAGCGCGGTGATGCGGGATTCGGATTCGCCGGAGGCAATGGCCTTGGCTTCGTCGGCGGTCAACGCGTGAGCGGCCGATGCCATGAGCAGCATGGCGGCGAGTGCGCAGTGAAGGGTTCGTCGAAGCATCGTGAATTCGTGTTGCCCCCTCTCCCCTTGGGGAGAGGGTTGGGGTGAGGGCCGTCGGCCTTCAAACAGATACGGTGGCCAGATCGACCGCCGCTCCCCCTCACCCCTGCCCTCTCCCCAAGGGGAGAGGGAGCAAGGCAAGGGACCTGTCGAAGAATTACAGCGACTTGCCAGCCGGCTGATCCGGCTTCTTGTCGTTGCCTTCGATGTACGGGCTCCACGGCTTGGCCTTGACCGGACCCGGCGTCTTCCACACCACGCTGAACTGGCCGTCGGCCTTGATCTCGCCGATGAACACGCTCTTGTGCAGGTGATGGTTCTTCTCGTCCATCTTCGAGACGATGCCCGAGGGTGCCGTGAAGGTCTGGCCAGCCATCGCCGCGATCACCTTGTCGGTGTCGGTGCTCTTGGCCTTCTCGACCGCCTGCTTCCACATGTGGATGCCGATCCAGGTGGCTTCCATCGGGTCGTTGGTCAGCGGCTTGTCCTTGTGGCCGGCGATGTTCTTGGCCTTGGCGTAGTCGCCCCACTGCTTGATGAACGCCGTGTTGGTCGGGTTCTTGATCGACATGAAGTAGTTCCATGCGGCCAGGTGGCCCACCAGCGGCTTGGTGTCCACGCCGCGCAGTTCTTCTTCGCCCACCGAGAAGGCGACAACCGGCACGTCCTTGGCCTTGAGGCCCGCGTTGCCCAGTTCCTTGTAGAACGGCACGTTGGAGTCGCCGTTGATGGTCGACACCACGGCCGTCTTGCCGCCAGCCGAGAACTTCTTGATGTCGGCGACGATGGTCTGGTAGTCGCTGTGGCCGAACGGCGTGTACTTCTCGTCGATGTCGGTGTCCTTCACGCCCTTGCTCTTCAGGTAGGCGCGCAGGATCTTGTTGGTCGTGCGGGGGTACACGTAGTCGGTGCCCAGCAGCACCCAGCGCTTGGCGCCGCCGCCTTCCTTGCTCATCAGGTAGTCGACGGCCGGAATGGCTTGCTGGTTGGGCGCGGCGCCCGTGTAGAACACGTTCTTCGAGAGTTCTTCACCCTCGTATTGCACGGGGTAGAACAGGAGGCCGTTCATTTCCTCAACCACCGGCAGCACCGACTTGCGCGACACCGAGGTCCAGCAGCCGAAGATCACCGACACCTTGTCCTGGCCGAGCAGCTGCTTGGTTTTTTCAGCGAACAGCGGCCAATTGGAAGCCGGGTCGACCACCACAGGCTCGAGCTGCTTGCCCAGCACGCCGCCCTTCTTGTTGATGTCGTCGATGGCCATCAGCACGGTGTCTTTCAACACGGTTTCCGAGATGGCCATCGTGCCCGACAGCGAGTGCAGCACGCCGACCTTGATGGTGTCGGCGGCAAAGGCCGGCGCAGCGGAGATGCTGGCCAGGGCGACGGCGGCGGTGAGCGCCTTGAGGGTGAAACGACGTTGCATGTGGACTCCTGCTCCGGGGTGGTTGAAACCTGGTCGCCGGGCTGGCCGGACGATGGAGGGGAGTCTGCGGAATGCACCAACAAGGGGAAATACGCCGGGTGGCGTACACGGAGGTACTCAGGCGGATGGGGCACCGCCGAGCGCCTACCTAACAAACCCATTTTGGGCTTTAAAATGCCCAAAATGGGTAAATCAATAGCGCCAGCCGTCGAGAAAACCGCCAGCCTGGCGGATGCTCTTTTCACCATGACTCAGCAGCGCGTGCTCGGCTACCTTTTCGGCCAGCCCGAGCGCAGCTTCTTTTCCAGCGAGCTGATCAAGCTTACCGGTGCGGGCTCCGGCGCCGTGCAACGCGAACTCAAACATCTGACCGACAGCGGCCTGCTCGTCACCTCGCGCGTCGGCAACCAGAAGCACTATCAAGCGAACGCCTCGGCGCCGATCTACGAGGAGTTGAGCAGCATCGTGCGCAAGACCTTCGGGCTCGCCGGTCCGCTGCGGGAAGCCTTGGCACCTCTCGCCGACAAGATCGACGCTGCCTTCGTGTTCGGCTCGGTCGCCAAGAAGAGCGACACGGCAACGAGCGACATCGACCTGCTCCTGATCAGTGAAGAACTTGCGTATTCGGATCTGTTTCTCGCGCTCGACGCGGTATCGGCACGACTCGGCCGTACAGTAAACCCGACCCTGTTCACGAGAAAGGAACTCATGCGAAAACACAAGGACGGCGAATCGTTCGTGAGGCGCGTCATGGAACAGCCCAAGCTCTGGGTGATCGGCGACGCAGATGCCCTCCCCGCTTGAAAACCTGTGCGGCCCGGCCAAGCCGCTCGCCGCTGAACCCCCTGACGCCCGCGAATTCGCAGGGCTGATGCGTTCCGGCTTGGCGCGCCTGGCGGATGCCCAGGTGATGCAACTCTCGGTCGAGGGCCGCTTCGATCTGGCCTACAACGCGGCACACGCGATGTGCCTCGCGGCGCTTCGCTGGCATGGCTACCGGTCGAGCAACCGCTTCATCGTCTTTCAGGTTCTGCCCCACACACTGGCGCTGGGGCCGGAAGTCTGGCGCGTGCTGGCCAAGGGTCACGAAATACGAAACCTCGGCGAGTACGAAGGCGACCTGAATGTGGATGAACGCATCGTTCGCGACCTGATCGCGGCATGCCAGAGCGTGGTCTCGAAACTCTCTGCGCTGCCGCCGCCAAAACCAGGCTGAGCGTTCGCGGTGGGCTCAGTGCTGCGTCGCCCGCCGATGCAGCACCGCCACCATCAACGCAGAGACCGTCAGGTACACCAGCGCCACACCGAATGCGCCCGCATAGCCCGCCGCATTCGCCGCATCGCCCAGCCGCCCATAGAACAGGATGCCGATCAGCGCCACGCCCAGCGCATTGCTCGCCTGCTGCACCATCGACAGCACACCCGACGCCACGCCCGCATGCTGCGACGGCAGCCCGGCCAGCACGGTGGAGACCAACGGCGCCATCACCATGCCGAGCCCCGCGCCCTGCACCAGCAGCAACGGCACCATCCACGCGACCACATGCGTGTGGCCAACCCACCCGGCGACGTTGACGAACTGCAGCGCATGGCCAGCGGCCAGCACCGGCGCACCGAGCGCGATCGGCGGCTTGCCGCCGAAGCGGCGTGCAAGGCGCGCACCGGCCATCGAGGCCGCGAAGAAGCCGATCGCCAATGACGTGAAGACGAGGCCCGAGGTCAGCGGGCCCAGCGCCAGGCCTTGCTGCAGGTAGAGCGCCAGCACGAAGTACAGCGAAGCGTTTCCGGCATAGAAGGCCAGTGTGGTGAACAGCCCCATGGCGAAGCGGCGGTTCGCCAGCAGTGCGGGCGCCACCAGCGGTGCGCCGCCTCTTGCAGCGAGGCGGCGCTGCTGGAAGGCAAAGGCAGCCAGCAGCGGCAGCGCCGTGGCCAGGCACAGCCAACTCCAAAGCGGCCAGCCTTGCGCGCGCCCTTCCACCAGCGGCAGCACCACGGCCACCGAAGCCGCGGCCACCAGCAGCATGCCGATCAGGTCGAGCCTGCTGGTGCCGCTGTTCGCCAGCGGCGGAATGACGCGCGGTGCCAACACCAGTGCCAGCAGGCCGATGGGCACGTTGATGAGAAAGCAACTGCGCCATCCAAGCCCGGCCACGTCGGCATGGATCAACAGCCCGCCCACCAACTGACCCAGCGTGGCGCCCAGGCCCAGCGTGAGCCCATAGGCCGCAAACGCACGCGCACGATCCTCGCCGGCGTAGGCCAGGCCGATCATCGCGAGCACCTGCGGTTGCAGCAGCGCACCGGCCAGCCCCTGCAGCACGCGAGCCGCTACCAGCAGCTCGGCATTCGGTGCGAAACCGCAGGCGGCCGAGGCGAGCGTGAACAGCAAGAGGCCCAGCATGAACATGCGGCGCCGGCCGAACAGGTCGCCGAGCCGGCCGCCGGTGATCAGGCCCGCGGCGGTGGCAAGGCCATAGCCGGCCACCACCATCTGCAAGGTGCCCGTGCCGGCCTGCAGCTCGCGCTGCATCGAGGGCAGCGCGACGTTGACGATGAAGAAGTCCAGCACCACCAGGAAGGTGCCGCTGAGCATGACCCACAGGGCGAGTGGGCCGGGCCTGGCCGCGCTCGCGCCGTGGCCGGCCGTGGATGAAAGCGATGCTGCCGGAACAGCGATGTTTGACTGCGTCATGATGGATTCGAGTGTTGGGCCGAGGCGGCGCTGCGGCAATGACCTCGGAGGTCATCGCCGGGGCTTCAGGCCGAAGGCGTCGGCAGGATGAACTGGTAGTCGGCGGCGATGCGCCCGTCCTCGGCAAGCACCAGGAACTCGAGCCCGAGCGCAGCGACGGGGCCGCCCCCGGCCGGCACCATCTCCCAATGGAACATCACGGTGTTCTGCAGCAACTGGGCGTCGCCGGCCGCGCGAAAAAGAAAGCCGCCGTCGCGCACGTTCCTTTCGTGCGAACCGGTGACACGCTGCGCCAGCGCCTCGTAGCCCTTGGCCCGCAGCGTGCGCACGCAGTGTTCGCCCTGGGGTGCCCACAGGCTGGCGATGGCATCGCGGCGCGCGCCCGCGTCCGTCAGGTTCCAGAGCGCGACGTAGCGCTCGGCAAGTTCGGCGAAGTCGATGTCGAGCTTGGTATTCGTATTCATGGGGTCTGCTCCGGCGTTTTCGAGAGAGTGAAACTGCAGTTTCTGCCGCGACCGGTGGACAGTGAATGCCTGCCAGGCCGAGAATCATGTCCATTCGTCCACCCTCACAGGAGCTCCATGGATCCGCTCGACGACGTCTTCGCCGCCATGCGCGTGCGCAGCGCGCTGTATGCCCGCCTCGAAGCCGGCGCGCCCTGGGGCCTCAGCCTGGCAGGTGGCGAGAGTGCGCGCTTCGGCCTCGTGGTGCGCGGCAGCTGCTTGCTCGAAGTCGATGGGGTCGACCACCCTGTCGCGCTCGCCGCCGGCGACTGCTATGTGCTGGCGCACGGCTCGCCCTATGTGCTGCGCGACCGTCCGGACACGCCGACGGTGAGCTGCACCTCGGTCGTGCGCGACCGCATCGGCGGCGTCGTCGAACTGGGCGGCACGAGCGCCGCGGCCTCGGTGATCTGCGGCTGGTTCCATTTCGACCCGCGCGCCGCGCGCCCGTTGCTCGACCTGTTGCCGGTGCTGCTGCACGTGAAGATGGAAGAGGCGCGCGCCCTGGCGCTGCAGGGCACGCTGCAGCTGCTTGCGATGGAAACCGGCGAACCCGGCCTCGGCTCCGGGTTGCTCGTGAGCCGGCTGGCCGACATCGTGTTCGTGCAGGCAGTGCGCGCCCACGTCGCGGCCGGCGGCGAATCGCAGACGGGCTGGCTGGGCGCGCTGGCCGACACCCGCATCGGCCCCGCGCTGCGCGCGATGCACAAGGACATGGCCCGCGACTGGACGGTGGAATCGCTGGCCTCTACCGCCAGCCTGTCGCGCTCGGCCTTCGCGCAGCGCTTTCGCGAGCGCGTGGGGCAGGCGCCGCTGGAATACCTCACGCAATGGCGCATGTTCAAGGCCGGCAACATGCTGGGCCAGGGCAACGCCGCGCTGGGCACCATCGCCGGCGCGGTGGGCTATGAATCGGAAGCCGCGTTCAGCAAGGCCTTCAAGCGCGAGAAGGGGATGGCGCCCGGTGCCTGGCGCGCGGCGACACGCGAGGGCGTCGCGGCCTGAGAAGGATTTGCTCCTTCCTCAAGCCTTGGCGGCGTGCTTGAACTGCGCGGCTGCAAAGGCCCAGGCCATGCGCGTCGCATCGGGCCCGGCCGCATCGCTGAACAACAGCTTGGCCGCGCCGCCGCTCCACGCATGGCCGAGCCCGGCGATCTCGCACAGCGCGACGACGGTGCGGCCCTTGCGCCTGAAATCGGTCAGGCGCATCGCGCGGCGCTTCCCACGCTGCACGTCGCGCGGCAATCCGGGCCGCGCGCCCATGGCCGTGGCCCACACGGCGGCGCTGCTCACGGCGTTGCTGGGCGCCACCACGGCATCGGCATCGCCGTGCAGCACCAGCATCGGGGGCAGGGTCGCGAAGACGGCCGCGGCGCCCATCGCCTTGCCCACCGCGGTCGCGGGCATCGGCGGTACGTTCTGGCCGCGCATGGCGCCGAGCGCAGTGGCCGGCGACTTCGCGGCGCCGGGTGCCACGCCCGAATGCATCACCACCGCGCGAAAGCGCTGCGGATAGCGCGTGGCCAGCAGCGCCGCCATGCTGGCCCCGGCCGAAAGACCGGCCAGCGCCACGCGATCGCGGTCCACCGGGTAGAGCATGCAGGCCTGGTCGACGGCGGCCATCAGCGTGGCGGCCTCGGCGTCGGCCTTACCGGAGCGGCGCTCGTACCAGTTCCAGCAGCCTTGCGGATGGGCCAGCCTGTCCTGCTCGGGGTAGAGCACCAGGAAGCGCTGGCGCACGGCCAGCGCGTTCATGCGCGTGCTGGCCGCGAAGTCTCGACCGGTCTGGCCGCAGCCGTGCAGCATGACCATCAGCGGCAGCTTCTCGCCGGGCTTCAGTTGCAGGCCGGCCGGACGAAACAGGTGATAGCCCCGCGCGCCGCCGGGGCCGAGCGCCATGCCGCTGAGCCAGTCGCCCTTGCCGGGCGGCGGCTTGAGCCGCTGGCCTGCCGCGCGCTGCACCTGGCCGGCCACGCGCTTGCTGTTGCCGAGCGTGATCTTGGTGAGTGCCTTGAGGTTGCGCTCGTAGGCGCGGGCGAAAACGGAAGCAGTGGAACGACGGACCATGGCGCAGTGTGAGGGCAAAGCGCCAGCCGGCCAAACAGACGGCGCCAGTTCGCGTCAGTAGATCTCCGGCACGATCATGTTCGCCGGCACGGGTTGGCGCAGGTAGTCGTCGTGCCGCACGCGCGATGGCAGCTCGACCGGCGGATGCGCCACTTCCTGGTAGGGCAACTGGCCCAGCAGATGGCTGATGCAGTTCAGGCGCGCCTTCTTCTTGTCGACGGCCTGCACCACCCACCACGGCGCTTCGGGGATGTGGGTGCGCTCCAGCATGATTTCCTTCGCCTTGGTGTATTCCTCCCAGCGGCGGCGGCTTTCCAGATCCATGGGGCTCAGCTTCCACTGCTTGAGCGGATCGTGGATGCGGCCGAGAAAGCGCATGTGCTGCTCGTCGTCGGTGATGGAGAACCAGTATTTGATGAGCTTGATGCCCGAGCGCACCAACATCTTCTCGAACTCCGGCACGGTGCGGAAGAACTCTTCGTATTCGCCGTCGGTGCAAAAGCCCATCACGCGCTCGACGCCGGCGCGGTTGTACCAGCTGCGGTCGAACAGCACCATTTCGCCGGCGGCCGGCAGGTGCGCGGCATAGCGCTGGAAGTACCACTGCGTGCGTTCGCGGTCGTTGGGCGCGGGCAATGCGGCCACGCGGGCCACACGCGGGTTCAGGCGCTGCGTGATGCGCTTGATGACGCCGCCCTTGCCGGCCGCATCGCGGCCTTCGAAAAGAATGACCACCTTCTGCCGGCTGTGCTGCACCCAGTCCTGCAGCTTCACGAGCTCGCCCTGCAGGCGGAACAGTTCCTTGAAGTAGGCCTGCCGGGCGGCCTTGTCGCTCGAACGGGCCTCGGGGTCGGAGCCGTCGAAGTTGCGGTCCTCGATTTCGAGCTCGAGCTCTTCGTCATAGCTGTCGATCAGGTCGCGGGCGATGCGTTGCATCAGGTCTTCGTGGTCTGGAAGTGCGCTCGTCGGCATCATGGCAAGGAGAGAAGAGGTGTGGGGTGGAACAGGGCATGCTGCCCGCCGCATGTGACCGTTGCATGACGGCGTTGCGTCAGCCGACACGAAGTTGTCACATGCGGCGAACACCATCCGGGGCACTCCCTTTTGTCTTTCCTGATCGACACGCACCTTGCCGGCACTCCATGACCTGGCCGCCAGTTCATACGGCGGCGACGAAGCCGGGCTGATCTGCGGCTATCTGTTCGACGCCGCCGCGTCGAAACCCGTAGAGACCATCGACTCGGCGCGGGCCGCGGCTTGGCTGGACAGCGGCGAGTCTCCCTCGTCGGACTCCGCATTCTTGTGGTTGCACTTCAATTTGAGCCACGCGCAGGCCGAGCGGTGGCTATTGCGCCATGCGCAACTCTCCGACACCTTCTACGAAACCCTGCACGAAGGACTGCCCTCCACGCGCATCGAGCGCGCCGACGATTCGCTGATCGCGGTCATCAACGACGTGCACTTCGAGTTCAGCTTCGAGCCTTCGGACATCTCCACGCTCTGGATCAGCGTGGGGCCGCGCCTCGTGGTCACGGCGCGCACCAAGCCGCTGCGCTCGGTCGATGCGCTGCGAACGGCGGTCAAGGCCGGCGACGCGCCGCGCTCGAGCACCGAACTGCTCGAGCACCTGCTACGCGCCCAAGCCGATGTGCTGGTGAAGATCGTGCGCGGCGTCACTTCTCGCATCGACCGCATCGAAGACGAGCTGCTGGCCGGCCGGCTCGACCACAAGCGCGCGCGGCTCGGCGTGCTGCGCCGGCTGCTGGTCCGGCTGCAGCGGCTGCTGGCCCCCGAGCCCGCCGCCCTCTTCCGCCTGCTGCAGGGGCCGCCGGCCTGGATGGCGGAGCCCGATGTGCAGGAACTGCGCGGCTCTACCGAAGAGTTTTCGGTGGTGCTGCGCGACATGCAGGCGCTGCAGGAGCGCATCAAGCTGCTGCAGGAAGAAATTGCCGCCAATGTGAACGAGGACAACAACCGCAGCCTCTTCGTGCTGACGGTGGTGACGGTGCTCGCCCTGCCCATCAACATCCTCGCCGGCCTGTTCGGAATGAACGTGGGCGGCATACCGCTGGCCGAGCACAAGCACGGGTTCTGGATCGTCGTGGCCATCGTCGCGAGCTTTACCGCGGTGGCGGCGTGGGCGGCTTTTCGCAAGAAGCGCTGAGCCGCACCGGCTGTTGCAGTAATGCTATTTATTTAATAGCAATCGCAATAGCATCCACGCGCCCGCATCGGGGTTCCAGACCCAATAGAATGACGCTGTGTCCTCCATTCTCAATGCCGATCTGCACTGCCATTCCGTGGTTTCCGACGGCACACTGACGCCCGAAGAATTGGCCGCGCGCGCCGCCGCCAACGGGGTCGAGCTCTGGGCTCTCACCGATCACGACGAAGTCGGCGGCCAGCACCGCGCGGCCGACGCGGCACGCGCAAACGGCCTGCGCTATCTCACCGGCACCGAAATTTCGGTGACCTTCGCCAACGAAACGGTGCACATCGTCGGACTGGGCTTCGACCCCGACGACGCCGCGATGACGCAGGGCCTCTACGACACGCGCGGCGGCCGCGGCAAGCGCGCGCAGGAAATGGCCGAGGGTCTGGCCAAGGTCGGCA
Source organism: Variovorax paradoxus (assembly GCF_030815855.1). NCBI lineage: Bacteria > Pseudomonadati > Pseudomonadota > Betaproteobacteria > Burkholderiales > Comamonadaceae > Variovorax > Variovorax paradoxus. Next base: position 653,853 of record NZ_JAUSXG010000001.1, on the reverse strand, counting down.
TCCATGGCGCCTATGAAGGCGCGCTCAAGTTCGTCGGCAACCCGGAGCTGATCTCGCGCACCCACTTTGCACGCTTTCTGGTCGAGCAGGGCCACTGCCGCGACACGCCCGAGGTGTTCCGCAAGTTCCTCACCGAGGGCAAGCCCGGCTACGTGCCGCACCGCTGGGCGTCGCTGAAGGACGCGGTGCAATGGATCACGGCCGCCAAGGGCATGGCCGTCATTGCGCATCCGGGGCGCTACAAGTTCACCGCGAACGAGGAATACGCACTGTTCCTCGAGTTCAAGGCGCATGGCGGGCAGGCGATCGAGGTCGTCACCGGCAGCCATACGACAGCCGAATACGTCGAATACGCCGACAAGGCGCTCGAGTTCGATTTCGCCGCTTCGCGCGGCAGCGATTTCCACAGCCCCGACGAAAGCCATTGCGATCTCGGCAAGCTGCCACCGTTGCCCGGTGCGCTCACGCCGGTGTGGGAACTGCTCAGCCATCGCATCCAGCAGTGAGCCAGAGCCCCGGGCCCGGCACCGGCAGCGCGGCATCGGCCGCACTGGCGAACGCCCGCGCCGCAGCGCAGCGGACGCGCGACGTCGAATCCGAACGCATCCTCGCGGGCATCGGCATGGTGCTGGTGGCGGTGGCCTGCTTTGCGACGCTCGACACGGCCACCAAGACATCGACCGCGGCCGTGCCGATCCTCATGGGCGTGTGGTTCCGCTATGCCTTCCAGGCCGTGGCCACTGCGGCCGTGCTGCTGCCGCGCCACGGTACGGCGCTGTTGCGCACGCAGCATCCGCGCTATCAGCTGCTGCGCGGCGCGTTGTTGCTGGTGTCGAGCACGCTGGCCTTTCTGAGCCTGCGCTACATGCCGCTGGCGGAATTCACGTCCATCGTGCTGATTGCACCGCTCGTCATCACCCTGCTGGCGGCCACCACGCTCAAGGAGCATGTCTCGGTGCTGCGCTGGGCCCTGGTGGCGGGCGGCTTCATCGGCACGCTGGTCATCCTGCGGCCGGGCGGCGATGCGTTCAGCTGGGCCGTGCTGCTGCCCATCGGGCTGGTGCTGACCAACGCATGGTTCCAGGTGCTCACGAGCAGGCTGGCGCAGACCGAGAACCCGCTGACCATGCACTTCTATACCGGCTGGGTGGGTGCGCTGATCGCCTCGCTGGCGCTGCCGTTCGTGTGGACGGCGCTGCCCTCGTGGCACTGGTGGGCATTGCTGTGCCTCATGGGCTTCATGGGCACGGTGGGGCACTTCATTCTGATCCTCGCCTACCAGCGCGCACCTGCATCGACGCTCACGCCGTACCTGTATGCGCAGATCGCCTTTGCCATGCTGGGCGGCTGGCTTGTTTTTTCCCACGTGCCCGACCGCTTCTCGCTCATCGGCATCTCGATGATCGCGGTGTGCGGTGCGGCCGGCGCCTGGCTGACCGTGCGCGAGCGCCGCGTCCCCATCGAGCCCGCGGAATCGTAATCAGGAGTCTTTCATGGCCCAGTACTTCGAAGTTCACCCCGACAACCCCCAACAACGCCTGCTCAAGCAAGCCGCCACGCTGCTCCAGCGCGGAGAGATCGTGGCCGTGCCCACCGACTCGAGCTACGCGCTGGCGTGCCACCTCGACGACAAGGACGCGGTCGACCAACTGCGCCGCATCCGCCAGGTCGACGAGAAGCACCACCTCACGCTGCTCTGCCGCGACCTGAGCGAACTGGCCAACTACGCGCGGGTCGACAACAAGCAGTACCGCCTGCTGAAGGCGGCCACGCCGGGGCCCTACACCTTTCTGCTCGAAGCCACCAAGGAAGTGCCACGGCGCGTGAGCCATCCACAGCGCAAGACCATCGGCCTGCGCGTGCCCGACCACAAGGTGCTGCTGGAGCTGCTGATGCTGCACGGAGCGCCGCTGCTGGCCACGACGCTGATCGCACCCGGCGAAACAGAAGCGCTGAACGATGCGCAAACGATCCGCGAGCGCTTCGAGAAGCAGATTGGCGCCGTCATCGACGCCGGCGCCTGCGCTTCGCAACCCACCACGGTGGTCGACCTCACGCCCATGGCCACGGGCGACGATCCGGTCGTGGTGCGGCAAGGCCGCGGCGCGCTGGCGGTGCTCGGCCTCTGACGAGCGGCACCGAAGCTTCTACTCTGTCTGACACAATCGCCCAGTGGATATTTCCAACCTGATACAGACCGTGCTTATTTACGCACTGCCCGTGGTCTTCGCGATCACGGTGCACGAGGCGGCGCACGGTTATGTGGCGCGCCATTTCGGTGACAACACGGCCGAAGTGATGGGCCGCGTGACGCTCAATCCGATCAAGCACATCGACCCCATCGGGACCATCCTGATGCCGCTGATGCTGTACTTTGCAACCTCTGGGGCCTTCCTGTTCGGCTATGCCAAGCCGGTGCCGGTGAACTTCGGGCACCTGCGTCATCCGAAGCGCGACATGATCTGGGTGGCGCTGGCCGGCCCGGTGTCGAATTTCATACAGGCCATTCTTTGGGCGCTGGTGCTGGTCGGGCTCATCGCGGCAGGCATCAATGAAACCTTTTTCATCAAGATGGCGCAAGGCGGCGTGCTGGTCAACCTCGTGATGTGGGCCTTCAACCTCTTTCCGCTGCCTCCACTCGACGGCGGCCGCGTGCTCGCGGGCCTGCTTCCCAACGGACCGGCGCAGAATTTTCTGGCGCGCATCGAGCCCTTCGGTTTCTTCATCGTGATGGGCCTGGTGATCGCGGGCGTTGTCAGCACCTTCTGGCTGCGCCCGTTGATGGACGTCGGCTACACGGTCATCAACCTGCTTATCTCCCCGCTCACGGCTTTGCTGCGTTAAGTTCCTCTCCCATGGCTTCGTCTTCTTCTGCTCCCCTGCGCGTCCTGACCGGCATCACGCCGTCCGGCACGCCGCACCTCGGCAACTACGTCGGCTCGATCCGCCACTCGGTGCGGCAGAGCGTCGCGCCGGGCGTGGAGAGCTTCTTTTTCCTGGCCGACTACCACGCGCTCATCAAGGTGCAGGAGCCCGCCCTCATCCAGCGCTCTACGCTCGAGATTGCCGCCAGCTGGCTGGCCTGCGGGCTCGACCCCGAACGCGTGACCTTCTACCGCCAGTCGGACATCCCCGAAATTACCGAGCTGACCTGGTTTCTCACCTGCGTGACCGGCAAGGGCGTGCTCAACCGCGCGCATGCCTACAAGGCGCAAATCGACAAGAACGTCGCCAAGGGCGAAGACCCGGACGCCGAAGTGACGGCCGGCCTCTTCATGTACCCGGTGCTGATGGGCGCCGACATCCTGATGTTCAACGCGCACAAGGTGCCCGTGGGGCGCGACCAGGTGCAGCACATCGAAATGGCGCGCGACATGGCGCAGCGCTTCAACCACCAGTACGGCGAGCACTTCACGCTGCCCGACGCCGAGATCGACGATGCGGTCGCCACCCTGCCCGGCCTCGACGGCCGCAAGATGAGCAAGAGCTACGGCAACACGATCGCGATGTTCGCGCCGCGTGCGCAGCTGCAAAAGCAAATTGCCAGCATCGTGACCGACTCGCGCGCCCCCGGCGAACCGAAGGACACCGAAGGCTCCGCGCTGTTCCAGATCTACCAGGCCTTTGCGACAGCCGAAGAAACCGAAGCGCTGCGCAAGGCGTACGCCGAAGGCATCGCCTGGGGCGATGCGAAGCAGATGCTGTTCGAGCGCATCGACCGCGAAGTGGCGCCGCTGCGCGCCCGCTACGAAGCGCTGATGAACGACCCGGCGGAGATCGAGCGCATTCTGCTCATCGGTGCCGAGAAGGCCCGCAAGCTCTCGGGCCCCTTCATGACTGAACTGCGCCACGCGGTGGGGCTGCGCAATCTCGCGGCAGGCCGCGACAAGGGCGGTGCGCGCAAGGCGGCGAAGGTTGCCAAGCCGACCTTCAAGCAGTACCGCGAGCGCGGCGACGGGCTGTTCTATTTCAAACTGCTCGACGCGAACGGCGCAGCCCTGCTGCAGAGCCGTGGTTTCGCATCGCCGCAGGAAGCGGGGCGCGCCATTGCCGCCTTGCAGCAACAGCGCGGCGCGGCACTGGCCAGGCTTGCCGACCAGCTCGAGCCGGTCGGCACGGAAGAATTGCGCGCCGCGGATGCGGCGCTGGAAGCACTGGCGGAGGCAACGACCCCTACCCACGGGAGTTGATCCGGCAAGGATCCATCGGCTTACCCGCCGAGGACAAATGAGAGAAGACGGGCGATCACAAAGGAAGAAAACATGAGCATTTATGTCATCGACGACCATCCCCTGATGCGCGACGCGATCGTGATGGTGCTGCGGCGCCTGCGGCCGGCCGAAAATATCGTCGAGCTCGAGCGGCTGGACAAGCTCGCAAGCGCGGTCCAGCAGCGCGGGGCGCCGACCCTTTTCTGCCTGGACCTGAAGCTGCCCGACACCAACGGCGTTTCGGGTGTGGTCGCAGTCAAGCAGGTCTATCCCAACGTGCCGATCGCCGTTTACTCGGCGGCCCCGGCCGCGGACATGGAAGACGCGTGCATCGAAGCGGGCGCCGACACCTACATCGAGAAGTCGGCCAGCTCGGCCGAACTGGCCGCCGTGCTGCGCGGTCTCTTGATGGCCGGTTCGGAAGAGGCGGACGAGCCCGCGCTGGCCAACAACAGCAAGCTGTCGAAGCGCCAGACGCAGCTGATCGCCATGCTCGACAAGGGCATGAGCAACCGCGACATCGCGACCGACCTCGAAATCAGCGAGCACACGGTGAAGGTGCATCTGTGGCGCCTGTTCCGCCGCCTGGGCGTGAAGAGCCGCACGCAGGCGCTGCACTATGCGCGGACCAACGGGCTGCTTTCGAGTAACTAGGCTCGCCCCCAGGCTCCGCGCACTTCGTGTCGCTTCTCCCTCCCCCTACCGGGGGCAACACCTGAGGCCCGGCAAAGCCGGTTCCTCGGTGTTTCTGGAAGGGGCACGCGGGCGAGTTGTTGGCCGCTGAAACCGCGCTCTGGCGCGGTTTTTTGTTGGCGCTCGGTCTTCTCTAGCCGCCGGAGGCGCTGACGCGGGCTTGGGCCACGGCTTCGTCGGCGTCGTGCAGCGCGACGCGGAACACGCTGCCGCTGCCCAGGCGGGAGCGCACGCTGACGGGGTGGCCGAGCACGTGGGAGAGGCGGGCGACGATGGCCAAGCCCAGACCGAAGCCGTCGGACGTGCCGGCATGGTCGGCCACCTTGTAGAACTCCAGGAACACGTCGCGCAGGTGTTCGGGCGCAATGCCGATGCCGGTGTCCCACACCTCGATGCGAAGGCCGTCGCGCGTCTGCCGCGAGGCGAGCAGCACGCCGCCGTCGGTGGTGTACTTGATGGCGTTCGCAATCAGGTTGCCGATCATGCGGCGCACGCGGATCGGGTCCGTCAGGAAGCTGCCTTCGGTCACGTGCACCCGGAAGTCGAGCCCCCGGGTTTCGGCGACAGGACGGTATTGCAGTTCCAGGTCGTGCAGCAACTCGGCCACTTCGACGCGCTCGATGTGCAGGCGCACCTGGCCCGAGTCGATGCGGGCCAGATCGAACATCGAATCGAACAGCGCATTCACGGCGTGCGTGGCGCGAACGATCTTCGGCGCGAGCTCCAGCACCAGTTCGGGCTCGTTGCGCAGCCAGTCGGCGTAGAGCGATAGCGCCAGCACCGGCTGGCGCATGTCGTGCGCGGCGCTCGCGAGAAAGCGGTTCTTCATCGCCACCGCCGCCACCGCGGCCTGCCGCTGCTGCGTGAGCGACTTGATCAGGATGTGGTTGTGGAACAGCAGCTCCAGGCTGTTGCGCGCCGTCTCGTGAATGTGGCGCCCCGCGCGCAGCAGCAGAAACCAATGCAGGATGGGCAAGATCGGCATCAGGAAGCCGTACTGGAAATGCGGCTCCACGATATTGATGCTCACGAGCCGGATCAGAACCGCCCCGAGCATGGTGATGAAGAGCGTGTTGACGTAGCGCTTGAGCAGCGGCGGGTGCAGCGCCAGTCCGTTGAGCGGGAACGTGCCGACGCCGGCCACGATGAGCCAACTCATGAACTGGTTGACCTGCGGCGTGCGCTCGAAGAACAGCAGGATCGACGCCCCCCACACGATGGCGCTGGTGCTCCACACGAAGCCGTAGCGCTCGATGAACTGCTGCTGCGCCGCTGCGCTCCGGCCGGCGTAGCGCACCGCATAAACCCTGGCGCCCCACGCGCGGAAGGCGGTCGCAATGAGGCCGACGGCAAGCCACGTGAGCAGCTCCCAATGGGGTATGTAGCTCCAGTTCAGGCCGACCATGGCCGGCATGAGCGCGGCCGACACGAAGTACGAACCATGCGCGGAGCGCATCAGGCTGCGGATCAGTTCGCCGCGAACCCACGATTCGGCCTCATCGGCCGAGGTCGGAACCGGTGTCACGCTAGCGATCGACGCATTGGCCATGTGGCGCTCCGCCCTTTTTTTCTCATTCGACTACAGGAATCCCTCGGCATGCGGGCATGAAGAGGTGGCGATCTTAACGGGCCGAAGCCACCGCTTCGGGAAAGAACCGGTGCGGAGCGCCCGAGGGCACGGCGAGGCGCGGGGCCCGAAAACGAAAGTCTGCGCTCTCGCCCGATGCTTGAACTCTGGGCGCCTTCCGACCAAGTGCCGCCGGGCAAAAATGCATGCTTTGCCAGGAATGCCAACACAGCTGGCGTAATCACCACGTTGCCGATGTCGAACAGCGGCGTATGGACTTGTGAACTTCGATGGCATGAAGCTGCCCGACTTTGTCGCGCTGGCAGAAGCATGCGAAGGCGAGTGAATACCTTCGCGGCGGGAATCGCCCGCAGCGAGATCGTTGAACGTCAGCACCTCGCCCGGAATTGCTGGTCCCTGGCTTCCTTGCGCCGCTCGGCGATCCAAGACTGGGAGGCGCCGCTTTGTGGCTGTCGCGCCAGCCGGTCGTAGTACTCGACCTGCTGGTTCCAGTGCGCGCAACGTGAAGAATCGCCAGCAGTCACGCCGGCCGTCGCCGCGCCGCGCTGCTCCATCGCCTGGCGCTGCACCGCGTAGCCCTGCCGGGTTTGCTGGTCGGCAATCTGGACCTGCTGCTCCCACGAAAGGCCGCCGGGAACAGCCTCTATCCGCTCCACCAATGCACCGCGCTCCCTGCAATGGTCCGGCGACCAGAAACGACCGCCGCTGTTGCTCACGCACAGAAACACCTGGGCTGAACCGGCCGAATCGAGATTGCGTACCGGCGGCGAGACGTCCACCACCTTGCCCTTGCCGCACGACTCGGTGCTGTACTGGTTGCCGCAGCGGTAGACCTGCTGGGCTTGAGCCTGAGCCATGGGGCCAGCGGCCATGACCAGCAAGGTGAGGACAACGAAGCGCATTCCGGGATAGTAGCCCCGCAATACACATTTGCACGGCCTGCTTACCTTCGATGGAGCGATCCAAGGGTTCGACCCTGGCGCGTTCTGGAACGCCGGGCCGCATTCCGAGGGAAACAGGCAAAAAAATAGCCCCTTTGCGGGGCCATTCTTGGAGGAGAGGGAGGGATTCGAACCCTCGGTACTATCGCTAGTACGCCTGATTTCGAGTCAGGTACATTCGACCACTCTGCCACCTCTCCGGTGCTGTCGAGCCTGCGATTCTAGCAGACAAAAACGGGGCTTTTGAAGCGCCGGGCGCGTCAGGCGCGCAACAGTTCCAGACCGCCCAGGTAGGGCCGCAGCGCGGCGGGCACATTGATCGAGCCGTCTTCGTTCTGGTGGTTCTCCAGCACCGCGACCAGCGTGCGGCCGACGGCCAGGCCCGAGCCGTTGAGCGTGTGGACCAGTTCGTTCTTGCCCTGCGCGTTCTTGAACCGTGCCTGCAAACGGCGCGCCTGGAAGGCTTCGCAGTTCGAAACCGAACTGATTTCACGGTAGGTGTTCTGCGCGGGCAGCCACACCTCGAGGTCATAGGTTTTGGTGGAGCCAAAGCCCATGTCGCCCGTGCACAGCAGCACCACGCGGTACGGCAGTTCCAACGCCTGAAGCACGGCTTCGGCATGGCCGGTCATCTGCTCGAGCGCGTCGTAGCTCTTTTCGGGGTGGACGATCTGCACCATCTCGACCTTGTCGAACTGGTGCTGGCGGATCATGCCGCGCGTGTCGCGGCCGGCGCTGCCAGCTTCCGAGCGGAAGCACGGCGTGTGGGCCGTGAGCTTGATCGGCAGTTGCGCCTCGGCCACGACTTCGTCGCGCACGAAGTTGGTCAGAGGCACTTCGCTGGTGGGAATGAGGTAGAGCGCCGAGTGGTCGGGTGCGGGCTCGCCATCCTGGCCGCCCTTCTTGGCCGCAAACAGGTCGCCTTCGAACTTGGGCAGCTGGCCGGTGCCGCTGAGCGTGGCGGCGTTGACGATGTAGGGCACGTAGCACTCGGTGTAGCCGTGCTTCTCGGTCTGGGTGTCGAGCATGAACTGCGCAAGCGCGCGATGCAGCCGGGCAATCGGCCCCTTCATGACGGAGAAGCGCGAGCCCGAGAGCTTGGCACCCATTTCGAAATCGAGCCCGAGCGGCGCGCCAAGATCCACATGGTCCTTGGGCGGAAAGCCCAGTGGCGTGGCGTTGGCGCCGACACCGCCTTGAGGGCTCCAGCGGCGCATTTCGACATTGCCGGTTTCGTCTTCGCCGACCGGCACGCTGGCGTGCGGCAGGTTGGGCACGGCCAGCAGCAGCGCGTGCAGTTCGGGCTGAATTTCTTCCAAACGCTTGGATTGCGATTCCTGCTCGGCCTTGAGCGCGTTGACCTCGGCCATCAGCGCATCGACCGGTTCGCCCTTGGCCTTGAGCGGCCCGATCTGCTTGTTCAGCGTGTTGCGGCGGGCCTGGATTTCCTCGGTGCGGGTTTGCAGCGTCTTGCGCTCGGCCTCGAGCGCGGTGAACGCCGACACGTCGAGGTAGGGCTGGTTCTTCTTGCGTTTTTCGAGGCCGGCCACAGCGGAGGCCAGGTCTTTGCGGAGCAGGGTGATGTCGAGCATGCAAGGATTTTAGGCGGGCGTAGTATCTTGGCCTCGACAACCAAAGGGGAAACAACAATGCAAGCCTATCTGACATTCAACGGCAACGCGGCCGAGGCACTGGCCTTCTACGCCAAGGCGCTGGGCGGCAAGGTCATCTTCAGCATGACCTTCGGCGAAAGCCCCATGGGCGCCGAAACGCCCGATGCCTACAAGGGCAAGATCATGCACGCCACGCTGGAAGCCCGAGGCCACCAGCTGATGGCTTCCGACATGCCGCCGGGCGTGGCGTTCGAAGGCTACAAGGGCTTTTCGCTCTCGGTGCAGGGCAACAATGTGGACGAAGGAAAAAAGCTCTTCGACGCGCTGGCCGAGGGCGGCGAGGTCACGATGCCGTACGGCCCGCAGTTCTGGGCCGTCGGCTTCGGCATGCTGACCGACAAGTTCGGCGTGTCGTGGATGGTGAACTGCGAGAAATAGGGCCCCCCGGCTTTTCACTTCGCTGCGCTTCGTGTAATTCTCCACCCCCCCAGGGGGAGGCGCGGCTCGCCTTGGGGCGGCCCGGCGGCGGCCGCCTCCGCCTGCTTCAAATCGGAGGGTCAGGCGACCGTAGCCGGATCGACGTTGGCGCCGCAGACGATCAGGCACACTTTCTCGCCTTCGCGCGGCAGGTAGGCGCCGGTCTGCAGCGCCGCCAGCGGCAGCGCGGCGGCGGGCTCCACCGCGAGCTTCAGTTCCTTCCACAGCCACTGCTGTGCGGCGCGGATGGACTCGTCGGACAGCAGCAGCGCATGCTGCACGTATTTCTGGGTAATTTCCCAGGAAATGGCGCCGATGCGGCGCGCGCCGAGCGAATCGGCGGCAATGCCACCCACGTCGACATCAACCGGCTCGCCGGCTTGGCGGGCACGGAACAGCGTCGGCGCTTTTTCGGGCTCGAGCGCCACCACGCGGGCGCGATTTTCGAACCATCCGGCGAGGCCGCCGATCAGGCCGCCGCCGCCCACGCTCACAAGCACGGAGTCGGGCAGGCCGCCCTGCGCTTCGATCTCTACCCCCAGCGTGCCGGCGCCGGCCACGACTTCGGGCTGGTCGTAGGCATGGGTCAGCAAGGCGCCGCTTTCCTTCTGGCGGACCAGGCAAGCGGCCAGCGCGTCGGGATACAGCTCGCCGACCACCACCACTTCGGCGCCAAGCGCCCGCAGCCGGGCGCGCTTGGCTTCGGGCGAGACGCCCGGCAGGAACACCTGGCAGCGCACGCCCAGGGCCTTGGCCGCTGCCGCGGTCGCAATGCCCGCATTGCCGCCCGAAGCCACGACCACGCCGCTTTCGGGAATGTCGTTGGCCAGCAAGCGGTTCATCATGCCGCGCGCCTTGAAGCTGCCGCTGACCTGCATGTGCTCGAGCTTGAGCCAGACCTCCACGCCCGGCACCTCGATCCCAAAGGCGGAAGCCGGCAGCTTCCAGAGCGGGGTTTCGCGCAGGAAACCGCCCGAGCGTTCACGCAGCCTGCGGGAAGCGCTCTCCATTTCAAGGCGCCAGTTCGTCGTTTGATTGTTCAAGAGATGTGTCCCGGCGGAGGAATGTCGTCGAGCTTGAGGCCCTTGGGCAGCGGGAACTTGATGGTTTCCTCGATGCCGTCCATCTTGCGGACCGACACCGCGCCGAGCGCCCGCACGCGCTCGATCACTTCGCGCACCAGCACTTCAGGCGCCGAGGCGCCGGCCGTGAGGCCGATCCGGCCCTTGCCTTCGAACCACTCCGGCTTGAGCTCGTCGGCCGAATCGACCATGTAGCTTTCGGTGCCCAGGCGCTCGGCCAGTTCGCGCAGCCGGTTGCTGTTGGAACTGGTGGGGCTGCCGACCACGATCACGAGGTCGACCTGCGGGCTCATGATCTTCACCGCGTCCTGGCGGTTCTGGGTGGCGTAGCAGATGTCCTGCTGCTTGGGCTCGCGCACCTTCGGAAAGCGCGCGCGCACGGCCGCCGCGATTTCGGCGGCATCGTCCACGCTGAGCGTGGTCTGCGTCACGACGGCGAGCTTTTCGGTCTGGCCGGGCGACACCTTTGCCACGTCTTCCACGTCTTCCACCAGGTGGATGCCGCTCGAGAGCTGGCCCATGGTGCCCTCGACCTCGGGGTGCCCCTTGTGGCCGATCATGATGAACTCGTAGCCTTCCTTGGCGAGCTTGGCGACCTCGACGTGCACCTTGGTCACCAGCGGGCAGGTGGCATCGAAAACGTCGAAGCCGCGGTCGCGCGCCTCTTGCTGCACCGCCTTGCTCACGCCGTGGGCGCTGAACACCAGCGTGGCGCCGGGCGGCACGTCGGCCAGGTCTTCGATGAAGATCGCCCCCTTGGCCTTGAGTTCGTTCACCACGTAGGTGTTGTGCACGATCTCGTGGCGCACGTAGATCGGCGCGCCGAACTTGGCAAGAGCGCGCTCGACGATCTCGATGGCGCGATCCACGCCCGCGCAAAAACCGCGCGGCTCGGCAAGGATGACTTCTTCGAGGCCTTTGTTCATAGCACGCCTATGAGCCGCACCTCGAAGGTCACGGGTTGCCCGGCCAGCGGATGGTTGAAGTCGAAGCGCACCGCGGTTTCGTTCGATTCGACCACCGCGCCCGCGTAGCTGCCCGTGCCGTCCGGCGTGGGGAACTGCACCACGTCGCCGGTTGCGTACTGCTCGTCGGGGTCGCCCATCTGGGCCAGCAGCTTCCTGGCCACCCATTGCTGCATTTCGGGGTTGCGCTCGCCGAAAGCCTCGCCGGCCGGCAATTCGAAGGTGGCGTGCGTGCCCTCTTCCAGGCCCATGAGCCGCTGCTCCATGGCGGGCGAAAGCTCGCCGGTGCCCAGCGACAGGGTCGCGGGTTTGTCGGCGAAGGTGTTGATGATGTCGCCCGCAGGACCGGCCAGCCGGTAATGCAGGGTCAGGAACGAGCCGGAAGTCACGACGTGGGACATGGGTGCAGCGGAGGTAGGCAAAGACAAGATGGGTGTCCCGATAAACTGGACTGCATTTTAAGGAGCCGGGGCTTCCACCCGCTCTTTCAAGGTTTCACCCAGGTTTTCGATGGCATTCAAGGATCTCCCCGCCCACGCCCGCCCGCGCGAAAAACTCATCGCGCGAGGCGCCGCCGCGCTGGCCGACGCCGAACTGCTGGCGTTGCTGCTGCGTACGGGCGTGGCGGGAAAAAACGTGCTCCAGCTCGCGCAGGAACTGCTCGACCACTTCGGCGGCCTTGCGGGGCTGCTGCAGACCGGCGCCGAAGACCTGAAGGTGATCAAGGGCATGGGCGGCGACGCCAAGCGCGCCGAGCTCATCGCGGTGCTCGAACTGGCGCGCCGGGCCATGGCCGAGCGCCTGAAGGAGCGCACGGTGTTCGACTCGCCCGGAGCCGTGAAGGAATATCTTCAGATGCACATCGGCTCTCGCCCGTACGAGGTGTTTGCGGTGCTGTTTCTCGATGCGCAGCACCGGTTGATCGTGCTCGAAGAGCTGTTTCGCGGAACGCTCTCGCAGACCAGCGTGTACCCGCGCGAGGTGGTCACGCGTGCGCTGCACCACCACGCGGCGGCCGTGGTGCTTTCGCACAACCACCCCAGCGGCAGCATCGAGCCCTCGCGTGCCGATGAATCGCTGACGCAAACGCTCAGGGCCGCGCTCTCGCTGATCGACGTGCGCGTGCTCGACCACGTGATCGTCAGCGCCGGCCAGAGCTTTTCGATGGCCGAGAAAGGGCTGCTCTGATGGCCTCCCGCACACCGCCCATCAAGAACCTGGCAGACCTGAAGCAGGTGCAGCGCATGCTGGCCGAAACCCGCGAGCGCGAAGCGGCCGCCGCAGCCGCCAAGGCCGCGGCGGAGCGCAAGCGCGCCGCCGAAAAAGACCTGTTCACGCGCGCCATCGGCGCCACGGAGCCGCTTCGCCGCAAGGCGGCCGTGGTGCCGCTCGCGCCCGAGCCGCCGGCGCCCATTCCGGTGCAGCATCAGCTCGACGAACAGCGCGTGCTGCGCGAATCGCTCTCCGACGAATTCGACGTGACGACCCTGCTCGACGTCGACGACGCCATGAGCTTTCGCCGCCCAGGCATCGGCACCGACGTGACCGCGCGGCTGCGCAAGGGCGACTGGAGCATCCAGGCGCAAGTCGACCTGCACGGCCTGCGCAGCGACGAAGCGCGCGAGGCGCTCGGCGGCTTCATTCGCAATGCCTACAAGCAGGGGTTGCGCTGCGTGCGCGTGGTGCACGGCAAGGGCCTGGGTTCACCCGGCAAGCAGCCGGTGCTCAAGACCAAGACGCAGCGGTGGCTCATCCAGAAGAACGAGGTGCTGGCCTTCGTGCAGGCCAAGCCGGCCGAGGGCGGTGCGGGCGCCCTGGTGGTGCTGCTTGCGCCGGCGCGGCGCTGACCCTGAACGCCGCGCTACGGCTTACGAGAGGTGGTTTTTCAGCGGGACCGACGCATCCGCTACCGCCACCGCATCCGGGCTGCGGCCCGCTTCGAGCAGCTTGCGGCTCATCATGTGATCGACCGGCGCGTTGACCGATTCGACGCACACCAGCTGCCCATCCACATAGTGGAACAGTGAGAACGCATCGGGCTTGGGCCCGGCGCGTCGCACGCTGGCCAGCGCCGGCGTGCCTTCGGCCGGCATCAGTCCGACCATCTGCAGCCGCAGGCCGCCCTGATCCGACCAGAACCACGGCACCGCGTCGTGCGGCCGCGCGGCGCCGGTCAACGTCGCCACCGCCGTGCGTGCCTGGTCGTTCGCGTTCTGCACCGACTCGAGCCGCAGCGCGCGGCCCGCGCGGCGATCGGGAAAGCGCGTGCAGTCGCCCACTGCGAGCACGTCGGCCGCGCTGGTCTGCATGTGGGCATCGACCACGATGCCGTCCGCGCACTCGATGCCCGCGGCCTGCGCCAAGGCGGTTTCAGGCACGGCGCCGATGCCGAGCAGCAGCAGGTCCACGGGCTGCTTCGCACCATCGACCTGGATCGACAGCAAGCGGTCGCCTTCGATCTCGAACGCGCCAGTACGCGCGCCAAGCACGACGTCGATGCCCGCCGCGCGATGCGTGGCGAGCACATGGGCCGACAGCTCGGGCGACACGGCGCGCCCCAGCAGGCGCGGCGCGCTTTCGATCACCTGCACGCGCTTGCCGAGCGCGTTGGCCGTGGCCGCCACTTCGAGCCCGATGAAGCCGCCGCCCAGCACCGTGACCTGCTGCGCATCGGCGAGCCGCGCGCGCAGGCGATGCGCTTCGTCGGCGGCGCGCAGGCTCGCGACGTTTTCCAGCCCCGGCTTCAGGTCGGGCATCTGGCGTGCGCGCGTGCCCGTGGCCAGCACCAGCCGCTCCCACGGCAAGACGGCGCCCGAATGCAGCGTGACGGTGTGCGCCTCGCGGTCGATGGCCACCGCCGCATCGCCCAGGTGCAGCGTGATGCCCGCGTCACGGTACCAATCGGCGGCCTTGTGCGGCTGCGTGGTTTCCTCGGCGCTCTTGAGAAAGGCCTTGGACAGCGGCGGCCGGTGGTACGGCTCGCAAGCCTCCTCGCAGACCAGGTGCACGCGCGCGCCCTGCCCCGCTTCAGCCAGGCCCGCGCAAAGCTGGGCCGCGGCGTGGCCGCCGCCGATGATGACGATTGAATTCATTGAAGAGAGTCTCTTTCGGAGTCGTTGTCTGTCTTATTGCTCACCACGGTTTCGCATCCAGTCCGCGGTCTGGAAGAACGAATCGCGAAGCCGAGCGCGCAACCCTTCGGGCACACCCGTTTCGCCCATCGCCTGGTCCATGCAGGCCAGCCACTGGTCTCGCTCCTTGATGCCGATGCTGTGCCCGCCGATGCTCTGCGGCAGATGCCGCGCGCGCAGCATCGGGTGGCCGAAGCGGTCGGTGTAGTGCTGCGGCCCACCGAGCCAGCCGCACAGGAACCAGAAGAGGCGCTGGCGCGCATTCTCGAGGCTGGTGCCGTGCACCGCGCGCAATTGCGCATAGGCCGGCTCGAGTTCCATCAGGTCGTAGAAGCGGTCGACCAGCGCCTGCACCTTGGGTTCGCCGCCGATCCATTCGAAGGGGGTGTCGACGGGAGGCTTTTCGTGAATCTGCATGGCGGGAGTATCCCTCCAGCAGCCTCCGCGGCCCGCACGCCAACTGAATTCTCGCGAAGCCAGTACCGGCATCAGGACCATTCGGGCACCCATATGCATATGTCGATTGAGGATTTAATAATCCACGGTTTTATTGATATGGTGCCGTCCTTGTTTCCAAGAAGGAGAAGAACATGCGCTTGAATTTGATTGCCGCGGCCCTTGCCGCCTCCGCCCTGCTGACGGGCATCGCCGCCCACGCGGACCAGCTCGCCGACATCAAGAAAAAGGGCGAACTCGTGGTCGGCGTGCTCGGCACCGACGAACCCGCGACCTTCATCGATCCCAAGACGCGCCAGATCGTCGGCTACGAAGTCGACCTGGTGAACGCCATCGCGAAGAAGATTGGCGTGAAGCCGGTGCTCAAGCAGATCGCCGTGGCCGCACGCATTCCCGAGCTGCAGCAGGGCCACGTTGACCTGGTGGCCGCCGGCCTCACGCACAACAAGGAGCGCGAGGCGCAGATCGACTTTTCTCTCACCACTTTCGTGACGGGCCAGAAGGCCATCGTGAAAAAAGACAGCGGCATCACCGACGTGCCGCAGCTCGCCGGCAAGAAGGTGCTGACCATTCGCGGCGGCACGCAGGAGCCGAACATCCGCAAGGCCGTGCCCACCGCCGAGGTCGTGACCTTCGATACGAGCCAGCAGGCCTTCCAGGCGCTGCAGCAGGGCAAGGGCGTGGGCTATGTGGACGACGAAGCCGCGCTGCTGCGCAGCTACGCCAAGCTCGGCCCGCAGAAGGCCAAGTATGTGGTGCTCAAGCAGAACCTGAGCACCGAGGCGCTGGCCATCGGCATCAAGAAGGGCGAGAGCGGCCTGAAGGCCGTGGTGGACGACACGCTGCGCGAGCTCGAGAAGTCGGGCGAAGCACAGAAGATCTTCGTCAAGTGGTACGGGCCGAATACGGCTTCGGGATTCCAGACGCGCGACTTCAAGCTCGATAGCGACAAGATCGACTGATCTGGTGTGTTTCTCCTTCCCCTTCCGGGGAAGGCCGGGATGGGGGCTGACAGCCTTCGCACAGGCTGCGGCGCATCAGGCGCCGTCGTGCCCCCACCCCAACCCTCCCCCGGAAGGGGAGGGAGCGAACACTCTTCGCGGCGGTGATACTGTCGCCCCTCATGCCCCTGTTCGACTATTCGCTGCTGCTGACCGGCAAGTACCACGACATGCTGGTCGCGGGCCTGTTGCTCTCGCTGCAGCTCCTGGCGGCCTCGCTCGTGCTGGCGCTGCCGATTGCGCTCGTGGTGGCGCTGCTGCGCTTGTCGCCCCTCGCGCCGCTGCGCTGGCTCGGCTTTGCGTACGTGGAAGCTATCCGCAACATCCCGCTGCTCGCGCACATGCTGTTCTGGTATTTCGGGGCGCCCGAGCTGCTGCCCGAGGGCATCAAGCAGTGGCTCTATGCGGGGCACATCGAGGCCTACAGCGCCATCATCGCGCTTGCGCTCTACACGGCCGCCTTCATGGCGGAAGACATCCGCAGCGGCATCCGCGCGATTCCGACCGTGCAGTTCGAGGCCGGCCGCGCGCTGGGCTTCGGCTTCCTCGGCACCATGCGCCGCGTGATCCTGCCGCAGGCGCTGCGCGTGACGGTGCCGCCGCTGATCTCGCAGACGCTGAGCCTCTGGAAGAACACCTCGATCGCCACGGTGATCGGCGTGGCCGAGCTGATGTATCAGGCAGGGCAGGTCGAGAGTGCGACCTTTCGCAGCTTCGAATCGTTCGCGTTCGCGAGCGCGGCGTACCTGACGGTGTCGCTCGCGATCACGGGGCTGGCCACCTGGTACCACCACCGGTTTCCGGTAAGAACCATCTAGAGCCGCAGAACAGATGCTGGAAATCATCAACGACTACTGGGTGTACTTCCTCATCGGGCAGTACCCGAACGGCCCGCTCGGCGAGCTGGTGCTCACGCTGCTGCTCGCGTCCTGCGGCCTCGTGCTCGCGCTGCCGCTGGGCATCGTGCTCGGTCTCGCGCGTGTGAGCCCGTGGCGCTGGCTGCGCTGGCCGGTCACGGGCCTCGTTTTCGTGGTGCGCGGCCTGCCGCTCCTGATGGTGATCTTCTGGGCCTACTTCTTCCTGCCCAGCGTGACAGGCGTGAAAACTGACCAGTTCACTACCATGCTGATCGCGCTCGTGATCTTCGATGCGGCCTACCTCGCCGAGATCGTACGCGCCGGCATCCAGGGCCTGCCGCGCGGCCAGATGGAAACCGCCCGCGCGCTGGGCCTCGGCTACGGCCGCGCAATGCGCCTGGTGGTGCTGCCGCAGGCCCTGCGCAGCATGCTGCCTTCGCTGGTGAACCAGTTCGTCTCGACCATCAAGGAAACCTCGCTCGGCTACATCATCGGGCTGGCCGAGGTGTCGTTCATCGCCACGCAGATCAACACGCAGGTGTTCACCAAGCCGGCGCAGATCTACCTGATCCTGGGCGGCACGTATTTCATTCTTTGCTTCGGCCTGTCGCGCTTCGCCTACTGGCTCGAACGCCGGCTCGCGCGGCGCGGCATGTCCGCGGCCGACCCCATCTCGGTCCCCAAGGTGTCCGCATGATCGAACTGCAGAACGTCAACAAGTGGTACGGCAGCTACCAGGCCCTGGTCGACATCAACGAGACCATCCACAAGGGCGAGGTGGTCGTGGCGTGCGGCCCTTCGGGCTCGGGCAAGTCGACACTGATCCGCACCTTCAACCGGCTGGAGCCGATCCAGTCGGGGCGCATTCTGTTCGAGGGCCAGGACATCCACGCGCCCGGCACCGAGGTGAATGCGTTCCGCTCGCGCATCGGCTTCGTGTTCCAGCAGTTCAACCTGTTCCCGCACCTCACGGTGCTGCAGAACTGCACGATGGCGCCAATGCAGCTGCGCGGCCTCTCGCGCAAGGAGGCCGACGAGCGCGCGATGGCGCTGTTGCAGCGCGTGGGCCTCGCGCACAAGGCCAATGCATGGCCCAGCGAGCTGTCGGGCGGCCAGCAACAGCGCGTGGCGATTGCGCGCGCACTCGCCATGCAGCCGCCGCTGATGCTGTTCGACGAACCCACCAGCGCGCTCGATCCCGAGATGGTCGGCGAAGTGCTGCTCGTGATGCGCGACCTCACGCGCGACGGCATGACCATGGTGTGCGTCACGCACGAGATGGGCTTTGCGCGCGAGGTGGCCGACCGCGTGATCTTCATGGACGAGGGCAAGGTGCTCGAACGCGCCACGCCCGACGACTTTTTCAACCGGCCGCAGCATCCGCGCGCGCAGCAGTTTCTTTCGGACATCCGCTCGCCCTTCGCGCGCGGCGCATGACATGCTCTCTTCGACCATGAATGACACACAGACGCTCCCCGTGATCGACGTCGCACCGCTGGTCGCCGGCACGGCCGAACGCGACGATGTGGCCGCCCAGATCGGCGCCGCCTGCCGTGCGCACGGCTTCTTCTATGCCACGGGACACGGTGTCGATGCCGCGCTCGTGCAGCGGCTCGAAGACCTGAGCCACCGCTTCTTCGAGCTGCCCGAAGAAACCAAGATGCAGTGGCGCATGGCGCTCGGCGGGCGCGCGTGGCGCGGCTTCTTCCCGCTCGGCGGCGAGCTGACCTCGGGCCGGCCCGACTGGAAGGAAGGCCTCTACCTCGGCACCGAACTGCCCGCCACGCATCCGCAGGTGCTGGCGAAGACGCCGGTGCACGGCCCCAACCTCTTCCCCGACGTGCCCGGTTTCCGCGAGACCATCCTCGGCTACATGGCCGCGGTGACGCAGCTGGGCCACCGGCTGATGGAGGGCATCGCGCTGAGCCTTGGCCTGCCGGCCATGTATTTCGCCGAGCGTTACACCGCTGATCCGCTGATCCTGTTCCGCCTCTTCAACTACCCCTCGCAGCCCGTGCCCGAGGGCCTGGACGTGCAATGGGGTGTCGGCGAGCACACCGACTACGGCCTGCTCACCATCCTGCACCAGGACGATGTCGGCGGCCTCGCGGTACACACACCGGGCGGCTGGATCGACGCGCCGCCCATCGCCGGCTCGTTCGTCTGCAACATCGGCGACATGCTCGACCGCATGACCGGCGGACTCTACAAATCGACGCCGCACCGCGTGAAGCGCAACACTTCGGGGCGCGACCGGCTGTCGTTTCCGCTGTTCTTCGATCCGAACTTCGAAGCGCGCGTGCAGCGCATCGAAGGCCTCGCCGGCGCCGAGGCGCTCGATGACAGCGCCGAGCGCTGGGACCGCGCCAACGTGCACGCCTTCAGCGGCCGCTACGGTGACTACCTGCTCGCGAAGGTCTCGAAGGTGTTCCCGCAGCTGCGCGACGAAGTGCTCTGAGGCGAGCCTCCGGGGACGTTGATGAACTCGTCCTCCCAAGTGCCCACGTCGGCTTCGGGATCGGAGATGGGCACGAGCTTGTCGCTGCGGCAATAGAAGGTCCAGTCCTCGAACAGCACGTCATAGTAGGTGCCGGGCAAGTAACGTTCGCTGGGCGCTTCGTAGGGCGCCGAGACCACCTCGACGATGCGGCCGACCGCACGTTCGGTCATCGGCGATGCGAGGCAGCTGTCGACGACGTGGCACAGGGTGCCTGTCTTGATGACCATGAGGGACCTCCGGACTTCGGAAAGTTTCAGGCAGTGAGCGTCAGTAGGTCAAGCAGGCGCTTCGCATCGCTCGCGCCGATGGAAAAATGCCTGTGCGGCCAGTCGATGCGCATCCAGGCCCAGTGGGCGCCATCCAAATGGACGCTGGCATCCAGCACGGTGTCCGCACCCGGCGGGAAGTAGCTGGTCATCGTCAATCGCCGTTCGGCCACCATGGCCTCCGTCGCGGCGGCGAGGCGGTGCGCCTTTGCAAGGAAGCCGACGAGCGCGTCGCTGCGCGGTCCCAGGCTGCGAAGCCGCACTTCGCCGGTATGGCGCAGCACATGCATTCGCGGATCGACCACTTTCCAGTCGGGCCCGATGTCGATGGCCAGTCCGACGGTCTCGGTGCCCGCATCGGCCTCGGCCACCACGGACATCGTGCCATCGGATGCGGCGCATTTCTCGGTAAGAGAGAGGTCGAACACCCAGAGGCGGTCCAGCCGCCTGGCCCTGCGCATCGGCATGGGGTGTGCGTGAACGGGCATGCACAGCGGCACGAGGGCGGTTCCCAGAAGCAGGTTCCGCCGCTGCATCGTCATGCCGACACGGGGGCTGTCGGACGCTCTGGAAACCAGCGCGGCAGGTGCGCCGTTGCGTCGTGCAGGGAATCGAGCACATGGAAAGCCCGCTCAACGATCGACGCGGGCGGGTGTTTGAGGTCGGGAACGATCACGACGCGCATCCCCGCCGCCAGCGCGGCCTTGGCGCCGTTCTCGCTGTCCTCGAAGGCGATGCATTGCGACGGGTCCACGCCCAGGCGCGCGGCTGCGAGCAGGTACAGCGCCGGGTCGGGTTTGGCGCGCGCCACCTCGTCACCGCCCGCGAAGGCGTCGAAGTGGTGGAGCACGTCGAGGCTTCCGAGGCAGGCCTGGATCTGCCCGCTGGTCGAGGACGAGGCCACGGCGCAGCGCGTGCCCCGCTCGCGGAGCGCACCCAGGAACTCGGCCGCGCCGGGCTTGATGGGAAAGAGCGGCGCGCCGTCCGAGCGCGCCAACTGCAGCCGCTGGCGAACGTGGGCGATCGCGTGGCGGTAGGCATCGGGCCCGCCGAGCAGCGCACCGAGGATCGCCTCGGACTCCACCATGGCCAGGCCGACGACCTGCAGGTACTGGGCGTGCGAAAGCTCGATGTCGAGCGTGCGGGCCGCTTCGATCCAGGCGGCCATGATGGGCCGCTCCGAATCGATGAGCAGCCCGTCCATATCGAAGATGGCGGCGGCGAACATGGAGCGAATCCTAAGCCAGCGCGCGCCGTCGGGGCCGGCCCTGCCCGATCAGTCCCGCACCAGCGCCCGGTTCAACCCCAGTGCCGCCAGCGTGCCGACGGCCCCGGACAGCAGGTAGACGCTGACATACGCCAACCCGAAATGCGCTGACAGGCCCAGCGCCACCAGCGGCGCAAACGCGGCACCGATGAGCCACGCCAGGTCGGCCGTGAGCGCGGCGCCGGTGTAGCGGTACTTGGGTTCGAAGTTGGACGTCACCGCGCCCGCCGCCTGGCCGTAGGACAGCCCGAGCAGTACGAAGCCCAGCAGAATGAAGATGTCCTGCCCGATGCGGCCGCCGTCGAGCAGCGTGGGCGCAAAGCCGCTGAATACCGCAATCAGCGCGGCCAGGCCGCCCAGCGTGAAGCGACGGCCCAC
Organism: Variovorax paradoxus; assembly: GCF_030815855.1. NCBI lineage: Bacteria > Pseudomonadati > Pseudomonadota > Betaproteobacteria > Burkholderiales > Comamonadaceae > Variovorax > Variovorax paradoxus. The sequence continues at coordinate 632,427 of NZ_JAUSXG010000001.1, read as the reverse complement.
GCGGTCGGCGATCAGGCCCGAGGCCACGATGCCGCCGGCGCAAAACACCGCGCCGATCATCTGCACCACGAGGAACTCGGTGATCGACTGGTCGGAATACAGCGTGATCCACGACAGCGGGAACACCGTGATCAGGTGGAACAGCGCATAGCTGGCCAGGGCCGCGAACGCACCGATCAGCAGGTTGGCGCCCTGCGAGCGGGCCAACTCGACCACGCTGGTGGGCTGCAGCTCGCGCTCTTCGAGCAGGCGGGAATAGTCTTCGGTCGCCACCAGCCGCAGGCGGGCGAACAGCGCCACCACGTTGATCGCGAAGGCCACGTAGAAGGTGTAGCGCCAGCCCCAGTCGAGGAAGTCCTTGGCCGGCAGGTTGGCGTACAGATACGCGAACAGTGCGCTGGCCACGAAAAAGCCAAGCGGCGCGCCCAGCTGGCCGAGCATGGCGTACCAGCCGCGGCGGTTCTGCGGCGCATTCAGCGCCAGCAGCGACGGCAATCCGTCCCACGAGCCGCCGAGCGCCAGGCCCTGGGCAAAGCGAAAGACCGACAGCAGCACGATGGCCGTGAACCCGATGCTCGCGTAACCCGGCAGGAAGGCGATGCCCGCGGTGGAAGTTCCCAGCAAGAACAGAGCAATCGTCAGCTTGGCTTCGCGGCCGAATCGTCGTTGGACGGCCATCGAAATGACAGTCCCGAAGGGCCGGGCGATGAACGCGAACGAAAAGACCACGAACGCATAAAGGATTCCCTCGAGACGCTCCTCGAACGGGAAAAATACGTGCGGAAACACCAGCACCGACGCAATGCCGTAAACGAAGAAATCGAAGTATTCCGATGCCCGCCCAATGATCACGCCGACAGCGATTTCGCCCGGCGCGATGTGGGAGTGTTCGCCGCCTGGCAGGGCGTCGTTTTCGGACGTGTGCGACACAGGCTGGGCGCCTTGCGGACTGATGCTGGACGTCGTCGTCATTGCGTTTTGTAATTCGGGTGTCACGTGCAGTGACAAAGGTAGACCATGAACAGAGGCTCCAAGCGTCTCACCGAACGGGGATTCTCGCCATAGGACAAAACGTCCAATAGCCGGGCGCAATCTTTGGTCGTAGATTGTGGGGTCTTTGCGCAGCCCCTGCACTTCTTTCTTTCGGCATGCCCACCCTCAAATCTCTTCGCCGATGGCCCCTGTTGCTCCCCCTTGCCTTGCTGGCAGGCTGCAACACGGTGCTCATGAACCCCTCCGGCGACATCGCCAATCAGCAGGGACGCCTCATCGTCGTCTCTACCGTGCTGATGCTGATCATCATCGTTCCGGTGATCGCGCTGACCCTCTTCTTCGCCTGGCGCTACCGCCAGTCGAACAAGGAGGCCGACTACAGCCCCGACTGGGACCACTCCACCCAGCTCGAACTCGCGATCTGGGGCGCGCCCCTCCTGATCATCATCGCGCTCGGTGCCATCACCTGGATCAGCACGCACACGCTCGACCCCTACCGGCCGCTGGGCCGGCTCGACGCCGAGCGCCCGATTCCCGCCGAGGCCAAGCCGCTGGTGGTCGAAGTGGTGGCGCTCGACTGGAAGTGGCTCTTCATCTACCCCGAACAGGGCTTTGCCACGGTGAACGAAATGGCCGCGCCGGTCGACCGGCCGATCACCTTCAAGATCACGGCCACGTCGGTGATGAACTCCTTCTTCATTCCCGCGCTGGCCGGCCAGATCTACGCCATGCCGGGCATGGAAACCAAGCTGCACGCGGTCATCAACAAGCCGGGCGAATTCGAAGGCTTCTCGGCCAACTACAGCGGCGCAGGCTTCTCGGGCATGCGCTTCAAGTTCCACGGCCTGAGCAATGAGGGCTTCGACGAGTGGGTGAAGAAGGCCAAGGCCGGCAAGGACGGCGAGCTCAACCGCGAAAGCTACCTGAAGCTCGAAGCCCCGAGCGAACGCGACCCCGTGCGCCACTACGCCCGCGTGGCCCCCGACCTGTACGACGCCATCCTGAACCGCTGCGTGGACCGCAACAAGATGTGCATGAAAGAGATGATGGCCATCGACGCGGACGGCGGCCTGGGCAAGCCCGGCGCCTTCAACGTGGCCACGAAGCCGCTCTGGCAGCCCGACCGCATCAATTCCATCAATTCGCCGACTCGCAAGTACGTCACGGCGATGTGCACCACCGAAGAATGACGATGTTCGAGAACCTTGACCTGACGAAGCTCATCTTCGGCCGCCTCACGTGGGAGGCGATTCCCTACCACGAGCCCATTCTGCTGGCGACCTTTGCGGCCGTGGTGCTGGGCGGCCTCGCCGTCCTGGCCGCTCTCAGCTACTTCAAGCTCTGGGGCACCCTGTGGCGCGACTGGATCACCAGCATCGACCACAAGAAGATCGGCATCATGTACATCGTGCTGGGCCTGGTGATGCTGCTGCGCGGCTTTGCCGACGCGCTCATGATGCGCGCCCAGCAGGCGGTCGCCTTCGGCGACAACGCGGGCTTCCTGCCGCCGCACCACTACGACCAGATCTTCACCGCGCACGGCGTGATCATGATCTTCTTCGTGGCCATGCCGCTGGTCACGGGCCTCATGAACTTCGTGGTGCCGCTGCAGATCGGCGCGCGCGACGTGGCGTTTCCGTTCCTGAACAACTTCAGCTTCTGGATGACCACCTTCGGCGCCGGCCTGGTGATGGCGTCGCTGTTCGTCGGCGAATTCGCCAAGACCGGCTGGCTGGCCTACCCGCCGCTGTCGGGCATTCTCTTCAGCCCTGACGTGGGGGTCGACTATTACATCTGGTCGCTGCAGATCGCGGGCGTCGGAACCCTGCTCTCGGGCGTCAACCTGCTGGCCACCATCGTGAAGATGCGCGCCCCGGGCATGACGATGATGAAGATGCCGGTGTTCACCTGGACGGCTCTCTGCACCAACGTGCTCATCGTGGCCGCCTTCCCGGTGCTCACCGCCGTGCTCGCGCTGCTGTCGCTCGACCGCTACGTCGGCACCAACTTCTTCACGAACGACCTCGGCGGAAACGCCATGATGTACGTGAACCTGATCTGGATCTGGGGCCACCCCGAGGTGTACATCCTGATCCTGCCGGCCTTCGGCATCTTCTCGGAAGTGGTGTCCACCTTCAGCGGCAAGCGCCTCTTCGGCTACGCCTCGATGGTGTACGCCACCATCGTGATCACGATCCTGTCGTACCTCGTCTGGCTGCACCACTTCTTCACCATGGGCTCCGGCGCCAGCGTGAACTCGTTCTTCGGCATCACGACGATGATCATCTCGATTCCGACCGGCGCGAAGATCTTCAACTGGCTCTTCACCATGTACCGCGGCCGCATCCGCTTCGAGCTACCCATGATGTGGACCGTCGGCTTCATGGTCACCTTCGTGATCGGCGGCATGACGGGCGTGCTGCTCGCGGTGCCCCCGGCCGACTTCGTGCTGCACAACAGCCTGTTCCTGATCGCCCACTTCCACAACGTGATCATCGGCGGCGTGCTGTTCGGCATGCTGGCCGGCATCACCTACTGGTTCCCGAAGGCCTTCGGCTACAAGCTCGATCCGTTCTGGGGCAAGTGCTCGTTCTGGTTCTGGCTCGTGGGCTTCTGGGTCGCGTTCATGCCGCTGTACGTGCTGGGCCTGATGGGCGTCACGCGCCGCATGAGCCACTTCCAGGACATGTCGCTGCAGTTCTGGTTCCAGGTGGCCGCCTTCGGCGCGGTGCTGATCGCACTGGGCATTGCGTCGTTCCTGATCCAGCTGGTGGTGAGCTTCGTGCGCCGCGAGTCGCTCCGCGACACCACGGGCGACCCGTGGAACGGCCGCACGCTCGAATGGTCGACCTCGTCACCACCGCCGGCCTACAACTTCGCGTTCACGCCGCGCATCCACGACAACGACGCCTGGACCGACATGAAGCGCCGCGGCTACACACGCCCGCTCGAAGGCTTCACGCCCATCCACATGCCCAAGAACACCAGCGCCGGCTTCATCATCGCGGCCCTGGCCGCGGCCTGCGGCTTCGCGATGATCTGGCAGATGTGGCTCGTGGCGGGCGTGGCGTTCGTCGCCATGCTGGCCGCGGTGATCGTCCATACCTTCAACTACAAGCGCGACTACTACATTCCCGCGGAAGAAGTCGTTCACACCGAGGCCGAGCGCACGCGCCTCCTGGCAGCAGCCCATGTCTGATACCACCGCCCTCCATTCCCCCGCGGCCGGCCACGCCCACAGCGACCAGACGGGCAAGCCGCCCGTGTTCGAGCTGTTCCACGTCGGCAACGACCACCACCCCGAGAACGGCACGCTGCTCGGGTTCTGGCTCTACCTGATGAGCGACTGCCTGGTCTTCGCCTGCCTGTTCGCGGTGTACGGCGTGCTGGGCCGCAGCTATGCGGCCGGCCCTTCGGGTGCCGACCTGTTCGACCTGCCGCTGGTGGCCGTCAACACCTCGCTGCTGCTGCTGTCGTCCATCACCTATGGCTTCGCAGTGCTCGAAATGCAGAAGAAGCGCATGGGCGGCACGCTGGCCTGGTTGGCCATCACGGGCCTGCTGGGCGCGGGCTTCATCGGCCTCGAGCTGTACGAGTTCGCCCACCTCATCCATGAAGGCGCGGGCCCGCAGCGCAGCGCGTTCCTGTCGTCGTTCTTCGCGCTGGTCGGCACCCACGGCCTGCACGTGAGCTTCGGCATCGTCTGGCTCGTCGTGCTGATGATCCAGCTGCCCAAGCATGGGTTCAGCGCCGCCAACCGCCGCCGCGTGATGTGCCTGTCGATGTTCTGGCACTTCCTGGACGTCGTGTGGATCGGCGTCTTCACCTTCGTTTATCTGATGGGATCGATGGCATGAGCACCGCCCACACTGAAACCGCAGCGCACGGCCACGGCGCGCATGACGCCCACGACGACCATCACGACGATGGCCCCGTGAGCCACAGCACCTTCAAGGGCTACATGACCGGCTTCGTGCTGGCCGTGATCCTGACCGCGATTCCCTTCTGGCTCGTGATGGGCAAGGTGCTCGTCAGCACGCACACCACCTCGCTGGTCATCCTCGGCTTTGCCGCGGTGCAGATCGTGGTCCACATGATCTACTTCCTGCACATGGACGCCAAGTCCGAGAGCGGATGGAACATGCTGGCACTGATCTTCACCATCGTGCTCGTCGTGATCACGCTGGCCGGCTCGCTCTGGGTCATGTACCACATGAACGCCAACATGATGCCGATGTCGGTGCACGACATGAAGAACATGCCTTGACGACGACGCTGCCGCCAGACCAGAGCACCCGCAACACACAGGCCGGCCGGCAGCGCTCGACGGCCGCGCGGGCGATCTTCATGGTCTGCGCGGCGCTCGCCTTTGCCGGTTTTGTCGCACTCGGCAACTGGCAGGTCGAGCGCAGGGCCTGGAAGCTCGATCTCATCGCCCGCGTCGAGCAGCGCGTGCATGCCCCGGCCACGGAAGCCCCCGGGCGAGACCGCTGGCCGCAGGTCAACGCAGCCGACGACGAATACCGGCACCTGCGCATCGCCGGCACCTTTCTCCACGACAAGGAAACCCTGGTGCAGGCCAGCACCCGGCTCGGTGCCGGCTTCTGGGTGCTGACGCCGCTGCAGGCCGCCGACGGCACCACGGTGCTGGTCAATCGCGGGTTCGTGCCGCCTGAAGCGCGCGATCGCTCGGCGCGCATAGCCGCCGAGCCCAAGGGCGAAACCACCGTGACAGGCCTGCTGCGCATCACCGAACCCAAGGGCGGCTTCCTGCGCAAGAACGATCCCGCGGCCGATCGCTGGTTCTCGCGCGACGTGCAGGCCATTGCGGCTGCACGCGGCCTCGACAACGTCGCGCCCTACTTCGTCGATGCCGATTCCGCGCCCTCCGCGCCCGGCGCAGCGCCCACCTGGCCCGCCGCGGGCCTGACGGTCATCGCCTTTCCCAACAGCCACCTCGTCTACGCCATCACTTGGTACGGCCTGGCGTTGATGGTCGCGGGCGCGGCGTGGTTCGTGTGGCGCGACGATCGGCGCCGGCGCAAGCTCGGGGACCCGCCCGGCTCAGCCGGCAGCAGCGACGACAATGCCTTTCATGCCGACGGAAGAACCCGCCAAGACGCCCGCCGCCCCGACTGAGGCCTCCGCCGTGGCGGGAGAACTGCACGCGCCGCGTGCGGGCGTGGTGAGCCTGGACAACGCCACCGGCCACAAGAACATGCAGCAGCTGATCCAGCTGCGCTGGTTCGCGGTGGTCGGGCAGGTCATCACCATCCTGTTCGTGCACTACGGCTTCGGCATACGGCTTCCGCTGAACCAGATGCTGCTGGTGCTGGCCTGCCTGGCCCTCTTCAACGTGGTGAGCCTGCTGCGCTCGCGCACGCTTCGCAAGGTGACCAACGGCGAACTGTTCTTTGCGCTGCTGGTCGACGTGGCCACGCTCACCGCGCAGCTCTACCTGAGCGGCGGCGCCACCAATCCGTTCGTCTTTCTGTACCTGCTGCAGGTCATTCTGGGCGCGGTGCTGCTCAAGGCCTGGTCGACGTGGACCATCGTCGTGGTCACCAGCCTCTGCTTTGCGGGACTGGCGCTTTTCTCGCGCCCTCTTGCACTGCCGCTCGACCACGACCGCGGACTCTGGAGCCCGTACGTGCAGGGCATGCTGATCTGCTTTGCGCTCAATGCCGCGCTGCTGGTGGTCTTCATCACGCGCATCAGCCGCAACCTGCGCGCACGCGATGCGCGGCTGGCCGACCTGCGCCAGCGTGCGTCGGAAGAAGAGCACATCGTGCGCATGGGCCTCTTGGCATCGGGCGCCGCGCACGAGCTGGGCACGCCGCTTGCCACGCTCGCGGTGATCCTCGGCGATTGGCGCCGGCTGCCGCATTTCAGTTCCGACCCCGAACTGCTGACTGAAGTGGCCGAGATGGAGCTGCAGATCCAGCGCTGCAAGAGCATCGTGAGCGGCATCCTGCTGTCGGCCGGCGAGGCGCGCGGCGAGTCGTCGGAAGAAACGACCGTGAGTACCTTTCTCGACGAACTGGTCGAGGAATGGCGCACCACGCGCCCCGTGGAAGATTTCGACTACGACAACCGTTTTGGCCGCGACCTGCCCATGGTTTCCGACTCGGCCGTGAAGCAGATGATCTGCAACGTGCTGGACAATGCCCTGGAGGCCTCGCCGCACTGGCTGCGCTTCGAAGCGGCGCAAGAGGCCGACGCGCTGACGCTCACGGTCACCGATGCGGGCCCGGGTTTTCCGGCCGCGATGCTGAAGCAGTTCGGCAAGCCCTACCAGTCGAGCAAGGGCCGGCCGGGCGGCGGGCTCGGGCTGTTCCTGGTGGTGAACGTCGCGCGCACGCTCGGAGGCCGCGTCGCAGTGCGCAACCGTCCGGAAGGCGGCGCCATCGTGGCCATCACGCTGCCGCTTGCGGCCGTCGTGCTGGAGGAAGAAGACGAAGCCATCGAGACCCTCGCAATGACCGACACCGAAGCCCATGACCGAAGCCACCGAAGCTGAGCGCCAGTTGCTGATCGTCGAGGACGACGCGGCTTTCGCGCGCACGCTCGGCCGCTCGTTCGAGCGCCGCGGCTACGCGGTCACGCATGCAAGCAATGCCGAAGAGGTCGAAACGCTGCTGCAAGCCCATTCGCCCGGTTATGCAGTGGTCGACCTCAAGCTCAACGGCGAAGCCTCGGGCCTGGCCTGCGTGCAGATGCTGCACCGGCATAGCCCCGAGATGCTGATCGTGGTGCTCACGGGCTTTGCGAGCATCGCCACGGCTGTCGAGGCCATCAAGCTCGGCGCCTGCCACTATCTTGCCAAGCCTTCCAACACGGACGACATCGAAGCCGCCTTCGGCCGTGCCACCGGCACCACCGAGGTCGAGCTGACCAACCGTTCGACCTCGATCAAGACCCTGGAGTGGGAGCGCATTCACGAGACGCTCGCCGAAACGGGCTTCAATATTTCAGAGACCGCGCGGCGGCTCGGCATGCATCGGCGCACATTGGCGCGCAAGCTGGGCAAGCAGCAGGTCAAGTAGAAAATGAGCAGCATGACGAATCCGAACAAGTCCACGTCAGCGGCGGTCCGTAACCAGACTGCGCTGGAAGAGATCTTCAACGCACTGAGCCACGGCCTCGGCCTGCTACTGGCCATTGCCTCGCTGCCGATCCTGGTCTACAGCGCCTCCCAGAAGGGGCAGGCCGCCAGCATCGTCGGTGCATCGCTTTTTGCGGGCACAGCCATCGTGCTGTACCTGATCTCCACGCTGTATCACGCGTTGCCCGTCGGCAGAGCCAAGGCGTGGTTCAACCGGCTCGACCACGCAGCCATCTACCTGTTCATCGCGGGCAGCTACATGCCGTTTCTCTTCGGCGTGCTGCGCGGCCCCTGGGGCTGGACGCTGTTCGGCGCCCTCTGCGCTGCGGCGGTGTTGGGGGTGGGCGCCAAGCTGTTCAACCGGCTTCGGCACCCGCTGTGGTCGACCGGGCTCTATGTGGCGATGGGCTGGATGGCGTTGATGGCGGCGGTACCGCTGTACGAACGCATGTCACCGGCGGGGCTGGGCTGGCTGGTGGCCGGTGGATTGTTCTATACCGCCGGTGCGGTGGTCTTCCTGTTCGACAACAAGGTGCGCTTTGCACATTCGGTGTGGCACCTGTTCGTGCTGGCCGGCAGCACCTGCCACTTCTTCGCAGTGCTTTGGCACTCGCACGGGTGATCCTGTTGGGAGCTGAGCGGGCGCTGTTGTTCAGGGCGCTGTTGTTCAGGGCGCTGTTGTTCAGGGCGCTGTTGTTCAGGGCGCTGTTGTTCAGGGCGCTGTTGTTCAGGGCGCGTGCACAGGCCACCGGGTACTCCCCTCCGCGAATGTCCCCCGGCTTCGCCTCCTCCTTTATTTCGCTGCGGGGAGCACCCGATGCCCTGTGCACACCGGGCGCTGCGCTTGATCCGTGCGATCGACGACCGCTCTGAATAACGATCACGCTGATGGGGTGCCTTGCGCAGCGAAAGCAAGGGGGAGGCCGCAGGCCGGAGGACATTCGCGGAGCAAGGTACCCCGTCGGCGGGAGCGCCGCCCTGAATGACAGCGCACCGAATAGAAACCGACCGTAGACAAGGCTCTCAGTAATGCGGCGGCAGCTCGTCCCGTAGGTTGCGCGCTGCCCCTTCCTGCCCCGCGTTCTGGCTCTGCTGTTTCAGCTGTGTGACCTGCAAGATCAGGCTGTCGATCTGCTGCTGTTGCCGGTAGATCGTCATGTTCAATTGCTCCAGCAGGTCCTCGGCATAGCTCGACTTGATCTCGAGTTCGGTCAGCCGCTCTGCAATGTCGTCCGATAAGTGTTCCATGCCTCTATTGGACAGGAACCGCCGCAACAGCGCTTTCCTCGACCGGTGTGGTGGCCTCGTTCGCCATACGGCTCAGCATGAGCGCGGCCTTCAAGGGATACAGCGTGCGCGCATCCCCCTCTGCCTTGTTGCTCACGATGGTGCCCGTTGACGACCCCATGCTGGCCGTGCGCACTGCATCGGGCCGATGAACCGGCACCATGAACGGCGAGTGCGTGGTGTAGATGATCTGGTTGCCGAAGTCCCGCTCGAAGTGCGCGAGCAAGTCGGCCTGCGAGCGCGCATGCAAGTGAAGTCCGGGCTCGTCCAGCAACAGGATGGCATCGCCTGCACGGCCGCCCTTCGTGTCCGCAAAGAAGGTGATGTAGAACGAGAAGAACCACTGGAAGCCACGGCTGCGCTCGTCGAGGTTCACTTCCACCTCATAGGTGTCGCCGGCGTCGGACACCAGCGTGTCCATGTACGGCCCGTCGACGTTGAAGCGCACCTTGAGTTCACGGTCCTTCCAGAGCCGGCGGATTTCGGAAGTGACGACGGCGCCCGCGCGGTTGACGAGCTGGTTGCGTGTGGCCAGGTCGTTCTTGTCGAGCAAGTCTTGCAGTTGCTGCGGATCGAGCCCCGCCACCTTGCACAGCTTTTCGAAGCCCTGCTGCTCAGGCGCCGCCTGGCCCCAGCCCTTGCGCACCAGGTAGTCGGCAGTGTTCTGGCGGCCTGGCAGCGACGGATATTCGTCCACGTAGATGAAGCGAGGCAGCTTTTCGAGCACCCACTGCTTCGCCTTCGCAAGCGCCGGCGTGTCGTTGGCAATCGCGCGGGCCATGTCCTCCAGTTCGACCAGCATCTGCTCCTGCTTGTCGCTGAGCTCGGCCTGCGCAACCGCCAGCGCCTTGCGCAGGGTTTGCAGGGCCTCGACCGCGCCTTCCGACCACCGGATGTAGTCGGGGCTCAGGATCATTGCGGCGTCGAAGGCCTCGGCCTCCTGCTCGAGCGTGGCCCTTGCTTCCTCGGCGACTTTCTCGGCCGCGGCCTTCACCGCGGGCACGATCTTGCGGACCTTGCCCTTGATGTCGGACACATCGAGCGACAGCTCCGCCAGGCCTTCGAGCCCCGTCCAGCGTGCGGTGCCGTAGCCCCGGCCCGCGGTGAAGTGGCGCACGTTGGCCGCGCGCGGAAGCATCTCCACCAATTCGGCACGCTCGCTGTCGTCGAGGGCCCAGCGTGTCGCAACGACCGGTGTGTCGGCTTGGCACTCTTCGAGGCGGCGGTGCCGCGGAAAATCCTTGATCGGGCTGAGCTCGGCAATGCCTTCGGCGGGGTTCAGGCTGTGCAGCGCGCGCAGCAGGTTCGACTTGCCGCTGTCGTTGCGGCCGAGGATCGCCGTGAGCTGCGTGGAATCGATGGAGCCGCTGTCGTTGATCGAGCGAAAGTTGGTGATCTGGAATGACGCCAAGCGCATGGAGGGGGGTTCTCATCGAATGAATGCAGGGCCGGGGAATGTATTGCATTCCCAGGCCCTTCCCGCCCATCCCGGAAGAAAAATCTACTCGGCCGCGCGCCGCAGCGTGTCCACCACCGGCCTGCGCAGCACGTCGCGCAAGCCCCACCATCCTGCGGCCAGCGCCAAGACCGCGCCCGCGAGCGCCCCTGCGATCGGCACCACGGGCGATGCGGTCCAGGTGAAGTCGAACACGTAGCGCGCCAGGCCCCAGCCGATGACCGATGCCACGATGCTCGCGAGGAAGCCGGCGAGCAGGCCGACACCGGCCAGTTCGGCGCGCTGCACCTGGCGCAGCAGGCTGGCGCGCGCACCCACGGCGCGCATCACGGCGAATTCGCGCGCACGCTCTTCGCGCGTGGCGGTGACGGCGGCAAACAGCACCACCAACCCCGCCGCGAGCGTGAAGCCGAACAGGAACTCGACCGCGCGGATCACCTGGTCGAGCACGCGCTGCACCTGGTTGATGGTGGCGCTCATGTCGACGTTGGTCACGTTGGGGTAGCTGCGCACCAGCGCGTTGTCGAAGCCCCGGGTTTCGGGCGCGCGGAAGGCGCCCATGTAGGTCACCGGTACATCGGGCAATGCGGCCACGGTGTACATCACGAAGAAGTTCGCATGCATCGAACCCCAGTCGACCTTGCGCAACGAGGTGATGCGCGCGTCGTTCTGCATGCCGCCGATGTCGAAGCGCAGCACGTCGCCGAGCTTGAGGCCGAGCGTTTCGGCCAAGCCTTCCTCCACGCTCACCTCGCCGGGTGCATCGGGCTTCCATGCACCCGCCACGATGCTGTTGTGTGCCGGCGCTTCCACGCTGTTGCTGAGGTTGAACTCGCGGTCCACCAGGCGCTTGGCGCGGTCTTCGATGTAGTCGTCGGGCGACACGGGCTTGTCGTTGACGGCCACCAGGCGGCCGCGAATCATCGGGTACCAGTCGAACTTCTTCACGCCGGCATCGCGCAATGACTTCTGGAACGCGGTGCTCTGGTCGGGCATGACGTTGATCACGAAACGGTTCGGCGCATCGGGCGGCGTGGCCTTGCGCCAGCTCGCGACGAGGTCGGTGCGCAGCAGCACCAGCAGCACCAGTGCAAGCAGGCCCACGGCCAGTGCGCTGACCTGCACCACGGCATAGGCCGGTCGCGCCGAGATCTGGCGCGTGGCCAGCACCAGCCAGCGCGGCGCGGTGGTTTCATTGACGCTGCGGCGCAGCACCTTCACCGCGAGCCAACTCAGCAGCGCGAACACGGCCACGGCGCCTGCAAAGCCGCCGACGGCGATCAGGCCCAGCTTCAAGTCGCTGCTGGCCGCGATCAGCAAGGCCGCGAAGCCGGCCACGCCGATGCCCAGCACCGCGAGCGACGCGGGCTTGAGCCCGCCGACGTCGCGCCGGATCACGCGCAGCGGAGGCACCTTGGCCAGTTGAAGCACGGGCGGCAGGCCGAAGGCGAACAGCAGCGTGAGCCCCATGCCCAGGCCGAACGCCACGGGCCACAAGGTGGCGGCGGGCAGCGCCGTTTCGACCAGCCCGGCAAGCAGCACCACGAACACGTAGTGCACGGCAAAGCCGATTGCCACGCCGAGGCTGCTGGCCACGACGCCGACGACGGCGAATTCGAACGAGTAGGCCATCGCGATGGTGCGCTGGCTCTGGCCGAGCACGCGCAGCATGGCGCAGTCGTCGAGATGGCTGGCCGCGAAGCCGCGTGCGGCCAGCGCCACGGCTACGGCCGACAGCAGCGCCGCGAGCAGCGCGACCAGGCTCAGGAATTTTTCGGCACGGTCCAGCGTCTGGCGCATTTCGGGGCGCCCGCCTTCGAAGGAGTCGAGCCGCACGCCGCGCAGTTCGCTCTTCTTGATCGTGGCCTCGGCCCAGTCGGAGAAACGCTTGACGGCTGCGTTTTCGCCGGCCACCGCATAGCGGTACCCGACACGGCTCGCGGGCTGCACGAGGCCGGTGCGCGGCACGTCGGCCTGGTTGAGCATCACGCGCGGCGAAAAACTCATGAAGCCTGCGCCCCGGTCGGGCTCGAGCGTGATCACGCGGCCGATGCGCAAACCGGTGTCGCCAAGAAGAAGCATGTCGCCCACCTTGAGCGCGAGCGAGTCGAGCAGCGAGGCATCGACCCACACTTCGCCCGCGGGCGGAATGTCGCGTGTGAGGGTGCCGGGTGCATCGGGGGCGTTCGCGGTTTGCAGGTTGCCGCGCAACGGGTAGCCCGCGGCCACGGCCTTGAGTGCCACCAGCTTGCTGGCGCCGCCCTGGGCGTCGTCGGCGCGCGCCATGGTCGGGAAGCCGTAGGTACCGCTGCCCTGGAGTCCGAACGCGCGAGCCTGCGCAATGAAGACTTCGGGCGTGGGGTTGTCGCTCACGATCACCGCGTCGCCGCCGAGCAGCTGCCGCGCATCGCGCTGCAGGCCGCCCTGCAATCGGTCGGCGAAGAAGCCGACGGCCGTGAGCGCGGCCACGGCCAGCAGCACGGCAACGATCAAGAGGCGCAGTTCGCCGGCACGCAAATCGCGCCAGAGGGTGCGCCAGCCAAGGCGAAGGGAGGCATTCATGGGCGAGACGATAGCCGACGCGCGCGCGCCGGCGCCTTTCAGGGGCTTAGCGCGAGGAGGGGAACAGCCCTCAGGCCGGACTGCGGCGTGCGAGTTCCGGCTGCAGCACCAGCCGATCGACGCCCGCATAGCAGACGAAGTGCCGGTTGGTCGCCCGGCCGATGGCGCACAGCCCGACGCGCGTGGCCACCTCGTGGCCCATCTGCGTGATGCCGCTGCGCGAAACCACGATGGGCACGCCCATCTGCGCCGACTTGATCACCATCTCGCTCGTGAGCCGGCCCGTGGTGTAGAAAACCCGGTCGCCTGCCAGCGTGGCCGGCGGCTGCATGGCGCACCAGCCCGCAATGGTGTCGATGGCGTTGTGGCGGCCCACGTCTTCGACGAAGCAGTGCATCGTGGCTTCGGTGCCGCCGGGCTCGAGCGTGAACAGCGCGCAGCCGTGCACCGAACCGGCCGACTTGTAGGTGCTCTCCTGGAGCCGGATCGCGTTGACCAGCGCGTAGAGCTGCGCCTGCGTCATGCGCGTGGGCGGCAACTCAAGACTGTCGATGTCGGCCATCAGGTCGCCGAACACGCTGCCCTGGCCGCAGCCGGTGGTCACCACCTTCTTGGCGGTTCGCTCTTCGATGCGGTCGATGCCGGCGTGCGTCTTGACGGCGGCGGCGCCCACTTCCCAGTCGACCGTGACCGATTCGACGTCGCTGGCCGTTTCGATCAGCCGCTGGTTCAGCAGGTAACCCAGCACCAGCAGTTCGGGCTGGGCGCCGAGCGTCATCAGCGTGACCAGCTCGCGCCGGTCCACATACACCGTGAGATCGCGCTCGGCCGGAATGGAAACCGTGCCATGCGCGCCATGCTCGTCGACGACCTCGACCTCCCGCGTGAGCGCGGCGCGGGCCTCGGTGAGACGCGGAAGCGGCAGCACCTGCAAACGCGTGGTCACTGCGCCTTGGGCGTGGGATTGACGGTGGCGGCCGGCTGAATGGTGCTGGGTGGCGACGCCGCCGTGGGGGCCGGCGAATGCGCGCCCGACACCTCGAGCGGTTTGGTTTCTGTCGGCGGCGTAAAGGCGAAGGGCCCCGGATCGGCGCAAGGCGGCGTTGCAGCGTCCGTAGCCACCGGCTTGCCTGCCGCGGCCGCGCTTGCGCGGTACTTCGCAGCCACGCGGTCCTGCGCCAGGCAGAGCTTGTATGCATCGACCTTGCCGCTCCAGGCGGTCTTGGCGGCGGTTTCGGCGGCCTTGGCCTTGGCTTCGGGCGTGGCGGACGGGGGCGGCAGCTTGGCCCATGCAATGGGTGCGGCCAGCGCGAGCACCAGCGCGAAAAGTTTCAACGACACAGACAGCTTCTTCATGAGGACGTTCCTTCAGCAGGCTGCGGCGCCCGCACTGCGACAGGTGCCGACGCATCGGCCGGAACCGTGCGCTGCGCGGGAATCTTGCCCGCGGCAATGTCGTCGTACCAGAGTTCGTGGTGTTCCTTGGCCCAGGTCTCGTCGACGTAGCCGGTGCGCATGGCCTTGTAGGCGCCCGTCATGCCCAGCGTGCCGATGTAGATGTGGCCCAGGATCATCGCCATCATCAGCAACGTTGCAACGCCGTGGACCATCTGCGCCACCTGCATCTCGCCGCGCGTGTAGACGAAGCCCGGCAGCAGCTTGTCGAGGAAGAGCCCCGAGCCGATGACGAAGAGCCCGAGAAACAGCACGCCGCCCCAGAACACCAGCTTCTCGCCTGCATTGAAGCGGTGCGACGGCACTTCCTTGCCGCCGAAGAGGCCGCCAAAACGCACCAGCCATTTCAGGTCCATTGCGCGCGGAATGTTGTCGCGAATGAACGTGAACACCATGAACACCGTCGTCACCACGAACAGCGGGCCAACGAAGTTATGGACATTCTTGAGCGCGTAGGCAATCCAGCCGAAGAGCGTCGCGCCCATCCACGGCATCAGGAAGAACTTGCCGAACGCCATCACGATGCCGGAAATGGCGAGCGTGACGAACGCAATGGCGTTCGACCAGTGCGCGGCCCGCTCGAACGGCGTGAAGCGCTCGATCTTGCGGCCGGTTTCCTGGCCGTGCAGCCGGATGGGCCCGCGCGTGAAATAGAAGATGGCCAGCGCCAGCAGCGTGACGAACAGCAGCGCGGCGCCGTAGGGAATGATCCAATCGTTGCGCACCTGGCGCCAGGCTTCGCCGGCATTGGTGAAGCGCGAACCGGGGTACTGCACGAACGGCTGGATCAGGTTGCCGGCCTCGGGCGCCTGGCTTTTCGGCAGGCTGCTGTAACCGGTCGCGCCCTGCCCCACCTGGCGCCACATCGGCGCATTGTTGCCGGGCTGCACCTTCATGCGCTCGCCATTGGTCTGGTTCGGATAGTTGGGGTCTGCGCTCGCTTCGGGCCTGACCTCGAAGATGTTCTGGCTGCGGATGCCGCCCGCGGCAGCTTCCGGCTTGGCCGCGACAGACGGCGCCGCGGGTGCGGCTGTCGTTCCCGGCGCGGCCGGCGGCTGCGCCTGCGCGAACACCGAACCCAGCGCGGCGGAAAGAACGAGAGCGGTCAGCGCTTGCTTCATTGGCTCTCCGTTCAGTTCTCTTTGTTGTATTCGTTCTGCCCGTTTTGCGTGCGGGTCTTGAGCTGCTGCTGCCAGGCGGTCTTGTCGCCGACCTTCCAGTCCGGCGCGGTGAACACCGTGCCGGCGTTCTCCTTGCTGCCGGTGCCGCTCCAGGGAACGGCGTCGTGCTTCACGCCCTGCGCGTTGGTCTGCGGCTTCTCGCCGCAGGCCGCGAGACACGTGGCGACCAGCGCAACGCCCAGAACGACGAGGCCCTGCCGCTTCACTTTTGCACCCCACCGGCCGGCGGTGTGCCGGCTTGCTGCGAGCCGTAGGCTGTGCCCCAGCCCCAGACTTCGGCACCCTTGCCGCGCTGGACGACGCGGGTGCGGAAGATGTCGGCCACCACGTCGCCGTCACCAGCGAGCAGCGCCTTGGTCGAGCACATCTCGGCGCAGGCCGGAAGCTTGCCCTCGGCGAGCCGGTTGCGGCCGTACTTTTCAAATTCGGCTTCGGAGCCGTTGGCCTCGGGGCCGCCGGCGCAGAAGGTGCACTTGTCCATCTTGCCGCGCACGCCGAAGGTGCCCTGCGACGGAAACTGCGGCGCGCCGAACGGGCAGGCATACGAGCAGTAGCCGCAGCCGATGCACACGTCCTTGTCGTGCAGCACCACGCCTTCGTCGGTGCGGTAGAAGCATTGCACCGGGCACACCGCCATGCAGGGCGCATCGGAGCAATGCATGCAGGCCACCGAGATCGACTTTTCGCCCGGCACCCCGTCGTTCAGCGTGACCACGCGGCGGCGGTTCACGCCCCACGGCACCTCGTTCTCGTTCTTGCAGGCCGTGACGCAGCCGTTGCATTCGATGCAGCGTTCCGAGTCGCAGACAAATTTCATTCGTGCCATGGTGCTTCCTTATGCCTTTTCCACATTGCAGACCGTGGTCTTGGTCTCTTGCATCATGGTCACGCTGTCGTATCCGTAGGTGGTGCCGGTGTTGATGGCCTCGCCGCGCACCACGGGGGCCGCGCCGGCTGGGTAGTAGCCGAGCATGTCGACGCCCTGCCAGTGGCCCGAGAAGTGGAACGGCATGAAGACCGTGTCGGGCCCGACACGCTCGGTGACCAGGGCCTGCACGTTGAGCTTTGCGCCCGTGGGCGTGTGCACCCAGGCGCGCTCGCCGTTGCGAATGCCCTTCTCGGCCGCGACCTTGGGGTTGATCTCGACGAACATCTCCTGCTGCAGTTCCGCGAGCCAGGGATTCGAACGGGTTTCCTCGCCGCCGCCTTCGTATTCGACCAGCCGGCCCGAGGTCATCACGTACGGGAATTTTTCGGCCACCTTGTCGGCGATGTTCTTCTGCTGCACGCTCTTGTAGAGCGTGGGCAGGCGCCAGAACGCCATCTTGTCGTCGTGCGTCGGGTACTTGGCCATCAGGTCCGGCCGGTTGCCGTACAGCGGTTCGCGGTGCTGCGGAATCGCGTCCGGGAAGTTCCAGACCAGCGCACGCGCCTTGGCATTGCCGAAGGGATGGCAGCCGTGGTTCTTCATGAACACGCGGATCATGCCGCCCGAGCTGTCGGTCTTCCAGTTCTTGCCCTCGGCCTTCGGTTTCTCGGCCTCGGTGAGCTCGTCCCACCAGCCCAGCTTCTTGAGCAGCACGTGGTCGAGCTCGGGGTAGCCGGTGGTGATATCGGCGCCGACCGAATGCGAGCCGTCCTCGGCCAGCAGGTTCTTGCCGTCGCGCTCCACGCCGAAGTTCGCGCGGAAATTGCCGCCGCCTTCCATCACGTGCTTGGACGTGTCGTACAGGTTGGGCGAGCCCGGGTGCTTGAGCTCGGGCGTGCCGTAGCAGGGCCACGGCAGGCCGAAGTAGTCGCCCGTGAGGTCGTAGCCGTTGACCTTGTCCTTCACGCCGGCCTTCACCTTGAGCGTTCGCACGTCGAAGGCGCCCATGTTGCGCATGTGCGCCTGCAGGCGCTCGGGGCTCTGGCCGGTGTAGCCGACGGCCCAGCAGGTCTTGTTGATTTCGCGCAGGATGTCGTCGGGCACGGGCTCGTCCATGCCCTTGACCTTCTGCATCTTGAAGTTCTTGCTGAGCTCCTTGCCGAAGCCCAGGCGATCGGCGAACTGCTGCATGATCATGTGGTCGCTGCGGCTTTCCCACAGCGGCTCGATCACTTTTTCGCGCCATTGGAGCGAGCGGTTCGACGCCGTGACGGAACCGCTGGTTTCGAACTGCGTGCACGCGGGCAGCAGGTAGACGGCGCGGTTCTTGTTGAGGTCGTCCGGGTTGCCGGGCATGGCCGCCATGGCCGCCGTGGCCGACGGGTACGGGTCGACCACCACGAGCAGGTCGAGCTTGTCCATGGCGCGCTTCATCTCGAGGCCGCGCGTCTGCGAGTTGGGCGCATGGCCCCAATAGAACACGCCGCGCAGGTTCGAGTCCTGGTCGATCAGCTCGTTCTTCTCGAGCACGCCGTCGATCCAGCGCGACACGGTGATGCCGGGCTTGCTCATCATCGCGGGCGATGCGAAGCGGCCCTTGATCCATTCGTAGTCGACGCCCCACGTGGCCGCAAAGTGCTTCCACGAGCCTTCGACGATGCCGTAGTAGCCGGGCAGCGAGTCGGGGTTCGGGCCCACGTCGGTGGCGCCCTGCACGTTGTCGTGGCCGCGGAAGATGTTGGTGCCGCCGCCCGACTTGCCCACGTTGCCGAGCGCAAGCTGCAGGATGCACGAGGCGCGCACGATGGCGTTGCCGATGGTGTGCTGCGTCTGGCCCATGCACCACACGACGGTGCCGGGGCGGTTCTCGTTGAGCCAGGTCGCTACCTTGAGCACCTGCGCCTCTTTCACGCCGCAGGCCTCCTCGACCTTGTCGGGCGTCCACTTGGCCAGCACCTCTTCGCGCACCTTGTCCATGCCGAAGACGCGGTCGTTGATGTACTGCTTGTCTTCCCAGCCATTCTTGAAGATGTGGTGCAGGATGCCGAACAGGAAGGCGATGTCCGAGCCCGAGCGGATGCGCACGTACTCGTCGGCCTTGGCCGCGGTGCGGGTGAAACGCGGATCGACCACGATCATCTTGCAGCCGTGCTCCTTGGCATGGAGCATGTGCAGCATGCTGACGGGATGCGCCTCGGCGGCGTTGGAGCCGATGTACATCGCCACCTTGGAGCCGCGCATGTCGTTGTACGAATTGGTCATGGCGCCGTAGCCCCATGTGTTCGCCACGCCCGCAACGGTCGTCGAATGGCAGATGCGCGCCTGGTGGTCGCAGTTGTTGCTGCCCCAGAAGCTCACGAACTTGCGCATCAGGTACGACTGCTCGTTGCTGTGCTTGGAGGAGCCGATCCAATAGACCGAATCGGGTCCGCTCGCCTGTCGCAGGTCCTTCAGCTTGGCGGTGATCTCGTCGAGCGCCGTGTCCCAGCTGATGCGCTCGTACTTGCCGTTGACCAGCTTCATCGGATAGCGCAACCGGTACTCGCCGTGGCCGTGCTCGCGCAGCGCGGCGCCCTTGGCGCAATGCGCACCGAGGTTGATGGGCGAATCGAACACCGGCTCCTGGCGCACCCACACGCCGTTCTCGACCACCGCATCGGAGGCGCAGCCGACCGAGCAGTGGGAACACACGGTCCGCTTGATTTCAACCTTGCCGGCACCGATGGCGGCGGGCCGTCCGTTGCCTGCCGCCTCGGCCTTGCGCATCAGCGTGAGTTGGCCGGCGGCCAGTCCCACGCCGACGCCGAGCCCGGAGCGGCGAAGGAAGGCGCGCCGGTCCATGGTGGGCAGCGCGCCGGAAAGGCCGCGCCGCAGGCTGTGAATGAACGCAGAAGAAGATTCGCGTTCCCCTGGCCGCGAGACACTGTTCGCGGGGGTCGTTTTCTTGGTCAGCAACATCGTGGATGTCCGCTTCAGGCCGAAGCGGTCTTGTAGTAGCGCTTGACGTGTTCGCTGAGCGAATAGCCGCCGCCGTTTTCAGGCGCGGGCTTCAGCGCGGGAGCGGCAGCCAGGGCGGCTGCGGGGGCTTCGGCGACCTTGGGGAGCACCGAAACCGCGGCGACCGCGGCACCGGCGCTGGCGGCACCGAGAAAGAAACCTCGACGCGAGGCCGGCTTGGTGCCGGCCGCTTGGCTGTCCTGCATGTGATCTCCAGGAGTGGCTGGGGGCAAATCGGATGTGAACTGATCTTTGTACATCTGGATACTAGTCTAGACCCTTAGTTCGCACAATCGAACTTTCCCTGTGAAACGCCCAATCAGCCGAGCATGTCGAAGCCCTGGACTTCGATCTCGGCGAAAGCGCAAGTAAAAGCAGCCAGCGACGCATAGAAATGCGCCTTCGGATGTTGCGCCACCGCATCGCAGAGCGTCGGCAGCCATGGCTGCAGGTGCGTGGCGAAAAAGGCCTGCTGCTGCGCGAGGTTGGACACCTCCGCGTCGTCACCGGCAATAAGGTAGCGCATCACCTCGAACAGGCAGGCCACATGGTCTTCGCTTTCGGACACGGCCTCGTCCCGCGCGAGCCCCAGCCGCGCCAGGTCGGTGCGCAGTTGTGCCAGCGGCTTGTCGTTGAGAAAACCGCTCAGGTAGTGCGACCCGAACAGGTAGATCTCGGGCTTGCCCATGCCGCCGAACAGCGCGTCGTATTCGGCATGCAGCGCGGCCGCATCGGTGCCGCGCGCTACGCCGACCAGCTGGCGCCAGGGCTCCTCCAGGAAAGCGCCGGCGGCCGGCGCCTCGGTGGGCGCCACGCTGAAGGCGCCGAGCAATTCGGCGTCGGGCGCGGCATACCAGAGGCGCGCGAGCAGGCCGTAGACCTCGGCACGCGCAATTTCCTCGTCGAGCGCCGAGGAGATTGGATAACCTTCGTGCTTCGCACTGCGGTGCGAGCTCGTTTGGGGCGGCCCGGCACTACGCTCAGGAGGAAACTGGCTCATAGCTGTGTGATCTTCATTTCGTTCTGCGCGCTGTACAGGTCGATCACCCGGCAGTCGCTGCACATCTTGAGCCGCTCGAGCGCTTCGCCCTGAAACATGGCGTGCCCCGCCAGCTTGCCGAGCATCGCCTCGATGGCTTTCTGCGTTCCGAAGGGCTTGCTGCAGCGGATGCAGGCCCAGGGCTTGGCCTCGTTGAGCACCACGGGCTGCTTGCGCTCGGGCGCGGCGAGCAGGCGCGGCACCAGCGCAATCGCGTTCTCGGGGCAAGTGGTTTCGCACAACCCGCACTGCACGCAGTTCTTTTCGATGAAGCGCAGCTGCGGCGCGTTCTGGTTGTCCTGCAGCGCGCTGGCGGGGCAGGCGCTCACGCAGGCCAGGCACAGCGTGCAGCTGTCCTTGTTGACGGTGACCGCGCCAAAGGGCGAGCCGGCGGGCAGCGGAATTTCAAGCGGTGCGGCGGCATCGTTCGACGGCGCCGATAGCACGGGCGCCTGCGCCATCAGGTGGTCGAGCGTCATCTCGAGCGTGCCGCGCTTCTCGCCGCCGACAGCAAATCGCGCCGCGGTGGCCGGCACACGCTGGCGCGTGGTGCGCAGCCCGGCCAGCGCTGCATCGAGCATGGCTGGGGTGGAGGCCTCGATCAGGTGGAAATGCGTCCCGGTGTAGCCGAGGCCCGTGAGCAGCGCCTGCGCAACGGCCATCTGCTTCTTCAGCGCCTCGAGGTACTGCGGCGCTTCCTCGCCGGTGGAGAGCACCGCCACCTGCGAGGCGCCGAAGGCGATGGCACTGAGCCAGAGATCGATGCCGGTGCTCGCGACATGCATCAGCGCCACCGGCAGCACATGCGCAGGCACGCCGCCCACGCCATCGCGCTTGCCGCGGCCCAGCTGCGCCGCGCGGCCGAGCTGCTCGACGAGCGCCTGCCCGCCCTCTTCGTTGTGCAGCAGCACCGCGGCATCGCGGCCGCCGGCTCCTGTGTAGGTGGACAGCAGCGTGCGCAGCTTGCGGCCCTGGTCGGGCGCGCGCGGATAGGTGTAGCCCAGCGCGCCGGTCGGGCATACGGTGGTGCAGGCGCCGCAACCGACGCAAAGCTGCGGATTGACGACGATGCGCTGGCGTTCCTTGTCGCTCGAGATGGCGTGCGCCGAGCACACCTCGACGCAGGCGTTGCAGCCCACCACCTCATTGCGGCTGTGGGCGCAGAGCTTCTGCTTGTAGTCGAAGAACTTGGGCTTCTCGAACTCGCCCACCATCTCGCGCAGGCGCAGCAGGGTCGAAAGACCCTCGGCATGTGCGAGTCCGCCGGCGAGGTGGAAATATCCCTGCGGCGGCGCATGCCAGTCGATCAGCGCGCTGGCGCCCAGGTCGAGCACCAGGTCGAACTCGGCATCGAGTGCCTCGGGCGCGCGGCTGAAGTTGATGGCGCCGGCCACGCTGCACGCCTTTTCGCAGTCGCGGTGCGAAGTGCACTTCGCGAGGTCGATCTGGTAGTCGAGCCCGATGGCCTGCTCAGGGCAGGCAGCGATGCAGGCGTTGCAGCGCGTACACAGGTCGAGGTCGATGGCGTTGTCGCGCGTCCACCGCAGCGAGAACGCACCGAGCCAGCCTTTGAGCGATTCGACGCGCCCCGCCATCACGGGCCAGCGGCGTTCCTGCCCGCCGCCTGTGGCGCCCGGACCGGTGGAAAAGATGGAGACCTGCAGCGAATCCGCCACCAGCGCCGCGGCCTTCTCGGCCTGGTCGAGCGGACCGACGATCAGGAGCCGGCCCTGGCTCGTGTAGCTCACCGTCGAGACCGGATCGGGCTCGGGCAGGTGGGCCAGCGCCAGCAAGGCGGCGATCTTGGGGCTGGCATTCTTGGCGTCGCGGCTCCAGCCGCCGGTTTCGCGAATGTTCACGAAGCGGATCGGCGAAGTCGCGCCTTCGGTCTGCTCGGCCAGCTCGGTGAACAGCCGGCGCTCCTGCGTGCAGGCGACCACCACGTCGTCGCCCGACCGGATGGCGCGCTGGAAAGCGGGCGCCTCGCGGCGGCACAGGGTGGAGTGAAGGGGCAGCGACTCAGCCAGCGCCGCGCCGAGCGTCTTCGGCTCGAGCGGCATTGTCTGGTTGCAGTCGCAGATCAGCGTGGTGGTCATCGGTCTTCTGGCTTGCGGGTTGCGCATTTGCAACCTGCTGGCTGGGGAGGAGATCCTCCGGAGGCTCGGACTGTGCCACGTCCGGCGGCACGTCGTCTTGCGGGGTTTCCGCGGGTTCTTCGATTTTGTGCGCCTGCTCTTCTTCCTCGTGCTCGAACAGCTTGAGGAACTTGGCGCTCGCCATCTGGCGCAGCACGCTGTCCGGAATAGGCGTCGACTGGGAATAGTCGTCGATGTAAGTATCCATGCCGTCCATCACGTTGAACTGTGGATCGGCAAAAAGCTTCTTGAAGGCGGTGTTCTTCACCTCGGGCGCGACGTTCCTGCCAACGAAGGGGCGGAAGTCGGACTCGGGCGTGAGTGCCTCGGCGTCAGCCAGCGTGGGCTGCGGAATTTCTTCCTGCCCTTCGGTGGGAAGGCTGGCTATCAGGTCGTAGGCCGCAGGCAGGGACGCTGCGGTTTCGGCGCGCGCACCGGCCGGCTTTTCCACCTCTTCCACAGCCGGAGGAGGCGGCACCTCTTCGCGCGCTTCCTTCTTGCGCCGCGACCACCGGTCGAAGAAATTCTCAGACATCGCCCGCTCCGCGTCCGCGCTTTTTCTCGGTCGATACGCTGGCCGCGTTGCCGAAACGGTCGACAAGCGGGCGGAAACTCTCGGGCCGCTTGCGGCGCTTGGGCTCGATCACGTAATGCGCCTGCACGAAGTCGCGCATCCACTCGATCACCTCTTCGGGCGCGGGCACCTGCTCGACCGTTTCCTGCGCGTCGAGCCAGCGACCGGCTTCGTTGTAGCTGAGGCTCACCACCACCGGCCGCGCCAGCGGCTCGTCGGCAATGGTGGGCTCTTCTTCCATGCGCCACAGCACGAACCAGCACGGCGCGGGTGTGGTGGCGTTCAGGTGATAACCCTCGACGTCGTCGCGGAACAGTTCGGTCTTGAAGCCCGGATGCAGCCAGCGCTGCGCGCTCTCGCCCGTTTCGAGCAGGCGCGGCTCGGTGCCGAAACCGGGCTGGTCGGGGGCGACGCTCTCGAGAATCCAGCGCCAGGATTGCCAGCGGCTGTCGACGCGTTCGCGGCGCATCACGACGGCAACGTCAATGGAAGGATTCATCCGCCGATCGTAGCGCCGCGGCATGGCGCTTCTGGTTTGAGGGTCATCCGCGGCGGCCGGCCGGCTTTGCGTTGCTCAGGCGCCCGGCGCGCCGTGCATCAGCAGGCCGCGCAGCTTGCGGTGCAGGGGCGTGGCTTCGGCGGCCGGCACACCGCCCGCCTCGCGCAGCGCAATGTCGCGGCTTTCGGCGTTGTGCAGATCGATCTCGCGCACCACGCGCCCCTTGTCGTAGACGAAGGCGACGTCGGCCAGGGCGAGCACGTCTTCGATGTCGTGCGTGATCATCAGCACCGGAATGCCCCACTGGCGGCGCACCTGGGCCAGTTCGTTGCGCAACTCGCTGCGCAGCATAGGGTTGAGCGCGGCAAAGGGTTCGTCGAGCAGCAGCACCTGCGGCTGGCAGGCGAGCGCGCGGGCCAGCGCCACCCGCTGCTGCTGGCCACCCGAGAGCTTCTGTGGCCGGCTGTCAGCCAGAGCGGCCAAGCCGAAACCTTCAAGCAGCGACTGCACCATCTCCGCCTCGCGCGGCGGCAGCTTGCGCCGGTGCCACGCCGTCAGGCCGAAGGCGACGTTCTCGCGCACCGACAGGTGCGGAAACAGCGCGTAGTTCTGGAACAGGTAGCCGATGCGCCGCTCCGGCGTGGGCACCTCGATGCCGCGCGCGGAGTCGTAGAGCGTGCGGCCGTCGAGCCGCACATGCCCTTCGGACGGCCGCAGCAGCCCCGCAATGGCTTGCAAGGTGAGCGTCTTGCCGGCGCCCGAGGGACCGTAGAGCACGGCAAAAGGCACATCGGTCGCGAAGCGTGCCGCCAGGTCGAAGCGGCGCGTGCCGTCGGTGACCGTGAGCTTCAGGTCGACGTCGATCATGGCCTGGTGAACCCGTAGCGTGCGAAGACTTCGCGCGCGGCATCGCTGGAAAGAAAGGCGACGAAGTCTTTGCCCAGCGGCTTCTGCCTGCTGTCGGCGACCACGGCGGCGGGGTAGGTCACCGGCGTGTGGCCTGCGGGCGCGAACGCGGTCTTGACCTTGTCGCCCGCCATGGCCGCATCGGTGCGGTAGACGAAACCCGCCTCGACCTCGCCGCGAGCGACGTAGTCGAGCACCTGGCGCACGCTGTCGGCCTGCACGAACTTCGGCTCGAGCACGCTCCAGAGCCCTGCCCCCTCCAGCACCTGCCGCGTGTAGCGGCCCACCGGCACCGTGGCCGTCTTTCCGATCGCGATTTTTCGGACGCCCGCGCCGGCAAGGTCCTGCAGCGATTTCACGCCGGCCGCATCCCTGAGCGGCTCGATCAGCACCAGGCTGTTGCCGGCGAAATTGCGGCGCGTGTCCGCATCGACGAGCTTCTGCCCCACCGCGCGGTCCATGGTTTCCTGGTCCGCGCTCGCGAACACGTCGACCGGCGCGCCCTGGGCGATCTGCTGCAACAGCACGCCCGAGGCCGCGAAATTGAAGCGCACCGTGGCGCCCGGCTTGGCCGCTTCGAACCTGGGCCCCAGCTCCTTGAACGCGTCCGTCAGGCTGGCTGCGGCGGACACGGTGATCTGCTGCGCCACCGCGGCCAGCGGCAGTGCCATGGCCAAGAGAAGAGAAAGGAGTCGGAGCGGGCGCATGTGTGGTTTCCGGATCGGGCGATGGTCCGCTCAGCGCAGCGAGAAGAACCGGTTCGACAGCACCAGCACGGTGATCGACAGTAGCGAAGTCACCGCTACCAGCAGCAATGCCAGGTCGTCGTTGCCGGATTGCGCGGCGTCGTAGATGGCCATCGACAGGGTCTGGGTCTGCTTGGGAATGGACCCCGCCACCATGAGCGAGGCGCCGAATTCGCCCATGGCGCGCGCAAACGCGAGCAGCGTGCCGGCCAGGATGCCGGGCCAGGCCAGCGGCAGCGTGACGCGCAGGAAGACGGAAAACGGCGACTGGCGCAGCGTGCTGGCGGCGGCTTCGAGCGAGCGGTCCACGCCCGCGAAGGCGGCGCTGGCCGACTTCAGCACCAGCGGCAGCGCCACCACGGCAGACGCCACGACGGCGCCATGCCAGCTGAAGATGATGCTGTAGTCGAGGTGATCGCGCAGCCAGCTGCCCAGAGGGCTGTGGCGCCCCGCCGCCACCAGGATGGCGTAGCCGATGACCGTGGGCGGCAGCACCAGCGGCAGCATGCACACGGCTTCGAGCACCGAGCGCCCCGGAAAACGCTTGCGCGCGAACACCCAGCCCAGCGCCACGCCGGCAATGAGCGCCAGCAGGGTCGCGACGGTGGCCACCTTGAGCGACAGCACCAGCGGGAACCAGTCGGCCGAGGCGATGAGGGAGTTCGTCGTATTCATGAAGATACAACGTGATTGTTGCACGAACGCCCCTTCCCCCTCGACCGGGCCTCCGTGGCAGGTGCGGGAAGACGGCGCCGATATCCCTCCGGATACAGCGCGGGAGATGAATCAGGGCGCCAGCAGGCGC
The DNA here is from genome assembly GCF_030815855.1 of Variovorax paradoxus. Classification (NCBI taxonomy): domain Bacteria; kingdom Pseudomonadati; phylum Pseudomonadota; class Betaproteobacteria; order Burkholderiales; family Comamonadaceae; genus Variovorax; species Variovorax paradoxus. The sequence goes on along the minus strand of NZ_JAUSXG010000001.1, from coordinate 605,819 downwards.
GTCAGCGCGCGGACGTCCGCCGCCGTGGCCAGGCGTGCGGCATTCTCGATAGCCCGGTAGTGCTTGACGATTTCCTCACCCACGGGCGTGAGCGCGGTGCCGCCGCCGCGCGAGCCGCCGGCCGCGGTATTCACGGCCGGGGAACTCAGGGCGTTGTTCATCTCGTCGATGAGCATCCAGGCGCGCCGGTACGACATGCCCAGTTGGCGTGCCGCGGCGGAGATCGAGCCGGTCTGCGCCACGGCTTCCAGCACGTCGATCTTGCCGGGGCCGAAGGCGATGCTGTCGTCCCTGTAGATGCGCAGGCGGAACTGGACTCTGGTTTTCATGCCGGTGGTGATGGGAAGCGGTGCGGAAGCTTGGCGCCAAGGTTAAACCATGGCCGCACCCACGCTCCGCCCGCCCCCCGCGTCAATCCACCGCCGCCAGCACGCCCGAGCCGGTTCCGTAGCCGGCCGCCGCCATCGGCTGGCCGCCGCGCGCAATGCGCACCGCGCAGTACTTGAACTCCGGAATCTTGCCCATCGGATCGAGCGCGGCGTTGGTCATCAGGTTGGCCGCCGCCTCGTAGTAGGCGAACGGAACGAACACCGCGCCGTTCGGCGTGCCGTCGTCGCGCCGCACGTGGATGGCCACCTCGCCGCGCCGCGATTGCACGGTGATCACGTCGCCGGCCTGGAGGCCGAGCTGCAGCAGGTCGGCCTGGTTCATCGAGGCGGTGGCCATGGGCTCCAGCGCGTCGAGCACGGTGGCGCGGCGGGTCATGCTGCCGGTATGCCAATGCTCGAGCTGGCGGCCGGTGATAAGCACGAACGGGTATTCGGCATCGGGCCGCTCGTTGGCCGGAATGATGTCGGCCGGCACCAGCTTCACGCGGCCGTCGGCGGTCGGGAAGTCGTCGATGAACACCGTCGGCTGGCCCGGGTCTTCCTCGCTCAGGCACGGGTAGGTCACGCTCGAATCGCGCTGCAGCCGCTCCCAGCTGATGCCGCTGATGACCGCATGCATGGCTTGGCGCATTTCCTCGTAGACCGCGGCCACGCCCGATTCCTCGCCCTCGTAGTTCCATTGCAGGCCCATGCCCTGGGCGATCTGCTGGATGATCCAGAGATCGGGCCGCGCATCGCCCGGCGGATTGAGCGCGCGCTTGCCGAGCTGCACCATGCGGTCGGTGTTGCTCACCGTGCCGGTCTTCTCGGGCCAGGCGCTCGCGGGCAGCACCACGTCGGCGAGCCACGCGGTCTCGGTCATGAAGATGTCCTGCACCACCAGGTGTTCCAGGCTCGCGAGCGCATGGCGCGCATGGTTCAGGTCGGGGTCGCTCATGGCCGGGTTCTCGCCCATGATGTACATGCCGCGCACCTTGTGCGGATCGGTGTCGGGCGCCAGCGCCTTGTGCATGATCTCGACCACGGTGTAGCCCGGCGTTGCGTCGAGCGGCGTGCCCCAGAAGTTCTCGAACCATGCATGCACCGCCGGGTTGTCGACGCGCTGGTAGTTGGGGAACATCATCGGGATCAGGCCCGCGTCGCTCGCGCCCTGCACGTTGTTCTGGCCGCGCAGCGGATGCAGGCCCGAGCCGGGCTTGCCGATCTGCCCGGTGACGGTGGCCAGCGCAATGAGGCAGCGTGCGTTGTCGGTGCCGTGCACGTGCTGGCTCACGCCCATGCCCCAAAGGATCATCGAGCCCTTGGCGGTGGCAAAGGCCCGCGCCACTTCGCGCAGGGTTTCGGCCGGCACGCCGCAGATGGGTGCCATCGCCTCGGGGCTGTAGCCCTTCACGTTCTCGCGCAGCGCCTCGTAGTTGCTGGCGCGCGTGCGCACGAACTCCTGGTCGACCAGGCCTTCGTCGATCACGGCGTGGATCAGCGCGTTGAGCATGGCCACGTCGGTGTCGGCCTTGAACTGCAGCGTGCGCCAAGCATGGCGGCTGATGTCGGTGCGGCGGGGGTCGGCCAGCACGATCTTCGCGCCGCGCTGGGCGGCGTTCTTCATCCAGGTGGCGGCCACCGGGTGGTTGGCCGTGGGGTTCGAGCCAATGACGAAGATCAGCCCCGCATGCTCCACGTCGTTGACCTGGTTGCTCACCGCGCCCGAGCCCACGCCCTCGAGCAGCGCGGCCACGCTGGAGGCGTGGCACAGGCGCGTGCAGTGGTCGATGTTGTTGCTGCCGAAACCCGTGCGCACGAGCTTCTGGAACAGGTAGGCCTCTTCGTTGCTGCCCTTGGCCGAACCGAAGCCCGCGAGCGACTTGGCGCCGTAGGTGTCGCGCAGGCCCGAGAGCTTGCCGGTGGTGAGCGCGAGCGCTTCTTCCCAGCTGGCTTCGCGGAAATATTCGCTCCAGTCGTCCGGCCGCGGCGTATCGCCAAAATCTTTCGGCGCGCCCGCCTTGCGGATCAGCGGCTTGGTCAGGCGCTGCGAGTGGTGCGCGTAGTCGAAGCCGAAGCGGCCTTTCACGCACAGGCGGTTGTGGTTGGCGGGTCCGTCGCGGCCGTCGACGCTGACGATCTTTTCGTCCTTCACGTTGTAGGTCACGAGGCAGCCCACACCACAGAACGGGCACACCGAATCGACCTTGCGATCGACCTCCTGCGAGCCGATGTGGCTCTTGGGCATGAGCGCGCCCGTGGGGCAGGCCTGCACGCATTCGCCGCAGGCCACGCAGGTGCTGTCGCCCATCGGGTCGTCGAGGTCGAACACGATCTTGCTGCCTGCGCCGCGCAGCGCGTAGCCGATGACGTCGTTGACCTGCTCCTCGCGGCAGGCGCGCACGCAGCGGTTGCATTGGATGCAGGCGTCGAGGTTGACAGCCATCGCAGGGTGCGAGATGTCGGTCTTCGGCTGCTCGCGGCGCAGCGCCTTGAGCTCGGGCCGCACCGCGATGTCGAGCTTCTTCGCCCAGGCGCTGAGCTCGCCGTGCTGCTGGGTGGCGTCGTCGCCGATCCATTTGTAGCCTTGGTCGGGCATGTCGGACAGCAGCATCTCGACCACCATCTTCTGGCTCTTGAGTGCCCGCTCGCTGGTGGCCTTCACTTCCATGCCGGCCGTCACGTTGCGGCAGCAGCTGGGCGCCAGCGTGCGCTCGCCCTTCACCTCGACCACGCAAGCGCGGCAGTTGCCGTCGGCGCGGTAGCCATCCTTGAAGCACAGGTGCGGAATCTCGACGCCGTGGCGCTCGGCCGCCTTGTAGATGGTCTCGCCGTCGAAGGCCTGGATAGGCTGGCCGTCGAGCGTGAATTCGATAGTTTGCGGCATGAGCTCCGCGAGCTTGGATGGGGCGTTCATGCCACCTCCTCCGGAAAGTATTGCTGGATGCAGCGAATCGGATTGGGGGCCGCCTGTCCGAGCCCGCAAATGGAGGCATCGCCCATCACCTGCGCCAGGTCTTCGAGCGTGGTGTTGTCCCACGTGGGGGCCTGCATCAGCGCCGCGGCCTTGGCGGTGCCGACGCGGCACGGCGTGCACTGGCCGCAGCTTTCGTGCTCGAAGAAGCGCATCACGTTGAGCGCGGCATCGCGTGCACGGTCGTGCTGGCTCAGCACCATCACCGCGGCCGATCCGATGAAGCAGCCGTAGGGCTGCAGCGTGTCGAAGTCGAGCGGAATGTCGTTCATGCGCGCCGGCAGAATGCCGCCCGACGCGCCGCCCGGAAGGTAGGCGTACAGCGAGTGGCCGTCGAGCATGCCGCCGCAGTATTCGTCGATGAGCTCCTGCACGGTGATGCCGGCTGGCGCGAGCTTGACGCCCGGGTGCTTCACGCGGCCGCTCACGCTGAAGCTGCGCAGCCCCTTGCGGCCGTTGCGGCCGAAACCGCTGAACCAGGCGGCGCCCTTTTCGACGATGTCGCGCACCCAGTAGAGCGTTTCGAAGTTGTGTTCCAGCGTCGGGCGGCCGAACAGGCCCACCTGCGCGATGTACGGCGGGCGCATGCGCGGTTCGCCGCGCTTGCCCTCGATGCTTTCGATCATGGCCGACTCTTCGCCGCAGATGTAGGCACCCGCGCCGCGACGCAGCTCGATGCGCGGCAGCGCGCACGGCGGGTCGGCCTGGAGCCGGGCCAGCTCTCTTTCGAGCAGCGCGCGGCAGTCGTGGTATTCGTCGCGCAGGTAGATGTAGCACTGCTCGATGCCGACGATCTGCGCCGCCACCACGAGGCCTTCGAGAAAGCGGTGCGGGTCGCGCTCGAGGTACGTGCGGTCCTTGAAGGTGCCGGGCTCGCCTTCGTCGATGTTCACGGCCATGAGCCGTGGGGCCGGCTGGTCGCGCACGATGCGCCACTTGCGCCCGGCCGGAAAGCCCGCGCCGCCCAGGCCGCGCAGGCCCGAGTCTTCCATCGTCTTGATGATGGCCTCGGCGTCTTCCTCGCCGTTGACCAGCGCCGCCGCGAGCGCGTAGCCGCCGTGCGCGCGATAGGTGGCGTAGTCGGTGAAAGTCGGCATGCGCTCGATGGCGCCGGGCAGCGGCGAGACGCTTTTCTCTGCGAATGCCGCGGCGTCGAAATACGAAACCGTGGCTTCATCGGGGTCGGACTTCAGCGCCTGCAGCACCTTCGCCGCGGTTGCGAGCGGCACGGCCTGCCGGTCGACGACCACCGCGGGCGCCTGCTCGCAGCGGCCGACACAGGGCGCGGCAATCACGCGCACCTCGCTGCTGTCGGCGCCCAGCAGTTCGGGCAGCCGCGCCAGCAGATCCTTGGCACCGGCCAGTTCGCAAGCCAGCCCATCGCACACGCGCACCGTGAGGCCGGGGGCGGCTTCGTCGCCGCGGACCACCTCGAAGTGGTGATAGAAGGTCGCGACCTCGTACACCTCGGCCATGGGAATGTTCATTTCCCGCGCCAGTGCCACCAGGTGGCGGTCGTGCAGGCAGCGGAAGGTGTCGTTGAGCTTGTGCAGGTGCTCGATGAGCAGGTCGCGCCGGTGGCCCTCGGCCGGGCGCGCACCGATGAGCGTGCGCACTTCGACCAGAGCCGCCTCGTCGGGCTGCCGGCCCTTGAGCTTGCTCTTGCGGCGGATGCGCTCGCGCATCTCGTCGGCGGTGGCGAGCGGCACGATGGTGTGCGTCGGGGCCGCCTTGGCTGTTGTCTCGCGGGTCGTGGCTGGGTGGTTGTTCACTGCCTGGGCCTTTTCTCGATGTCTCGGAACTGCCCCCAATGCTCGAGGGCTGACCGAGTGTGTGGGGCGGCCCTGAGCCCGTCAAATTCGATCGGCGCATCGATCGATTCAATAACTAAATGGTGCGCAGGGCTCGTGGCGCCCGCGCCTGCCGCCCGATTATTCGCCGAGCGCGCCGCTGTGCAGCCGCACCTGCTCCCGCCAGGCCGGCGTCTGCAGGAACACCAGCGCGGCATCGAGCGCCCGCGAGGGGCGCACGCCGGTCTGGGTCATGAAACCCAGCGGGGTCTTGACCTCCGGCCCCACGAGCGGCAGCGCCTCCAGCTCGCGGTAGCTGCGCACGGCCGCGACCATGGCGCCCGGCAGCACGCTGCTCACGGTGCCCGCGAGCACGGCCAGTGCAAGGGTAAGTACCGAGTTGGTCTCGATCGCCGGCGCGACCGAGGTGTCAGCTTCGCGCAACGCCTGGTCGATGATGGAGCGGTTGTGCATGTCGGGCGTGAGCAGGCACAGCGGCAGCTTGCCGGCTTCGGCCCACGACATCGGCTGGCCGATGCGCAGCCGGTCGGCCGAGGGCTTGGCCGCGCGCCGCAAAAGATAGTAGTGCTCCACGCTCTGCGGCCAGGCCGTGAGCTTGATGCCTGGCAGGTGCATGCGCTCGGTGTAGCCGAGCGCCAGGTCGACGGAAAGGCTTTCGAGCCCCGTTTCCAGGTCTTGCGAGCTCATCGACAGCACGGCCGGCACGATGCCCGGGTGCAGCTCGTGCAGCATCGCGGCAAAGCGCGACAGCATCGGAATGGCGGTGGGCACCGCCGCCATGCGCAGCCGCCCGCGCGGATGGCCCTCTTCGCTGCGCAGCTCCTGCTGCAGCACCTCGTTGTCGCGCAGCATGCGCTGCGCCGTGGCCAGCACCCGCTCGCCTTCGTGCGTCAGGCCCACGTACGTGCGCGCCCGCTTGACGATGACCACGCCGAACTCGCCTTCGAGCGAGCGCAGCGCGTTCGACAGCGCCGGCTGGGTGATGTGGCAGGCCTGCGCCGCGCGCCCGAAATGCTTGTGCTCGCTGAGCGCAACGAGATAGCGCATCGACGCGAGAAGGTTCACGGGGCGCGCCGCCGGTCAGGTGTTCTTGCTGATGGAAATCGTGGGGAACTTCGACGAGAAGTCCTTGGCCTTTTCGGCGATGCCCACGGCCACTTGCCGCGCGACGGCCTTGTAGATGCCGGCCACTTCGCCGTCCGGGTCGGCCACCACCGTGGGCTTGCCGCTGTCGGCCTGCAAGCGGATGTTGATGTCCAGCGGCAGTGCGCCGAGGTATTCCATTTCGTACTGCGCCGCCATCTTCTTGCCGCCTTCGGAGCCGAAGATGTGCTCGACATGGCCGCAGTTGGAGCAGATGTGCACCGCCATGTTTTCAACGATGCCCAGGATCGGCACGCCGACCTTCTCGAACATCTTGATGCCCTTCTTGGCGTCGAGCAGCGCAATGTCCTGCGGCGTGGTGACGATCACCGCGCCGGTCATCGGCACGCGCTGCGAAAGCGTCAACTGGATGTCGCCGGTGCCGGGCGGCATGTCGACGATCAGGTAGTCGAGGTCTTTCCAGTTGGTCTGGCGCAGCAGCTGCTCCAGCGCCTGGGTGGCCATGGGGCCGCGCCAGATCATGGCTTCGTCCTGGTCGACCAGGAAGCCGATCGACATGACCTGCACGCCGTGGTTTTCGAGCGGCTCCATGGTCTTGCCGTCTTCGCTCTCGGGCCGGCCTTCGATGCCCAGCATCATCGGCTGGCTCGGGCCGTAGATGTCGGCGTCGAGCAGACCCACGGCGGCGCCTTCGGCCGCCAGCGCCAGCGCCAGGTTGGCGGCCGTGGTGCTCTTGCCCACGCCGCCCTTGCCGGAAGCTACCGCAATGATGTTCTTGACGTTGGGCATCAGCTGAACGCCGCGCTGCACCGCATGGCTGATGACCCTGGTGACGATGTTGACGGAGACGTTGCTCACGCCCGGCACCGTCTTGGCGGCCGCGACAAGCGCCTTGCGCAGGGCCGCATGCTGGCTCTTGGCCGGATAGCCGAGCTCGAGGTCGAACGACACGTCGCCGTCCGATATCTGCAGGTTCTTGAGCGAGCGCGTCGCCACGAAATCCTTGCCGGTGTTAGGGTCCGAGACGGCCTTGAGCGCGTCCATGAGCCCTTCTGGGGTGAGTGCCATTGATCTAACTCCTGAATGGCGGGTAGTCTAGTGGGTCTGATGGCTCGCCCCGAGGCGGCGCACGCTTCGCCTTTCCCCTGCCGGGGACAAAGCCACCGGCCCGCCAAGCCAGCGCCCGCGCCGCTCCGCGAACCGGCCGTGGGCTCGCGCCCTTTTTCATTCGAGAACAACAATACAAATGCCAGAGACACCCCCCGCCACCGGCCTCCTGCTCACCGGGGGCGGTGCCCGGGCCGCCTACCAGGTCGGCGTGCTGGAGGCCATTGCCGGCATGCGGCGTGCGGCGGGTTTCGCCGGCCAGCGCAACCCCTTTCCCGTGATCACCGGCACCTCGGCCGGCGCCATCAACGCGGCCGCGCTGGCCTGCGGTGCCGACGACTTCGACGCGGCCGTCGCGCGCATCGCGCAGATCTGGCACAACTTCCATGCGGGCCAGGTCTACCGCGCCGACTCGCTGTCGGTCATCGGCAGCGGCGCGCGCTGGCGCATGCTGCTCGGGCTCGGGCGCTTTGCGGCCAACTGGATGCGCATCAAGCCACGCTCGCTGCTCGACAACGCGCCGCTCGCCGAGCTGCTGGCCCGCATGGTGCCGCTGGACCGTCTGCCGCAACTCATGCAGGAAGGCCACCTGAAGGCGCTGGCCGTGACCGCGTCGAGCTACAGCTCGGGCGAACACGTCACCTTCTTCGAAGCCGCCGTGCCGATGGAGCCCTGGGTGCGTTCGCAGCGGCTGTCGGTGCGCGACCGCATCAGCCATGCGCATCTGCTGGCCTCGTCGGCCATTCCCTTCGTGTTCCCGGCCACCGCGCTGCCGATGCAGGACCACACCGAGTATTTCGGCGATGGCTCCATGCGCCAGTCGGCACCCATTGCGGCGGCGATCCATCTCGGCGCCCAGCGCATCCTGGTGATCGGCGCGGGCCGCATGCACGAGCCGCGCGACACCGACGCGCCCAACACCTACAGCGGCTATCCCACCATGGCTCAGATTGCGGGCCATGCGCTGTCGAGCATCTTTCTGGACGCGCTGGCCGTGGACATCGAACGGCTGCGGCGCATCAACCACACGCTCGGCCTCATTCCCGAAGAGGCCCGCGCCTCGAGCTCGCTGCGCCCGCTCGACCTGCTGGTGATCTCCCCGTCGGAGCGGCTCGACGTGATTGCGGCGCGCCATGTCGATGCGCTGCCCGGCGCGGTACGGCATCTGCTGGGTGGCTCCAAAGTCGCGGCCGACGTGAAGGGCGGCGCGCTCGCGAGCTACCTGCTGTTCGAGTCGGGCTACACGCGCGAGCTCATGGCGCTCGGACGCGCCGATGCCATGCGGCAACGAGAAGAGGTACTGCGCTTCTTCGGGTGGGATGCGGCGGCCTGACGCGGAGGCCAAATCCTTTCAGCTGTTCAGCCGTTCACCGCCTGCCAGATCGCTTCTTCGACAGGGCAGCGTGCCGGCGATGGCGGCTCGATATTGAAGGGTTGTGCGGGTAGCAACGGCGGCTGCGCCATGAAACGAGGCCGCGTGCCGCGGTGCGGCTGGGCCGAATGCACGAGGAACGGATGGCACAGGTACACGGTGCCCGCGGCGCCCGTCGCCAGCACCTCGGGCCGCGCGGCGGACTCGGCAAAGCCGTTGCGCGCCAGTTCACCGAGCGACAGTCCCTCCTCGCCCGCCGGCATCAGCAGCCGGGCGATGTCGGCATGCGAGCCGGCACGGATGCGCGTGGGTGCGTCGTTCTCGCCCACATCCGAGAACAGGAAGAGCATCAGCAATGCCCGCCCTTTGGAGCGAACGTTCGCGCGCCATGACATGAAGTCCGGGTTCTCCAACCCGAAGCTCACGTCGATGTGCCAGCCGGCGTCGCCCGGATCTTCGCCTGAGGGAAAGCGCACGGGGAAGGTGCCCATGCTGCGGCACGGCTGCCACCGGCCCGGGCCGACGAGGAGGTCGAAGGCAACGTGCAGAAGCGGCGTGTTCGCGGCCTCGACGAACGGCCGCTGCGAGTACATGCCGAGCCTGACAACGGGCTTCGTCCATGTCGATGGATCGTCCGGATCGCACCCGGTGTCGCGCCAGAGGATCGCGCGCGCCTCGGCTGCGAGTTCGCGTGAAAAGGCGTTGTCGATGCGCAGGAAGCCGTCTCGGATGAAGGCTTCGGAGCGCGGGTCGTTCGCCGGAAAAATCGAGTGCTCGGGCATCGAGGCTAATTGAGTCCGAAGAGCACCAGCATGCCCATGACGAACCAGTTCGTGGTGGTCGCACGGGCCGCACTTTCTTTCGAGATCGGCACCAGCTTTGCACGCTTCCATGCCCGCAAGTTGAAGGCAACAGCGAGCACCAGCCCACTGAAAAAGAACAGAGACGAGTCCAGGCCGAGCTCGCCGATCAGAGACAGCACCAAGATGACGACGCCCGCGGCCCAGATGCCGTTCGATGTGCTTGCCAGCACATGGCTGAGAGCGCCGCAGGCGTCACAAGTGACAGGAGCGCCGCGGCTTGACCAACGCTTGGCCAAGCCGCCGATTCCCGGCTCGCGGCAACTCGGACATGTATGTTTCATGTGCTGCGCAAGATACCGCAGTTCAGCCGCAGCGCACAACCGGCTGCTGCTGGCGGCGCATCCGCTAACCCGCCTCGGGAGAAATCCCAAGCTCCGAGCACACCCGCCCCAACAGCGCCTTCAGCGATGCCAGCTCGGCCTCGAGCCGCGCCACATTGGCCTTGAGCGCCGCGACCTCGCCGAGCGGTGCATCGTGCGATGCGTATGCGCCTTCGGCCGATGCACCGGCCGGCCCGGCAAGCTCTTCCGCCGGCGCGCCGCTCAGCAGATGCGCCCATCGGCTTTCACGCGCGCCGGGCAGGCGTGCGAGCTTGACGACCAGCGCCCCGGCCGGCCGCTCCGCAAGTTCGTCGAGAAAACCCTCGACCGACGAGATGTCGGCAAAGTTGTGCATGCGGTCGCAGGCAATGCGCAGTTCGCCCGCTGTTTGCGGACCGCGCAGCATCAGCACGGTGAGCAGGATGACCGACTGCGACGGAATGCGCAGCACGCGATCGATGTTGTGCTCGTAGCGAAACGCCCTGCCGCCGCTGGTTTCCGCCACCAGGCTGTAGCCCTTGAGGCTGTCGACCGTGGCCTGCACCTGCGCCTCGTTCAGCTCGAGCACGGGGTTGCGGCTGGTCTTCTGGTTGCAGCCGGACACCAGCGAATTGAGCGTGAGCGGATAGCTGTCGGGCACGGTGCGCTGCTTTTCGGCCAGCACGCCGAGCACGCGGGTTTCGGCGAGCGAAAGAATGGGAAGGGCTTGGGTCATCGGTCGAAAATTCTGGATGGAATCGCTGAAAACAAAGGTCGGTTCATGGCACCGCCACGCCGAGTATCGGGCCCAGCTCCCTGACGAAATCGCTGCGCCGCAAGGAGGGCGAATGCAATGCGGACACGGTGCCGTCGAGATAGAGCGCGTCGCGGCAGTGCAGCACATCGCGAAAGTAGAGCGCGAACTCGTAGAAGTTCACGGGCTGCTCGCTGATCACGAAAATTGCAGTGTGGCCCGACACGCCCACGCCGTTGCGGATCTTGCGCGAATCCGAATCGGGAATGAAGGCGGGATGCACCGCGCCATGGCGCAGCAGCAGCGGGCCCGACTGCGTCGCGAGGCGAACACCCTTGGACAGCGCCGGATACTCCGACGACTCGACCACGCGCGGCCCGGCGTCCGACACCAGGAACACGCCGTTCGGCCTGAGGAAGAAATTGCCCGCGCCCGCGGACAGGTTGAGAGGCGAAACCTCGCGCCCCTCCTGCACCAGCAGGCCCACCGGGGAAAAGTCGGCGTGGTACATGCCGGCGTTCATCGCGAATACCAGTTGCCGGTTTTGCGCGGCGAGCCAGGCTTCCAGCCGGTCGAAGCGCTTGAACTCGACGCCCGCGTCGTCGCGCAGGAACAGCTCCAGCCGTTCCGTGCGCAGATCGATCTTGACGACGGTGTAGCGCGGCTCCCCCGCAGCGGCTGCCGTGGCAGCCATGCCGGCCGCGCTCGCCACGCCGGCCGCGCAGAGCGCCAGCAGGAGCAGCAGCTTTCTCATGAAGCGATGGAAAGCCGCCTGTGCTTCAGCCGTTCTGGATGCGGCTGACCAGCGCCTTGGTGAAGGCTGCCGTGTTGGCGGTGCCGCCGAGGTCGCCGGTGCGCACCTTGTCGATGTTGAGCGTGTCGTCGATGGCCTTGCGCAGGCGCGTGGCCATCTCGGGCAGCTTGACGTGCTCGAGCATCAGCGCGGCGGCCAGCAGCAGCGCGGTCGGATTGGCGATGCCCTTGCCGGCGATGTCGGGCGCCGAGCCGTGCACGGCCTCGAAAATCGCGGCATCGGCGCCGATGTTGGCGCCCGGTGCCATGCCCAGCCCGCCGACCAGCCCGGCCACCAGGTCGGAGAGGATGTCGCCGAACAGGTTGGTGGTCACCAGCATGTCGAACTGCCACGGATTGAGCACCAGCTTCATTGCGCAGGCGTCGACGATGATTGAGTCGAGCTCGAACTTGCCCTTGTACTTTCTCTCGTACAGGTCGAGGCCGGTCTCCAGGAAGAGGCCGGTCAGCACCTTCATGATGTTGGCCTTGTGGACCAGCGTGACCTTCTTGCGGCCCGTGGCAATGGCGGTCTCGAACGCGTATTCGAGCAGGCGCAGGCATCCCTGGCGCGTGTTGATGCCGGTGGCCATGCCCACGGCATGCGGGTCTCCGTCGATGCGCACGTAGTGCTCGTGACCAATGTAGAGGCCTTCGAGGTTTTCGCGCACGACCATCAGGTCGATCTTGTCGAAGCGGCCGCCCGGAACGATGGTGCGGGCGGGGCGCAGGTTGGCGTAGAGCTGGAACTCTTCGCGCAGGCGCACGTTCGACGAGCGGTAGCCGCCGCCCGACGGGGTTTCGAGCGGGCCCTTGAGGGCCAGGCGGGTGCGGCGGATGCTGTCCAGCGTCGCCTGCGGCAGCGGATCGCCCGAGGCCGTGACGCCGCCGAGACCGGCAATCTGGCGGTCCCATTCGAAGGGAGCCTTCAGCGCATCGAACGCAGCCAGCGTCGCGTCGACGATTTCGGGGCCGATGCCATCGCCGGGAATCAGGGTTGCGGGAATGGGGATGGTCATCGGAAACTCGCTTTCTGTGTATCTATCTTGTATATCTCTTCGCCATATCAGGAGGGAACGCTGGCGAAATGCGCGGTGTGGAGCATACGTCGCGCGGGAGACACCCCGACGGCTTTCGGGTCACTGGACATCGGGCCGCTCCCGCGCCGCAAGCGGCGAAGCGGTAAAACCGGCCATGCAGGCGGTGAGATCGACGGCATCCGGCAGGGGGGCGATGCTGCCACCTAAAATGTCCGGTTCCCGGAAGCGGCCGCTGGCCGCCCTCCGTCGCCAGTTCGCCACTCCCCGAAAGCGCCCTCTCCGATGTCCGCCCCGCGCAAGCTCTTCGTTACCACCGCCCTGCCGTATGCCAACGGCAAGTTCCATATCGGCCACATGATGGAATACATCCAGGCCGACATCTGGGTGCGGAACCAGCGAATGAATGGCGCCGAGGTCAACTTCGTCTGCGCCGACGACGCGCACGGTGCGGCCATCACCATCGCGGCCGACAAGGTCGGCGTGACGCCGCAGGCCTTCGTGGCAGAGATCGCCGCGGGCCGGAAGCCCTACCTCGACGGCTACTACATCTCGTTCGACAACTGGCATTCGACCGACGCGCCCGAGAACCACCAGCTCGCGCAGGACATCTACCGCGACCTGCGCGCCAACGGTTTCATCAGCACCAAGAGCGTCGAGCAGTTCTACGACCCGGCCAAGGGCATGTTCCTGGCCGACCGCTTCATCAAGGGCGAATGCCCCAACTGCCACGCGAAGGACCAGTACGGCGACAACTGCGAGGTGTGCGGCGCCGTGTACGCGCCCACCGAGCTGATCAACCCCTACTCGGCCCTGTCGGGCGCCAAGCCCGAGCTGCGCAGCTCGGACCACTTCTTTTTCAAGCTCTCGGACCCGCGCTGCGAGGCCTACCTGAAGGACTGGACCGCCGCCCCCGGCCACGTGCAGTCCGAGGTGCAGAACAAGATCCGCGAGTGGCTCTACAAGGACGACGAGGGCAAGGGCGGTCTCGGCGACTGGGACATCAGCCGCGACGCGCCCTACTTCGGCATCGAGATTCCCGATGCGCCGGGCAAGTACTTCTACGTGTGGCTCGACGCGCCCGTAGGCTACCTCGCCTCGCTGAAGAACCTGCTCGACAAGCGCTGCATCGAACTCGGCGGCGACGGCATCTCGTACACCGAATACATGGCTGACCCCGACCTGGAGCAGGTGCACTTCATCGGCAAGGACATCATCACCTTCCACACCCTGTTTTGGCCCGCGATGCTGCATTTCAGCGGCCGCAAGGCGCCCGATGCGGTGTACGTGCACGGCCACCTGACGGTGAGCGGCGAGAAGATGAGCAAGAGCCGCGGCACCGGCATCGACCCGCTCAAGTACCTCTCGATCGGCCTCGACCCCGAATGGCTGCGCTACTACATCGCGGCCAAGCTCAACGGCCGCAACGAGGACATCGACTTCAACCCCGAAGACTTCGTGGCGCGCGTCAACAGCGACCTCGTGGGCAAGTACATCAACATCGCGAGCCGCGCGGCGGGGTTCATCGGCAAGCGCTTCGGCGGCAAGCTGGGCGAGGTGTCGGCCGACGGCGACGCACTGCTGTTCGCGCTGCGCGATGCGGCCGGCCAGGTTCATTCGCTGTACGACGGCCGCGACTACGCCCGCGCACTGCGCGAGGTGATGGCGCTGGCCGACAAGGTGAACGAGTACGTCGACCAGAACAAGCCCTGGGAACTGGCCAAGAAGGAAGGCCAGGAGGCGCGCCTGCACGATGTGTGCACGGTATGCATCGAGGCTTTCCGCCTGCTCACGCTGTACCTGAAGCCGGTGCTGCCGGCGCTCGCGGTGAATGTCGAAGCCTTCCTCAAGATTTCGCCGCTGGCCTGGGCCGACGCTGCGCAGGCGCTGCCCATCGGCCATGCCATCGGCGAATACAAGCACCTGATGCAGCGCGCCGATGCCAAGGTGGTCGACAAGCTGTTCGACGCACCCGAAGCACCGCCGGTGGCCGCGGCCGAAGCTGCAAGCGCCGGCGCACTGCCCGGCGGCGAAGCCATCGCGCCCACCATCACCATCGACGACTTCGCGAAGATCGATCTGCGCATCGCGAAGATCGTGGCCTGCGAGAAGGTCGAAGGCTCGACCAAGCTGCTGCGGCTGACGCTCGACGCGGGCGAAGAAAAGACGCGCAACGTGTTCAGCGGCATCGCCTCGGCCTACCAGCCCGAGCAGCTCGTGGGCAAGCTCACGGTGCTGGTTGCCAATCTGGCGCCGCGCAAGATGAAGTTCGGCGTCAGCGAAGGCATGGTGCTGGCCGCGAGCCATGGCGACGAAAAGACCAACCCCGGCATCCATGTGCTCGAACCCTGGCCCGGTGCGACGCCCGGCATGCGGGTTCGCTGATTCTCGAGAGGACCGCACCCATGCTCAAGCGCACCATCCTTCTGTTGTCATTCGCGGCCCTGCTGAGCGGCTGCGCGGTGGTGACCGTGGCAGGAACCGCGGTGAGCGTGGGCGCCAGCGCGGTCGGCCTGGCGGCCGATGCGGCCATCGGTACCGCGCGCATCACCGGCAAGGCCGTGGGCGCGGCGGCCGACGCGGTGATTCCCGACAGCGACTGAGCCCGGCCGAGCGACCCGCGACAGGTGTGGCCGCCAGCCCCTGCTGGGCGGCGTACGCGGTGCCGCGGGCCAGGAGCGGGGTCCACAATGGATGCCCATGCATTCACCGCTGAACATCACCCGCTTTCGTCCACGCCTGCTGGACGCCATGGCGGGCTACGACCGGGGACGCTTCTTCAAGGATCTGGGCGCGGGCGCCACGGTCGGCATCGTGGCGTTGCCGCTGGCCATGGCTTTCGCCATCGCCTCCGGGCTCAAGCCCGAAGCGGGTATCTGGACGGCGATCATCGCGGGCTTCCTGATTTCGCTCCTGGGCGGCTCGGCGGTGCAGATCGGCGGGCCGGCGGGCGCCTTCATCGTGATCGTCTACGGCATCGTCGAACGCTACGGCCTCGCGAATCTGCTGATATCGACCGCCTGCGCCGGCGTGCTGCTGTTCGCAGCGGGGCTGTTCGGGCTCGGCCGGCTGGTGCGCTTCGTGCCGCTGTCGATCGTGGTCGGGTTCACCAACGGCATCGCGGTGCTCATCCTGCTGTCGCAGCTCAAGGACCTGCTGGGGCTCACGGTCGCCAAGATGCCGGCCGATGTGTTCTCGCAGCTGCATGCCATGGCGCTGCAGATCGGCACCTTCAACCCCTATGCCTTCGCGTTGGGGCTGGCCTGCCTGGCCGGCCTCGCGATCTGGCCGATGCTGCTGCGGGGCGAATCGAAGGTGGGCCTTGCGGTGCAGCGGCTGGCAGGACGCATCGCGCGAACCCGCGCGGTGCAGGTGGGCGCGCGCCTGCCGGGCCCCATCGTCGCGCTGGTCACGCTCACGCTGGTGTCGTGGGGCTTCGACCTGCCGGTGGAAACCATCGGCACGCGCTTCGGCGGCATTCCCGATGGCTTGCCGACCTTCGCGCTGCCCGATTTCTCGTGGGAAACGGTCAAGCAGCTGGTCACGCCGACGCTGACCATCGCGCTGCTCGGCGCCATCGAGTCGCTGCTGTGCGCCCGCGTGGCCGACCAGCTCAGCGGCCAGCCGCGCCACGACCCGAACCAGGAGCTGATGGCGCAAGGCATCGCCAACCTGGTGGCGCCGTTCTTCGGCGGCATGCCGGCCACCGGCACCATCGCGCGCACCGTGACCAACATCCGCTCCGGCGGCAACTCGCCGATTGCGGGCATCGTGCATGCGCTCACGCTGCTGATCGTGGTGCTGCTGGCTGCGCCGCTCGCGCGCCATGTGCCGCTCGCGGTGCTGGCGGGCATTCTCGTGTTCGTGGGCCTGAACATGGGCGAATGGCGCGAGTTCACCCCGGGGCAGCTGCGGCACTTCAGCCGCCATTACCGGCTGCTGATGCTCGGCACCTTCTTTCTCACGGTCGTGTTCGACCTGACGGTGGCGGTGCAGGTGGGCATCGTGCTCGCCTGCGCCCTCTTCATCCGCCGCATGAGCGGGCTTTTCAGCGTCGAACTGGTCACCATGCAGCCGCCGGTGCTCACCTACCGGCTCTACGGGGCGCTGTTCTTCGGGGCGGCGGCCAAGCTGGACGAAGCGGTGAACGCGGCCGAAAGCGCGCCGCGCGGCATGACGCTGGTGCTCGACGCCACGCACCTGATCTACCTGGACGCCACCGGCGTCGACGCGCTGCGTCAGCTGCACCGTGCGGTGCTGGCGCGCGACGGGCTGCTGCGCCTGGAGTCGCTGCAGCCACAGCCGCTCGAGGTGATCGTTCGCTCGGGGTTTGCCGATGAGCTGACGAGCGGCCGGCCGCATGCGGCGGAAGGCCAGGAACCCTCCGGGCCCTAGTTCGCCTCGGTGGCCCGGTCCGGCGAAGAGCCGCTGCGCACCACGCGCTGGTCGTCGTTCAGCGTGGCGGTGAACACCATGGGCGAATTCGGCGGCTGCACCCAGCGCCACTCCCACTCGGTTTCGCGCTTGAGCACGTAGGGCGTGACCTTCGCGGGCTTGCCGAGCAGCTTGCGCAGGTCTTCCATCATCATGCCGGGCTGCACCCTGGCGAAGTTCTCGGGCGTGAGCACCTGGCGCAGCGCGCTCATCTTGCCGTCGGCACCGATGGTGATCATGTAGTTCTTCTGGCCTTGGGGCTGGCGGTTGTACTCGAACACGCGGCCGTTGGGCGCGTCCCAGATGTTCTCGGGCTGGCCGAATTTGGCGCGCACGTCGGCCTCGGTCGAGACGCCTTCCTCCAGCTCGCCAATGCGCTGCGGATCGCATCCAGAAAGCCCCATCACCGCCGCCAATAACGCCGTTGCCATGCCGATCTGCCACTGTTGTCGTCGCTTCATTCCATCCCCGGTAAAATTCGCGCTACAAAGGTCCAGTCTATGTCCATCTTCCGCCGCCCCCACTACACCTCCGAGATCACCAGCTTCATCGAGGAGATGAAAGAAAAGAAGCCGACGCTGGAAGCCGAACAGCGCGCCGGCCGGGCCCTGCTTTGGGACAAACACCTCGACCGCAGCCTGCTCGAGGAATACAGCGAAGCCCGCGTACCGCAGCAGCCGTACGTCTACCAGACCCAAAGCAAGTAATGGTGCCCTTCCGGCATCCGTCGCTCGTCCCCATCGCGCCCGCAGCTATTGAAACGATAGCAAGCGCCCGATGAAGGACAGCGAGGACAACGGCACGCTCGTGGCCAGCATGCCCGAGGTGGTCGACCAGGTCGCGCTCGCCAGACTGTATGGCGAGCCGTTGTTCGCGATGCCGAAGGACCTGTACATCCCGCCCGAGGCGCTGCAGGTCTTTCTCGAGGCCTTCGAAGGCCCGCTGGACCTGCTGCTCTACCTCATCCGGAAGCAGAACTTCAACATCCTCGACATCCCGATGGCGGGGCTCACGCGGCAGTACCTGAGCTACGTCGACGAGATCCGCCAGACCAACCTGGAACTCGCGGCCGAGTACCTGCTGATGGCCGCGATGCTGATCGAGATCAAGTCTCGCATGCTGCTGCCGCCCAAGAAGGTGGCGGAAGGCGAGGAAGCCGAAGACCCGCGCGCGGAGCTGGTGCGCCGGCTGCTCGAATACGAGCAGACCAAGCTGCAGGCCGCCTCCATCAGCGCCATGCCGACCTACGGGCGCGACTTCTGGAAGGGGCAGGTCTATATCGAGCAATCGCTCAAGCCTCGCTTCCCCGACGTGAACGTGGTCGAGCTGCGCGACGCGTGGGCCGACATCATGAAGCGCGCCAAGCTCGTGCAGCACCACAAGATTTCGCGCGAGGAACTCAACGTGCGCGAGCACATGAGCATCGTGCTGCGGCATCTGCAGGGGCAGCGCTTCGTGGAGTTCGAGAAGCTGTTCGACGTGTCGCGCGGTGCGCCGGTGCTGATCGTCACCTTCATCGCGATGCTCGAGCTCGCGAAGGAAACGCTGATCGACATCACGCAGGCCGAGGCCTTCGCGCCCATCTACGTCCGCCTGGCGTACTCGCCGGCCTGACTTACCGGCTTTCGCCCTTGAATTCCGCCGTGCGCGACTTCGACGTTCTCATCGTCGGCAGCGGCCTTGCAGGCCTCTCGGCGGCATTGCACCTGGCGCCCACGCACCGCGTGGCGGTGCTGACCAAGCGCGCGCTCAACGACGGCTCGAGCGCCTGGGCGCAGGGCGGCATTGCCGCCGTGCTGGCGGCGGGCGACAGCTTCGACGCCCACGTGGAAGACACGCTGGTGGCCGGCGCCGGGCTCTGCGACCCCGAGGCCACGCGTTTCGTCGTCGAGCATGCGCCCGAAGCCATCGACTGGCTGCGCGAACTCGGCGTGCCTTTTTCTTCCGAAGCCGACGGCGAGCTGCACCTGACGCGCGAAGGCGGCCACAGCCAGCGCCGCATCGTGCACGTGACCGACGCCACCGGCGCGGCCGTGCAGCAGACATTGATCGAGCGCGTGCGCCGCACGCCGAACATCGCGCTGTTCGAGCACCACACGCTGGTCGACCTGATCACCGGACCCAAGCTGGGGCTGGACGATCCGGCCTGCCTGGGCCTGTACGCGCTGGACGACAAAACCGACGAGGTGCTGAGCTTCCGTGCCCCACACACCATCCTGGCAACGGGCGGCGCGGGCAAGGTCTACCTCTACACGACCAACCCCGACACCGCCACGGGTGACGGCATCGCGGCGGCCTGGCGCGCAGGTTGCCGGGTGTCGAACATGGAGTTCATCCAGTTCCACCCCACCTGCCTGTACCACCCGCACGCGAAATCTTTCCTGATCAGCGAGGCGGTGCGCGGCGAAGGCGGGCTGCTCAAGTTGCCGGAATCGGCGGGAGGCACCCGCTTCATGCCGGCGCACGACGAACGCGCGGAACTCGCGCCGCGCGACGTGGTGGCGCGCGCCATCGACTTCGAAATGAAGAAGCACGGGCTCGACTGCGTCTACCTGGACATTTCGCACCAGAGCCCGGCGTTCCTGAAGGAACACTTCCCCAACATCCTCGCGCGCTGCGCCGAGCTGGGCATCGACATCACGCAGGAGCCCATCCCCGTCGTGCCGGCCGCGCACTACACCTGCGGCGGCGTGCTGAGCGATCTGGCGGGCCGCACCGACGTGCCGGGCCTCTACGCCATCGGCGAAACCGCCTGCACCGGCCTGCATGGCGCGAATCGGCTCGCGAGCAACTCGCTGGTCGAGTGCATGGTGTTCGCGCGCGCCGCGGCCGGCGCGATTGCGGCGGCCCCGGGACGCACTGGCATCGCGTTGCCGCCCTGGGACGACAGCCGTGTGACCGATGCCGACGAGGCCGTGGTCATCTCCCACAACTGGGACGAGCTGCGCCGCTTCATGTGGGACTACGTGGGCATCGTGCGCACCAACAAGCGGCTGGAGCGCGCGAGCCATCGCATTGCGCTGCTACAGGCCGAGATCCACGAGTTCTACGCCCACTTCCACGTCACGCGCGACCTGCTGGAACTGCGCAACCTGGTGCAGGTGGCCGAACTCATCGTTCGCTCGGCGCAGGCCCGGCACGAAAGCCGCGGGCTGCACTTCAGCCGGGACTATCCTTCGCTTGCCGAGCCCACCACGCCGACGGTACTGGCGCCGCCGGCCCGCTGACCGCCAGCCCCACCCGCCTTCAGGTTCTTATTCACTCAAGGATGCCCGGCCACCGACGCCCGCAGGGAGAAACCCAACCATGTCGAACACCACCGCAACCCCATCTTCCGAGACTCCGGCGGCCGCCACGCCCTACGGCACGCTGCCCCCGGCGTCGCCGCTCGCCTCGCGCAAGCCCGTGAGCCTGCCGCGCCTGGCCGACATGCATGCGCGCGGCGAAAAGATCTCGATGCTCACCGCCTACGACGCCACCTTCGCAGCCATGGCCGACGCGGCGGGCGTCGATTGCCTCCTGGTCGGCGATTCGCTCGGCATGGTCTGCCAGGGCCTGAACAGCACGGTGGGCGTGAGCCTGGACACCATGCGCTATCACACCGACAGCGTCTCGCGGGGCCTGCGCCGCGTGCAGGGCACGGCCTGGCTGATTGCCGACCTGCCCTTTGGCAGCTACCAGGAGTCGCGCGAACAGGCATTGCGCAGCGCCACGGTGCTGATGCAGGCCGGCGCGCACATGGTCAAGCTCGAAGGCGGCGGCTGGACCACCGAGACGGTGCGCTTCCTGGTCGAGCGCGGCATTCCGGTCTGCGCGCACCTGGGCCTCACGCCGCAGACCGTGCATGCACTGGGCGGGTACCGCGTGCAGGGCAAGGGCGATGCAGCCGGCACGCTCCTGAAGCAGCAGGCGCATGCGCTGCAGGACGCGGGCGCCGCGATGCTGGTGCTCGAGATGGTGCCGGCCGCGCTGGCCACCGAGCTCACCGGCGAACTGAAGCACTGCGCCACCATCGGCATCGGCGCGGGCAAGGGCACCGCTGGCCAGGTGCTGGTGTTGCACGACATGCTGGGCATCAACCTCGGCAAGATGCCGAAGTTCGTGCGCAACTTCATGGCCGACGCGCCGGGCGTACTGCCCGCCCTCAAGGCCTACGTGCAGGCCGTGAAAGACGGCAGCTTTCCCGACGACCGACTTCACGCCTGGTAGGCAAGGAACAGAGACCATGTACATCGCCCACACCATTGCCGAATTGCGCGACCGCCTGGCCGCCTTCAAGCGCCCTGCCTTCGTCCCCACCATGGGCAACCTGCACGACGGCCACCTGGCGCTGATCAAGCAGGCCAAGCCGCTGGGCGACGCCACGGTGGCGAGCATCTTCGTCAACCGCCTGCAGTTTCTGCCGCACGAAGACTTCGACACCTACCCGCGCACCTGGGACAGCGACTGCGAGAAGCTGCGCGCGGCCGGCTGCGATGTGCTGTTCGCACCCGACGAAAAGGCGCTCTACCCCGAGCCGCAGACCTGCAAGGTGCACCCGGACGCGGCGCTGGCCGACATCCTCGAGGGCCACTTCCGCCCCGGCTTCTTCATCGGCGTGTGCACGGTGGTGATGAAGCTCTTCCAGTGCGTGCAGCCGCGCGTGGCCGTGTTCGGCAAGAAGGACTACCAGCAGCTGATGATGATCCGCCACATGGTGCGGCAGTTCGCGCTGCCCATCGAGATTGTCGGCAGCGAAACCTTCCGCGCGGCCGATGGGCTGGCGCTGTCGTCGCGCAACGGCTACCTGAGCGAGACCGAGCGCGCCGAGGCCGTACAGCTCTCGAAAGCGCTGAAGACCATGGCCGCAGCCGTGCAGGCCGGCGAACGCGATTTGGCCGCAATCGAAGCGCGGGCAATGCAGACGCTGACAGAGCGCGGCTGGCAACCGGACTATCTTGTGTTGCGGCGGCGTACCGATCTGCAGGCGCCCACTTTCGGGCTGGCCGGCGAGCCGCTCGTGGCGCTGGCCGCGGCACGGTTGGGCGGTACGCGGCTGATCGACAACCTCGAAATCGAGAACCCGGCTTCTTCATGACCTACGCCGTCAAGGAAATCTTCTACACCCTGCAGGGCGAAGGCGGCCAGGCGGGCATGCCGGCCGTGTTCTGCCGCTTTGCGGGCTGCAACCTGTGGACCGGCCGCGAGGAAGATCGTGACACGGCCGTCTGCCGCTTCTGCGACACCGACTTCGTCGGCACCGACGGCACGCTCGGCGGCAAGTTCAAGACCGCCGATCTGCTGGCCGACACCATTGCCGCGCAATGGCCGGCCGGCGACGTCGAGCACCGCCTGGTGGTACTGACCGGCGGCGAGCCGCTGCTGCAGGTGGACGCCGCGCTGGTCGATGCATTGCACGCGCGCCGCTTCCGCATTGCCGTGGAAAGCAACGGCACGGTCGCCGCACCCGAAGGCATCGACTGGCTCTGCATCAGCCCCAAGGCCGGCGCCCCCTGGGTGCAGCAGCGCGGGCAGGAACTGAAGCTGGTGTGGCCGCAAACCGAATTCGACCTCGACACGATGGCACGCACCGGCGAGTTCACCCACCGCTTCCTGCAACCGATGGACGGCCCCGACCGCGTGGCCAATACCGAGCTGTGCATTGCCGAATGCATGCGCCAGCCGGTTTGGCGCCTCAGCGTGCAGACCCACAAGATCACCGGCATCCGCTGAGCGCGGAGAGACTTTCCAGATGCGATTCACCATCAGCCAACGCTTTTTCTTCGACGCCGCCCACACCTTGAAGCGCGACATCGAGGTCGCAGGCAGCCGCCGTATCCACGGCCATACGTACCACGCCGAGGTGTGGCTCGCGGGGGAGCGCGATCCCATCACGGGCATGGTGATCGACCTGGGGTTGCTGCGCCGCCGGCTGGACGAGGTGCGCGAGCTGCTGGACCACCACCTGCTGGACGACGTGGCGGGGCTGCATCCGCCGACGCTCGAGAACCTGTGCGTGTTCATTGCGGATGCACTGCCGGAGTTTCGGACTTCGCTGGCGCGGGTGAAGGTCTGGCGCGAAGCGCTGGGCGACAGCTGCACCTTGGAGTTCTAGGCTCTTGCCTTGCTCCCTCTCCCCTCGGGGAGAGGGTTGGGGTGAGGGCCAAGGGCAATCAACGGTGCGCGATGTTGCAAGGCCCCGGCCCTCACCCTAGCCCTCTCCCGGAGGGAGAGGGGACAAGACCTCAGGCTGCGCCGATGCCGGCGATCAAGCTTCCGGGCGGCTGGCCGTTCTTCAAGCCGGCCGTGAACGCCAGCATCCGGTCGATCGGCACCCGTGCCCGCAGCCCCAGCGCCGGGTCGACATGAATTTCGCCCGCACCGGTTTCCAGCGCATTCGCGAGTTCCACCAGTCCGTTCATCGCCATCCAAGGGCAATGCGCGCAGCTCTTGCAGGTGCCGCCGTTGCCGGCCGTGGGCGCCTCGATGAAGGTCTTGCCGGGGTTCAGCGTGCGCAGCTTGTGCAGCATGCCGCTGTCTGTGGCAACGATGAATTCCTTCGCGTCCATGCGCTGTGCCGCATTCAGGATCGCGGAGGTCGAACCGACTGCATCCGCCAGCGCAATCACGTCAGCCGGCGATTCGGGGTGCACCAGCACCTTTGCGGCGGGATGCGCTTTCTTGAGCAGTTCGAGCTCCAGCGCCTTGAACTCGTCATGCACGATGCAGGCGCCGTTCCAGCTCACCATGTCGGCGCCGGTCTGGCGCTGGATGTAGTCGCCCAGGTGGCGATCCGGGCCCCAGAGAATCTTGCGGCCCTGTGCGTGCAGGGCGCTCACCACGTCGAGCGCGCAGCTCGAGGTCACGAGCCAGTCGGCGCGCGCCTTCACGGCCGCGCTGGTGTTGGCGTAGACGACGACGGTGCGGTCGGGATGCTGGTCGCAGAACGCGCTGAATTCGTCGACCGGGCAGCCGAGGTCGAGCGAGCAGTTGGCGTCCAGGTCGGGCATGAGCACGCGCTTCTGGGGCGAGAGGATCTTGGCGGTCTCGCCCATGAAGCGCACGCCCGACACCACCAGCGTGGTGGCGGCGTGGTCGCGGCCGAAGCGCGCCATTTCGAGCGAATCGCTCACGATGCCGCCGGTTTCCTCGGCCAGGTCCTGCAGGTCGGGGTGCACGTAGAAATGCGACACCATCACCGCGTTGTGCTCGCGCAGCAGGCGGCGAATGCGCTCCTTGAGCGCGACGCGCTCGTCGGGCGAAGGTTCGGGCGGCACGCGTGCCCAGGCGTGGCGGGTGTCGCAGGCCGCGCCGGCTTGGGCCACGGGTTGTTCGTAGTCGACGCCGATGACGAAAGAAGAAGCCATCGCCGCCGCCCTCAGCTTTCCTGGAAGCGCATCGAAAAATCGATGGCCTTCACGTCCTTGGTGAGCGCACCGACGGAGATGCGGTTCACCCCGGTTTCGGCCAGGGTGCGCAGGCCTTCGAGCGTCACCCCGCCGGATATTTCGAGCACGGCCTTGCGTTCGTCGCCGGCCGCGTCGTTGATGCGCACCGCCTCGCGCAGCGTGGGCAGGTCCATGTTGTCGAGCAACACCATGCGCGCGCCGGCTTCCAGCGCTTCGCGCAGCTGCGCGAGCGTTTCGACCTCGACCTCGACGAAGGCCGCGCGCCCCGCTACCGGCGCCACGGCACGCAGCGCCGCAGCCACGCCGCCGGCCGCGGCGATGTGGTTTTCCTTGATGAGCACCGCGTCGTAAAGACCGATGCGGTGGTTCACGCCGCCGCCGGTGCGCACCGCGTACTTCTGTGCGAGACGCAGGCCCGGCAGGGTCTTGCGGGTATCGACGATGCTTGCGCGCGTGCCCTTGACGGCATCGGCATACATGGCCGCCTTGGTGGCCACCGCGCTCAGCAACTGAAGGAAATTCAACGCGGTGCGCTCGGCCGTCAGCAGCGCGCGGGCCGAGCCCTCGATGTCGAGCACGGCCTGGTCGGCCGCGCAGCGCTCGCCTTCATTGCACAGCCAGTGGATGCGAGCCTGCGGATCGAGCTGCCGCACGGTGGCCTCGACCCAGGGCGCGCCGCAGACCACGGCCGATTCGCGCGCCAGCACGCGGGCATGCGCCCGGCGGGCGGGATCGACCAGCGAAGCGGTCAAGTCACCGTCGGCAACGTCTTCCTGCAAGGCACGGGCGGCGTCGGCCTGGGCCAGTGCGGCCACGGCCGGCGCCGAAAAATCAAAGCGAAGGCTCATGGCTTGTTTGTCTCTTCAATCTTGTTGGGGTGAACCGCCGGACCCGTGGGTCCGGACCGTTTCAGGCACCGGGTCGCGTCCGGTCAGCGAGGCGACGACCTCCTGGGGGCTCAGCCGGCCATCGAGCAGCGCGACCACGCCTTCGGCAATGGGCATTTCCACGCCGAGGCCGCGCGCACGCTGCACCACGGTGCGCGCGCAATAAACACCTTCGGCCACGTGACCCAGCGAAGCCACGGCCTGCGCCAACGTATGGCCCTGCGCCAGCAGCAGGCCCACCTTGCGGTTGCGCGAGAGGTCGCCGGTAGCGGTGAGCACCAGGTCGCCAAGGCCGGAAAGGCCCATGAAAGTCTCGGCGCGCGCGCCGAGCGCCAAGCCGAAGCGGGTCATTTCGGCCAGGCCGCGTGTGATGAGGGCCGCGCGCGCGTTGAGCCCGAGCGCCAAGCCGTCGCAAAGCCCGGTGGCAATGGCCAGCACGTTCTTGACGGCGCCGCCGACCTCGACACCCACGATGTCGTCATTGGCGTAGACGCGCAGAGCCGGGCCGTGGAACGCATCGACGAGCGCGTCGCGTACCTCGGCATGCGGGCTCGCGGCCACCAGCGCGGTGGGGCGGCCTTCCGCCACTTCCTGCGCAAAGCTCGGCCCGCTGAGCACGCCCGCTCTCAATTCAGGAGCAACTTGCGCCCAGATCTCGTGGGCCAGCAGGCCGAAAGCAGCGGGGGAATTGTCCTGCGCGGGCTCCACGCCCTTGCAGAGCCACGCCACCGGCGCGTCCGTGCCGCGCAAGGCCGTGAGCTGCTGGCGCAAGGCGGCCATCGGCGTGGCCACGATGACGAGTTCGGCGCCCGCGTGCGCCTGGCCGATATCGCCGGCCCGCACCGCGACCGAGGCCGGCAAGGCCAGGCCAGGCAGGTAGCGGGTGTTTTCGCGCGCCTTCGAGATCGCCTCGGCCTGGGCCGCATCGCGCGCCCACAGCGTGACCTCGTGGTGGCTTGCCGCATTGACAGCCAGCGCCGTGCCCCAGGCACCGGCGCCATGAACGCAGATCTTCATCGGCGTTGGCGGCGTTGTGCCGGTTTACTGCGCGAGGGTCGGCGAGGGCTGGCCGGCGGCCTGCGCCTGCTGCTGCTCGTACATGGCCTGGAAGTTGATTTCCGCCAGGTGCACGGGCGGGAAGCCGCCGCGCTGGATCACGTCGGCCACGTTGCCGCGCAGGTACGGGTAGACGATCTGCGGGCAGGCGATGCCGAGGATCGGGCCCATCTGGTCTTCGGGCAGGTTGCGGATCTCGAAGATCCCGGCTTGCTTGGCTTCGACCAGGAACACGGTCTTGTCCTGGATCTTGGTCTGCACGGTGGCCGACACGGTGATTTCGAAGATGCCGTCAGCGACCGGCTGGGCGTCCACGCCGAGCTGGATGTCGACCGTGGGCTGCTCCTGCTCGAGCAGGATGCCGGGCGAATTGGGCTGTTCGAGCGACAGGTCCTTGAGGTAAACGCGCTGGATCTGAAAAATGGGATCTTGGGCTTGCTGGTCGGCCATGGCTGAACTTTCGAGAATCAAAACAATGCCCGCCGGGGAGAGGTTCCCGCAGCGGGCTGCAGATGAATGAGCAAACGATTATCGCCCGGCGCCCGGACCGCTTCCGTGACACCCGGCTGATTCGTCGTCAGGCGGCTTGCAGCAGGGGCACCAGGCCGCCGCGGCTGTCGAGTGCCATCAGGTCGTCGCAGCCGCCCACATGGGTGTCGCCGATGAAAATCTGCGGCACCGTGCGGCGCTGGGTGATTTCCATCATGGTGCTGCGGGCCGCGGGGTCGGTGTCGATGCGGATTTCTTCGATCTCGTCGACGCCCTTGGACTTGAGGATCTGCTTCGCACGAACGCAGTACGGGCAGAACGCGGTGGTGTACATCTTGACGGCTTGCATACGCTCTACCTTGGGAAGACTTAGGCTTTTTCAACCGGCAGGTTAGCCTCTTTCCAGGCCTTGAGCCCGCCGGAAACCGCTTGGGCCTGCTCGTAACCGAGTTTCTTGGCCATGGCGACGGCGCGCTGGGCGCGGGCTCCGGTGGCGCACACCAAGAGCAGCGGCACGTTCTTGTTCTTGACGGCGCCGGCCAGCTTTTCTTCCAGCAGGTTCAGCGGCACATTCTTGGCGCCGATCATGTGGCCGGTGGCGAACTCTTCGGGTTCGCGCACGTCGACCAGCACCGCGCGTTCGCGGTTGATCAGCTGCACCGCCCCCTGGGCCGTGAGGGTGCCGCCGCCGGCGCCGCCGCGAATCAGCGGCCAGGCCAGCATGCCACCCGAGCTGAGTGCGATCAGGATCAGCATCCAGTTCGCGGTGACGAATTCGATCAATTTCACGGAGGTTCCTTGGATGGCAAACCCGAGATTTTAGAATGCTGGTTTTCCCAAGCGCTTCCAAAGGCCTCCCACATGCACAAACTGGTACTGATCCGCCACGGCGAATCGACCTGGAACCTCGAAAACCGCTTCACCGGATGGACCGACGTCGACCTGACCGAAACCGGCATCGAACAGGCCAAGCAGGCCGGCCGGCTGCTCAAGGCCGAGGGCTACGACTTCGACGTGGCCTACACCAGCGTGCTCAAGCGCGCCACCCGCACGCTCTGGCACACGCTCGACGAACTCGACCGCACCTGGCTGCCCGTGGTGCATTCGTGGCGCCTGAACGAGCGCCACTACGGCGGCCTGCAGGGTCTGAACAAGGCCGAAACCGCCAAGAAATACGGTGACGAGCAGGTGCTGGTCTGGCGCCGCAGCTACAACACCCCGCCGCCGCCGCTGGAAGCCGACGATCCGCGCAGCGAACGCAGCGACCTGCGCTATGCCAAGCTCTCGCCCGAGCAGATTCCCCTCACCGAGTGCCTGAAGGACACGGTGGCGCGCGTGCTGCCGTTCTGGAACGAATCGATGGCGCCGGCCATTCGCACCGGGCGCCGGCTCGTGGTGGCGGCACACGGCAATTCGATCCGGGCGCTGGTCAAATACCTCGACGGCATTTCGGACGACGCCATCGTCGGCCTCAATATTCCGAACGGCATTCCGCTGGTCTACGAGCTCGACGACGACCTCAAGCCGCTGCGGCACTACTATCTTGGCGACGCCGCAGCCGCCGAAAAAGCCGCCGCAGCGGTGGCTTCGCAGGGCAAGGGCTGAAAAAGAAAGCCCCTCGGCGGCGCTCCCCCGTGGAACCCCGGCGGGCAATTTGCTTCCAAGCTGTGTATATTGGCTGGACAGCCGACAAGGACAATCACTCATGATGGGCCAGAAATTGAAGATTACCGGCTGGGTTGCCGCTGGCGCCGTCGCCGGCGTCCTGACCACCGTCTCGCTGCAGACGGTCGCACGCGGCTCGCTCGCGCCGCTCCCACTCGAAGAATTGCAGCAACTCGCCGCGGTTTTCGGCATGGTCAAGAGCGACTATGTCGAGCCGGTCGATGAGAAAAAGCTCATTTCCGACGCCATCTCCGGGATGGTCGCCGGGCTCGACCCGCATTCCCAGTACTTCGACAAGAAGTCCTTCAAGGAATTCAGGGAAGGCACGACGGGCCGCTTCGTCGGCGTCGGCATCGAAATCTCGCAGGAAGACGGCCTCATCAAGGTGGTGTCGCCGATCGAGGGCTCCCCGGCCTTCCGCGCGGGCCTGAAGCCGAACGACCTGATCACCAAGATCGACGACACCGCCGTGCGCGGCCTGTCGCTCAACGAAGCCGTCAAGCGCATGCGCGGCGAGGCCAACACCAAGGTGCTGCTGACCATCTTCCGCAAGGACGAGAGCCGCACCTTCCCGGTCACGATCACGCGCGAGGAAATCCGTACCCAGTCGGTGCGCGGCAAGGTCATGGAACCGGGCTACGGCTGGATCCGCCTGTCGCAGTTCCAGGAGCGCACGGTCGACGACTTCGTGAAGAAGGTCGAAGAGATCTACAAGGAAGAGCCCAACCTCAAGGGTCTGGTGCTCGACCTGCGCAACGACCCGGGCGGCCTGCTCGACGCGGCGGTGGCCATCTCGGCCGCCTTCCTGCCCGAGAACGTCACCGTCGTTTCGACCGACGGCCAGCTGGCCGAAAGCAAGTCGGTCTACAAGGCGGCGCCCGAGTTCTACCAGCGCCGCTCCGGCAGCGATCCGCTGCGCAACCTGCCCGCGGCCCTCAAGAATGTGCCGCTGGTGGTGCTGGTGAACGAAGGCTCGGCCTCGGCCAGCGAAATCGTGGCGGGCGCGCTGCAGGACC
Source organism: Variovorax paradoxus (assembly GCF_030815855.1). Lineage (NCBI taxonomy): Bacteria > Pseudomonadati > Pseudomonadota > Betaproteobacteria > Burkholderiales > Comamonadaceae > Variovorax > Variovorax paradoxus. Next base: position 576,403 of record NZ_JAUSXG010000001.1, on the reverse strand, counting down.
ACAAGCGCGCCACCGTCATGGGCAGCCAGACCTTCGGCAAGGGCTCGGTGCAGACGGTGCGCCCCCTGGGACCGGACACGGGCCTCAAGATCACCACGGCGCGCTACTACACGCCGAGCGGCACCTCGATCCAGGCCAAGGGCATCGTGCCCAACGTGCTGATCGACGAAAGCGCCGAGGGCAGCCCCTTCGCCGCCCTGCGCATGCGCGAGGCCGACCTCGAGAAGCACCTGGCTAGCGGCCAGGGCCCCGAGACGAAGGACCCGGAACGCGAAAAGGCCCGCGACGAAGCCCGCAAGCGCCTCGAGGAAGAAGCCAAGAAGCCGCCGCAGGACCGCAAGGTGCCCGAGTTCGGCACCGACAAGGACTTCCCGCTGGTGCAGGCGCTCAACCGCCTCAAGGGCCAGCCGGTGCTGGTCAGCAAGACCCAGGTCATCGTCGACAACAAGGAAGAGAAAAAAGAGAACTGATCCGGAGCCGGTGTTTTCTAGATTCCAAGATACCGCGGAACCGGCGCTGCCGGGCCGCGGTTTTTTGTATCTGGCGAAGGCCGGAGTGAGCCGCCATGAATGACGACGACCTGCTGCGCTATTCGCGCCACATCCTGCTAGAGGAATTCGGAATCGACGGGCAGGCGCGCGTCAGCGCCGGCCGCGTGCTGGTCATCGGCGCGGGCGGCCTGGGCTCTCCCGTGGCGCTGTATCTCGCGGCCGCCGGCGTCGGGCATGTCACGCTGGTGGACGACGACGAGGTCGACCTCACCAACCTCCAGCGCCAGGTCGCTCACACCCAGGCTCGCGTGGGCCGCCTGAAGGTCGAATCGGCTGCGGAGGCCATGCGCGAGATCAACCCCGGCATCGCCATCGAGACTCACGCCCTGCGCGCCGACGAGGCGCTGCTGGCGCGGCTGGTCGCGGCGGCGGACGTGGTCGTCGACTGCTGCGACAACTTCGCAACCCGCCACGCGGTCAACCGCGCCTGCGTGGCGCACAGCAAGCCGCTCGTGGCAGGCGCGGCCATCCGCTTCGACGGCCAGTTGAGCGTGTACGACACGCGCGACGACGCGTCCCCCTGCTATGCCTGCATTTTTCCGCCCGACGCGGCCTTCGAGGAAACGCTCTGCGCGGTGCTCGGCGTGTTCGGCCCCGTGGTCGGCACCGTCGGCACGCTGCAGGCCAGCGAAGCGTTGAAGCTGCTCGCGGGCATCGGGCCGTCGCTGGCGGGCAAGCTGTTGATGTTCGACGGGCGCCGCACCGCGTTCGACACGCTGCAGATTGCGCGCGATCCGCACTGCAGCGTGTGCGCGCAGCGCCCCGGCGGCGTCTGACCCGACCCGGGCCTTTTTGGCTTTTTCCGGCCTCAGCGCTGCTTGGCGCCTTCGCCTTGGCCGCGCCCGAGGCTGCCGCACCGGGGTTGGGCTTGTTGGCCTCCGACAGCACGCCCTTGCAATCCGCATCCTCGCCCGGCCCGGTCTCGATGGTCGCAGCCAGCGCCAGCAGCGGGTTGATGGCGCCGAGCACCAGTGCGGCAAGGCCGCGCTCCGCCAGCGGCGCCGCCTGCACGCCCGCGGCGGGCGCGCCGAAGGTGCCGCCGATGACCAGCGGCCCCCGCAGCGAGAGGATGCTGACGTCCTTGGGCTCGGGCCGCATCACGAAGTCGAGCTTCTCGGTCGCCAGGTTGGCCTGGCCGGTGGCGTAGAAAACCGTGTCGACGGTATCGAGCACCATGCTGCGGCTCGTCATGACGCCCTTGTTGACGTCGAAGGCCACCGCGGCGCAGCGCAGTTCGACGTTCTGGTCGCCGCGCAGCAGAAACTTGATGATCTCGGCGCCGTCCAGCCCCATGAACTCCAGCAGCAGGTTGCTGAACCGGCCTCGCCCGGTCAGGGCCGCCACATCGCCCGAGGCGCCGCCGAGCCAGCTGGCCACCGATGTGCCCCGGCCCGAGAGATTGATGCGGCCGTCGAGCCTGCTGAAGCTGCTGCGCATGGTTTCGATCTTCGGAACCAGTCGGTTGAGCTGCACGTTGCGCAGATCGAGCGACGCGCGGATGTCCGCCGGGTTCTGGGTGGCGTCGATACGGATGGCACCTGCCAGCTTGCCGCCACCCACGCCCAGGTCGAGCGGGTCGAGGGCGAGCACGCTGTTGTTCAGCTTGACCTGCACACTGCCGCGGTCGAGCGGCACGTTGCGCACGTTGCGGATGCGGTCGGCCGTGTACTTCACCTCGGCATTCATCGCACGCAAGCGGTTGAAGTCGAGCGTGGCGGTGGGCAGTACCTTGTCCCCCGCTGCGCGTTTGGCCTGCTTGATGGTCGGCGGCGGCGCCACGCCTTCGACCGCCTTGGCGGACCGTTCGGTGGGCGGCAGGCCGATGAGCGGGCCCAGGTCGTCCATGTCCATCAGGCGCGAGCGCAGTTCGCCCGCCAGGTGCGGCCGCTGGCCGGCCTGGTCGAAGCGCATGTCGCCTGCAATGTCGGAAAGGCCGAGCCTGCCTTTGAGCCCGGCCACCTCCCACAGCTTGCCGCGCTTGCGCAGGTCGCCGCTCAGCGCATAGGGAGAGGTCTCGGGCAGCGCGATGCCCAGCAATGGAAACAGGGCGCCGAGCGTCTGGCCCTTGAGTTCGAACTTGGCGTCGATGCCGTCGAGGTCGGCGAAGTCGGTCACCGTGCCTTCAGCCTTGAGCCGCGTCTGGCCCGCCGCTGCGTCGATCTCCAATGGAAACGGCTGCTGGCCGGCCGCCTTGAGCCGAAGCACGTTGCCGGTCCGCCCTTCGGCGGTCAGTGGCTGGTTCTTGTAGCGGCCCTCGATGCGATAGCTGAGCGGAAGCGCGCCACGGCTGGAGTCGTAGCTCACGTCCGCGTGCAGATCGACGCCCAGGTGCTTGGCCAGAAAGTCGATCACGCCGCGGTCGACCTCCATGAGCCCGATGACGGGAACGGTGCCGGGGTCCGAGGTGTCCTTGCCGAGCGCCCATGTGCGGCGTCCGTCCGGCTCCATTTGAAGGCCCAGCGTGGGCGAGGACAGCGCCAGCCGCGGAATCACGATCTTGCCCGTGATGAGAGGCCACAGCCGTATGTCGAACTCCGCGCGCTCGGCCTTGACCAGGTACGGATCGCGCGCCCACGGCGGGTTGGCGAACTCGAATCCGTCGACCTTGACGGTGGCTCCACGCAATCCCACGCCGAGGTCGAGCCGCCGGGTGATCTCGAACTTGCGCCCGGTCTTCTCGCTGACATAGCGGTTGACGGGCTCGCGCAGCGTGTCCCACGGAAAGAACGCCAGCACCACCGCCAGCAGGGCGAGCAGCAGCACGAAGCCCCCCAGCAGCTTGAGCCAGAGCGGCCGGTTGCGAAGGACGTTCGTTGCCATGAGGTCTGGATATACGCCCCATCGATTTTTCCGGGTCGGCAACGAACCGCAAAAACCGTGCGGCATTGCCTACGGAAGGCCTCGGCGAGACCGCTTCGTCAGAAGCCGCCTACATCACCCTTCCTCCGAACCCTGCATGATGCGGGGCGGCGACACCTCAATCTTCGATGCGCAGGTATTCGCCAGCAGGGGCGTTCTCGAGACACCTGCCAACAGAGGAAGCGCGGTTCGGCATGGATACCAGATTGCAGACATACATCGTCGAAGACAACCTCACGATCCGTGAAAACCTCATTGGTACCCTGGAAGAACTCACCTGCACGACGGTGGTCGGCTTTGCCGAAACCGAGGCGAACGCGCGCCAGTGGCTGCAGGACCACAGCGAAGAGTGGGACCTGGCGGTGGTCGATCTTTTTCTCAAGCAGGGCAGCGGCCTGGGCGTGCTCCAGGCCTGCACCTCGCGCAGGCCGAACCAGAAGGTGGTGGTGCTCAGCAACTACGCGACGCCCGACATCCGGCGGCGCTGCGCCGAATTCGGCGTGGACGCGGTGTTCGACAAATCGAACGAGATCGACGCGCTGGTCGACTTCTGCATCCTGGAGGCGGTGGCTCACCGTCCCGCCACCGGCACGGAGTAAAGAAGAAGTCGAAGAAGCCTCGACGGCCTCCTGCTTCCTCTTTTGCCGCGGCCGGTTCTTCTCAATCGATCAGCTTGTTCTTCAGCGCGTAGTACGTGAGGTCGCTGTTGGACGACAGGTTCATCTTCTCCATGAGGCGCGTGCGGTAGGTGCTGACGGTCTTGACCGACAGCGACAGCGTCTTGGCGATGTCGCCCGCGGTCTCGCCCTTGGCGAGCTTCAGGAACACCTGGAATTCTCTTTCCGACAGTTGCTCGTGCGGTGCCGCGTCGTCCTTGCGGTCGAGCTGGCGCGCGAGCAATTCCGCCACGGCCGGCGTGATGTAGCGGCGGCCGAGCGAGATGGTGCGAATCGCGTTGACGATCTCGATCGGATCGCACTCCTTGTTGAGGTACCCGCTCGCGCCCTGACGGATCAGGTTCATCGCGTAATGTTCTTCAGGGTAGCCGCTCAGGATCAGGATGCCGACGTCCGGCGCCTTGGCGCGGATCATCGCGAGCGCATCGATGCCGCTCTGCCCGGGCATGGAAAGATCCATCACCAGCACGTCGAGTTCGGTGGTGCGCACCAGTTCGATGGCTTCGCGCCCGCTGGCGGCTTCGCCGGCCACGCGCAAGTCCACGTGTTCGGAGAAGAACTGCCGCAGGCCCGATCTCACGATAGCGTGGTCGTCCACAATTCCAATTTTGATCATCTGTTACTTTCTTCGTTGTGTTGCGTCTGTGGAAGCCGCAACATGCCGGTCCCCGGTTGTTATCAATTATTCACGAACTTGTGTTGAAAGCATCTTCGAAAGTTTCATGCACTGGCTAGCTCCCCCAAAAATGGCCGTGAGCCTCCTGCTCGCGGCGCTGGCTGCGCTGGCCCTCGTCGGCATCAACGAGGCCGGGTATCGCCAATCGACCCGCGCTCTGGCAGAGATCGGCGAGGCCCAAAAGGTGCGCAGTACGCTCAACCAGATCCTGCAGAACATGCTCGATGCCGAGACGGGCCAGCGAGGTTACTTGCTCACGGGCGAAGCCAGCTACCGGAAACCCTACGACACCGCGGTCAAGCAGGTCGACGGCCATCTGGCGACACTGCGTCAACTTTACGCCGAACGGCCGGCCGAGCGCACGCAACTCGTGGAGCTGTCGAAACACGTGCTGCGCAAGGTCGCCGAAATGGACATGAGCGTGCGCCTGCGGCAGGACGGAAAGGAAGACGCCTGGAAATTCGTCATCACGACCGACGTGGGCCGCGAGGAAATGGAAGCCATTCGCAAGACCGCCGGAGAACTGGTGAACATCAGCGAGCAGACCCTGCAAGAAAGCCAGGCCCAGGTGACGCAGTCGCTACGGCTCGCGCGCATCGGCACCGCCATCGTGGCGCTCGCGGCCCTGTTCGCGTTCTTCCTGTACCTGCGGCAGACGCACGCGCTGCGCTCCATCGGCGAGCGCCAGCAGGAAACGCTGCAGCGCGAACGCAATGCGCTCGAAGACGAAGTGCGCGAGCGCACCGCGTCGCTGGCCGAGCTGGCCACCCACCTGCAGGACGTGCGCGAAACCGAGCGCGGCTATCTCGCGCGGGAACTGCACGACGAACTCGGCTCGCTGCTGACCGCGGCCAAGCTGGACGTCGCCCGCCTGAAGTCGAGGCTGCTCGAGGCACCCGACGCCACCCAGCGGCTGCAGCACCTGACCGAGCTGCTCAACAGCGGCATCGCACTCAAGCGCCGCATCATCGAAGACCTCCGGCCGTCGTCGCTGTCGAACCTCGGGCTGGTGGCGTCGCTCGAAATCCTCGGGCGCGAATTCGCCGAGCGTTCGGGCATCCAGGTGCAGATGGCGCTCGAACCCGTGACCATGGACGAGTCGCGCCAGCTCACCATCTACCGCATGGTGCAGGAGAGCCTGACCAACATCGGCAAGTACGCCGAGGCCGACGAGGCGACGATCGTCCTGAAGAACTACGAGAACCACGTGATCGTGGAAGTTGCCGACAACGGCAAGGGCTTCGACCCGCAGCGCATCCACCCCTCGACGCACGGCCTCGCAGGCATGCGCCACCGCGTCGAGGCGGCCCGCGGCAGGCTCACGATCTCGTCGACGCCTGGACGGGGCACCCGCCTGAGCGCGATGCTGCCGGTCGTCAAGCCGGCCTGACGCACCGCTGTTTGAGGGCCCGAGGAACTCGGTCGTCTCCTACGTTCCCGGCGCCCAGCCGCTGACAGGGCCTGGCGGAGGGGCCACTTAAGGTTGCTCCTGTGCGGTTCATTCCCTTTGAATGCGCAGTTCCCAACAACGAGCGAAGCCTCGAAGGAGTCCACATGTTGCATTACACCGTGGTGTTTCTGGTCATTGCGTTGATCGCCGCCCTGTTCGGCTTCGGCGGCATTGCCGCCGGCGCGGTAGGAATCGCCAAGATCCTTTTCGTGATCTTCGCCGTACTTGCCATCGCCAGTTTCCTGGCCGGCTTGCTACGACGCAAGTAGCGTCGTTACGATCAACAGGCTCCCGCAATTCATCTTCCCGGAAAGGAAATTTTCATGAACACGACCAAGACTCCCTCGCAACTCGCCGACGACGCACGCCAGACGGCCAACGAAGCTGTCGAATCCACTCGCGCCTACGCACAGAACGCGGTCAATGCGGCCGGCGAGAAGGTCCGCGAACTGCGCCGCGATGCGGAACCGGCGGTCGAGCAACTGGCAGCGCGCGTACAGCAAGCCGTGCAGCGCGGCCTGGATGCGGCCTCGACCACCAGCGCCCGCGCACAGCGCCGCCTCGAGCAAGCCGCGGACGTCACCGGCCGCTACATCTCCGACCAACCGGTGCGCTCGGTGCTGATCGCCGCCGCAGCCGGCGCCGCGATCACCGCGCTCATCGTGCTGGCCAGCCGCAGCAGCCGCCGGGACGAATACTGATCCGCTGACACGCCGTTCCACCGATACCGCGCACCATGCTTCATCCGATTTTTTCCACGGTGCTCGGGCATCCGGAACTCATCGCCGAACACGCCGCCAACTACGCGGCACTTGTCAGGCAAGAGGCCTCCGAAGCGGGCCGCGGCCTTGTCGCCCGCATCGTGGCCGGCGTGCTGGCGGCGGCCAGTGCGATGCTGGCGCTCGGGCTCATCGGCGTCGCGGTGTTGATGGGCGTGCTGCATGGCAGCTTTCATTGGGTGCTGGTGGCCGTGCCGGGCGTTGCGCTGGTGATTGCCGGCCTCTGCGCCTGGATGGCGTCCCGGCCGTTCCCCGGCTATGCCTTCGACGATCTTCGCGCCCAGGTCGATGCCGACCTGCAGGCTTTGCACGACGCAGGAGCCCGCCATGAACGGCACTGACCGCAGTTCACTCACGCCGCAAGAGCGCCTGGCGCTTTCGCGCCGCGCACTCGTCAGGCAGTTGAACGGCGAGGAAGAAGAACCGCGGGACAGCGCGCGCGGCAGGCGCAGTGCCGCGGGCGAAGCCTATGCCGAGACGTATGCCTCAGACAGCGCCGATGAAAAGGCTTCTCCGCGCCGTGGCCATCAATGGACATCGATGGCGCGCAGCATGACCGAACGCTGGTGGCGCCGTCATCCGGCCCATGCGGCGGGCCAGCTTGCGCGCCCTTTGCTCGAACACTACGCACGCAAGGAGCCCGCCAAGCTCATGGCCATCGCTGCGGCCACGGGTGCCGCCATCGTGCTGATCAGGCCATGGCGTCTGCTTTCCTTCACGGCGGTGCTGGCGGCCGTGCTCAAGACCTCCGACGTTGCTGATGTCGTCAACACGTTGATGCAGCAGAAAAACACGAGTCCACGAAAGGATCCCCCATGAATGCGAATTCCCCGGGCACCAACCCGGCACGGCACCAGCACCTGGTGCTCGACGAGCAGGCCATCGAGGCGGCAGCCAAGAGCCTCGACGACGGCGCGGTCACGCCCAGCTACGGCCCCTGGCGCGACGACGTCGTCAAGCTGCTGAACGACGCGCTGGCCACCGAACTGGTTTGCGTGCTGCGCTACAAGCGCCACTATTTCACCGCCAGCGGCGTGTCGTCGCCGGCCATCGCCGACGAATTCCTGGCGCACGCCAACGAAGAGTCGGCCCACGCCGACCGCATCGCCGAACGCATCGTGCAACTGGGGGGCGAGCCGGACTTCGCCCCGACCCACCTGCTCGAGCGCAGCCATGCCGGCTACGACGAATCCACCGACCTGCAGGCCATGGTGCGCGCCAACCTCGTGGCCGAGCGCATCGCCGTGGAAACGTACCGCCAGATGATCGTGCTGATCGGCGACAAGGACCCGACGACCCGGCGCATGCTGGAAGACATTCTTTCCGACGAGGAAGAGCACGCGGACGAGCTCAAGGACTGGCTCGGGCACTGATCGCTGCCTTGGCGGGGCCGGACCGATGCCCCTCGCCTCCAACAAAAAGCCCGGATGACCGGGCTTTCTGCCGAAGGAGAAGTAATCGCGCTCAGCCCTTCACTTCGAGCTGGTTGCTCACCGAGGTCACCCCTTGAACGCCCTTGGCGATGTCCTCGGCACGCGCCTTGGCGGCGGCCGTGGGCGCGGGCCCCTTCAGGCTGACTGCGCCGCCCTTGGTGTCCACGTCGATCTTGATCGCGCTCAGGTCCGGGTCCTTGGCGAGGCCGGCGGACACCGATGCGGTGATCGCGGCATCGTCCACGGTCGCGCTTGCGGCGGCACCGGCATTCTTCGCGCTTTCCTTCAGGTTGGCCATGCCGTCCTTTACCTCGGCGGTGGTGCCGGAGGCGTCGACTTTTGCCTTCGCCTCCCTGAGGGCCTCTCCGGTCTTGGTGGCAGCGGTATCGGCCGCCTTCTCTGTTTTGGCGATCGCGCTGTCTAGCTTTTCGCCCGCGGTCCGGTTGTCGGACTTGTCGCAACCCGCAAGCGTCAGCGCCGCGGCGGCCAGCAGCAGCGCGGACGGCCATGTGCGCAAGAACGGCATGAAGTTCATTTGACGACGTTTGTTCATTTGGAAATCCTCCAGTCGCTCCGAAGAGCGGTATGTGACGCGCGCACGTTGCGCGCAGCAAATCCGGACGGAGCCCGGACCGCCCTTCCAATCTAGCCTTCAGGCAAGGAACACGGGAGTCGCAGCCCGCGCGTAACCCTGTAGGACAACAAAGCTCACGCCGTGACGATCCACCCTTCGATCGGATCGAACCGTTCAGGCAATCCGTAGCCCGGCCCGGGCGTGGAGGCGCGTTGCGCGCTCCACGCGGCCTGCACGAGGCAGAGCACCGCATCGATGCGGTCACCGCGGGCATCGCCCAGCAGTTCGAGGCGTTGATCGCCGCCGAGCACGAGCCGCAGGGCCAGCCGCGTGGTGCCAGCCTCCAGCGCGGCGAGCAGGCCGGTGCGCGCCGCCAGCCGCTCGGGCGTCTGCTTGGCTGCCTCGTCGCTCTTGTAGCTGCGGCGGCCGATCAGTTCGCGCGCCAGCAGCCCGGGATAGGCCTCCAGCGCAACACGGCTCCCATGGCTGCCGGCATGCTGCCCCGGGAGGCTCGCTCCGGCGGCAAGCAAGGGCGGCACTCCCGCATGCAGCATGAAAGCCACCGGCGGGTTGACCCACTTCATTGACGTGCTCGAGCCGGCGGGTGCATCGGTCGCCCGGTGCGCGAACTTGCCGCCGACCGGGCGCGCGGCGCAGAAGGCGGCAAAGGTGGCGCGGATCTCGGCGCGGCTCAGGCTCGCATAGTGGGCCATGAGCGCATTCCACTCCCCGGGCCAGCGCAGATGCTCGACCAGTTCGCGCGGCAGGCCGAACGGAAAATCGAAGCCGCCGATCCAGGCCGGCTCGGCGCGCAGCCACTCGGCCCAGGCGTCGAGCGTCGTGAAGCGCTTCAGGCCCGTCAGCACCAAGGTGCCCGCATCGCCTGCGCTGCCGATTGCCACCACGATCGGCTTGCGCGAGGTGGGTGCAGAGGAAAAATCGCAGCCAAAGAGCATGAAGCCGCCCTCAGCCCAGCGCGAGTGCCACCACGCCGGCAGCGATGAAGCCGGCGCCCAGCAGGCGCAGCAAGCGGTCGCCCTCGCGCAGCAGGTGGCCGCCGATCAGCGCGGCGAACAGCATCGAGACCTCGCGCGCCGGGGCGACGTGGGAAATGGGCGCCTGCTGCACCGCATAGAGGACCAGCACGTAGGAGACGGGGCTGATTGCCGCCACCAGCAAGGCGTACTTCCACTGGGCCCGCCACATCCGCGCGGTGGCCGCCCGGTCCTGCAGCGCCGCGGGCAACAGCAGGCCCACGCGCACGAAGTTGCCGAAGTAGTCGAGCAGGATCGGCGACATCGCCAGGAACTTCACCGCGTAGCTGTCGGCCACCGTGTAGGCCGCGATGAAGGCGCCCGTCAGCACGCCGTAGCGAATGCCTTTCTGCACCCGCGCGCGCTGGGCAGGATCATGCTTCTTGCGCCACAGGCCCGGTCCGCCGGCCACCAGGAAGACGCCGAGCACCACACCCGCAATGCCCGCCACGCCCGTCAGGCTGATCCGCTCGCCGAGGAACAGGACCGCGACCAGCGACGACAGCAGCGGGCCCGAGCCGCGCGCCAGCGGGTAGACCACGGTGAGATCGGACTTGCGGTAGCCGCGCAGCAGGATCACGTAGTAGAAGACATGCAGCACGCCGCTCAGCGCGATGAAGCCCCATTCCTTCGCACCCCAGGTCGGCACGACGCTCCAGCCCAGCGTGAGGCCCACCGGCGCCCACACCACGGCCATGAACACGCCGCTCTGGAACGCGAAGCGTGCATCGCCGTTCGCCTTCTTGGCGGCGATGTTCCAGCTGGCGTGAATGATCCCGGCAAGCAGGATCAATGCGAAGGCGGAGAGCGGCACTCCGGGGCGTTATGCGATGCCGAGGGAACGCGAAGTGCCTGGCGCGGCCACCACTGTCTTCAGTGGCGGCCAACGATGGCCGCGGTGGCCATCAGTTCCTCGAGCAGCGCCAGCGAGACCTTGCCCGACACGGCATAGGGGTTCAGCTCGGGCTTTTCCGAATACTTGAGCAGGGTCGAGGCATTGAGCTTCGAGAGGTTGACCTGCCCCATGGTCCAGCCACCGAAGCGGCGCTCGGAAATTTCTTCGTAGTGCAGCAGCACCACGTCCTTGTGGCGGGCGTCGCGCTGGATATGGCCGTAGAGCTCGCTGATGGCCATGCGCCCGCCTTCGATGGCTTGCAGGAAGGTGCCCGCGCCATAGCAAAGAATGCCGGTGATGCCGCAGGCCGTGTTGTGCGTGCGCGATTGCGCGAGGATGGCTTCGATGGCCTCGGGGCTGGTATCGACGGCGCGGCTGGCGTAGAGGAGTCGGACCAACATCTTCAGCTTCTCCTCGGCAGCAGGGAAAGGAATTCGCGGCGCAGGCTCGGGTCTTTGAGGAACACGCCGCGCATCACGGAGTTGATCATCTTGCTGTCCATTTCCTTCACGCCGCGCCAGGCCATGCAGAAATGCTCGGCTTCCATGACGAGGGCCAGGCCGTCGGGCTGGGTTTTTTCCTGGATCAGGTCGGCCAGCTGCACCACGGCCTCTTCCTGGATCTGGGGCCGGCCCATCACCCATTCGGCCAGGCGCGCGTACTTCGACAGGCCGATGACGTTGGTGTGCTCGTTGGGCATGATGCCGATCCACAGCTTGCCGATGATCGGGCAGAAGTGGTGCGAGCAGGCGCTGCGCACGGTGATCGGGCCGACGATCATCAGCTCGTTCAGGTGCTCGGCGTTCGGAAATTCGGTGAGCGACGGCGGTGCCACGTAGCGGCCCCTGAACACCTCGTTCAGGTACATCTTGGCCACGCGGCGCGCGGTGTTGCCGGTGTTGTGGTCGTTCTCGAGATCGATCACCAGGCTCTCGAGCACGCCCTTCATCTTGACCTCGACTTCGTCGAGCAAGGACTCGAGCTCGCCCGGTTCGATGAACTCGGCGATGTTGTCGTTGGCATTGAAGCGCTTGCGCGCGGCCGTCAGGCGTTCGCGGATTTTCACCGAGACGGGCGTGCCCTCGTCGTCGTTGTTTCCGTCAGGGCGCGGTTCCACGTCGGTTTTCCTCAGCATCCGCGCATGGTATCAGTGAACGTATTTTGGCCACGTCCCGAGGGGAACACTGCGAAACCGGCGCTCATGCCAGCGTGAAGTCGGCCACCAGCGGCAGGTGATCGGACATCCGCGCCCAGATCGGCCCGCGCGGCACCGAGCAGGCCACCGGCTCCAACTGGCGTCCATAGACGAAATCGAGCTGCGCCACCGGCAGCCGCGAAGGATAGGTGAGCGTTCGCGGACCGCGCAGGTCGCTGGCATCGCGCAGGCCCATCGCGTTCATGGCGTAGCGCATGCGCGCGCCCCAGTCGTTGAAGTCGCCCGCGACGACCACGGCCTCGCCGGGCGGCACTTCGCGGTCGATGAACTCCCGCAGCCGGGCGACCTGACGCACGCGGCTGCCCTTGATGAGCCCCAGGTGCACGACGATGGCATGCACAGGCCTGCCCTCCACCTCGATGACGACGTGCAGCAGCCCGCGCTGCTCGAAGCGATGGTCGGAAATGTCTTGGTGGCCGGTGTGGATCACCGGCCAGCGGGTCAAAAGCGCATTGCCATGCTCGCCGTGGCGCGTGATGGCATTGGTTTCATACACGGCGGTGTAGCCCTCGGGCGCCAGGAAGTCGGCTTGGGGAAGCGCGGGCCAGCGCTCGAACCGCATCTCGGCCTGCCGATTCATCTTGCGCACTTCCTGCAGGCAGATGATGTCGGCGTCGAGCTGCTCCATGGCGTGCCCGAGGTTGTGGATCTCGAGGCGCCGCGCGGGCCCGATGCCCTGCACACCCTTGTGGATGTTGTAGGTCGCGACCCGGAGGGTGTGTGCCGGCAGGTTCATCGCGCAAATTCTGGCAGCAACAGAATGGCTTCGGCATTCGACGGGGAAAAGCACGCGTCGGCCGCCTCGCGGTAGGGCAGCCATTTCCAGTGGGTGTGCTCGCGCGGCGCCAGCGTGGGCACCAGGCGTTCGGGCACGCAGAGGCCGAACAGATGCTCGGTGTTGTGCGTCACGCCCGGTTCATAGCGGGCACGCCAGCCCGGATAGATTTCGTAGATGTTGCTCAGTTGCCAGTCGGTCAACCGCGCGGCCAGCGGGGTGCCCTCCCCGCACTGGATGCCGGTTTCCTCGGCCACCTCGCGTGCCGCGGTGAGCATGAGCGGCTCGTCGGCCAAGTCCTTGCTGCCGGTGACCGACTGCCAGAACTCGTCGGCGTCGGCGCGCCGGATCAGCAGCACCTCGAGCGCCGGCGTGTGAATGACGACCAGCACCGACTCCGGAATCTTCCAGGGCCGGATGCCTGCCGTCATGAGCGCATCAGGCAGGCTGCTGGACGTTGCGCAGCCGGATGTGCAGCTCGCGCAGCTGCTTCTCGTCGACCGGGCTCGGCGCCTGCGTCAGCAGGTCTTGCGCGCGCTGGGTCTTGGGGAACGCGATCACGTCGCGGATCGATTCGGCGCCGGTCATGAGCATGACGAGGCGGTCCAGGCCGATGGCGATGCCGCCGTGCGGCGGTGCGCCGTACTGCAGCGCGTCGAGCAGGAAGCCGAACTTCAGCTGCGCGTCCTCGGCGCTGATTTTCAGCGCGCGGAACACCTTGCTCTGCACTTCCTCGCGATGGATACGCACCGAGCCGCCGCCCATCTCGATGCCGTTGAGCACCATGTCGTAGGCCTTGGCAATGCACTTCTCGGGGGCGGTGTCCATGAGGTCTTCATGGCCGTCCTTCGGTGCGGTGAACGGGTGGTGCACGGCGCTCCAGCGCTGGCCTTCCTCGTCGAACTCGAACATCGGGAAGTCGACCACCCACAGCGGCGCCCAGCGGTCGTCGAACAGGCCCGCCTTCTTGCCGAAGGCGCTGTGGCCGATCTTCACGCGCAGCGCGCCGATGGCGTCGTTGACGACCTTTTCCTTGTCGGCGCCGAAGAACAGGATGTCGCCGTTGCGGGCGCCGGTGCGGGCGATGATTTCGGCCAGCGAGGCGTCGTCGAGGTTCTTGACGATCGGGCTCTGCAGGCCTTCACGGCCGGCGGCTGCGTCGTTGACCTTGATGTAGGCCAGGCCCTTGGCGCCGTAGATCTTGACGAATTCTTGATAAGCGTCGATTTCACCGCGCGACAGGCCGCCCTCGGCGCCTCCGCCCGGCACGCGCAGCGCGACGACACGGCCGCCGACCATCGTGGCGGCGTTCGAGAACACCTTGAAATCGACGCGCTTCATGAGCTCGGTGAGTTCGGTGAATTCGAGCTTCACGCGCAGGTCGGGCTTGTCCGAGCCGTACTTGAACATCGCGTCGCCGTACGTCATGGTCGGGAACACCGGCAGGTCGATGCCCGCGGCGTTGCGGAACACGGTGCGGATCATTCCTTCGAACATCTCGCGGATTTCTTCTTCGGCGAGGAACGAGGTCTCGATGTCGATCTGCGTGAATTCGGGCTGGCGGTCGGCGCGCAGGTCTTCGTCGCGGAAGCACTTCACGATCTGGTAGTAGCGGTCGTAGCCGGCCACCATCAGGAGCTGCTTGAAGAGCTGCGGCGACTGCGGCAGCGCGAAGAAGCTGCCGTCGTGCACGCGGCTGGGCACCAGGTAGTCGCGCGCACCTTCGGGCGTGGACTTGCCGAGCATCGGGGTCTCGATGTCGATGAAGCCGTTGGCATCGAGGAACTTGCGCGTTTCCATCGTCACCTTGTAGCGCAGCATCATGTTGCGCTGCATGGCCGGACGGCGCAGGTCGAGCACGCGGTGCGTGAGGCGCGTGGTTTCCGACAGGTTGTCGTCGTCCAGCAGGAACGGCGGCGTGACCGACGGGTTGAGCACCTTGAGCTCGTGGCACAGCACTTCGATCTTGCCGCTCTTGAGGCTGTCGTTGGTGGTGCCTTCGGGGCGCGCGCGCACCAGGCCCGTGATCTGCACGCAGAACTCGTTGCGCAGGTTCTCGGCCACGGCGAAGGTGGAGGCCCGGTCGGGGTCGCACACCACCTGCACGTAGCCTTCGCGGTCGCGCACGTCGATGAAGATCACGCCGCCGTGGTCGCGGCGACGGTTGACCCAGCCGCACAGGGTGACGGTTTGGCCCATCAGGGCTTCGGTCACAAGACCGCAATAGTGAGTACGCATGGCCATATCTTGAATTCCAGCGCCGCGAAGGCGCGTTTTTTACTTGTTCGCGAGGGTCGAGGGGCCGCCGGGAACGACCACGCCCATCGAGACGATGTATTTGAGCGCTTCGTCCACGCTCATCTTGAGTTCGATGCAGTCGCTGCGCTTGAGCATCACGAAATAACCGCCCGTGGGGTTGGGCGTTGTCGGCACGTAGACGCCGAGGTAGTCGCCGCCGCCCAGGTGCTCGACCACGTCGCTACCGGGCGTTCCGGTCACGAAGGCGATGGTCCAGACGCCCTCGCGCGGCCACTGCACCAGCACGGCCGTCCGGAAGGCGTTGCCGTTCTCGGAAAACAGCGTGTCGGACACCTGCTTGACGCTGGAGTAGATCGAGCGCACGACCGGAATGCGCCGCACCACCGCATCGCCCCAGCCGAGCAGGCGCTTGCCCACGAAATTGCTCGCGATGGCACCCACGCCGAGCAAGATGGCCAGCGTGAGCAGCACGCCGAGCCCGCGCACGTTGTTGTCGTACAGCCATTTCTGCCAGACCACTGGCAGCACCCAGAGCGTCTGGTCCAGCGTGTCGATGATCCACTTCAGCACCGCCAGGGTGATGAACAGCGGAACGATCACCAGCAAGCCGGAGAACAGCCATTTGCGCAGGGCAAGCATGGTGCCTTCTTATTCGCTCTTGGCAGCGGGCGCTGGCGCGGGCGCCGGAGCAGGGCTGGAGGCAGGCACGGCCGCAGGAGCGGGCGCAGCGCTGGAAGAAGAATCTGCCGTGCCGGCGGCCGGCGCGGCGGCGGTATCGCCGTTCGCCGCGGGGGCCGCGCTTGCAGACTCGGCCTTCTTGCCGCCGCCATCGCGGAAATCGGTCACGTACCAGCCGGAGCCCTTGAGCTGGAAGCCGGCGGCGGTGACTTGCTTCTCGAAGGCACTCGCGCCGCATGCCGGACACACCGTGAACGGCGCATCGGACATTTTTTGCAGGGCATCCTTGGCAAAGCCGCAGGCACTGCACTTGTAGGCGTAAATGGGCATGGAATTGAGTAAAAAGGCGGCGCAGAGAACGAAACAGAGGCCGCTTGCAAAGCCCTCGATTATAAGGGCCGCCCTACTCAACAGGTGGCCTTCAGGCCGGCTCGGTCGCCAGCAGCCGGTGCGGCGTGCGGGTGTTGGTGACCCATTGAGGCGCCAACGACCCGGCCACCATGCCCACGAACGAAGCGAGCACGCCGGCCAGCTGGGCCGGAAATTCGGCGCCCCAGGGCATGGACAGGAACAGCAGCCAGACCCCGATACCGAACAGGATCGAAACGATGGCCCCCTGGGTGGTGGCGCGGCGCCAGTAGAGCCCGCACACCAGCGGCACGAAGGCGCCCACCAGCGGCACCTGGTAGGCGCCCGACACCAGTTCATAGATCGGCGTGCCCTGCATGCGGATGGCATAGGCCAGCACGGCCGCGCTGAAGACCAGCACCGTGATGCGCATGGTCATGAGGTTCTGGCGGTCGGTGCCCGAGGGCCGGAACTGGCGCCAGATGTTCTCGGTGAAGGTAACGCTGGGTGCCAGCAAGGTGGCCGAGGCGGTCGACTTGATGGCCGACAGCAGCGCGCCGAAGAACAGCACCTGCATCACGAAAGGCATCTTCTCGAGCACCAGGGTCGGCAGCACCTTCTGCGGATCTTCCTTCAGCAGCGCGGCCGTCTGCTCCGGCATGATCAACAGCGCGCTGGCCACCAGGAACATCGGCACGAAGGCGAACAGGATGTATGCCACGCCGCCGATGACCGGCCCGCGCGTCGCAGCCTTCACGCTGTTGGCCGACATGACACGCTGGAACACGTCCTGCTGCGGAATGGAGCCCAGCATCATCGTGATGGCCGCGGCAAAGAAGAACACCATGTCGTGCCAGTTGGGTTCGGGCCAGAACTTGAACAGGTCCTTGCTGACCGCGAAAGCGACCACCTTGTCGGCGCCGCCCGCCATGTTGCCGGCGAACACCGCGATCACCGCGAGGCCGGAGACCAGGATGATCATCTGGATGAAGTCGGTCACCGCCACCGACCACATGCCGCCGAACAGCGTGTAGGCCAGGATGGAGACCACCCCGATCACCATGCCCACCGGAATGCTGATGGCGCCTGCCGAAAGCACGTTGAACACCAGCCCCAGCGCCGTGACCTGCGCCGACACCCAGCCCAGGTAGCTCAGCATGATGATGAGCGAGCAGGCCACCTCGACGCTGCGGCCGTAACGCTCGCGGTAGTAGTCGCTGATGGTCAGGAGCGTCATGCGGTAGAGCTTGCCCGCGAAGAACAGCCCGACGAGGATGAGGCAGGTGCCCGCACCGAACGGGTCTTCGACCACGCCGTGCAGGCCGCCTTCGATGAACTTGGCCGGGATGCCGAGCACCGTTTCGGAGCCGAACCAGGTCGCGAACGTCGTGGTCACGATCATGAAGAGCGGCAGGTGCCGCCCCGCGATCGCGAAGTCGGTGGTGTTCTTCACCCGCTTGGCGGCGTAGAGGCCGATCGCAATGGTGACCAGCAGATAAACGACAACCAGCGTCAGCAGCACGGGGACTCTCCTCTAGAACAACTTCACACGCATCAGCAATTGCATCGCGAGCAATCCCAATACAAATCCTATGCCACCGTAGATGATGGTCTGGAGCAACCGGTTGGTGCGCTTTTGCGCGGCCAGCAGTTCCAGCAATTCGCGGCGGTTGTCCGCAGGCCGATTTTCAAGGAAATCGTGCAGCAGCCGCGGCAATTGCGGCAGCAGTTTCGCGTAGCGCGGCGCCTCGGCCTTGAGTTGCTGGAACAGCTTCTTCGGGCCGATCTGGTCGACCATCCACTTCTCGAGGAAGGGCTTGGCGGTGTGCCAGAGGTCAAGCTCCGGGTCGAGCTGGCGGCCCAGGCCCTCGATGTTGAGCAGGGTCTTCTGCAGCAGCACCAGCTGCGGCTGGATTTCGACATGGAAGCGGCGCGAGGTCTGGAACAGCCGCATCAGCACCATGCCGAGCGAAATTTCCTTCAGCGGCCGGTCGAAGTACGGTTCGCACACGGTGCGGATTGCGCCCTCGAGCTCGTCGATGCGGGTGCCTTCGGGCACCCAGCCGCTTTCCAGGTGCAGCTCGGCCACGCGCTTGTAGTCGCGCCGGAAGAAGGCCACGAAGTTCTGCGCCAGGTATTCCTTGTCCGACTCGGTCAGCGTGCCGATGATCCCGAAATCGAGCGAGATGTAGCGCCCGAAGGTTTCGGGCTCGAGGCTCACCTGGATGTTGCCCGGGTGCATGTCGGCGTGGAAGAAACCGTCGCGGAACACCTGGGTGAAGAAGATCGTGACGCCGTCGCGCGCCAGCTTGGGAATGTCCACGCCGGCCGCGCGCAGGCGGTCGAGCTGGGCAATGGGCACGCCGTTCATGCGTTCCATCACGATCACCTCGGGGTGGCAGAAGTCCCAGAACATCTCGGGAATCAGCACCAGGTCGAGTTCGGTCATGTTGCGGCGCAGCTGGGCTGCGTTGGCCGCCTCGCGCACCAGGTCGAGTTCGTCGTGCAGGTATTTGTCGAACTCGCCGACCACCTCGCGCGGCTTCAGGCGCTTGCCGTCGGCCGAGAGGCCTTCGATCCAGCCGGCCATCATGGCCATGAGCGCCAGGTCTTTCTCGATCACGCCGCGCATGTTGGGACGCAGCACCTTGACCGCGACCTCGCGCACCTCGCCCTCGTTGGTGCGGATGGTCGCGAAGTGAACCTGGGCGATCGACGCGCTGGCAATCGGCGTCTCGTCGAACTGCACGAACACGTCTCCCACCGGACGCCGGAAGGCGCGCTCGATGGTCGCGATCGCCACCGACGAGGGGAACGGCGGCACCCGGTCTTGCAGGAACGCGAGCTCGTCGGCAATGTCGGGCGGCAGCAGGTCGCGCCGGGTCGACAGCACCTGGCCGAACTTCACGAAGATCGGCCCCAGCCGCTCGAGTGCCTCGCGCAGGCGCTGACCGCGGGGCGCATCGAGGTTGCGGCCCACGGAAATGACGCGCGCCACGATGCGCAGCCACGGCTTCTGGAAGCTCGTGAGCACGAGCTCGTCCAGGCCATAGCGCAGCGCGACCCAGACGATGAAAATCCCGCGGTAGAAGCGCCTCATTCGGCCGTGCTCGCCGAGCCGGCCGCCGAGCCGCCGGCCTGCTGGCCCTTGCGATCGCCGACGAACTGGCGCAGTGCGCCCACGACCCGCCGCGCCGCGTTGGCGACGGTGTGCGCCGGCACGTCGCCGACCAGGCGGGCGAGGTCGTCCTCGACATCCCAGCGCACGTGGTCGACCAGCCAGTTGACTTCGGCCGCGAGTTGCACGTCGCCGATGATCTGCACCGACGGCTTGTCGCCGCGCAGCGTGGCGCGGGCCAGGTCGAAGGGAGATTCGTCCGTGACGGTGAGCGTGAGTTCGGGCACGGATCCGGGCGGCGCCAGGTCGAGCAGGCCGGCGGGCGTGGCCACCAGCTCCATCGTCACGAAGCGCCACTGGAAGCGCACCACGCGGCCCTGCTGCCGCAGCAGCCGCTGCTGGGCCTCGGGCTCCTGCTGCAGCACGTGGTTGAGGAACAGCACCGCGCGATGCTGGATCTCGTGCACCGCCCAGGCGGGCGGCTGCAGGCGCTCGCCGATGCGATTGAACAGGTCGTCGAGAAAAGAAAATGGGGACGATGGTGTGGCCATGTCCCCATTATCGGTTCTGTGGTTCTGTACGCGGCCCCATGGCCGCCGAAATCGCTTACTGCAGCGCTTGCACGCCTGCCACGAGCCAGCCGCTGGTGCCGCTGACCGGCTTGGTCATGTTCCAGACTTCGCGGAAGGGGCCCGGCCCGGCCGAGGCGTCTTCGCGGATCATGCCGGAGAACTCCACGCTGGCCATGTAGGCGTCGGCCAGTTCCTCGATGCCGAGCAGCTTGGCGTCGAGCATCACGACCTCGGTCTTGTTCGAAGAACCGCCGGTGTGGCTGGCACGGTCGGCCAGCTGCGAGCGGATTTCGTCGACCATGCTGTCGGTCATCATCGAGCGCAGCGTGGCGACGTCGGCGCGGTCCCATGCGTCCTGGAGGGTCACGAAGTTGCGCTTGGCAGCGCCCAGGAAGCCGTCCACATCGAAGCCGACCGGAATGCCCCACGACTGCGAACCGGCGAGCGCCGAGCCGATCATGCTGCCGCCGGCTGCGGCGCCTGCCGCGGAGAGGCTGCTGCCGTGCCGCTCGTCGGCCTGCGCGGGCGCGGCATCGAAGGCGGTCGCGTTGCGTTCCCACGGCCGTGCCGATGCGTCGTTGCCGACGTTGGCGGGGCTGTATTGCGCAGGGGCGCTGGCGTTCGCCGGATTACCCGCGCCTTCAAAGGCGAAGCCGCCCTGGCGGTTGGCGCCCGACGACGCCGCCGAACGTGCCTTGAACATGCGCCAGACAAACAACCCGGCCATCACGAGCAGTCCGATCAGCAGGATGTTCGCGAAGCCTGCGCCGAGGCCCAACGAATTCGCGAGCCATGCCAGGCCGAGGCCGGCGGCGAGACCACCGAGCATGGCACCCCACGGGCGCTTCGGCGCCGCGGCGGCGGGCGCCGGCGTTGCGGGCCTCGGCGCTGCATTGGTCGCGTTTTGCTGCGCGGGTGCGCTGGGCGATGCGGATTCACGCTGCGTCACGTTCGACGACTGGCGGCCGACCGATTTGCCGCCGCCGATGCGCGCTGCATCGGCTTGCACGCTGACCAAGGCCAGCACGCAAGCCAGGAACAAAGAACTCAAACTTTTCATCTCGTCTCCTCTTTAGAGCGAAGAAATTCGCGTCATCAACACTTGATTCCAACATGAAGGGCAACCACGCCACCCGTCATGTTGTGATAGTCCACATGCCCGAAACCGCCCTCTTTCATGAGGGTCTTGAGTTCGTCTTGCGCGGGATGCATCCGGATGGATTCGGCCAGGTAGCGATAGCTCGCATCGTCGCCCGCCACCAGCTTGCCCAGCTTCGGCAGAACGTTGAACGAATACCAGTCGTAGGCCTTGGCGAGGGGCTTCGCGACCTTCGAGAACTCGAGCACCAGGAGCTTGCCGCGCGGCTTGAGCACGCGGTTCATTTCCTTCAGCGCGATGTCCTTGTGCGTCATGTTGCGCAGGCCGAATGCCACGGTCACCACATCGAAATGGTCGCTCGGAAACGGCAGCTTCTCGGCATCGCAGACCAGCGTGGGCAGCGCCACGCCGGCATCGAGCAGACGGTCGCGGCCGGTGCGCAGCATGGCTTCGTTGATGTCGGTGTGCACCACCTGGCCGCTGGCGCCGACCTTCTTCGCGAAAGCCAGTGCGAGGTCGCCGGTGCCGCCCGCGATGTCGAGCACGCGCGAGCCTTCGCCCACGTTGGCCACCATCACGGTGTACGCCTTCCAGGCGCGGTGCAACCCCATCGACATCAGGTCGTTCATGAGGTCGTAGCGCGTGGCCACGGAATCGAAGACGCCGCGGACACGTTGCGCCTTCTCGCTTTCGTCGACTTTTTCGAAGCCGAAGTGGGTGGTGCTCATGCGCCTGATATTAGGCCGGAAGCACACACCTCAAGAGTGCGACCCTCCGGACACGGCGGGCATTTGTTGCTTTTTCTTCAAATAGCGCGGCGCTGCAGGGCGCGCCGCGCCTGCATCCGAGGCTATCTTTTCGCTAGCGAAGGCCTTGGGGCCGGGTCAGTGGGTGCTGCAGGCGGAGCCGCCTTTGTCGATCATCGGCGCATCGCGGTCGGCACCGGCGGCAGCGAGCCGGCGCTCGTATTCGGCCCAGAGCTCGGCCTCCTTGGCGCCGAGTTCGTACAGCAGGTTCCACGAGAAGATGCCGGTGTCGTGGCCGTCGCTGAAAACCGGCTGCACGGCGTAGTTGCCCACCGGCTTCAGGTCGACCAGCTCGACCTCGCGCTTGCCGGTCTGCAGGATTTCCTGGCCCGGGCCGTGGCCCTGCACTTCGGCCGACGGCGAATAGATGCGCATCAGCTCGAACGGAATACGGAAAGTGGCCCCATCCGAAAAGCCGACTTCGAGTACGCGCGACTGGCCATGCACAGTGATCGATTGCGGCGTCGGTGCGCCGGCTTGCAAACCTGCCATCAGAAGCTCCTTGTGCCCAGTCGGGCGATCATCGCACTCTCGATTGCAGGCAGGCGTGCGGCCACGGCGGCGTTGTGGGCCGCATTGGGTTCGCGCTGCACCGGCGCCCAGACCGAGCCCGGAAAATGGGTGTCGTCGGCGAACCGTGCGATCACGTGCCAATGCAGGTGCGGCACCATGTTGCCGAGCGCCGCGAGATTGATCTTGGCCGGCGCCAGGTGCTCGCGCAGGCACTGCTCGACCACCGTCACCGCTTCCATGCACAGCACGCGGTCGGCCGCGTCGAGGTCGGAAAACTCCGCCGCATGCTCGCGCCAGATCACGCGGTAGAAGGCCGGAAAGCCGGCCTCTTCGGCATGGATGACGCGCAGCTTCGCGCCTTCAAAGACGACGCGGCCACCCGGGCCTTCGCAGAAAGGGCAGCCTTGTTGCTTTGTCATACCAGCACCCGCTCGATCCCGCCGTGCTTGGCGGCGGCCACGTAGTCGGGCATCCAATCCTTGCCGAGAATCTTGTTGGCCATCTCGACCACGATGTAGTCGGCTTCGAGCAGGCCGTTGTTCAGGTCGTTGCCGTAGCGCGAGAGGCCTTGCAGGCAGCTCGGGCAGCTGGTCAGGATCTTGACGTTGTCCTTCTCGCCAACTTGCCCGTTCGCTCGCAGTGCGGCCTCGCCCTTCTTCAGTTCTTCTTCCTTGCGGAAGCGGATCTGCGTGGAGATGTCGGGCCGCGACACACCCAGCGTGCCCGACTCGCCGCAGCAGCGGTCGTTCTTGAGCACGTTGTCGCCGACCAGCGCCTTCACGGTCTTCATCGGGTCCTGCAGCTTCATCGGGCTGTGGCAGGGGTCGTGGTACAGGTAGCCGCCACCGCCTGCATCCGCCAGCGTGATGCCCTTTTCGAGCAGGTACTCGTGGATGTCGATGATCCGGCAGCCCGGAAAGATCTTGTCGAACTGGTAGCCCTGGAGCTGGTCGTAGCAGGTGCCGCAGCTCACCACCACCGTCTTGATGTCCAAGTAGTTGAGCGTGTTGGCGACGCGGTGGAACAGCACACGGTTGTCCGTGATCATCTTCTCGGCCTTGTCGAACTGGCCGCTGCCGCGCTGCGGATAGCCGCAGCACAGGTAACCCGGCGGCAGCACGGTCTGCACGCCCGCATGCCAGAGCATGGCCTGCGTGGCGAGGCCCACCTGCGAGAACAGCCGCTCCGAGCCGCAGCCCGGAAAATAGAAAACTGCCTCCGTTTCCGAGGTGGTCGCCTTCGGGTTGCGGATGATCGGCACGTAGTCGGCGTCCTCGATGTCGAGCAGCGCGCGCGCCGTCTTCTTCGGCAGGTTGCCCGGCATCTTCTTGTTGATGAAGTGGATCACCTGTTCCTTGACGGGCGCCGGGCCGAGCGTGGCCGGCGGCGCGGCCGTCTGCTTGCGCGCAAGCCCGCGCAGCAGGTCGTTGGCCAAGCGCTGGGCCTTGAAGCCGATGCCCACCATGCCCGCTCGCACCGCCTTGATGGTCTGCGGATTGGTCGCGTTGAGGAAGAACATCGCGGCCGCATTGCCGGGACGGAAGCTCTTCTGCCCCATCTTGCGCAGCAGGTTGCGCATGTTCATCGACACGTCGCCGAAGTCGATCTTCACCGGGCACGGCGTGAGGCACTTGTGGCACACGGTGCAGTGGTCAGCCACGTCCTCGAACTCTTCCCAGTGCTTGATGCTGATGCCGCGCCGGGTCTGCTCTTCGTAGAGGAAGGCCTCCACCAGCAGCGAGGTCGCGAGGATCTTGTTGCGCGGGCTGTAGAGCAGGTTGGCGCGCGGCACGTGGGTGGCGCACACCGGCTTGCACTTGCCGCAGCGCAGGCAGTCCTTCACGCTATCGGCAATGGCGCCGATGTCGCTCTGCTGCATGATGAGCGACTCGTGCCCCATGAGGCCGAAGCTCGGCGTGTAGGCGTTGGTCAGGTCGGCATGCAGTTCGATGTTTTGGCCGGCCGGCGCGCGCAGCAGCTTGCCCTTGTTGAAGCGGCCTTCGGGGTCGACGCGCTGCTTGTAGTCCATGAAGGGCTTCAGCTCTTCGTCGCTCAGGAACTCGAGCTTGGTAATGCCGATGCCGTGCTCGCCCGAAATCACGCCATCAAGGCTGCGCGCCAGCGCCATGATGCGCACCACCGCGGCATGCGCGGTCTGCAGCATGTCGTAGTTGTCGCTGTTGACGGGAATGTTGGTGTGCACGTTGCCGTCGCCCGCGTGCATGTGCAGCGCCACCCATACGCGGCCCTTGAGCACCTGCTTGTGGATGGCGGTGCACTCGGCCAGGATCGGCGCGAACTCGGCGCCCGAGAATATTTCCTGCAGCGGCTGGCGCAGCTGGGTCTTCCAGCTGGCGCGCAGGGTGTGGTCCTGCAGCTGTGGAAACAGCGTGTCGACGTCGCGCAGCCATTCGGCCCAGAGCGCTCGCACGCCCTGCACCATCGCCACGGCCTGCGCCACGCGGTCTTCGAGCAGCTCGGCGGCCGGGATCTCGTGCGCGTCGTCGGTCTTGCCGAGCGGCAGGTTGCCACGCAGCAAAAAGGCTTCGAGCGCATCGGTGAGCGCGAGCTTGTTCTGCAGCGACAGCTCGATGTTGATGCGCTCGATGCCGTCGCTGTATTCCGCCATGCGCGGCAGCGGGATCACCACGTCTTCGTTGATCTTGAAGGCGTTGGTGTGCTTGCTGATGGCGGCCGTGCGCTTGCGGTCGAGCCAGAATTTCTTGCGCGCCTCGGGGCTGATGGCAATGAAGCCTTCGCCGCTGCGCGAGTTGGCGATGCGCA
Source organism: Variovorax paradoxus (assembly GCF_030815855.1). Lineage (NCBI taxonomy): Bacteria > Pseudomonadati > Pseudomonadota > Betaproteobacteria > Burkholderiales > Comamonadaceae > Variovorax > Variovorax paradoxus. The sequence continues at coordinate 551,307 of NZ_JAUSXG010000001.1, read as the reverse complement.
CCACTTCCGAGGTGACGCGCGCCACCGCATCGGCGTCGTCGCCCGCGATGTCGCCGAACAGCACCATCTTTGGCAGGCCGCCGTGCTTCTTCGACTTGGTGGCGTAGCCCACGGCTTTCAGGTAACGGTCGTCCAGATGCTCGAGGCCCGCCAGCAGCACGCCGGAGCGCTTCTGCTCGGCGAACATGAAGTCCTTGATCTCGACGATGCTGGGCACCGCGTCCTTCGCGTTGCCGAAGAATTCGAGGCACACCGTGCGCGTATGCGCCGGCATGCGGTGCACGACCCAGCGGCAGCTGGTGATGAGGCCGTCGCAGCCCTCTTTCTGGATGCCCGGCAGGCCCGAGAGGAACTTGTCGGTCACGTCCTTGCCGAGGCCTTCCTTGCGGAAGCTGCGGCCGGGAATGTCGAGGCGCTCCGTGCGCAGCTTGGTCTTGCCGTCGGCGGCGTAGTACTGCAGCTCGAACACGGCGCTTTCGGCGTCGTGGATCTTGCCGAGGTTGTGGCCGATGCGCGTGACTTCGAGCCATTCGGCCTGCGGGGTGACCATGCGCCACGACGCCAGGTTGTCGAGCGCCGTGCCCCAGAGCACGGCCTTCTTGCCGCCCGCGTTCATCGCCACGTTGCCGCCAACGCACGAGGCTTCGGCGGAGGTGGGATCGACCGCGAACACATAGCCCGCGCGCTCGGCCGCGTCGGCCACGCGCTGCGTGACCACGCCCGCTTCGGTCCAGACGGTGGCCACGGGCGCTTCGAGGCCCGGCAGCGAGACCATCTCGACCTCGGTCATGGCCTCGAGCTTTTCGGTGTTGATGACCACGCTCTTCCACGTGAGCGGAATGGCGCCGCCGGTGTAGCCGGTGCCGCCGCCGCGCGGAATGATGGTCAGGCCCAGTTCGATGCAGCCCTTGACCAGCAGCGCCATCTCGGCTTCGGTGTCGGGGCACAGCACCACGAACGGATATTCGACGCGCCAGTCGGTGGCGTCGGTGACGTGCGAGACGCGCGAGAGGCCGTCGAACTTGATGTTGTCCTTGGCCGTGAGGCGGCCCAGCACGCGCGTGGCCTTGCGGCGAAGCGCCGCCACGTCGCGAAAGGCGGTGTCGAAGGCGGCGACGGCCTGGCCGACGAGCCCCGTGAGTTCGCCCACGAGCTGGTCGCGCGGCAGGTCGCTGTCGGGGGTGCGGCGCTTCTGGACCTCGGCCAGGCGGTGCCTGAGCGCATCGACCAGCTGGCCGCGGCGGCGCGGGTTGTCGAGCAGGTCGTCGACGAGGTAGGGGTTGCGCTGCACCACCCAGATGTCGCCGAGCACTTCGTAGAGCATGCGCGCCGATCGGCCGGTGCGGCGCTCGGCGCGCAGGGTCTGGAGCAGTTCCCAGCCGCGCTCGCCCAACAGGCGGATCACGATCTCGCGATCGGAAAAGCTGGTGTAGTTATAGGGGATCTCGCGCAGTCGTACAGGCTCTGCGGCCTGCGACAACAGCGTGGTCAACGCGGTCGGAGCATTCATCGGGGGTGGCACCTCGGCCGGGCGCTGCGCGCCCATAGCCGGGGGTGGGGATTTTAGGGCAGGGACTGGGGGCTTGCCTTGTGAGGGTCGCCGTTCCCCTTTTGGGAGGCGCCCGGCCGACGGTACGGCGCGGTCGGCCCCACTATGCCGGCCGCTTCGCGGCTCCCCTGCGGTGCTCGCGTTTCGCGGGGTCTCGCAGAACTCGCCTTCGGCTCAAACAGCTGCGAGCCCTGATCCGCAAAACGCTGCGCTCCTCGGCGGCACAGAGGGGCCGCCCACACCGCACCGCCGGCCGGGCGCTTGTGTGTTGTTACGGCCGCTGCCCTCACCCCAACCCTCTCCCGGAGGGAGAGGGGGCAAGACCGGAAAGGCCTTTCAGAACAGCACGCGGCTGCGGATCGTCCCGTTCACCTTGGCGAGTTTTTCCAGGGCCAGGTCGGAATACGCCGCATCGATGTCCATGACCACATAGCCGATCTTCTCGTTGGTCTGCAGGAACTGCGAGGAGATGTTGATGTTGTTGTCCGAGAAGATCTTGTTGATTTCGGACAGCACGCCCGGCACGTTGCGGTGGATGTGCAGCAGCCGGTGCTTGCCGGGGTGGGCCGGCAGCGCCACCTCGGGAAAGTTGACGGACGAGGTCGAGGTGCCGTTGTCGCTGTACTTGACGAGTTTTTCCGCCACCTCGAGCCCGATGTTGGCCTGCGCCTCCATGGTCGAGCCGCCGATGTGTGGGGTCAGGATCACGTTGTCCAGGCCGCGCAAGGGCGACTGGAACTCGTCCTTGTTGGTGCGCGGCTCGACCGGGAACACGTCGACCGCGGCGCCCAGCAGCTTCTTTTGCTTCAGCGCCTCGGCGAGCGGCTCGATCTCGACGACCGTGCCGCGGGAGGCGTTGATCAGGATGGCACCTGGCTTCATGGCGGCGATTTCGGCCGCGCCGATCATCCACTGGGTGGCCTGCGTTTCGGGCACGTGCAGGGTCACGATGTCGCTCTGGGCCAGCAGCTGGTGCAGTTCGCGCACCTGGCGCGCGTTGCCCAAGGGCAGCTTGGTGACCACGTCGAAGAAAGCCACCTGCATGCCGAGCGCCTCGGCCAGCACCGACAACTGGGCGCCGATGGAGCCGTAACCCACGATGCCCAGCGTCTTGCCGCGGATTTCGAAGGCGTTTTCGGCCGACTTGAGCCAGCCGCCGCGGTGCGCCACCGCGCTTTTTTCAGGCACACCGCGCAGCAGGAGGATGGCTTCGGCCAATACCAGTTCGGCCACCGAGCGGGTGTTGGAATAAGGCGCGTTGAACACCGCCACGCCGTGCTCGCGCGCGGCTTCGAGGTCCACCTGGTTGGTGCCGATGCAGAAGCACCCCGCCGCCACCAGCTTCTGGGCGGCCGCGAAGACCTCGGCTGTCAGTTGCGTGCGCGAGCGGATGCCCAGGAAGTGCACGTCGGCGATCTTGGCCTTGAGCTCCGCGTCGGGCAGCGCACCTGGCAGCGACTCGATGTTGGTGTAGCCCGCGCCGCGCAGGACCTCCACGGCCGAAGGGTGGATGCCTTCGAGCAAAAGGAACTTGATCCGGCTTTTGTCGAGGGAGGTTTTGCTGCTCATGACTTGCTCGCTGAGACCCCGGCCACGGCGACAGGCTAGGCCGAAAAAGGGGATGACGATGCTAGCATGGTGCAGCGCAACATGCAGGCCCGCGCCCCGCGCCGGGCTTGCCGCCAAAGGGGTTTCCCCGATTGGAGGATGGTCGTGGTCCGTGCGCCAATGTGACGCGGCTGTGTCATCCACATGGCCTAGCATCCGCGCTTTCCATTTTCCGTTCAGGAGTCTTCATGCGATTCAAGACGCTCGCGCTGGCATCGGCGCTGGCCGCCACCACGCTGTTCAATGTGGCCCACGCCCAAACCGAGATCCAGTGGTGGCATTCCATGACCGCCGTGAACAACGAGTGGGTCAACGACCTGGCCAAGCAGTTCAACGAGAGCCAGAAGGAATACAAGATCGTGCCGACCTTCAAAGGCACGTACGACGAATCGATGACGGCCTCCATTGCGGCCTACCGCTCCGGAAACGCCCCCCACATCCTGCAGGTTTTCGAAGTGGGCACCGCCACCATGATGGCCAGCAAGGGCGCCATCGTGCCGGTCGGCCAGGTCATGAAGGACGCGGGCGAGAAGTTCGACCCAAGCGCCTACATTCCCGCGGTGGGCGGCTACTACACCGCGCCCAACGGCCAGATGCTGAGCTTCCCTTTCAACAGCTCGACCACGATCTTCTATATCAACAAGGACGCCTTCAAGGCGGCCGGCCTGCCGACCGACAAGGCCCCGTCGACCTGGCCCGAAGTGGTGGCCGCGGCCGCCAAGCTCAAGGCCAGCGGCCACAAGTGCCCGTTCACCACCGCCTGGCAGAACTGGACGCAGGTCGAGAGCTTCTCCGCCTGGCACAACGTGGAATTCGCGAGCAAATCGAACGGCCTGCAAGGCCTGGATGCGCGCCTGAAGGTCAATTCGCCGCTGCACCAGCGCCACATCGAGAACCTCGCCAGCATGGCCAAGCAGGGCCTGTTCATCTACAAGGGCCGCGGCAACGTGCCCGAAGCGTCGTTCGTCTCGGGCGAGTGCGCCATGATCAATACCTCTTCGGGCTTCTACGGCAACGTGGCGAAGAACGCCAAGTTCGCCTACGGCCTGGCGCCCCTGCCCTACTACCCGGACGTGCCCGGCGCCCCGCAGAACACCGTGATCGGCGGCGCCAGCCTGTGGGTCATGTCGGGCAAGAAGCCGGCCGAGTACAAGGGCGTGGCCAAGTTCTTCAGCTTCATCTCGACGCCTGAAGTGCAGTCGGCCAGCCACAAGCGCACGGGCTACCTGCCCGTCACCATGGCGTCGTACAAGCTCACCGAGGAATCGGGCTTCTACAAGCAGAACCCCGGCACCGACGTGGCCGTGACGCAGATGATCCGCAAGGTCACCGACAAGAGCCGCGGCATCCGCCTGGGCAACTACGTGCAGATCCGCGCCATCGAGGACGAGGAACTCGAACAGGTCTGGAACGGCAAGAAAACCGCCAAGGAAGCCCTCGATTCCATCGTGACCCGCGGCAACGAACAACTGGAACGCTTCCAGAAAGCCAACAAAAGTTAACGATTGAGACCCGGACCCTCGTGTCCGGCTAATATCGCCCGCCTCCCGTTCGCTCGTGCGCCTGTGCGCAAGAGCGGACCGGGCGGGATTTTTTATGCAGAGGGTTCATGGAAAAACGCGTTTTCTTTCGCTCGGGCTGGCTGCCCTGGCTGCTTCTGACACCGCAGATGGCGGTGATCCTCGTGTTTTTCTTCTGGCCGGCGGCGCAGGCGCTGCTGCAGTCGTTGCAGCAGCAGGACGCCTTCGGCACCACGGTCGAGTTCGTCGGGCTGCAGAACTTCAAGGATCTGTTCCAGGACCCGGCCTACGCCGAGTCGTTCAAGACCACCGCCCTGTTCTCGGTGCTGGTGGCGAGCATCGGCATCAGCCTGTCGCTGCTGCTTGCGGTGTTCGCCGACCGCATCGCGCGTGGCGCCACTTTCTACAAGACCATGCTGATCCTGCCCTACGCGGTGGCGCCCGCCGTGGCGGCCGTGCTGTGGGTCTTCATGTTCTCGCCCTCGCTGGGCGTGGTGGCCTATGCGCTCGGCAAGATCGGCATCAACTGGAACCACCTGCTCGACTCGGGCCACGCCATGACGCTGATCGTCATGGCCTCGGTGTGGAAGCAGATCTCCTACAACTTCCTGTTCTTCCTGGCCGGCCTGCAATCGATCCCGAAGTCGCTGATCGAGGCCGCGGCCATCGACGGCGCGCGCCCGTGGCGCCGCTTCTGGACCGTGCAGTTCCCGCTGCTGTCGCCCACCACCTTCTTCTTGCTGGTGATCAACGTGGTCTACGCCTTCTTCGACACCTTCGCGATCGTCGATGCGGCCACGCAGGGCGGCCCGGGCAAGGACACGACCATTCTGGTCTACAAGGTTTACCACGACGGCTTCAAAGGCCTGGACCTGGGCGGCTCGGCCGCGCAGTCGGTCGTGCTGATGGTGATCGTGGTGGCCCTGACGGTCATCCAGTTCCGCTACGTGGAAAAGAAAGTCCAGTACTGATGATGATGAAGCAGAAAAACACTCCCGCGGAGGCCCGGCATGGTTGAAAGACGCGGCACCCAGGGCATCCTGGCGCACGTGGTGATGATCCTCGGCGTGTTCATCGTCGCCTTCCCGCTCTACCTCGCGTTCGTGGCGTCCACGCATACCGCGCAGGAGATCGTGCAGGCGCCGATGCCGCTGCTGCCCGGCACCAACATCTGGGACAGCTACAAGGGCGCGCTGTTCGGGCGCGCGAGCGCCGCCGGCTCCAATGCGCCGGTCGCCCACATGATGTGGGTGAGCTTCGTGACCGCGATGGTGATCTCGGTCGGCAAGATCGCGATTTCGCTGCTGTCGGCCTTCGCCATCGTCTACTTCCGGTTTCCGTTCAAGAAGATCTGCTTCTGGGCCATCTTCGTGACGCTGATGCTGCCGGTGGAGGTGCGCATCCTGCCCACCTACAAGGTGCTGTCGGACCTGAACATGCTGAACACCTACGCGGGCCTCACGGTGCCGCTGATTGCGTCGGCCACGGCCACCTTCCTGTTCCGGCAGTTCTTCCTCACGGTGCCCGACGAGCTCACCGAAGCCTCGCGCATGGACGGCGCCAGCCCGATGCGCTTTTTCTTCGACGTGCTGCTGCCGCTGTCGAAGACCTCGATTGCGGCGCTGTTCGTCATCCAGTTCATCTATGGATGGAACCAGTACCTCTGGCCGCTGCTCGCCACCACCGGCGAAGACATGTACCCCGTGGTGGTCGGCATCAAGCGGATGATTGCCGGCGGCGACGGCCAGAACGAATGGAACGTCGTGATGGCGACCGCCATCCTCGCCATGCTGCCGCCCGCGCTGGTGGTGGTGCTGATGCAAAAGTGGTTCGTCAAGGGCCTTGTGGACACTGAAAAATAAGTTATGGCTGCTCTCTCCCTTCGCAACGTCATCAAGCGCTACGGCCACGGGCCGAAAGCCAACCAGGTCATCCACGGCGTGAGCGCCGAGATTGCCGACCATGAATTCATCGTCATCGTCGGGCCTTCGGGCTGCGGCAAGTCCACCCTGCTGCGCATGGTGGCCGGCCTGGAGGAAATCTCGGCCGGCGAAATCTCCATCGGCGGGCGCGTGGTGAACCAGCTCGAACCCTCCGAGCGCGACATCGCCATGGTGTTCCAGAACTACGCGCTCTATCCGCACATGAGCGTGTTCAAGAACATGGCCTACGGGCTGAAGATCGCCAAGGTGCCGGAGCCCGAGATCAAGACGCGCGTCGACAAGGCCGCCAAGATCCTCGAGCTCGGCCACCTGCTCGAGCGCAAGCCGCGCGAGCTCTCGGGCGGCCAGCGCCAGCGCGTGGCCATGGGCCGCGCCATCGTGCGCCAGCCGCAGGTGTTCTTGTTCGACGAGCCGCTGTCGAACCTCGATGCCAAGCTGCGTGCGCAGACCCGCATCGAGATCCAGAAGCTGCACCGCGAACTCGGCATTACCTCGCTGTTCGTCACGCACGACCAGGTCGAGGCCATGACGCTGGCGCAGCGCATCATCGTGATGAACGGCGGCGTGATGGACCAGTTCGCAACGCCCGAGGAGGTGTACAACCGGCCCGCCACCACCTTCGTCGCAAGCTTCATCGGCTCGCCGCCGATGAACCTGCTGCAGCATGCCCCCGGCGTGCGGCCGGGCCAGATTCTCGGCATCCGCCCCGAGCACATGAAGCTCGACGAGAGCGGCTGGTCCGTGCAGGTCGAATCGGTCGAGCTGCTGGGCGCCGAACGGCTGGTGTACGGCCGCATCGGCGACGAGCAGATCATCATGCGCACCGACGAAGGCGATCATCCGCCGGTCGCGGGCGACACGGTGAAGATTGCCGCGCGCCAGGACAAGCTGCACTGGTTCGACGCCGGCTCCGGCAAGCGGGCCGACTGAACGATGCCGGCGCTGAAGCCCTGGCCCTATCCGCGCTGGGTTGCGCACCGCGGCGCCGGCAAGCTGGCCCCTGAGAACACGCTGGCCGCATTCCGGCTCGGCGCGGCGCATGGCTACCGCATGTTCGAATGCGATGCCAAGCTCAGCGCCGACGGGGTCGTGTTCCTCATGCACGACGCCACGCTCGACCGCACCACCAACGGCCACGGCATCGGCGGCGAACAGCCCTGGAGCGCGCTCTCGCAGCTCGACGCCGGCGGCTGGCATTCGCGCGCTTTCGCGGGCGAGCCGCTCGCCACGCTCGAGAACCTGGCCCGCTTCTGCCTGGCGAACGACCTTCTGCTCAACATCGAGATCAAGCCCACGCCCGGCACCGAGCGCGAAACCGGCGAAGCGGTGGCGCGGCAGGCAGCCCAGCTGTGGCAGGGCGCGGCCGTTCCGCCGCTGCTCACGTCCTTCCAAACCGAATCGCTGGCGGGCGCGAAGGCGGTGCAGCCCGGACTGCCGCGCGGGCTCCTGCTCGACACGCTGCGCGACGGCTGGCTGGCCGCGGCCACCGGCCTCGACTGCGCCGCCATCGTCTGCAACCACGCGCTCTGGGATGCCGCCACAGTGGCGCAAGCGCACGATGCGGGCATGCGCGCCCTGAGCTACACCGTCAACGACGAATGGGCCGCGCAGCGGCTGATCGACCTGGGCACCGACGGCATCATTACCGACCGGGTCGACCTGTTCAGCCCCGCCGCCTGATCGCGGCACGCGGCGTCGGCTCGACACACGCTGTCACGCGCCGCGCCGTGGGCCGGAATTGGCGCCTTCTATGATGGCAGCCATGAGTTCGATCCCACGCCTGATGGCTTTTTGGCTGGCTGCCCTGCTGTTGTGCGGTGCCGCGGCGGCCCAGCCGGACAGCAACAACAACAGCAGCAGCGGCAGCAACAGCGCCGCTGCGGCGCTCGCGCCAGAACCCACCGTGGCCGAGCTGCGCGAGCAGCTCACCAAGATCACCGCAGCGGCCGATTCCGACGAGGACGTGCCCAAGCGCCTGGCGCAGATCAACGACATCGGCGCCCGGGCCGACAAGTTCGTTGCCGCGCGCACCAGCGAACTGGCCGACCTCAATGCCCGGCTCGGCGAGCTCGGCAATCCGCCGGCCGCGGGCGCCACCGAAGCCCCTGACATCACGCGCCAGCGCGCCCGCCTGACCAAGGAGCGCAACGCGCTGGACGCCGACATCCGGCTGGCGCGCCTGCTGGCCATCGACGTGCGGCAGCGCGGCGCCGAGCTGGTGACCCAGCGCCGCGCGCTCTTCGAGGCGCAGATCACCGAACGTGCGCCGTCGCCGCTGGGCGGCGAATTCTGGCGCGACCTGCAGGAGGCATGGCCGAGCGACCTCGATCGCCTGCAGACGATGGTGTCGGGCCTGCGCGACGGGCTGGCGCAGGCCACGCAGCAGGGAACCCGGACCGCGGTGTTCGGGGCCTTGATCCTGGCGCTGCTGCTCGCCGTGCTCGGCAACTGGGTCGCCGAGCATCTGCTGACGCGCATTGCCGCGCGCTTGCTGCCGGCGGGCCGGCTTCGGCGTTCGCTGCTGGTCATTGCCATCGTGGCGAGCCATGTGCTGCTGGTCGCCGCGGCGGCGCACGGGTTCGTGTGGGTGCTCGAGGAATACGCCACCTGGGAGCCGCAGGCGCGCAAGGCGATGCGCTCGATGGCGCAGGCGCTGGTGTTCATGGCCTTCGTCATCGGGCTCGGCCGCGCGCTGCTGGCCACCAGGCGACCGAGCTGGCGGCTGCCGCCGATTCCCGACGCCATGGCCACGCGGCTGGCCGCGCTGCCGTGGCTGGTCGCGCTGGTGGCCGCGCTGGCCTGGACGCCGGCCGAAATCAACCAGCTGGTGGACGCGAGCTTTGCGGCCGTGGTGGCCACCCACGTGCTCACGGCGCTGATACTCACCGCGCTGGTCGGCGTCGTGTTCTACCGCCTGAAGCCGCTGCGCGCCGACGCGCCCGAGGCGGGCCTGCCCGAGCGGCCGATGTGGGTGGGGCTGCTGGTGGCATGCATCGGCATGCTCATCGTCGCGATCTGGGTGCTGGTGGCGGTGGGTTACGTGGCGCTTGCGAGCTTTCTGGCGTCGCAGCTCACCTGGAGCGGCATCGTGGCCGCCGCCTTCTATGTGCTGTTCAAGTTTGCCGACGACGTTTTCATGGCCGGCGTGTCGTCGCGCAGCACCTTCGGCCAGCGCCTGCAGAAAAGCTTCGGGCTCGCGCCGCAGACGCTCGACCAGGCGGCCACGGTGCTCTCCGGCCTGAGCCGCGTGGCGCTTTTCTTCTACATGCTGATCGCGCTCGCGGCCCCCCTGGGTACCGGGCCCGGTGAAGTGTTCCAGCGCAGCGGCAAGTTCGGCACCGGCGTGAAGGTGGGCGAGTTCCAGCTGGTGCCCGGTGCCATCCTGAGCGCCATCGCCGTGGCGTTGGTCGGCTTCATCGCGCTGCGCGTCTTCAAGCGCTGGCTCGCCCGCAGCTATCTGCCCAGCACGCAGTTCGAGCCGGGCATGCAAAGCTCGATCACCACGCTGCTCGGGTACGCGGGCGGCATTCTGGTGGTGGCGTTTTCGCTTTCCGCGCTGGGCATCGGCATCGAACGCATCGCGTGGGTGGCCAGTGCGCTGTCGGTGGGCATCGGCTTCGGCCTGCAGGCCATCGTGCAGAACTTCATCTCGGGCCTCATCCTCCTGGCCGAACAGCCGGTGAAGGTGGGCGACTGGGTGGTGCTGGGCACCACCGAGGGCGATGTGCGACGCATCAACGTGCGGGCCACGGAAATCCAGGTTGCAGACCGCTCGACGGTGATCGTGCCGAACTCCGAATTCATCACCAAGACCGTGCGCAACATGACGCTGGCCAATGCGGAAGGCCGGGTGCTCATTCGCCTGCCGATGCCGCTGACCACCAACGCCCAGCGCGTGCGCGACCTCATCCTGGAGGCCTGCCGCGCCCACGAAGGCGTGCTGGAAACGCCCGCGCCGTCGCTCACGCTCGAAGGCATCGAGGGCGGCCTGCTCATTTTTCAGGCCATTGCCTATGTGCCCAGCCCGCGCCTGGCGGGCGGCGTGCGCAGCGACCTGCTGTTCACCATCCTCGAGCGCCTGAACGCGGAGCAGCTGCCGCTGGTGCCCTATGCGGCCCCGCCGCCGCCGATGCCTGCGGACGGGGCCGCGCCGGCCGTCTAGTTACGGGTTGCCGCACCGATCGCCCAAGCAGGGGGCAAATGCCCATGCTGATCGATCAATTGTCCGGGGCCCTGAAAACGAACAATCAGCAGCCATGAGCAGGCGTTCTCTCGCCAACGCTCGCCCGGAGCATCAATGGCTGAAGAAAGCGACCTCGAAAAAACCGAACCTGCCTCATCGCAGCGCCTTGACAAGGCGCGCGAGGAAGGGGACGTCGCCCGGTCGCGGGAGCTGGTCACCTTCGTCATGCTGGGCACGGCCGTCGCCGGCCTGTGGCTCACGGCCGGCTCGCTCGGCGGCACCTTGCGCGGCGCCCTGACCCAGGGCCTGCACTTCGACCGGACCGCGGCGTTCGACCCTTCCTACATGATGGCCCGCGCTGGGCTCATCGTGATCGAGGCGCTGCTCGCACTCGCGCCGCTGTTCGGCATGATGGTGGTCGCCGCCGTAGTCGCCCCGATGATGCTCGGCGGCTGGCTGCTGTCGACCAAGGCCCTCGCTCCCAAGTTCAGCAAGCTCGACCCGATGGCCGGCATCGGCCGCATGTTCTCGACGCAGGCCCTGTCGGAGCTGATCAAGGCGCTGACCAAATCGCTGCTGATCGGCGGCGTGGCGTGGCTGGTGATCATGGACAACATGGACGAGGTCACGGCGCTCATGGCGCAGTCGGAGCGCGCCGCGCTGCCGCAGATGATCGGCCTGGTGGCGCACAACTGCGCCCTCATTGCCGCCTCGCTGCTGCTGGTGGCGCTCATCGATGTGCCCTACCAGCTGTGGAGCTACCACCGCAAGCTGCGCATGTCGCGCGAAGACCTGCGCCAGGAGCACAAGGAGAGCGAGGGCGACCCGCACGTCAAGGCGCAGATCCGCCGCCAGCAACAGCAGATGGCACGCCGGCGAATGATGTCCGAAGTGCCGAAGGCCGACATCGTGGTGACCAACCCCACCCACTTCGCCGTGGCGCTCAAGTATGTCGACAACGACATGCGCGCGCCGCGCGTGGTGGCCAAGGGGAGCGACCTGGTGGCCGCGCGCATCCGCGAGCTCGCACGGGAAAACAACGTCGCGATCCTCGAGGCGCCGCCGCTCACGCGCGCGCTGTTCAAGCACACCCGGCTCGGTGACGAAATCCCGGCCGGCCTCTACACCGCAGTGGCCGAGGTGCTGGCCTGGGTCTACCAGCTCAAGCGCTGGAAGAGCGAAGGCGGCGAAGCGCCGCGCACGCCCGTCGACCTGCCGATTCCCGAATCGCTCGAATACTCGTTGAACGCCGCATGAACGCCACGCTGACCCGCCTGCAGGCGCAACTGTTCTCCGGAGCCCAATGGAAGGGGCTCGCCGGCCCGGTGCTGATCGTGCTCATCCTGAGCATGATGGTGCTGCCGCTGCCGGCCTTCCTGCTCGACCTGCTGTTCACCTTCAACATCGCAATGTCGGTGATGGTGCTGCTCGTGAGCATGTACACCATGAAGGCGCTGGACTTCGCTGCCTTCCCCGCCGTGCTGCTGTTTTCCACGCTGCTGCGGCTGTCGCTCAACGTGGCCTCGACGCGCGTGGTGCTGATGCACGGCCACACGGGGCCGGATGCGGCGGGCAAGGTCATCGAGGCCTTCGGGCACTTCCTGGTCGGCGGCAACTTCGCCGTCGGCGTGATGGTGTTCATCATCCTGGTGCTGATCAACTTCATGGTCATTACCAAGGGCGCGGGGCGCATTGCCGAGGTGGGTGCGCGCTTCATGCTCGACGCCATGCCCGGCAAGCAGATGGCAATCGATGCCGACCTGAACGCCGGCCTGATCGGCGAGGACGTGGCGCGCAAGCGGCGCACCGAGGTGTCGCAGGAAGCCGACTTCTACGGCTCGATGGACGGCGCCAGCAAGTTCGTGCGCGGCGACGCCGTGGCGGGCCTCCTGATCATGGTCATCAACATCATCGGCGGCCTGGTGGTCGGCATGGTGCAGCACGGGCTGGACTTCGGCAGCGCCGGCAAGACCTACACGCTGCTGGCCATCGGCGACGGCCTGGTGGCGCAGATTCCGGCGCTGGTGATCTCCACCGCCGCCGGTGTCATCGTGTCGCGCGTGACCACCGACGAAGACGTGGGCCGCCAACTGACGGGGCAGCTGTTCTCCAACCCGCAGGTGCTCTTTCTCACGGCCGGCCTCATCGGCCTGATGGGCATGATCCCCGGCATGCCGAACCTGGCGTTCCTGCTGATCGCGGGCGGCCTGGTGTGGCTGGGCCGGCGCATTCTCAAGCGCGCGCCGCAGGCCGCTGCCGAGCAAGCCGCCGCGGCCCACGCCGCCGCCGCACCGGCCGTGGAAGCCCCCGAAGCCACGTGGGACGACGTGGCGCTGGTCGATCCGCTCGGCATGGAAGTCGGCTACCGGCTGATCCCGCTCGTGGACCAGACGCAGAACGGCGAACTGCTGGGCCGCATCAAGAGCATCCGCAAGAAAACCGCCCAGGAAATCGGCTTCCTGGCGCCGGTGGTGCACATCCGCGACAACCTCGAGATTGCGCCCAACACCTACGTGATCAGCCTGAAGGGCGTCGAGATCGGCCGCGGCGAAGCCTTCCCCAACCAGTGGATGGCCATCAACCCCGGCCAGGTGACCGGCACCCTGCCCGGCACGCCGACGCAAGACCCGGCCTTCCATTTGCCCGCGGTGTGGATCGACGCCAGCCTTCGCCAGGAGGCGCAGGTGCTCGGCTACACGGTGGTCGATGCCTGCACGGTGATGGCCACGCACCTGAACCACCTGATTCAGACCCATGCCGCCGAGCTGCTGGGCCGCCAGGAAGTGCAGCAGCTGCTCGACCAGATCGGCAAGACCGCGCCCAAGCTCACCGAAGACCTGGTGCCCAAGGTCATCTCGCTGAGCACGCTGCACAAGGTGCTGCAGAACCTGCTCGACGAAGAGGTGCCGATCCGCGACATGCGCACGATTCTCGACGTGATGGCCGAGCACGCGCCGACCGTGAAGGACGCGGCCGAGCTCACCTCGCTCACGCGCCTGGCACTTGGCCGCGCGATCACGCAGCAGCTGTTCCCAGGCGATTCCGAACTGCAGGTGATCGGCCTGGACGGCGCGCTCGACAGCGTGCTGCAGCAGGCGCTCGCCAACAACAACGGCATCGAGCCAGGCCTTGCCAACAGCCTGATGCAACAGACCCGCGCCGCGATTGCGCGCCAGGAGCAGATCGGCCTCGCACCGGTGCTGGTTGTCCAGCATTCGCTGCGGGTCCTGCTCTCGCGCTTTCTGCGCCGCAGCTTCCGCCAACTCAAGGTTCTCTCGCATGCCGAGATACCTGATACCCGCAACATCAAGATCACCGCCACCATTGGAGGAAGAGTTTGAACACCCAGACCGACGTGCGGACCAGCGCACGCAAGTTCGTCGCCCCGACCAGCCGGGAAGCCCTGCGCCTTGCGCGCGAAGCGCTCGGCGCCGAAGCGATGGTGCTGACCAACCGCGTGGTTGCCGAAGGCGTGGAGATCGTCGCCATGGCACCGGACGATGTGGAAGAAGTGCGTGCGAGCGCGCCCGCCGCGCAGGCTGCGCCGCAAGCCGCTCCTGTATCCGCTCCCGCAGCTGCCCCCGTGGTCGCCCCCGCATCCGCCTTCATGCTCACCCCGGCGCCCGCCCCCGCGCCTGCGCCTGCCCCCGTCGCAGCCGAGAGCGTGCTCGGAGAGCTCCACTCGATGCGCTGCATGATCGAAGAGCAGCTCGCCGGCGTGGTCTGGAACGACAAGCAGCGCCGCGACCCGATGCGCGGCCGCCTGCTGCGCACGCTGCTCGGCGCCGGCTTCAGCGCGCGGCTCTCCAAGGCCATGCTGGAGCACCTGCCCACGGGCCAGAGCTATGCCCAGGGCATGGCCTTCGTGCGCTCCGAACTGATCCGGACCCTTCCGGTGCATGACGACGAAGACGCGCTGTTGGCGCAAGGCGGCGTCTATGCCCTCATGGGGCCGACCGGCGTGGGCAAGACCACGACCACGGCCAAGCTCGCCGCGCGCTGCGTGATGCGCTTCGGCGCCGAGAAGCTGGCGCTGGTCACCACCGACAGCTACCGGATCGGTGCTTACGAGCAACTGCGCATCTACGGCCAGATCCTCAATGTGCCGGTGTACGCCGTAAAAGACGCGGCCGACCTGCACCTGGTGCTGCAAGACCTGCGCGACAAGCACATGGTGCTGATCGACACCGTCGGCATGAGCCAGCGCGACCGCGCCGTCTCCGACCAGATCGCGATGTTCTGCAACAGCCAGCGGCCCGTGAAGCGGCTGCTGCTGCTCAATGCCGCGAGCCACGGCGACACGCTCAACGAAGTGGTGCACGCCTACCGGCATGGCGGCGGCAACGAGCTGGCGGGCTGCATCTTCACCAAGGTCGACGAGGCCACCCATCCCGGCGCGCTGATCGACACCGTGATCCGCCACCGCCTGCCGGTGCACTACGTGTCCAGCGGACAGAAGGTGCCCGAGAACCTGATGCGCGCCGACCGCGCCCAGCTGGTGGACAGCGTGTTCCAGGCCAACAGCCGCAGCGCGCTCTTCGTTCCCGGCGAAAGCGACATGCAGGACGGATCTGCGGCCAGTGCCGCGGCGTCCGAAGCGCACGCCGAGGCCGAACGGCAACGGCTGCGTTACCGCCAGCTGATTCGCGCCATGGCGCACGACGCACAGGAAGTGGCAGCCGCCGCGGCGGCGCTTGCGAGCGCTCCGCTCGGCTTCGAGCAGTCGCGCGCGCTCTGGCGCCAGGCCGCCGACGAAAACGTCGGCCACAAGGCGGTGCTGCAGGCGCTCATGACGCACGCCACGAGCGAGATCGCCACCGGCTGCGACACCCATCTGCTGGCGCTGTCGAGCCAGGTCGGCCTCAAGTCGGACGAAGGCGGCGACGCCTATCAATGCCATGGCAGCCTGCTGCTGTCCGATCGCGACGGCATGCCGCTGGCCGCACCCAACCAATGGCTCTCCACGGGCGCGACCCGCAATGCCGCCGACCCCACGCGCAGGCCCGGCGTGCGGCAAGTGCAGTGGCTGCGCCAGCAGGACTTCGGCAAGACCGTGGTGCACATGCTGTCCAGGCTGCCGGCTGCCGAGCTCATGCTGCAGTGGAAGGTGCAGCGCCAGCAATGGATGGCGCGCGCACCCGGCTCCACCGCGGTGATCGACCCGCGCACCGGCGAATACGCCACCCTCACGGGCCTGGACTTCTCGTTCGGCGAAGAGCGGCCCGTGACCTTCAAAGGCCGCCCCGCGCTGCAGTCGGAGGCCCAGGCCAGCATCACGCTGCGCACCGACGGCGGCCCGCCCGGCCTGCGCTGCGTCGTGACCCGCGTCACCGATCCACGCAGCCGCAAGGTGGTGGCGCAGAGCTATGCGCTCTCCAACGTGAGCCAGGAAGTTTCCGTGCGGCAGCTTGCGCAATGGCAGGCCTGGGCCGCCGAAGCGGAGCCCTGCTTCCGCCTGCTGCGGCAGGGCCTCTCGGTCATCGGCGGGCTCGGCGAGGCGGGCGACCCGCACATGATGAAGCGCCTGCTCATCGCCGGCCAGGTCACCACCACGGTGTGGCGGCTGCTGCAGGCCGACGGCGATCGGGCCGGCCGCACGCGTGCGCTGCTGGGCCAGCTGACCGGCCGGCCGGTGCGGCCCGGCCGGCCGCTCTCGGGCAATGTTCTGTATGCAGGCATGGGCAAGCTGTTCTTCCTGCTGGAGGCACTGGACACGTGAGCAAGCTGGTGCCGGATCAAGCCGACGGACTGCGGCGACTGCTCGCGCAATCGTCCGTGCGGCTCATCGCCATCGCGGGCATGGAACGCCGCCAGGGCGCCACCACGGCGGCGATGAACCTGGGCGCGGCCCTGGCCCACATGGGCAAGGACGTGCTGCTGCTGGACGAGCACAAGGTGGGTGCGAACTCGGTTCGCGGCGCATGGGCTGTCGACCCGCTCGGAACGCTGGCCGACGTCGCCACCCGGCGGTTGACCTGCGAAGGCGCCGCCGCGCGCACCGAGTGCGGCGTCAACGTGCTGCCGGCGCTGCCGGGCGGCCAGCCCGACCACGTCGACCCGCGTCTTTTCTGGGACGGCGACGTGGTGCTGATCGACGCTGCGCTCGACAGTGCCGGCCACTTGTCGCCGCTGGCGCGGCTGGCGGACGACCTCGTCGTGGTGCTCCAGCCCAACCCCGCGTCAATCACCGCCACCTACTCGGGCATCAAGCGGCTGCATTACGCGCATGCGCTGCACCAGCTGCGGTTGCTGGTCAACGGTGTTGCCGACCCCGAGGCGGCCCGGCGGCTCATGGCCAATCTGATCGACACGGGCAGCCGCTACCTGGCGATTTCGATGCATGCCGCCGGCTGGGTGCGCGCCGATCCGCACCTGGACGATGCAAGGCGCCTGCACCAGACCGTCGTGGAGGCGTTTCCGGCCAGCCCGGCGGCGGTGGACTTCCGCGTCATCGGCGCCGACGTTGCCCAGTGGCCATGGCGCCCGTCGGTTCGCGCGCACGACGCGGAGCCGGCGCCCTGGCGGCCCGAGGCCCTGGCGCCGCAACAAGCACATGAGGAAAGGGAAGGCCGTGTACACCGCTCAGGGCAATATTGAGAAGTCTCACCTGCTGAAGCAGCACCAGCCCATGGTGCGCCGCATGGCGCTCCAGATGCTGGCCAAGCTGCCCGCCAGCGTCGAGCTCGACGACCTGATCCAGGCCGGCATGATCGGCCTGCTGGACGCCTCCACCCGCTACCAGGACAACCGCGGCGCGCAGTTCGAAACCTTTGCGAGCCAGCGCATCCGCGGCGCCATGCTCGACGAACTGCGCGCCAGCGACTGGGGCTCGCGCAACCTGCGCCAGCAGGCCCGCAAGGTCGAACAAGCGATCCAGTCGCTGGAGCACCGCCTGGGCCGGCCCGCCACCGAAGGGGAGATCGCCAAGGAACTGAAGATGGACCTCGACGACTACCAGTCGCTGCTGCAGGAGATCCAGGGTTGCCAGCTGTTGTACGTCGAAGACTTTGCGCAGGACGGCGAATCCGACAACCCCTGGCTCGACCGCCAGGCGCGCAGCGGCCGCCCGAGCGCCGACGACGATCCGCTGGCGCAACTGCTCGAAGCCGGCTTTCGGCACGAACTGGTCGACGCCATCACCGCCCTGCCCAAGCGCGACCAGCTGCTGCTGAACCTGTACTACGAGGAAGAACTGAACCTGCGCGAAATCGGCGCCATTCTGGAAGTGACCCAGTCGCGCGTGTGCCAGCTGCACAGCCAGGCGATCAGCCGGCTGCGCGCGAAGCTGAAGGACTCGCTTTAGGATCAGGCGCGTCTCGCCCCCTCTCTTCTCTCCTCTCTGTTCATGGGCGAAGAGCTAACGAACAAAATGACCTTCGTCACTTACCTTTCTGCGCGAAACCGTTAAATTGCGCTGCGTGAATCCCGACGCGTCGAAGCATTCCCCGCCAAAACACTGCGCTCCTGCGCACGTACAGCGACCACGCGCCATTCTGGTCGTGGACGATCATGAGCTGATACGCCTGGGCGTACGGGCACTGCTGCAGGCCCAGTGTTCTCCGTCGGGCGAGGCGGCGGAGGTCAAGGTCTTGGAGGCCGGCAGTCTCGCCGAGGCCATGGACTTGTATGAAAGAGCCCAGGGTGCCGTCGACTTGGTGCTGCTGGACCTGGCCTTGCCCGACACCCAGGGCCTGAGCGGTCTGGTGGAATTTCATGCCCGTTACCCCGCGGCCCGCATCGTGGTTCTTTCCGGTTCCGGCACCTCGCTCGCTCAGAGCACGATTGCGCAGGGCGCGCTGGCCTTGGGTGCCAGAGCCTTCATTCCCAAGTCGACAAACCTCAAGGAAGTGGTGAGCTTCATCCGGGCCTGCGGATTGCTCGGGAGCGACGCGGTCGATGGTTTGCCTCACCTTTCAACCGCATTCACCTCCCCCGAGAAACCCGCCCACCGCCGCGCCTGGCAGGCGCTTGCGCCGCGGCAGGTACAGGTGCTTCAGTGGGTGCTGGAAGGCAAGACCAACAAGGAGATCGCCGAGGCGGCAGCGCTTGCCGAAGGCACGGTGAAGAACTACGTGTCGACGATTCTCTTGCTGTTCGGTGTCCGCTCGCGCGCGCAATTGATCAGTAGCTTGCGATAAGCCCGGCTACGCAGGCGAAATACGAATATCCAGGAGACAACTCCTGCGGGGAGGCAATTCGATGAGCAAGATCGTGTCGCAACACCTGGCTGTCGACGCCGCGCTCGGCCTGCGCATACTGCGCGAGCACGTGGCTTCGGTCTACGCCGGCCACAGCACGGCGGTTCTGGCCCATTTCGGTTTTGCAGCCGCGCTGGCCGTCTTCAGCTACTCGCGCCTCAACCATCAATGGCTGCTGTACTGGCTGCTCGTTCTTGCGGCGGTAGACCTGTACGCGTTGCTGACGCCGCGCTGGACCCCTGGCACGCCGATATCCGACAGCCCCTATTGGGCGCGCAAGTACGCTCGTCTGGTCACGATGGTCAGTGTTGCGACGGCTCCGGCGCCCTTGCTCTTTGTGTCGACGACGGATCTGGTCATGACCACCGTGTTCACGGTGGTGATCATCGGCAGCTGGACACGCGCGGTGCAGGCGCGATGGCCTCTGAAGCCGGCCATGTTCGGATATGGCATCCCCATGATGACAGGCCTTATCGCGGCCCTGCTCTGGCACGGCAGCGCTCTGAACTGGTTCCTCGCCGCATTCGGAATTGCCAACCTGGTACTCACCCTTCGCGCCGGCTTGCAAGAAAACAGGCGGTTGACCGAATCGCTGATCCTGCGTTTCGAGAACGAGGCCCTGGCCGCTCGCCTGAGCGAGCAAATCGCCGCAACCGAACGTGCCAGTGCCGAGAAGACCCGCTTCCTGGCCACCGCCAGCCATGACCTGCGTCAACCGATGCACGCCATCGCATTGTTCGGCGCAGCCCTGGAGAATGCCCTGCACAACCGCCCCGAAGGGGAAAACGCCGAGCGCCTGATGCGGGCGGTCGACACCCTGGGTGCGTCGCTGAACACCATGCTCGATGTTTCCCGTCTCGATGCGGGAGTGGTGGTGCCCGAGCCATGTGACCTGGAACTCGACGCGCTGTTTCGTCCGCTCAATCACACCTTCTCGGCGCAGGCAGACCAGAAGAATTTGCAGTTGCGCATTCGCGCCAGCGGACTGTGGGTGCGCAGCGACCCGCAACTTCTGTATCGCATGCTCTCCAATCTTGTCGACAACGCGTTGAAATACACGCGACACGGCGGCGTGACCGTCACGGCACTTCCGCGTGGAAATCTTGTCTGGATCGAGGTGCGGGACACCGGCATCGGTGTTCCGCCCGGGCAGCTGGACCGCATCTTCGAGGAGTTCTATCAAATCGGCAATCCGGGGCGCGATCGCTCCCGAGGCCTGGGCATCGGGTTGTCGATCGTGCAGCGCCTGTCCCAGCTGCTCGACCATCCGGTGCAAGTGCGCTCGCGCCCAGGCCGCGGCACACGCTTTCGCCTGCGGGTGCCGATGGCCGAGGCATCACCGGACTCGCCCACGGATCTCTTGCTCCGCGATCTCGAATCGCCCGTGCGCCATCGCTTCGCGGTGCCTGATTTGCGCGGCCGCATCTTGCTGATCGACGACGAGTCCGAGATCCGGCAAGCCATGACGGTGCTGCTGCATGCCTATTCCCTCGATATCGTGGCCGTAGCCGACGAAGCCGCCGCAGTCGAGGTGTTGACGCATCCCGATGCACAGGCGAAGCCGTTCGCACTGCTGCTGTGCGACTACCGGTTGGCCGAAGGGGTCGACGGGCTCGACGTCGGCCTGCGCCTGCGCGAATGCTTTCAGCCGGATGCATCGCTGCTTCTGATCACGGGCGAAACCGCGCCCGAGCGGCTGCAGCATGTGCGCGCCTCGGGCGTACCTGTGCTGTTCAAGCCTGTGAGCGCGGCGACGCTCCTGCAAACCATGGCTGAGCTCGCGTCTGCAGACTCCCAGCGTTTGCATGAGCGCAACAGGTGACTTTAGACACTAGAGGTCGTCCCTGCCTTCTCCTAAATTTGCATCGGGCCGGATCCCGGCCTTTTTGACAAACAACAGGGAGGTCGTATGCAGAGAAATCCGTGGGCCATCGGAGCGATGGCGGTCGCCATCACGGCGACATTGGCGGCATGCGGGGGAGGAGGCGGGGGCAACGGTGGCGGCGGATCTCCGATCCTGCCCTTCCCGTCTGCTCCGGCGCCCGCACCGCTCCCTTCGCCGCCACCGGCGCCAGCGCCTGCGCCGGCATCGGCAACCAGCTCGGCCCCCTGTACGAACGAAGCGGATTTCCATGCCGGGACCGTGCGGGATTACGAAGAACGAACGACGATTTCCGGGCAATCTCCCACGGTGAACCACACCGTCGAAACAGTTGGCGAACGCAAGTCGTTCGCTGGCGCCACGCCTGTGACCGTCAAGGTCCAACCCCACGATACCGCCGGCAACCCATCGCCCGCCGCCGAAAAATTACCACGACCTGGTCAATGGCGACGTGATCTCGTACGGGTCGATTGCACAAGTCGCGACCCAGATCATCACGGTGACGTTCGATCCACCCGTGGCCGGCCCCGTGGACATGCAGCCGGGGCAAGTGGCAAGCGGCAGCTACAAGATCAAGACTGTTGCCGCCAGCACGGTGGACGGGTCAAAAATCGAGAGCGAGTACCCGGTATCGCGGGACTTGACCTACGTCGGCCGGGAAGCCTTGCAAACGGCAATGGGCGCCTTCGATGCTTGCAAGTTCACGAACAAGCAAACAACAGGTACGGGCGCAGCAGCCTTCGTCACGATCTTCACCACATGGGTCGCCGCCGAGGGACCGTACCGGGGTCAGTTGCTCAAGATCCATACCCGTCCTGAAGACTCCCGGCCCGAGTTCACAACAGAGCGGATCAAGATGACCTACACGCCGAAGTAGCCGTCGAAACCGCTGCAACCATGGCTGAAATACACGCCTGCGGACCTTCGTCGTCTGCACATGGATCTCGGCGTTTTGCCGATGAACAGGTGAAAGCACACATGAAAAAACCCATGGATACGGCGCACCTGCCGTTTTCAAACTCGCAGAATTCGCTGCTGCAGCAACCGAGGCCCGCAGACCCCAAGCTCGACAAGCGGGGCCGATGCGCAAGATTTGCGACAGTCACGGCGGTGGCCGGGCTCATGGTTCTGGCAGGCTGCCAGAACATGCCCGCTCTCGACATGCAGATGGGCAGCCCATCCGCCAAGACGGTGGCCACCGGCAGCGCGGCCGGCTCGGCCGCCTCCGGCGAAAGCAGCGCCCTCGAGCGCTGCGACTCGCCGCTCGGCACCGTCTCGCTGGTCGAGAACGTCAATGCGGGCTGGTACACCGTGCTCACCGGCGAATACCGCCTGCCACCCACGGCCAACCTGCTGCGCCTCCTGGTGCAGCAATCGAACTGCTTCGTGGTGGTCGAGCGCGGTGCGGCCGGCATGAACGCCATGACGCGCGAGCGCGCGCTGCAGCAGTCGGGCGAAATGCGCGGTGGCAGCAATTTCGGACGCGGCCAGATGGTGGCCTCCGACTACGGCCTGTCGCCCGAGATCGTGTTCAGCAACAGCGATGCCGGCGGTCTCGGCGGTGCGCTGGGTGGGTTGGTGGGTGGAGGACGAGGCCTCGCCATTGCCAAACTGGGCGCAAGCTTGCAGACAAAGGAAGCCAGCGCACTGTTGACCCTTATCGACAACCGCTCGGGCGTGCAGGTGGCGGCGGCCGAAGGCAGTGCGTCCAAGACCGACTTTGCGGGCTTTGCCAATCTGAGCGGCCTCTCCGCCGCCGGCGGCATCGGTGGCTACACGCGCACGCCACAGGGCAAGGTGATTGCCGCTGCGTTCATGGACTCCTTCAATCAGATGGTCAGGTCGCTGCGCAGCTACAAGGCGCAGACGGTACGCGGCCAGGGCCTCGGCGGCGGTGGGCGCCTGGGCGTGGATGGCGGGGCGGCGCCTTCGTCGACTTCGGCGCCTTCTGCGTCAAATCGCAGAGGAAAGTAGGCCCGCCCCCCGGACCTAGAACCCCAGGCTCTCCAGCAGGTCATCGACCTGGGCCTGGCCCGTTACAGCATCGGGATTGCCCGCAACCACCTGCGGGCCGTTCTGCAAACTGCTGGCTTCCGTTTCCTGGCGCTTCTCGAGACTCTTCTCAAGATGCTTTTCGAGGTGCGAATTGTCGATCAGCACCTGGAGCAACTGCGTCTCCACGTCGTTGACCACTTCCATCATCTTCTTGATGACCTGGCCGGTCAGGTCCTGGAAGTCCTGCGCCATCAGGATCTCGATCAGCTGCGTGTTGATCGCGCCGGCCTTCTGCGGCACATCCTGCAGGTAGCCGCGCGTGTCCATGACCAGTTGGCGCGCATGGTCGAGTTCGACCGGGTTCGCGAACCATTCGTCCCAGCGCCGGCTCAGCCCCTTGGCATGCGTGGCGAGGTCTTCCTGCAAGGGCTGCGCGAGGTCGATGGCGTTGAGGGCGCGGTGCGCCGCCCGTTCGGTCATCGAGGCGATGTAGCCTAGGCGGTCGCGCGCATCGGGAATAGCCTGCGCCGCCTTGGCCACCTGCTTGTCGAGCCCCAGCTCGCGCAGGCCTTCGCGCAGTTGCCGGGTCAGTTGCCCGATGCGCCCGAGCAACTCTTCGGCTGTATTCCCATGCTCCGCGGGTTCGAGCGCAGCGTGTGTCATTTCAGGCCGCCTCTTTCTGGAGCTTCTCGAAGATCTTGTTGATCTTCTCTTCGAGCGTGGCCGCCGTGAAGGGCTTGACCACATAGCCGTTGGCGCCGGCCTGCGCGGCCGCGATGATGTTTTCCTTCTTGGCCTCGGCCGTGACCATGAGCACCGGCAGCTTGCCGAGCTCGGGGTCGGCGCGAATGGTCTGCAGCATGGTCAGGCCGTCCATGTTGGGCATGTTCCAGTCCGAAACCACGAAGCCGAAGTTGCCGCCGCGCAGCTTCTCAAGGCCGGCCGCGCCGTCTTCCGCCTCGTCGACGTTGAGGAACTCGAGTTCCTTCAACAGGTTGCGCACGATGCGCCGCATGGTCGGGAAGTCGTCCACAACCAAAATTTTGATGCTCTTATCGATCACGATTTTTCCAACTCCAACAGTTCGTTTTCAAACCCGGTTCGCACGTTCGCCGAAGGTGCGCAGATGGGCCAGCACGCGGCGCCCCATCTCTCCTACCGGCGCCACGTCGTCAACGGCACCCAATGCAATGGCTTCCCGCGGCATGCCGAAGACCACGCAGCTGGCCTCGTCCTGGGCGAAGGTGTAGGCGCCGGCCTGCTTCATGCGCAGCAGCCCTTCGGCGCCGTCCTTGCCCATGCCCGTCAGGATCATTCCGATCGCGTTCTTGCCGGCATGCCGCGCAGCCGAGTCGAAGAGCACGTCGATGGACGGACGATGGCGGTTCACCGGCGGCTCCTCGTTCAGCTGGGCCACGTAGTTGGCGCCGCTGCGGCTGAGCGAAAGATGAAAGCCGCCCGGCGCGATGTAGGCATAGCCCGGCAGCACGCGCTCGCCATGCTCGGCCTCCTTCACCGTGATGCGGCACAGGCCGTTCAGGCGCTGCGCGAAGGACCGCGTGAAGCCGGCCGGCATGTGCTGCGCAATGAGCACGGCCGGCGCGTCCGGCGGCAGCGGCAGCAGCACCTCGCGGATGGCTTCCGTTCCGCCCGTGGAAGCGCCGATGATGATGAGCTTCTCGGTGCTCAGCAGCGGGCTGCGCAGCATCGGTTCCTGCGGGCTGTCCGGCGCACCCTTCGCCGACGCGGCGTGCCGGCTCGGCAGCAACCGGGCCGCGGCGGCCGTGCGGATCTTGCCCGCGATGATTTCGGTGTACTGCATGAGGCCGTCGCGCACGCCCAGCCGCGGCTTGGTCACGAAGTCGATCGCGCCCAGTTCCAGCGCGCGCAGCGCGATTTCCGAGCCGCGCTCGGTCAGCGACGAGACCATGACGACGGGCATGGGGCGCAGGCGCATGAGCTTCTCGAGAAACTCCAGCCCGTCCATGCGCGGCATCTCGACGTCGAGCGTGAGCACATCCGGGTTCGTCACCTTGATGAGGTCGCGCGCCTGAAGCGGATCCGCCGCGGTGCCGACCACCGTCATGTCGGCCTGGCTGTTGATGATCTCCGTCATCACGCTGCGAATCAGCGCCGAATCGTCGACGCAAAGTACCTTGATCTTCTTCATGCGACCCAACTCCCCTTGCCATACGTGGCAGACCATTTGCGCAGCAGCTCGCCTTCGTCGTGCTGGACCGCCTGGATATCGGCTTGCGCGCGCAGCTTGCGCACCACCGCCTTGCCGGCGGCAGGCAGCAGGCACACGCGGCGCGCGTGCAGGCCGCGCAAGTCCTGCGCGGCGACGGTGACGCGCTGTTTCTCGAGGTAGCGCAGCACGAAATCGGCGTTGCGCCCGCCGATGTTGAGCATGGTCATGTTGGCCAGCACCGCGGCGCCGCCGAAGACCTTGGCCCGCAGACGTTCGCGCCTTCCCCCCGCGCGCAGCAGCTCGGCAATCAGCACGTCCATGGCGTAGGCGCCGTAGCGCATCGACTCGACCTGGTCGCATGCATCCGCCTCGGCATCGTCCGGGAGCATGAAATGATTCATGCCCGCCACGCCGGCTTCCATGTCGGTGATGCAGGCCGCCACGCAGGAGCCCAGCACCGTGGTCAGCAGGATGCCGGCGTCGGTCACGTAGTACTCGGCGGGCAGCAGCTTGACCGCGGTGCAGTCGAAGTCGCGGTCGAAGTAGTGGTGGCTGGCCACCGAGCCCGGCACGGCCGCCGGCTGGAAACCCCGCTCGCGAAGCAGGTTCGGGCTCATGCAGCGGCCTTGCTCTTCGTGTAGACCGTCTGTCCCATCGTCTTGAACGCCGGGTTGACCAGCGAGGCGTTCTCGGAGTGGCCGGCGAACAGCAGCCCGTGCGGCTTCAGCAGCGGGATGAAGCGGTCCAGCAGTTTCTTCTGCGTGGGCTTGTCGAAATAGATCATCACGTTGCGGCAGAAGATCGCATCCACGGGCTCTTTCACCGGCCACGACGCATCGAGCAGGTTGAGCCGCGAGAACTTGACCATGGCGGCCACCTCGGGGCGCACCCGCACCTTGCCCGCGTTCGCACCCGTGCCCTTGTTGAAAAAGCGCCGCAGGCGGTCGGGAGATAGCCGGTTGACCTGCTCCGCGGTGAACACGGCGGCCGAGGCCTTGGCCAGCACCGAGGTGTCGATGTCGGTGGCGATCACCCGTGCGCTGCTCGCTCGCTCGCCGAGTGCCTCCATCAGCGTGATCGCGATCGAGTAGGGTTCTTCGCCGGTCGATGCGGCCGCACACCAGACGGTGATGGGCTGGGTGCATTTGCGCGCCAGGTCCGCAAGCACCGGAAAGTGATGCGCTTCGCGGAAGAACGAGGTCAGGTTGGTCGTCAGCGAATTGATGAACAGCTGCCACTCGTCGCCGTCGCGGCTGTCTTCCAGCAGGCCCAGGTAGGTCGAGAACTGGGGAATGCCCAGGTCGCGCAGGCGGCGCGAAAGCCGGCTGTACACCATCTGGCGCTTGTGCTCGCCGAGCGCGATGCCGGCGCGGCGATGAATGAGCGTGCGGATCCGGGAGAAATCGCCGTCGGTAAAGAGAAATTCGGAGGCGTTCATGCTCAATGCGCCGCTTCGGCCGGCACCGCGTCCTGCGACCAGGCCAGTGCGGAAAGGTGTGCGGCGTTGACCTGGTCGGCGCTCAGCAGAAGGGACTCCGACAGGCGCGCCGCATCGCCGGTGTTCGACTCGCAGGCCTCGGCCAGCGAAAGGAAGGGGCCGTACACGCCCTGGCGCGCAAGGATGGCTTGCTGGACCGAATCGGAAAGCTGCACCTTGTTCAGCACCTCTTCCATCGGGATGCCCAGCAGCTGGTCGATCAGCGAGAACATGCCGACCACGAAGAGGTTGTCCGACTCGCCCTTCGGCAGCATGATTTCGCCCATCAGCTCGACGAAGCGGCCGCGCATGATGGCCTTCTTCATCATGAAAGGCGGACTGCCCGTGGGATTGCTCGTTGCCAGCAGCATCGACAGCCAGCGGAACAGCGGCGAATAGCCGAGCATCGTCACCGCATGGTGCAGCGAATGAATCTCGACGCCGGCACCCACGGCGGGCGAATTCATGTGCCGCAGCAGCCTGTAGGTGAGCGCTGCGTCGCGCTTGAGGGCGGCTTCGATCTCGCGCAGGTCTTCGTTGCGCTGGATCATCTGCAGCAGCCGCATGATCAGCACCGATTCCGGCTGCAGCGTGCGGCTGCCGGTGTTGGCGGCGGGCGGCGCGCCGCAGCTCGCATCGACGAACACGTCGATGCGGCGCGCGGCGCATGCATCGAAATCTTTCCACGAGGCCATGCGCGTGGCGATCGGCTGAACGGGCATGTGGTCGGGCTGCTCGCCGCGCCGGGCCGCCGCGACGAGCATGGCGTCTCCGCCGCCCACGTCGAAGTGGGTCACCATCCCAAGCAGCTCGTGGTCCTCGGGCAGCGCCGTGGCGCCGCGCAGCATGAAGCTGAACCCCTGCTCGCGAAGGAACAGCAGCACCGGCCGAAGCTCCTCGATCGCAAAATCGGCGAGCTCCACGCAGAAGACGGTGTATTCGGGCGGCAGCGATTGCAGCGCGCCGTGTGCCAGCGATTCCGCATTCACGTCGAAGAACAATTCGCTGCGCCCCAGTTGCCAGGGGGTGTCCGGCGGATTGAGGTGCTCGGTCACGCAGGCCACCAAGGCCTTGAACTGCGTGATCGCGTCGGGCGCCTCTTCGGGCTTGGCTGCCGAGCGCCAGCTGAGCTTGTAGCCTGCAACGCGCTTCTGTGCATCCAGCAGCAGGGTGTAGGCGACATAGCCGTCTGCATTGCGCAAGGCCGTCAAGTCTTTCGACTGTCCGGCCGCCGCGGTTTCTTCGGCGTTGGAGCGCCGGAAAAAATCAAAACGCATTGCATCGTCTCCGTAGGGTGATCGTTGTCAGGCGGCAACCGGGTCCATCCGGGCTGCATGCGCCAGGGCGGTGGTGCGCGTCGCATGCGCGCGCTGGATGCGCGGCATGGCGTCCACATCGATGATGAAAGCCACACTGCCGTCGCCCAGGATCGTCGCGGCCGAGATGCCCGGAACCTTGCGGTAGTTGGTCTCCAGGTTCTTCACCACCACCTGGTGCTGGCCCAGCAGTTCGTCGATCAGGAGCGCAAAGCGCGTCTCGTCGGCCTGCACGATCACCAGGATGCCCTGGGTCGGATCGGTCTGGGCGCCCGACACGTCGAATACGCTGTGCAGCTCGATGAGCGGCAGGTATTCGCCCCGCACCTTGATCACGTGGCCGTCGCTGGTGATCGAATGCAGGTGCTCGGGCCGTGGCTGCAGCGACTCGATCACGTAGCTCAGCGGCAGGATGTAGGCCTCGCTGCCGACCTTGACCGACATGCCGTTCAGGATGGCCAGCGTGAGCGGCAGCACGATGCGCGTGGTGGTGCCCCAGCCCTCGCGCGAGCTGATCTCGACATGCCCGCCCATCTCCTGGATGTTGCGCTTGACCACGTCCATGCCCACGCCACGGCCCGAGATGTCGGTGACCTGCTCGGCCGTGGAGAAGCCCGGCGCGAAGATCAGCTGCCACACCTCGTCGTCGGGCATGGTCTCGGAAACGGGCAGCCCCTGCTGCATGGCTTTGGCCAGGATCTTTTCGCGGTTGAGGCCGGCACCGTCGTCGCTCACTTCGATCACGATGTTGCCGCCGTGATGCTGGGCCGACAGCAGCAGTTGCCCTTCGGCCTCCTTGCCCTTGGCAATGCGCTGCGACGGCGTCTCGATGCCGTGGTCGAGGCTGTTGCGCACCAGGTGCGTGAGCGGATCGATGATGCGTTCGATCAGGCCCTTGTCGAGCTCGGTTTCCTTGCCGAAGGTGTCCAGGCGAACCTCTTTGCCGAGCTTGGCGCTCACGTCGCGGATCACGCGCGGAAATCGGCTGAACACATAGTCCATCGGCATCATGCGGATCGACATGACCGACTCCTGCAGGTCGCGCGCGTTGCGCTCCAGATGGCCCAGGCCGCTCAGGAAGCGCTCGCATTCCACCGGGTCGAGCATGGTGGCGGCCTGCGTCAGCATCGATTGCGTGATGACGAGTTCGCCCACCAGGTTGATGAGCTGGTCGACCTTCTCCACGTCCACGCGGATCGAACTCGAGTCCTTCGCAGCCGTTGCCGCGCCCGCGGCTGCAGGCTTGGCGGCTGCGCCTGCGGGTGCCGCGGCAGGCCGGGCCACTGCCGGGGCGGCCAGTGCGGCCGCCACCGCTGCGGCGGGCGGCGCGCTAGCCGTGCTCGCAGCGCTGTCCGCGCCCGCTGCAGCGGCGGCTTCCGGCGTGATCTCGATCTGCGATTCGTCGATGACGAAGCAGCACACGGCAATGATGTCGTCCGGTGCGCAGGTGGTTTCGAGCACCACCGTCAGCTGGTCGTTGCTGCGCGTGCGCGACAGCAGCTTGCCGAGGTTTCCGAGCTCGTCGGCCAGCAGGTCGCATTCGCTGTCGGAAAGGCGCGAGAACTTGATGCGCAGCGCGTCGTGGCCCGCTGCGGCCGCAGCGGCAACAACGGGGGCGGCAACCACCACCGGCGCGGGCGTGGGTGGCGGAGCAGCGGCTGCGGCGCCGTCCGTCTCCAGCGCGAGTTGCCGAAGCACGCCGCAGATGTGGGCAACCATTTCGGGATCGGGTTCGTTCTCGGCCTGATAGGCAATCAGTTGTTCTTGCAAGGCGTCCTTCGTTTCCAGAAATGCATCGATCATCGAGCGGCTCAGGTTCAGCTGGCCGTGGCGCGCGCGGTCGAGCAGGGTTTCAAGCAGGTGCGTCGTATCGGTCAGCGCAACGAAGCCGAACGTGGCCGCGCCGCCCTTGATGGAATGCGCCGCGCGGAAGATGGCGTTGAGCTGCTCGCTGTCGGGCGCGTCGGCGTCCAGCTCGAGAAGCAATTGCTCCATCTGCGCCAGAAGCTCGACGGCTTCGACAAAAAATGCCTGGGTGAACTGACTGAGATCCATCGTTGCTCCGAACCGGCGTGCTGTAGGGCCGGCATCAATTTCTATGGGTGCTCTGCGGGTGCGCCGCCGCCGGCGCTCCCCCTGGCCGTGACCTTGACGCCCTGGGCGGGCAGCAGCGGCGAAGCCGACGGCTGTAACTTGGCGGGCCAGCTCGCGGCATTGCCGCTTCCGCTGTTCTCGCGCTCTATCTGGTGCTGGGTGCGGTGGTTGAGCAGGATGATGCTGATGCGCCGGTTGATCGGGTTGCGCGGGTTGCTCCTGTCCAGATGCATGCTGTCGGCCAGCCCGACCACGCGCAGCACCTTGTTCTCCGCCATGCCGCCCACCACCAGTTCGCGCCGCGAGGCGTTGGCCCGGTCGGCGGACAGCTCCCAGTTGCCGTAGGCGCGGTCTCCGTTGGTGTAGACGATGGCGTCGGTATGCCCCGACAAGGTGATCTTGTTCGGCAGCTCATTGAGCGTCGGGCCGATCTCCCGCAGGATGGCGCGCATGTGCGGCACCAGCTGCGCGCTGGCCAGGTCGAACATCGGGCGGTTCTCGCTGTCGACGATCTGCAGGCGCAGCCCCTCGGTCGTGATGTCGATCAGGATCTGCGAGCGGAACTGCTTGAAGGCCGGGCTGTTCTCGATGAGCTTGTCGAGCCGGTCCTTCATGCTGGCCAGGCGCTCCGCATCGGCGTCTTCTTCGGCGTCGGCACGCTGGACCTCGCCGTCGAAACGCGTGCTCGGGTCCATGCCGCCGCCCGGAACCACACTCTCGCTGGTGCTGCTTTTCTCGCCGCCGCTGATGGCCACCTTCAGCGGCATGCGAAAGTGCTCCGCAATGCCTTCACGCTGCTTGGGCGACGCATTGGACAACAGCCACATCACGAGAAAGAACGCCATCATGGCCGTCATGAAGTCGGCATAGGCAATCTTCCAGCCGCCGCCGTGCCCACCGCCACCGTGGGCGGCAACGCGCTTGACGACAACCCTGTGTTTTTCCGTGCTCATGGCAATGTTCCACGCCGAAGGTCAGCGGGCCTTGACCTCGCGCACGTGGCTGTCCAGCTCGGTGAAGCTGGGCCGCTCGGTCGAGAACAGCACCTTGCGGCCGAACTCCACCGCCAGCTGCGGCGCATACCCGTTCAAGCTTGCGAGCAGGGTCACCTTGGTGCACTGGTACATCTTCATGCTCTCGGCCACCTTCTGCTCGATGAGCGAAGCCAGCGGCGAGACGAAGCCGTAGGCCATCAGCACGCCCAGGAACGTGCCGACCATCGCGTGCGCAATCAGCGCGCCCATTTCCGAGGGCGGCAGGTCGGCCGAGGCCAGCGCATGCACCACGCCCATCACGGCCGCGACGATGCCCAGCGCTGGCAGCGCGTCGCCCACGCGCGAAAGGCTGTGCATGGGCACTTCGGCTTCGTGCTTGATGGTCTCTATCTCGTGGTCCATCAGCGCTTCGATCTCGAATGCGTCGGTGTTGCCGCTGATGACCAGCCGCAGGTAGTCGCACAGGAACTCCATCACGGGCGCGTCGGCCAGGATGTTGGGATAGCGGGCGAAGATCTCGCTCTTGGCCGGGTCCTCCACGTCGGACTCCAGCTTCATCATTCCTTCCTTGCGCGCCTTGGCCAGCAATTCATAGAGCAGCGCCAGCAGATCCAGGTAGAGCTGCCGGTTGTGCTTGGAGGAGCGCAGCAGGAGCGGCAGCTCGTTGAGGGTCGACTTGATCGTCTTGCCGTTGTTGCCTGCAATGAACGCGCCCAGCGCCGAGCCGCCGATCATCAGCAGCTCCACGGGCTGGAACAGCACGCCGAAGTGCCCGCCCATGAGCGCATAGCCGCCGAACACGGCGCCTATCACCACCAGATAACCAACCAAAAGGAGCACGCGCTTCCCCTACTGCCCTTGAGGCGTCGATTCAAAAGCCTGGCCCGCGAGGGCAAGGTCCGCTTTTTTCAATGAAGTCCACCACCGTCGAGCGCCGATTCCACGGCAAGACCGATGCTTTCCATGCCCGGCACCGAGATTTCGCCGCCCGCGGCGCGCTTCGAACCCCGCGCCTTGCCTGCCCGGGACGGGGGCCGGCAGAGCACGCAGACGTACCCGCTCTTGTGATCGTGCGCATGCGCCACGAACTGCCCCGCGCAGCGGCGGCAGGTGCTCAGTTGCAGCATGTCGCTGTCGAAGAAACGAACCATCGTGCAGGCACGCGTGAAATCCAGAATTGGCTCGCTTTCCTGGGCTTCAATTTGCTGAAGATATAACTTGTAACTCTTAATTAATACCCACACCTTTTCTTCATCAGAATGGGTTTTCATGAATTGATACATGTTGTAAAACATTGACGAATGGATATTCGCCAGCCAGGTCATGTACCAATCGGTTGAAAAAGGGAGCAAGCCCTTGGGCGGAGAGACGCCCTTGATTTCCTTGTAGAGGCGGATCAGCCGCTCGCGGCTCAGGCCCACTTCCGACTCGAGGAACTGCAGACGGGCGCCGAGGTGGATCAGCTGGATGGCCAACTGAACTTCGCGCACTTCGCCAAGGACGCTCTTGGTGCTCATACCGTGGCGGCTTCTTTTCGGCCCTGCAGGCTTCGTGCAGACATCAGTATCGACATGTGTGCTTGTTGCAGCATCGTGTCCTTACCTTCGCCAACCACGGCCGACATCGACGCATGCTCGTCGAGGCGGAAACTGCACAGCAGGAAGTTCGAGGCCGCGAGCTTCAGGATCTGCGCCAGCGACATGCTGGCCAGCATATCGGCCAGTTCACGGCTCACGCCCAGGCGGAACATCGCCGCCACGCGGTCCTGCTTGACCAGCTTCTGCGCCAGCAACATGTAGGCAAGATTGATATCGCCGATCTCCTGGGAGATCTCGCCGTTGGCCACGTTCATCACAATTTCCGTTTCCAAAATGCACTCCGTTCAGATGTCTTGAGTGAATTATTCCAACTATTTAACAGTTTGTAACTTTCGTTCCCGGGGAAACTGTAAAGCGGGCTACAAGTACATGTAAGGTTTTGTTGCAGCCGCACGACTGGGTTTCTGCCGATGAAGTTAGTTCTCATTTAGTTGGAAGGATTAATTACAAAGCATTAACTTTTCCGGACCCTGTCACACCCTGGCCGGCCTCGATCCGATGGACCCACGCCATCACCTCCGCCACCGCCAGATAGAGCTGCGGTGGGATCTGCCGATCGAGGTCTATTTGCATCAGCAGCCTGATCAGGTCCGCCGAGGCGTGCACGTACACGCCGCTCTCCCGCGCCTGCCGCAAGATCGACTCCGCCGTCACGCCGTAACCCTTGGCCACGACCACCGGCGCCTTCGCCGGGTCGGCATAGGAGAGAGCCACTGCGCTCGGGCGCGCATCGGTCGAGGCAGTCATCCGGCATGCTCCACCGGGCTCATCGCCGTGATTTGCAGGTCTTGCAAACGCAATCCGGCGGCTTCGAGGCGCGGGCCCAATTCGCCGCTGCCGTTGCGCAAGCGCGCCAGCGTCGCGGTTTCGCTGGCGGCGAGGCGGGCCTGAACGAGTTCACCCGTGAGGCTCAGCCGAAGATCGACGTCGCCCAGCGTGGGCAACGCGAGCGACACGGTGGTCGACCAGCTGCGCGGGCGCTCCTTGCGCTCGTCGTTGCGCTGGTCGCCAGGTGCATCGGTCCCTTCATCGCCCTCTTCGTGAATGGACCACTTCATCGGAACGTTCGGCCACGCCTCGCCGCTCCAGCGGAAGACAGAGGTGGCCAGGAGATCGAGCTGCTGGTGCACCACGGCGACTGTCTGCGGATGAATCATTTCGGCCGGTGCGGCAACCGGAGCAGCGGTACGCGCCGAAGAAGCGGGCGTGCTGTTTTCGCCAAGGTGGCGGCCGAAGGCACGCTCGTCGGAAACCATGGCCGGATCAACCGGGAAAGCCGGCGCCGAAGCCACCGGAACGCCCTGGCTGGTGTAGACGGATGCCTGCGGCACCTGCGTCAACGCAGCTTGCGGAACGATCACGGCTTGTCCTTGTGCGGGCGCACCCGGCAGGGGCTGGCCCACGGCGGAAACAGACGGGCCCGTAGCGGCAGCCATCGGTTGGCTCGCAGCCGGAACCGACAAGACCGGTTCGGCAGCAAGAGGCCGACCCGCCATCACCTGGCCGGATTGCTGCGCTTGGGCCGCTGCCGCAGTGGCGGACGCAGCGGACGCGGTGCCAGCCTGCGTCAAGCGCATTTGCGGCTCCTCGGCCAACTGCTGCACGGTGCGAAGGCCGTTGGCAAATTCGGCCAGATGCGATTCGTAGAACAGCCCGCTCCCGGCCACGGTCTGCGCCAGCGCGCCGGCGAGCACGGGCGCCGCGGGCGTCTGCGCCGACGGCCACAGGGGCGCCGTGCCGCGCACCGGCTCGGGTTCGGCATGAAGATCGGCCAGCACGGCGCTGATGGCGCGAGCCGCCGCCGACCACTGGGTAGCCACCGAAGGCGGGGCATCGGAGGGGCGCGGCGCGCCGGCCGGCGCCCTGGCCGGCAGCACGGCCTCGAGCAGCGAGTGGGACGGCAGCCGGACATCGTTCTTGACCTGCTGGACCTCGGCCACTGCGCCGGCCGGCGCGCTGGTGCCGACCTCGGTCTGCAGCGCGGCGAGCTCCGGCCGCAGTGCGGCGAGCTTCGTTGCGAGCGGTGCATCGACGGGTCCGATCGGTCTGTTCATTGCGTTGCCGTGCTGTCTTGCAGGTCAATACGGCGTGCCGTAGGCCTTGCCGAGCTCGCTGCGCTTCTGCAACTGCGCCATCTTGACCATCAGGCTCTCGAGTTGCGGCTTGACCATGTCGCACACGTCTTCCTGGTCGGAGTGGATGCAGTCGATCAGGCTGCGTACCTGTTCCAGCTGTACCGGGTCCAGCGACACCTTGCCGATCGCCTTGAGCCGGTCGACCAGCGCCGCGCAGCGCGCTTCGAGCTCGGCAAGGCGTTCCCACTCCCTGGCGCGGGCGAGCGCCGCCATGAGCGACATGGTCGAGGCCAGCTCGCCATAGCAATGGAGGACTTCGTGGCGCACCGGCATGGCCTGCGATTCCGGTATTTCAGTTGTCGACACTGGCACCGCCGACTTCGCGCCATGCGGACGCAATGTTCTCGAGAATCGCTTCGGCCTCGTCGAGCGACTTCGCGTCGTGGTGCAGGTTTGCGTACAGCAGCCGACGAATCACGAAGTCGTACAGCGCCGACAGGTTGGCCACCAGCTCGGCGCCGGCCGCGCCGGCCGCCTTGGCGTCCAGGCTGGCCTTGAGCCCGTTGTCGACGATGCTGATCGCCTTGGAAATCGCGTTGCCCTTGGCCATGGTGTCGCCGCTTGCCATGTGGTGCCGCGCCATGCCGATCGTGGTGACGACGCCGTCGAACAGCATCACGATGAGCTGGTGAGGCGACGCGCTCATCGCGCGCGTCTCCACGCCGACGCGTGCATACGCATTGGCACCGGCTCTGAAGGTGTGGGGGGTGTACATCGATTGCTCCGCTGGAATTACTTGCTGCTGCTTTGCATGCTCGCGAACTGCTGCGTGAGATAGCTGCTGGTGCTGCTCATCTGGCTCATCAGCAGGTCGAGCTGGGTGAACTGCGCGCGATAGCGCTCCACCTTGGCATCCACGCGCATCTTCATGTCGGTGAATTGCTGGTCGAGCTGCTTGAGGGAGGCCGTCATGCCATCCGAAGCCACCTTGAGAGCGCCGCCGGTGGAGGTGAGGTTGTCCACCACCGCGCTGATCTGCTTGCCGTATCCGGCGGTGCTGCCGGTGGCGCTGGAAAAGAGCCCCGCAACGCCCGAAAGATTGGTGCTGACGGCCGCCTTGAGCTTGGTCGAATCGACCGCCATGGTGCCGTCCTTCTGGAAGGTGACGCCGATCTCCGACAGCACCTTGAGGTCGGTCGGGCCGCCGGCCTGCGGCGTGGTGAGCGCCTGGCGGATGCGCGTCTGCAGGTTGCGCAGCGTCGAATCGCCGACCAGCGCGGCGCCGGTCTTCGAATCCTGGTCATACGTGGTCAGGGTCTTGGCGGTCGCCTGCAGGCTGTTGTAGGCCTTGACGAAGTCGTTGACCGCCGCTTCCACGGTGGCCGTATCGGGCTGCGTCGCCAGGTTGCTGGACCCCGTCTTCAACAGGTTCAGCGTGGTGCCCTGGATCGCTTCCTTCACGGTATTGCTTGCGCTGGTCACTGCAATGCCGTTGACCGTGAGCTGGGCGTTCTGCCCCGCCACCGTCTGCCGCAGGTTCTGCGTGGCCGCGGGATCGTTGTTCAACAGGCTCTGCAGCGCCGCATCGCCGGCCACCGAGATGCGCATGCTCGAAGCCTCGCCCGTCTGCGACGACGTCAGCACAAGCCGGTGGGGCGTGCCGCTGCCGTCGTTCACGATGCTGGCCGAAACGCCGGCCTTGGCCGCATTGATCGCGTCGCGGATGCCTTCGAGCGTGTTGTGGGTGCCATCGATGGTGATCGGCACGGCGGTGCGGCTGGCGTCCTTCGTGAAGCTCGCACCGGTATACGTACCGGTTGCGGCGTCGAGCGTGCCGCCGCCCACGGTGCCGAAGTCGATGGTGATGGTGCCGGTGCCGACGGCGGCCTTGGCGTCCGCCCGCCCGGCGGCCACCAGGGATTGCGGCTGGGCGAGCTTCGTCACGTCCACCGTATAGGTGCCGGCCGTGGCCGTGCTGCCGGCCGACGCGGTCAGCACCTCGGGCACGCTCGAGGTGACTTTCGCGCCCTGGAACAGCGCGGGCTCCGACAGCTTCTTGGCCGCCGCCTGCAAGGTGCTGAGCGAGCTTTGCAGCGTGCCGTAGGCCGAGAGCTTGCTCGTGTAGCTCACCTGACGTTGCTGCAGCAGCACGAGGGGCTGGCTCTCCGCCGTCTCGAGCTGGGTGAGCAAGGTGCTCAGGTCGAGCTTGGAGCCAACGCCGAGGCTGCTGATCGATGCCATGTTGAGATGTCCTGGAAACTACGAATAAGAGAAGAAGAAAAAAGAAGGGAACCCGTCAGGCCGCCTGGCTCACCAGCAGGCCGGGCGCCTTGCCCAGCACCTTCGCGATGCGCACCACTTCCTCCGAAGGAATCTGGCGGATGACTTCGCCGCTCGTCCGGTCGACCACCTTGACGATCATCTTGTCGGTGTCCTCGTCCAGCTCGAACTGCAGGCCGACCGAACGGCTCTGCAGCGACGTGTTGATCTCGCGCACCGCCTC
Organism: Variovorax paradoxus; assembly: GCF_030815855.1. Classification (NCBI taxonomy): domain Bacteria; kingdom Pseudomonadati; phylum Pseudomonadota; class Betaproteobacteria; order Burkholderiales; family Comamonadaceae; genus Variovorax; species Variovorax paradoxus. Next base: position 514,180 of record NZ_JAUSXG010000001.1, on the reverse strand, counting down.
GGCAACCTGTGTGGGCGTTGCTTCCTCGATCACGCCGGACGTCATGGCCGCCGGCTCCGCAGAGACGGGCTCGGCTGCGCCCACCGTCCGCTCGGAGAGCATCTGCTTCCACCACTGGCCGTCTGCCGCCGGGGTTACGGGAATCGACATGATTTCCACCTTCTTGATTGCTTTCGCTGTCGTCTGCAGCCTGGCCGAAGCCAAGCCGCAGGGAACAGCGCAGGCGGAGCCGGGCTTTCACCCGGGCGCCTGCGCAATGCCTTCTCAGATCAACGCAGGAGCGACAGCACGCCTTGCGTGGTCTGGTTCGCCTGGGCCAGCACCGAGGTACCGGCTTGCTGGAGGATCTGCGCGCGGGTCATGTTCGACACTTCGACGGCGTAGTCGGCGTCTTCGATGCGCGAACGCGAAGAAGACAGGTTGGTCACCGTGGTGCCGAGGTTGGCGATCGTGGAGTCGAAACGGTTCTGCACCGCACCCAGCGAGCTGCGCAGGTCGTCGACCATCTTCAGCGCTGCGTCGAGCTTCTTCATCGGGTCGACCGAAGCCGCACCGGCGAACTCGGCCGTCTTGCCAGCACCGCTCAGGACGATGTCCGTGCCGGTGTTGTCGAAGTCGGTCGGCGCGTTGCCGCCGTTGGCCAGTGCGCCAGCGCCGACCGAGAAGTTCTTGCCTTGCACGCCAACATAGGCGGTGGTGGCGCCAGCAGCGTCCACACCCACCTTCACCAGCTGGTCGGCCAGTGCAACAGCGGTCGTCACGCCGTTGTCGGTGTCGGTGAACTCGACGTCGGCCACGTTCAGGACCACGTCGCCGGTCGTGTCGTCGACCGAAGCAGCGTAGAAGTCGTCACCCGACTTGACCACGAAGTTGGCGGTGGCGGCGCCGGTGGCGTCCTTCACGTTGTGCAGGCTCAGCGAAGAAGCGTCCACACCCAGCGAGGTGGCAGCCGACGAGAGGTCGACGTCCGTGGGCGTGCCGGAGAGGTTGGTCTGCGTGATCGGAGCGCTGACCGGCAGCGCGTTGCTGCTGACCGAGAAACCCGCCAAGCCGAGCGTCGTCGAGTCGATCTGCTTGAGGTCGATCTTGATCGTTTCGCCGTCGTTGGCACCGACTTGCACGGTCAGGGGCTTGGCGCCGGCCGACAGAACCTTCACGCCGTTGAAATCGGTCTGTGCCGAGACGCGGTCGATTTCGCTCATGCGCTGGGTGATTTCGTCCTGGATCGACTTCAGGTCGCTGGCCGAGTTGCTGCCGTTGGCGGCTTGCACTGCGAGCTCACGAACGCGCTGCAGGTTGTTGTTCACTTCCTTCAGTGCGCCTTCAGTCGTTTGCGCCAGCGAGATGCCGTCGTTGGCGTTGCGCTGGGCTTGCGACAGGCCCTTGATGTTGGCGGTGAAGCGGTTGGCAATGGCCTGGCCCGCTGCGTCGTCCTTGGCACCGTTGATGCGCAGGCCCGAAGACAGGCGCTGGATCGCGGTGTTCAGCGACGATTGCGACGCGTTGAGGTTGTTCTGCGTGAGCAGGGAAAGGCTGTTGGTGTTGATGACTTGCGCCATGTTCGACTCCTGATAGACAAAGGTTGTGGACTCCGGCCGTCCGGCCGCAACGCTGGACCCGCTCCCACTGTGAGACTCAAGCCATCGTTGGTTTAGTTATCGGCAGGGGTTTCCAAACATTTAGAGTCCGGCGCAAAAAAGTTGCGCTGCCCACAACCCACGGGATCAGGCGGGCAGGTTCATCACTTCCTGATAAGCGGCGACCAGCCGGTTGCGCACCTGCAGGCCGGTCTGGAAAGCCACGTTGGCCTTCTGCAGGTCGACCATCACGTCGTTCAGCGCAACGCCGGGCTTGCCCATTTCGAAGTCCTCGGCCTGACCGTAGGCTTTGGTCTGCGCGGTGCTGATGTTGTCCAGCGAACGGCGGAGCTCGGCGGCAAAGCCTCCTGGCTCGGCCGCTTCGGCGGCGGGCTGGGCAATGCCGGTCTGGAGCGAGGTGACCCGCATCTGCTGCAAAACGGACTCGATGGCGGCAATCGACATGGAATGCTTTCTCTCTGTGTGAATTCAGGGATGGACAAGGAAGCACCGGGGCGCCTCCGCGTGGTTTCAGCGTATCAGGGGAAGCCCTTGGGACATGCCCCCAACTGACGGCAAAACCCCCGGTTGTTCGACCAATCGAAACTGGCGCGCCTGCTGAGAATCAACGCCGATCCCCAAGCCCGCTGACGACACCACAGCCCACCGGCATGACTCCAGAACATCGAAGCCTCCAGCCCCTCACCATGACCCCGCGCCGCCCGGTGCCCCTGGCCATGGCCGGGGTACCCGCATGAGTTCGGCGGCGCCCGCGGGCGCCATGCCGTCGCCCGGTTCCGCACTTGCGGACCGCCTGCGCGCGCAACCGAAACTGCCACTGATCGTCGGCGCCGCCGCGATCGTCGCGGCCGCCGCCGCGTTCCTGCTCTGGAGCCGCGGTCCCGATTACGGCGTGCTCTATACCAATGTGTCCGACCGCGACGGCGGCGCCATCATTGCGTCGCTGCAGCAGATGAACGTGCCGTACAAGTTCGCCGAAGGCGGCGGCGCGATCCTGATCGCCGGCGACAAGGTGCCCGAAGTGCGCCTGAAGCTCGCGGCGCAGGGCCTGCCCAAGGGCGGCGGCGTGGGCTTCGAACTGCTGGACAACCAGAAGTTCGGCACCAGCCATTTCGCCGAGCAGGTCAACTACCAGCGTGGCCTCGAGGGCGAGCTCGCGCGCTCCATCGAATCGATCGGCTCTGTCGAATCGGCGCGCATCCACCTGGCGCTTCCCAAGCCCTCTCTCTTCGTGCGCGACCAGAAGAAGCCTTCGGCTTCGGTGGTGCTCACGCTGCACCGCGGCCGCAGCATCGACGAAGGCCAGGTCAGCGCCATCGTGCACATGGTTTCGAGCAGCGTGCCCGAACTGAATGCCAAGAGCGTGACCGTGGTCGACCAGCACGGCAACCTGCTGTCGGCCGCCAACGCCGGCGCGCGCGGGCTGGACGTGAGCCAGCTCAAATATGCGCAGGAAATCGAGCAGGGCTACATCCGCCGCATCGAGGCCATCCTGCAACCCATTCTTGGCGCCACCAACGTGCGCGCGCAGGTCGCGGCCGATATCGACTTCTCCGTGGTCGAGCGCACCGAAGAAACCTACAAGCCGAACCAGGACCCGCGCACCGCGGCGGTCCGCAGCCAGCAATCGAGCGAATCGACGCAGCAAGGCGCCACGCCGCCGGGCGGCATTCCGGGCGCGCTGTCGAACCAGCCGCCGCAAACGCCGAACGCGCCCATCACCGCACCGGCGGCTTCCAATGCCGCGGCCGCACCGGGTGCAACGGGTGCTGCAACAACGGCCGGCTCGGCACCGGGCAGCGCACGCAAGGACTCGACGACCAACTACGAACTCGACCGCTCGATCCGCCACGTGCAACAGGGCGCGGGCGGCGTCAAGCGGCTCTCGGTGGCGGTGGTGGTCAACCATCGCAGCGCGCCGGACGCCAGCGGCAAGCTCGTGCAGCGCGCGCTCACGCCGGCCGAGATCGAGCAGATCCGCAACCTGGCCAAGGAAGCGATGGGCTTCAGCCAGGATCGAGGCGACTCGCTCAACGTGGTCAACAGCGCCTTCACCCGTGATAGCGACGACGGCCAGGCCGGCCCCGAGCTGTCCTTCTGGCGCGACCCGGCCAACCTGGGCCTCGCCAAGACGATCGGACAGTATGTGCTGCTCGCCTTCCTGGCCCTGTTCGCCTGGTTCGCCGTGCTGCGGCCCCTGCTACGCAAGCACCTTGCGCCCCCGGCGCCTCCAGCGGCCGCCACGCCAGCCGGCTCCGGCGCCACCGCCGCAGCCGACGGCATGAGCGACGAGGACGAAGCCAACGCATCGCGTGTCAGCGCAAAGGCACGCGAGATCGAACGCCAGAAGGCCGACCTCGGCTACGCACACGAGACCGCCGACCAGGACCCGCGCCTGGTGGCCACGTTGATCAAGCATTGGATGAACACATGAGCGATGCCGGCACACGAAAAAGCGCAATCCTGCTGATGTCCCTCGGCGAGGACCGCGCGGCGGCCACGCTGGCCCACCTGCCCGCGACCGAAGTGCAGGCGCTGGGCGCGGCAATGGCCAAGCTGAGCCAGGTCTCCAAGGACGAGCTGGCGGCCGTGCTGGCCGAGTTCCGCATGGAGACCGAGCAGCTGTCCGCGCTGCACCTGGGCTCGGGCAGCTACATCCGCGCCGTGTTGCGCAAGGCACTCGGCGACGACCGCGCCAGCAACCTGCTCGAAGACATTCTCCAGCCCGAGCAGCCGCATGGCGGCATCGAGCGGCTGAACGATCTGGAAGCCGGCGAAGTGGTGGAACTCATCCGCGACGAGCACCCGCAGATCCTTGCCACGCTGCTGATCCACCTGGACCGCAAGAAGGCCTCGGAGGTGCTGGAAAAACTGCCGGAGCGCCTGCGCCACGACGTGATCCTGCGCGTGGCCACCTTCGGCGGCGTACAGCCTGCCGCTCTGGCCGAGCTGACCGACGTGCTGACCGAAATGCTCTCGGGCGAAGGCCTGAAGCGCAGCCGCCTGGGCGGCGTGCGCACCGCGGCGGAAATCGTCAACCTGATGAACAGCGCGCAGGAAGAAGGCGCCATTGCCCATGTGCGCGAACACGACGACGCGCTGGCCCAGCGCATTCTCGAAGAGATGTTCGTGTTCGAGAACCTGCTCGACCTGGAAGACCGCTTCATCCAGCGCCTGCTCAAGGACATCGAATCCGATTCGCTCATCGTCGCGCTCAAGGGCTCGGCGCCCGAGCTGCGCGAGAAGTTCCTCAAGAACATGTCGCAGCGCGCCGCCGAAACGCTGCGCGAGGACATCGAACTCCGCGGCCCGGTACGGGTGTCGCAGGTCGAAACCGAACAGAAGGCCATTCTCCAGGTGGTGCGCCGCCTGGCCGATGCCGGCGAAATCGTCATCTCCACGCCCGGAACCGATGACTTCGTCTGAAACCATGTTGCAAGTCCAATTCCGCGGTCAGCGCGGTACCGCGGGGAGTCGATGAGATGACGTTGGCCAACCCATCCTTTGCGTCCCGTGCGCGGCAGAGCACGCCGTCGATGCCCGCGAGGCCCCGCCTGTCGGCGTGGCAGCGCTGGGAGATGAGCTCGCTCGACGAAGACGCGCTCGCAGCCGGCGCGCCCGTCGAAGCGGCCGCGGCGCCGCGCGTGGACCCCGCGGCCCTGGCGCGCGAGGCCGAGCTCGAGCGCCTGCGGCTGGAGGCGCGCGCCACCGGTGAGGCCGAAGGCCGCCGCGAGGGCTGGGCCCAGGGCCATGCCGACGGGCATGCCGTCGGCATGGCCGCGGGCCTGGCCGGCGCCAGCGCGCATGCGGAGCAACTGCGCGCGCTCGCCGCGGCGCTGCCCGCCGCACTGCGCAGCGCCGAGAGCGAACTGGCCGATGCCATGCTGGCGCTCGCATTCGATGTGGCGCGCCAGGTGATCCACCGCACGCTGCGCACCGAGCCCGAATGGGTGCTTGCGCTGGTGCAGGATCTGCTGCACGCCGAGCCCGCGCTGCAAGGCGAGCCGCGCCTGCTGCTGCACCCCGAAGATGTGGCGCTGGTCAAGAACAGCCTCGGCAACGAACTGCAGGCCGCCGGCTGGCAGGTGCGCGCCGACGACACCCTGGCCCGCGGCGGCTGTCGCGTGCGCTCCGCGAGCGGCGAAGTGGACGCGAGCCTGGAAACCCGCTGGAAGCGCGTGGCCGATGCGTTCTCGCCCCGCGGCGGCGACTCGGCCGGAGGCTGAAAACGATGTCCGCTACAGAACAAGCCGCAGCACCTTCCACATCCGCTGCCAACCCGCACCTGCAGTCCTGGCTCGGCACGCTGGCGCAAGCCCGCCGCGACGTCGGCCTTTGCTCGACCATTGCCACCTCGGGCCGGCTGACCCGCGCCGTCGGCCTGGTGCTGGAGGCCGTGGGCCTGCAGTTGCCGGTCGGCAGCGACTGCCTGATCGAACTGCCACCGGGCTATCCGCAACGTCATGCGGAAGCCGAAGTGGTCGGCTTCGCCGGCGACCGCCTGTTTCTGATGCCGCAAAGCGAAGTGGCCGGCCTGCTGCCCGGTGCGCGCGTGTTTGCGCGTCCCGGCCCCGCGCAATCCATTGCCGGCGGTAACCCGGGCGATGCCCATACCAAGCGCCTGCCAGTGGGCGAAGGCATGCTCGGCCGCGTGGTCGATGCCGCCGGGCGGCCGCTCGACGGGCTCGGTCCGCTCGACGTGAGCCGCAGGGTGCCGCTGAGCTCGCCGCCGATGAACCCGCTCGCGCGCGCGCCGATCGATTCGGTGCTCGATGTCGGCGTGCGCGCCATCAACGCCATGCTCACGGTGGGCCGCGGCCAGCGCATGGGCCTGTTCGCCGGCTCCGGCGTGGGCAAGAGCGTGCTGCTGGGCATGATGGCGCGCTACACCAGCGCCGAGGTCATCGTGGTCGGCTTGATCGGCGAACGCGGCCGGGAGGTGAAGGATTTCATCGAGAACACGCTGGGCGAAGAAGGCCTGGCGCGCGCCGTGGTGGTCGCCGCACCGGCCGACAACTCGCCGCTGCTGCGCCTGCAGGGTGCGGCCTACGCCACCTGCCTGGCGGAGTACTTTCGCGACCAGGGCCGCGACGTTCTGCTCATCATGGATTCGCTCACGCGCTATGCCATGGCCCAGCGCGAAATCGCACTGGCCGTCGGCGAGCCGCCGGCCACCAAGGGCTACCCGCCTTCGGTGTTCGCCAAGCTGCCGGCGCTGGTGGAGCGGGCCGGCAACGGCGCGCGCGATGCCAATGGGCGCGGCGGTTCGATCACGGCTTTCTACACGGTGCTGTCCGAAGGCGACGACCAGCAAGACCCGATCGCCGACTCGGCGCGCGCCATCCTGGACGGCCACGTGGTGCTGTCGCGCACGCTGGCCGAAGCCGGCCACTACCCGGCCATCGACATCGAGGCGTCCATCAGCCGCGCGATGACGTCGCTGATCGAACCCTCGCAGTTCGACACCGTGCGCCGCTTTAAGCAGGCGCTCTCGCGCTACCAGCGCAACCGCGACCTGATCAGCGTCGGCGCCTATGCGGCCGGCCACGACCCGCAACTCGACCAGGCCATTGCGCTGTACCCGCGCATCGAAGCCTTCCTCCAGCAATCGATGGAAGAGCGCTGCGACTACGCCACCTCGATCGCCCGCATGGGCGGACTGTTCGAACCTGCCTGAGCCACCACCATTCCGGAGCCGCCATGCCGCACAAACTTCCGCTCGACACGCTCACCGATCTCGCCCGCAACAAGACCGACGACGCCGCGCGGCAGCTCGGCCTGCTGCAGAACGCGCAGGTCAGCGCCGCTCAGAAGCTCGAGCTGCTGCTGCAATACCGCCAGGACTACAGCGACCAGCTGCACGTGCTGATGCAGAACGGCCTGCCCTCGGCGCAATGGCACAACTACCGCAACTTTCTCGGCACGCTCGACGGCGCCATCAAGCAGCAGCAAGCCATCGTCGCGCAGGCCGCCACACGCCTGGACCTCGGCCGCAACGAATGGCAGCACCACAAGCGCCGCCTCAATTCCTTCGATGCGCTGGCCGAGCGCATGCGGCGGCAGGAACTCGTGGTCGGCGCACGGCGCGAGCAACGCGACAGCGACGAACGCGCGGCGCGCAAGTTCTTCGACCGCGCCTCCCAACCGACCCCCTGACGTTTTCCTGAAGAACCGCCATGCCCACCTTCATCGCTCCTTCCTTCGCGCCGAGTGCAGCCAACGCCTCGGCCTCTTCGACGGATCCCGGCCCGCGCGGCCGCAACGCCGAGGAAGCCGACGGCCGCAGCTTCAATGCGGTGCTGAGCCGCTCGCGCGGCGCCGGCAAGCCACAGGGCCAGGAAGATTCCGCCTCGCCCGCGCTCGAAGCCAGGGCGCGGCAAAAACCCTCTCGCGCCGCCGACCGCAAGGACGAGCTGCCCGCGGAACTGCTGCCGCTGGCATTTTTTACGCCGACGATGACCGCGTTGGCCTCATCGCCCGCGCCGGCGTCGGCACTCCCGGCCGGCGCCACCGTGGCGGCCACCCTGCAGCAAGGCGCCCAGAGCCTGTTGCCGAACGATGCGGCCGTGGCGGCCCTGCCCGCCGATGCCGCAGCGGATGCGCGACCTGGCGAGACGCCCGAGTCCAAGGAGATCGAAGCCGAAACCCCCGCCATGGCCGCACTGGCGCGCGATGTTCAAGCGGTGGCGTCGGAAACCGCACAACCCAACAAAAAGAAGAGCGGCGCCGACGTCGCCATTGCGCAGCCGGCGGCCGAGCTGCCCTTGCCGGCAGCTGCAGGTAGCGCCACAGGGGGGGCCGCCGCACCGGTGGCCGCCATGGTTCCGTCCAGCGATGCATCCGCCGCAACCGTGACCTCCATGGCCGGCGAACAGGCAAAGGGCGCGGCCTCGTCCGCGACCGCCGACAAAGCCCCAACGGCGCCGGCGGCCGCGATGCTCTCAGCCGACAAGCCAGACCTCGGCGCCGCAGCATCCAATGCAGCCGATCCGTTCACCCTGCCGCAGGCGATGACGTTCGCGACGGCTGCGGCCGACCGCACCAACCTGCCGGCCAACGCCGGCCAGGTGCCCGTACTGAACGTGGCGCCGCCCGTGGGCTCCGATGAATGGGGCCCGGCACTCGGCCATCAGATGCTGCGCATGAACGCGGCGAGCGCGCAAGTTGCCGAGCTGAACCTGAACCCGGCCGGTCTCGGCCCGCTGAAGGTCACGCTCTCGATGGGCGACAACCAGGCGCAGGCCATGTTCGTCTCGGCCCACGAAAGCGTGCGCAAGGCCGTGGAGGCTGCGCTGCCGCAATTGCGTGCCAGCCTTGCGGAGCAAGGTATCAGCCTGGGCCAGACCTCGGTCGGTGCGGAAGCGCATCGCTTTGCCAGCCAGGGCGGCGCCTTCGGCGAGCAAGCCCCACAGCAGGGTTCGGCCCGGCAGCCGGAGTACCCGGCGCCCGAACGCGCGGACGCCACTGCCCTGGCCGACCCGCTGCACGGCAGCCTCCCGCGCGCCACGCCGCGCACGTCCAGCGCCGGCGTAGACACCTTCGCATGAGATGAACGCGGGATCTGAGGCCTTTTCCCGCGCTTGATCAGCCCTTCGCTTGCCAGGCACCTGGCAAAGAATAGTCCCAACCAGACATCGTTTCGCAGTTCAAATATGGCTACCAGTCCTTCTGTCGCACTCGCTCCGCCCGCCACCGCGCCTCGCTCCTCGAAGCTGAAGATCGTGATCCCGCTCGCTGTGCTGGCCAGCGTTCTTGCCGGCGGCGGCGGTTACTACTTCATGAGCCATCGCTCATCCGCGGCACCGGAGGCATCGGCTGCGCCGGCACCCGTGCCCGAGAAGCCGATCTTCGTGACGCTCGAGCCCCTGACCGTGAACGTGCAATCCGAAGGCCGCTCGCGTTTCCTGCATGTGGGCATGGCCCTGAAGGTGCGCGACGAGCAGGCCAAGGCGCACGTCGTCGAATACATGCCCGAAGTGCGCAGCCGCGTGTTGCTGCTGCTGTCGAACCGGCCGCCCGAGTCGCTGGTGACCACCGACGACAAGGCCCGGCTGGCCGAGGAAATTCGCCTCGAGCTGAGCCGCCCGCTGGGTGCAGGCCTCCCCGCGCAGGAAATCGGCAGCGTTTCCTTCAACACCTTCGTGGTGCAGTAACTTTTTCCGGACCGGCGATCCATGGCCTATGAACAGGTGCTCTCCCAAGACGAGGTCGACGCGCTACTGCAGGGCGTCACCGGCGGCGGGGTCGAGCAGAACGAAAGCGCTGTCCCCAGGCCCGACGGCCTGCCGGTCTACGACCTGGGCGCGCCCGACCGCGTCGTGCGCAGCCGCATGCACACGCTGGAGGTCATCAACGAACGCTTTGCGCGCCATCTGCGCAGTTCGCTGTTGAACTTCATGCGCCGCAGCCCCGACATTTCGGTCGGGCCGGTGCACATCCAGCAGTACGGCGAGTTCGTGCGGCACCTGCCGGTGCCGGCCAACATCAACATGCTGCACATGAAGCCGCTGCGCGGCACGGCGCTGTTCGTGTTCGATCCGAAGCTGGTGTTCCTGGTGGTCGACAACCTGTTCGGCAGCGACGGGCGCTACCACGTGCGCGTCGAAGGGCGCGACTTCACGCGCACCGAGCAGCGCATCATCAAGCGCCTGCTGAATCTCACGCTGCAGTGCTATGCAGACGCCTGGCAGCCGGTGTTCCCGCTGAGCTTCGACTACGTGCGGGCCGAAATGCACGGCAAGCTGGCCAACATCGTCGCGCCGAACGAAGTGGTGATCAACACCACGCTGCAGATCGAGTTCGGCCCCGTGGGCGGCTTTCTGCACGTGTGCATTCCCTATTCGATGATCGAGCCGATCCGCGACCTGCTCTCCAACCCGGTGCAGGACGAGATCGAGGTCGACAAGCGCTGGGTGCGCCAGATGTCGCAGCAGATGCAAAGCGCCGACGTGGAACTGAGCGCCGAATTCATCACCTTGCCCTCGACCATCGGCGAGGTCCTCAAGCTGCAGGCGGGCGACGTGCTGCCCATCGAACTTCCCTCGTCGATCACCGCACGCGTCGACGGCATTCCGGTGATGGAGTGCGGCTACGGGGTATCGAACGAACGCTATGCCCTGCGCGTGCTGCAGATGATCTCCCACCAAGACAGCGATCTGAAGAACGACCATGACTGACAACACCCCATCCACCAGCGATGCGGACGACTGGGCCAGCGCGCTGGCCGAGCAGACCGCGGCTTCCGCACCCGCTCCCGCCCCGGCACCTGCGCCGGCTCCCGCCTTTGCTCCCGCACCGGCCGCCGCTCCCGCGGGCAGCCGCGTCTTCCAGCCGCTGCATCCCGCCCCGTCGGCGGCCGGTTCGCCGGTCGACGTGGAACGCATTCTCGACGTGCCGGTGCAGCTGACGGCCGAGCTCGGCCGCACCCGCATCACCATCAAGAGCCTGCTCCAGCTGTCGCAAGGCTCGGTGGTCGAGCTCGACGGCCTGGCCGGCCAGCCGCTGGACGTGCTGATCAACGGCTACCTGATCGCGCAAGGCGAAGTGGTCGTGGTGAACGAGAAGTACGGCATCCGCCTGACCGACATCGTGACGCCCTCCGAGCGCATGCAGAAGCTCGGCAGGTCATGAGTCTCCTTGCCAGGCGGTTGCGACAGGCAGCCGCATCGATCGCGGCCGCGGCATGCGGCCTGGCCGTACACGTCGCGCATGCCGCACTGCCGACCGTGCCCTCGCCCGCCGAAGCGGCGCCGGCGGTCGGGGCATCCAGCCTGCTGCAGGCCGGCTTCGGCATGTTCGCGGTGCTGGGCCTCATTTTTCTGTGCGCCTGGGCGGCGCGCCGCTTCGGCCTGCAGCGCCTCGGCGGCGGGCAGACCGTGAAAGTGGTCTCCAGCACCATGGTCGGCCAGCGCGAGCGCGTGGTGGTGGTGGAAGTCGGCGCCACGTGGCTGGTGCTGGGCGTGACGCCGAGCCAGGTCAACACGCTGCATTCGATGCCGGCGCAAGCCGGCACGGCCATGTCGGCACCGGGCGGTGCGCCTTCTCCGCCCTCGATGCCGGATGCACGTTTTTCCGGCGCGGCCGGCCTGTTTGCCCAGAAGCTGCGCGACTCCCTCGGACTCAGGCAGCGGCCGAACCCATGATTCGCATTGCCTTTCATCGACGCCTTCGCGGCGTCGTGCTGATGCTGCTCGCCCTCGCGCTGCCGATGACGGCATGGACGCAGGGCCTGCCCGGCCTCACCAGCACGCCCGGTCCCGGCGGCAGCCAGACCTGGTCGCTCAGCGTCCAGACGCTGGTGATGCTGACCTCGCTCACGTTCCTGCCGGCGCTGCTGCTGAGCATGACGAGCTTCACCCGCATCCTCATCGTGCTGGGCCTGCTGCGCACGGCCATCGGCACGCAGTCATCGCCGCCCAACCAGATCCTGGTGGGCCTGTCGCTGTTCCTGACCTTCTTCGTGATGTCGCCGGTGTTCGACAAGGTCCACGACGAGGCCTACAAGCCGTTCTCGGAGAACAAGATCACGGCGGAGAAGGCGCTGGAGAAAGGCATTGCCCCGTTCAAGTCCTTCATGCTCAAGCAGACCCGCGAGAACGACCTCGCCCTGTTCGCGAGGCTCGCGAAGATTCCCGACATGCAGGGACCGGAGGAAGTGCCGCTTCGCATTCTTCTGCCCTCGTTCGTGATCAGCGAGCTGAAAACGGCGTTCCAGATCGGCTTCACCATCTTCATTCCGTTTCTCATCATCGACCTGGTGGTGGCCAGCGTGCTGATGTCGATGGGCATGATGATGGTGCCGCCCGCCTCCATCGCGCTGCCCTTCAAGCTCATGCTGTTCGTCATGGCCGACGGCTGGCAATTGCTGATCGGCGCATTGGCCCAGAGCTTTTATCTTTAGAGGCGCGCAATGACCCCCGAATCCGTCATGTCCCTGGGCAGCCAGGCCATCCACGTCTCGCTGCTGCTCGGCGCGCCGATGCTGCTGGTGGCGCTGGTCGTCGGCCTGGTCATCAGCATCTTCCAGGCCGCCACGCAAATCAACGAAGCCACGCTGTCCTTCATTCCCAAGCTGCTGGCGGTGTTCGCAGTGCTGGTGATTGCCGGCCCGTGGATGCTGGCGCAGATGCTCGACTACATCCGAACGCTGTTCTCGAGCATCCCACAGCTCGTCGCCTAGGATGAACGCCCCCCGAAGCGCCTTCGGCGCCTCCCCGCACTGGGGGGCGCATCCGGCGGACCGGCACAGCCGGTTCCGCGGGTGCACTGGAATGGGCTCGTTGTGTTTCCTGGCTCCGCCGAAGACCTGACATGCCTGCCATCTTCTCCGTCACATCGGCGGAGCTGACCGCCTGGCTCACGGCTTTCCTGTGGCCGTTCGTCCGCATGCTGGCGCTGGTCAGCACGGCGCCGGTGTTCGGCGAGCCCGGTGTCTCGCGCCAGCTCAAGGTGGCCATTGCAGCCTTGCTGGCGATTGCCATTGCGCCGACGCTCGGACCGATGCCCCAGGTGCCGGTGGTCTCCGCCGGCGGCATCTGGATCATCGTGCAGCAGGTGCTCATCGGCGGTGCCATCGGCTTCACGATGCGCATGGTGTTTGCCGCCGTGCTGGCCGCGGGCGAATACATCGGCCTGCAGATGGGCCTTTCTTTCGCGTCGTTCTTCGACCCGATGGCCGGCGGCGCCACGATGGTCATCGCGCGGCTGATGCACATGCTGGCCATCCTGCTCTTTCTGGCGGTGGACGGCCATCTGCTGATGGTGGCCGCGCTGGCCGAAAGCTTCAGCACGCTGCCGATTGCCGATGCGCCGCTGGCGGCCCAAGGCTGGATGCTCCTGGTAGCCGGAGGCGGCCAGATCTTCGTCAACGGGTTGATGCTGGCGCTGCCGCTGGTCACCGCGCTGCTCACGCTGAACCTTGCGATGGGCATCCTGAACCGGGCCTCGCCGCAGTTCAGCATCTTCGCGGTGGGTTTTCCGCTCACGCTGCTGGCGGGCATCGGCATGATGCACCTGCTCATGCCGCAGTTCGGCGCGTTCCTCGAGCCGCGCTTTGCCGCCAGTCTCTCTTCGCTGCTCCAGCTGACCGAGGCGCTTCGGCCCTGAGCCTCCGCCTGCCGGCAGAAGCCGGCGAGGCGGCGCGCACCGTCTCAGCGCGGGTCACAGGTAGTTGAACAGCGCAATGCTGTGCAGCCGCGCGAAGGTCTGCTGGGTGGCCTTGAGCGAGGTTTCTCTCTGCAGGTATTCCGAGATGGCGCTGGCCGGGTCCAGGTCTTCCAGTTCCGAGAGGTAGCTCTTGTCGATCAGGTAGCGCGAAGCGCCGCCGGTGTTGAGCGCGTCGAGTTCGTTCATTCGCGAACCGACCGACGACACGACCGTGAGCACGTTGTCGTGCGCATTGGTGATCTTGACGTTGAAGGTGCTCAGCGCATTGAGCAGTTCGGCCTGTGCCGGATCGCCGCCGCCGGTCAGCGGCTTCTTCAATGCCGTGACGAGCTCGCCGATGGCGGCGAACACGTCGGTGCCCGCGTTGCGGGCCGTGGCCACCTGGAAGGTGTCGCCGTCGGCGGGCGTGCCGCTCATCTTGATCTGCAGGCCGCCGAAGGAAATCGGCGCGTCGGGCACGTAGGGGCCCGTTGCGGCGACCACGGGCGGCGTGTCCTGCGTGGTCACGGTGTAGTTGCCGCCCGCGAAGCTGATCGTGAAGTCCTTGCCGTAATTGGCGGCGGTCGCATCGGTGAGGCCCACGGCGCCGAAGACGCCGGAGCCGGTGTTGGCGGCGCCGGCCGAGCTCACGTAGCCCGCGCCGCCCTGCACCGACTGGAACACGCTGCGTCCGTCGTCCGTGGTCGACATCTGGCGCGAGACGTCGATCTGCATGAGGCGCTGGCCCTGGTCGCCCATGTACTGGATGCCGCCGCCGGCCTCGGCCACGAAGGGCGGGCTGGCGCTCTTGAAACCGGCGAACAGGAACTGGCCGTTGCCGTCGTCGGCATTCGCCACGTTCACGAGCTGGTCCAGGTTGCTCTGCAGCGTGGTGGCGAGCGAGGCGCGGTCGGCATCGGACAGCGTGCCGTTGCCCGCCTGCACGGCCAGCGTCTTCATGTTCTGCATGATCGAGGTGGCCGACTTCAGCGCGGTTTCCTCTTGCGAGAGCGAAAGCATGGCGCGGCTGCGGCTGCTGGTGTACTGGGCCGACTCGGCCATCGACTGGCTGACGCCCAGCGCGCGCGCGGCCGCCACCGGATCGTCGGCCGGGGTGAGGAACTTGGTACCCGCGGCAAGCTGCTGCTGAATGCGGAACAGCTGCTGCTGCTGCGAACCCAGGGCGCTCATGCTCTGGGCGTAGAAGGATTGGGTGCTGATGCGCATCTCGGCTCCTGAAATCTGTTCTGTATGAAGTGAGGCCGGATCAGCCGCGGATGCCGAGAATCGCGTCGAACATGGTCGATGCGGTCTGGATCACCTTGGCATTGGCCTGGTACATCTGCTGGTACATCAGCAGGTTGGCGGTTTCTTCGTCCTGGTTCACGCCCGAGATCGAATCGCGGCTTGCGCGGATCTGGCCCGTCACGCTGTCTTGCGTCTGCGTTGCCACGCGAATTTCCATGGAGCGGTTGCCCACCTCGCTCACCAGCTTGGCGAAGGCGCCGTTGAAGGTGGAGGTGCCGCCGTCCATGGCGTTCTTGCGCTGCAGCGCGCCGAGCTTCAGCGCGTTGCTGCCGTCCGACACGCCGGCCACGTTCTTGCCGATGGTGAAGGTGTCGCCCTGCGCGGGTGCGCCGGTGAGCTTGACCTCGATGCCGTCGAAGCGGATGGAGGCACCCGCGGTATACGGCACGGCGGTGCCTGCGGGGTAGCTGGTGGAGCTGCCGTCGGCCAGCGTCACGGTGACGGGCGAGGTCGCCGGAAAGCCCGACAGCGTGTTGCCGCCCGCGTCGTACGCGAGCGTGACCGTTGCGGCGAGCGGCGTGGCCAGGTAGCTTGGGTCGACGACGGCGGGGCTCAGGGCGCCCGTGCCCTTGTTGCCGACCGTCTTGCCGGTGACGATCGGCGACGCGGCGGCCACCTTGGCCGTTTCGCGCACCAGCACGTCCATGTCGCGCGCACCGGTGCGCGTGGGCTGCACCAGGAAGGAGTCGCCCGCCTGCGCGGTGCCGCTGGCCACGGAGAGGCTCACGCCGTCGAAGCTGGCCGGGAATGCGGTGAAGTCGCCCATGACCTGCTTGTCCGACAGCCGCGTGACGGTGTAGGTCATCGTGCCGGCCACGTCTTTCACCAGCACCGAATAGTCGCTGGTCGAAAGCTGCGAGGTGTCGGTCACGCTGGCGCCGAGCACCATGTCGCCGCCGTTCTTTGCATGGGAGAACACGCCGGGCACCGCTTGCGAGAAGAAGTCCGTGCCCAGCGCGCCGTTCAGGTCCACGCCGAGCTTGTGCTGGTCGTTGAACTCGCTGGCCAAGGCCATTGCGAGGCGGCCGACGGCGTTCTGCGTGCTGGTGAGCGTTTCGGCGCGGAAGGCCAGCAGCCCGCCCAGCGAGCCGCCGGTGAGCACGTTGTTGTTGAGCTCGGAGACCGTGCCGGCCACACCGACCAGCGCGATCGCCTGGCGCGTGGGATCGGCGGCGGACTGCACGGCCTGCATCTTGGCGGCGCGGTCGCCGAGCACCAGCGTCTGGCCGTTGCCGATGAAGACGTTGTACTGGCCGCTGTCCTGCTCCATCACCTTGACCTCGACGATCTTGCCGAGCTCGCTCACCAACTGGTCGCGCTGGTCCATCAGGTCGTTGGGCGGCTGTCCGCCGGCCATGGCGCTGAGCTGGCCGATCTGCTGGTTCAGGCTTGCGATCTGCGTGGCGTAGGTGTTGATCTTCGCGGCGCTGCCTTCGATCTGCTCGTTGACCGCGCTGTTCAGGTCCGTGAGGTACTGGTCGGTGGAGCGGAACTTGTTGGCCAGCGACTGCGCCGCGCTGATGAGCTGCTGGCGCGCGGCCGGGTCGGCCGGCGTGTTGGCCACGTCCTGCACGCTGGCGAAGAAGCTCTGCATCAGCGGCGTGATGCCTGCCGTCTTGTCGGCCAGCAGCGAGTCGATGCGGTTGATCTGCGAACCGTAGCTCGCGAGCGCCGCGCCCGCAGCCTCGGCGCCGTTGAGCTGGGCCGTCAGGTAGCTGTCGTAGCTGCGCTGCACCGTGGTCACGCGCGCGCCGTTTCCGACAAAGCCGGCGCCGGTCACCGTGCCGCCGAGCGAAGAGACCAGAGCGGTCTGGCGGTTGTAGCCGGTTGTGTACACGTTGGCCGTGTTGTGGGCGGTGGTCATGAGCGCGGTTCGCGCCACGCTCAGGCCGGACAGGCCCGTATAGAACATCGACATGAGGCTTTACCTGTAAAACGTTTCTTGTGTTTGACGGAGGGCGCCGCTCAGGGCGCCTGCTTCCTGTTTATCGGCAGGGCCGGCGAAAAATGAAGTCCCGGTGGATTTCATGTCGAGCTTCAGGCTTCGAGCCTGAACACGCTCACGGCGCTGACGAGGCTGGCGGCCTGCTCCTGCATCGACTGGGCTGCCGCGGCTGCTTCTTCGACCAGTGCCGCGTTCTGCTGCGTCACCTGGTCCATCTGCGCAATGGCCTGGTTGACCTGCTCGATGCCCGTGCTCTGCTCCTGGCTCGCCGCGGTGATCTCGCCGATGATGTCCGCGACACGCTTGACGCCGCTCACGATCTCTTCCATCGTCTTGCCGGCTTCACCCACGAGTGCGCTGCCCACGTCGACCTTGCCGACGGAGTCGTCGATCAGGCCCTTGATTTCTTTCGCCGCCGCGGCCGAGCGCTGCGCCAGGCTTCTGACTTCGGATGCGACGACGGCAAAGCCCCGGCCCTGCTCGCCGGCACGGGCCGCTTCGACGGCTGCGTTCAATGCCAGGATATTGGTCTGGAAGGCGATGCCGTCGATCACGCCGATGATGTCGACGATCTTTTTCGACGAGGCATTGATCGAGGCCATGGTGTCGACCACCTGGCCCACCACGTTGCCGCCCTTGACGGCAACCTCGGAGGCCGAGAGCGCGAGCTGGTTGGCTTGCCGTGCGTTGTCGGCGTTCTGCTTGACCGTGGAGGTGAGCTCTTCCATCGAGGCAGCGGTCTCTTCGAGAGAACTCGCCTGCTCTTCGGTGCGTGACGACAGGTCCTGGTTGCCCGCGGCAATCTGGCCCGAGGCCGTGGCAATGGCATCGGTGCCCTGGCGTACGCCGCCGACCACCGCGGCAAGGCCGTCGCGCATCGATTCCACCGCTCGTGTGATGACGCCCATTTCGTCGCGGCGCTCCGACCTCAGCGGCTGGGAAAGATCGCCGCGGCCGATGGTCTGCACATGTTCGCTCAGCACGCTGAGCGGCCGCACGGTGCGCCGGATGAAGATGATCAGCGTCGCTCCCAGCACCAAGGCGGCCAGCGCGATGAAGCTGCCGAGCAGGGTCATCTCGCGATAGAGCTCGGCCATCACCTCCGAGACGGAGATTTCCGCAACCACCAGCCAGCCGGTCGCTTCGCTCTTGCTCACGGACGCATAGTGCCCTGCTTGCTGCGCCGGCAGAAGCACCGCGGGCGCGTTGTCGATCCACGATGCGCCCTCGCCTTTCAGCCGGCCGAGCCACTCCGCAGGATTCGCATTCGGGAGCAGCACTTCAGACAGCTTCTTCCCGGTTGCGGAAGGGTGAAACACGAGCGTCGCCGCGGCGGGGTCCGCGCCCGGGTCGATGATGTAGAGCCCGCCGGTGTCGAAGATCCGCGTCTGGCCCACGGCTTCGCCGAACGAGGCCTGCTGGCGCGAGATGTCGAGGCCGATGTAGAGCACGGCGACCACCTGGCCCGCGGCATCGCGCACCGGGTCGTAGACCGTGATGTAGGGCCGCCCGAACAGAGTGACACGGCCGACGAATCTCTTGCCCGAGCGCAGCAATGGATAGGCGGCGCTCTTGCGGTCGAGCAGCGTGCCGATGGCGCGCTCGCCGTTTTCCTTCTTGACCGAGGTGGTCACGCGGCGAAAGTCTTCGCCCTGCGCCACGAACACCGTGGCGTTGGCACCGGGAAAGTCGCGCGCGAACGCATCCACCTCGGCCGTGCTCCCGCCATTGATCGGCACGCCGAAGCTGCTCACGACGCCTTGTGCGGCGTCTTCGACCACGAAGGTGGCCGCAAACTGGCGCCGGAAAACGCCGTAAGCGTTCTCGGCCGTCATCTGCATGGTGCGGTCGAAGATGTCCAGTGAGCGGGCGATGGCCTCCGCCTTTGCATTGGCGTACTGCGCGGCGTTGCGCTGCTGCTGCGCCGAGCCAAGTGCATAGAACGCGCCGAGGAGAAGCAGTGTGACCAGAAGAATGGCGAGCGTGGCCCTGACGGTCAGCGTGCGCGCCAACGAAACGAAGGGGCGCTGTGGCTGGGACGAACCCATGGCTGCTGCGTTCATCAGGGGCTTTCTGCTGAGGTGTGGTTAAAACTCGGTCCAGTCGCCCGCGGCGCCGCCGGCCAGGGCCAAGGGAGGCGTGGAGGCAATGGTTCCCTTCTTGCGCGAGCCAGCGAAAGGGCGGGCGGGCGCCGCGGCCCTGTGCGAAGGTTCGATGCGGGTGGCATGGCTCCCGTGTGCGCCGGCCTCGAGCCTGAACACGCTCACAGCTTCCACGAGGTTCGCGGCCTGCTCCTGCATCGACTGCGCCGCGGCGGCCGCTTCTTCCACCAGCGCCGCGTTCTGCTGCGTCACCTGGTCCATCTGCGCGATCGCCTGGTTCACCTGCTCGATGCCGGTGCTCTGCTCCTGGCTCGCCGCGGTGATCTCACCGATGATGTCGGTCACGCGTTTGACGCTGCCCACGATCTCGGCCATGGTCTTGCCGGCTTCGCCCACGAGCGCGCTGCCCACGTCGACCTTGCCCACGGAATCATCGATCAGGCCCTTGATTTCTTTCGCCGCCGCGCCCGAGCGCTGCGCCAGGCTGCGCACTTCGGAGGCCACCACCGCGAAGCCGCGGCCCTGTTCACCCGCCCGAGCGGCTTCGACCGCGGCGTTGAGCGCCAGAATGTTGGTCTGGAAGGCGATGCCGTCGATCACGCCGATGATGTCGACGATCTTCTTGGACGACGCATTGATCGAGGCCATGGTGTCGACCACCTGACCGACGACGTTGCCGCCTTTGATTGCAACCTCGGAGGCTGACAGGGCCAGCTGGTTCGCTTGGCGGGCGTTGTCGGCGTTCTGCTTGACGGTGCTGGTGAGCTCTTCCATCGAGGCCGCGGTCTCTTCGAGCGAGCTGGCCTGCTCTTCGGTCCGCGAAGACAGGTCCTGGTTGCCCGCGGCAATCTGGCCCGAGGCCGTGGCGATGGCATCGCTCGACGTCTTGATCCGCACGACCACGTCGGTCAACTGGTCTTGCATCCGCTTGATCGAGAACAGCAGGCTGCCGCTGCGGGCCGTGGGGGCCCGCACGCTTTCGGTCAGGTCGCCGCTCGCGATGCGGCCGACCACATCGGCGGCGTAGCCGGGCTCGCCGCCCAGTTGCCGCGCCAGGAGCCTTGCCACCACCACGCCGAGCCCCAGGCTGATGACCACCCCGGCCAATGCCAGCAGCAGCATCAGGAGCCGCGAGTGCTTGAAGGTGCCGGCGGCGTCTTCCATGCTGGTGCGAGCCTGCTGGTCGCTGTGCGCGACCATGCTCTGCAGCACCTTTTCAAGTGCGCGAGATTCCTTCAGCAGCAACGCGCTTTCCTCGGGCACGCTGCCTTCGAACTGCGAGCTGTCGAGCGACTGCTTGGCAATCAGGTCCGCAAAATCGCCCAGGTGCTTCTTCAGCGGCGGCATCAGCTTCAGGTACTGCTCGTGGAGCTCGCGCCCCTCGGGTGTTTGCTCGAACAGCGGCTTCACCTCGGCCACATTGGACTCGAGTGCCGCCACGGCTTCCTTCAGCTCCTTGAAGCCGACGCTGCGCTCGCCCTTGGTGCCCGCCGACAGCAGGCCCATCTGGGCGCGGCTGGCATCAAGCAGGTGGATGTTGGCCGCCTGCACCGCCTTGATGGCCCGCAGGTCGTTGTTGTAGAGACGCTCGGTCGAGGCGTTGACGCGCCCCATGTGGAAGATGCCCAGCCCGCTGACCGCCGCGCCCACCGCGGCAATCACGAGAAAACTGAGAACCAGCCTGACGGCGACACGAAGCCCTTGGAACCATTTCATTTTTTTTCCTCCTGGGAGACGTTGAAATTCGTTGGAACTCGTTAGAACTCGGTCCATTCGCCCGACGAGGCATGGGCCGCGGCGAGCCTCGGAGGGGCCTTGGCTTGCGCTGCGGGTCGGGCCGGTCCCTTCAGCGCGGGCACGGCCCTGCGCGGCGGCAGCGCCGGCTGCAGCTTGGCCTGCACCTGCGCGAGCGGGCGCGTTGCGGCGCGGCCGTCGAGCTTGAACACGCTCACGGCCTGGACCAGGCTCGCGGCCTGCTCCTGCATCGACTGCGCCGCGGCCGCCGCTTCTTCCACCAAGGCCGCGTTCTGCTGAGTGACCTGGTCCATCTGCGCAATCGCCTGGTTCACCTGCTCGATGCCCGTGCTCTGCTCCTGGCTGGCCGCGGTGATCTCGCCCATGATGTCGGTCACGCGCTTGACGCTGTCCACGATCTCGTCCATCGTGCGGCCCGCTTCGGCCACCTGGCGGCTGCCGGCTTCGACCTTGCCCACGGAGTCGTCGATCAGGCCCTTGATTTCTTTCGCTGCCGCACCCGAGCGCTGGGCGAGGTTTCGCACTTCGGAGGCCACGACTGCGAAGCCGCGGCCTTGTTCACCGGCACGCGCGGCTTCCACGGCGGCATTGAGCGCCAGGATGTTGGTCTGGAAGGCGATGCCGTCGATCACGCCGATGATGTCGACGATCTTTTTCGACGAGGTGTTGATCGAGCCCATGGTGTCGACCACCTGGCTGACCACGCCGCCGCCGCGCATCGCGACCTCGGAGGCCGAGACAGCCAATTGGTTGGCTTGGCGCGCGTTGTCGGCGTTCTGCTTGACGGTGGAAGTGAGCTCTTCCATCGAGGCGGCGGTCTCTTCGAGCGAACTGGCCTGCTCTTCGGTGCGCGACGACAGGTCCTGGTTGCCCGCGGCAATCTGGCCCGAGGCGGTGGCGATGGCATCGGTGCCCGTGCGCACTTCACCGACCACCTGGGCAAGGCTTCCGTTCATGCCCTTGAGCGCGTGCATGAGCTGGCCGGTTTCATCCTTCGTCGTCACTTCGATGCGGCTGGTCAGGTCGCCGGCGGCAACGGCTTCGGCCACTTCGACCGCGCGGCGCAGCGGATGCGTGATGCTGCGAACCAGCAACCAGGCAAGCACCAGGCCCAAGCCCAGCGACAACGCGCTGAAGATGACCAGCATCAGGCTTGTGTTGGCGCGCATCTCCTTGCTGCGCTCCGCCGCGGCATCGAGCTGCACGCGCTCGGCGTCCACCATTTGCTGCACACCCGCAAGATAGCTGCGCGACGTGGGCTCGAACCGTTCGTTGAAGATCCGGTTGGCGCCTTCGAGGTCGCCCGCCAGCTTGGCCTTGCTGACTTCTTCGCGAGCCGCAAGGTAGGCTTTGCGAAGCTCGCCGACCTTCTCGTACAGCTGGCGCTTTTCCGGCGTGTCCATGTGCTCCTCGATGAGCTTCTGCAGCTCATTGGTTTCCTTGATGGAGAGGGCAGTGGCCGGTGCAAAGTAGGCAATCAGGCTTGCGTCGCTGCTCTTGGCAATGGCCGCGGCGCGCTGCACGCCCGAGTTGGTGTTGCGCAGCCAGTCGGCACCGGCGCGCTCGGTCTTGATGTTCTTCTCGACCATCGCGTTGATTTCATCGCCGATCTGCCGGAGCTTCAGCACGGCAAGCACGCTGCTCGTGAGAGACAGGGCGAGGATGACGCCGATCACGACGGCCAGCCGCTTGCCGATGGAAGTATTGCTCAGAAACATGCTCATGACTCCAGAAGATCAGGAAAGGGCAAGGGCACGCCACGCGCGCTTGCCGCAGGAAAAAGTTGTGTGCACCGGCCGCTTTCGCGCCGGTGCTTTTGCGGTGCGCGATGGCGTGGCGCTCAGGAAGACTCCCAACCGCCGGCTACCGCCAATGCGGGCATGGTTCTGCGCGGCGGCAACGCGGGCTGGAGCTTGGCCTGCACTTGCGCGAGCGGTCGAACTGCAGTGTTGTCGTCCAGCTTGAACACGCTCACGGCCTCCACGAGGCTTGCGGCCTGCTCCTGCATCGACTGCGCCGCGGCCGCCGCTTCTTCCACCAAGGCCGCGTTCTGCTGCGTCACCTGGTCCATCTGGGCAATCGCCTGGTTCACCTGCTCGATGCCGGTGCTCTGCTCCTGGCTCGCCGCAGTGATCTCGCCCATGATGTCGGTCACGCGTTTCACGCTGTCCACGATCTCGTCCATCGTGCGGCCCGCCTCGGTCACCTGGCGGCTGCCGGCCTCGACCTTGCCCACGGAGTCGTCGATCAGGCCCTTGATTTCTTTCGCCGCCGCACCCGAGCGCTGGGCGAGGTTGCGTACTTCGGAGGCCACGACTGCGAAGCCACGGCCTTGTTCACCGGCACGGGCCGCTTCCACCGCGGCATTGAGCGCCAGGATGTTGGTCTGGAAGGCGATGCCGTCGATCACGCCGATGATGTCGACGATCTTTTTCGACGAAGCGTTGATCGACGCCATGGTGTCGACCACCTGATTGACCACGCCGCCGCCCTTGACGGCCACTTCCGAGGCCGACAGGGCCAGCTGGTTGGCCTGCCGTGCGTTGTCGGCGTTCTGCTTGACGGTGCTCGTGAGCTCTTCCATCGAGGCGGCGGTCTCTTCGAGCGAGCTGGCCTGCTCTTCGGTGCGCGAAGACAGGTCCTGGTTGCCCGCGGCAATCTGGCCCGAGGCGGTGGCGATGGCGTCGGTGCCGGTGCGCACTTCGCCGACCACCTTGGCCAGGCTCTCGTTCATGCGCTTCAGCGCATTCATCAATTGACCGGTCTCGTCGCGCGAGTCGACTTCGATGGCTGAACTGAGATCGCCGCTCGCCACCGCTTCCGCCACCTTGACCGCACGGCCGAGAGGCCGGGTGATGCTGCGGGCGATCAGGAAGGCGCAGAGCGCGCCCAACACCAGCGTCAGTACCGCCAGCAGGACGCGGAGATTGAAGCCGCGCGCGTTGGCATCGTCGATCGCATGGCTCATGTCGTCGATGGCCTTGCGTTCGAGGGCCAGCAGTTCGAGCACGCGCGTTTCGTACGCCTTGGCAGCGGGCTGGAAGACGTTCTTGAAAACGGTCTCCGCCTCCGCGGGGTTGCCGCCGGTCTTGGCTGCTTGCACCGCATCCTTGCCCGCCTGGTACTTGGCGCGCAGCTCGACGATGTCCTTGAAGGTCGACTTCTCCAGGTCGGTGACCAGCAAGGCCTCGACCTTGGCCATGGTCTCTCCGCCCTTCTTGACGCTGTCGGAGATGACGTCGGCAAAGGTGACCGGCAGCGATACGTCGGTACTCCTGGCGATCATCGAGGTGCGCGCAATGGCCGAGTAGGTCAGCACGTACCAGTCGGAGATGAGGCGCTCCTTCGCGAGCGGGCTCTGCATCATCTGGTGCGTGGCTTCGGCATTGCTTCGGGCGGTCATCAGCGCCAGGACGGCTGAGATCACCGTCACGACGAGCACCAGGCCGAAGCCCATGGCCAGCCGCGTTCCGATGCGCATGTTGGAGAGGAAATTCATGATGAGTGGCTGAAATGAAATGAAGAGAAGAAGGCGATCGGATGCAAACAAGGTCGAAAGCTCGGGCTCATGCGTCGATCGACCCCGCGCTCTTGGCGCGGCGGAATCAGGCGGCGATCTTCTCGACCAGGCCCATCTCGTCGCTGGACATCAGCTTGTCGATGTCCACGAGAATCAGCATCCGCTCGTCCAGCGTGCCCAGCCCGATCAGGTAATCCGTGTCCAGCACGGCGCCCATCTCGGGCGCGGGCTTGATCTGCTCGGCGCTCAAGGTGATCACGTCCGACACGCTGTCCACCACCATGCCCACCACGCGCCCGCCGATGTTCAGCACGATCACCACCGTGAACTGGTCATAGGTCGGCGCACCCAGCTGGAACTTGATGCGCATGTCGATGATCGGCACGATGATTCCGCGCAGGTTCACCACGCCCTTGATGTACTCGGGCGCATTGGCAATGCGCGTCACCGCGTCGTAGCCGCGCAGCTCCTGCACCTTCTGGATATCGATGCCGTATTCCTCCTGGCCCAGCGTGAAGGAAAGGAATTCCAGCGGCCGAACTGGCCGTGACGGAACGGCGTTGCGGCTGTCCGCGTTTTGTTGGGTTGGGGTTGCAGTCATCGTGAAATCTGTCGCTGTTGGTTAAAACTCTGCCCACTCGCCGCCGGCGGCACCGGCCATGGCCAGTTGCGGGGACGTGGGTGCTTCTTTGGTCTTCTTGGCGGGTGGCATGCGCCGGGCCTTCGCGGAGGCCTCGGTCGGGCGGACTGCCTTCGACGCAGCGAAAGCACGCCGTGCATCCGCGGATGCGGCGGGGGCGCTGCCGCCGCCTTCGAGCTTGAACACGCTCACGGCCTGGACCAGGCTCGCGGCCTGCTCCTGCATCGACTGCGCCGCGGCCGCCGCTTCTTCCACCAGCGCCGCGTTCTGCTGCGTCACCTGGTCCATCTGCGCAATCGCCTGGTTCACCTGCTCGATGCCGGTGCTCTGCTCCTGGCTCGCCGCGGTGATCTCGCCCATGATGTCGGTCACGCGCTTCACGCTGTCCACGATCTCGTCCATCGTGCGGCCCGCTTCGGCCACCTGGCGGCTGCCGGCCTCGACCTTGCCGACCGAGTCGTCGATCAGGCCCTTGATTTCCTTGGCGGCTGCGCCCGAACGCTGGGCGAGGTTGCGCACTTCGGAGGCCACGACTGCGAAGCCGCGGCCTTGTTCACCGGCACGCGCGGCTTCCACGGCGGCATTGAGCGCCAGGATGTTGGTCTGGAAGGCGATGCCGTCGATCACGCCGATGATGTCGACGATCTTTTTCGATGAGGTGTTGATCGAGCCCATGGTGTCGACCACCTGGCTGACCACGCCGCCGCCGCGCATCGCGACCTCGGAAGCCGAGACAGCCAATTGGTTGGCTTGGCGCGCGTTGTCGGCGTTCTGCTTGACGGTGGAAGTGAGCTCTTCCATCGAGGCAGCGGTTTCTTCGAGAGAACTCGCCTGCTCTTCGGTGCGCGACGACAGGTCCTGGTTGCCCGCGGCAATCTGGCCCGAGGCCGTGGCGATGGCATCGGTGCCCGTGCGCACTTCGCCGACCACGTTGGCAAGGCTGTCGCGCATGCCCTGGATCGCATGCAGCAGGCTGGCCTGGTCCCCGGGCTTCAGCTCGATGCGAACCGCCAGATCGCCGTCGGCAATGCGGTGCGCAATGGCAGTCGCGGCGGCGGGCTCGCCGCCAAGCTGCTTCAGCAGGCTGCGCGAAATCGCCCAGCCGAGGGCGAAGAGCGCCGCGGCCAGCACCAGCGCACCGATCGACAGGTCGATGATCCGCCCCATGATGGTGGTCTGCACCGTGTCCACGTAGACGCCCGAGCCGATGATCCAGCCCCAGGGCTCGAAGCCCTTCACGTACGACACCTTCGGCACCGGCTTGTCGCTGCCCGGCTTGGCCCAGAGGTAGGGCACGAAGCCGGCGCCCTTGGCCTTCACGATATCGACGAAGGCGACGAACAGCTGCTTGCCGGTGGCATCCTTGTTCGACGAGAGATCCTTGTTGTCGAGCGCCGGGCTGATCGGATGCATCACCATGCGCGGCTGCATGTCGTTGATCCAGAAATACTCGCTGCCGCTGTAGCGCAAGCCGCGGATCGCCTGCATCGCCTGTTCCTTCGCCTGCGGCTCGGTCAGCGTGCCCTTGGCCGCAAGCGCGTGGTAATGGACCAGCAGGCCATGCGCGCTTTCCACTACCTGGCGCACGCTGGCTTGGCGCTCCTCCATGATGAGCCTGCGCTCCGAAAACAGAAAAATGGCCGTCAGGGCCGCCACGCCCACGATGGCGCTGGCCGTGAGCAGCCCGAGCTTCTGGCCGATGCGCAGGCCGCGGGAATTCAAACGGTTGAACATAGTCTCTTCCTTGGGTGGATGTCTTTTGTGCGGTGCTGTCGACAGGTTTATCGGCAGGTGCGCGCAAGACTTGAGGCCATTAGTTCAAAATTCCGTCCAGTCGCCACCCGCCGTGGCCAGTTGCGCAGGTTCGGCGGGCTCGCTTTTCCTGACCAGCGCCGGGCGCGGGGCCTTGGAGATGGCCTTGAGGGGTCCGAAGGCCGATCGCGCCGCCGGCGCCGCAAACGTCGGCTCGCTTCGCTGCGGCTGCGCCCCGGGTTCCAGCCTGAACACGCTCACAGCGCTGACGAGGCTGGCGGCCTGCTCCTGCATCGACTGCGCCGCGGCCGCCGCCTCTTCCACCAGCGCCGCATTCTGCTGCGTCACCTGGTCCATCTGCGAAATGGCCTGGTTCACCTGCTCGATGCCCGTGCTCTGCTCCTGGCTCGCCGCGGTGATCTCCCCGATGATGTCCGCGACACGCTTGACGCCGCTCACGATCTCTTCCATCGTCTTGCCGGCTTCACCCACGAGTGCGCTGCCCACGTCGACCTTGCCGACGGAGTCGTCGATCAGGCCCTTGATTTCTTTCGCCGCCGCGGCCGAGCGCTGCGCCAGGCTTCTGACTTCGGATGCGACGACGGCAAAGCCGCGGCCTTGTTCCCCAGCGCGCGCGGCTTCGACCGCGGCGTTGAGCGCCAGGATGTTGGTCTGGAACGCGATGCCGTCGATCACGCCGATGATGTCGACGATTTTTTTCGACGAAGCATTGATCGAGGCCATCGTGTCGACCACCTGACCGACGACATTGCCGCCCTTGACGGCGACCTCGGAGGCCGAGAGCGCGAGCTGGTTGGCTTGCCGTGCGTTGTCGGCGTTCTGCTTGACGGTGCTGGTGAGCTCTTCCATCGAGGCAGCGGTTTCTTCGAGAGAACTCGCCTGCTCTTCGGTGCGCGACGACAGGTCCTGGTTGCCCGCGGCAATCTGGCCCGAGGCCGTGGCGATGGCGTCGGTGCCCGTGCGCACACCGCCGACCACCGTCGCAAGGCTTGTGTTCATGTTCTTGAGGGCTTGCATCAGCAGGCCTGTTTCGTCGGTGGACGAGGATTCGATATGGCTGGTGAGGTCGCCGTCGGCCACGGTTTGCGCCACGCGCACCGCTTCGTTCAACGGCCGCGTGATGCTGCGGGTCAGGAGCCACGCCAGCACGGCGCCGAGCAGCAGCGCCACCAGGGCCAGCACGGTCACGTTGGCGCGGCCCGCGCGGTTCAGGCCCTCCACGGCCTCGGCCGCCTTGTCGATCCGCTCCGCCTGGTGCGTCAGCATGCTGCGAATGCTCGCGTCGTACACGTCGAGCATCGGCACCAGCTTGTCGTTCGTGAGCTTGGCGGCTTCGTCCTGCTTGCCTTCGGCCTTGAGCTTGAGGATGGCGTTGCGCAGGGCCACGTACTGGGTGCGCTTTTCCTTGATGTCGGCGCTGATCGCCTGCTCCTCGGGCGAATCGAGCATCGCTTCGAGCTTGGTCTGCGTTTCGGAAATGCCCGCACTGGTCTTGCTCATTTGCTTCTGCAGGTATTCCTGCACTTCCGCATCGTTGCTTTTGACCAGTGCGAAGGTGCGCACGCTGTTGCTGCTGGTGTTGAGCAGCCAGTTCGCGGCCAGCCGCTCCTTCACGAGCGAACGCTGCACCATCTCCTGCACCGCGTGGCCTACGCCTTGCAAACGGAACACACCGATGCCCGCAATGCACGCCATGAGCGCCAGCACCAACGCGAAACCAATGCCAAGCCGTGTGCCGATTTTGAGGTTCTTCATTTCGGTTGCTCCGTATGCACCAATGTCAGATGACTTTTTCGACCAGGCCCATCTCGTCGCTGGACATCAGCTTGTCGATGTCCACGAGAATCAGCATCCGCTCGTCCAGCGTGCCCAGCCCGATCAGGTAGTCCGTGTCCAGCACGGCGCCCATCTCGGGCGCGGGCTTGATCTGCTCGGCGCTCAAGGTGATCACGTCCGACACGCTGTCCACCACCATGCCCACCACGCGCCCGCCGATGTTCAGCACGATCACCACCGTGAACTGGTCATAGGTCGGCGCGCCCAGCTGGAACTTGATGCGCATGTCGATGATCGGCACGATGATTCCGCGCAGGTTCACCACGCCCTTGATGTACTCGGGCGCATTGGCAATGCGCGTCACCGCGTCGTAGCCGCGCAGTTCCTGCACCTTCTGGATGTCGATGCCGTATTCCTCCTGGCCCAGCGTGAAGGTCACGACCTCCAGCCGGCTGGAGACCGCGGGCGCCGCGGCGCCGCGGTGGTGCTGTTGTTGGGGTGGGGGGGTCATGATCTCTGCCATATAAATTCCTTCAGCTGAACTTCTGCATGATGCGAACGAGCTTCTGCCCGTACTGGGGATCGGTTGCGTAGCCGGCCTTCTGCAGGCCGTGCGCGGCTTCGGCCGGGGTGTCGGCCGCCAGCACGTTGGCGTAGCGCGGATTGCGCGTGATGAACTTGGCGTAATCAGTGAAGGCTTCGTCGTAGGAGCCGTAGGCCCTGAACTTCGCG
This sequence comes from Variovorax paradoxus, assembly GCF_030815855.1. Lineage (NCBI taxonomy): Bacteria > Pseudomonadati > Pseudomonadota > Betaproteobacteria > Burkholderiales > Comamonadaceae > Variovorax > Variovorax paradoxus. The sequence goes on along the minus strand of NZ_JAUSXG010000001.1, from coordinate 484,887 downwards.
CGCACGCGCTGCGGCTCGCCGTCCACGTATTCGGTCGTGGTGGTTTCCACCACCGGGCCTTTCCAGCCACGATCGGCCTTGATGCCGAACAGGTTGAAGCTCTGGGTGCCGTCGTCGGCGCGAATCTCCCGCTTGCCCCAGCCCGATTCGAGCGCGGCCTGCGCAAGAATGAGCGGCGCGGGCACGCCGCTGGCGGCACTCGCCACCTGCGCCGAGCCGCCCATGCGCTGCACGAAACTGTCGACATTGCCCTGCAGCGATGCGACAGCGGCCGGCGCCGGACGCTCGCTGTTGCGCTGGTAGATGCTCAGGTCGACCGATGCGGCCGGCTGTCTTGGCGGCACGGACGAAGACGGCGCCGAGCCAAGCGGAATGCCCGACTGCGGCGTGAGCGCAATGCCCCCGGCGCGCGGCGTGAGCGGCATGGCCCCCATGCCGTCTTCCGTTTCACCGCCGGATGCCGAAGCGCGGCTGAGCTGCGTGAACATGGCTTCGGCCAGGCCGACACCGCGGCCTGAGAGGTTCTGCGCGAGCTGTTGGTCGAGCATGGAGAGGTAGACCTTCTCGTCGCGGTTCTCGAGCAGGCCGCTCGAAGGCGTGGCCTCGCGCATGCTCTTGAGCACCATGTTCATGAACAGCGCCTCGAACTGCCGCGACACCTGCTTCAGGCCTTCATCGGGCGAGGTGCGAACGGTGTAGCGCAATGCATCGACGCTCTGTACGTCGAGCGCAAGGCGCTGGTCCAGCGCGCCGTTTCTGCTTTCCGTGATGGCCATGCCGGTGCTCAGATGATTTCGAGCTCGGCGCGCAATGCGCCGGCGGATTTCATGGCCTGCAGGATCGACACCAGGTCTTGCGGATTGGCGCCCAGGCTGTTGAGGCCCTTGATCACGTCGGCCAGCGAGGCCCCGCCGCGCACCATCTGCAAGGCGCCGCCGCCCTGATTGATCGAGATCTGCGAGGTTTGGCCGACCACGGTCTGTCCGCCTGCAAAGGCGTTGGGCTGGCTCACCACGGGATCGGTATTGATGACCACGGAGAGATTGCCGTGCGCGACCGCGCAGTCGTTCACGCGCACCGCCTGGTTCATGACCACGGAGCCGGTGCGCGCATTGACGACCACGCGCGCCACCGCCTGCGTCGGCGTGACCTCGAGGCTTTCGAGCTGCGCGAGAAAGCCGACGCGCTCCTGCGGCGCGGGGGCCTGCACATGGATCACGCGGGCATCGAGTGCCTGCGCCGTGCCCGCGCCGAACTGCCGGTTGATGGCCTCGACCGCGCGCTGCACCGTGCCGAAGTCGGACCGGTTGAGTTCGAGCGAGAACGTGCCCTCGCCGCCCACCGGCGCTTCGAGGCCGCGCTCGACCAGCGCGCCGGCCGGGATGCGGCCCGAACTGAGCTGGTTGATCTGCGCCTTGCTGCCGTTGGCCGATGCGCCGGCACCGCCGACCACCATGTTGCCCTGGGCAATCGCATACACCTGCCCGTCGACGCCCTTGAGCGGCGTCATGAGCAGCGTGCCGCCGCGCAGGCTCTTGGCATTGCCCATGGACGACACCGTCACGTCGATGTTCTGCCCGGGGCGTGCGAACGAAGGCAGCGTGGCCGTGACCATGACCGCCGCCACGTTCTTGAGCTGCATGTTCACGCCCTGCGGAATCGTGATGCCGAGCTGCTGCAGCATGTTGTTGAGGCTTTGCGTGGTGAACGGCGTCTGCATGGTCTGGTCGCCGGTCCCGTCCAGGCCCACCATCAGGCCGTAGCCGATCAGCGGGTTGTCCCGCACGCCCTGGATGCTTGCCAGTTCTTTGAGGCGTTCCGCATGAGCGGGTGAATGCAGGGCCGCGGCGCACAGCGCCAGCAGGCCGATACGGCGCACGGTATTGCAGATGTTTTTCATGGTGCTAGAACGGCATGACGTTGAGGAAGATGCGCTGCATCCAACCCATGTGCTGCGCCTCGTCGATGTAGCCCTTGGCCGTGTATTCGATGCGTGCGTCGGCCACCAGGGTCGACGGCACGGTGTTGTTGCCCGAGACCGTGCGCGGGTTCACCACGCCCGAGAACCGGATGTATTCGGTGCCCTGGTTGATGCCCATCTGCTTCTCGCCGCTGACCAGCAGGTTGCCGTTGCGCATCACGTCCACCACGGTGACCGTGATCACGCCGTTGAAGGTGTTGTTGGCGTTGGCGCCGCCCTTGGCGTCGAGCTTGTTGCCGCCGGACAGCTTGGCGTCCTGGCCGTCGAGCAGCGAGCCCAGCAGCTTCGGAATGCCGCCGGCAAAATCGGCGGCCAGGCTGCCCGTGCGGCTCGCGGTTGCGCCCGAGTTCTTGCTGGCGTTGACCCTCTCGCTGATGACGATGGTCAGGATGTCGCCCACGTTGCGCGGCCTGCGGTCTTCGAACAGCGCACTGCCGCCGGGCCCGTCCTGGAAGATCGCGCCGGTCGCGCGCCGCGGCGCCGAAGCCACGTTCTCCGCCCGCGCCGTCATCGGTTGATGCACCAGCGGCTCCCGGGGAATCTGCGCGCAGCCCGAAGCCAGCGCGACGGCAACCGGCAGCACCAGGCGCAGGTTGAGGCGGGTCATAACTGGGCGAGGCGCTGCAGCATCTGGTCCGAGGTCTGGACCGCCTTGCTGTTGATTTCGTAGGCGCGCTGCGTGGCGATCATGTTCACGAGCTCTTCCACCACATTGACGTTCGACGCCTCGACGTAGCCCTGGCTCAGGATGCCGGCGCCGTCGACGCCGGGGTTCACCTGGTTGGGTGCGCCCGACGCGTCGGTTTCGGCATAGAGGTTCTCGCCCTTGCTCTGCAGGCCGGCCGGGTTCAGGAACGTGGCCAGCTGAAGCTGCCCGACCTGCACCGTGTTGGTCTGCCCGGCCTGCGTGATCGACACGATGCCGTCGCGGCCGATGGTCACGCTGGTGGCATTCGCCGGCAGGGTGATGGCCGGCTGCACCGGAAAACCGCTGGCGGTGACGAGCTGGCCTTCGCGGTCGGTCTGGAAGGCGCCGGCGCGTGTGTACGAGGTGGTGCCGTCGGGCATCAGCACCTGGAAGAAGCCGCCGCCGTTGATGGCGACGTCCGTCGGCTTGTCGGTCTTGGTGAGGTTGCCCTGCGAGTGGATGCGCTCGGTGGCAACCACATGCACGCCGGTGCCCACCTGCAGGCCCGAAGGCAGGCGGGTCTGGTCCGAAGTCTGGCCGCCGACCTGGCGCAGGTTCTGGTACATCAGGTCCTCGAACACGGCACGGCTTCGCTTGAAGCCCGTGGTGCCGACGTTGGCGAGGTTGTTCGACACCACGTCGAGTTGGGTCTGTTGTGCATCGAGGCCGGTCTTGGCGATGTAGAGCGAGCGCATCATGGTGAAAAATTCCTTGGGAGTTGTGTGAGGCGCCGGCTTAGCCGTACGCCAGCAGCTTGTTGGCCGACTGCGCGTTCTCGTCCGCGGAGCGCATCGACTTCATCTGCATCTCGAAGCTGCGGGCGTTGGCGATCATGGCCACCATGGCCTCCACGCCGTTGACGTTGCTGCCCTCGACCGCGCCGGTGGTCACGGTCACGGCCGCATCGGCCTCGGCGGGCGGCAGGCCTTCACGCATGCGAAAAAGGCCGTCGGCGCCGCGCACCAGGTCGGCCACGGGCGGGTTGACCAGCTTCAGGCGGCCCGCCTCGGCAATGCCGGTGGCCGGGTCGCCAGCGCCGCGCGCCGTGACCAGGCCGTTGGCGGCAATCGAGACCGCGGAGCCGGGCGGCACCACCAGTGCGCCGGCATCGCCGGCCACGGGCAGCGAGCCCATGGTCGTGAGCTGGCCTTCAGCGTTCACCTGCAGGTTGCCCACGCGGGTGTAGGCCTCGCCGCCATCGGGCGTCTGCACCACGAGCCAGCCGTCGCCGTGCACCGCGACATCGAGTGCGCGGCCGGTTTCGGTCAGTGGACCGTGGCTGAAGTCGGCGCCCGGTGTGGTGGCAACCACATAGGCGCGCGTCGGCGCTTCCGGGCCGCCCGTTACCGGCACCGCGCGAAAGCTGTTGATCTGCGCGCGGAACCCCGGGGTCGAGGCGTTCGCCATGTTGTTGGCGACGGAGGCCTGCTGCTCCATGGCCTGCTTGGCGCCGCTCATGGCGACATACAGCATGCGATCCATGGCGGGCTCAGCGGATGTTGATCAGCGTCTGGACGACCTGATCCTGCGTCTTCACCGTCTGCGCATTGGCCTGGTAGCTGCGCTGCGCGACGATGAGGTTGACGAGCTCGGAGGTCAGGTCGACGTTGGACGCCTCCAGCGCGCCCGATGCGAGCGAGCCCTGTTTGGTGCCCGCGCCCGGCGTGCCGGTGAGCGGCTGGCCCGAGGCCAGTGTTTCGGCCCAGACGTTCTCGCCCTTCGGCTCGAGCCCGTTCGGGTTGGCGAACGAGGTCAGCACCACCTGGCCCATCAGCGTGGTCTGTTCGTTGGAGAACTTGCCGGTGATGGTGCCGTCGGGGTTGATGGAGAACGAGGTCAGCGTGCCGGAGGTGTAGCCGTCCTGCTTGAGCGTCTTGATTTCGTTGACGTTGCCGAACTGCGTGGTGCCCGACAGGTCCACCGAGGCATTGAGCGCCACCGAGCCGTTGCCGAAGTTCATCGCGGGCAAGGTGATCGCGCCGCCCGCGGGCGTGAGCAGGTTGCCGTTGCCGTCGAAGGTCATCGTCGAGATCGGCGCCCCGGCGTTGAGCGCGGCGCCGTCGGCCGCGCCGTACACGTTCCATGCGTTGGCACCGCTCTTCACGAAGAAGACGCCGAGCTCATGCGGATTGCCGAGCGAGTCGAAGATCGGGCCGAGGGCGTTCGAATAGTTGAAGGTGTCCGAATCGGTGGGCGAGAATGGCGTCTTGGTGGGCACCGTGCCGCGCGCGTCGAGGTTGAAGGTGGCGTCGATGGCCGTGGTGGCCTTCGGGCTCATGGCCGTGGTCTGGATCTGCAGCGGAGCGGGCGTGCCGCCATCCAGCCCGCCGGTGGCGGAAACGCCGTAGCCCGTGAGGCGCAGGCCGGCGGCGTTGACGACGAAGCCGTCCTTGTCGCGCGTGAACTGGCCATTGCGCGAATACATCACCTCGCCGCTCGGGCTGCTGAGCCGGAAGAAGCCGTCGCCGTTGAGGATCGCAATGTCCAGCGGTCGGCTGCTGGTCTGCACCGAGCCCTGGGTGAAGTTCTGCACGATGCCCGACACCGCCACGCCGAGGCCGACGCGCGAGCCCGCATACACGTCCTGGAACGTGGCCGCGCCCGACTTGAAGCCGACGGTGCCCGAGTTCGCGATGTTGTTGCCGATGACGTCCAGGTTGGCGGCGGCTGCGGACAAGCCGCTGATGCCTTGGGTAAAGCCCATGATCGAATCCTTGTTTCAGTGCGAAAAGAAGAAATGGAATTGGCGTGCGACGCGCAGGCCGCTGCCGATGAAGAAGACTTGCGCCGAACGCTCAGAGGAACATGCGCACATCGGCCAGGCCGATGCTCTTGCCGGTGGCCAGTTCGAGCGTGACGCCGTTGACGCCCTGCTTGACGGCGGCCACCTGCGAGAAAACGAGCGAGGTGGCTTCCACGTTCGTTCCGTTGTTGGCAGCGGAAACGGTGAAGCTGTAGGCGCCGGCCGGCGCCACGGTGCCGTCGTCGGCCTTGCCGTCCCAGGTGACGGCATTGACGCCTTCGGTCATCGAACCGAGCGACAGCGTGCGCACCGTGTTGCCCGCGGCATTGACGATCTTCACTTCGACGTTGCCCGCGGTCGCCGGCAGCTGCACGGCAAAGGGCACAGGCGCCGGCTCTTCGCCGGTTTTCGGCTCCGTGGTGCCGATGGCGTTGCCCGGCGACAGCACGTTGTAGCCAATGAGCGATGCCGCCTGGAGCACTTGGTTGGCGCCGGTCTGGTTCACCAGCCCGCTGAGCGCGGTGTTGAGCCGCTCGATGCCGCTCACGGTGCTCATCTGCGCCAGTTGCGAGGTGAGCTCGGCGTTCTCCATCGGGTTGAGCGGGTCCTGGTTGTTGAGCTGCGTCACCAGCAGCTTCAGGAAGCGCTGTTCGCTGTCTGCTTCGGAAACGTTGCCGCCGCTCGATGCGGCCGTGGCTGCGTTGAGCCCGGAGATGGAGGAGGTATCGGAGATGGCCATGGTTTTTTCTTGCGGTGTTCGGGGTTACTGGCCGATGGTCAGCGTCTTGACCATCAAGGTCTTGGCTGTGTTCAGCACTTCGACGTTGGCCTGGTAGCTGCGCGAGGCGGAAATCATGTTGGTCATCTCTTCGACCACATTGACGTTCGGCATCGCCACATAGCCCTTGGCGTCGGCATGCGGGTTCTTCGGGTCGAAGACCATCTTCAGCGGCGAAGGGTCTTCGACGACGCCGGCCACCTTCACGCCGCCGATGTCCTGCTGGCCGGAACCGGAGGAGGCCACTTCGAACACGACCTGCTTGGCGCGGTAGGGCTTGCCGTCGGGACCGGCCACGCTTTCGGCGTTGGCGAGGTTGCTCGCCGTCACGTTCATGCGCTGCGACTGCGCAGCCATGGCGGAGCCCGCCACGCTGAAGATGTTCATGGAAGTGCTGGGATGCGGCATGCCTGCTCTCCTCTATTTATTGGGCTGCGGAGAGCAGCGACTTGATCTTGGCGCTGACCACCGTGAGGTTGGCCTCGTAGCGCAGCGCGTTGTCCGCGAAGTTGATGCGCTCGGCATCCATCTCGACGGTGTTGCCGTCGATGCTCGACTGGCTGGGCACGCGGTACAGCAGGTCGCGGTCGGGCATCGAAGAGGCCTGGCCCTGGATGTGGCGCGACGATGTGGCGGCCATCTGCACCGACTGCCCTCCGCGGCCCTGCTCGACCGCCTGCGTCAGGCGGCTGGCGAAGTCGAAGTCACGCGCCTTGTAGTTGGGCGTGTCGGCGTGGGCGATGTTGGCGGCCAGCACCTCCTGGCGCTGTGCCCGGAGATTGAGTGCTTCGCGGTTGAAGCGCAGTGCCGCATCCAGCTTGTCGATCATGTGTTTCCATCATTGGTGGCATCGCGTCCCTGGCGGGCATGGCGACTGATGGAAAGCGAGTCTATGCATGCACTGCTTTCGCAATGGGCCGAACAAAGGGGCATTTGGGGTGCACTTCGAATCTTCGGATCGGGGGCGTCTTCCTAGAATTGCCGGGCACCCATGATGGAAAAAACCCACTCCCGCAAGCGCCTCCTGAAGACCGTGCTGCCAGCCTTGGCGGCAGGACTTGCAGCGGCGACATCCGTTGCCGCTGCGCCACTGGCAGGCGACGCGCGCGCCGCTGTGGACAAGTTGTTGCAGGCGCAAATCGCCGGGCTGCCGGGCAAGGTCAGCATCCGCGTCGAGGCTCCGGGCGCCGGTCCGCTGCCCGCCTGCGATGCGCTCGAAGCTTTTTTGCCGCGCGGCGCCGCAGCCTGGGGCCGCGTGTCGGTCGGCCTGCGCTGCCATTCGGACCAGAAGCCCTGGACGCGCTTCGTGCTGGCGCATGTCGCGGTCGAGGGGCAGTACTTTGTCGCCGTGCGGAACATCGAGAAGGGCCAGGCTTTCGGCGCAGGCGACTTCGCCGTGCGCACCGGCGACCTCACGGCCCTGCCACGCTCCGTGGTCACCGACGCCGCGCAGCTCCAGGGCGTGGTGGCCGCCAACCGCATCGCATCGGGTGCGCCGCTGCGGCGCGAGCTGGTACGCGGCGTGTCCGTGATCCAGCAGGGCCAGACGGTCAAGGTGGTGGCCGAGGGGCCCGGCTACAGTGTGAGTACCGAGGCCCGGGCGATGACCAGCGCGGGGGCCGGCTCGACGGTGCGGGCCAAGACCCTGGACGGCCGCCTGGTCAGCGGTATCGCCGATGAGGAAGGCCAGATCCGGCTGGCGCAGTAGCCGAATTCACGGCGCGATGCGCCAAGCCCTAAAGTTTCGGTCCGAACTGCCGATACACAAGGCAGCCCTTTGAGGAACCATCTTGAAAATCGATCCATCCGCCCCTTCGGCCACACTGCTCACCCGAACGAACAAGGGCGCATCGTCATCGCCAGCCAGCGGCACCGCAGCCGCCCAGGGCGGCAAGGACGTGGTGCAGCTCTCGTCGGGCGGCCAGGTGCATTCGCTGCCCGACGCACCCAACGCCGACTTCGATGCAGCGCGCGTGGCCGCGATCCGCGAGGACATCCGGGCCGGGCGCTATGAAATCCATCCCGAGCGGATCGCTCGCGGCCTGCTGAGCAGCGTGCGCGAACTGCTGGACGAAAACGGAAAGCTGTAGACGCCATGCTGGTTCACCTGTTGGCCGAGAAAGCCTGCATCGAGGAATTCCTGTCTGTGCTCGACCAGGAAGCAGATGCCATGAAGAACGGCCGCTTCACGGAACTGCCGCGTCTGACGGAGCGCAAGACCGGTCTGCTCGACCGCATGGCGGCACTCGACCAGGCCCGCGAGGCAGCCCAGGTGGCACGAGGCTTCGAGCCCGGCCGTTCGGGCGCCGAAGCGGCCGCCGCAGCCGACGGCAAAGCCTCGCTCGCGGCCTGGGGGGCTCTGGTGGAGCTTGCGCAGCAAGCCAGGGCCGACAACCGCCGCAACGGATCGATGGTGTACAGCCAGCTGGATTTCACGCAGAACGCGCTGCACTACCTGCAGGCCAGCGCGCAGCCCTTCTATGGGCCGGACGGGATCCGCAAAGCCGCCAGCGGCGCGGGAACCCGGCTGGCAGTGGGTTAGCGGGCATCTGCCGGCATCTGCGGACATCTCCCGGCCGCGGCCGCGTCAACCCTTGCGGGGCTTGCCCGACTTGGGCGGCGCCTCGAACAGTTCCGAGAAAAACGATGGATCCACCTCGCCGGGCGGGTTCGCGGGCGGCATCGGCTCGCCCGGAGGAAGCTCCTGGAAGTCCGACGACGCGAAATGCGGCGGAACGTAGACCCCGTGCTCGTCCCGCCTGACCAGGCCGCGGCGCTCCAGGTCGCGCATGGTCTTGTTGACCTGCATTCTGGACAGCCCCGAATAAGAGGCGATGACCGATTGCGTGATGCGCTTGTCGTAGCCGCCACCGGTACCCGGGGCCAGCACGGTGAGCTCATGCAGGATGCGGCTGATGAGCCGTTCGGACGAGGCCGATGAAATCTGCCTGATCTGCCTGCGCAGCACCGTCGTGCGCTTCATCACGACCTCGAGCAGCCCCATCGTCACCGCGGGGAACCGGTCGCACAGGGCCCGCAATTCGAGCGTCGGCACCAGGTAAAGGGAGGTGGGCAATGCCGCGACCAATGTGGCGCCGGGCTGGTAGCGCTCGTCGACGAGCGCGGAATTCAGGAAGATGTCGTCCTGCCGGATGAAGTCGGTGGTGACGTCGCCGCTGTCTTCACTGCCTTGCACGACCACCCGCAGCAGGCCCGTGGCGACGCAGTACACGCGGTCGGTCCACTCATCCGCACCCAGCACGACTTCGTTGCGCCGGTAGGAACGAAGTTCGATGCGCTGGACAAAGGCGGCCCGCTCATCGGGGGGAACGCTGGCAATAAGAGGATGCAAATACATCGATTCCGTCCATGGGCCGCCTTGCCACGCATGCTTAAGGCGGTTTGCCTGTAACTCTTCCCGTTCTCAAGTGTGACAAATTACCGCCCCGATTAATATATTAACCGAAGTAACATATTGACACGCAGATCGTGCGTTGTCGTGCGCCGCGTCTACCCTCGCCAAGCGCCCGACACCCACCATTGGCTTGTACCGCAAGCCAACACGAGCGCCGCGTAGGTGGCCATCGCGCCATCACGACCAAAAAAGACCAAGCCGCCCAGAAGCACCAGCGCGCCCACACCGGCGTTGATTGCCCCCTGAATCCACCAGCTGGGTACCCCGGCCGCCCTGCGGACGAAAACCCGACCCATCAGCGCACACAGGAAGCCGACGGCCAGGGCAGGCGCCACGAAATTGAGCAGGTGGTTGAGGAGATCCAGCAGGGACATGAGGGAGAAAGGGGGAAGAGAGGGACGGAGGCCCGCCAGATAAAGCAAGGGCGCTCGCGGCGCCCTTTCTGGTTTTGCTGATTACACGGCAAACCCTTCGGCCGCCGCATAGCTCCTGCTGATTTTATAATCAGGAGATATGTCAGTCTGGACCCTCGGGTTGAACCACACGACCGCGCCGCTCGACCTGCGCGGTCGTTTCGCGTTCGCGCTCGATCAGCTGGCGCCCACGCTGCAGAGTCTGCGCAATTCGTTCGCCACCGGCCGCCATCCGCAGGTCGAGGCCGCGATCATCTCGACCTGCAACCGCACCGAGATCTATTGCGCCGCCGAGCACGCCGCGCTCGACCACACGGTCGGCTGGCTGGCCGAGAACGGCGGCGTGGCGCCGGCGCTGCTGCGCTCGCACGCCTACACGCTGCATGACGACGAGGCCGCTCGCCATGCGTTCCGCGTGGCGAGCGGGCTCGATTCGATGGTGCTCGGCGAAGCGCAGATCCTCGGCCAGATGAAAGACGCCGTGCGCGCGGCCGAGACCGCGGGTGCGCTCGGCAGCACGCTCAACCAATTGTTCCAGCGCTCTTTCGCGGTGGCGAAAGAGGTGCGTACCGCCACCGAAATCGGCGCGCATTCGATCAGCATGGCGGCCGCGGCAGTTCGGCTGGCCGGACAGCTCTTCGAAGACCTGCACCAGACGCGCGTGCTGTTCGTGGGCGCCGGCGAAATGATTGACCTGGCCGCCACGCATTTCGCGGCCAAGGACCCGAAGTCGATCGCCATTGCCAACCGCACGCTCGAACGCGGCGAAAAGCTGGCCTCGCGCTTCGGCGGCGAGGCGATGCGGCTGGCTGACCTGCCGAGCCGGCTGGCCGAATTCGACATCGTGGTGAGCTGCACCGCGAGCACGCTGCCGATCATCGGCCTGGGCGCCGTCGAACGTGCCCTCAAGGCCCGCAAGCACCGCCCGATGTTCATGGTCGACCTGGCGGTTCCGCGCGACATCGAGCCCGAGGTGAAGGCGCTCGAAGACATCTATCTCTACACCGTGGACGATCTCGCCCAGGTGGTGCAGCAGGGCCACGCCAACCGGCAGGCCGCGGTGGCCCAGGCCGAAGTCATCATCGACGCCGGCGTGCAGAGCTTCATGCACTGGCTGGGCCAGCGCGGCACGGTGCCGCTGATCCAGCAGCTCAATGCGCAGACCGACGAATGGCGCGCGGCCGAGATGGCCCGCGCACGCAAGCTGCTGGCAAAGGGCGAGCCGATCGACGCGGTGCTCGAAGCCATGTCGCGCGGACTCACGCAGAAAATGCTGCACGGCGCGCTGGCCGAGCTGCATGCGGGCGATGCGGCTTCGCGCGAGCACACGGCCCAGACGATTTCGCGGCTCTTCCTGCGCAAAGAGCGTTAGCGACGCTTGCCGCCGCCGGCCCTGGCCTGTTGCCGCGGCCATTCCGCGCCTTGCCGCCGCGAGCCGCGCTCCCTCCTTCTTCTTCGGCCCTTTTTCGACGTGAAACCTTTTCTGCGCCACCAACTCGAGCGCTACGCGCAGCGCCTCGGCGAACTCGACTTCCTGCTGTCGCGCGAAGACATCATGAGCGACATGGCGCAATACCGCACCATCTCGCGCGAGCATGCCGAAATCACGCAGATCGCGGGCCGCTACGAGCGCTACAGGCAGCGCGAAGCCGACATCGCCGGCGCGCGCGAGATGCTCGACGACCCCGACATGGCCGAGATGGCCCGGGAAGAAATCGCGGGGGCCGAGGCCGAGTTGACGCAGTTCGAGGAAGAGCTGCAGCGCCTGCTGCTGCCCAAGGACCCGGACGACGCGCGCAACGCCTTCATGGAAATCCGCGCCGGCACGGGCGGCGACGAATCGGCGCTGTTCGCGGGCGACCTGCTGCGCATGTACACGCGCTATTGCGAGCGCGCCGGCCTGCGTTGCGAGGTCGTGAGCGAGAGCGCGAGCGAACTCGGCGGCTACAAGGAAGTGGTGATCCGCATCGTCGGCGACGACGTCTTCGGCAAGCTGCGCTTCGAATCGGGCGGCCACCGCGTGCAGCGCGTGCCGGCCACCGAGACGCAGGGCCGCATCCACACCAGCGCCTGCACGGTGGCCGTGCTCGCCGAGCCCGACGAAACCGTGGCGGTGCAGATCAACCCGGCCGACCTGCGCATCGACACCTACCGCGCGAGCGGCGCCGGCGGACAGCACATCAACAAGACCGATTCGGCCGTGCGCATCACGCACATTCCCACGGGCATCGTGGCCGAGTGCCAGGACGACCGCAGCCAGCACCGCAACAAGGCCAAGGCGCTGCAGGTGCTGTCGGCGCGCATCCAGGAGAAGGAGCGCAGCGAGCGCGCCGCCAAGGACGCCGCCATGCGCAAGGGCCTGATCGGCAGCGGCGACCGCTCGGACCGCATCCGCACCTACAACTTTCCGCAGGGCCGGCTCACCGACCACCGCATCAATCTCACCCTCTACAAGCTGCTGGCGATCATGGAAGGCGACCTGGGCGACGTGCTGGACGCGCTGCGCGCCGCACGCGAGGCCGAGCAGCTGGCCGAGCTCGAGTCGAGCCTGCCGGCGTGACGATGACTGCCGCCACGCCGCTCACCGTAGCGCAGGCGCTGGCCGCGGCGGTGGCGCTGGGTGTCGACAAGCTCGACGCCCAGTTGCTGCTGCTGCACACGCTCGGCCGCGCGCCGCACGACCGGGCGTGGCTGCTGGCACACGACACCGATGCCATTTCCGACCCGGCGTGGGCCGCGCTCGCGGCGCAACTGTCGCGCCGGCTGACGGGTGAACCCGTGGCCTACCTGCTCGGCGAAAAAGAGTTTCACGGCCTGACCCTGCAGGTGGATGCCCGGGTGCTGGTGCCGCGTCCGGATACCGAAACGCTGGTCGATTGGGCCTTGCAGTGCCTCGAGGGTCATGAAGCCCCGCGCGTGCTCGACCTCGGCACGGGCAGCGGCGCGATCGCGCTGGCCCTGCAGCACGCGCGCCCCGATGCCCAGGTCGATGCGGTCGATGCCAGCGCCGATGCGCTGGCCGTCGCCGAGGCCAATTCGCAGCGCCTGCGCCTGGCGGTGCGTTTCGCCCAGGCCCATTGGCTGGACGGCGCTGCCGGCGGCTACGCGGTCATCGCCAGCAATCCGCCGTATATCGCCGCCGACGACCCGCACCTGCCCGCGCTGCAGCACGAGCCCTCGGCAGCGCTTGTCGCGGGTACCGACGGGCTCGACGACATTCGCCAGATCGTGCAGCACGCCCCTTCCCACCTCGAGGAAGGCGGCTGGCTGCTGCTGGAGCACGGCCACGACCAGGCCCCCGCCGTGCGCCGGCTGCTGGAAACGCGAGGTTTCTCGGAGGTTCAAAGCCGCGACGACCTTGCCGGCATCGCGCGCTGTTCCGGCGGAATCTGGCGCCCGGTGAAATAATCCCCCCAAGCCCACTTTTTCAGGAGTTCCCATGTCCGACGCTCAACAACGCATCGACGATCTCGTCAAGACCAACGACCTCGTGCTCTTCATGAAGGGCAACGCGAGCTTTCCGATGTGCGGCTTTTCGGGCCGCGCCATCCAGATCCTCAAGGCGGTCGGCGTCGACACCAAGGCGCTCAAGACCGTCAACGTGCTCGAAGACGACGGCATCCGCCAGGGCATCAAGGAATACAGCAACTGGCCCACGATTCCCCAGCTCTACGTGAAGGGCGAGTTCGTCGGCGGCTCGGACATCATGATGGAGATGTACGAGTCGGGCGAGCTGCAGCAGGTGCTGGGCGGCAGCAACGCCGGCTGATTTTTTTCGCTGGCCGCTCGATGAGCCACGACCACGAAGACCACTCGCACGGCGGCGAGTCCGCCCCGGCCTGGAAGCATGACGGCGTGCGCGTGATCGCGGCCAACCAGCTCGACGTCAATACCGCGCAGACGCCGGGCATGAACCGGGCCGCAGCCATCAATTTCGCGCGTGTCGGCGCGCAGAAGCTGTGGGCCGGCACCGTCACCATCCATGCCGACGCCAAGACCGGCGCCCACCACCATGGGCATCTCGAATCGGTGATCTACGTGGTGCGCGGCCGGGCCCGCATGCGGTGGGGCGAGAAGCTCGAGTTCACGGCCGAAGCCGGTCCGGGCGACTTCATCTATGTGCCGCCCTACGTGCCGCACCAGGAAATCAACGCCAGCGCGACCGAATCGCTCGAGTGCGTACTGTGCCGCAGCGATGGCGAGGCCGTGGCGGTGAACCTCGACATCGAGCCCGTGGAAAAACCCGAATCGGTACTCTGGGTCGACCCGACCCATCCCCACGGCGGAGTCTAGGCTTTGCGGAGCCGGGCAAGCCCGGTTTTGCGGTGTCGCCGGAATGCGCGCCGTGTCATGGCACCATGGCACTCTTCGACGTGCCACCATGACTCTTACCCAAAGCCTGCTCATCATCATCTTGCTGATCGCGATGAGCGCGTTCTTCTCCCTTGCCGAGATCACCCTTGCCGCGTCGCGGCGCCTGCGGCTGCGCCAGATGGCCGACGAGGGCGACGCGCGCGCCGAGCGCGTGCTGCGCGTGCAGGAGCAGCCTGGCCATTACTTTACCGTGGTGCAGATCGGGCTCAATGCGGTGGCGATCCTCGGCGGTGTGGTGGGTGAGGGCTCGCTCAGCCCGTACTTCGCGCGCTTCTTCGAGCACTGGCTCAGCGTCGAGGCTTCGGCGAACGTGGCTTTTCTGTGCTCGTTCGTGATCGTCATTGCGGTGTTCCTGGTGTTCGCCGACCTGTTCCCCAAGCGACTCGGCATGAGCGACCCGGAGCGCATCGCCGTGCGCATGGTCGGCCCGATGCTGGTGCTGATCACCACGTTCAAGCCGCTGGTGTGGCTGTTCACCCGCTCGACCGACATGCTCTTCAAGCTGCTCGGCATGCCGCTGGTGCGTGACGACAAGATCACCTCGGCCGACATCCTGGCCATGACCGAAGCCGGTGCGCGCGCGGGCGTGCTCGCGGTCCGCGAGCAGCAGGTGATCGCCAATGTGTTCGAGCTCGACACGCGGCTCGTCAGCAGCGTGATGACGGCGCGCGACAGCATCGCCTGGTTCCTGCACGACGATCCCGAATCGGTGCTGCGGGCGCGCATCGTGGCCGAGCCTTTTTCGGCCTATCCGGTGTGCGACGGCGACATCGACCATGTGCTCGGCTACATCGACGCCAAGGAAATGTTCCAGCGCGTGCTCAGCGGCCAGCCGCTGGCCTTCGACCAGGGCCTGACGCTGCACAAGGCGCTGGTCGTCCCCGACCGGCTCTCGCTGACCGAAGTGCTCGAGCAGTTCCAGCAGGCGCACGAAGACTTCGCGATCA
Organism: Variovorax paradoxus; assembly: GCF_030815855.1. Lineage (NCBI taxonomy): Bacteria > Pseudomonadati > Pseudomonadota > Betaproteobacteria > Burkholderiales > Comamonadaceae > Variovorax > Variovorax paradoxus. Next base: position 469,548 of record NZ_JAUSXG010000001.1, on the reverse strand, counting down.
TCGTCAACGAGTACAGCCTGGTGGTGGGCGTCATCACGCTCAACGATGTGATGAGCACGGTGATGGGCGACCTCGTCTCCATGCCTGACGAGGAGCAGATCGTGCGGCGCGACGAGAACTCGTGGCTGATCGATGGCGTCACGCCGATCCAGGACGTGCAGCGCGCGCTGCACATCGACGAGTTGCCGCACCCGGACGACTACGAAACGCTGGCGGGTTTCCTGATGGTGATGCTGCGCCGTGTGCCCAAGCGCACCGACAGCGTGAGCTGGGGCGGCTACACCTTCGAGGTGATGGATGTCGACAGCTACCGGATCGACCAGGTGATGGTGACGAGGACCTAGCTCGAAAGACTTGGCTCGCCCCCAGTCTGCGCGCACTTCGTGTCGCTTCGCCAACCCCCTACCGGGGGCAATACCAGCGGCCCGGCAAAGCCGGTTTCGCGGTATTCCTGAAACAGATATTCAGGCTGCCGAACGGTCCCGCTCGCGTTCTCGCGCTTTGTCGTCGTAGGCCCACAGCCGCTGGTTCGCGAACACGGCGTTCGGATACGGCGACTTGCCGCGGCTGCCGTTGTAGCGGCCGAGCGTCATGTACAGATCACCGTTCTCGCGGTCGAGGTAGTGGCGCAGGATGACGCAGCCGAAGCGCAGGTTGGTCTGCATGTGGAACAGCTTGGCGGGGTCGCTGTCGCCGATCACACGGGTCCAGAACGGCATGACCTGCATGTAGCCGCGGGCACCGGCGCTGGAGACCGCGAACTTGCGGAAGTTGCTCTCGACCTGCACGAGCCCCAGCACCAGGCTCACGTCCAGCCCCGAGCGCTTGCTTTCGTACCAGACGGTCTGCAGGAATTCCTTGCGCGTGGGCCAGTCGGCGATTTTCTTCTTGAGGCGCTCGCTCATCTCGCCGAGCCAGCGCAGATAGTTGAGACGGGCCTCCGTGTTCGAGAACTCGGGAACCGGCGGCGCCTTGTTATGGACGGCCGAACTCAGCGCGGTGCGCACCGAATCGATCAACGGCTCTTCGATCTGGGCGCCGGCCAGCGCGGCCCGCGGCAGCGACAGCACCCCGAGGGCGCCCGCCGTCACGGCGCCGCCCAGGCACCGGCGTCGCGAGAGGCCGCCCTCCGGGCTCATTTCGCGAGCTTGCCGGTGATGAATTCGGCGATGCCGGCCGCGGGCACCTTGGTGGCCGCCGTGTCGCGGCGATGCTGGTATTCGAGTTGGCCTTCCTTCAGGCCGCGGTCGGAAATGACCACGCGGTGCGGCACGCCGATCAGTTCCCAATCAGCGAACATCGCGCCGGGGCGTTCGCCGCGGTCGTCCAGCAGCACGTCGACGCCGGATGCGAGCAGTTGCTCGTAGAGCGCTTCAGCGGCCACCTTGACCTCGGGGCTGCGGTCCATGCCGATCGGGCAGACCACCACGGTGAACGGCGCCAGTGCGTCCGGCCAGATGATGCCGCGCTCGTCGTGGTTCTGTTCGATGGCGGCGGCCGGCAGGCGCGTGATGCCGATGCCGTAGCAACCCATCTCGAGGAACTGCGGCTTGCCGCCTTCGTCGAGGTAGGTGGCGTTCATGTCCTTGCTGTACTTGGTGCCGAGCACGAACACGTGGCCGACCTCGATTCCGCGCTCGATGGCCAGCACGCCCTTGCCGTCGGGCGAGGCGTCGCCCGCCACCACGTTGCGGATGTCGGCCACCAAGTCGGGCTCGGGCAGGTCGCGGCCCCAGTTGACGCCGGTCATGTGGAAATCGACTTCATTGGCACCGGTGATCCAGTCGGCCAGCACGGCTGCTTCGCGGTCGGCCACCAGCTTGACCGGCTTCTTGAGGTTCAGCGGCCCGAGGTAGCCGGGCTTGCAGCCGAAGTGCTCATCGATTTCTGCGAGGGTCGCAAAGCGGAAGCTCTTGTCCAGGCCGGGCACCTTGCCGACCTTGATCTCGTTCATGTCGTGGTCGCCGCGCAAAAGCAGCAGCCAGACCTGCGAACCCTTCAGGTTGCCAGCCTCATCGACGATGTCGGAGGCGAGCACCAGCGACTTGATGGTGGTCGAGAGCGGCACGCCGAGCAGCTCGGCAACCTCGGCGCAGGTGGCCTTGCCGGGGGTCGGCGTCTTTTCGAGCGCCTTGGCGGGTGCAGGGCGTGGCCCGGCCGGAGCCAAGGCTTCGGCCTTTTCCATGTTGGCGGCGTAGTCGCTGCCCGGGCAATAGACGATGGCGTCTTCGCCGGTGGCGGCAATCACCTGGAACTCTTCGCTCAGGTCGCCGCCGATGGCGCCGCTGTCGGCCGCCACGGCGCGGTAGCGCAGGCCGAAGCGGTCGAAGATGCGGCGATAGGCATCGGCCATGAGCTGATAGCTGGCCTTGGCGGCATCGAGGTCGCGGTCGAAGCTGTAGGCATCCTTCATGATGAACTCGCGCCCACGCATGAGGCCGAAGCGCGGACGGCGCTCGTCGCGGAACTTGGTCTGGATCTGGTAGAAATTCTTCGGCAGCTGCTTGTAGCTGCGGATTTCCTGCCGCGCGATGTCGGTGACCACTTCTTCGCTCGTCGGCTGGACCACGAAGTCACGGTCATGCCGGTCCTTGATGCGCAGCAGCTCGGGGCCCATCTTGTCGAAGCGGCCGGTCTCTTGCCAGAACTCGGCGGGCTGAACCACCGGCATTGCCATCTCGACGGCACCGGCGCGGTTCATTTCCTCGCGCACGATCGCCTCGACCTTGCGGATCACGCGCAGTCCCATCGGCATGTAGGTATAGATACCGGTGCCGAGCTTCTTGATCATGCCGGCGCGCATCATGAGCCGATGGCTCGCGACCTCGGCGTCGGCGGGTGCTTCCTTGAGGGTGGAGACAAAAAATCGGGAAGCTTTCATCGGGATCGTGGCGATGGACTCGCTGAATTCGAAGTTGGGATGTGGGGGACAACTCCCCCGGGGAGACCCTGAGAGCCTGGCGTCGGTCGCTTGCCGTGTGCAACCCGGCATGCATAATCGACTCAGTTCAAAAATTGGGGTTTGATTATGCTCGACCGGGACGGCTTCAGGCCCAACGTCGGCATCATCCTGCTCAACCAGAGAAACCAGGTTTTCTGGGGCAAACGCATACGCACGCATTCCTGGCAGTTTCCGCAAGGCGGCATAGACCGCGGCGAAAGTCCCGAGCAAGCCATGTTTCGGGAACTGCACGAGGAAGTCGGGCTCCATCCGGAGCACGTGCGCATCGTGGCCCGTACCCGTGACTGGTTGCGCTACGAGGTGCCGGATCGGTTCATTCGCCGTGACGCACGGGGCCACTACAAGGGCCAGAAGCAAATCTGGTATTTGCTGCAATTGATCGGTCACGACTGGGACTTGAACCTGCGCGCGACCGACCACCCCGAGTTCGACGCCTGGCGATGGCACGACTACTGGGTGCCGCTCGATGTGGTCGTGGAATTCAAACGCGGCGTCTACGAGATGGCACTGACCGAGCTCGCTCGCTACCTGCCGCGGCAGGATTTCCGCAACCGCTTCCTGCGCAGCAACGTGCGCGCCCGAGAGTTCGAGCGCCACACGCCAGACGGCGGCGCACCCGCAGGCCTGGACCTGCCGCCCGGCGGCAGTTTCGACCCGCATCCCGACCTTCCTTCCGTGAGCGATGAATCTTCCTCTCCCAACAACAAAGCGCCCTTCTTTCCGTCGCAACGCTGAGCGCGCCTTGCTTCTCGCGTGTGTCGCCGCCCTGCTCGCCGGGTGCGCATCGGGCAAGCACGACACCGACAACCCCGACTGGGCGCAGGCCGGCATGCCGCCGGCCGCCAAGCGGACCGAGGCGGATGCCGAGTGGGAGGAAACCAAAGCCCCCCCGCCGCCGGCCTTCAGCGAGAGCCGTCTGCTGCCGATCGAGATGCCGCCCTACATGAGCCTGAAGTTCGGCATCGACCCCCGCACCATTGCCATCACAGGGGACGGCATCGTGCGCTATGTGGTGGTGACCCAAAACCGCAACGGCGGCGCCGTCAATGCGTCCTATGAGGGCGTACGCTGCTCGACCGCGGAATTGAAGAACTACGCCCGCTACAACAATGGCTCCTGGCAGGAAACGAAGACGCCGGAGTGGAAACGCATCAACGATCTGAATTCGCTCTACGCCAAGGCGCTGTCGACCCAGGCGCTGTGCCGAGGCAATGCGCCGCGCAATTCGGTCGGGGACATGGTTCAGAACCTGCGCAACCCGATTCGCGAAGTGCAGTAAAACGACGGGGCCTCGCGGCCCCGTTTTTTTTGATCAGCTGGGCATCAGCACCATGTTGTCGCGGTGGACCATTTCGGGCTCCGCCACATAGCCCAGCAAACGCTCGAACTCGGACGAGGGCTTGCGGCACAGCAGGCGGGCTTCCATGCTCGAGTAGTTGGCCAGGCCGCGGGCCAGTTCCACCCCCTCGGTGTCGCGCACGGCGATCACGTCGCCCCGCGAAAACTCGCCCGACACGCCCGTCATGCCGATCGGCAGCAGGCTCTTGCCTTCGGCCCGCACCTTGGCCGCCGCGCCGGCGTCGACGGTGACGGCACCCCGCAGCTGCAGATGGTCGGCCATCCAGCGCTTTCGGGCCTGGTGCTTGGCGGTCTGGGCAACGAGCAGGGTGCCGATGGATTCACCGCGCGTCAGGCGCAGCAATGCGTCGGGCTCGCGGCCCCAGGCAATCACGGTGGAAGCGCCGGACCCCGCAGCGCGCTTGGCCGCCAGAATCTTCGTGATCATGCCGCCGCGGCCGAGGCTGGAGCCCGCCCCGCCCGCCATGGCTTCGAGCGCCGGATCGCCTGCCGCCGCCTCGTGCACGAACTTGGCGTCCGGGTCCTTGCGCGGATCGGCCGTGAAGAGCCCCTTTTGATCGGTGAGGATGACCAGCGCATCGGCTTCGACCAGGTTGGCCACCAGTGCACCGAGCGTGTCGTTGTCGCCGAACTTGATCTCGTCGTTGACGACGGTGTCGTTCTCGTTGATGACCGGCACCACGCCGAGCCTGAGCAGCGTGACGAGCGTCGAGCGCGCATTGAGGTAGCGCTCGCGGTCGGCGAGGTCGGCATGGGTCAGCAGCACCTGCGCGCTGCCCATTTCGTTCTCGCGCAGCTTGGTCTCGTACATCTGGGCCAGGCCCATCTGCCCGACCGCCGCAGCGGCCTGGAGTTCGTGAATCTCGTGCGGCCGGGTGCGCCAGCCGAGGCGCTTCATGCCTTCGGCGATGGCACCGCTCGACACCATCACGACCTCTCGCCCGTCGCGCACGAGGGCCGCAAGCTGGCGGCACCATTCGCCGATGGCGCCCTCGTCCAGACCCCGCCCTTCGTTGGTCACGAGGCTCGAGCCCACCTTGACGACGATTCGGCGGGCGTCCCGCAAGGCAGTGGATCCGGAATTCGAGGTCATTTGAGCTGTAGCGGTCGTGAATACTGCGTGTTCTGCTGTCTAGGAAGCCCGCTGCATCGGTATCGATGCCGCGAGGTACTCAGCTGGGATCCGGCGGCGGCAATTCGACAAAGCGCGGATCGACCTCGGCCGGAACCTGTTCCGCCACCTGCTGCGCCTTGATGTGCTGATAGACCGCTTGCACCAGGTGCTCGCAGCCTTCCCGCGTGAGCGCGGAGATCTCGAACACGGGCCCCTTGAAACGCATGCGCTTCACGAAATCCTTGACGCGCGCCGAACGTTCGTCTTCAGGCACCATGTCGAGCTTGTTGAGCACGAGCCAGCGCGGCTTCTCGTAAAGCGCGGCGTCGTACTTCTTCAGTTCGCCGATGATGGCCTTTGCCTGTGCGACCGGGTCGACGGCATCGTCGAAGGGCGCCAGATCGATCACGTGCAGCAGCAGGCGCGTGCGCTGGAGGTGGCGCAGGAACAAATGGCCCAACCCCGCACCTTCCGACGCGCCTTCGATCAGGCCCGGAAGGTCCGCCACGACGAAGCTCTGCTCAGGACCGACGCGCACCACGCCAAGATTCGGATGCAGCGTGGTGAACGGGTAGTCCGCAATGCGCGGGCGTGCGTTCGAAATGGCGCTGATCAAAGTCGACTTGCCTGCGTTGGGCATGCCGAGCAGCCCCACATCGGCGAGCACCTTGAGCTCGAGCTTGAGACTCTTCTTCTCGCCCGGCCAGCCCGGCGTCTTCTGACGAGGCGCGCGGTTGATGGCGCTCTTGAAGCGCATGTTGCCGAAGCCGCCGTCTCCGCCCTTGGCGATGGTGACGACCTCGCCTTCGGTCAACAACTCGTACAGCACCTCGCCCGTTTCGGCGTCGGAAATGATGGTGCCGACCGGCATTCTGAGCGTGATGTCGTGGCCCGCGGCGCCGAACATGTCGGAGCCCATGCCGTGCTCGCCGCGCTTGGCCTCATGGCGGCGCGAGTAGCGAAAGTCGACCAGGGTGTTGAGGTTGGAATCGGCCACCGCGTAGACGTGGCCGCCGCGGCCACCGTCGCCGCCGTTGGGACCGCCGAATTCCTTGTATTTTTCATGACGGAACGACACGCAGCCGTTGCCGCCATCGCCGGCGGCGATGTCGATGAAGGCTTCGTCGACGAACTTCATGGGGTATCCAGTGTACAAATGAAGAAGCCCCGGCAAAGCGGGGCTTCGAGCTGATCGAAGTGACTCGACTTACGCCGGGGTCACGTTGACCATGTGCTTGTTCATTGCGCCCTTGACGCCGAACGACACATGGCCGTCGACCAGTGCAAACAGCGTGTGGTCCTTGCCCACGCCGACATTCACGCCGGGGTGGAACCGGGTGCCGCGCTGGCGCACGATGATCGAGCCTGCGCTGATCAGTTCGCCGCCGAAAGCCTTAACGCCGAGCATCTTGGGCTTGGAGTCGCGCCCGTTTCGCGTTGAGCCGCCGCCTTTTTTCTGTGCCATGGAATGTTCTCCTTAGCCGGCGATCGCGCCGATTTGCAGTTCCGTGAACTGCTGGCGATGGCCTTGACGTTTCTGATAGTGCTTGCGACGACGCATCTTGAAGATGTGAACCTTGTCGTGCTTGCCGTGCGACAGTACCGTGACTGTCACCGTTGCGCCGGACACCAGGGGCGTACCGACCTTGATTTCGCTGCCGTTGCCGACTGCGAGAACCTGATCGATCACGATTTCCTGGCCTACATCCGCAGCAATCTGTTCTACTTTAATTTTTTCGCCGGAAGCAACGCGATACTGCTTGCCGCCGGTTTTTATGACCGCGTACATGTGAACCTCTTGGGAATATGAGCTCTACGGCGAATTCCGCAGAGCCTTAGATTCTAGCACGGTTTGCGCGCGCTAACATGGTTTCGGGCCGAAGCCAAGCCGGAAGGCACCCGCGCATCCCTATAATCTGCGCCTTCCGGCCTTGTGCCGCCGCACCTTTCGCATTCAGACGCGCCGCGCGCAAACGCTTTGCCAGTTCACGCCGCCGATACCTCCCCCACCGCCACCGTGCTGGATTTGATTGCCGGCGACATGGTCGAAGTCGACCGTGTGATTGCGCGGCGCCTCGATACAGGCGTGCCCCTGGTGAGCCAGGTCTCGAAGTACATCATTTCCGCCGGCGGCAAACGCCTGCGCCCCGCGCTCCTGCTTCTCATGTCGGGCGCCCTGGGCTACACGGGCGAGCAGCGCTTCAATCTGGCGGCGGTCGTGGAGTTCATCCACACGGCCACCTTGCTGCACGACGACGTTGTCGACGAGTCGACCCTGCGGCGTGGCCGCCCGACTGCCAACGAATCGTTCGGAAATCCGGCCAGCGTGCTGGTCGGCGACTTCCTGTACTCGCGCGCCTTCCAGATGATGTTGGATGCAAACAACATGCGCATCATGCAGATCCTGGCCGAGGCGACGAACGTGATCGCGGAAGGCGAGGTGCTCCAGCTGATGAACATGCACGACGCTTCGCTGGACGAAGCCGCCTACTTGCGCGTGATCCGCTCGAAAACCGCCAAGCTCTTCGAAGCCAGCACGCGGCTCGCCGCCGTGCTGGCAGGCGCGACGCCCGAAGTCGAGGAAGCCTGCGCGACCTATGGCCAGGCCCTTGGCACGGCGTTCCAGGTGATCGACGACGTGCTCGACTACGCCGGCGACGCCCACGAAACCGGCAAGAACGTGGGCGACGACCTGCGCGAAGGCAAGACCACATTGCCGCTGATCTTCGCCATGCGGCGCGGCAATGCCGACCAGAGCAGCCTGGTGCGCGCAGCCATCGAGGCGGGCGATACGGCCCAATTGGGCAAGATCGTGGAAATCGTCCACAGCACCGGGGCGCTGGACGCATCGCGCGCCGCCGCGGCCGACGAGGCAAAACGCGCGATTCACGCCTTGCGCGACTTTCCGTCCAATTCGCATGCCGACGGTTTGCTACAATTGGCGGCTCAGTTGCTTGAGCGACGTGCCTGAACACCTCACAAGAGTTGGCAAGGACGACTTCTCTTTTTTTGCAACCAATCGGGGTGTAGCTTAGCCTGGTAGAGCGCTACGTTCGGGACGTAGAGGCCGGAGGTTCGAATCCTCTCACCCCGACCAGTCTTTTCGGCTGGCACCAATAATGCCCATGCCTGTTGCTGCGTAGCGATTTACATGGCGAGGGCGTTCAGCGATGATCGTGAAGCATTTTTTCACATCTCTTGCAATTTCGCTGAATGGCTGCCGCCGAACTTCCTGTTAAAGAAAATACGCAAATCGCCCTCCCGGGACTTGCGCGCGCCTTGGTCTCGGCCGGCAAGCTTCCCGCGAAGATTGCGGAAGACATCTATCAAAAGTCGCTCAGCGGCCGCACCAGCTTCATCGCCGAGCTGACCGGCAGTGGCGCCGTCTCGGCCGCGGATCTGGCCCACACGCTTTCGTCCGCCTTCGGCGCCCCGCTGCTGGATCTTGACGCCATCGACCACCAGCGCCTGCCGAAAGACCTGCTCGACCCCAAGCTGTGCCTCGCCTACCGCATCGTGGTGCTCAGCAAGCGCAACAACCGTCTCATTGTTGCAACAGCCGACCCCTCGGACCAGCAGGCGGTGGAAAAAATCAAGTTTGCGTCCCAGATGGGCGTGGACTGGGTCATTGCCGAATACGACAAGCTGTCGCGCATGATCGAGGCCGCCGCCGTCAGCGCGTCGGAAACCCTCAACAACATCGTCGGCGGTGGGGACTTCGAGTTCGACGACGTCACGGCGGATACATCGGGCGATACCAACGAACAGGCGGCTGTCGCCGAAGTCGAAGATGCGCCGGTCGTGCGCTTCCTGCACAAGATGCTGCTCGACGGCGTCAGCATGCGGGCGTCGGACATCCACTTCGAGCCCTACGAGCACAACTACCGCGTGCGCTTCCGCATCGACGGCGAGTTGCGCGAGATCGCAAGCCCCCCGACGCTCATCAAGGACAAGCTGGCTTCGCGGATCAAGGTGATTTCGCGGCTCGACATCTCCGAAAAGCGGGTGCCGCAAGACGGCCGCATGAAGCTCAAGATCGGCCCCGACCGCGTCATCGACTTCCGCGTCAGCACGCTGCCCACGCTGTTCGGCGAGAAGATCGTGATCCGTATTCTCGACCCGAGCAGCGCGCGCCTGGGCATCGACGCGCTCGGCTACGACGCCGACGAGAAGGAGCGGTTGCTGCGTGCCATCGGCCGTCCCTATGGCATGGTGCTGGTCACCGGCCCCACCGGTTCGGGCAAGACCGTGTCGCTCTACACCTGCCTGAACCTGCTGAACCAGCCCGGCGTCAACATCGCCACGGCCGAAGACCCGTCGGAAATCAACCTGCCGGGCGTGAACCAGGTCAACGTGAACGAACGGGCCGGGCTGACGTTCGCCGCCGCGCTGCGCGCCTTCCTGCGCCAGGATCCCGACATCATCATGGTCGGTGAAATCCGGGACCTCGAAACCGCCGACATCTCGATCAAGGCTGCGCAAACAGGCCACCTGGTGCTCTCCACGCTGCACACCAACGATGCGCCGACCACGCTCACGCGGATGCGGAACATGGGCATTGCGCCGTTCAACATCGCCTCCAGCGTCATCCTGATCACCGCGCAGCGGCTGGCGCGCCGGTTGTGCCACGTGTGCCGCATGCCGGCCGACGTGCCGCGCCAGGCCTTGCTCGATGCGGGCTTCAAGGAAGAAGAGCTCGACGGCTCCTGGAAGCCCTACCGGCCGGTGGGCTGCTCGGCGTGCAGCAGCGGCTACAAGGGCCGGGTCGGCATCTACCAGGTGATGCCGATCTCGGAAACCATCCAGGCGATCATCCTGCGCGACGGCAGCGCACTGGACATTGCTCGCCAGTCCGAGGCCGAAGGCGTTCGCTCGCTGCGGCAGTCCGGGCTCAGAAAAGTCATGCAAGGGCTCACCTCACTCGAAGAAGTGGTGGCGGTCACCAACGAATAACGAACACACTGCAAGAAATCGGAGATCGAATGGCAACAGTGGCATCCACCCGCACTTCAAACACGCTCAAGGAATTTGTCTACGAGTGGGAAGGCAAGGACCGCAACGGCAAGCTGGTGCGCGGCGAGCTTCGGGCCGCCGGCGAGAACCAGGTGCAGGCGGCTTTGCGGCGCCAGGGCGTTCTTGCATCCAAGATCAAGAAGCGCCGCATGCGCTCGGGCAAGTCCATCAAGCCCAAGGACATCGCGATCTTCACGCGCCAGCTCGCAACCATGATGAAGGCCGGCGTGCCGCTGCTGCAGTCGTTCGACATCGTCGGCCGGGGCAATGCCAACCCCAGTGTTGCCAAGCTCCTGAACGACATCCGCAGCGATGTGGAAACCGGAACCTCGCTGTCGGCGGCCTTCCGCAAGTTTCCGAAGTATTTCGACAACCTCTATTGCAATCTGGTGGAAGCCGGTGAAGCGGCCGGTATCCTGGAAGATCTGCTGGACCGTCTTGCCACCTACATGGAAAAGACCGAGGCGATCAAGTCGAAGATCAAATCGGCGCTGATGTATCCGACGTCCGTGGTCGTGGTCGCGTTCGTCGTGGTGGCCATCATCATGATCTTCGTGATTCCGGCCTTCAAGCAGGTGTTCACCTCCTTCGGCGCCGATCTGCCGGCGCCGACGCTCTTCGTGATGGGCATGAGCGAATTCTTCGTCTCGTACTGGTGGCTGATCTTCGGCGTGATCGGCGGCGGCACCTACTTCTTCCTGCAGGCCTGGAAGCGCAACGAAAAAGTGCAGCGGGTCATGGACCGCGCGCTGCTGCGCGTGCCGATCTTCGGCACCCTGATCGAAAAATCCTGCATCGCCCGCTGGACCCGCACCCTCGCCACCATGTTCGCCGCCGGTGTCCCGCTGGTCGAAGCGCTCGACTCGGTCGGCGGCGCATCGGGCAACACCGTGTACAGCGACGCCACGGCCAAGATCCAGCAGGAGGTCTCGACCGGCACCAGCCTCACTTCGGCCATGACCAACGTCAACCTGTTCCCGTCGATGGTGATCCAGATGACGGCCATCGGCGAAGAGTCCGGCTCCATCGACCACATGCTCGGCAAGGCCGCGGATTTCTACGAGTCCGAAGTCGACGACATGGTTGCGGGCCTCTCGAGCCTGATGGAACCCATCATCATCGTGTTCCTCGGCACGATCATCGGCGGCATCGTGGTGTCGATGTACCTGCCGATCTTCAAGTTGGGCCAAGTCGTTTGATGCTGGTGTCGCAGGGGTTCGACGCCGCCTTCGCGGGTGTCCTGGGGTTGCTGGTCGGCAGCTTCCTCAACGTGGTGATCTACCGCACCCCGGTGATGATGTACCGGGACTGGCTCGCCGATGCCGTGGCCAACCTCATGTCGTCCAAGGACGCTCCCTCGCTCTGGAGCCTCGTGTTCGGGCCGAAGGCAGCGCCCCCGCCCGGGCTCGAAGCCGCAGCAGACAAGGCGGCCGTGGCCATCGAGAGCCTGCCCCCTTTCGACCTGAGCCGGCCGGCTTCGCGCTGCGGAGCCTGCGGGCACAAGATCCGCTGGTACCAGAACATTCCGGTGCTGAGCTACCTGGTGCTGCGGGGCCGTTGCGCCGCCTGCAAGACATCCATCAGCCCACGCTATCCGCTGGTCGAACTGGTGACCGGCGCGCTCTTCGCCCTCTGTGCCTACCGCTTCGGCCTGACGCCCACGGGTGCGCTCTGGGCGGCGTTCGCAGCGTTGCTGATCTGCCAGTTCCTGATCGATTTCGACACCCAGTTCCTGCCCGACGCGCTGAACTACCCCCTGCTCTGGCTGGGGCTCATCGGTGCGGCCATGGGCTGGACCGGCGTTGCGCTGAGTTCAGCGGTGTGGGGCGCCGTGTTCGGCTACCTGAGCCTCTGGCTTGTGTACCATGGCTACCGCTTGGCAACGGGCAAGGAAGGCATGGGTCATGGCGACTTCAAATTGCTGGCGGCGCTCGGCGCATGGCTGGGGGCCGATTCCCTCATCGCCATCATCCTCGTTTCGTCGCTGGTGGGCGCCGTGATCGGGCTCGCGCTGCGTTTTGTCGGGAAGCTGGCGCACAAGGACATTCCCATGGCCTTTGGTCCTTTCCTTGCCGGCGCCGGCCTTGTCTGTCTCGTCGCCGGTCCGGAGCTCGTGAGGCAATGGATTCCCTTCGCCTTTCCGTTCAGCGCAATCGCCCGTTGAAGAGCGCGTGATGCGGCGCATCGGCTTGACGGGTGGCATCGGAAGCGGCAAGAGCACCGTGGCTGCGCTGCTGGTCGCCGAGGGCGCCGTACTGGTCGACACCGATGCGATCGCACGCCGCATCGCGCAACCCGGAGGCGCCGCCATGCCCGCGATCGAGGCCGCGTTCGGCTCCGCCGTCATGGCACCGGATGGCGGCCTGGACCGCGTCGGCATGAGGCAACTCGTGTTCGCCGACAGCGGCGCCAGGAAGCGTCTCGAGTCGATCCTGCACCCGCTGATCGGCGCCGAGACGGAGCGCCTGGCCCTCGCCGCGGGCCAGCAAGCCACGGTCGTCTTCGATGTGCCGCTTCTGGTCGAATCCGGCCGCTGGCGCGCCATCGTCGACCGGGTGCTCGTGATCGATGCATCCGAGGAGACGCAACTGCGCCGCGTCATGGCGCGCTCAGGCTGGACGCCCGAGGCCGTGCGCGCGGTGATTGCCCAGCAGGCTGCGCGCAAGATGCGCAGAGCGGCCGCGGATGCGGTCATTTTCAACGAGTCGCTCTCGTTGGAGGAACTCGGCACAGAGGTACGGAGTCTCTGGAAGCTGTGGGCTCCGCCCGGCACGCGATAATCCGAGACTTGCCGCTGCAGCGGCCGCATAACGATCAAGACAGAGAAGGCGCTCACCGGGGTGCCATTCCCCCGCGATGCTTTTCAATTCGTATCCCTTCATTTTTGTCTTTTTCCCGCTGGTCCTGATCGGTTTCTTCCTGATCGGTAAGCGCAATGCCCGGGCCGCCGCGGGATTTCTCGCCCTGGCATCGCTGTTCTTCTACGGCTGGTGGAGCGTCAAGGCCCTTCCGCTGCTATTGGCGTCGATCTGCATCAACTACTGGTTCGGCCTGCGCCTGACGCCCGCTCCCGGGAGGGACGACCGCAAGCGAAAGTCCTTGCTGGTGATTGCGCTGGTGGTCAACCTCGGTGTGCTGGCCATCTTCAAGTACGCCAATTTCTTCGTTTCGAATGTGAACGACGGGCTGGCCGCGGCGGGCCTCTCGCAGATTCCGCTGCTGCACATCGTGCTGCCGATCGGCATCTCGTTCTACACCTTTACCCAGATCGCCTTCCTGGTCGACTGCTGGCAGGGCAAGGTGCATGAGCGCAGCTTCATTCACTACGTTCTTTTCGTCACCTATTTTCCGCACCTGATCGCGGGCCCGGTGCTGCATCACGCGCAAATGATGCCGCAGTTCGGCAACCCGTCCACCTACCGGGTCAACGCCAACAACATCGCGCTTGGCCTGGGCATCTTCACTTTCGGACTCGCCAAGAAGATGCTGATCGCCGATCCGCTGGGGCAGTACGCCGACATGATGTTCAAGGGCGTCCACGAAGGCGTGCTGCCCTCGCTGTACACCGCCTGGCTCGGCGTGCTCGCCTATACCCTGCAGATCTATTTCGATTTCTCGGGCTATTCGGACATGGCGGTCGGCCTGTCCCTGTGCCTGGGCGTGCAGCTGCCGCTGAATTTCCGCTCGCCGTACAAGTCGACCAACATCATCGAGTTCTGGCGCCGCTGGCACATCTCGCTGTCCAACTTCCTGCGCGACTACCTCTACGTGCCGCTCGGCGGCAACCGCAAGGGACCGGCTAGGCGCTACCTGAACCTGTTCCTCACCATGCTGCTGGGCGGCCTGTGGCACGGCGCCGCATGGACCTTCGTGATCTGGGGCGCGCTGCATGGCCTCTTCCTCATGGTCAACCATCTCTGGAACGCCACGGTGCGGCGCGGCAAGACAAGCTCGTCGCGCCTCGGCCGCGTGCTCGGATGGTTCATCACTTTCCTGTGCGTGATGGTGGCGTGGGTGGTGTTCCGCGCCGACAGCATGACGGCGGCCATCGAGATCTACAAGGGGATGCTGGGCATGCATGGCGTGCTGCCGAGCGCCTTCGGCGAGTTCAAGGTGCCGTTCCGCAAGCCCGAGTTCTTCCAGACGATGCTGGCCGGCCTCGTCATCTGCCTGGCGCTGCCCCCGACCATCACGCTCGACCGGTGGCTCCCGACCGTGGCCGCACTGGCTGGCCGCCCGGCGCTCAACCGTATCGCAACCGTGGTGACGGCCTTGGGATGCGTGTTCCTGTTCGGCTTGTGCGTGTCGAAATTCGGCAGCTACAGCCCCTTCCTCTATTTCCAGTTCTGACATGGAAGATACGAAACCGGCCCGCATGTGGCTCGCGATCTTCGCCGCAGGCTTTCTGGTCTGTTGCGCGTTGTTGGTCACCAGCCTGCTGACGCCCATTCCCTACGGCGACCTGACGCGGATCGGGCGCATCTCCGAGCGTGATTTCGGATGGCACCATCCGCCTCCGCCGATTCCGGACGCGAACATCAAGGCCTCCTCGATCCAGGACGCCGACGTGCTCGTGATCGGCGACAGCTTTTCAGTCCGCTATGCCTGGCAGTCGCCGCTGGTCGGTGCCGGATACCGCGTCGCGACGGCGCATTGGGACAAGACCGGGCCGATGTGCAGCGACTTCTCGGCCTGGGTACGCAAGTCAGGATTCAAAGGCAAGGTCGTCATCATCGAAAGCATCGAGCGCCTGCTTCAGGGGCGCATCGAAGTCTCGAAGGAATGCGCGGCCATGAAGTACGCCTTCCTACCGTCGCCCCCTCCCTTCGAAAATCCGTCCAAGCCCGCACCTACCGGTTTCCGTCTGAATTGGGACGCGGAACTGCTGAGGGGCTGGCTGACCTACCGAAACACCCGCGCCATCGAACGTTCCGAGAGCTGGACCAACACGCCCGACCGCTGGGGCCCGCTCATCGACGCGCGCACGGTGCCCGATGGCTGCAAGCAATTCAGCCATGTGGCTTGCAACAAATTGCTCATGACCGCGGAGGACCGTCTGATGGACCCACTCACCGCGGATTCCGCTACCTTCATGGCGAAGTTCACGGAAAAAATGGCGCCGTCACTCCGCATCATCTGGATGGTCGTGCCCAACAAAAGCACGGTATACCTCGACCAGAGCCATGCCGCCGCATTCCGGAGCACTTTCAACGACCTGAAGATCGGCCCCGATCTTTTTGCACTGTCCGAGCAGAACCGCTTCAAAATCACGGACTTGTATCCAGCCAACGAAACCCACGTTTCCACCGCCGGATACTTGCTCTTCGGTCAGCGTATGCTGGAGGCTGTGCGTGAAGTGCAGCCGACTCCGGCGGCTGCGAAATCGCCATGAACTCGTCCCCGACATGAACCGACACGCGTGATCCTCTACGAGTACCCCTTCAACGAGCGCATCCGCACCTACCTGAGGCTGGAACACCTGTTCCGTCGCCTCGGAGAGTTGGTGCCCTCCGAATCGCCGCTTTCCCACCATTACGCCCTGGTCACGATCTTCGAGATCATGGACGTTGCCGCACGCGCCGACCTCAAGGCCGACGTCATGCGCGACCTCGACAAGCACAAGAGCGTCTTCAACAGCTACCGGGGCAATCCGGCCATCGCGGAAACGGTGCTGGATCAGGTCGTCCAACAGCTGGAGGGCAATTTCTCCGCCCTCAACAGCGTGGCGGGCAAGGCCGGCCAGTCGCTGACGGAGAACGAATGGCTCATGAGCATTCGCAGCCGCGCCGGCATTCCGGGCGGCACCTGCGAGTTCGATCTGCCCGCCTACTACGCCTGGCAACACCGCACCGCGGCAAGCCGCCGCGCGGATCTCGAGCGCTGGTCGAACACGCTCTCACCGCTCGCATCGTCCATCTACCTGCTGCTCAAGCTGCTGCGCGACGCGGATGTGCCCTACAAGGTCATTGCCACGGGCGGCCAGTTCCAGCAGAACCTCCCCCAGGGGCGCAGCTTCCAGTTGCTGCGCCTGCGTATCGATCCGAGTTTCGGGTTGGTGCCGGAAATCAGCGGCAACCGGCTCATGGTTTCGGTTCGAATGATGCGCCACGAGGCCGACGACCGCCTGCACCAGAGCACCGAAGACGCCGCCTTCGAACTCACGCTCTGCTCTTGAGCGCAGCCGACGGCAAGGACACGCCATGAGCAACGGCAAGACTCGCAACGACATCGGCGAACGGATCGTCCGCTGCCCCGCCTGCGGCGGCGACAGCGTCTACGCCGTCAGCAACCCCTATCGGCCGTTTTGCAGCGCACGCTGCAAGGGCATCGACCTCGGCGCCTGGGCCAACGAGGAATTCAGGATGCCCGCTGAAGGGCCGCCGGACGACGAGCCCTTCGGCGATCCAAAGCTGCAGCAGTAGCCTTCGAGGCGCTTCTCTCCGCGCTATTTCTTCGGCGCAGAACCACCCTCGTCCTGCAACGCACGGTCCATGTAGGTTGCGAACGAGCGCGTGTACTTGGGCCGCAAGTGGCCGGAATCCTTGTATGCGGGCGCGCCGTCCTGCATGGTGCGCAGGCACTGGCCGTTCGCCGTGCACAGGTTGGCCACTGCGTCGATCACCTCCACGCCGCTCGCAACGCCGATCTGCCGCAGCTTGTCGTTCAGTTCGCGCTGGTCCTGCGGTATCGGCAGCGTCGGCATCGACGTCGACAGCTTCATGGACGTCAGCCGGCTGCCTTCGAGCAGACGCTTGGGTTCGAAATCGGGGGCCACAGGGATGTCGAGCAGCAGATACACCTTCTTGCCCTTGCTCGACAACTCGCGCAGCAGCTGGCCAAGCGAATCGAATGCCAGTGCCATGCCGTCGCCACCCCGGAACTGATGCGCCGCACCGCTCGCATCGCGGAAGTAGTAGCCTGGCGCGCCGCCCGCGATGAAATAGCAGTTCCAGCAGCCGCCGATCACCACCGTGTCGATCTCGGGGCTGCGGGCGAAGTCCAGCACCGTCGCGCGTCGCTCGGCACAGCCCACGTTCGCATCGGCAAAAACGCCGGGGATCGGCGGGCAGGAACCCTGCGTCGCGAAGTAGATGGTGTTTGCCTTGTCCGGCGCCGTGCGGGCGAGTTCCTCGGCGCGCGGGCCGTACTGCTGCACATGGCTGTCGCCGATCAGCAGGCTCTTGCGCGGACCTTTGCCGACTTGATAGAGCAGATGCCGCCCGAGTTCGTAGTTCTTGAAGTCGTCGTAGTAGCCCACGTCGGCCGCGGCCTCGGAGATCTGCTGGAGGCGAACGTCGTGATGGCGCGGTTGCAGCACGCCAGAGAACACCACCAGGCCCACGACCACCAGCGCAATGCCCAGGCCCGCCAGCACGCGCAGCAAGCCCGGGCTGGTGCGCGTGCGTGTGTAGCGCTCGACGAACCGGTAGGTCAGCCAGGCCAGAACCACGCTCGCGACGACCGCGCCCGCACGCACGGGCAGCGATGGCGACCCATCGCTCAGGATGCGCGCATAAGCGAGCAACGGCCAATGCCACAGATAGAGCGGATAGCTGATAAGCCCGATCCACACCATCACGCGGTTCGACAGCAGGTACTTGTTGAGGAAGCCGGTGGGGCCGGCTGCGATGCAGCTCACCGCACCCAGCGTGGGCAGCAAGGCCCACCAGCCCGGGAAGGCCTTGTCGCCGCGAATCATCACCAGCCCGAGTCCGAGCAAGCCCACACCGACGAAGGACTGCACGTGGCTGCGCAAGCGGCTCGGCGCTGCGGGCTTCAGCCGCATGCACGCCAGGATGCCGCCCACCATCAGCTCCCAGAAGCGCGAAGCCGGCGAATAGAAAGCCGCCGTGCGAAACGGATGGATCGTGAGCACATTGACGAGAAACGACACCACCGCAATCGCCAGGATCACGCGGATCATCGGCCAGCGCCGGCGCCAGGCCACGCCCAGCAGCACCGGCCAGAAAATATAGAACTGCTCTTCGATGCCCAGCGACCACAGATGCAGCAGCGGCTTGGTTTCCGCGGCGGTATCGAAATAGCCCGCGTCGGCCCAGAACACGAAATTGGCAAAGAAGGCCGCACCGCCCGTGACCTGCTTGCCCAGCTGCGCGAACTCGTCGGACAGCAGCATGTACCAACCGAAGCACAGGGTGGCCAGAAGCACCAGGATGAGCGCCGGGAAGATACGCCGGATGCGCCGGGCGTAGAAGTCGCGGTAGCTGAAATCGCCCGCGATCTGGCTTTGCAGAAGAATGGTCGAGATCAGGTAGCCCGAGATCACGAAGAAGATGTCGACGCCAATGAAGCCGCCAGGCAGCGCACCCGGAAACGCGTGATAGATCACCACGGAGGCCACGGCGATGGCACGCAGGCCGTCTATGTCCGGTCGGTACTTGGGATGCAGCATCTCGGGGGTCGTTGAACGCGCTGTGGCGGTCCTGGTTGTTTTTTAGGGGACTACGCCGCTGACCCGGCGGCGTATGGAATGCCGCGTTCCTCTGCCAGCCATTCGAGCACCGGCATGGCGCCGGGCAGTACGGGCGTCACATCCAGCGGCAATTGCTGCCACCGCATTTCCTGCCCTTCGCGCATTTCGAACTCGCCGCTCCAGGCCGTGACCTTGCACCAGTGCAGCCGCACCAGCGCGTGCGGATAGTCGTGCTCGGTGACTTTCCAGACCTCGGCGCCTGCGATGGTGATGCCGAGCTCTTCCTGCAGTTCGCGCCGTAGCGCCTGCTCGACCGTTTCGCCGGCTTCGATCTTGCCGCCTGGAAACTCCCAATAGCCTGCGTACGCTTTGCCTTCGGGCCGGGTCGAGAGCAGCAGCGCATCGTCGGCCAGCCGGATCAGCACGCCGACCGCGACCTCGGTGTGCTTGCGGTCCTGGGGTTGCGGCCGCGCGCTCATGCGCTGGCCCGCCCGGCATAGTCGCGCGCGAACTGGTAGGCCACGCGGCCGCTGCGCGAACCGCGCTCGAGGGCCCAGACCAGCGCCTCGGGCCGCGCCGCCTCGATGGCGGCCTCGCTGACGCCGAAGGACGAGAGCCACTGCGCGACGATGGCCAGGTATTCGTTCTGGCTGAAGGGATAGAAGCTCACCCACAGACCGAAGCGCTCCGACAGCGAGATCTTTTCTTCGATCACTTCGCCGGGGTGCACTTCGCCGTCCTCGGTGTGGGTGTACGACAGGTTGTCCTTCATGTATTCGGGCAACAGGTGGCGCCGATTGCTGGTCGCGTAGATCAGCACGTTGGGCGTGGCCGCCGCAATCGAGCCATCGAGAATCGACTTCAGCGCCTTGTAGCCCGGCTCGCCCTCGTCGAAGCTCAGGTCGTCGCTGAACACGATGAATTTTTCAGGCCGCTGCGACACCACCTCGACGATGTCCGGCAGGTCGGTCAGTTCGGCCTTGTCGACTTCGATCAGGCGCAGCCCCTGCGGCGCATAGGCTTGCAGGCAGGCCCGAATGAGCGACGACTTGCCCGTGCCGCGCGCACCGGTCAGCAGCACGTTGTTGGCGGGCTTGCCTTCGACGAACTGGCGCGTGTTGCGTTCGATCTTCTCCTTCTGGAGGTCGATTTCCTTGAGCGAATCGAGCGCCATCGAAGCCACATGCTTCACCGGCTCGAGCACGCCGTGGCCTGAACTGCGGCGGCGATAACGCCATGCGATCGACGCATTCCAGTCGGCGGGTGCAGCCAGCGGCTGCGGCAGGATCGATTCGATGCGGCCGATCAGCTGCTCGGCGCGCTCGATCAGCCTCTGGAACTGCTCATTCATCGACGCCCGCCCGGCCGCCCGAAGGGCGTTGAGCGCCCCCTCGGGGGCAGCGACGACACGAAGTGCGGAGCGTGGGGGTCATTCATCATGACCTGTAGTCGGCGTTGATGGTCACGTAGTCGTGGCTCAGGTCGCAGGTCCACACGGTCTCGCTGGCGTTGCCGCGGCCCAGCCCGATGCGCACAGTGATTTCGCTCTGCTTCATCACGCGCTGCCCGTCTTCCTCGCGGTACGACGGATTGCGCCCGCCCTTGACCGCCACATGCACGTCGTCCAGGAACAAGTCGATGCCGGTCTGGTCGAGGTCGGCAATGCCCGCGTAGCCGACGGCCGCCAGGATGCGGCC
Source organism: Variovorax paradoxus (assembly GCF_030815855.1). Classification (NCBI taxonomy): domain Bacteria; kingdom Pseudomonadati; phylum Pseudomonadota; class Betaproteobacteria; order Burkholderiales; family Comamonadaceae; genus Variovorax; species Variovorax paradoxus. The sequence goes on along the minus strand of NZ_JAUSXG010000001.1, from coordinate 448,969 downwards.
CAGGTTCGGGTCGCTCGCGAAGAACGCGGTCTTGACCAGCGGCGAATGCGCCACCGCATAGGCCACCTGCTTGCACTCGGCCGCATCGCGGCCGCCTTCGACCTGGATGGTGATGAACTTGGTCGCGCCTTCGCCGTCGCGCACGATGGCTTGCGCCAGCTGGCGCGCCACGTTCTGCATCGCAGCCACGAGCGCCTGGCCCTCGGCGGATTCCAGCGAGGTGATGGTCGCGTGCGCGGCCTTCTGCGTGGCGATGACCACGAAGGAATCGTTGGTCGAGGTGTCGCCGTCGATCGTCACGCGGTTGAACGAAGCGTCGGCCAAGCGCCTGGCCAGCGGCTGGATCAGCGACGGGTCGATCTTGGCGTCGGTGGCCATGAAGCCGAGCATGGTCGCCATGTTCGGCCGGATCATGCCGGCGCCCTTGCTGATGCCGGTGACGGTAACAGTGGCGCCGCCGACCTGAGCCTGCTGGCTGAAGGCCTTGGGGATCGTGTCGGTGGTCATGATGCCTTCGGCCGCACGCGCCCAGTGGTTCTCCGAGGCATCGGAGAGCGCGGCAGGCAGGCCGGCCTCGATGCGGTCCACCGGCAGCGGCTCCATGATCACGCCCGTCGAGAACGGCAGGATCTGCTCGGGCGCAATCTCGAGGTGGCGCGCCAGTGCAATGCAGGTGGAGCGCGTGCGCATCAGGCCGTCTTCGCCCGTGCCGGCGTTGGCGTTGCCGGTGTTGATGACCATCGCGCGAATGCCGTAGTTGGCCGCCAGGTGGTCGCGGCAGACCTGCACTGGCGCCGCGCAGAAGCGGTTCTGGGTGAACACCCCGCCGACCGCCGAGCCTTCGTCGATCAGCACGACCGTCAAGTCCTTGCGGTTGGCCTTGCGCACGCCCGCTTCGGCCACGCCGATGCGGACGCCGGGCACCGCGAACAGGGCGGCAGGATCAGGGGCGGACAGGTTCACGGGCATGGGGTTTTCTCTTCGGAAGTTTTCTGGGTCAGCTGAGCTTGCCGTGGCACTGCTTGTACTTCTTGCCACTGCCGCAAGGGCACGGGTCGTTGCGGCCGACGCGCGCAAAGGCAGCCGCTTCGGCGCTGAGCGTGCCGAGCCCCAATCCCGCGGCCGCGATGCGGCGCTGGTTTTCCTCATCGAGGCGCACCTCGACTTCGCCGGTTTCGGTCGGCGCGCTGTAGGTGATGTTCGACACGTTCTCGCCGCGGCTCTCGAGCGCATCTGCGGCTTGTTCGAGCTGCTCGCCCGACTGCACGCGCACCGTCATGAGCTGGCGTGTGACTTCGTTCTTGACCGAGTCGAGCAGCTGGCCGAAGAGTTCGAAAGCCTCGCGCTTGTATTCCTGCTTGGGCTGCTTCTGCGCATAGCCGCGCAGGTGAATGCCCTGGCGCAGGTAGTCGAGCGAAGCCAGGTGCTCGCGCCAGTGCGTGTCGATGCTCTGCAGCAGCACCATGCGTTCGAACTGCGTGAAGTTCTCCTGGCCGATCAGCGCCACCTTGGCATCGAAGGTGTCGTTGGCGGCCTTCACCACCTTTTCGACGATGTCTTCGTCGCTCACGGCCTCGGCCGCCTCGACTTCCTTCTTCAGGGGCAGGTTGTCGATGCCCCACTCGTTGGAGAGGCTCTTCTCGAGCCCGGCCAGGTCCCATTGCTCCTCGACCGATTCGGCCGGCACGTACTGCCGCACCAGGTCCATGAAGCAGCCTTCGCGCAGCGCCGCGATCTGCGCCGTGAGGTCGGCCGCGTCGAGGATGTCGTTGCGCTGCTGGTAGATCACCTTGCGCTGGTCGTTCGACACGTCGTCGTATTCGAGCAGCTGCTTGCGGATGTCGAAGTTGCGCGCCTCGACCTTGCGCTGCGCGCTTTCGATGCTGCGCGTGACGATGCCGGCTTCGATGGCTTCGCCGTCGGGCATCTTGAGGCGGTCCATGATCGCCTTCACGCGGTCGCCCGCGAAGATGCGCATCAGCGGATCGTCCAGGCTCAGGTAGAAGCGCGAGGAACCCGGATCGCCCTGGCGGCCCGAACGGCCGCGCAGCTGGTTGTCGATGCGGCGCGACTCGTGGCGCTCGGTCGCGATGATGCGCAGGCCGCCCAGCGACTTGACGAACTCGTGGTCCTTGGTCCATTCGGCGCGGATGCGCGCCACCTCGGCCTCTTTTGCGGCCGCGTCGAGCGACTCGTCGTTTTCGACCGCTTCGACCATCTTCTCGATATTGCCGCCCAGCACGATGTCGGTACCGCGCCCGGCCATGTTGGTCGCGATGGTGATCATCTTCGTGCGGCCGGCCTGCGCCACGATGTCGGCTTCGCGCGCATGCTGCTTGGCGTTGAGCACCTGGTGCGGCAGGCCTGCCTTGGTGAGCAGGCCGTCGATGATTTCGGAGTTCTCGATCGACGAGGTGCCCACCAGCACCGGCTGGCCGCGCTCGTAGCACTCGCGGATGTCCTGGATCGCCGCCTCGTACTTCTCGCGCGTCGTCTTGTAGACGCGGTCGAGCTGGTCCTCGCGCTTGCTGACGCGGTTCGGCGGAATGATCATGGTCTCCAGACCATAGATCTCCTGGAACTCGTAGGCTTCGGTGTCGGCGGTGCCGGTCATGCCGGCCAGCTTGCCGTACAGGCGGAAGTAGTTCTGGAAGGTGATGGAGGCGAGCGTCTGGTTCTCGGCCTGGATCTGCACGCCTTCCTTGGCTTCCACGGCCTGGTGCAGGCCGTCGCTCCAGCGCCGGCCGGTCATCAGGCGGCCGGTGAATTCGTCCACGATGACCACTTCGCCCTGCTGCACCACGTAATGCTGGTCGCGGTGGTACAGGTGCCGTGCGCGCAGCGCGGCGTTCAGGTGGTGCATCAACGTGATGTTGGCCGGGTCGTAGAGCGAAGCGCCTTCGGGCAGCAGCTTGAATTCGCTCAGCAGTTGCTCGGCCTTTTCGTGCCCGTCTTCGGTCAGGAACACCTGGTGCGTCTTTTCGTCGACCGTGAAGTCGCCCGGCACGGTGACGCCTTCGCCTGTGCGCGGATCGGCCTCGCCTTCCTGCTTGACGAGCAGCGGCACCACCTTGTTGATGGCCAGGTAGAGGTCGGTGTGGTCTTCGGCCTGGCCGCTGATGATCAGCGGCGTGCGGGCCTCGTCGATCAGGATGGAGTCCACCTCGTCGACGATGGCGTAGTTCAGGCTGCGCTGAACCCGGTCGCCGGGCTCGTACACCATGTTGTCGCGCAGGTAGTCGAAGCCGTACTCGTTGTTGGTGCCGTACGTGATGTCGCTGGCGTAGGCCTGCTGCTTTTCCTCGCGCGGCATTTGCGGCAGGTTGATGCCCACCGTGAGACCCAGGAAGTTGTACAGGCGCCCCATCCATTGGGCGTCGCGGTTGGCGAGGTAGTCGTTCACCGTGACCACGTGCACGCCGTTGCCCGACAGCGCATTCAAATACACCGGCAGCGTGGCGGTCAGCGTCTTGCCTTCGCCGGTGCGCATTTCGGCGATCTTCCCGTTGTGAAGCGCCATACCGCCGAGCAGCTGCACGTCGAAATGGCGCATCTTCATGACGCGCTTGGAGCCCTCGCGCACGGTGGCAAAAGCTTCGGGCAGCAGGGCATCGAGGGTTTCGCCCTTGGCGATGCGCTCCTTGAACTCCAGCGTCTTGGCGCGCAGCCCATCGTCGCTGAGCTTCTCGAACTCGGGTTCGAGCGCATTGATGCGCTCCACCGTCTTGCGATACTGCTTGAGGAGCCGGTCGTTGCGACTGCCGAAAATCTGGGTCAGGAAGTTGGTTGCCATTGGCGTGGAGATGGGCGGGCACCTGACCAGGCAGGCACTGCGACCGGATTCCCTAAGATATGGTGAAAGCAGTTGGGCGCGCCTTCTTCGAATGCAAGCCTCGAAAGCAAAGCGGCTCAGACCGGATCTGCCGGCGCAAGCGTCGGCAAACCGGGCATTTTAGCTGCCCTTGTTCCACCCTCCGGATTACCCATGAATCGCCGCTCCGTCCCGCCCTTCACGTTGCAGCAGGCCGCCGAGGGCTCGCCCACCCTGGCGAGCCTGATTGCCCGTGCGCGCGACGCGGGCGAACGGCTGCGGGCAGTCGAAGGATTGATTCCGCCGGCCATGCGTCCCGCCGTCCAGGCCGGACCGGCCGAGGGGGATGTGTGGTGCCTGCTGGTCAACGGCAGCGCCGCGGCCGCCAAGTTGCGCCAGCTGTCGCCGATGCTGGTCACCCGGCTGCAGAACAGGGGCTGGGATGTGAAGACGATCCGGATCAAGGTGCAATCGGGACGCTGACCGGGGCCGGCGAGCCCTCGCCCGTCCTGCCGTCAGTCACCTCCGCCCGAACTCGTGGTTCAAGCCCACGACGAAGCCGCGCACGCCCTGCGGCCCCGTCCTGGAGGCGCTGACATCGACGCTGAGGAGCGGCGTCAGGCTGAAACGCCCGCCGATGCGCGAGGTCCAGACCCCCGATGCACGGTGGCGCTCTGCGATCAGCGAGACCTTGTCATCGAGCGCCCACTCCGCCGCCAGGCCGCCCCGCGACGTGCGCGCGCCGGTTCCGGTGGCCCAGTCGGCGCCCAGGTTGGCGTGGATCTGCAGGCTGCCGTTCGGACGCCAGGTCACAGGCAGCACGAACTGGCCGCCCGCATGGCCGCCGCGCGTCAGGTCGAACATGGCGCCGGCCGAAAGCGCCGCGCTCAGCGGCGCGTCGGCCGCCGGTCCGAAGAAGTTCCATTTGAGCTGCGGGCCCGCGACGACCGTATGCACGCCCTGCGCCGAAAACCGATCCAGGTTCAGCCCCAACTCGACCGGCCCCACGCGGCAGGACGGACCGATGTGCAATCCGGTCACCGGCTCGGGACCCGCACGGCCCCACCAGGCTTCGTACTGGCACTGGCCCACATCGAGCATGCCGGCGTCGTCGACGTCGAAATGCCCGGCCGCCCGCGCGCCCGAACTCGCCAGAAGGCAGGCACCCGCGAGCAGCCACAGGGGTTCCGGCCGTCGAATTGTTGTTTTGCGTCTGTTTTTCTTCATCGCCAGCCTCACCGAGGACCCGCGCATTCTAGGGATGACGAAAGTCGCCGCCATGACCCGGCGGCGCTGCCCGCACGCGCTTGGCCCTCGCTGCGCCCAGCCTTCAGATCTCGAACTGCGGCTGCAGCTCGCGGATGCGCTTGATGGCCACGCCTGCTGCCGCGGTGCGGGTTTCGACGCCGAGCTTCACGTACACCCGCTCCAGGTGCTTCTTGGCCGTGGCGGGGCTGCTGCCGAGAATTTCGCCGATGTCCTTGTTGGTCTTGCCTTTGACCACCCAGTAGAGCACCTCGGCCTCGCGCGCCGTGAGCTTGAGGCTCAGGCTCATGGCCTCGATCACCGCCGTGTCCGAGACCTCGCGCATGACGATCATCCATTCGTCGCCATCGTCGTCCTGGCCTGTTTGCCGATGCAGGCGCAAACTCAGGCTGCTTGCGCCTTGCACGATGGAAAGCGCCGGCGGTTCGACACCGCTCTGCCTGGCATCGGGCGCATGGCGCCGCAGCCATTCGAGCACCGCGGGCGGCGTTTCGGGCGCACGGGTATCGCAGTAGCGCGCCAGCAGGTCGCGCGCGAGCGCCGTCTGCCAGATCAGCTTGCCTTCGGGGAGGCGCACGGTGATGCTGGCATAGCCGAAGGCATCGAGCGCGTTGCGCGCCTGGCCGGCTTGGCGCGCGTCCTGCCGGGCGCGGCGGGCGCCCTGCAGGTGCACGTTCATACGGGCCAGCACTTCCTTGGGCTTGATCGGCTTGGTGACGTAGTCGACGCCGCCCGCTTCCAGCGCCGCCACCAGGTGCTCGGTCTCGGTGAGGCCGGTCATGAACACGATGGGAATGTGCGCGGTCGCGGCATCGGCCTTGAGCCGGCGCGCCACTTCGAAGCCGTCGATGCCCGGCATCATCGCGTCGAGCAGCACGATGTCGGGGCGCGCCTGCGCGGCGCGCTGCAGCGCCTGCTCGCCGTTGGTGGCAATGAGCACGGTATAGCCCGACTCGTCGAGCGCGTCGTGCAGCACCGCGAGGTTGTCGGGCACGTCGTCGACGATCAGCACCAGGTCGCTGTTGGCGCCTTGTTCGCGCAACGTTTTCGCAAGCGATGTGGTTTCCATGGGGACTTGTTCTTCAGGCCGCGCTCACCGCGGCGGCAAGCGCCCGGCTCATGGCTTCGAACTGGAACTGGCGTGCGAGCACGCGCTGCGTTTCGGTCCATGCCGTGCATTCGGGCTGTTCGGCGTCGATTTCGTCGAGCTGGTTCATGATGCCGCGAAAGTAGCCCAGGCTCACGGCTTCGTCGAGTGCGCGCAGCCTCGAAAGCGAAGGCGCCTGCACGGCCCGCGGCGTGGCCGGCGGCGGCACCGGCCTGGCGGGGGCGTCGGTCCACTGCAGTCCGAGCCGGCGCTCGAGCCAGTCGAGCAGCTCCGTGTGCCGCACCGGCTTGACGAAAAAATCTTCGGGCGCAATGCCCACGTCGTTGTCGAGCCCCTTGTCGAAGGCATTGGCCGAGACGATGGCCACCTGCGCGTCGACCAGTCCCAGCTTGCGCGCACGGCGAATCGTCTCCCACCCGTCGATGCCGGGCATGGCCAGGTCGACGAACATCGCGTCGGGCCGCAGGCCGGCCGCGATGAGGTCGAGCGCGTCGTGTCCGCTGGCGGCGGTGCGCAGGTCGAACCCGAGCGGCGCCAGCACGTGGCCGAGCAGATCGCGGTCGGCTTCTTCGTTGTCGACCACCAGGAGCCGCCGGCGCGGGCCTTCGTAGCCGCGCCGTGCGCGCTGCTCCACCGGAGCCGGCCGGCCCGAGGCGCCCACCGCCTCATGCACCCGCGGCAGGAAAAGCCGCACGCGGAAAAGCGAGCCTTCCCCGGGCGTGCTGCGCACCTTCATCTCCCCGCCCATCAGGTCGGTCAGCATCTTGGCGATGGTGAGGCCCAGCCCGGCGCCGGGGGTCGAAGAGGCGGCCGCATCGCCGCGCGCGAAGGGCTCGAAGATGCGTTCGATGTCTTCGGCCGTCATGCCCGGCCCGGTGTCTTCGATTTCGACCGAGGCGAATTCGCGCGCATAAGAAAGCCGCAGCGTGACTTCGCCCGCGGCCGTGAACTTGATGGCGTTGCCCAGCAGGTTGATGAGGATCTGGCACACCCGCTTCTCGTCGGCCCGCACCACCTCGGGCAAGGTGCCTGCGGTCTCGAAGCGGAACCGCAGCCCCTTCTCGGCCGCCTGCAGCTCGAACATGTCGGCCAGTTCGCGCACCGTGTCGGCAAAGCGCATCGGCCTGGCGTGCAGCGTGAGCTTGCCGGCCTCGATGTGCGCAATGGCCAGCGTGCCCTCGATGAGCGACAGCAGATGCTCGCCGCCGCGCTTGATCACCGCCACCGCCTGTTGGCGGTGCGGCGGCACGGACTGGTCTTCGCCCATCAGCTGCGCGTAGCCCAGGATGCTGTTGAGCGGCGTGCGCAGCTCGTGGCTGATGGCGCTGATGTAGCGGCTCTTGGCCTGGTTGGCCTGGTCGGCGGCGCGCCGCGCCTGCTCGGCCGCGAGCTTGGCCTGCTCGGCCACCTCGCGCGCTTCTTCCGCCGTCTGCTTGGCCGACTGCAATGCGCGGTCGGTCGCACGGTGCAGCTCGATCTCGCGCATCAGCAGATGGGTCTGGCGGTTCGATTCTTCCTGCGCAACCTTGCGGCTCTGGTGCGCCAGTACCAGCCACCAGGCCACGACGCCCGCAATCACCAGCAGCGCCATGTACGCCTTGAGAAAGCCCGAGCGCAGCGACGTCCGCTGCACGCCCGCCAGCGCTTCGGCCAGCTCCGAGCGCGACGCGAGCTGCAGCGCGCTTTCGCCGAGCGCACGCAGCTCCTGCTGGTAGAGCACCCCGAACACCACGGCCAGCACCGGCACGATGATCAGCATCAGCAGCAGGAAGTGCCCGAGCCCCGTGTCCAGATAACGCCAGCTGAGGCGCGGCAGCAGCCAGCGCAGCGCCGACGACCACTGCGCCGAGAGGCTCGCATGCGGCTTGCACAGGTCGCCGCAGCGCGCATCGAGCGTGCAGCACAGCGAACAGATCGCGCCCTGGTAGGCCGGGCAATGGGCCATGTCGGGCCCTTCGTATTCACGCTCGCAGATCACGCAGTGCTGCACCTTGAGGCGCTGGTAGCTGCCATCGGCGCCGCGCTCGTCCACGTCGTTCTCGACGCGCGCCCACCGGACGGCACGCGGACCCTCGGCCGGCGCGAAAGCCACCGCGCCCTGGGCCACCGAACCCCGCGCCAGGTAGTACTTGCCGCCGGTGGCCCAGGCAATCAGCGGCGAAACCACCAGCGCCGTGCCGAGCGCGATGAGCGCCGAAAACGCCTGCGCCAGCGGCCCGAAAACGCCGAGGTGGGCGGTAATGGAAAGCAGCGAAGCCAGCGCCATCGCGCCGACCCCCACCGGGTTGATATCCCACAGATGGGCCCGCTTGAACTCGATGCCCGGCGGCGAAAGGCCCAGCGGCTTGTTGATGACGAGGTCGGCCACCACCGCCATCATCCAGGCGATGGCGATGTTGGCGAACAGGCCGAGCACATCGCCCAGCGCCTCGAACACGTTCATCTCCATCAGCATGAAGGCGATGAGCGCGTTGAACACCACCCAGACCACGCGCCCCGGGTGGCTGTGCGCCACGCGCGAGAAGAAGTTGCTCCAGGCCAGCGAGCCGGCGTAGGCGTTCGTGACGTTGATCTTGAGTTGCGAAATCACCACGAACAGCGCGGTCGCGGCCACGGCCCAGCCGTAGTTCGGAAACACGTACTCATAGGCCGCCAGGTACATCTGGTTGGGATCGACCGCGCGCTCGACCGGCACCATGTGCGTGATGGCCAGGTACGCGAGCAGCGCTCCGCCCAACATCTTGAGCACGCCCAACACCACCCATCCCGGCCCGCCGGCCAGCACACCCGCCCACCAGCGCCGGGCGCTCACGGCCGTGCGCGCGGGCATGAAGCGCAGGTAATCGGCCTGCTCCCCCATTTGGGTGATCAACGCGATGCCGACCGTCAATGCCGCGCCAAACAGGTGCAGATCGAAACCTTTGGCACCCGTCTTGACACCGTTGTAATGCACGATGCCGGCAAACGCACCAGGATCGCGCACCAGCACGAAGACGAAAGGCACCACCAGCATCACGAGCCAGAGCGGCTGTGTCCACAGCTGCAGCCGGCTGATGGCCGACACGCCATGGGTCACCAGCGGAATCACCACCATCGCGCACACCAAGTAGCCCCAGACCGGCGGCACGCCGAGCGCGAGTTCGAGCGCGTAGGCCATCACCGCCGCCTCGAGCGCGAAGAAGATGAAGGTGAACGACGCGTAGATGAGCGAGGTGAGCGTCGAGCCGATGTAGCCGAAGCCCGCGCCGCGCGTGAGCAGGTCCATGTCGACGCCGTAGCGGGCGGCATACACGCTGATCGGCAGGCCCGCCAGAAAGATGATGAGCCCCGTGGCCACGATGGCCCAGAACGCATTGGCGAAGCCGTACTGCACCAGCAGCGTGGCGCCCACCGCCTCCAATATAAGGAACGACGCCGCGCCGAATGCCGTGTTGGCCACCCGCCATTCGGACCATTTTCGAAAGCGCTGCGGCGTATAGCGCAGCGCGTAATCCTCGAGCGTTTCGCTCGCCACCCAGCTGTTGTAGTCGCGCCGCACCTTGACGATGCGCTGCGGCGCGTCGTCGGGGGTGGTGGAAGTCTCGGCAGGGTTCACACCGTTTCGGTGCATCTTTCGTGCCATCCATACGTCTTTTGGCGAACAGCGGCATGACTGTTGCAAAGCCGAAGCCTGCCCAATAATGGCCGACCTCCACGCACCCGACGCCGCCCTCCCATGGAACTGACCCCGCGCGAAAAAGACAAGCTGCTGATTTTCACCGCAGCGCTGCTGGCCGAACGCCGCAAGGCGCGGGGGCTGAAGCTCAACTACCCCGAAGCCGTCGCGCTGATCTCCGCCGCCGTCATGGAAGGTGCTCGCGACGGAAAGAGCGTTGCGGCGCTCATGAGCGAAGGCCGCACCGTGCTCACGCGCGCCGACGTGATGGACGGCATCGCCGAGATGATTCCGGACATCCAGGTGGAAGCCACTTTCCCGGACGGCACCAAGCTGGTCACCGTCCACCAACCCATCGTCTGACTCTTCTCCAGAACAAGAAAGCCCTGTCATGCGCCACAACGCTTCCAAGACTCTTGCCCTCCTTGCCATGCTGCTGCTGCCGCTCGCGGCCAGCGCCCACACCGGCGCCGACGGCGGCGTGCACCACGGCTTCACCACCGGCTTTTTGCACCCGCTCACGGGTGCGGACCACCTCGCTGCGATGGTCGCAGTCGGCCTCTGGAGCGCGCTGGCCGCGCGCCGCGCCTGGCCCGATCTGCTGTGGGCGCCATTGGCGTTCGCGGCCATGCTGCTCGCGGGCGCGCTGATGGGGCTGGCGGGCGTGCAACTGCTGGCGGTCGAACCGATGATCGCGGCCTCGCTGCTGGTGCTGGGCCTGCTGGTCGCCACGCGCATCCACCTGCCGGCCGCGGCAGCCATGGCGGTGGTCGGCGTGTTCGCCGTCTTTCACGGCGTGGCGCACGGCCACGAGCTTGCGGGCGAACAGGGCGCGGCGTTGACGCTGGCCGGCATGGTCGGCGCCACGGTGCTGCTGCACCTCGCGGGCATCGGCCTCGGATGGGCGCTGCGCCATGCCAATGCCTGGCTGCCGCGCGTGGCGGGCGCCGCTGTGGTGGCGCTGGGTGCGACGCTGCTCTCGCAGGCCGTCTGAAAAGGCGCCGCGACACCATGATTCCCGGCGAACTTTTTACCGACGACGGCGAGCACACGCTCAACCCCGGCCGCCGCACGCTCACGCTGGTGGTGCAGAACACCGCCGACCGGCCGATCCAGGTCGGTTCGCACTATCACTTCGCCGAGACCAACGGCGCGCTCGGCTTCGACCGCGAGGCCGCGCGCGGCATGCGGCTGAACATCGCCTCGGGCGCCGCGGTGCGCTTCGAACCGGGCCAGCAGCGCACGGTCGAGCTGGTCGATTTTTCGGGCGACCGCGTCGTCTACGGCTTTCGCGGCCTGGTTCAAGGAAAGCTCTAAAACATGGCCACCATCGGGCGACGCGCCTATGCAGAAATCTTCGGCCCCACGGTGGGCGACCGCGTGCGGCTGGCAGACACCGATCTGCTGATCGAGGTCGAGGCCGACTACACGCTGCGCGCGGGCGGCTACGGCGAAGAAGTGAAATTCGGCGGCGGCAAGACCATTCGCGACGGCATGGCGCAGTCGCAGCGCACACGCGACGGCAAGGGCAGCGGCCCCACGGCCGGCGGCGCTGTCGACACCGTGCTGACCAATGCGCTGATCCTCGACCACTGGGGCATCGTGAAAGCCGACATCGGCCTGAAGGGCGGCCGAATCGCCGCCATCGGCAAGGCCGGCAACCCCGACGTGCAGCCGGGCGTGGACATCGTCATCGGCCCGGGCACCGAGATCATCAGCTGCGAAGGCCACATCGTCACGGCCGGCGGCATCGACAGCCACATCCACTTCATCTGCCCGCAGCAGATCGAGGAAGCGCTCGCTGCCGGCGTCACCACCATGCTCGGCGGCGGCACCGGACCGGCCACCGGCACCTTCGCGACCACCGCCACGCCAGGGCCGTGGCACATCGAACGCATGCTGCAGGCGGCCGACGCGTTCCCGATGAACCTGGGCTTCCTGGGCAAGGGCAACGCCAGCCTGCCCGATGCGCTGCACGAGCAGATCGAGGCCGGCGTCATGGGCCTCAAGCTGCACGAAGACTGGGGCACCACTCCCTCGGCCATCAGCAACTGCCTGGACGTGGCCGACGCCACCGACACGCAGGTGGCGATCCACAGCGACACGCTCAATGAGTCGGGCTTTGTCGAGAACACCATTGCCGCCGTGGGCGGCCGCTCGATCTGCGCGTTTCACACCGAAGGCGCGGGCGGCGGCCACGCGCCCGACATCCTGCGCGTGGTGGGTGAGGAGAACTTTCTCCCCTCTTCCACCAACCCCACCATGCCCTACACCGTGAACACGCTCGACGAACATGTCGACATGCTCATGGTGTGCCATCACCTCGACGCCGGCATCGCCGAGGACCTGGCCTTTGCCGAGTCGCGCATCCGCAAGGAAACCATCGCGGCGGAAGACGTGCTGCACGACCTCGGCGCGATCAGCATGTTCAGCTCCGACAGCCAGGCCATGGGCCGCGTCGGCGAAGTGGTGCTGCGCTGCTGGCAGACCGCGCACAAGATGAAGCTGCAGCGCGGCAAGCTGCCCGAAGACAACGAGCGCAACGACAACTTCCGCGCCAAGCGCTATGTGGCCAAGTACACGATCAACCCCGCCATTGCGCACGGCATTGCCCATGAGGTCGGTTCGCTCGAGGTGGGCAAGTGGGCCGACATCGTGATCTGGAAACCTGCCTTCTTCGGCGTGAAGCCCTTCACCCTCATCAAGGGCGGCACCATCGCCATGGCCGCCATGGGCGATCCCAACGCGTCGATCCCGACGCCGCAGCCGGTGCACTACCGGCCGATGTTCGGCAGCTACGGCGGCTCGCTCGCCAAAAGCTCGCTGACCTTCGTGTCGCAGGCCGGTCTGGCCGCGGGCATCAAGGAGCGCTACGGCCTGGCCAAGCACCTCAGCGCGGTGAAGGACATCCGCAACGTGCGCAAGAAAGACCTGATCCACAACGGCTACACGCCCAAGATGGAGATCGATGCGCAGACCTATGCGGTGCGCGCGGACGGGCACCTGCTGACCTGCGATCCGGCGGTGCAGTTGCCGCTGACGCAGCGGTATTTCCTCTTTTGAATGTCAGACGCCGCGCTGCGCCATGTGATCGCGAATCCATTGGGCGAGCGCCTCTTCGTCGAGTTGGCCTTCGGCCAGCTTGAGCATGGTGAACACGCAATCCTCGTCAGACGCACGAAGCTCGAAACCATTGAGGTCGAGGAACACTTCCATGGCAACGAAGGCTGTTCTCTTGTTGCCATCAGTGAAAGGGTGATTCCGAGCGATGCCGAATGCGTAGCCAGCAGCCAGCGCCGCCGCATCGGGCGACTCGTAAAGCGCCCTGTTCTGAGGCCGCCCCATCGCCGAAGCAAGCAGGCTCTGATCGCGCACCCCGGCGGGTCCGCCGTGCTCCGCCAGCTGCTCCTCGTGGATGGCGTGGATCAGCTGGATGCCGAGCCAGACCCAAGACTCGTTTGCGGCGCTCATTTGGCAAGCTCACGCAGCACGTTGCGCCGCTTTTTCATGATGCGGCGAGCGGCTTCCATCTGGCGCTCGAATTCGTCGTTGTATGGCGTCAGAGTAAATCCACCTCCAGCGGCTTGGGTCAGGTACACCGTGTCGCCTTTGCCAACGTTCATGCTCGCCAGCACTTCCTTGGGCAGGATGACACCCACCGAGTTGCCGATCTGAGTCAATTTGAGGGCGGACATGGGACGCTCCGTTCGATTAAGTTATAACAAGCGTTATATTATTCGCTCTCTTCCGGAGTCGCAAGCACCATGCTCACCGCCAACAAACTCATGCCCCAGGGCCGCGGGCTTGCGCCCGTGCTGCTCAAGCGCGCCGCCACCATCGAACTCGACTGGGACGTGCGCCAGAAAAGCCGCTTCGACGTCACCGATTCGCAAGGCCGGCAGATCGGCATCTTCCTGCCGCGCGGTACCGCCGTGCGCGGCGGCGACGTGCTGGTGGCCGAAGACGGCTCGCTGGTCCGCGTCATCGCGGCGCCGCAGCCGGTGCTGCGCATCACGCATTGCACGACGCATGGCACGCCGTTCGATCTGGCGCGCGCGGCTTATCACCTGGGCAACCGGCATGTGCCGATCGAACTCAAGCCCGACCACCTGAAGATCGAGCCCGACCATGTGCTGGCCGACATGCTGCGCTCGATGCACCTGATCGTCGTCGCGGTCGAGGAAGCCTTCGAACCCGAGGGCGGCGCCTATGGGTCGCACGAGCATTCGCACGGCGGCGGCCACCGCCATGACCATTCGCATGGCGATAGCAAGGGGCCGAAGCCGCTTGTGCTTGCGCCGGAACTGCTCGACGACCATGATCATGCGTAGGTCAGGGCGCGCTCGCGCCGACGGGGTACCTTGCTCCGCGAATGTCCCCCGCCCTTCGGGCTCCTCCTTGATTTCGCTGCGCAAGGCACCCCATCGACGGGAGCGTTGTACAAAGCGGCCGTTGATCGCACCGAACAAGCGCGGCGCCCGGTGTGCACAGGGCATCGGATGCTCCCCGCAGCGAAATCAAGGAGGAGGCGAAGCCGGGGGACATTCGCGGAGGGGAGTACCCGGTGGCCTGTGCACGCGCCCTGGACAACAGCGCCCTGAACAAGAGCGCCTCAAACACAAGCTCCCCGCAACACAAGACGCGGTGCAAAGCTGACATGCCCGACGCCCAAAGCCTCCTGCAACTCATCTGGCTCGCCTCCCCGGCCTTGCCGGTGGGGGGGTTTTCCTATTCGGAAGGCGTCGAAGCGGCAGTCGAATGGGCCGGCGTCGATTCGGAAGCCAAGGCCATCGAGTGGCTCTCGGACCAGCTGTACCTGAGCTTCGCGCGTGGCGACCTCGCGCTCATGGCGCAAGCCATTCCGGCCTGGCGCGCCGGCGACGCCCCGCGTATCCGCGAACTCAACCGCTGGGTCATGACCACGCGCGAATCGGCCGAATTCTTCCTGCAGACCGAGCAGATGGGCCGCTCCTTCGTCGAGTGGCTCAAGCTGCACCACGCAGACACCGCCGAGGTCTTCGCGGACCTGCCCGCGAGCTACCCCATCGCCTTTGCCTTTGCCGCGAGCCGCACCGGCGCCTCTGTGCGCGACGGCTGCCTGGCCTTTGCCTTCGGCTGGGCCGAGAACATGGTGGCCGCTGCCGTCAAGGCCGTGCCGCTGGGCCAGAGCGCGGGGCAACGCATCCTCGCCCGGCTGGCGAACGAAATTCCCACCGCCGTCGAGCGTGCGATGCACCTCGGAGACGACGAGCGCCAAGCCTTCGCGCCCCTGCTGGCCGTGTTGTCGGCACGCCATGAAACACAATACTCACGCCTCTTCAGAAGCTGACCGAAACGGACAACGCCCATGACCTCCGCCCTGCACCACATTCCCCATCGCACCAAGAAGCTGCCGCCCCTGCGCGTGGGCATCGGCGGTCCTGTCGGCTCGGGCAAGACCACGCTGCTCGAAATGCTCTGCAAGGCGATGCGCGACAAGTACGACCTGATCGCGATCACCAACGACATCTACACCAAGGAAGACCAGCGCCTGCTTACCGTGTCCGGCGCCCTGCCTGCCGAACGCATCATGGGCGTGGAGACCGGTGGATGCCCGCACACCGCCATCCGGGAAGACGCCTCGATCAACCTCGAGGCCATCGACCGCATGCTCGAGGACTTCCCCGATGCCGACGTGGTGTTCGTCGAATCGGGCGGCGACAACCTCGCGGCCACCTTCAGCCCCGAGCTGTCGGACCTGACGATCTACGTGATCGACGTGGCGGCCGGCGAAAAGATTCCGCGCAAGGGCGGTCCCGGCATCACCAAAAGCGACTTGTTCATCATCAACAAGACCGACCTCGCGCCCTACGTCGGCGCGAACCTCGATGTGATGGAACAGGACACGCAGCGCATGCGCAAACAGCGGCCCTATGTCATGACGAACCTCAAGACTCTCACCGGCGTCGCCGATGTGGTGGCTTTCATCGAGAAGCGCGGGATGCTCGCCGCCGCCTGATCCTGCCGCGTACGCGCGCAACTCGCGAGCCGCACCCGAGCGCTCAGGCCGCGGCCGGCTTTCCTTGCCCGAGCAGCGGCAGCCGCAGCGTCAGGCCCAAGGCGCCACCCGCGTGCGGCGCCGCATAGAGTCGCCCGCCGTGACGGCTCGCAATGCGCTCACACATCCGCGCGCTGGCATGCACGGCCGCTTGCGTCGCGTCGAGAAAACGTGCCAGCGGCGGACTCGCATCGGCCGCATCGAGGTCCCGCCAATGAACGACCGCCTGGCCGCTCTCCACGCGCGCCGAGACCTGCAGCGTGGCGCCCGGCGACATTACTTGGGCCGCATACCGAGCGACCTTGGAGAGCAGCTCTTCCAACTCGGCCTCGATGCCGAACACAGGCACCACGTCTTCGGGAACCCGGATGTCGAAGCGAATGCACCGATCGGAAAAGCCGTCGGCATCCTTGAAATTCTGCGATGAAGCGACAAGCGGCCGCAAGTCCTGCACGCGGCTCTCGCGCATTTTCTGCTGCGCTTCGCGCTTTGCCAGCACCGCCATTTCACGCGCTCGCGCGCCGGCCTTCAGGTTGGAAATCACCAGGGTGGCGATGAAGCCGAGGACTGCCATCAGCCCCAGTGCGACAGCACTCGCGATGACCAGGCCGAGATTGCTGGAATACATGGGATCGTGCGCCTTCAACGACCCGGGGAAGGCAGGAACTCCAGCCCCCCGCCGGCGCCTCGTTCGCAAGTGCCCGACAAGGCATCCGCATGCCGGCCAGGAACGACCGGGCGCGCACCTTCGGATTGCCCTTCACACATATTCCATGCGGCCATGGGCGAGCCGTACGGCGCTTCTCCGCGAAAGCCCGCGTGCGGACCCCTGCCCGGCGGCGGCCCATCGTAGGGCGGAGGCGGCGGAAGCATGATGCAGCCCGAGAGGCCGGCAACGGCGAGCACGCCCGCCAAGTGATGGATTCTGATCATTTGAAACTCATGAACGGATCGTTGAAACGCGTGCGGCGGGGCTGCACACTGCAGTCCCGCCGCACACGGCTTTGAGGCCTTCGCGTCAGAAGGCGTGGCGGATGCCGAAGTCGTAGCCGGTCGACGAGCGCGGCAGGCCCGTGTAGCTGACGCCGGCACTGCCGTAACCCGTGGTGCTCGCGGAACTCAGGCTTCCGGTATAGGCCGCGTCGTTGCGGTTGTTCACGCGCGCAACGGTCGCGTACAGGGCCGTGCGCTTCGAGAGGTTGTGCACATAGCCGATGGCCAGCTTCTGCGCGCGCGGATCTTCGCCGGTGATGCCGGCAGCGCCTTCGTCGTAGCGCACCATGGAGTAAGACGCGCGGATGACGCCCGCGCCCACCGGCATGCTCGCGCCGATCAGGTAGCCGTTGTAGCTGTCGCGGCTGCTGCTGGCCGCGAGCTCGAACTTGTTCTTCACGTTCGAGAGTTCGCCGAACAGCTTGACGGGGCCGAAGTCGTACGACGCACCGAGGTTGATGGTCTGCACCTTGCGGGTCAGCGCGGTGGTGTCGGAGGCGATGTTCTGGCCCACTGCAAGCGCCACGTCCAGCGGACCGTTGGCGTAGCCGAAACGGCCTCCCACGTAGCGGCCTGCGCTGCTGCTGGATGCGGCGGTGAGGTCGGTGGCGCTGGTCTTGGTGTTCTCGTTCAGGCTGTACTGCACCTGCCCATAGAAACCGCCAAGATTCGGCGGCAGGAAATAGCCCACCATGTTGCTCGCGCGCACGTAGTTGGCGTTGTTCAGGCCGGTGCTGCCGCTCACGGTGTTGATCACGCTGGAGCCCGAACCGTTGGTGCCGAACGGATCGAAGACCGTGTCGTTCCAGAAGGTGGCCGTGTAGTCGCGGCCCAGCCGCACTTCACCGAAACCGCCGGAGAGGCTCACGGTGGAACGGCGGTTGAAGGTGGAAACGCCGGTGGCGCCGTCGTCGTTGGTGATCGGCGCTTCGAGCCAGAAGCTCGCAGCCAGGCCGCCGCCCAGGTCTTCGGTGCCGCGGAAGCCGAGGCGGCTGGAGTTGTAGCCGGAGTTGGCGAGACTCCACTTGCTCTGCTTGGAGGCAAGGCCCGTGGTCGCGTCGCGCGAGGTGACCGACTGGTAGGTCACGCCGGCATCGACGACGCCGAACAACGTGACGGACGATTGGGCAGAGGCCAGGCCGGCAACGGCCAGCGCGGCGACTGCCGTGAGGGTTTTCTTCATTCAGGTTTCTCCGGTTTTCAGCAGCTCTTCATCGAGCGGCTGGACGGATGGTCCCGTTCAAATTTGGAGGAATCTGGTCGATGCGGTGTGCCCGGCACCCGACTGTTGTTTGTGCGCACGCCCAAGCCCTTTCCATGGGCAAGGCCTCGTACCAGAAATCTCCCAAATGGCACGCGATGCTCGGCACCCGAAGGAGCCCGACATGACCATTGCATTGCAGAACACCATCGCAGCCTCGCTGGGTGTGCAGCAGCTCGCCAGCGCATTCAGCCCGGCCTTTTCCCACCTGCGCATTCTTCGCAACCTGATCATTCCCATGCCCGAGGGAAGCGTGGTTCGCACCGCGAAGATCGACGCGGTGCTGGTGTGCGAAACCGGCGTCTACCTGTTCGAGATCAAGGCCTGGCGCAATGCCTTTGTCTACCGCAAGAAATCGGATGAAGCGCCGCCGCGATGGTTTCTGCGCCTTCAGGGCTGCACCCGCGCGCGGGAAGTGAAAGACCCCGCATGGCAGGGCGGCCGCAAGACCACGCAGCTGCGAAGCCTCTTGAGCGACGACCTGCGGCTGCAGTACTTCGTGCTGCTGCCCTGCGAAGGCGTCGAGCTCGAAGGCGTGATGCCGGCCGCCGTGATCACGCAGCAAGACCTGCCCTACATCGCGCGCCTCGTGCGCAACAACGGCCGTACCGCGCGCACCTACCCCCTGCTGGACGCGGGCGCCATCGACCGCACCGCGCAGCGGCTGCTCGACATCCAGGGCAGCCTCTCGATCGAAGACCACATGCAGAACTGCCGCGAGAGAAGCGAGCAGATTTCCATGCGCTGGAGCGCGGGCCACTCCCCCACCGCGATCCTCCCGGGCGGCATCGGGCTGCAGTAGCGCCGCGCAGCGCGGCCACGCCCCTGCGAGCCGGAGGGCGTCCCAGATTTCTCCGACTTTGGCGAAGACCATGCGGCGATGAATCCATTCAAGTCCGTCGCGGCCCCCGCTGCGCTGTTCACCGCACTGTTCACCTCGATGGCATGCGCCCCGGCCTGGGCCGCCGATCCGTTCACCGTCAAGGACATCCGGCTCGAAGGCTTGCAGCGCGTCGAGCCCGGAACGATTTTTTCAACCCTCGGCATCCGGGCCGGCGACACCTACAGCGACGACCGCGGCAGCGCGGCCATCCGCTCGCTGTTCGAACTCGGCCTTTTCAAGGACGTGCGCATCGACGTGAACGGCAACGTGCTGGTGGTGATCGTCGAAGAACGCCCCTCCATTGCCGACGTGGACTTCGTCGGTACCAAGGAGTTCGAGAAGGCCGCACTCCAGAAGGCGCTGCGCGAGGTCGGCCTGGCCGAAGGGCGGCCCTACGACAAGGCGCTGGCCGACCGCGCGGAGCAGGAGCTCAAGCGGCAGTACATCAGCCGCAGCCTCTACAGCGCGCAGGTCATCACCACCGTGACGCCGCTCGAGGGCAACCGCGTCAACCTGACTTTCACGGTGACGGAGGGCGAGGCCGCGCGCATCAAGGAAGTGCACGTGGTCGGCAACCAGGCCTTCAGCGAAAGCACTCTGCTCGACCTGTTCGACCAGGACAACGGCGGCTGGTTGAGCTGGTACACCAAGTCGAACCAGTATTCGCGCAGCAAGCTCAACGGCGACCTGGAAACGCTGCGCGCCTACTACATCACGCGCGGCTATCTCGAGTTTCGCATCGACTCCACGCAGGTCGCCATTTCACCGGACCGCGAAGTGCTCACGCTCACGGTCAACATCACCGAAGGCCAGAAGTTCGCGGTCGCCGGCGTCAAGCTCGAAGGCAACTACCTGGGCCGCCAAGACGAGTTCAAGTCGCTGGTGACGATTCGCCCGGGCCGGCCCTACAACGGCGAAGACGTGGCCGCGACCACCAAGGCCTTCACCGACTACTTCGGCACCTTCGGCTATGCCTTCGCGCGCGTGAAGGCGGAACCGGAGATCGACCGCGACAGCAACCGCGTCGTGATGGTGCTTCGCGCCGAGCCTTCGCGGCGCGCCTATGTACGGCGCCTGAACATCGGGGGCAATGCGAGAACGCGCGATGAAGTCATCCGGCGCGAGTTCCGGCAGTACGAAGGCGCCTGGTATGACGGCAACAAGATCAAGCTCTCGCGCGACCGCGTGGACCGCCTCGGCTTTTTTACCGAAGTGAATGTCGAAACCACCGAGGTGCCGGGCTCGCCCGACCTGGTTGATCTGGACGTGAACGTGACCGAGAAACCGACCGGTTCGCTGCAGCTGGGCGCGGGCTATTCGTCGACCGACAAGGTGTCGCTGAGCTTCGGCATCACGCAGGAGAACGTGTTCGGCTCGGGCAACTACCTGGGCCTGCAGGTCAACACGAGCTCGTACAACCGCACCATTTCCCTGACCGCCACCGACCCCTACTTCACGGCGAGCGGTATCTCGCGCACCTTCAATGTGTTTCACAACACCACCCGCCCTTACTACCAAGCGGACGGCAACTACAAGCTCGCGAGCGATGGCGGCTCGGTGCGCTTCGGGCTGCCGCTCGGGGAACTGGACACGGTGTACCTCGGCATCGGCGTGGAGCGCTACAGCTTCACGCCGGGCTCCAACGGCTCTTACACGCTGGTCGACGGCTCCTACGTCTACACCGGCACACCGCAGGCCTACCTCGACTACTTTCAATGCACAGGCACCGCGCCGAGCGTGGTGTGCGCGTCGAAGAACATGGTGGGCATTCCGGCGACCATCGGCTGGGCGCGCGACGACCGCGACAGTGCACTGGTTCCGTCGAAGGGCCGCCTGCAAAGCGCCAACCTCGAGGTGGGCGTGGGCAGCGAGTTGCGCTACCTCAAGAGCACCTACCAGTACCAGCAGTATTTCCCGCTCTCGAAGCAGTACACGCTCGCCATCAACGGCCAGCTCGGCTATGCCAAGGCGCTGGGCGGCACCGCCTATCCCATCTTCAAGAACTTCTATGCGGGCGGGCTCGGCTCGATCCGCGGCTTCGAGCAGAACTCGCTGGGCCCGACCGATGCGGTCACGGGTGGCGCGCTCGGCGGCACGCGCAAGGCCATCTTCAACATGGAGTTCAGCACGCCCTTTCCAGGCGCGGGCAACGACAAGTCGCTGCGGCTCTATACCTTCCTGGATGCCGGCAACGTGTTCGCGGAACGCACGGCGAGCATGACCGACGCGCAGTGGAAGGCCCAGAATCGCCTTCGTGCCTCGGCCGGCCTGGGCATCAGCTGGATATCTCCGCTCGGCCCGCTGCGCCTCGCCTATGCGGTGCCGCTCAAGTACCAGAAGCTCGACGAAGCCAATGGCATTGCCGCGGACCGGACCCAGCGCTTTCAATTCCAGATCGGCACCTCCTTCTGAAGCGGAGCGCCACTTCATGAGCCGAATCCTGCTGGTGGAAAAAGGCCGCGACATGGCGGCGATGCTGCTCGAAGGCCTGCATCGCGCCGGCCATCAGGTCGAACACATCGACGACGGTGCCGCGGCGGTAGACCGCATCCTCACCTCGCCGCCCGCGCTCACGCTGCTCGACACCGCACTGCCGCGGCTGGACGGACTGCGGGTGCTCGAAAAGGTGCGATCGCACAGCGACCATCCGATCATCGTGCTCACAGCCCTCACGCGCGAAGCCGACCGGCTGCGCGGCCTCGACCTGGGCGCCGACGACTATGTCTGCAAGCCCTTTTCGCCGCGGGAAGTGGTGGCGCGCGTGAACACGGTCCTGCGCCGGCATGCGCAGCGCCAGCGCCAGCGCATTGCGATGCCGTCGCCTTCGGTGGCGTTCGGGGACACGTCCGGCGGCGTGAAGATCGAGGGCCGGCCGCTGGCGCTCACCGGCCGCGAACGGCGCCTGTTGCGGGCGCTCTCCCGCGAGCCCGGTCGCGTGTTCACGCGTTCGGAGCTGCTCGAGGCCGCGTTCCCGGAGGCGCTCGACGTGAACGAACGCGCGGTCGACGGACACATCAAGAATCTACGGAAGAAGCTCGCCGCCGTGCCGCCCTCGCACGACTGGATCCGCTCGATCTACGGCGTCGGCTTTGCCTTCGAGGAGCGGCCGGCCTGAGAGGCGGCGCACTTCGGGCGTGGCGGCCGGGCGGTGCGGCTGTCGGTGGCCATGATCGGTGCGAGGGTGGAATGACCGGAATTTCCGGCGCCCTCGTCGACCGCCGCGCATCCGCCGCTCGCCGCCAGCAATGCGCCGGCCATCAGGCCGAAGAAGAGCAGAAAGCCCATGAGCCGTTGCGCCAACAGCATGAGCATGTCGTTTTCCGGTGCTTCGGCGGGAGCGTGCCAGACGGCGCTCATATGCGCCGGGGCACGGTGGCCCGAGGCTTCTCATCATGTTTCATGGTTTCTCCTTCTTGTCCCGGCGTCGCTTCAAGGCATGCATCGTGCGTTTCGATTCGGGAGAAATGTGGGAGAGGCGCTTCTCCCAATTTCCTCCTCGATTCGCGGCCACGATCAACGGCTTGCCTATGCCACCCCTTGCTTCCGAACGCATGCCGGAGAATGCGCCATGCACCCCATGAGCCCATGCCGCGCTTGACACTCTCCAGAAAGATCTTCCTGGCGCTGGCTGCGTTGCTGATCGTGCTGCTGCTCAGCTTTGCAGGTCTTTCCATCGTCGCGCTGCAGCGCGGCCTGGGCTCCTACGTCGCCGAGATCGAGATACGGCGGATGGATTGGCTCGCGCAGCTGCTGCTGAAGCACTACGCGGCCAACGGCGACTGGAAGAAGCTGCGCGACAACGACGATGCCTGGCATCGCCTGCAGATGGGCCGGCTCGCCGCCGTGCTCGACGGTGCCAACAACGCCGAGGAAAGAAAGCTCCCGCCCTGGTACGAAAACCGCGAACCGGGTGGGAACGGGCCCGAGAACGGATCTCGCCCGCCGCCTTCGCTACCCTCGGCCCAGCTCGACCTGCTGCCCAGGCGATTCGGACCGCCACCGCCGCCGTGGTTCTTTCCCGACTCGCGCGAAGCCGCCGACTCGATCTACCAGCGCCTGGGAGTGATCGACGCGCAAGGTGCGCATGTGGTGGGCGCGCAGGTCGACGACGAAGACGCCGCCCGCCTGCCGCTGCGGCACGGAAGATCGGTGGTCGGCTACCTCGTGCTCGCACCGGTGCAGGGCCTCGAGAGCGAGGCCGATCGCGCCTTTCTCGCGCGCCAGTCCGGCGTGATCGCCCTCACCGGACTGTGCGGGCTGGTGTTCGCCTTGCTGCTGTCGTGGCTGCTCGCGCGCCGCTGGTTCCGGCCCATCGACGAGCTCACGCAGGCGGCAGAAGACGTGGCGCGCGGTCGGCTCTCCACGCGCGTGGCCGTGCAGGGCTCGGACGAGCTCGCGCTGCTCGGCAAGACCTTCAACGACATGGCGCAACGCCTCGACACCGTGGAGGCTTCGCGCCGCGCCTGGCTGGCCGATGCGGCGCACGAACTGCGCACGCCGCTGGCCGCGATGCGCGCGGAGATCGAGGCGCTGCAGGACGGCGTGCGCACCTTCGACGAGCGCACTGCGCTGCGGCTTCATCGGCAGGTGATCCGGCTCGGCCAGCTGGTGGACGACCTGCGCAGCAGCATGCGCGAGCCGCAGAGCGACCTGCTCTCCACAACCCTGTTCCCGCTCTCGCTGCTCAAGGAAGCGCTCGACCACACGCGCGACCGGTTCGCCACGCGCGGAATCACCGTCGACCGCAGCGCGATCGACCTGGTTTCGGCGGGAGCCCAGCCGATGATCGACGGCGACGCGCACCGGCTGCACCAGGTCTTCATGAATCTGCTGGAGAACACGCTCGCCTACACCGACCCCGGTGGCCAGTTGCGCATCGGCGTCATCATCGATGGCGCCTGGTCGGGCAATTCCCTCACGCTGCATTTCGACGACAGCGCGCCGGGCGTTCCCGAAACGGAGATGCCGCGCTTGTTCGACCGCCTGTTCCGCGGAGAATCGTCGCGCAGCCGCGAACTCGGCGGCTCCGGGCTCGGCCTGTCGATCTGCCGCGCAACGATCGAGGCCCACGGCGGCAGCATCGACGCCGAGGCTTCCGAACTGGGGGGGCTGCGCCTGACCATCAAGCTGCCGCTGTCGAAAGGGATGTCGCCATGACCCGCATCGTCATCGTCGAGGACGAGCTCGACATCGCATCGGTCGTTCAGGACTACCTTCGCCATGCGGGCTACGAGACCCTGCACTTCGCCGATGGGCACAGCGCGCTCGAGCACATCGTTGCGTCGCCGCCCGGCCTGACGCTGCTTGACATCATGCTGCCGCGGCTCGACGGCATCGAGGTGCTGCGCCGCGCGCGTGAGCGCACCAGCCATCCGATCATCATGCTTACCGCGCGCATCGAAGAGGTCGACCGCCTGCTGGGCCTGGAGCTTGGCGCCGACGACTACGTGTGCAAGCCCTTCTCGCCGCGCGAGCTGGTCGCGCGCGTGCGCGCCGTGCTACGGCGCACCGCACCGCCCGACGAGCGCAACCAGGCCCGCCAAGGCGCGCCCGGCCTGGTGCTCGACGACGTGCACTGGCGCGCCTCGCTCGAAGGAACGCCGCTCAATCTCACGCGGCGCGAGTTCGGGCTGCTTCAGGTGCTGTCGCGGCATCCGGGCCGCATCTTCTCGCGCGCGCGCCTGCTCGAACTGGCCTACGACGACACCATGGACGTGACGGAGCGCGCCATCGACAGCCATGTGAAGAACCTGCGCCGCAAGCTTGGCGCCGCGACGCCGTCGCACGACTGGATCCGCTCGGTCTATGGCGTCGGGTTTGCGTGGGAGGCGCCGGCGCAGGGCTGAGCCGACGGCCCGGCGCCACGCAGTTTCCCGAGCTCGCGATTAGGCGCCGCAGCCCAGCTTCTTTGCTTGTATGGGCCATCCCCGAGAACTAGACTGAACTGCGAAGGCACCCGCAGTGCCGGGGGCCAAGGAGTCGGTCATGTACAAGCGCATCCTCGTTGCCACCGATGGCTCTTCGCTCTCCGAAAAAGCGGTTGCCACCGCCATCGACCTGGCCCTCCTGACGCGCGCCGAGCTGGTCAGCGTCACTGTCGCGCATCTCCTTTCGCACGGCTACTTCGAGGGCTCGATGGTGCTGAATCAGCGCGAGATCGAACTCTCGCAAGAGCAGGCAGACACGGCGGCCCAGCGCCTGGTCGATGCGGTCAGGACCACCGCGGCGGCCAAGGGCGTACGCAGCGCGCAGGCCATCGTGATGAAGTCGAACCAGGTGGCCGAGGCCATCATCGCCACGGCCAAGAACCAGCAATGCGATCTGATCGTGATGGCCTCGCACGGCCGGCGCAGT
This sequence comes from Variovorax paradoxus, assembly GCF_030815855.1. Lineage (NCBI taxonomy): Bacteria > Pseudomonadati > Pseudomonadota > Betaproteobacteria > Burkholderiales > Comamonadaceae > Variovorax > Variovorax paradoxus. The sequence goes on along the minus strand of NZ_JAUSXG010000001.1, from coordinate 423,601 downwards.
TTGGCGCGCCTGCTGATGGGTAGTGAAACGCTGCATGTGCTGACTCACTCGCACATTCCGGTGCTGGTGCTGCGCTAAGGATTGCGGGGCGCAAGTCCCCTCTCCCCTTGAGCCGTTGGCCGGAACGGCGGGAAGGCGCTGGCGATTTCCTCGCAAGAAAGCACAAGTTCACAGTTCGTGTTGATCCTTTCCTGTTCGTTGTCTGCACCGCTGATACTCTTGCCGCTCCAAGGCCATCCTGGCCTGTCAAGGGAGTAGGTTCATGAGTTTTCTGTGGTTCCTCGTTGTGGGTCTTGTGGCTGGCTGGTTGGCCGGCATTCTTGTCAAGGGTGGCGGCTTCGGCCTCATCGGCGATCTCATCGTCGGCGTGATCGGCGCCTTCCTCGGCGGCTTCCTGTTCCGCACGGTCGGCGTGTCCATGGGCGGTGGCCTGGTGGGCAGCCTTGTGGTCGCCACCGTGGGCGCCGTGGTGCTGCTGTTCATCGTTCGCCTGGTCAAGCGCGCGTAGCGGTTCGATACGTTGAAGGCGCGAAGTGCGGCGCGAATCCAGGCCACACTTCGTGCACCGCTCTCTCGGGCGCACACTGCACGCGCCATCTCAAGGGAGTCAGAATGAAATCGATGTTGCCCCGCCTCGCCGGCTGGACCCTGCTTCTCCTGTCGAGCCTGGTCGCCATCGGGCTTGCGGCGGTCCTGAGCTTCGACTGGAACCGCGCAAGGCCATGGATCAATGAGCGTGTCAGCGAAGCGACGGGACGCCCGTTCGCCATTCGGGGCGATCTGGTCCTTCAATGGAACAACCCCGAGACCGAAACAGGCTGGCGCCGCTGGGTGCCCTGGCCGAGACTGAGTGCGCAGGACATCACCCTGGGCAATGCCGATTGGAGCAAGACCGGCCCGCACCTGGCAGAAATCAAGCAGCTGACTTTCTCGCTGAACCCGTTGTCCCTGCTGAATCACACGATCGAGATTCCGACACTGGAACTCGTCGGCCCCGTGCTGTCGCTCGAGCGCACCGCGGACGGCAAGAACAACTGGACGCTGGCTTCCGACAACACGGCACCATCGGCCTGGAAACTCGATCTGCAGCGGCTGGTGCTGAACCACGGCACGGTGAAGCTCGCCGACGCCGCGGCAAAGGTCAACCTCAAGGTCGACATCGAAAGCCTGCCGAAGGAAAGCGCCGAGGGCTACGGCATCGGCTGGAAGCTCGGCGGCACGTTCCGCCAGACGCCGCTGCACGGAAGCGGCCGGGCCGGCGCGGTGCTTTCGCTGCAGCAGGACAAGAAGCCCTACCCGTTGCAGGCGGGCGTGCAGATCGGCGCCACGCACATCGACGTGGCGGGCACCCTGACCAAGCCCGATGCGCTGGCTGCGCTGGACCTGCGGCTCAAGCTGTCGGGCGCGAGCATGGCGCACCTGTACCCGATCACGGGCATCACGCTGCCCAAGACGCCTCCGTTCAGCACCGAAGGCCATCTGGTCGGCAAGCTCGACAAGGCCGGGGGCCGCTGGCTGTACGAAGACTTCAAGGGCAGCGTGGGCGCGAGCGACATCGGCGGCACGCTCGAATACATCTCGCAGCAGCCGCGGCCGCTGCTGCGCGGGCAGGTGCAATCCAACCAGTTGCGCCTCGAAGACCTGGCGCCGTTGATCGGCGCGGACTCCAATGCCAACAAGGCCAAGCGGGAGGCCGCGGCCGTCCAGCCGGCGAACAAGGTGCTGCCGGTGGAGAAGTTCGACACCGCGAGTTGGGGCAGCATCGACGCCGACGTGAAGTTTGCCGGCCGCAAGATCATCCATGCGAAAGACCTGCCGATCGACAGCCTGGTTGCGGATCTGCACCTCAAGGACAGCGTGCTGTCGCTCACGCCGTTGAGCTTCGGCGTGGCCGGCGGCAACCTGGCCGCGACGGTGAAGCTCGACGGCAGGCAGAACCCGATCCGCGCGAACCTGCAGCTTTCGGCACGGCGGCTGAAGATCAAGGAGCTTTTTCCGACGCTGAACACGATGCAGGCCAGCCTCGGCGAAGTCGGCGGCGACGCGGCGTTGTCCGCAACGGGCAACTCCGTTGCGGGCCTGCTGGGAACCTCGAATGGCGAGGTGAAGGCCCTGGTGAGCAAGGGCACCATGAGCAAGTTCCTGCTCGAGGCCATGGGGCTCAACATCGGCAACGTCGTGGTGACCCAGCTCTTCGGCGACAAGCAGGTTCAGCTGAACTGCCTTGCAAGCGACTTCAAGGTCACCCAGGGCGTGATGCAGACGCGCTCGTTCGTTCTGGACACCGATGAATCGGTCATCAACGTCACCGGGCAAATTGATTTGTCCAGCGAGCAATTGGCGCTGGAGATTCAACCGCGCAACAAGGCGCTGCGCGTGCTTTCGCTGCGCTCGCCGCTCTACGTGAAGGGCACCTTCAAGAACCCCGACGTGGGTGTCGACAAGGGCGCCGTCGCACTCAAGCTGGGTGCCGCGGTTGCGCTCGGCGCGATAGCGCCCGTCGCTGCGCTGCTGCCGCTGCTCAACGTGGGCTCGCAGGAGTTTGCCGGGTGTGCGCCACTGGAGGCTGCTGCGAGCACGAAAGCGCGGGCGCCTGCGGTTCAATCCAAGGCGCGCTGACAACGCAGCACAATGCGTTGCCGGCAGCGTTGCCGAGGCAACGCCGTGCGCTATTTCGCCGGATTGCCGCGTGCCGCATGCGCCGCCCGGCATGCCTGCGTGGCGCGCTGCGACGCGAGCGCGAAGCAGCGCGCCTCGGCTTCGCGGGCCAACGCCTCGAGCGAGCGGCGCTCCTGGGCCGCGTCGACCTGGAATTCGACGAGCCATTTCATGGCCATGGCCAAGACGATCAGGAGCCCGATCAAAGCAGCCATTAGGGTCCCTCGCCAGTTCCGGATGCGAAGGACCGAAGTGTCGGACTTGTTCATTGTGTTGTGAAGGCTGCGGCGATCAGCGCGGAAGCTCCGGTCCGGCACGGCCCCGCACCAGCCGGGAGGATCAGCAGTTGCCCTTCTTGGCTTGTCCCGGAGGGCAGAAGTCTCCCTTTTGTCCACGTCCTTGCCCCGGTCCGGGATCGGCGTGGTACACGCAGGCGCTCATGAGCAAAGACATCGCGAATGCGAACATCATGGTGGCGGCGGTTTTTTTCATACAGACTCCTTGAGGAAAATTGTCGGGCGCCGATTTCAGATGGCGCCGTGGCCGTCAGCAAGCCACGAAGGCAAATGGCGCGCTAACATTCCCATAAGAATGCGTCACGCCCGGGGCGGGTTTACGTGAAAACCGTAACTGGAATGCAACTCTGCCCAGTACTTCACACCCTGTGCCGAAGTTCTCGCGCGGATGTGCGTGCCAACCGGGAATCCGGCGTGCGCATTCAGTCAAACTCGGGTGCTACACCCATCGTTTCCACAACTGTTCTATTGAAAGGAACTCCTGTTTTGAACAAGACCGACCTCATCGCCGCAATCGCAGAAGACACCAACCTCAGCAAGGCCGACGCGGGCCGCGCTTTCGACTCGGCGCTCGAGCATCTGTCGGGCGCCCTGGTGCGTGGAGAGACAGTTCAGCTGATCGGCTTTGGCACCTTCACCGTTGCGAGCCGTGCCGAGCGCCAGGGGCGCAATCCGTCCACCGGCGAAGCAATCACGATCAAGGCCAGCAAGAGCCCCAAGTTCGCCGCCGGAAAGGCGCTGAAAGACGCCATCAACAAGGCGGGCTGATTCCGGCCATCAGCGCCTGATGCAATCGGCGAGCCGCTGATTCGAACCCGCTTCGAATCAGCGCGCCGTCTGCATCATTCACTGCTTCTCCTCACGTCATTTGCCGCTCATCCGCCGTCTTCCGGCAGGAACTTGAAGTACGCGCGCGCATGCTGCGTCTCGGGCAAGACGTAGACCACTCCAGGTGCATTGCCGAACACCGGCTTCACGTGCGTGTCGTAGAACGCCGCGGGCACATTGATGCAGCCGTAGGAAATGCGGTGATCTTCCGCATTGGCCGACGCAAGCCGCTCCAGCCGCCGATCGGCCTTGTTGCCGGTGCGAACGCGATGCATGGACACGGCGGCACCGTAATCGACCCAGACCACGTCTTCGCCTTGCAGGTTGATACCGGGCTCCGAAACGAAGCGTCCGGCGGGCGTGGTGCGCTCCTCAGGGCGTATGTCGGACATCTTTCGCTCGCCAATACCCGGCACTGACTCGTCTCCTCGCGCGAGCCCCAGCAACACGGGCGAAGCGCCTTGCAAGGTTCCGTCGGCACCGAAGATGAACACGCGCGCGTTCTTCTTGTCGACGATTGCGAAAGGAAGGCCCTGGCTGTCGTTCGTGCCGGCAGCCGATTGCGCCAGTTGCCGCACTTCGGCGGATGCGCCGCTGCTTTCGACAAGCTCGGCGGCACCTGCTGCGGGCTGGACGAGCATCGCCGCGCAAGCCAGGGCGATGGACAAGAGCAGAGGGGTTTTCATGAATCAAAAAGCACTTTGCGAAGCTCCAATGCAAAACGCGGCCGCCGACCCCAAGGTGGCGACCGCGTTCGAGCGCCGAAGGCGCGGGTGATCAGCCCCGGTCGGCGCGGGCGCGGCGCACCGGTGCGGGGGCCGGCTCGGGTGCGGGCATTGGAGCCGCCACAGGTGCCGGTGCCGGTACCGGCGCTGCCACCATACGCACTGGCTCGGGGGCCGGCGCCGGGGCAACGACGCGCACCGGCGCGGGCGCCGCGGGCATGACGGTTTGCAGCGTGGTGCCGGTTTCGCCCATGGGGCCGCCGGTCTGGTTTTGCTGGCCGGCCGGCATGTACACATTGCCGGAAATGGCGGGCATGTCGGTCTTTGCCAATTGCGCAGTGCCCTGCGCCATGGCCGGCGCGATGGCAAAGGCCATGGCCGTGGTCACGAGCAGGCCAGCCATCGAGTGTTGAATCTTCATTTGTAAATCTCCCTAGAGTCTTGATTCCGACTGCAACCCGGGAGCGGATGCCCAGCGCGAGCGCAGTCTGCAATCAAGAACGCGGGGAGCCGCGCGAGGACGACAACGCGCATCCGACGAACCGCGCAAGTCGTGAAATTTGCCGCGCTTCTCGCCGCGGCATCGGTCAACACAGACCGGCGCGGCATGACTCCTTCGGCCGCAGCGCCCAGGGCGCTACGCGCGCCAGCCTCCCCCAAGCGCCTTGTAGAGGTTGACCCTGTTCACGGCCTCCTTGAGCTGCAGTTCGATCAGCTGCTGTTGCTCGGCATAGAGTTCGCGCTGCGCATCCTGGCTGGAGAAATAATCTTCCAGGCCGCTGCGAAAACGCGTGCGCGAAATGCTGGCCACTTTTTCGAGCGCCTGCACGCGAGACTGCTGTGCCTCGAGTTGCGGGCGCAGGTGGTCGTCGGCGATCAGCGCATTGGCCGTCTCGCGAAAAGCCACTTGCGCCGCGTACTCGTAGGAAGCCATGGCCGCCGCCAGCCGCTCTTCGTTGCCGGTGATGTTGGCCGACCGCCGGCCCCAATCGAATATCGGCAGCGACACGCCGAGCACGCCGGCCCAGCTTCTGTTGCCGCTGCTCAGCAACGTCGACAAGTCGCCGCTGATGCCGCCCGCCAGGGCGGTCAGCGAAATGGTCGGCAGCATGGCGGCCTTGGCCGCGCCCACGCCCGCGTTGGCGGCCTCGACGCGTGAATAGGCGGCCAGAAGATCGGGGCGGCGCTGCAGCAGGCTGGACGGCAAGCCCGCCGCGACCGGCGCCGTGGAACGCTCGGGCCAGGGCCGGGCGCTGCCCGTGTCGGGCGACACCGGTTGGCCCACGAGCACGTTCAGCCATTGAAGATCCTGGCCCACGCGCATGCGGAATTCTTCCTGCCGCACCCGCGCGTTCTGCAGCAGCGACTGCGCGCGATAGACGTCGAGCTGCGCCGCGCCGCCCGCCGCCTTGGCACGGCCGATCATGTCGGCATTGGAAGCCAGGCCAGACTCGTTGGCGGTCGCCAGGGCGAGCAATGCGCGGTCGGCCCTCAGCGTGAGGTAGGCATTCGACACTTCGCCGACCAGGTTCATGCGCGCCGCCGCGAAATCCTTGTCGCCTGCTTCCGCCAAGGCCCCGCTTTGCTGGACCGTGCTCTGCTGACGGCCGAAGAAGTCGAGCTCGTACGAGGTCACGCCGGCCTGGATATCGAAGCTGTTGGAAACGCGTCCGTCCGACGGCACATTGCCGACCGGGCTGAGCGAGCCCTGCGGCGTGGTCTGCGCCCGCTGCGCATGGCCCGACACGCCGATCTGCGGGAACAGCGAGGCGCGGCTTCCGGCATACACGGCCCGCGCTTCGCGTGCCCGCGCGGCATAGGCGCGCAAGTCGCGGTTCTGCGCCAGCGCTGTGGCGATCAGCCCGCGCAGCTCTTCGTCCTGAACGAAGCTGCGCCAGTCCACGGGTTCCGCTGTCGGCACTGTGGTGCCGGCCGGCCATTGCGAAGGCACCGCCAAATCGGGCTGCCTCATCGGCGGCGTGAGGTTGCAGCCGCTCACCACGAGCACCACGCACACCGCCAGCACCAGAAAGGTGAGCCGCAGAAACAGGCGCACGAACCCCGCTCCGGGCGATCCGAACCCTGCGCTCGCGAGCAAGGCCGAAGCGGCGCGCCACGGCCGCACCTGAACCGCGACATGGCTTGGAGGCACGTTGAACACATGGCTCACCAGATGTTCACGCTGGGCCTCGGTGCTCGCAAAGCGCAGCTCGGCGCCGGCGGAACTTCTGCCGGCAAGGCGCGCCTGCAGCCATCCCACGGGCTCCACATAGACCTCGAGCGGCTGCCCCACGCGCAAACGCTTCAGCGGAGCGCCGCCTTCCAGCAGTGCGCCGTCGGTCGCGATGTTGACGAAGCGCGAGTCGCTCTCGCCGGCCGCGGTTCGCACCCGGGTGCGCGCGCGCCAGGGAAAGCGCTCCTCCTGCTCCGGCCGCGGCAAGTCGATGCAGGCCATGAGCGCGGCCAGGCAGAGAACGAGCGCAATGCCGGTCCACACCAGGTTGAGCTGGTCGCCGGGCGTGAGCGCTTCACCGCTCAGGGCGACCGATGCACCGCCGAGCTGCAATGCGACGAGCAACCCGCCGAACACGGCCACGAGCTTCCAGTGCACGACCGTCTTCGTGCGGTCGAGGCCCTTGTTCGTCACCTTGAAAGGCCGGCCGAAGGGCCGCAGCATGGCGCTCGCCAGCGTGCCGGTCACGGCCATGGCGGCCACGAGCTGGCTCACCTCGCTGAACACGGGCAGGCAACGCCGCTGGCTGATCCAGTAGCTGTAGGCCCAGAACATCATGAGCGGCGGCAGTCCGAAGGACGCGAAGGCCTGCGGCGAGGCGTGGAACACCGAAACGCCCGCATACCAGTACAGCGCGGGCGCCAGCATGATCAGCGCCATGAAGGGCTTGCCGAGCCAATGCAGCAGGCCGTGCAGGAAGTGCATCCGTGCCGAGAAGCTGTAGCCCTTGCCGCGCAGCGGACCGTCGGGCAGCAGCGCGAGCTGCACCGTGCCGAGGCACCAGCGGCTGCGCTGGTTGATGTAGTCGATGATGCTCTCGGCCGACAAACCGTTCGACAGCCGCTCGCCGAGCCAGCGCGTGATATGGCCGCGCCGCAGCAGCAGATAGGTGGTGTGGATGTCTTCGCACACGCTGCCGACCGGGAAACCGCCGGCGGCGGTGATCAGGTCGCGCCGCACGATGAAGGAAGTGCCCACGCAAAAGGCCGAGTCCGCGGCGTCCTTCGCGGGCTGCAGCACGTCGAAGAACACCCGCTGCTCGTCGACCCAGCTGTCGGTGGCGCGCAGGTTGTGCTGGATGGGGTCGGCGTTGTAATAGAACTGCGGCGTTTGCACCAGCCCGACCTTGCGGTCCGCGAACAGGCCCAGCATGCGATAGACGATTTGCCGCTGCGGCGCAAAGTCGGCATCGAGCACCAGGATGTAGGGCGCGTTGGTCACACCCGCCGACAGCCGCAGGCCGTTGTTGAGATTGCCCGCCTTGGCGTGGCTGTTGTCGGGCCGCCGCGCATAGTGCACGCCCTTGCGCTCGCAGTAGTCGCGCAGCCAGTCGCGCCGCGTGTCGTCGAGCACCCAGACCTTCAGTTGCGGATAGTCGATGGCCTGGGCGGCGATGATGGTCTTTTCCAGCACGGCCAGGTCTTCGTTGTAGGTGCAGATGAAGACATCCACCGCCGGAACCTTCGCGCCGTGGCGGCGCAGTTCGGCCTCGCCAAGGTCGGCCAGCGGCCGGTTGTCGCGGCGGCCGACCAGCATGCGGATCGACATCAGCGTGTAGACGATGGCCGTGAGTTCGAAGGCCAGGAACACCCAGGCAAACAGCGTTTCAAAGCCCAGGTCCGAAGGCGGCATGGTGGCGACCACGCGCCAGACCGCGTACCGCATCAGCAGCAGCGCCGTGAGCGCGCCGAACAGCACGCGATGGCTGGTGCGATCGACCCGCCCCAATGACATGAGGAGAAGCGCGAGCCCCGCAACAAGGGCGTTGAGCTGGAACTCCGGTGTGGCGATCAGGTGGGACATGATGGGATAGCTCCTGCGGCAGTGGTCTTGCCGGTGAAGGGGTTGAAGCCCGTCGCGGCCAGCGCGATCCAGGCGGTGGCACCCAAGTGGGGCCAGCGGTAGTAGTAAAAGTCGGCCCCGGCCGAGTCCGGCCCGATGGCCAGGCCGGTGGAAATGCGGGCGCTAGGGGTTGCGTAGTACAGGCCGTTGTCGGCGCGCTGCGAGGCCAGCAGCTGCCACAGCGCCTCGGGCGCGGCGCCCTTGCGCGCCACCAGGGTGGCGGCGGCTTGCGCGCTGCCTTCGGTCCAGATGCCGTCGGGGTTGCGCGAGAAACCGTAGCCTTCGCCGAAGCGGTGGTTCTTCTCCACCCATTCCAGCCCTCGCGTCCAGGCGCACGACCCTTCAGGCGCCGCCAGCAAGGGCCACAGCTGCGCATCCAGGCCCGAGCCCTCGGTGGAGATGGTGGCGCCATCTTCCTTGGTGCCGATGTTGAAGCGCTGCTCCGAGGCGTTCCACATGCGGTTCACGAAGTCGAGCGCGGTGCGGGCCTGCTGGCGCTCGGCGTCGTTCGATCCGCCCGCGCGCGCCGCCCATGCGGCCGCCATGGCGATGTCGATGTTGTGCTCGGTGGACTTCCAGGTCTGCGCGCGCTGCGCGTTGTCCCAGCCGTACCAGCCGCCGTTGTAGCCGTCGGGTGCGTTCGTGGCCCGCGTGCGCTGCTCGGTCCAGCCGAGCAGCTTGCGTGCGCTCGCCAGGTAAGCCTGCGAACGTTCGGCTTCCGAGAGATTCAGCAGCAGCAAGGCCGCCCATGCCACGTTGCCGGTGGCCGTGCTCACCTGGTAGGCGTCGGCAATCCATTGCTTCTTGCCCGCATCCCAGCGGCCCGGCAGCGCCGCCTTGTCTTCGGTCATCGGCCCCGCGCGGTAGGCGTTGCGCACGCGGCCGTCGGGCATGCCCGGGTCGCGCTCCATCGCGCGCACGACCGCATCGCCGATGCGCTTGGCCGAAGCGGTGTCGCCGCAGGCCAGCAGCGCGATGCCGGCCAGCGCGTTGTCATAGGTAAAGGCGGCGCCGGCCAGCGCCGGTTCCAGCGGCGGCGAGCCTTGCTTGTTGTCCGCAAGCCGGTAGCTGGCCAGAAACAGCGGACCGGAAGCTGCGCCCTTCTGGTCCTCGGCAACCGCGCGGCGCAGCCCTTCACAGCTTTGGCGCGCGAGCTGTTGCTGCGTGGCTCCAGGCTTTTGCGCATGGGCCGCGGGCATCAGCAACATGGACACCATCGATGCGACAGCGCAATGCGCCAAGGTGCGCGGAATGGAGAGAAGAACCTGCATGGGCTTGTTCCAGGTGCGGAGCGGTGCATTGCTGCCTGCGCTCAAGACGATTGAAGGCTGGCCGTCACCACCTTGCCGGGCGCACACATGTTGCTGCCCCCGGCCGCCGAGGCCTCTTGCGGCTCCTTGGCCTCGATGCGTGCCACGGCGTAAATGGAGCCCTGCTCCGCATAGGGGAAGGGCACGCTGTAGGTACTCTGCAGTGCGTCCGATGCCACCGGCAGCAACTGCTCCACGCGCGCCGGCATCGCCTTGGAGTTTTCGCCGATCTTCACTTCGAGCACGGAGCCGATGCCCAGGCGCTTGGCCACCCGCGCGGGAAACACCGCCACCACGCCGAGGCGGCTGCAATCGGTGACGCGCACCAACGAAGCGCCCGCCGTGACATACGCGCCTTCGGGGGCGAGCACGGAGTGAACCTGCCCCGCCTGCGTTGCCTTGATTTCGTAGGAAGACAGCTTCTCCACCCGGCGGCGTTCCTCGTCTTCGAGCTGGATGACCTGCTTGAGCTGCTGAAGAATGGCGGCGCCGTCCTGCTGGGCGCGGCCTACGCTGTTGCGCAGTGCCTCGCGGCGGCTGGCCAACGTCTGGAAGAGGTTGTTGCCGCTGGTGCCCACAAAAGCGCCCTGCCCCGCACTTGCCACTGTCTGGGCCTGGCCGGCAAACGCCTGCTCCGCCACCGCGGCCGTGGCACGTGCCGTGTTCAGCTGCGCCACGGACGCGTTCATGACCTGCTCGCTGATGGCGCCTTCCGCCAGCAAGGCCTGGTTGGTCTTGACCTTGCTCTCCTGCTCTTCCACCATGCTGTGCGCCGCGTCGCGCTGCCGGCTCGCAACCTGCCAAGCCTCCCAGGCCTGGGCCACCGAAGCCTGCCTGTGAACGTTGGCCTCCTGCCCGACGGACCGCATCTCCTGGTTGTCGGCCTTGAACTGGTTGCCCAGTTGCGCCAGCTGACTCTGCAACGCCAGGCGCTGCGACCTCAGCGTGGTGAGTATTTCCTGGCTGACCGTCGGGTTGCGCACGGTGGCCACCACGGTGCCGGGCTCCACCATATCGCGCGAATGCACCACCATTTGCGCCACCACACCGTTGATCGGCGAGGTGATCAGCGCCACGGGCGCCTGCAACACCGCCCGCGTGGCCTGCGAAGACAACAGCGGCTGGACCAGCGTCGCGACCATCAGCCACAGCACGAAAGCCAGCAGCGCATAGGCCGCCAGCTTGGGAACGAAGGCGCCGGATTGCCGGGCTCGACCACCCGTGCGGCGCTGGCGACGCGGAAAAACAAATGAAGGCAGTTTCGACACACGCATACCCCACCTCTTGAGATGACGGCGTGCGCCGAACCGGCCGGCGCACATCCGGGAATGAAAGAGAACTTGCCTGCAGTCCACGCGGAACCCGGCGCCTCGAGGGCCGCCGCGTTCGCATGCTGCAGTGCAATACAAAGGTACGGCCAAAGGCGAATTACCACTGCTTCGGTGAGCAACAAGATGTGCAAGGTTCACATCTCGATCGGGCAGCCTGGTCGGGCTAAGGTCCTACACCGGCGTCGGATTTGGTGCGATTGACGACGAAAGGCCTCGTCCCGCTGGCGAAGCGTCGGGCCTCAGGCCTCCACTGGGGCGGACGAAGCACGCACCTTAATCGCCCATGCGGGGAAGTTCATCACGTGGAATGCCCCCGCCGGCTGGTGGCGCGCACCAACATATATCCGGTAACCATCCTGATCGGCATTGATGGTTTTCGACAACGCCGTGACGGCAACGCTGCCAGGCACCTTTTGCGGTGCGCCATTTACAACTGCGCTACGGCCGTCACAGCGCAATACATGCGCCGTGGAAGTTGCCTTCATAGTGCTCTTCCGCGGTCTGGAGCACCCCGCCAAGCCGCTCCAGCCCGCCACCCCACACCGCTCTTCGCCCCTGGCTGCCGAGCGGCCACCGGAGCACAGGTCGTGTCATCGAGGCAAGCAAGCACCGCCCTCGCCGAACCGTTCTCTGGAAGAAGCATGCCCTCTTCGCGCACACGGACCGCCTCCGACGCGTCAAGACGTAGCACTTTTTGGTTATTTTCTTGTAACGCCACTGAATACTATTGGCCGCATCACAATGCCCGCCGAACTCGGCTGCATGCCAGCCACCCACGCCCGAGGCAACCATTTAGCTGAGCAGACTTGTCGAAGCAGCCCCTTCGCCGCCGCGCATTCCCTCAGCGCGGCGGGCCGACGTTTGGTCGAGCTTGCCCTCATCCGAGTGACGTTTCCGGCAACGTCAGAAGGGCATGCCATGTTCACCCGCTACGCCATTCGCACGCTGATATGCGTTGCCGCCGTTCCCGCCATTTCAGACGAGCCCCTTCCACCGACTGGCCGCGTGTACCTGAGCAGGGCCGAGATCGAGAGCACCTTGATCGGCAAGCCCATCGTTTCAAGCAATCTTGCGACCGGCATGGTCTCGCGCTGGCAGTTCTACGCCGACGGCCGCGTCGACTTTGCCAACCGAAGCGGCCCCGGCCGCGCGTCGGGCAAGTGGTTTCTCAACCCCGACGGCTCCATGTGCGTGACCATGGTGGCCCGAACCGCCTGCCGCTACTGGTTCAGGAACGAAAAGGACGGCGCCATCGCCAACGCCAATACCAACGAGCCGAATGCGCCCACGGTGGCCGAGATACGGTTCGAATAGGCGCGCATGCGAACTCTCACCCCCTGCGTCTCGAAGGCATCAGGGTGTTCGCTGCACCAGCACGCTGGCCTGCTGGGTCAACGCTCGCGCGCGGCGCGGCGCAGCACCTGGGTGATCGGCTCCACCAGGTACTGGAGCGCGGTGCGCTCGTCCCCCTGCAGGTAGATCTCGGCGGGCATGCCGGCGAGCAGCTTCAGGTCTCCGGCTGTTGCGAGCGAAGCCGCGTCGGCTTCGACCAGCACCGAGTAGTACGGCGCGTTGGTGGCACGGTCGATCAGGCGGTCGCCCGACACATAGACCACCTTGCCACGCACCAGCTGCGTGGTGCGGTACTTGAATGCCGTGAAGCGGATGTCGGCCGCCTGCCCGCGGTGGATGCGGCCGATGTCCTCGGGACGCACGCGTGCATCGGTCATCAGGCGGCTGTCGTCGGGCACGACGTCGGCGATGGTCTCGCGGGGCGGAATCACTGCGCCGGGCGTCGAATACTTCAGGTCGATGATCTCGCCGCTGGCCGGCGCCGTGATCACCTGGCGCGCCGAGGCGTCGGCCGACTTGCGCCGCTCCTGCTCGATCTCGGACAGCCGGGCCGCCGTGACCTTGATCTGGTCGCTCGCCTGCTGGCGGTAGTCGCTTTCCAGCGAGCGGATGCGCAGATCGGCATCGACCGTGCGCTGCTCGGCGCGCGCGAGTTCCGCGCGCCGCTCCTCGAGCTTCACGCCGTAGTCGGCCACGGTGCCTTCGAGCTGCGCGATGCGCGTGGCAGAGATGAAGCCGTCCTTGAGCAGCTTGCGGTTGGTTTCCAGATCGCTTTTCTGGAACTTCATCGACTCGCCCGCCTGCGCGATCTGGGCGCGCAGCGCGACGATTTCCTCGGCCACCTTGTCGCGCTGCGAACGCAGCAGGCGCACCTGCCCCACCAGCGCGTCGCGCCGCGCATCGAACAGCGCGCGTTCCTTGTCCATCTGCTCGGCGAGGCGCGGATCGGTTACGGCGGTCTCGATCACATCGGGCGGAAAGATGATCGCGCGCGCCATGGTCTGCTCGGCATCGAGCCGCGCCACGCTGGCGCGCTCGGTCTTGACGCGATGGTCCAGCCGGTTCCTGTCGGCATCGACCGAGACGTCGCCCAGCACCAGCAACGGCTCCCCCTGTCGCACATGCTGGCCGTCGCGCACCAGCACCTCGCGCACGATGCCGCCTTCGGCATGCTGCACCGGTCGCCGGTTCAGATCCACCTTCACATGGGCCTGTGCCACCACGGCGGACGACAGCGGTGCGAAGCTCAGCCATGCGACGGCCGGCAGCAGTCCGCAGACCAGCACGGCGATGCCCCAGCGCATCAGGCGCCGCGCTTCGTGCACGTGGAGGGCCAACGGGTCGTTGGCCGCGACGGCATGCGCCATCTGATTCATGACACCTTCTCCGCAGGGCGCGGCGGCATCATCACCACCTGGGCGCCGCCCGTGTTCTGGGCCGAACGCCTGATCGTCTGCATCACCTCCGCCACCGGTCCGTACTGCTTGACGCGGCCGGCCTCCAGCACCAACAGCTTGTCCATGTGCTGCACCAGCGCGCTGCGATGCGTGACCACGATCACCGTGACTTGGCCGTGCATTGCCTTCAGGGCCTCGCCCAGCGCGAGTTCGCCCGCGCCGTCCAGATTGGAGTTGGGTTCGTCGAGCACCAGCAGCTTCGGGTCGCCATAGAGCGCGCGTGCCAGCGCAATGCGCTGGCGCTGGCCCGGCGACAGCATCACACCCATGTTGTCGACGACGGTGTCGTAGCCCTCGGGCAGCGACAGGATCAGCGCATGCACGCCGGCACGCTGCGCCGCCTGCGCGACCTTGTCCGCGTCGACCTCGCCCAGCCGCGCGATGTTGTCGGCGACAGTGCCGGCGAACAGTTCGACATCCTGCGGCACATAGCCGAGCCACGGGCCGAGTTCTTCGCGCGGCCACTGGGCGATGTCGACGTCGTCCAGCCGCACAACCCCCGCATGGGGCCTCCACAGGCCGGTGAGCAGGCGCACCAGGGTCGACTTGCCGGCGCCGCTGGAGCCGGTAATGGCCAGCGACTCGCCGGGCTCCAGGCTCAGCGAGACGCCGGAGAGAATCATCCGCTCGCTCTGCGCAGGCCGGAACATAAGGCCCTCCGCATGCAGGCGGCCCCTCGGTGCCGGCAGCGCCATGCGTTGCGGCTGGCGATCGGCGGTGCCCAGCACCTCGGACAGACGCGCGAAGGCCACGCGCCCCTCGGCCAGCACCCGCCAGCTCCCCACCACCTGTTCGACCGGCGCCAGCGCCCGGCCGAGCAGGATGGTGCAAGCCACCAGGATGCCTGGCGTGCCTTCGCCCGTGATGACGAGGTAGGCGCCCAGCGCCTGCAACAGCACCTGCACCGCCTGGCGCGTGGTGCGCGTGAGCGCGGCCATGGCCACCGACTTGCGCGCGGTCGGGCCTTGCAGCGCGGCCACGCCGGCGTTCAGGTCCCGCCAGCGCCCGATCACCGCGTCTCCCATTCCGAGCGACTGCGCCAGCTCTGCGTTCTGCATCGAGGATTCGAGATAGCGCGTGGCCCTGGCGGCTTCCTTCTGCAGGGCTTCGATGTCGCGGCGGGTGATGCGGTCGTTCACCACGGCAAGAACGAGCATCAGCGCCGACGCGGCGGCCGCAGCCATGCCCAGCATCGGATGCGCGAGCCAGATGACCGCGACATAGACGAACACCCATGGCACATCGAACAGGGCCAGCAGCCCCTGGGAAGAAAACAGGCTGCGCAGGGCCGCGACATCGCGCAAGCCTTCGGAGGGCGCGCGTTCGGCGCGCCGCGCCGTGCGGGCCAGCATGAGCTTGGCCACCACCGGAGACAGCTGATCGGAGATCAGATTGCCTGCCACACCCTGCAGCCGGCTGCGCAGGTAGTCCAGCATCAGCATCATGCCGAGCGCCACGGCGACGCCGAGCAACAGCACCAGCAGCGTCTCCTGGCTCTGGCTCGTCAGCACACGGTCGAAGACCTGCAGCATGAAGAGCGCGGGGGCGAGCAGCAGCAGGTTCACGAAGAACGAGAAGCCCGCGACAAAAAGGAGCGGTCGCTCGAGAAGCTGGAGAAGAGGCTTCATGTCGATTTCCCTCGTGTGCCGCCACCCGCATCCGCGGGCCGCAGGCGGAAGCTCACGCGCCGACCTTGATGTCGTTGCTGTCGAAGGTGTCGGCCGGGTTGCTCAGCGTCAGCGTCGCCACCAGCGTGCGGTTGGCGGCGCCCGAGCCGTCGGCGTCGTAGTACAGGTTGCCCGTTGCGCTGTCGTAGATCACATGCACGCCCGCGCCCACCACGTCTCCCGCACCGCCGCCGTCCGAGGACGCGAACTCGGCCGCCGACAGCGTGCTTCCGCTCGCTGTCGAGAGGGCGGTGAACGTGCCGCGCGACAGCTCGACCAGATCGCCGCTCCCCGCCGATCCCGAGGCATTGAAGTCGGTGACCGAATCCACCGCATTGGGTGCCGAGTCGAAGACGAAGGTGTCGTTGTCCGCGCCGCCGGTGAGTATGTCGGCGCCCGTCCCGCCGGCGATGCGGTCGTCGCCCGAAAGCCCGTTGATCACATCGTTGCCGCCGCCGCCGCGCAATTGGTCGTTCAACGCCGAACCGGTGATCGTGTCGGCGAAGGCCGTGCCGATGACGCCCTCGAAGTTCTTGTAGCCGTCGGTGCCGAGCCCCGCGGCGCTGGCATTGAAGCTTGTCGTGCTGCTGCTTTGCGTCAGCGTGAACGTGAGGCCGGCTGTGCCGTCGGAGAAGTCGAGCAGGTCGCCCGTGCCGCCCGCACCGTCGAGGGTGTCGTTGCCCTTGCCACCGCGGATGATGTCGTTCGAGGTGCTGCCGGTGATCGTGTCGGCCAGACCCGTTCCGATCACGCCTTCGATGTTCTGGTAGGTGTCGTTGTTGCCGAGCCCGGCGGTGCCGTTGGCGATGCTGGTCGATGCGGCACTCTGGACCAGCGTGAAATTGACCGCCAGGGTCCCATCAGAGAAGTCGAGCAGGTCCTCGCTGCCGGCGCCGCCGTCCATCGAATCGTTGCTGCCGATACCACCATTCAGCACGTCGTTGCCAGCGCCGCCCGACAGCGTGTCGTTGCCGTCGCCGCCGACCAGAAGGTCGTTGCCGGCAGAGCCTGTCAGCGTGTCGGCACTGTTGCCGGCCCCCCCGATAAAGACGTCACCGGCCGCACCACCCGTCAGCACGTCGGCACCGCCGCGGCCATCGATGTAGGAGGCCTGGTAGGTGCCGGCTGCGCTGAGATCGATCGTGTCGGCGCCGTTGCCGGTAGACACGGCCCTGACGTCGATCGTCGCCGTCGCCGTGGTGGTGCCCCCCGCGCCGTCCGACACGGTGTACTGGAAGCTGCCGGCCGTGGCTCCCGCCGTGCTGCCGCTGGTGAAGCTGATCGTGCCGTTCGCGGCGTCCAGGGTCAGGCCGGAAATTCCGACCGCGCTGCCGACGCTGGTGATCGTCAAGGCGAGACCGTCGATGTCGGTGTCGTTGCCGAGCAGCGAACTCACCGACAGCGTGACGAGCGTGCTGCTCGACACGATGATCCTGTCCGCCGCGGCGACCGGGTTGTCGTTCACGGCGCTGACTGTGAGGCTCGCGATGTCGGTGGCGCTCGAGAACGCAGAGCTGCCTCCATTCGTCACGGTGCTGGCCGTGGTGCCCGCCGTGCCGCTCGTCTGGTCCCAGGCGCGGAAGGTGACACCATCGCTGACTGTTCCGCTGAAATTCGAGTTCGCGTCGAAGTAGACACGCGTGTTCGCGTCCGCCGCCAACAGCAATGCGGACGCATCCGACACCGCACCCACCACCGCCCAGTTGGCACCGCCGTTGGTGGAATACCACCAGCTTCCGTTGTCGGCATTTACGCCCGTCAACGCGATGCCGGTGATAGCGCCGTTGTCCGCATCGGTCACGTTGTCTAGGCCACCGGCCGGCGGATTCAGATTCACCAGGCTGGAGACGAGCGTCCCGACGGCCCCGACCGGCGCGCCGGCATCCTCGTTGACCGCCACCAAAGCGGGTGTCGCGGCAGCACGCAGGACGGGTGCATCGTTGGTGCCGGCGATGGTCACCGTCACGAGCTGGCTGGCCGTGCCGTCGGAGGACACGGCGGTGAAGCTGTCGATGATCGATTGACCTGCGGCCAGTTGCTGGACTGCGGCCTGACTGTCGCTGGCCGTGTAGGTCCAGTTGCCGCCGGCTGCCAATGTGAAGCTGCCGTAGCCGTTGCTGCCAGTGGTGCCGGCCTGGGCTGTGAAGCTGGACTGTCCTGCATCCACATCGGCGATCGTCAGCGCGCCGCCTGTGCTCAGGTTTGGCGTCGAGGCATCCTCGCTCACCGCACCGCTGGCCACACCACCGATTACCGGCACGTCGTTGGTGCCGGTGATGGTCACGGTCACCACCTGATTGGCCGTGCCGTCGGAGGACACAGCGGTGAAACTGTCGCTGATCGATTGACCCGCGCCCAGCTGCTGGATCGCCGCTTGGCTGTTGTCGGCCGCGTAGCTCCAGCTGCCATCGACCGCGAGCGTGAAACTGCCGTGGCCGTGGCTGCCGGCGGTACTCACTTGTGGCGCGAAGTTCGACTGGCCTTGGTCGACATCGGCAATCGTCAGCGCACCGCTGGTGCTCAGATTCGGAGCCGAGGCATCCTCGCTGACCGCGCCGCTGGCCACACCAGCGATCACCGGCACGTCATTGGTGCCAGTGATCGTCACCGTCACGAGTTGGCTGGCCGTGCCATCCGAAGACACCGCGGTGAAGCTGTCGCTGATCGTTTGACCTGCGGCCAGCTGTTGGATTGCTGTTTGGCTATTGTTGGCCGTGTAGGTCCAGTTACCGTCGGCTGCTAGTGTGAAACTGCCGTAGCCGTTGCCGCCAGCGGTGCTCGCTTGTGGCGCGAAGTTCGATTGACCCGCGTCCACGTCGGCGATCGTCAGCGCACCGCTGGTGCTCAGATTCGGCGTCGAGGCATCCTCGCTGGCCGCACCGGTGGCTACGCCGCCGATCACCGGCACGTCGTTAGTGCCGGTGATGGTCACTGTCACGACTTGGCTTGCTGCGTCGTCCGATGAAACGGCGGTGAAGCTGTCGCTGATCGATTGACCCGCGCCCAATTGCTGGATCGCGCTCTGGCTGTTGTCAGCGTCGTAGCTCCAGCTTCCGTCGGCCGCCAGCGTGAAGTTGCCGTAGCCGTTGCCGCCGGCGGTGCCGGGCTGGACAATGAAGTTGGACTGTCCTGCATCGACATCGGCGATCGTCAGCGCACCATTGGTGCTCAGGTTCGGTGTCGAGTCATCCTCGCTCACCGCGCCGCTGGCGACGCCACCTATGACCGGCACGTCGTTGGTGCCGGTGATGGTCACCGTCACGAGTTGACTAGCCGTGCCATCCGAGGACACCGCGGTGAAGCTGTCGCTGAGCGACTGGCCGGCGCCCAGCTGCTGAATCGCCGCCTGGCTGTTGTTGGCCGTGTAGGTCCAGTTGCCATTGGCCGCCAGCGCGAAGCTGCCGTAGCCGTTGCTGCCAGCGGTGCCGGCCTGGGCTGTGAAGCTGGACTGTCCTGCATCGACATCGGCGATAGTCAGCGCACCGCTGGTGCTCAGGTTCGGTGTCGAGGCATCCTCGTTCAGCGCACCGGTGGCGACGCCGCCGATCACCGGCACGTCGTTGGTTCCGGTGATGGTCACCGTCACCAACTGGCTGGCGGTCCCATCGGACGACACCGCGGTGAAGCTGTCACTAAGCGACTCCCCGGCACCCAGCTGCTGGATCGCGCTTTGATTGTTGTCTGCGGTGTAGCTCCAGCTGCCGTCGGCCGCCAGCGTGAAGTTGCCGTAACCGTTGCCGCCGGCGGTGCTCGCCTGCGGGGCGAAGTTCGACTGGCCCGCATCCACATCGGCGATTGTCAGCGCGCCACTGGTGCTCAAGCTCGGGGTCGAGGCATCTTCGCTCACAGCACCGCTGGCAACGCCACCAATCACCGGCACGTCGTTAGTGCCGGTGATGGTCACGGTCACGAGCTCGCTGGCTGTGCCATCCGACGACACCGCGGTGAAACTGTCGCTGACCGATTGACCTGCGGCCAGCTGTTGAATTGCTGTTTGGCTGTTGTCTGCGGAGTAACTCCAACCGCCATCGGCCGCGAGCGTGAAGCTGCCATAGCCGTTGCTTCCGGCAGTGCTCGCCTGTGGTGCGAAGTTCGACTGGCCTTGGTCGACATCGGCAATCGTCAGTGCGCCACCGGTACTCAAGTTCGGCGTCGCACCATCCTCGCTCACAGCACCGCTGGCAACGCCACCAATCACCGGCACGTCGTTGGTGCCGGTGATGGTCACCGTCACGAGCTGGCTGGCCGTCCCGTCGGACGACACAGCGGTGAAGCTATCACTGATCGATTGACCCGCACCAAGCTGCTGGATCGCGCTCTGGCTGTTGTCGGCCGTGTAGGTCCAACTGCCGTCAGCCAGCAAGTTGAAGCTGCCATAGCCATTGCTACCTGCAGTGCTCGCCTGTGGGGCGAAGTTCGACTGACCTGCATCGACATCGACGATCGTCACCGCACCATTGGTGCTCAGGTTCGGTGTCGAGGCATCCTCGCTCACCGCACCGATGGCGACGCCGCCGATCACTGGAACGTCGTTGGTGCCGGTGATGGTTACGGTCACCAGCTGGCTGGCCGTTCCATCGGACGACACAGCGGTAAAGCTGTCGCTAAGCGACTCCCCGGCACCCAGCTGCTGGATCGCGCTTTGATTGTTGTCGGCCGTGTAGCTCCAGTTGCCATCAGCCGCCAATGTGAAACTGCCATAGCCATTGCTGCCGCCAGTGCTCGCTTGAGGCCCGAAGTTCGATTGGCCTTGGTCGACATCGGCAATCGTCAGTGCACCGCCGGTGCTCAGGCTCGGAGCCGAGTCATCCTCGTTCACCGTACCGCTTGCCACACCAGCAATCACCGGCACGTCATTGGTGCCAGTGATGGTCACCGTCACCACCTGGCTGACTGTCCCGTCGGACGACACTGCCGTGAAACTGTCGCTGATCGACTCGCCGGCGCCCAATTGCTGGATCGCGCTCTGGCTGTTGTCTGCGGTGTAGCTCCAGCTGCCATCAGCCAGCAAGCTGAAGCTGCCGTAGCCGTTGCCGCCGGTGGTGCCGGTCTGGGGCGTGAAGTTGGACTGACCCTGGTCGACATCGGCAATCGTCAGTGCACCGCCGGTGCCCAGGTTCGGCGTCGAGGCATCCTCGCTCGCTGCCCCGCTGGCGACGCCACCGATCACCGGCACGTCGTTGGTGCCGGTGATGGTTACGGTCACCAGCTGGCTGGCCGTTCCATCGGACGACACAGCGGTAAAGCTGTCGCTAAGCGACTCCCCGGCACCCAGCTGCTGGATCGCGCTTTGATTGTTGTCGGCCGTGTAGCTCCAGTTGCCATCAGCCGCCAATGTGAAACTGCCATAGCCATTGCTGCCGCCAGTGCTCGCTTGAGGCCCGAAGTTCGATTGGCCTTGGTCGACATCGGCAATCGTCAGTGCACCGCCGGTGCTCAGGCTCGGAGCCGAGTCATCCTCGTTCACCGTACCGCTTGCCACACCAGCAATCACCGGCACGTCATTGGTGCCAGTGATGGTCACCGTCACCACCTGGCTGACTGTCCCGTCGGACGACACTGCCGTGAAACTGTCGCTGATCGACTCGCCGGCGCCCAATTGCTGGATCGCGCTCTGGCTGTTGTCTGCGGTGTAGCTCCAGCTGCCATCAGCCAGCAAGCTGAAGCTGCCGTAGCCGTTGCCGCCGGTGGTGCCGGTCTGGGGCGTGAAGTTGGACTGACCCTGGTCGACGTCGGCAATCGTCAGTGCACCGCCGGTGCTCAGGTTCGACGTCGAGGCATCCTCGCTCGCTGCCCCGCTGGCGACGCCACCGATCACCGGCACGTCGTTGGTGCCGGTGATGGTCACAGTCACGACTTGGCTGGCGGTCCCGTCGGACGACACTGCCGTGAAACTGTCGCTGATCGACTCGCCGGCACCCAGTTGCTGGATCGCCGCCTGGCTGTTGTCGGCCGTGTAGCTCCAGTTGCCATCGGCTGCCAGAGTGAAACTGCCGTAGCCGCCGCTGCCAGCAGTGCTCGCCTGAGGCGCGAAGTTCGACTGGCCTTGGTCGACATCGGCAATCGTCAGTGCACCCTCGGCGCTCAGGCTCGGAGCCGAGTCATCCTCGTTCACCGCACTGCTTGCCACACCAGCAATCACCGGCACGTCATTGGTGCCAGTGATCGTCGCCGTTACCAGTTGGCTGGCCGTTCCATCGGACGAGACTGCAGTAAAGCTGTCGCTGAGCGACTGGCCGGCCCCCAGTTGCTGGATCGCCGCTTGGCTGTTGTCAGCCGTGTAGCTCCAGTTGCCATCGGCCGCCAGGGTGAAACTGCCGTAGCCGCCGCTGCCAGCAGTGCTCACCTGAGGCGCGAAGTTCGACTGGCCCGCATCCACGTCGGTGATGGTCAGCACACCGCCGGTGCTCAGGCTCGGAGCCGAGTCATCCTCGTTCACCGTACCGCTTGCCACACCGCCGATCACCGGCACATCGTTGGTCCCGGTGATCGTCACCGTCACCACCTGACTGGCTGTCCCATCGGACGACACCGCGGTGAAGCTGTCACTGAGCGACTGGCCTGCAGCTAACTGCTGGATCGCCGCCTGACTGTTGTCGGCCGTGTAGCTCCAGTTGCCATCGGCTGCCAATGTGAAACTGCCGTAGCCGTTGTTGCCGCCGGTGCTCGCCTGAGGCGCGAAGTTCGACTGGCCTTGGTCGACATCGGCAATCGTCAGCGCACCGCCAGCGCTGAGGTTCGGCACCGACGCATCCTCGCTCACCGCACCGGTGGCGACGCCACCGATCACCGGCACGTCATTGGTGCCGGTGATGGTCACCGTCACAAGTTGACTGGCCGTTCCGTCGGACGACACCGCGGTGAAGCTCTCGCTGATCGACTGCCCGGCACCGAGTTGCTGGATCGCACTTTGATTGTTGTCGGCCGCATAAGTCCAAGTGCCATTCGCCGCCAGCGTGAAACTGCCGTAGCCATTGCTCCCGGAGGTGCTTGCCTGCGGCGCGAAGTTCGACTGTCCTTGATCGACATCGGCAATCGTCAAGGCACCGCTGGTGCTCAGGTTCGGCGCCGCACCATCCTCGCTCACCGCCCCGCTGGCCACACCACCAATCACCGGCACGTCGTTGGTCCCGGTCACCGTCACAGTGATCTGCTGATTGACCGTGCCGCCGTGGCCGTCGGAGATGCTGACGGTGAAGATTTCTGTCGCCGTCTGGCCCTGGGCCAGATACTGCGTGGCCGCGTTGGCGACGCTGTAGTTCCAGCTCACCGTGCCGTCGCCCGCGCCCGTGGCCGCGTCGCTGACGGTGGCCGTCAAGACCCCGCCCAGCGTGTTGCCTGGAGCGACCGCCACGCTGACGCCGTGCGCATCGCTCAGGTCCACGTCGTCGAAGGTGATCGTGCCGCTGTCGCTCAAGGTCGGCGCCGAGGCATCCTCGGTCACCGCCGCGGCGGCATCGCCCGCGCCGATGGTCGGCGCGTCGTTGGTGCCGGTGATGGTTACGTCGATCTGCCGGGTGACGATGCCGCCGTGCTGGTCGTTCACGGTGATGGTGAAGCTCTCGACCCGGGTCTCACCCGCGGCCAGGTATTCGACGGCCGCGGCGTCCACGGTGTAGGTCCAGGTGAGCTGGCCGCCCGTGCCGGTGCCCGTGGTGTCGCCGTTCTTGACCGCCGTCAGGCTGCCGAGCACGCTGCCGATCGGCGTGCCCGTGGCGCTGACCAGGTGCACATCGCTCAGATCCAGGTCGCTGAAGCCGATGACGCCGCTGTCGCTCAGTTGGCCCGACGGCGCAACCTGCTCGCTCACCGCACCCGCCAGGTCCTGGGCTGTGATCACCGGACCATCGTTGGTGCCGGTGATGGTGACGGTTACCGTGGCCACACCGGTTCCGCCATCGGCGTCGGTCACCTGGTAGGTGAAGGTGTCGGTGGCGGTCTCGCCGGCTGCCAGGTGCTGAAAACCGGCTGCATGCGGCTGGTACTGGAAGTACCAGGTCGAGGGATCGCCCATTGCCGGCTGAACGAGCGTCGCCGTTCCGTGGGCCGGCGCCGAGGCCAGCGCCAGGCTCTTGACCAGGTCGGGAACCGCGTCGTTCTGCAGCACATGGATCTGGATCGCCGGGCCGTCTTCGGTTGCCGCGCCCACGTCGCCCAGCGCCTGCACCGCCTCGTTGGCCGGATTCACCTCCAACCCGTCCACCAGAATTCTCAGGGTCTCGGTCATCTGGACGGTCAGCGTGGACGACCCGAAGCTGAAAACGAAATCGCTGGCCGAGCCGTTGGAAACCTCGCCGGTCCTGGCATTGGTGACTGCCGCAAGGTGGGCCAGATAGGCGGCGATCTGCGTCTGGTTGGCAGAGTCCAGCCACTGCGCGCGCGTGAACTGGAGCTGAAGCGTATCGAGACCCGCCCCGCCGGTGTACACGTCCTTGGTGCCGGCCGCGACGTTTTCGCTCACGTTGTAGACAAGCGTGTCGTTCCCCGATCCGCCGTTGAGCTGGTCGCTGCCGCTGCCGCCGTCGAGCACGTCGTTGCCCGCGCCGCCGTTCAATGAATCGTTCCCCGCTCCACCGTAGACGCTGTCGTCCCCGTTGCCGCTGTTGATGGTGTCGCTGCCGGCCGTGCCGGTGAGAAGGTCATTGCCGTTGGAGCCGGTCATCGTGGTCATGTGGTGCTTCCTTGGTGAGCGAACGCCGGAAAGCCGGCGCGTGCCGATCTCGACCCTGTATTTCTTTTGTCCACAAATTACATAGCGCCGGCCGTGCGAGCACATGGAGGGAATGTCCTTCCTTCCCTATCGATATGCCCTGAGGCGAGCGCGAGAGGCCTGGTACTTTTGTCCTGCCCAGGGGCTTCCGGCGCCGCGAGCACGCCGTGCGCTGCTGGCTGACAGGCGCATCGGCGGCGGCCTACGCTAGAAACCAAAGTCTTCACCTTCAATGGCGCCCGACGTCGAATGGGACATGAGGCGTACCGTGCGTCTCGCCGTCGGCGGACAAGGATCAGCCATGCGCAACCAAGATGAGAAGAAGAATGAAGAGACAAGCCATCGCCCTTCCGATGGCAGCGCCGATCCCCAACAAGCCCTGACCGGCACCACCCGACGTTCGCTCATACGCAATGCCGTGCTGTTCGCGATGTTCTCGGGCGGCGGCATCAGCCTGTCCGGCTGCGGGGGTGGAGGCGGTGGTGGTGGTGGGGGCGGCGGCGGTGGAGGCGGCGGTATTGGTGGCGGCACTCCGCCCGAGAGCACTGGCCCGGTGTTCAAGCACGGCATCGCCAGCGGCGACCCGTTGTCGGACCGCGTGGTGATCTGGACCCGGGTCACAGCACCCGCACCGGGCACCATCAACCTGCGGTGGGAGCTGGCCAGCGACGAGCGTTTTGGCGTGATCGTCGCGCGCGGCACCATCAGCACCGGCCCCGAGCGCGACTACACGGTGAAGGTGGATGCCACCGGGCTCCAGCCGGCCAGCACCTATTTCTATCGCTTCATCATGGGCAACGAAATCTCGCCCATCGGCCGTACCAAGACGCTGCCGGTGGGCGGCGTGTCGCAGGCCAAGCTGGCGGTGGTCTCTTGCTCCAACTTCCCGAGCGGCTACTTCAATGTGTACGCCGACATTGCCAAGCGCACCGACATCGACGTGGTGCTGCATCTTGGTGACTACATCTACGAGTTTGGCCGGGTGGGCTATGCGTCGCAGCTGGCCATTGCCATCGACCGCGTGTCGTCACCCGACCACGAGATCTTGACGCTGCAGGACTACCGCGAACGCCATGCGCAATACCGCACCGACATCGACCTGCTCGCCCTGAATGCGCGGCTGCCCATGATCGCCGTGTGGGACGACCACGACCTGGCCGACAACGCATGGGCAGGCGGTGCCGCCAACCACGACGAATCGACCGAGGGCAGCTTTGCCGCACGGCGCGCGGCTGCCGTGCAGGCTTTTCACGAGTGGCTGCCGACACGGCTGCCCGACCCGTCCAACCCGTTGCAGATCTATCGCTCGTTCGACATTGGCACGCTGGCGTCGATGCACATGCTCGACACCCGGCTGATCGGCCGCGACAAGCAGGTCAACCTCGACCAGTATCTGGCCGGCGAGGCAGCCGCCCCCACGCGCCAGCTGCTGGGCCAGCCGCAGGTGGACTGGCTCTCTGCGCGCATGGCCGCGTCGGCCGGCACCTGGCAGGTGCTGGGCCAGCAGGTGCTCATGATGCGCATGACCATTCCCCTGAGCGTTGCGACCGACTTCAGCCTCGAGAAACTGGGCGCCTACCTGGCGGCGCTGGCGCTTCCGGATTCCGCGCGCAGCGACAACCAGAGGGCCCTGGTCACGCAGCAGAAGGTGCCCTACAACCTCGACGCCTGGGACGGCTACCCGGCCGCCCGCGACACCGTGCTGGCCATGGCGCGCAACCAGGGCAAGAACCTGATCTCGCTGGCCGGCGACACCCACAACGCCTGGGCCGGGAACCTCACCGACACCTCCGGGCAGCGGGTGGGGGTCGAGTTCGGAACCTCGTCGGTGTCTTCCCCCGGCTTCGAGCGGGCGCTGCCGCTGATTGCCAACAACGTGCTGGCGGACGGCTTCTTGCGCATGGTCGACGACCTGCGCTACGCGGAGACCAGCAAGCGCGGTTATGCCGTGCTGACCCTGATGCCGGCCGAAGCGCGCTGCGAATACGTCGAGATCAGCACAGTGCTGAGCCGCAACTATTCGGTGAGGACCGCCGCCACGGTGCGCGTACTGCCGGGCACCGGCAATCTGCAAGTGCTCGCCGCCTGAGCGAACGACGGCCACCATCACGGCGGCGCGTTCGGGATGCCGCCAGCCGCCTGCTCGCTCGATGCGAACAACCTGCGCTCAGTCGACGATGCGCCCGGCGAGCCGCGATATGACGTAGTAGCCCAACTGGCATGCCTTCGCGCAACCTCGAGGTTTTGGGTGATGTCAGGCATCGATATCGCCGTCATCGGCCGATGAAAGCGGCCACGCCGTTGCGAAATGCCTGGCTGCCATACACCTCGTCGATCAGGTCATCGTCATCCAGCCGCTGTTCGACGACGATGCGGCGGATGCTCTCCTTCACGGCCTTGTGCGTGACCGGAGACAGCGCCATGAGCCGCTCTGCCAGCGCAAGGGCCGCGGCATCCAGTTCGCCTGCCGCGCAGGCGGCATGCACATAGCCGCAGGCCAGCGCTTCCTGTGCCGTCAGGTAGTCGGCGAGCAGCAGCATCCGCTTGACACGCGGCACGCCCAGGGCGGCCTGCAGCCGCGCGATGTTGCGCGAAGACAAGGTGTTGGACAGCGTCTTGGCAATCGGCGCGCCGAAGCGCGATGCGTCGCTGCAGACCCGGAAATCGCAGGCCGTGGCTAGCGCGAGGCCGCCACCCACGGCCCAGCCGTCGACCACGGCCACGGTGGGGACGGCAATGCGTTCGACCGCATCAA
Organism: Variovorax paradoxus; assembly: GCF_030815855.1. NCBI lineage: Bacteria > Pseudomonadati > Pseudomonadota > Betaproteobacteria > Burkholderiales > Comamonadaceae > Variovorax > Variovorax paradoxus. The sequence continues at coordinate 396,436 of NZ_JAUSXG010000001.1, read as the reverse complement.
TGACGCGCTCCACGAAAGCCTCGTAGGCAATGCCGTCGCGGCCGCCCTGGAAGTCCTTGAAATGGGCGATGTCCGTGCCCGAAATGAAAGACTTGCCGCCCGCCCCCTTGAACAGCACGCTGCGCACCGCCGGGTTGCGCACGCACGCGCCGATATGGTCCAGCAGCGCCTCGTACATCTGCAGCGTCATCGCGTTGTGGCGCTCGGGGCGATGGATCACGATCTCGGCCACGCCCGAGGCATGGACTCCCAGCCGCACGCATTCGGCTGAACTCACAAGGCCTCCGTCGCGCTGGCTGGCGTGTTGATCTCGGCCAGGATTTCTTCGTTGTGCTCGCCCAGCAATGGCGGGTGCCGGCGCACCTGCTGCGGCGTACCCAGCAGCTTGACGGGAAAGCCGATGTTCTTGACCTTGCCCTCGATCGGGTGGTCGATCTCCATGCACATGCGGCGGTGCGTGCCGTGCTCGCCTTCGAAGGCCTCCGGATACGACAGGATGGGGCCGGCGGGAATGCCGGCGGCCAGCATGGCGTCGATCCAGTCGGTGCTGTCCCGCTGGCCGAACTCCTGTTCGAGCGCCTCGATCAGCGCCTCGCGGTTCTTGAGGCGCAGCGACACGCTGGCGTAGTCCGCGTGCTCGACGAGGTCTGGCCGCTGCAGCAGTTCGCACAGCCGGGTCCAGAGCTTCTGGTTGGTCGCGCCCATTACGAAGTAGCCATCGCGCGCCTTCACCGCTTGGTAAGGCGCGCTCATCTTGTTGCTGGTGCCCAGCGGTGTCGGCCGCGTGCCCGTGCCCCAGTATTCGGACATGTCCCAGACCGAGAAGGCCATGGCCGCATCGAACAGCGAAGCGTCGATGTGCTGGCCCACGCCCGACTTCTGCGCGCCGATGTAGGCCGCGAGCAGCGCGTAGGTGGCAAACAGCGCGCAGCCAATATCGGCCACGGGCACGCCGGCCTTGACCGGCTTCTCGCCGGGGTAGCCGGTCACGCTCATCACGCCGGACATGGCCTGCGCCATCAGGTCGAAGCCCGGCCGCTCGGCCCACGGGCCGCTCTGGCCGAAGCCCGAGATGCTGACGTACACGATCTTCGGATGGATCTTTTTGATGGACTCGTAGTCGATGCCCAGGCGCTGCACCGCGCCGGGGCGGTAGTTTTCGACGATCACGTCGGCAGTCTGGGCCAGCTTGTAGAACGATGCGCGGTCGTCCTCGTTCTTGAGGTCCAGCGTCAGCGAGCGCTTGTTGCGGTTCATGTTCAGGAAGCCCATGCTGTCCGGGCCCTTCATCTTGAAACCCATGGCGCCGCGGGTCTGGTCGCCGCCCGGCGGCTCGACCTTGATCACATCGGCGCCCAGGTCGGCGAGCAGCATGCAGGCGAACGGCCCGGCCATGACCTGGCTCACGTCCAGCACCCGGATGCCCTGCAGCGGCAGTTGTTGCGCGTGGTTCATTTTTTCAGCCCTCCTCGGTGACCTTGGCGGTGCGCACCACGTCGCCCCATTTCTTGAACTCGGCAGCCATGAAAGCCGCGAACTTGTCGACGGAACCACCGCCGTCCTCCACGCCGTAACCGTCGAAGCGCGCAACCACATCCGGCAGCGCCAGCACCTTGTTGATGTCGGCGTTTATCTGCAGTGCCAGGTCTCTGGACATATCCTTGGGGCCGACCACGCCATACCAGCTGGATACGTCGAAGCCCTTGAAGCCCTGCTCGTCCATGGTCGGCATCTCCGGAAAGCCCCTGGCCCGCTGCAGACGCGTCTGGACGATGCCCGTCATGCGCTTGGCCTTGACCTGGGCCGTGGCCGCCGTCATGGTGTCGAAGCTGTAATCGATCTGCCCGCCGATCAGGTCCGTCTGCATCGGGCCCGAGCCCTTGTAGGGCACGTGGATGCTCTTGACGTCGGCGGCCATGTTGAACATCGCGGCTGCCAGGTGCTGCACCGATCCCGTGCCGGAGGAGCCGAAGCTGATCTTCCCCGGGCTCTTTCTGCACTGCTCGACCACTTCCTTGACCGAGCCGATGGAATTCTTCGCGCTGGTCACCAGGATGTGCGGTGTGGCGCCGACCATGGCAATGGGCGCGAAGTCCTTCAGCGGGTCGTAGGTGATGCTCTTGAAGATGTGCGGCGAGATGGCGTGCGTGTTGACATGGGCCATCAGCAGGTTCACGCCTTCGGTGAACCGGGTCCGCGCGAAGAAGTCGGCAGCCAATGCGCCGGTGGCGCCGGGCTTGTTCTCGACCACCACCGAGCGGCCCCACAGCTCCGAGAGCTTCTGCCCCACGATGCGGGCGAACACGTCGGTGCCGCCGCCGGGCGCCCAGCCCACGTAGATCTTGACGATGCCCTTGGGCAGCTCCGTGGCCGCGAGGGCCCAAGGCGCGGCCAGCGCGCCGGCGCTGGCCGCAATGAAGTCTCTGCGTTTCATCATGTCGTGCGTCCTTTGTCTCTGTCGTAGTAGTGCCGCTACTCTCCCGTAGCGCAGAGGACGTCGCAAGAATGTGGAAGGCATGCCTGGCTTCGCAATCCGCGAAGCCGAAGCTGCAGGAGCGCCGCTTTCTTCCTAGGCTTTGTTGCCAATCAGCTGGGCCACCACGTTGCGCAGCGTCTGCTCCTGCGCATGGCCTTCCACGCAGGACAGCACGTAGGCGCGTTGGTGCCAGTCGCCCTGGATTTCGACCGAGCCCAGATCGTCTTCGGGGTGGAAGCTGCGCAGCACCTCGGGCGGCATCAGGCCCACACCCAAGCCATGGCGCACCAGCGCCAGCATGGTGTCGAAACCGCTGGTCGAGAAGTTGTTCGGAAACGATCGGCCGCGGCTGCGGTAGGCCGCCTGCAAGGCGGACAAGATCGCCGAGCCCTTGCCGAGGCTCACGATCGGCAGATCCAGAAAGTCGTCGATGCCCACCGGGCCTTCCGCCGCAAACTGGAAATGCCGGCGGCTGTACACGAGCACCAGCCTGTCCTGCCGGTAGTCGAACTTCGGCAGATCCAGGAACCCGCTCTTCTTCTCATAGATGCCGACGTCGATCACCTTGTCGCGCAGCAACTGCTGCACGATCTTGCTGTTCTCTTCCATGATCTTCAGCGTGATCTGCGGGTAGGCGTCGCGAAGGCGGGCGATGTCCTTCGCAAGGAACTGGATGATGGCCGCCTTCGGCGCGCCGATGAGGATGCGCCCATCCTGACCGCGGCACAGCACCTGGGCATCGCCCTCGAGCCGGCCGATAAGATTGTCGATCTGCCGGATGTGTGCCATCAGCCGGCTGCCTGCCTCGGTGATCAACACGCCGTGGGGGACCCGCTTGAACAGCTTGGCACCCAATTGCGCCTCCAGGTCCGTCACGCGCTTGGACGCGGCGGCCACCGCTAGGCTCAGCTTGTCGGCGGCCCGCGAGATGCTGCCTTCTTCGGCGATGCAAAGGACGAGTTGGACGGTGGTGGAGTCGAGCTTCATGGGGGTGGGAGGTCCAGTGGCATGGGGGTATGCCAGGCATTGTGATGAGTCGCGGAGAAGACGGTGGAAGAGCCTGTGCGCATCAACGGTGGCGGAGATACGGTTTGAGCAGCCCTGCAGTGAAAGAAACGAAGAGAAAAAGAGCTCAGTCGACGATGCGCACGGCACGCCGTGCCAGCCGTACGTATTCGCTCAGGGGCTTGTTCGCCTTCCAGTGCAGGTCGCGCTCGATGCCCAGGGTGCCGCCCAACAGCCGGATCGACATCAGCGCGCGCGTGGACACATGGCCCGGCGCAGGCGCTCCCATGCCCAGGTCGCACAAGCCATAGGCCGTGTCTGCGTCGTCGGGGTTCAGTTCAGTGATGAGCCACCTGGCAGCACCCCGCGGGTTGAGCCACTTGACCACCGGATGCGGATCGAAGCGAGGGTTGCCGCGCGATGCTTTGCCGTTGGCGAGCAATAGCTGGCGCAACTCGGGGGTGATGAGTTCCAAGAAAGGCCTCCAAGTTCGCTGCCTGAACGAACTCGGACAGTGATCTTTCAAGCATGTCTTAAAGAGCACATTTTCGCGTATGTGTCGTTTAAGACGTTTCCCTGAGATGCACATTTATTCACGCTCGACGGCGATGAAAAATGCCAGCCGAAGAGCCACACCCCTGCCCGCCCCCATAGCCGGGACCTTGCCCAACGAGGTAACGCTGGCGCTAGGGAAGAACCTGAAGAAGCTGAGACTTGCCGCTGGCAAGACCCAAGCGGCCCTGGCCTATGACGCTGAGGTTGAACGGTCCCGGATCTCGAAGCTCGAAGGGGGCCACATCAATCCCTCAGTGATGACGCTGGCAACCCTCTGCTACAGCTTGGGGACAACGTTGCCTGTGCTTTTTGAGGGAATTGTTGCTACGAACGCTCCGACGTCTGAAGGGGGGTTTTTACGGAGAAAGAATCAGGCAGTTCTAAATAAGCCTGCGAGGCTTGCAGAAAGGCGCCCACACAGTACTTGAACTCTTCTACTGGGGTTAGCAAGTTATTGCGTTAGTACGACGTCCCTTTCGCCCTCTTGCTATGGCAGGTTTGAATCGCCCCGACTTTCATGGAGGCCGGTTGGTTTAAGTCATACCACCGCCGTGGCGGTCTGACTGGCGAGTTGCCGGTAATAGTTTGCCTCAGCTTCTGCAGGCGGGATGTAGCCGATCGGTTCGAGCGGGCGTTGGTGGTTGAACCAGGACACCCATTCGAGCGTTGCGAACTCCACCGCCTCCTTGGTCTTCCACGGTGCCCGGCGATGGATCAACTCGGCCTTGCAGAGCCCATTGATTGTCTCGGCCAGGGCGTTGTCATAGGAGTCGCCTTTGCTGCCTACTGACGGCTCGATGCCCGCCTCGCCCAGCCGTTCGGTGTACCGGATGCTGACGTATTGCGAGCCGCGATCCGAGTGGCAAATCAAGCTGCCGTCGCGCTCGGGCTGACGGTCGTACAGCGCTTGCTCCAAGGCACCGAGCACGAAGTCCGTGCGCATCGAGCTACTGACCCGCCAGCCCACAATGCGCCGGGCGAACACGTCGATCACGAAGGCCACGTAGAGCCAGCCCTGCCAGGTCGACACGTACGTGAAGTCCGAGACCCACAGCTGGTTCGGACGCTGCGCGCGGAACTGCCGGTTGACCCGGTCCAGCGGGCATGGCGCCCTGGCATCGCTGATCGTGGTCTTCACCACCTTGCCGCGCATCACGCCGCGCAGCCCCAGGCGCCGCATCAGCCGCTCGACCGTGCAGCGGGCCACCGCCGTGCCTTCGCGTATCAGCTGCCGCCAGACCTTGTCAGCGCCATAGACCTGCATGTTGGCCTGCCACACGCGCTGAATCGCTGGCATGAGGACATCGTCGCGGTGTGCCCTGGCACAGCGCTTGTGCGGCTCTCGCAGCAGTGCCGCATGCCGCCGATAGCCCGACGGGGCGACCTGCAAGACCTTGCAGATCGGCTCGACCCCGAAGGTGCCGCGATACTTGTCGATGAAATCCCTCAGGACTTCAGTCGGCGGTCGAGCTCCGCCTGGGCGAAAAACGCGCTGGCCAGCTTTAGGATCTCGTTGGCCCGGCGCAGCTCCTTGACCTCGCGCTCGAGCTCCTTCATCCGCTGGGCCTCGCTGGTCGTGACGCCTTCGCGCACGCCGTTGTCGACCTCGTCACGCTTGACCCATTCGTTCAGCGTCTGCGGCACGCAGCCGATCTTCGGTGCAATCGATTCGATCGCGGCCCACAACGACGGGTACTCCCCACGGTGCTCTTGCACCATCCTCACCGCGCGTTCACGCACCTCGGGTGAGAACTTGTTCGACTTCTTCATGGCTCAATCCTCTCAGAGTGTTGAGCCTCCACAAAATCCGGGGCGATTCAGCTCTTCGGCGATGCCGGCCTTCTGGTTGGTCTTCGAAACGAGTTAGTTCACTACCGCTCAGATTGGGACGGTCAAATGACGAGAAGAAATCTGTTGGGCGGGTTGAGAGCGAAACGGTTCGCGCCACCACCCTTCATGAGTCCCCATTCCAACGAGTTTCCTCATCTCCTACTGAGCGCTGCGTGCGCAACTTGGGCGTATCAAACTGCCGCCAATTTTCTCGACGATGCATATTCAAAGCTCGGTGTTCGAAGCGCGCTAGACGGATACCGGCAACCGGGCGGCAACCTACGCGAACTGTTGCCTTTGCAGAGCTAGCCGGATTGGTAATGGACGCTGCCTATCAAGTCCACGACATCTCATTAGGCCTCCCCCCAATCGCCGCCGGCGGATGGGTAAGGATATCGAACTGGCCGAGCGTCGATGAGAGACATCGATGACTGGCGGAGAGTGTGAGATTCGAACTCACGGACGCTTTCACGTCGGCAGTTTTCAAGACTGCTGGTTTAAACCACTCACCCAACTCTCCGGAACCGTCGATTTTATGCTGACGCGCGCCCGTCAATCCTCGGGCAGGAAAAGCGTCTGCAGGTCGCTCAGAAAATCCAGCCCGCGTTCGGTGGGCCACACGCGGTGCAGGTCGCGGGCGACGAGGCCCTTGCGCTCGGCTTCTTCCAAACCTTTTTGAATGCTGGTCATGGCCAGCCCGGTGCGCTCGCTGAACTGGGGCAGCGTAAAGCCTTCTTTCAGGCGCAGCGCGTTGAGCATGAACTCGAACGGCAGGTCGGCCAGCGCGACCTCGTCGCTTTGCGACACGGCCGTGCCGGCGCGGGCGTTGTCCATGTACAGGCGCGGTTCGCGAAAGCGCACCTGGCGCACGATGCGGTGCGCAAAGCTCAGCTTGCTGTGCGCGCCGGCGCCAATGCCCAGGTAGTCACCAAACTGCCAGTAGTTGAGGTTGTGCGCGCAGGTGTGGCCGCTGCGCGCATAGGCGGAAACCTCGTAGCGCGACATGCCGCTGGCGGCGGTTCGCTCGGTGATGCGGTCGAGCATGGCGTAGGCCAGGTCGTCTTCAGGCAAGGCGGGCGGAAACTTGGCGAACCAGGTGTTGGGCTCGATGGTGAGGTGGTACACCGAAATGTGCGGCGGCGCGAGCGCCAGCGCTTGCGACAAATCGGCGTCCAGGCCCTCGATGGTCTGGCCCGGCAGCGCGTACATCAGGTCGAGGTTGAAGGTGTCGAACGCGCTCGCGGCTTCTTCCACCGCGGCAATGGCCTGGGCGCGGTCGTGCACGCGACCGAGGGCCTTCAGGTGCTCGTCGTTGAAGCTCTGCACGCCGACCGAAAGGCGCGTGACGCCGGCGGTGCGGTAGGCGCGAAAGCGGTTGCGCTCGAAGGTGCCGGGGTTGGCTTCGAGCGAAATCTCGCAGTCGGGCGCGAGCTTGAGGCGGGCGCGCGCGTCGCCCAGCAAACGGTCGATGGACTCGGGCGAAAAAAGGCTTGGCGTTCCGCCGCCGATAAAAATGGTGTGAACGGTGCGGCCCCAGATAAGGGGCAGCGCCGCATCCAGGTCGGCAATGAGCGCGTCGAGGTAGGCCGCTTCGGGAATGCCGCCGGCCTCGGCCTCGCTGGTGGCGCGCCACTCGTGCGAGTTGAAGTCGCAGTAGGGGCACTTGCGCAAGCACCACGGCAGGTGGATGTAGAGCGACAACGGCGGCAGCGCGGCCAATTGCAGCGGGCCGGGGCGCATCCAGTGCAGCACGTCGTTGGCTTGCGGTGCGCCGGCGGCCTGCGCCGGCTGAATGGGAAATACGGTGGCCACGGGTCAGTCAGCCATCAGAACCAGCGTTCGCGCATCAGGGCCAGCATGGCTTTGGCCGCCCGGCCTCGGTGGCTGTTGGCGTTTTTTACTTCGGGCGGCAGTTGGGCAAAGGTTTTGCCGAAGCTCGGCAGGTACATGACCGGATCGAACCCGAAGCCGTTGTCGCCGATGGGCGCCTGGGTAATTTCGCCGACCACGCGGCCGACGGCAATGAGGGGCTCGGGGTCGTCGTGCCCGCGCAGCGCAACCAGCGTGCTGACGAGCGCGGCGCGCCGGTTGGCCACGCCGTCGAGCTGCTCGAGCAGCGCCTTGACGTTGTTGGCGTCGCCCTTGTCATAGCCGAACTGCGTGGCATAGAAGGCGGTGTCGACGCCCGGCAGGCCGCCGAAGGCATCGACGCAAAGGCCGGCGTCGTCGGCAATGGCGGGCAGGCCGGTGGCGGCGCTGGCATGGCGTGCCTTGGCCAGCGCGTTTTCGACGAAGGTGCGAAACGGCTCCTCGGCCTCGCCCACGCCCAGTGCCGATTGGGGCACAAGCGAAACGGCCAACTCCGCAAACAGCTGCTGCAGTTCGGCAAGCTTGCCGGCGTTGTTGGAGGCCAGAACCAGTTTCATCGCTGTCACGTCGCCATTGCCGCGGTTACTTCGACTGCAAAGACTGCTGCTGCAGCACGATGAGTTCGCCGATGCCCTTTTCGGCGAGGCCGAGCAGGATGTTCATCTCATCGCGCGAGAACGCCGCGCCTTCGGCGGTGCCCTGCACTTCGACGAAGTGGCCGGCGCCGGTCATGACGACGTTCATGTCGGTGTCGCAGGCGGAGTCTTCGGTGTATTCCAGGTCGAGCAGCGGGGTGCCGGCCACGATGCCGACAGAGATGGCAGCCACGTGGCCACGGATGGGCGATGCCGGGATGGTGCCGGCGGCCAGCAGCTTGTTGACGGCGTCTTGCGCGGCAACGAAGGCGCCGGTAATGGCGGCGGTGCGGGTGCCGCCATCGGCCTGCAGCACGTCGCAGTCGAGGTGAATGGTGCGTTCGCCCAGCGCGGCCAGGTCGAACACGGCGCGCATCGAGCGGCCGATAAGGCGCTGGATTTCCTGCGTGCGGCCGGTCTGCTTGCCCTTGGCCGCCTCACGGCTGCTGCGGGTGTGGGTGGCGCGCGGCAGCATGCCGTATTCGGCCGTGACCCAGCCTTCGCCGCTGCCCTTCTTGTGGGGCGGCACCCGCTCTTCGACGGAGGCGGTGCACAGCACGCGCGTCTGGCCGAACTCGATGAGTACCGAGCCCTCTGCGTGAATGGTGAAGCCGCGGGTCATACGAACCGGGCGCAGCTGGTCGGCGGCACGGCCGCCGCTTCGTGTGAAAGCAGTCATTTTTGTAGAGGTATGTGGAACAAAAGCGGAGGCAGCCCCGCAGGCCGAAGCAGCCGGATATCAGACTTTTTTGGCAGCAGAGCGGCGAATGGCTTCGTTGATTTCGGCAATCGAGCGCTCGATGGCGTCTTCGTCCATGTCGTCGATTTCGCCGTCCGAAGGCATGCCGGCCTGGATGGTGGAGGCAAACACGCCGTCGTCGATGGTCTCGGTGGAAACGCCGCGGTCGTCGCGCGTTGAATCGGCCATTTCCCATTCGAGCGCGATGAGCGTCACGTTGTCGCTGTGGGCGCCGCCCTTGCGAAGCGCCATTTCGGCGAGGTCGGGCGCGGCGTCGGACACGGGCTTGTCGGAAGACAGGGTGTGCACGATGACGGCGTCGTCGAGCACGCCCCACACGCCGTCGGAGCACAGCATGATGCGGTCGCCGCGCTGCAGCTGCAGCGGGGCAGAAATATCGAACAGCGGCGTGCTCGGCGAACCCAGGCAGGTGAGCAGCAGGTTGCGGTTGACCGGCATGTCGGCGCCGTGCGGGCGCGGGCGCTCGGCATGCGAATGGTCGCGCGTGCGGGTGAGCAGGCGGCCGTCGCGCACCACGTAAAGGCGCGAGTCGCCGCAATGCATCCAGGTGGCCGTGGTGCCCTGGAGCAGGGCCGCGACGACGGTGGTGCGCGGCGTGTCGAGCATGGCCTTGTTGCTGGCGTACCGCATGATCTGCTGGTGCGCCGCCATGGCCGATTCGGCCAGGAAGGCCTTGGCGTCCTTGACGGTTGGGCGGGCCTCGCGCTGGTACAGGGCCGCAATGGTCTGCAAGGCCAGCTGGGCCGCCACCTCGCCTTCGGGGTGGCCGCCCATGCCGTCGGCCAGCACGAAAAGGCCGGACTCCCGCGTGTAGCAATAGCCCATGCGGTCTTCGTTTTTGAGACGGCCGCCTTTGCGGCTGACCTGGAATACCGAGAATTTCATGCCGGACGGGTGGTAGGTGCCGCCGCCCTGGGCAGGGCCTTCTTGTCGAAGGAGCGGATGTTGTCGAAGGAAAGCCGCACCTTTTCGCCGACGGTGAGCTTGGTGTAGCGCCGCTCGCCTTCGCGGCTGAGTTCTTTTTGCAGCGCGAAGACCGACTGGGGACGGGAAAGGGGGTCGAGCGACATGCACCATTCGACCACTTCGATGAGGTTGTCGGAGTACACGCCGCGCAGGCGCGACAGCGACAGGCTGAGCCGGTCTTTCTCGATGCGGCGCGGGGCGTCGTTGGGCGGATAGCCCTGCATGCAGGCGTAAATGCAGGCGCCAATGGCGTAGATGTCGGTCCAGGGGCCCATCGACGAGTCGCGCCGGTACATCTCGGGGGCGGCAAAGCCGGGGGTGTACATCGGGCGGATGAAGATGCCTTCCTTGCTGAGCACTTCGCGCGCGGCGCCGAAGTCGATCAGCACCGCACGGTCTTCGTCGGTCACGAAGATGTTGGCGGGCTTGATGTCCAGGTGCAGCATCTTGTACTGGTGCACGATGCGCAGGCCGCGCAGAATTTCATCGAAAAGCGAGCGGATGGTCGATTCCCGGAACACCTTGGGCCGTTTCAGGTCGCGCGCGGTCACCACGAAGTCCTGCAAGGTGGCGCCTTCCAGGTAGTTCATGACCATGTAGACGGTTTCGTTCTCCCTGAAGAAGTTGAGAACGCTGACCACCGAGGCGTGCGAAATCTGGGCCAGCGAGCGCCCTTCCTCGAAGAAGCTCTTCAAGCCGAGCCGATAGAGGGAGAGCTTTTCGGGCGCCACCTCGGGCGTGAGCTCGCCCGGGCCGCGGGTCGCCAGGGAAGAAGGCAGGTATTCCTTGACGGCAACCTGCTGCCCGCTGGGGTCTATGGCGAGGTAGACAACGCCAAAACCGCCTGCGGAAAGCCGGCGAACGATGCGGTATCCGCCGATGACCGTATCGGGCAACAGGGGCGAAGGCTTGACCTTTGACATAATCCGGGAGTTTCGCCCGAAGGCGATGGTGCGGCAAGCGAACGCCATGCCGACGCCTCGGTGCTTACAGCAAAAACCACAGTGAGGCGCAATGCCAGTTTACAGCATGACCGGCTATGCCAGTGGCCAGAACGGCCCCGTTGGCAGCCAATCCGAAGCCGAGGCACGGCCTGCCGCCGCAGGACGACTCGGGGTCGAAATACGCTCGGTCAACAGCCGCTTCCTCGACCTCACCTTCAAACTGCCCGAGGAACTGCGCCAGCATGAAACCGCGCTGCGCGAACTGCTCACGGGCAAGCTCAAGCGCGGCAAGGTCGAAGTGCGGGCCGCCATCGAAAACACCGCCCAGGGCGGCATCGTCGAGCCCTCGGTCAAGCTGCTGCAGCGCCTGAACGGCGTACAAGACGGCATCAAGGCCTGGCTGCCGAGCGCCCGCGACCTGAGCGTGGCCGACGTGCTGCGGCTGGCCGGCGGCGATGGCGCCACCCGCGGCGACTGGGGCAGCGACTTGCTCAATGTGGCCGGCAAGGCCCTGGACGCGCTGATGTCCGCGCGGCAGCGCGAAGGCGCACGGCTCGCCAAGATGCTGGAGGCCCATCTGGGCCAGCTGCGCACCTTGGTCGAACAGGCCGGCCCGCTGATTCCGCAACTTGTCGAACAGCAGCGCGCGCGTTTCCTGGAGCGCTGGCAAGAGGCCATGGGCCTGACCGGCGGCACCCTGCCCGAGGCGGCGCAAGACCGGGCGCTGACCGAAGCGACCGCTTTCGCGATCCGTATCGACGTGGCGGAAGAGCTCACGCGCCTCAATTCGCACCTCGACGAAATCGAGCGGCTGCTCAAGAAGGGCGGCGAAATCGGCAAGCGGCTGGATTTCCTGATTCAGGAGCTGCACCGCGAGGCCAATACACTGGGCTCCAAGTCGGCAGCCCTGGAGCTCACCCGCATCGGCGTGGACATGAAAGTCCTGATCGAGCAGATGCGCGAACAGGTTCAGAACATCGAATGAGCGAGCGAATGGACTATCCGGGCAACATCTTTGTCGTGGCGGCACCGAGCGGTGCCGGCAAATCGAGCCTGGTCAAGGCGCTCATGGAGCTGGATTCGGCCGTCCAGCCCTCGGTTTCCCACACCACCCGGTCACCGCGCGGACAGGAAAAGCACGGCCGGGAGTACTTTTTTGCCTCGCCGTCCGAGTTCGACGCCATGATTGCCGCGGACGGCTTCGTGGAGTGGGCCCATGTGCACGGGCACAAGTACGGCACCTCCAAAAAGGCGATCGAGGAGCGGATTGCCCAGGGGGCGGACGTCATTCTGGAAATCGACTTCCAGGGCGCGATCCAGATCCGCAAGACCTTCGCGAACGCGGTCATGATCTTTATCCTGCCGCCCAGCTGGGAAGAACTGCGCTCCCGGCTCGAACGGCGTGGCGAGGACAGCGCGGCCGTCATCGAGCTGCGCCTGAAGAATGCCGCCGAAGAGATGGCTCGAGCGGGAGAATTCGACTTCGTTATAATCAACGAGTTATTTGAGCGCGCGCTTTTCGATCTCAAGGCGATCGTCCACGCTCAGCGGCTTCGGTACTCTGCACAGCGCCGCGCACGTGCCGACACATTCGCCGCACTGAACATCCCCTGATTTCCTGCTCACTGACCGAAAGATTCTCATCATGGCCCGCATCACCGTCGAAGATTGTCTGCTTCAGATCCCCAACCGCTTCCAGCTGGTTCTGGCCGCCACCTACCGTGCGCGCATGCTGAGCCAAGGCCACGCGCCCAAGATCGAAAGCAAGAACAAGCCGGCGGTCACCGCCCTGCGCGAGATCGCCGAAGGCAAAATCGGCATTGAAATGCTCAAAAAAGTGCCGGGCTGATCTGACGCAGCCCTGCAACGAAAAGGCACCGCAAAACGGTGCTTTTTTTACGTCTGGACGCGTGCATACAGCGGTCACGCTAAAGTGGTAGCCATGAGCGCGGTTGCCAAACATCAGTCCCATGCCCCTTCGGGCACGCCGAAGCAAAGCCCGGCGGCGCTGAACGCGGCTGCCGCAAGCTTCGCCGCGCTGACGGCCAGGCTCGATTACCTGAGCCCCGAAGACACGGAACTGGTGCGCCGCGCCTACCGCTTCGCCGACGAGGCCCACCTGGGCCAACTGCGCAACAGCGGCGAGCCGTACATCACCCACCCGATTGCCGTGGCGGCCCAATGCGCCGAATGGAAGCTCGACGCCCAGGCGCTGATGGCCGCCCTGCTCCACGACGCCATCGAAGACTGCGGCGTGACCAAGCCGGAACTGATCGAGCGCTTCGGCGCGCCAGTGGCCGAGCTGGTCGACGGGCTCACCAAGCTCGACAAGCTGCAGTTCAATACCCGCGAAGAAAACCAGGCCGAATCGTTCCGCAAGATGCTGCTGGCCATGGCGCGCGATGTGCGCGTCATTCTGGTGAAGCTGGCCGACCGCACCCACAACATGCGCACGCTCGACGATGCGCCGCGTGAAAAATGGGCGCGGATTTCGCGCGAAACGCTCGAAATCTATGCGCCCATCGCGCACCGGCTCGGGCTGAACCAAACCTACCGCGAATTGCAGGAGCTGTCGTTCCGCCACTTGAAGCCTTGGCGCTATGCCACCCTGTCCAAGGCCGTGTCCAGGGCGCGAGGACGCCGCCGCGACCTGATCCAGAAGGTGCAGCGCGAGGTCGAGACCGCTTTTGCAAGCGCGAACATGACGCTGCGCATCGCGGGACGCGAAAAAACGCTCTATTCGATCTACCGCAAGATGGAAGAGAAGCACCTGAGCTTTGCCCAGGTGACCGACATCTACGGTTTTCGGCTGATCGTGCCGAACGTGATTGCCTGCTACACCGGCCTGGGCATCCTGCACCAGATGTACAAGCCGCTGCCGGGCAAGTTCAAGGACCACATCGCGATTGCCAAGCTCAACGGCTACCAGTCGCTGCACACCACCTTGGTGGGCCCGGCGGGCGTGAACGTGGAGTTCCAGCTGCGCACCGAGGCCATGCACGTGGTGGCCGAATCCGGCGTGGCGGCGCACTGGCTCTACAAGGCCGCCGAACCGAATGCGGCCAGCAACGACCGGCTCGGCACCAAGTGGCTGCAGTCGCTGCTCGACATCCAGGACGAAACCCGCGACGCCGCCGAGTTCTGGGACCACGTCAAGGTCGACCTGTTTCCCGATGCGGTGTACGTGTTCACGCCGAAGAGCCAGATCCTCGCGCTGCCGCGCGGGGCCACGGTGGTCGACTTTGCCTATGCGATTCACAGCAACATCGGCGATCACACGTCTGCCGCGCGCATCAACGGCGACCAGGTGCCGTTGCGTACCGAACTCAAGAACGGCGACGTGGTCGAGGTGATTACCGCGCCCGTGTCGACGCCCAACCCGGCTTGGCTCGGCTTTGTGCGAACCGGACGGGCCCGCTCCAAGATTCGCCACTACCTGAAGACGCTGGCCCACGCCGAGTCCGAAGGTCTGGGCGAAAAGCTGCTCGCGCAGGCGCTGCGTGCCGAAGGCCTGAGCAAGCTGCCGGCCGACGATGCCGAGCACCAGGCACTGTGGGAAAAGCTGCTGCGCTTCACAGGCAACCGCACCCGCGCCGAATTGCTGACCGACATCGGCCTGGGCAAGCGAATTGCCAGCATCGTCGCCAAACGGCTCGTGGCCATGCTGTCCGAACTTGGCGAGCGGCCGGATGCGCTGCTGCTGAGCCGCGAGCGCTTCATCTCGCACGAAACCATTTCGCAGGGCGCCGTCACGCTGGACGGCAGCGAGAACTCGTCAGTCCGCTTTGCACTGTGCTGCCGGCCTATTCCGGGCGACGAAATCGTCGGGTACCTCGGGCACGGCGAAGGCCTGGTGGTGCACACCGAAAGCTGCGGCGTCGGCCAGCGCCTGCGGCACAAGGACAGCGAACGCTTCTTTGCCGTCGAATGGGCGGACGAGCCGACCCGCGCTTTCGAAACCGGCGTGGTGATTACAGTGCGCAACGACAAAGGCGTGCTGGCCCGGGTGGCCGCCACGCTGGCGGACGCCGAAGCCGACATCACGCATGTCGAAATGGCCGATGAAACGCCGCAGGATTCGACCGACCTGCGCTTCGTGATTGCCGTGCGCGACCGGAGCCACCTCGACGCGGTGCTGCGTGCGGCGCGACGGACCGCCTCGGTGCTGACGGCGGCGCGGACGGTTCCCGCGCCCTGAAGCGCCGCCCGTCTGGCAGCAGCGGCTACGCCGCGGCGTCCGGCCGAGGAGTGGGGTAGTTCACGGACAGCAGCTCGATCTCATGCGCGCCGCCTGGCGTCACGAGCTTCACCACATCGCCTTCGCGTGACTTGAGCAGCGCCCGCGCGATCGGGGAAATCCAGCTGACCTGCGACTGGGCGCTGTCCGCCTCATCGATTCCGAGGATCGTGACGCTGCGTTCGTCGCCCGTCTCGTCGACATAGCGCACCGTGGCACCAAAGAAGACCTGGTCTTTGCCGTGATGCACCGAGGGGTCGGTCACCTCGGCGATCTCGAGCCGCTTGGTCAAAAACCGGATGCGCCGATCGATCTCGCGCAGGCGCTTCTTGCCGTAGAGATAGTCGCCGTTCTCCGAGCGGTCGCCATTCTTGGCCGCCCAGTGCACGGCCTCGACCACCTTCGGGCGCTCTTCGTCCATCAACTGCAGCAATTCGTCGCGCAGCCGGGCGTAGCCGGCGGGAGTGATGTAGTTCTTGCTGCCGCTCGGCAACGCAGGGGCGGTGCTGTCGCCGCCGCCGTCGTCGTCGCCTTCGGCGTCGGTTTCCTTGGTGAATGCTTTGCTCAAGGCAAAACCTCCGAATCTAAAAAAGTCCGCAACTCTCGTTGCATGTGCTCTGGTGAATGGCACGATCTACCGGCCCTCGGGCCCGGTTTTCTCAGCCCATGTCCGAACGCTTGCAGTCGAAGGCCGCGCTTTGTTCGACGGTCTGCAGCACAGGCACCTTGTTCACGAAGATCACGTTGGCACTCATCAGCCGCCATTCCGCCGCCTTGAACAATTTGAAGAGGCTGGTGGCTTCGACGCCGGCTTTCGGAATGGAGTTGAAGATGTAGACGGGCTCTCCGGACTGGTTTTCTTCCATGCCCACCAGGTCCGCCCTCAGCTTGCCCATCGTTTCGGTGTCCTTCGTTCTGGAGCGAACGATGTCCATGTTGACGGTGCGAGAGTGCTCATCGATGGAAATCCGGCGAACCCAGTTGAAAGGCGACGCGGCGCCAGTGCCCGCGCCCGGAACGCATGTGATCTTTCCCGCCGATGCCGAAGAACATGCCGCCAGAGACAGCAAGAGGAGTGGGAATGCAAGCCGCTTTGCCCGTGTGCTCATGGTCGCCTATGTCTTTTGCACTAATTGTTACTGGAACAATAAACATTAACATTCTTCACTTCGCGTGAAAAAAGTCACGTTTTTACTTCCCCCACGTGGTTACTGATGAGTCAGGCGAGAGGGAAGCTCTGAGCCTTACTGACTCTGGCAGGGAAGCAATGGTCAATCAGATCATCCATAACGCAACCATCACGTTGCAGTTGCCTTTCGATATCAGCGCCAGCGCGGAAGTTGCAGCCCTTCGAGCCGCAGGCATTCCGGTTGATGCGCTGGGCAACGCAACCTCAGGTTACCTGTTCGTGCGGACCACGGGCCGCAACGGCAATCGGACAAACACTTTTCGATGGTTTGCCACGAGCATCGGCAGGGCACCGCTCGATGTCACTACCTTGCAGGAGCTCAGAGCCCACGAGCAGCCGTCGCTTTTCTGAAGCGTTTGCGGCACGCAAAAAGAAAAAGGGTCAGGACACATGATGTCCTGACCCTTTAAGAGAGTGGTGCGGCTGGCAGGAATTGAACCCACGACCCCTTGGTTCGTAGCCAAGTACTCTATCCAACTGAGCTACAGCCGCACAGCTATCGATTATAGCATCCATTTTTGGCCCTGGCCGGACCAAGTGGAGAAATGAATGCAAGTGGTAGGCCGTGATGGGCTTGAACCATCGACCAACGGATTATGAGTCCGCTGCTCTAACCAACTGAGCTAACGGCCCACGAGAGGGCTCGATTCTATTCGCGGCACAGCCCACTTACTTGCGGTGGCTCAGCGCATTGCTGACCAAGCGCGAGGTGATGTCGACGATCTGGATCATGCGCTCGTAGGGCATGCGAGTGGGGCCGATGACGCCCAGGGTACCCACGACCTGCCCATCGACTTCGTAGTTGGCGCTGACGATGGACAGCTCTTCGAACGGCACCACCTGGCTTTCACCGCCGATGAAGATGCGCACGCCCTCGGCCTTGCTCGACACATCGAGCAGCCGCATGAGCTGCGCCTTTTGCTCGAACAGCTCGAACGCACGGCGCAGCTGCCCCATGTCGCTCGAAAAATCGGTTACGGAGAGCAGGTTGCGCTCGCCGGAAATCACGACATCGTCTTCCTGTGCTTCGGTCAGCACCTCGGAGCTCACGTTGACCGCTGCCTGCATCAACGCGGCGATTTCACCGCGCAATTTTTCGACTTCGGACTGGAGACGGTCGCGCACCTGCTCGATGGTCAAGCCCGCATAGTGGGCATTGATGTAGTTCGATGCTTCCACCAGTTGCGACTGCGAGTAGTCGGCCTCCGGAAAGATCACGCGGTTTTGCACGTCGCCGTCGGGCGAGACGATGATCACCAGCAGCCGGCGGTCCGAAAGCTTCAGGAACTCGATCTGCTTGAACACCGACGCACGCCGCGGCGCCATGACCACGCCGACGAACTGCGACAGGTTCGACAACAGGCTGGCCGCGTTGGCAATGACCTTCTGCGGCTGGTCGGGCGCAAGGCTCGGCGGATTCATCTGCTCGCGCTGCGCGGTGAGCATGGTATCGACGAAAAGCCGGTAGCCGCGGGCGGTAGGAATACGGCCGGCGGAGGTATGCGGGCTGGCAATCAGGCCCAGCGTCTCGAGGTCCGACATGACGTTGCGGATGGTCGCGGGAGACAGATCGAGCCCGGGCGCGCGTGACAAAGTCCGCGACCCGACCGGTTGGCCTTCGGCGATGTAACGCTCCACCAATGTCTTGAGGAGCAACTTGGCACGGTCGTCCAGCATTGCAAGATTTTAGTGTTGTAATTTGTACATGACTTCCCGCTTCCGCAACGTCGCCCTGATCGGCAAATACCAGGCTTCAGGCGCCCGGGCGCAAGCGGACGCGCGCGATGGCGTGATGGAAGATATCGGCGCCTTCCTCGAATCGCAAGGGTGCACGGTGTTCGTCGAGAAATCCGCCGCGGCGCAAGCCGACGCGGACGCCAGCGTCGGCGGCCGCTACGAGCCGCTGAGCGTCGAGGAAATCGGCCAGCGCTGCGACCTCGGGCTCGTGGTGGGGGGCGACGGCACCATGCTGGGCATCGGCCGGCAGCTGGCCTGCTACGGCATTCCGCTGATCGGCATCAACCGTGGCCGGCTCGGCTTCATCACCGATATTCCGCTCGACAACTACCAGGCCACGCTGATCCCGATGCTGGCCGGCGAGTACGAGGAAGACCATCGCAGCCTCATGCACGCGCAGGTCATGCGCGACGGCGCATCGGTTTTCGACGCGTTGGCCATGAACGATGTGGTGGTCAACCGCGGCGCCACGTCGGGCATGGTCGAGTTGCGCGTGTCTGTCGGCCGGCATTTCGTGGCCAACCAGCGCGCCGACGGGTTGATCATCGCTTCGCCGACGGGTTCGACGGCCTATGCGCTGTCGGCCGGCGGGCCGTTGCTGCACCCCGCGGTGCCGGGCTGGGTGCTGGTGCCCATTGCACCGCACACGCTGTCGAACCGGCCCGTGCTCTTGCCGGACGCCGACGAAATCGTGATCGAACTGGTATCGGGCCGCGACGCCAGCGCCAATTTCGACATGCAGTCGCTGGCATCGCTCGCCATCGGCGACCAAGTGGTGGTGCGCCGCTCGGAATTCCGGGTGCGCTTTCTGCACCCGCGCGGATGGAGCTACTTCGACACACTGCGCAAGAAACTTCATTGGAACGAAGGGGGCTCCTGAGATGGCGCTGCGACGCATCGCACTGCGCGACTTCGTGATCGTGCGATCACTCGAACTCGATCTTTCGGCAGGCTTCACGGTCTTGACCGGCGAAACCGGTGCGGGCAAATCGATCTTGATCGATGCACTTCAGCTTGCGCTCGGCAACCGTGCCGACGCGGGCGCGGTGCGCGAAGGCGCCGAGCGGCTCGACGTCAGCGCCGAATTCGACGCCGACCCGGCCTTCGCAGCCTGGCTCGACGAAGGCGGGTTCGAATCCGGCGACGCGCTGTTGCTGCGCCGCACGGTCGACCTGCAAGGCCGCAGCCGCGGCTGGATCAACGGCAGCCCGGCCACGGCCACCCAGTTGCGGGAGCTCGGTGATCGGCTGCTCGACATCCACGGCCAGCATGCGTGGCAAAGCCTCACGCGTCCCGAGGCCGTGCGCGGCCTGCTCGACGCCTACGCCGGCGTTCGCACCGACGCGCTGGACACGGCCTGGCAAGGCTGGCGGCAATCGCTCTCCGCGCTCGACCATGCGCGCTCGGCGCAAGATTCGCTGCAACGCGAACGCGAACGGCTGCAATGGCAGATCGCCGAGGTGGCGAAGCTGGCTCCCGCCGAAGGCGAGTGGGAGGAACTTTCGACCCACCACACGCGCATCTCCAATGCCCAGGCGCTGATCGATGCAGCGCAAGGCGCAAGCCAGGCGCTGGAAGACGACGACAGCGGCGCGCTCGCGGCGCTCTCGCGCGCCGTGGCCCTGCTGCAGAACTGCGAACACATCGAGCCCGAATTCCGCGCGCTCGGCGAAGTGCTGGCCTCCAGCGTGGCGCAGGCTTCCGACGCCGCCCATTCGCTGCACGGCTACCTGCGTGACGCCGAAGCCGATCCGCAGCGGCTTGCAGAACTCGACGAGCGCATGGGCCTGTGGATGTCGCTCGCCCGCCGCTACAAGCGCACGCCGAACGATCTGCCCGCGCTGCTGGCCGGCTGGCAGGCCGAACTGAAGGCGCTCGATGCGCAAAGCGATCTCGAAGGCCTGGAGCGCGCCGAGCAAGGTGCGCAACAGGCCTACATGAAGGAAGCCAAGGCGCTCGCCAAAGCACGCAAACAGGCCGCGCCGCGCCTGGGCGAGGCGGTCACGCAGGCGATGCAAGGGCTCGGCATGCAAGGCGGCCGTTTCGAAGTCGAGCTGCAGCCGCTGGCACAGCCGGGCCGCGCGGGCCTCGAAGACGTCGCCTTTCTCGTGAGCGGCCATCCCGGCAGCACGCCGCGCGCCATTGGCAAGGTGGCCTCCGGCGGCGAGCTTTCCCGCATCGCCCTGGCCATCGCGGTCACGACCAGCCAGCTCGGTGCGGCGCAAACGCTGATCTTCGACGAGGTCGATGCCGGCGTGGGCGGGGCCGTGGCCGAGACCGTGGGACGCCTCATGAAGCAGCTCGGGCGCGACCGCCAAGTGCTGGCGGTGACCCATCTGCCGCAAGTGGCCGCCTGCGCCGATCACCACCTGGTGGTGGCCAAGCGCCAGACCACCGCGGCCGGCCAGGACGGCCCGCGCACCGAGAGCGGCGTTTCGCGGCTCGATGACGACAACCGCGCCCGCGAAATCGCGCGCATGCTGGGCGGCGAGAAGGTTTCGCAGACTTCGCTCGCGCATGCCCGCGAAATGCTGGGCCACAAGACTTCGGCGGCGATGTGATGAACCTCGATCTGGTGCTCATCACCGGCATGTCGGGTTCGGGCAAATCGGTGGCGCTGCATGCGTTGGAAGATGCCGGCTACTACTGCGTCGACAACCTGCCTCCCGAGTTGCTGTCGGCTTTCATCGCGCTGCAGCACGAGCAGCAGGCCACGCGCGTCGCCATTGCCATGGACGTGCGCAGCGGCGTGTCGCTGCCGATTGTTCCGCAGCAGCTCGAGGCGCTGCGGAACGACGGTGTTTCGCTGCGGTCGTTGTTCCTCGACGCCACCACCGATGCCTTGCTGCGGCGCTATTCGGAAACCCGCCGGCGCCACCCGCTGTCGCGCCAGGAGGGCCGCACCGATGCGCCGGAGCAGGAGCGCGCGCTGGTGCAGGCCATCGAATTGGAACGCGAGCTGCTGGCCGACCTGCGCGACGGCGCCGACGTGATCGACACCAGCCTGATACGCCCAGCCCAGCTGCAGAGCTACATCAAGGCCCTGATCTCGGCACCGCAGAGCGCGTTGACGCTGGTGTTCGAGTCGTTCGCCTTCAAGCGCGGCGTGCCGCTGGACGCCGACTTTGTCTTCGATGTGCGCATGCTGCCCAATCCGCACTACGTTCCCACGCTGCGCCCGCTCACGGGCCGTGACGCCCCGGTGATCGAATGGCTGCGCGGGCACGACGACGTCGCACGCATGTACGACGACATCGAGCAGTTTCTTTCCCGCTGGCTCGATGCGCTGGCGCGCGACCATCGCAGCTACGTGACGGTGGCCATCGGCTGCACGGGCGGCCAGCACCGCTCGGTGTTCCTGGTCGAACAGTTGGCGCGCGCATTCGGAACCCGCTGGGGATCCCTCAAGCGGCACCGCGAACTCGACGCGGGGTGAGAAGCCGGCCGGCTACCCTGCGCTGCTTTCGAGGAGCTTGCGCATCGGCGCCGGCAATCCCAGCCGGCCCCATTCTTCGGTATCCATCCAGCGAGCGGCATCGCCTTGCGGCTGGCCGCCCTGAAGCATCACGGGGTGAAGGTGCAGGTCCTTGTGGGTCAGCACATGCACGAACGGCGGCAGGTCTTGCGTGTTGCGCTGCGCGGCCGGCGGCAGCGCAGCCAGCAGGTCTTCGCGGCTGTCGAACACGGGCAGGCAATAGAGTCCGGCCCAGATGCCCTTGGGGGGCCGCTTCTCGAGCCAGACCCGGCCTTGCGCATCGCGCGCCAGCAGCGCCCAAAGCGATTGCGCGCTGCGCTTCAGCTTGCGGGTCTTGACGGGATAGCGCTCCGGCAGCCCTTCTCGCAGCCCGATGCAGGTTGCGCTCACCGGACAGATCATGCAGCTCGGCTTGCGCGGCAGGCAGACGGTTGCGCCCAGGTCCATCACCCCCTGCGTGTAGCTCGCGATCGCCTCTTTCTGCCCGTCCGGCGGAAGCAGTTGCGTGGCCTGGTCCCACAACGCGCGCTCCTGCGCCGACGAAGACATGTCGCCGCCGAAGCCGAGCACGCGCGTCAGCACCCGCTTCACGTTGCCATCGAGAATGGCCACGCGCTCTCCGAAGCAGAAGGCCGCGATCGCCGCGGAAGTGGAACGCCCGATGCCGGGCAAGGTCGCCAGCTCGGCGGCCGTTCGCGGAAACTCGCCGCCGAAGCGCTCGACAACTTCCTGCGAGCAACGGTGCATGTTGCGTGCGCGGCTGTAGTAGCCCAGCCCGCTCCAAAGTCCGAACACCTCGTCCTCGGTGCCGGCGGCCAGCGCCCGCACGGTCGGAAAACGTTCCAGAAAGCGCGCGAAGTACCCGAGCACCGTCGAGACCTGCGTCTGCTGGAGCATGACCTCCGACAGCCACACGCGGTAGGGATCCCGCGTGTTCTGCCACGGCAGCTCGCTGCGCCCGTGGCTGCGCTGCCAGGCCACGATGCGCTGTGCGAATTCGGGCGGTGCCTGCAATGGCGTCGCGCCGCCGGCCACCGAAGAATCAGGCCGCACGCAGTTCGCCGATGGCGGCCGCCGCGGGCGCCGGCCTTCCCTGTTGCGTGATCATCGAAGTGAATTCGTGCAGCCGAAGATGCAGTTCGGCCAGGCTGCTCTCTTGCGTGGCGAGTTCGAGCAGGCGCTCGTCGAGGCTGCCGGCCGCATTCTGGATGCGCTCCACCGCCTCGATGCGCTTGCTGAACGTGCGGCGGCGCTCCTTCAGTTGCGCGTCGATCTGTGCGCTTGCACCCTTGCTCCAGCGCTCGACCTCGGTCATTGCCGCTTCGTTGACCAGCCGCAGCCGGCTCGCGAGTGCACGTACCAGCTTGTCGCAGAAATCCGCTTGCGCCAGCCTCAGCAGATTGCCGACGCTCAGGTAATGGACATGGCTGTGTTCGATCTGGCTCAGCTCCTGCTCGAAGCTCGTCAGGTCGGGCTCGGCGGGCGCCTGCAAGGTGAAGCCCTGCTCCGCATTGAGCTGGCGGAAGGTGGCGTGCAGCATCGACTGGATTTCAGCCGTGGTCGCCTGCACTTCGCGCAGGTTGTTGCGCAGCGAGTCGAAGGTTTCGCCGTACACCTTGCGCACGTTGAGCTTGATGCCGGGGCGCTTGAGTGCGGCCGAGAGCCGAACCATGTCTTCCTTGAGCGCGGTGCGGCCGAGCACGGCGTACACCTCGCGCAGCAGTTTGCCCTGCACCGAGCGCAAGGCGAGGATGCGCGTGTTGCTGCCCTCGAACTCGGCCTGCTCCTGGTCGATGCGCCCGCGCATGTGGCGGATCACGGAAACATTCTTGCCGCGCAGCCCCTGCAGTTCGAGCGCCTGCTCCGACAGATCGCGCTGGCGAACTTTCAGGATGCGCTCGGCCTCGGCGCGCAGTGCCACCATGCCGGCATCGACAGCCAGCCGCAACATGGTTTCGCGCTTGCCGAGCACGCCTTCGGCGAGCAGGGTTTCGAGCGCCGGCAGACGGCTGGCGTCGAGCAGCCGCGCATCGCGCTGGATTTTTGCCTGCAAGCCCTTTTGCGCCGAGACCGGCAGCACCTGCACGAGCGGAACCTCGAGAAACTTGGCGGCCACTTCACGCTGGCGCTCGATCTGCAGTTCGATCTGCGCGGGCGTGCTGAGCGTGTCCCACATGGTGTCGATCTTGTTGAGCACCACGAAGCGCGTGTCGCTGCCTTCGCTTTCGGTGACCAGGTGCTCGCGCCAGATGGACAGGTCGGAACGCGTCACGCCGGTTTCGGCACCGAGGATGAAGACGACCGCATGCGCCTGCGGAATCAGGCTCACCGTGAGTTCGGGCTCGGCGCCAATCGCGTTCAGGCCCGGGGTGTCCAGAATCACCAGCCCCTGCTCCAGCAGGGGATGCGGCATGTTCAGGATCGCATGGCGCCAGCGCGGAATTTCGACACGGCCTTCGGCGTCCTGCACCGGGTTGTCGTCGGGCGTTTCGTCGTTCCAGAAGCCCAGCGCATTCGCCTCGTCCTTACTGACCCAGCGCACTTCGGCGACCTTGCCCATGGCTTGGGCCAGCTGCTCGGCGTTCTCCACGTCGATCGCGATTTCGGTCCAGCGCGTCGGCTTCTCGCGCCAATGCGTGAGCGAATGGGGTTCCAGGCGGGTTTCGATCGGCAGCAGCCGAAGCTTGGGCAATTCCGCGGCGTCGTAACCCAGCTCGGTCGGGCACATCGTCGTGCGCCCGGCGCTCGCCGGCATGATGCGCCGCCCATAGCCGGAGAAGAAGATCGCGTTGATCAGCTCGGACTTGCCGCGCGAGAACTCGGCCACGAACGCGACCATGACCTTGCTGTTGCGGATCTGCAGCTCCAGGCCGCGCAGGCGCTCGGCCACGGCCTGGTCGAGCAGCTCGTTCTCGGTCAGCCAGCGGGACAGCCACTGCAGGCGGTGAGCAAAGTTGCTTCGCCAGGCGCCATGCTGATCGAGTTGTTGGTTGAAAGAGCGGCTCAAGGGGAATATGTAAGAAACAACTTACAAATATAGCATCGCAAGTTGGGGCGCAACCGATTGCAGGATATTTTCAACGCAGGGCTGAAACACTATTTTTGACAATTTGGACAATAGTAAGTGGAACGCTGGCCTTGGCGAAGCTGCCGTATCGGCGTTGCGCAGACCCGACAAGGCTCGCCGGCCCGGCCGTAGACCGTGGCCTCAAGCTGGAAATAACCGTTCTGGCCGTCCACATTGGAGAAATCGCGCAGCGTGCTGCCGCCCTTCTCGACCGCCCGGGCCAGGATCTCCCGCACCGCCGCGTGGAGCTTCAACGCCCGTGGCCGGCTGATGCGCGCGGCCGACAGGGTGGGACGGATGCCGGCCTGGAACAGCGCCTCCGACGCATAGATGTTGCCGACGCCCACCACCACGTCGCCCGCGAGCAGCACCTGCTTCACCGCGGTCCGGCGCTTTCGAAGGCCGGCGTGGAAGGCGTCGAAGTCGAAGGCGTCGCCGAGCGGCTCCATGCCCAGCCCGCCGAGCAGCTTGATGGCCCACGGCGCCGCTTCGTCTTCCACATAAACCACGGCGCCGAAGCGGCGCGGGTCGTTGAGCCGCAGCGTGCCGCGGCCGGTCACGAGATCGAAGTGATCGTGAACACCGGGCGGAGGCAGTGCCGCGTCGAAGCGCAGGCTGCCTGACATGCCCAGGTGCAGCAGCAGCAAACCGCGGTCGAGATCGATCAGCAGGTATTTGCCGCGCCGGCGCACTTGCAGCACCCGGCGCCCGGCCAGTGCCTCGGGCGCGACCATCAGGGCCCAGCGCAAGGGCTTGCCGATGCGCACCGCATCGATGCGTGCACCGGCAATGCGTTCGGCAAAACCGCGCCGCGTCACTTCGACTTCGGGAAGCTCAGGCATGAAAATAAAACTCCGGGCTGCAATGAACCCCACGCGGTGCTCGCTCAAAAGCTTGGATTATTATGGTTCGATGATTCCATCGCCCCGCCGACACCGCCTTGCGGCGGCCGCGTCTCTCGTGCTGCTTGCTTGCGCGGTTCACGCGCAAACCTCCGACCCCGCCGCGCCCAACAGCCCCGCGCCCATCATCGAGCGGCCGGCACCGTCCCGTCCGGGAACAAGGCCTGCCCCGGCATCCGCGGCCGCCAAGCCGGCGAGCGAAGACCCGGTGGCGCAGTCCTCGGCGTTGACGGCCGAACTGTTCTACGAAATCCTGATGGGCGAGATGACCACGCGCTCCGGCGATCCCGGCTCGGGCTACGCGCTGGTGCTCGACGCGGCCCGGCGGCTGCGCGACGGCAAGCTGTTCCAGCGCGCAGTCGAGATTGCGCTGCAATCGCGCTCGGGCGACGCCGCGCTGGCGGCCGCCCGCGCCTGGCAAGAAACGCTGCCCAACTCGCGCGATGCACGCCGCATCGAACTCCAGATCCTGATTGCGCTCAACCGCATCGGCGAAACGGCAGAACTGCTGCGCGCCGAAGTCGCGGCCACTTCGCAAGTCGAACGGCCCTTGCTGATGGCGGTGATCGTGCGCAACTACTCGCGCGCTACCGACAAGAAGCTGGCCGCCTCGGTGGTCGAGCAGGCCTTGGTCGACGAACTCAAGAAACCAGCCACCGGCGGACTGGCCTGGGCCACGGTGGGCCGCATGCGCCTGAATGCCGGCGATACCTCCGGCGCCCTGGACGCCGCTTTCAAGGGCCAGCAGATCGACCCCGCGTCCGATGCGCCGGCTGCACTGGCGCTCGAAATGATCGATCCGGGCCAGCCGCTGGCCGAACCGATCGTGACGCGCTACCTCGCCAGCAACCCCAAGGCCTCGCCCGACCTGCGCATCGCCTACGCGCGCGCGCTGGTCGAGAACCGCCGCTACACGGATTCCGCGGCGCAGCTGCAGGCACTGACCGCGGCACGCCCCGAGCTGGCCGAGCCCTGGCTGCTGCTCGGCAGCCTGCAGGCGCAGGCCCGCCAGGACGGGGCGGCCGAAACATCGCTCAAGCGCTATGTCGAGCTTGCCGCGGCGCAAAAGGACCCGAAAGACGCGGACGATCGCCAGCGCGGCACCACGCAGGCCTACCTGGTTCTCTCGCAACTGGCAGAGCGCCGCAAGGACTTCACGGGCGCGGAACGCTGGCTCGCGCGCGTCGACAGCACCGACGATCTCGTCGTCGCGCAGACACGGCGCGCAGGCCTGCTCGCGCGCCAAGGCAAACTGCCCCAGGCACGCGAAGTGCTGCGCGGACTGCCCGAGCGCACGCCCGAGGACAAGAAGCAGAAATTCCTCGCCGAAGTGCAGTTGCTGCGCGACGCCAAGCAATACCAGGCCGCCTACGACATGCTGGCCCAGGCCTCCGTGGCCGCGCCGAACGACAGCGACCTGGTCTACGACCAGGCCATGGTGGCCGAGAAGCTCAACCGTCTCGACGAAATGGAGCGGCTGCTGCGCAGGCTGATCGAGTTGAAGCCCGAAAACCAGAACGCCTACAACGCGCTCGGCTACTCCTTCGCCGATCGCAAGATCCGGCTCGACGAGGCCCGCACGCTGATCCAGAAAGCAGTGCAGCTGGCCCCCGAAGACCCGTTCATTGCGGACAGCATGGGCTGGGTCGAATTCAGGCTGGGCAACACGACCGAGGCCATCCGCATCCTCGAGGCGGCCTACAAGACCCGCCCCGATCCGGAAATCGGTGCGCACTTCGGTGAAGTGCTCTGGTCGGTGGGCCAGAAGGACCGTGCCGTCACGATCTGGAAGGAAGCCCTGCTGAGTGACGCCGAAAACGAGACCCTGCAGGAGACGCTCAAGCGCCTGCGGGTCAAGCCTTGAGCATGGTGCTCGCGCCCAGGCTTGGCGGCGGCCATGGCAGCCGCCGCGCCCTTCTGGTTGCCGGCGGGGTTGCCCTGCTCTCGCTGGCAGGCTGTGCCCAATTGACGGGTGGCTCCTCCGCGCCGGGACGCCCCGACAGCTGGAGCGGCCGCATGTCGCTTCGCATCGACAGCCAGCCCGTGCAAACCTTCTCCGCACTGTTCGAATTGCGCGGCTCCCCCGAAGCGGGCGAGCTGTCGCTCACGAGCCCGATCGGCAGCACCCTGGCTCAACTGCACTGGTCGCCCGGTGAAGCCCTGCTCAAGAATGGCAGCGAAACCCGCCGGTTCGATTCGGTCGATGCGCTGATCGAGGCCGCCACCGGCGCAGCGATCCCCGTGGTGGCGCTGTTCGCCTGGCTTGCGGGCCGCGACGAACGCGTTCCCGGCTGGCGCCCCGATCTGGCGCAGATCGCCAATGGCCGGCTCCAGGCCACGCGCGAAAACCCCGGCCCCACGGCAGACCTGCGCATCGTGTTCGAGCGGTCATGAAGGCGATCTACGACCTTCCCGCACCGGCCAAGCTCAACCTCTTCCTGCACATCACCGGCCGGCGCGACGACGGCTATCACCTGCTGCAGTCGGTCTTCATGCTGATCGACTGGTGCGACACGCTCCATGTCGAGCTGCGGCGCGACGGCCAACTGAGCCGGGAAGACCTGACGACCGCGCTGCCGCCCGACGACCTGGTTCTGCGCGCAGCACGGGCGCTGCAGACGTACGCCAGCCCCAGCCAGGGCGCCCATATCGGCATCGCCAAGCAGGTGCCGGCACAGGCCGGCATGGGCGGGGGGTCTTCCGATGCCGCCACCTGCCTGCTGGCGCTGAACCGCCTGTGGAAACTGAACCTGCCCCTGTCGCGCCTGGTTGAAATCGGATTGAAACTGGGCGCCGATGTGCCGTTTTTCCTCGGCGGCCGCAACGCCTGGGTCGAGGGAATCGGTGAGAAAATGCGGCCTGTGACAGTGCCGGCGGCAAGGTTCGCCGTGGTCAAGCCGCCCGAAGGATTGGAAACACATCTAATTTTTTCAGCGCCCGATCTTCAACGCGCCACTCCTGTTGCTATAATCTCGGGCTTTGCTGCAGATAGCGAACAGCTTGAAGCCCAAGACCTCGAAAGCAGTGCTTTTCAGGTTTTCGACTTCGGCCACAACGACCTGCAGCCGGTTGCCCAACGGCTTTGCCCCGCGGTCTCCGACGCCATCGAATGGCTCGGCGACCAAGGACTGAAAGCCCGGATGACCGGCTCCGGAAGTTCGGTATTCGCGAAAATGCCGCAAGGGCCGCAAGAAGCGGAACTGGCCGAAGCCCCCTCGGGCTGGCAGGTTCGTCAATGCAGCAATTTGGCCGTTCATCCACTTTGGGGATGGGCGACCTGAAGATAATCGGATCGTGATGGGTCCGATGCGACATATATCGGTTTGTGGTGAAAACCATCGACCCGTGTAGGGGAGTCGCCAAGCTGGTTAAGGCACTGGATTTTGATTCCAGCATGCAAAGGTTCGAATCCTTTCTCCCCTGCCAAATTCTTCAGGCTGCGGTCTAACCACCGCAGCGCTTTCAGACTGCGGCCCACCGGCCGCAGTGTTTCTTTTGCAGCCCACCCGCTGCAATTACCGGCGGCCCCTGGGTCGCCACGCTCAAACTCTTTGGCGGCTTCCTAAAAGCCATTCGCACTGCCGGGACGCGCTCATGCAGGCTAATCACCCTGATTTCATGGTTTTCACCGGCAATGCCAATCCTGGCCTCGCCGCAGAAATTGCGCACAACCTCGGTACCTCGCTGGGTGCCGCGCGCGTTGGACGTTTTTCCGACGGCGAAGTCACCGTCGAAATCAACCAGAACGTCCGGGCGCGCGATGTGTTCGTGGTGCAGTCGACCTGCGCACCGACCAACGAAAACCTGATGGAACTGCTGATCATGGTCGACGCGCTCAAGCGCGCCTCGGCCGGACGAATCAGCGCGGTGATTCCTTACTACGGCTATGCCCGCCAGGACCGCCGCCCGCGCTCGAGCCGCGTGCCGATCTCGGCCAAGGTGGTGGCCAACCTGCTGGAAACCGTGGGCGTCGAGCGCGTGCTCACCATGGACCTTCACGCCGACCAGATCCAGGGTTTCTTCGACATTCCGGTCGACAACATCTATGCATCGCCGGTTCTGCTGGGCGACCTGCGGGCCAAGAACTACGAAGACCTGATCGTGGTCTCGCCCGACGTCGGCGGCGTGGTGCGCGCACGCGCCCTCGCCAAGCAACTGAACTGCGACCTCGCCATCATCGACAAGCGCCGCCCGAAGGCCAATGTCAGCGAGGTCATGAACGTCATCGGCGAAATCGACGGCCGCAATTGCGTGATCATGGACGACATGATCGACACCGCGGGCACGCTGGTCAAAGCGGCCGAAGTGCTCAAGGAGCGGGGCGCCAAGAGCGTCTACGCCTATTGCACGCACCCGATCTTCTCGGGCCCGGCCATCGAACGCATCACCCACTCCGCACTCGACGAAGTGGTCGTGACCAACACCATTCCCCTTTCCGACGCCGCACTGGCCTGCGGAAAGATCCGCCAACTCTCCGTGGCACCGCTGATCGCCGAAACGATCCAGCGCATTGCCAAGGGCGAGTCGGTCATGAGTTTGTTCTCGGACCAGGACAACCTGTTCTGATTCGAGCAAAAAGCGGGCTCCACCTCCTTTTTGGAGAATGGCGCCCTTGTTGAACCGGAGTCGCACTGGTCGCGGTGGACTCTCACAGGAGCTAATATGAAATTCGTCGCTTTTGAGCGCGCCAAGCAGGGCACGGGTGCGAGCCGCCGTCTCCGCGTTTCGGGCAAGACGCCCGGTATCGTCTATGGTGGTGAAGGCCAGCCCCAGCTGATCGAAATCGATCACAACGCGCTGTGGCATGCCCTCAAGAAGGAAGCCTTCCACGCCTCGATCCTCGAAATGGAACTCGGCGGCGCCACCAGCAAAGTGCTGCTGCGCGACGTGCAGTACCACCCGTTCCGTCAACTGGTGCAACACATCGACTTCCAACGTGTCGATGCCAAGACCCGCCTGCACATGAAGGTGCCGCTTCACTTCAAGGGTGAAGAAGAGTCCGACGCCGTCAAGCTCGACCACAACCTCGTGACCCACGTCGTGACCGAACTCGAGATCAGCTGCCTGCCGGCCGACCTCCCGGAGTTCATCGAAGTGGACCTCTCGAGTCTCAAGAAGAATGCCACGCTGCACGTCAACGACATCAAGCTGCCCAAGGGCGTGAAGTTCGTGAGCCACGGCAAGTCGAACCCGGTCATCGTGTCGGCCGTGCCGCCGCTGGTCGCCGAAGAGCCGGCACCTGCCGCCGAAGGCGCAGCACCTGCCGAAGGCGCTGCACCCGCTGCTGGCGGCAAGCCTGCCGCCAAGACGGCAAAGCCCGCCGCGAAGAAGTAATTCTTCTCGCACCCTGCAAAAGGCCCGCTTCGTGCGGGCCTTTTGCTTTGGGGGCGGCGAGATAATTCCCTTCATGATCAAGCTGTTTGTCGGCCTCGGTAACCCCGGGCCTGAATATGAAGCCACGCGGCACAACGCCGGCTTCTGGTGGATCGACGCCCTGGCGCGCGACTGGAAGCTCAACCTCGTGCCCGAGCGCAGTTATCACGGCCTTGCCGCGCGCGCGAACATCGGCGGGCAGAGCGTGTGGCTGCTCGAGCCTCAAACCTTCATGAACCTGTCGGGCAAATCGGTGGGCGCACTCGCGCGCTTCTTCAAGATCGCGCCCGAAGAAATTCTCGTGGTGCACGACGAACTCGATGTGGTGCCCGGCCAGGCCAAGCTCAAGTTCGGCGGCAGCCACGCGGGCCACAACGGACTGCGCGACATCCATGCACAGCTGGGCACCGGCGATTACTGGCGCCTGCGCCTGGGCATCGGGCATCCCGGCGTGAAGTCGGAGGTCATCAACTGGGTGCTCAAGAAGCCGCTGAAGGAACAGCGCGAAGCCATCGAAGACGCCATCGTGCGCACGCTGCATGCGGCTCCCGCACTGGTGGCGGGCGAGATGGAAAAGGCCACCTTGATCATTCACACGAGCAAACCGCCCCGGCCCAAACCGCCGCGGCGAGAGCCCGGCGATGGAGGCACGCCCGCCGCCCCCTAGTCAGCCGGCCACGAGAGCGCGGGAGAGGAAAAGGGAGAGAAATAAAAATGAGAAAGAGAAGAGCAACCAGAGCCGGAACAATCGGCATCGCTATATTTTTGATAGCTTCCGGCCCGTTCTGGATATCTGCCTCGGCACAGGGAAGGCCTGAGACCTACCGCTGCGGCAACACCTACACCGACCGCCCCTGCGACGGCGGAAAGCAGCTGAAGGTCGACGACCTTCGCACGGAGGCGGACCGCCGCACAGCGGATGCCGCCACGCACAAGGCCGAAGTACGCGGCGATCAGCTCGAACGCATTCGCCTCGCCCAGGAGAAGGATGCGCGCGAACGCGATCGCCGTTCGGCCCACGAGGCGCGGCAAGCCGCGATGGCCGAACGCCGGCTCGCGTCGTCCGAGCAGCAGGCGCGCGCACGCGCCCAGAAACTCGCCTCCGAGCCGCACAAGTCGAGCACGCGCTTCAGCGGTGCATCCGAGGGAAATCCGGCCTCCGCGCCGGGCGGTGGCGGCAAGAAGAAAAAGCGAAAGCCGTCTTCCGGCTCAAGCGCCGGCTGAAGGCACTGGCGGCCGCGGCGCCACAGCCGCGGCTGCTGCCTTGGCGGCGGCAAGCCGCTCGAACTTCTGCCACAGCGTCTCGCGGCTTTCCACGTGTTCCGGATGAATCGGAATGCACGCAACCGGGCACACCTGCACGCACTGGGGCTCGTCGAAGTGGCCCACGCATTCGGTGCACTTGTGCGGGTCGATCTCGTAGAACTCCGCGCCCATGTAGATCGCATCGTTCGGGCACTCGGGCTCGCAGACATCGCAGTTGATGCATTCGTCGGTGATCATGAGGGCCATACCCCGATTATCGCGAACAAGGCACGCTTGTTGCAGGAGTCGGGTTATGCTGCGCCCCGCCCCATGAGCCTGTTCATTCTCAAGCGCCTCGCCACGCTGATCGCCACGCTGATCGGCGCCTCGGTCATCGTGTTCCTCGTCCTGGAGATCCTGCCCGGCAATGCCGCGCAGTTGCTCATGGGCCCCGATGCCGCACCCGAGGCCGTGGCCGCCCTGGCCGCCAAGCTCGGCCTCGACCAGCCCGCCTGGACGCGCTACTGGCACTGGATTGCGGGCCTCTTGACCGGCAACCTGGGCGACAGCTACGCCTACAGCTCGCCGGTGCTCGACCTCATCCTGGAACGGCTTGCGCTCACAGTGCCGCTCGCGCTGCTGGCGATGGCGCTGACCACCGTGCTCGCGCTGCTGGTCGGCGTCACCGCCGCAGCGCGCCACAACAAGCTCGGCGACGTCGGCCTGATGGGCCTCACGCAGGTGGGCATCGCCATTCCCAATTTCTGGTTCGCGATCCTGCTGATCCTCGTGTTCTCGGTCCAACTGCAGTGGTTCTCGGCCGGCGGCTTCGAGGGCTGGGGCGAGGGTGTCTTCGCGGGCATCAAGTCGCTGCTGCTGCCGGCCTTGGCGCTGGCGGTGGTGCAGGCGGCAATCCTTGCGCGCATCACGCGCTCCGCGGTGCTCGAAGTGATGCGCGAAGACTTCGTGCGCACTGCACGGGCCAAGGGCGTTTCGCAGCGCGCCGTGCTCTGGACCCATGTGCTGCGCAACGCGATGATCCCGGTGGTCACCGTCATGGGCATGCAGTTTTCCGAACTGCTGGCCGGCACCATCGTGATCGAGAAGGTGTTCTACCTTCCCGGCCTCGGCCGGCTGATCTTCGAGGCCATCGGGAACCGCGACCTGATCGTGGTGCGCAACTGCGTGATGCTGCTCGCAGCCCTGGTGGTCATCGTGAACTTCGTGGTCGACGTGCTCTACGCCGTCATCGACCCGCGCATCAAGGCGAGCGACATATGAGTGCCGTGCCCATTCCGAGCGCGGCCGCGCTCAAGGTGCCCGGTTTCTGGCGCCGCGCGCTCCGGCACCGCAGCTTCGTGCTCGGCGGCGTGCTGACCTTGCTCCTGCTGCTTGCCGCCATCGTCTCGCTGGCCTGGACGCCGTGGTCGCCCTACGAGATGGACATGCCCAACAAGCTCAAGCCGCCGTCGGGCGCGCACTGGCTGGGCACCGACACCTATGGGCGCGACGTGGCCTCGCTGCTGCTGGTGGGCGCGCGAGCGTCCATCCTGGTGGGCATGATTGCCGTGGGCATCGGCCTTGTGGTCGGCACGGCGCTCGGCTTGCTGGCCGCGGCGCGCCGCGGCTGGGTCGAGGAAGCCATCATGCGGCTTACCGATTTCTCGCTCGCGTTCCCGGCCATCCTGTCGGCCATCATGATGACGGCCGTGTTCGGCGCCGGCATCGTCAACGCGATCATCGCGATCGGCATCTACAACATTCCAACCTTCGCACGCATCACGCGCGCATCGGCCAATGCCATCTGGTCGCGTGAATATGTGGCGGCGGCGCGCGCCTGCGGCAAAGGATCGTTCGCCATCACCATGCAGCATGTGCTGCCCAACATCTCGGCCGTGCTGATCGTGCAGATCACCATCCGCTTCGCGATTGCCATCCTCGCCGAAGCCGCCCTCTCCTACCTCGGCCTGGGCACACAGCCGCCGCAGGCTTCCTGGGGCCGCATGCTCAACGAGGCGCAGACCATGATGTTCCAGTCACCCCTGCTCGCGGTGTTTCCGGGCATGGCCATTGCGCTGGCGGTGCTGGGGCTCAACCTGCTGGGCGACGGTCTGCGCGACCTGCTCGACCCGCGCCTGGCGAGGGCGCGTTAAGCCATGGCTCTTCTCGAAGTCAAAGACCTGCACGTCGAACTGCAAACGCAGCGCGGCCCCGCCGAGGCCGTGCGCGGCATCGGCTTTACGCTCGAGCGCGGCGAAACGCTGGGCATCGTGGGCGAATCGGGCTGCGGCAAATCGATCACGGTTCAATCGCTCATGGGTCTGCTGCCTTCCACCGCCAAGGTCACGGGAAGCATCCGCTTCGATGGCACCGAGCTCGTGGGCCTGGGCGAAAAGGCCATGTGCCAGATTCGCGGCAACCGCATCGGCATGATCTTCCAGGAGCCGATGACGGCGCTGAACCCGGTCCACACCATTGCGCGCCAGGTCGGCGAACCGCTGCGCCTGCACCGCGGACTCACGGGCGCCGCCGCGCGCAAGGAGGTGCTGGCACTGCTCGAGCGCGTGGGCATTCCCGACGCGGCCTCGCGGCTCGATGCCTATCCGCACCAGTTTTCGGGCGGGCAGCGCCAGCGCATCGGCATTGCCATGGCACTGGCCTGCGGCCCCGACCTGCTGATTGCCGACGAACCCACCACGGCGCTCGACGTCACCATCCAGAAGCAGATCCTCGAGCTCATCCAGGGCCTGGTCGCGGAGCGCGGCATGGCGCTGATCCTGATTTCGCACGACCTCGGCGTCATCGCCCAGAGCGTCTCCAAGATGCTGGTGATGTACGGCGGCAGCGTGGTCGAGAGCGGCCCGACCGAAGCCGTGTTCGCGGAGCGCGCGCACCCCTACACGCAGGGGCTGTTCGCGGCCCGGCCGGCGCTCGGCGCGCCGCGCGGCATTCGCCTGGCGACCATCCGCGGCAGCGTGCCCGAATTGATCGACCTGCCGCAAGGCTGCCCTTTTGCAGGCCGCTGCAAGTACACCGTCGACGCCTGCCACGCAACCCGGCCGCCGCCCACGATGCTGCCGCACGACCATGCGGTGCGCTGCATCCGGCTCGAAGAAATTGCCGCAGAAGGCGCTCTCGCACCATGAGCCAATCGATCCGCACTGCGCCCCTGCTCGAGGTCACCGACCTCGTGCGCCACTACGCCCTACCGCGCGAAAAGCTCTTCGGCCCGCCGCCGCTCGTCAAGGCGTTGAACGGCGTCAGCTTCAACGTCGAGGCCGGCCGCAGCCTGGGCATCGTCGGCGAATCGGGCTCCGGCAAGTCGACCATCGCACGCCTGGTGATGGCCCTCGACACGCCGACGTCAGGCAGCGTGCGCATGCTCGGCCGCGACCTGCACCGGTTGCCCCGAAGCGAACTGCGCGTGGCGCGGCGCGACTTCCAGATGGTGTTCCAGGACCCCTACGGCTCGCTCGATCCGCGCCAGACCGTGGCGCGCATCGTGGCCGAGCCGCTCGAGGCACTGGCGGAAACCAGCCGCGCCGTGCAGCGCGAGCGCGCCTCGGAAGCGCTGGCCGCCGTGGGCCTGCGCACCACCGACATGGACAAGTACCCGCACGAATTCTCGGGCGGCCAGCGGCAGCGCATCGCGATTGCGCGTGCGCTCATCACGCGTCCCAAGCTCATCGTGGCCGACGAACCCGTGAGCGCGCTCGACGTGTCGGTGCAGGCCCAGGTGCTCAACCTCATGCAGGATCTGCAGCAGCAGTTCGGCATCAGCTACCTGCTCATCAGCCACGACCTCGCGGTGGTGAACCACCTGTGCGACGACGTTTGCGTGGTGTGGAAGGGCAAGATCGTCGAGCAGGGCCCGCCCGGCGAGCTCTTTCGCAATGCGCAGCATCCGTACACGCGCACGCTGCTCGACGCGGTGCCGCGCACGCCCGCCGGCGGCACGCTGCTGGCAGCCTGAGCGCTCTCCCGGGGCTGAAGCGGCATCCGGGAACGTCCCAACGAAAAAGCGCTTCCACAGCCCGGCGGCAAGTCGCCCGCTGCGAGAGAATGACTTTGCTGCGCGCGTGGCATCTTTCGTGCTGCGTGTCCTTCCTTCGTGCTGCGGCGCCTCCGTTCGGGGCGCTGCGCACATCGAAGCAGTCATCTCGCATCCACCGTTTTTTCGGAGATCACAACGTATGTTGAACCGTCGCACCCTCCTTGCCTCCGCTGGCGCCTCCGTCGCGCTGGCCTCCCCCATCGCCGGCATGGCACAGGGACGGAAGGACGCCATCGTGATCGGCATGGCGCTCGAGCCGCCGGGGCTCGATCCGACCGCCGGCGCGGCCGCCGCGATCGCGGAGGTGGTGCACTACAACATCCTGGAGACGCTCACCAAGATCAACGCCGACGGCAACGTCACACCCCTCCTGGCCGACAGCTGGGAAGTGTCGCCCGACCTGAAGACCTACACCTTCAAGCTCAAGCGCGGCGTCAAGTTCCAGAACGGCGAGCCCTTCAACGCCAGCACCGTGAAGTTCGCCTTCGACCGTGCCGGCAGCGAGAAGAGCACCAACAAGGACAAGCGCACGTTCGCGAACCTCAGCACGCAGGTGGTCGACGACTACACCGTGGTGGTCATCAACAAGGAAATCGACCCCGACCTGCCCTTCGTGCTGGGCCAGGCCACGGCCGTGATCGTCGAGCCCAAGAGCGCCGACGGCAACGCCACCAAGCCGGTCGGCACCGGCCCCTACAAGCTCGACAGCTGGGCCAAGGGCTCGTCGATCACGCTGAGCAAATGGGACGGCTTTCGCAGCCCCGCCACCGCGAAGATCAACAAGGTCACGTTCCGCTTCATTGCCGATGCCGCCGCGCAGGCCGCATCGCTGCTGGCCGGCGACGTCGACGTGTTCACGCGCATCGGCACGCGCGTGGTGCCGCAGTTCAAGAGCAACCCGCAGTTCCAGACCATCCTGGCCGGCTCGCGCGCCAAGACCATCCTGTCGATCAACAACAAGAAGAAGCCGCTGGACGACGTGCGCGTGCGCCGCGCCATCCTCGCGGCCATCGACCGCAAGGCCGTGATCGAAGGCGCGGCCGACGGTTTCGGCGTGCCGATCGGCAGCCATTACGTGCCGGGCGCCGCGGGCTATGTCGACACCACGGGCGTCAATCCCTTCGACATCGAGAAGGCCAAGAAGCTGCTGGCCGAAGCCGGCGTGAAGACGCCGCTCGAACTCACCATGACGCTGCCGCCGCCGCCCTACGCACGCCAGGGCGGCGAAGTGATCGTGGCGCAGCTCGCCAAGATCGGCATCACCGTGAAGGTGCAGAACGTGGAGTGGGCGCAGTGGCTCAGCGGCACCTACGGCAACAAGGACTACGACCTGTCGATCGTTTCGCACGTCGAGCCCTTCGACCTCGGCAACTACGCCAAGTCCGACTACTACTGGGGCTACCAATCGAAGGCCTTCAACACGCTGTTCGACAAGATCAAGTCCACGGGCAATGCGGCCGAGCGCAACAAGCTGCTCGGCGAGGCGCAGAAGATGCTGGCCGCCGACGCGGCCAACGGCTTCCTCTACCAGCCGCAGTTCCCGACCATCGCGAAGAAGAACGTGAAGGGCCTCTGGAAGGAAAATCCGATCTTCGTGAACGACCTGTCGGCTCTTTCGTGGGGATGAGCCCGACGTGTCCTCTTCTTCTTCACTGAACGACCTGTCCGCCCAGGAGCTTTCCGCCGCTTATCGCGACCGGCGCCTGTCTCCGGTCGAGGTCACGCAAGCCGTCATCGCGCAGATCGAGCGCTGGGAGCCGAAGCTGCAGGCCACCTGGCTCTTCAGGCCCGAAGCCGCGCTCGAACAGGCGCGGGCTTCGGAAGCGCGCTGGCAACGCGGCGAAGCGCTGGGCCCGATCGATGGCGTGCCGACCACCATCAAGGAAAACATCGCCACGCGCGGCGACCCGATGCCGGCCGGCACGGCTGCTGTCGACCTCAAGCCCGCGGCCGCCGATGCACCGCCGGCCGCGCGCCTGAAGGAAGCCGGCGCGGTGATCGTGAGCAAGACCACCATGCCGGACTACGGCATGCTGTCTTCGGGGCTCTCGAGCTTTCACACGCTGGCGCGCAATCCATGGGACCTCCGCAAGACCCCGGGCGGTTCGAGCGCAGGCGCGGGCGCGGCGGCCGCCGCGGGCTACGGCCCGCTGCACATCGGCACGGACATCGGCGGCTCGCTGCGGCTGCCCGCAAGCTGGTGCGGCATCTTCACGCTCAAGCCGAGCCTGGGCCGCATTCCGATCGACCCACCGTACATGGGCCGGGCCGCCGGGCCTATGACCCGCAGCGTGGGCGATGCGGCCTTGATGATGCAGGTGCTCTCCAAGCCCGACGCGCGCGACAGCATGAGCCTGCCGCCGCAGGACATCGACTGGTCGGGCTTCGACGTATCGCCCGAGCACTTGCGCGGACTGCGCATCGGGCTGCTGCTCGACGCGGGCTGCGGCCTGGCGGTCGAGCCCGAGATCGAGGCGGCAGTCGAGCATGCGGCCCGCCTGTTCGAGAAGGCCGGAGCCATCGTCGAAACCATGCAACCCTTCATGTCGCAAGCCATGCTCGACGGCATGGATCACTTGTGGCGCATGCGCTCGCTGGTGGACATGAAGGCCTTGCGCGCCGACCAGCGCGCCAAGGTACTGCCTTACATCCGCGAGTGGGCCGAGAGCGCGGCCGAGTTCAGCGGCGAGCATGTCTTCCGCGGGTTCAGCCAGTTCCACGCAACGCGCGTGGCAACGGTGCAGGCCTGCGCGCGGTTCGACTACGTGATCTCGCCGGTGTCGCCCAACATGCCCGCGGCCGCGGAAGCGCCTTCGCCGACCAACGACCCGCTGCGGCCTCTGGAGCACATCGGGTTCACGGTCCCGTTCAATATGTCGGAGCAGCCGGCGTCTTCGGTGAACTGCGGGTACTCGGCGAGCGGATTGCCCATCGGGCTGCAGATTGCCGGGAAGCGCTTCGACGACCTCGGCGTGTTGCGTGTGTCGCGTGCGTTCGAGCAGATTCGGGAGCCGCAGCGGCCCTGGCCTGTAACGCCTTAGCAGCAGGCCTTTTTAGCGCCGCTGTTCGGGGTGCGCTCGCGCCGACGGGGTACCTTCGCGGAGCGGAGTACCCGGTGGCCTGTGCACACGCCCTGAACAACAGCCCCTCGGGCGTCACACCAGATGGTTCGCCAACAGCTCCCGGGCTCGCGCCACGAACTCGGTCTCTCCCCGGCGAGCAGGCAAGAACTGAAACGCGACCCGGGGCAGTGCCGGCAGCCCATGCGGCGCCGCCAGCCGCGCCACGCCGTCGCACGCCGCGGACTCATTCAGGCACGCCACCCCCAACCCCGCGGCCAGCGCCGACTGCAACCCCGCCACGCCCGACGCCACGTGTGCCAGCACATACGGCACCCTGCGCCGCCGCAGCAGCGCCACGGTGTACTGATGCAACGAGCAGGTGTCCGGCAAGGCCAGCAGCCGAACCGGCTCGCCGCGCGCGAGCCGCATGCCGGCCGCGCCGAGCCACGCCAGCGATTCGCGCCGGATCACCGAGGCCTTCGCCCCTTGCTCCGGCGAAGAAGAGGATGCGCCGGCGATATTCATGGCCAGTCCCACGTCGAAATCTCCATGGGCATAGGCGGCGCGCAGTGCATCGCTCTTCAGGATGCTCACGTTCAGCCGCACCTGCGGATAGCTTTCGCCGAGCCGTCCCAACAGCCGCGTGAGATCGCCGGGACGAAAGTAGTCGGTCACGGCAAGCCGCAACTCGCCCTGCAGGGTTTCGCCGTGCAGATCGCGAAATGCCTCGTCGCTCAATGCGAGGATGCGCCGCGCATAGGCCAGGAGCCGCGTGCCCGCCTCGGTCGGTGCCACGCCGGCCTTGCTGCGCGTAAGCAAGGACTGCCCCGCCCGCTCCTCGAGCTTGCGGATCTGCTCGCTGACCGATGACTGCGAAAGAAAAACGCGCGGCGCGGCGGCCGTGAGGCTGCCGGCGTCGATCACCGCCGCAAGGGTACGAAGCTGCTCCAGGTCGAAGGTCTGCATGCTTATCCATCCGGTTTTCCGATGGCTTCCATCATATCTTCCGGATTTTCCGATGGTTATGAAACTCCCACAATAACCCCATCGTTCATTCATTCACGGAGTTCCAGATGCCGCATATCGTTGTTCACCTTTCGGGCGAAGCCGATGCCCAACTCACCCGCAAGACCGTCGACACGGTCGCCGAACTGACCCAGAGCGTGCTTGGCAAGCAACTGCCGGTGATCGCCATCACGGTGCAGTACATCGCCGCCGACGCGTGGTTCATCGGCGGGCAGTCGCTGGCTTCGCTCGGCAAGTCGGCCTTCCACCTCGACATCAGCGTCACGGACGAGACCAACACCAAGGCGGAAAAGGCGCGCTACCTGCGCGAAGTGCATGCCGCCATGGCAAAGCTGCGGCCCAACCTGCACGAGGTGTCGTACATCCATGTGATCGACGCCCGCGGCGCGGCCTACGGGTATGGCGGAAAGACGCAGGAGTACCGCCACCAGCAAGCCGGCGTTTGAAGCCTGCGGCGGGGCGTGGCACCATGCCGCCATGCCCCCCGGAAAACTGCATGCCGACAGCTTCGGCAATCCGCTCACGCTCTACGACGCCGCCAGCCTGCCGCTCGTCGAAGACTTTGTCATGGGCTTTGTGTCGACCGAGGCGCGCGCGGTCAATCTGCTGGCCTTGGCCGAGCGCGACGCGAGCCCCCTGGTGCAGGCCTATTGCGCCACGCTGCATCTCTTTGCCGAATCGCGCGACGCGGCGGCCAACGCCCGCCCCTTTCTCGAGAAGGCACGCGCTGCGTTCGCGCGCGCCACGCCGCGCGAGCGGCGCTACATCGCAGCCATCGAGGCCTGGGCCGGGGGCGACATCACCAAGGCCATCGACCTGCATGCGGAGCAAGCACGCGAATACCCGCGCGATCTCGTGTCGGTGAAGCTGGGGCAATACCACTGCTTCAACACCGGTGACTGCCCCGGCATGCTGCGGCTCGCGCTTGCGGCGCTGCCGGCCGCGTCCGACGTGCCCTATGTGCACGGCATGGCGGCCTTCGGCTACGAGCAATGCCACCTGATGCGCGATGCCGAGGCCAGTGCCCGCCGCGCCATCGGCATGTGCCGCAAGGAACCGTGGGCGCACCATGCACTCGCGCATGTGATGCTCACCGAAGGCCGCCTCGCCGAGGGGCTGGCGTTCATGCAAGGCGTGAGCGACACCTGGAGCGGACTCAATTCGTTCATGGTCACGCACAACTGGTGGCACGTGGCCCTGTTCCTGATCGAACTCGGCCGCGACGCCGAAGCGCTCGCGCTCTACGACCGCGAGGTGTGGGGCGTGGCGAAGGACTACTCGCAGGACCAGATCGGCGCGGTCTCGCTGCTGGCGCGCTTCGAACTTGCAGGTATCGACGTCGGCGCACGATGGAACGAAGTCGGCAGCTACCTGGTGCAGCGGCAGGCCGACCATGTGCTGCCTTTTCTCGACCTGCAGTACCTCTATGGCCTGGCACGCGCGGGGCGGCCTGAAGCGGATGCGCTGCTGCACAACATCGAGGCCTATGCGCCGCATGCGCCGCTCTCGACCCGCGCGGCCTGGCAGCA
This sequence comes from Variovorax paradoxus, assembly GCF_030815855.1. Classification (NCBI taxonomy): domain Bacteria; kingdom Pseudomonadati; phylum Pseudomonadota; class Betaproteobacteria; order Burkholderiales; family Comamonadaceae; genus Variovorax; species Variovorax paradoxus. The sequence goes on along the minus strand of NZ_JAUSXG010000001.1, from coordinate 354,500 downwards.
CGTGTGCGTGCCGGCCGCGCGCGGGCTGGCCGCCCATGCGCGCAACGATTTCCCCGGCGCCATCGAAGGCCTTGGCACGGCATTGCCGCGCCTGCTCGAAATCGGCGGCAGCCATGCGCAGCGCGACCTGTTCGAGCAGGTGTATCTCGACGCCCTCGTGCGTACCGGCAGCGAAGCCACGCTCACCGGCGCGCAAAGCGTCCTGCAGCAGCAACTCAACGGCCAGCCCGAGTCGCTGCGCCTGCGACGCCAGACCGGTGAGGTCTATCTGCGGCTCGGTCTCGGGGAGTTGGTTTCCCGTACCTGAAAGGAGAGCGGCGGCCAGACCTGACGAGGCGCGCGCCTGCGCCGGTCAGTTCTTTTCGAGATGCCGCCGCTGGTCGTAGGTTGGCTGGGGCGGCAGATCGGCAAGATGCCGCGTGTCGGCCCAATCGACGATCTCGATCGCATCGGGCATTGCGGGATCGGCAATGCGGATGCGGTTGAAGCCCGCATTGGGAATATCGCTCTGCCGCGGCCCGCTGAGGCTGAGTCCACGCGCGGTGCGCCACACCATGTCGAGCACGCCGCCATGGGTGACCACCACCAGGCGCTGCCCGCGATGGACGGTGGCCAGCGTTCCAAGGGCCGCGACGATGCGGGTATGGAATTCGCGCGCCGACTCGCCCTCGGGCATCGCGTGGTCTTCGCGGAACTCCAGCCATTCCTCCCATGCCCTCGGATGCAGGGCCTGGATTTCGTCGGCCCGCATGCCTTCGACGACGCCGAAATGCTGCTCGCGCAACCCCGCCGACGTGACCACCGGCAGCGACAGCTGCAGCGACGCGGGCGCCGCCGTTTGCTGCGCCCGCATGAGATCGCTGCTGATGATGTGCTGCGCCGTATCCCCCGCCAGCCGCAAACCCAAGCGGCGTGCCTGCTCATGGCCCATGTCGTTGAGCGGCACATCGGCATGCCCCTGGAAGCGCAGTTCGCGGTTCCAGGCCGTCTCGCCGTGGCGGATCAAGATGAGTTCGGTCGCGGGGTCGGGTGTGGACGTGGGCATGGAACACCCATTCTCCACCGCGTGCGCGGCGCTCAGAACCCAGATGGCGCCATCTGTTGCATGGCCGCCACCGGCATCGCGAAGGGTGTCGCGCTCGTGCGTACAGCCTATGCCGCTACGTCGGGCCGTCCGATGACGCAGAATCCGTCCATGCCACACCTTGTCCTGCTGCCCGGCCTCGCCTGCGACGAACGGCTCTGGGAGGCCCAACTCCCCGTTCTTCCATCCCTCCTGGAAGCGCGCGTGAGCGATGCTCACATGCGGCACGACACCATCGAAGCCATGGCCGCGGCCGTGCTGCGCGAGAACCCCGGCCCGCTCGTGCTTTGCGGCGCATCGATGGGCGGCATGGTCGCGATGGAAGCCGCCCGGCAGGCGCCCGAGCGCATTGCCGGCCTCGCGCTGCTGGGCACCAACGCGCGGCCCGAGGCACCCGACATGTACGAGCTGCGCGAAAGCGCGATCGAATTGTTCGAGCGGGGCGAACTGCGCGACGTGATCGAACCGAACGTCGTGTTCGCTTTTCACCCCGCACAGGCCGCCGACCAGGCGCTGGTCGAGCGCTATGTCGAGATCGTGCTGGATGCCGGCACGCAGCAGCTCATCAGCCAGAACCGGGCAGTGATGCGACGCCCCGACGCGCGCGCTCACCTGCCCTCGCTGCGTGCGCCGGTGCTCCTGGTCTGCGGCGACACGGACCGGCTGACACCGCCCGACTGCACGCGCGAGATTGCAGCGCTGGTGCCGCATGCGGACGTGGTCTGGCTGCCGCAATGCGGGCACATGCTGACGATGGAAAAGCCCGCGCTCGTCAATGCCGCGCTGCTCGCCTGGCTCGCTCAGTGGAGCTGACCGCCGCTTTCGTCAATGTCCTTTTCGACGGCCAATGCGGTGGCCACCGCAATGCGCAGCGCATCGACCATGGTGGCCAGCGACATGCTCGGTGATCCCGGAAAGCGCGCCGCCTGTTCGGGCAGATAGGGAATGTGGATGAAGCCTCCGCGCAGCCCTGCCGCCGGATGCGCGGCGATGTGGTGCATCAGCCCATAGAAGATGTGGTTGCAGACAAAAGTGCCCGCCGTGTTCGACACGGACGCAGGCACGCCGGCCGCGCGCAGGTCGCGCACGATGGCCTTGATCGGCAGCGTCGAGAAATACGCCGCGGGCGCGCCGGGCACCACGGGCGTGTCGATGGGTTGGCGGCCCGCGTTGTCGGCAATGCGGCCGTCGTCGATGTTGATGGCCACGCGCTCGGGCGTGATCTCGGCGCGGCCGCCGGCCTGGCCGATGCACAGCACCAGGTGCGGCTGCAGCTCCTCGATGGCACCTGCAAGCGCATCGATGGCATCGCCGAAAACGCAGGGCATCTGGCGCGCATGCACGGTGGCGCGGCCGCATTTCCAGCCGTCGAGCGCCCGCACAGCTTCCCATGAAGGATTGAGGGCTTCGCGGTCGAACGGATCGAAACCGGTCAGCAGGACATTCGTTCGCCGCGCCACTGCGTGCTCGGCGTTCAGGCCATCGCGCGAACCGCGATGCCCTCTTGCTGCAGCCGGTCGCGAATGCGGCGCGCAAATGCCAATGCGTGGGCACCGTCGCCGTGCAGGCACACGGTCTGGGCATTGACCGGCACGGTGCTGCCGTCGATGGCCGTGACCTTGCGGTCGCGCACCAGCGAGAGCGTCTGGGCCAACGACTGGTCTTCGTCTTCGATGAGCGCGCCGGGCTGGCTGCGCGGCACCAGGCTGCCGTCGGGCATGTAGCCGCGGTCGGCGAACACTTCTTCGACGGGTGTGAGGCCGGCACGGCGCGCGGCGTCGATCATGCCGCTGCCCGCAAGACCGAAGAACCTGAGAGAGGGATCGAAGCGCCGCACGGCTTCGCACAGCGCGTCGGCGAGTTCGGGCTCCTTCACCGCCTGGTTGTAGAGCTGCCCGTGCGCCTTCACGTGCGAGAGCTTGCCGCCTTCGGCCTTGACGATCGCGGCCAGCGCGCCGACCTGGTAGAGCACGTTGGCCACGATCTCGTCGGGCGGCAGATGCATGGTGCTGCGGCCGAAGTTCTCGCGATCGGGAAAGCTGGGGTGAGCGCCGATGGCCACACCGTGCGCCATGGCCCAGCGCACGCATTGCCGCATGGTCTTGGCGTCGCCCGCGTGCCAGCCGCAGGCGATGTTGGCCGAGCTCACGAGGCCGAGCAGCGCTTCGTCACTGCCGGCGCCTTCGCCGAGGTCGGCATTCAGGTCGATTTGCATTGAGTTCATTCCTTCTTCAAGGCAGGGCTGGTGCATCGGAGCCAGCCCCGCGCGCCTGCTGCTTGCACAGTCTATGCCGGTCCCGGCCAGCCTGCCGCCGCGAGCCCTTGCGCCACTTGGGCAAGATAGCGCTGCTGCCCGGCCCATGCCTCGAGCGCCGCCGCCATGTCGACCTGCACCAGCCGCAACCGGCCGTCGAGCGGCGCCTGCGCGAGCTTCCACAGGTCGGCGCGAATCACCACGCCGATGCGCGGATAGCCGCCGGTGGTCTGCGCATCGCCCATCAGGATGATCGGCTGGCCCGAGGGCGGCACCTGGATCGTGCCGGGAATGACGCCCGAAGAGAGCATGTCGGCACTGCGTTTGCGCTTGAGTTCGGCGCCCGCGAGCCGGCTCCCCATGCGGTTGCTCTGCGCGGTGATTCGCCAGCGCTCGCTCCAGAGCAACGCATGCGAGGCGGTCGTGAACTGTTCGAATTCGGGACCGGGCAGGACACGCAGTGCGATGGCCGATTCGCCTTCCCCGGCTTCCCATTCGGGACCGCGCAGGCCGAACGGGCGTCGGGCGAGCTGCGCGGCGCCGAGCGCTGCGCGGCCCAGTGCCAGCCGGTCGCCCTTGCGCAGTGCGCGACCTTGATGGCCGCCGAAGCCCGCCTTCAGGTCGGTGCTGCGCGAACCGAGCACCGGCGGCACGTCGATACCGCCCGCCACCGCGAGCCAGCTGCGCAGGCCGGCCTTCTTCGCGCCGGGTGCGTTGGCGCCCGCCAGCTTGAGTGTTTGCCCCGCCGCGACCGGGATGCTCCAGCAAGGCCAGATGGGCGTGCCGTCGAGCCGGGCGGCGAAATCGTCTCCGGCCAATGCGATGCGCGTGTCGGTGTCGAAGCGGATCTCGCAGCCGCCCATGGTGATTTCGAGGCCGGCCGCGCCGTCGGCATTGCCGACCAGCCGGTTCGCCAGCGTGAGCGCCAGCACGTCGAGCGCGCCGCCGGGGCAGATGCCGACTTGGCGATGCCCGTGCCGCCCCAGGTCTTGCACCGAAGCCAGCATGCCGGGTTTCTGGACCAGCATCATGTCTCTACGCTTTCGACGACAAAACGCACCCGGTCGCCCGGACGCAGCAAGGTCGGCGGTTCGGCCGTCGGGTCGAAAAGCTCCAGCGACGTGCGGCCGATCAGCTGCCAACCGCCCGGCGACACCAGCGGATAGATGCCGGTCTGCTCGCCGCCGATGCCGACCGACCGCGCGGGCACCGCGGTGCGCGGTTCGGCCCGGCGCGGCGTGGCGAGCTCGGGCGGCAGCCCGCCCATGAAGGCGAAGCCCGGCAGAAAGCCGAGCAGGTAGACCACGTACTCGCCGGCACTGTGGCGCCGCACCACTTCGGCGGGCGTGAGCCCGGTGTGGGCCGCAACATCGGCAAGGTCCGGGCCGTGCTCGCCGCCATAGGCCACCGGAATTTCCACCATGCGGCCTTCGATCGCGGTAGCCGACAGCCGGGGCCAAGCCTCGTTGACGCGCGCCATCAGCGCATCGACATCGATCGCGACGGGGTCGAAAGTCAGCGTGAGATTGTTCATGCCGGGCAGCACCTCGCCCACGCCGGGCCACTGCCGAACCGCGGCAGCCAGCGCCCAGACCTGCTGCTGTTGCGCCAAGGTGGCCGGCGGCGCCAGTTCGCAAAGCAAGGCCGCATCGCCCAGCGGATGCAGGCGCGGCAGCGGAAATCGACCGCTCATCTCACGGCCCATGGCGAGCATGCAGCCGACAAGCCGCGAGCCTATTCACGAAGGCTGCGCACTTTGGCCGTCAAATGCGTTTCCACATCGGGCGAAACGAACTTGTGGACTTCGCCGCCGAGCATGGCGATTTCGCGCACGAAGGTGCTCGAGATGAACTGGTACTTGTCGCTGGGCGTCAGGAACACGGTCTCCACATCGGGCATCAGCGAGCGGTTCATGCCCGCCAGCTGAAACTCGTAGTCGAAGTCGGTCACGGCGCGCAGGCCGCGCACCATGGCCTTGCCGCCGCGCGCCACCACGAAGTCGCGCAGCAAGCCCGAAAAGCTCTCGACCGTGACCTGGTCGCTGTAGGGCTTCACGGCCTCGCGCGCCATCTCCATGCGCTCGGGCAAGGTGAACAGCGCCTTCTTGTGGTGGCCCGCCGCAACCGCGACGATGACCTTGGAAAAAAGCTGGGTTGCACGCCGCACCACATCCTCGTGGCCGAGGGTGATGGGATCGAAAGTGCCGGGATAAACCGCGATCACGTTGCTGGCCATGGTGCTTCTTCCTCATGCAGCCGGTGCGGCTTGTCCGGCGAATTATGCAGTCCCGTTTGCAGCCTGCCGCAGCAGATGCGCATGCACGGCGCCTGCCTTTAGGTAACGAAAACCAACAAGACCGACGGCAGCAAGCTCCTCGTCGGTCCAATGCCTCGGCGCTTCCAGGTAGATGGTGCCTCCGGCTTTCACGGCCCGGGCGGCAGCGCGCAGCGACGGCTCATAGAGGGCGGTACTGTCGAATGGCGGGTCGAGAAAGACGGCATCCAGGGTGCCTGCAGCAACGCGTTCGAGCGCGGTAAGTCCGTTGCCGCGCTCGACGCGCACGGCCTCGGCCGAGAGCTTGCTTTTTGCGGCCTGCAACTGCGCCACCAGCGCGGCGTCTTGTTCGCACAGCAGCACGCTCGCGGCGCCGCGCGAAGCGGCCTCCAGCCCCAGGGCGCCGGTGCCCGCGAATGCGTCGACGCAATGCCAGCCCGGCAATTCGCCGCCACCCGCCCCAGCGATGCTTGCAAGCCAGTTGAACAGCGTCTCGCGCACGCGGTCGGGTGTGGGCCGCAGGCCTGGCTTGTCGGCCACGGAAAGGCGCGTGCGCTTCCATCGCCCTCCGATGATGCGCACCTCACTCGGCCGCGATTTCGCTCGGGGCGACGAGGGTGGTGGCGGTGAGGCGGGACGCTTGGCGGCTGCGGCTTTCTTCTGGGGCATACGGCGAGCTTAACGCCGCCGCACCTGCCCCTACGCCCCCAGAAGAGCGCGCCGTGCCAGCAGCGCGGCAAGCACGAGCATCGTGCCGCCGATCAGCGCGTCGAGCACCTGCCAGGCACGCGGACGCGCGAACATCGGGGCCAGCCAGCGCGCACCAAAGCCCAGCGCCGAGAACCACAGCGCGCTGGCAAGCGCCGAACCCGCGACGAACCAGGCCTTGAGCGAACCGCCGTACTGGGCGCCGGTGCTGCCCACCAGCAGCACGGTGTCGAGGTACACATGCGGATTCAGCAGCGTGAAGCCCGCCGCCTGCGCCAGCACGGCGGCACGCGAGAGCGACGCGCCCTGTGGCGCGGCATGGAGCGCGCCCGCCTGCCGCGAACGCCACAGTGCGCGCCCACCATACGCACCCAGGAACAGCGCACCAAGCGCCGCGAGCGCAGTGGCCACGGCGGGCCGCCCTTGGAGCGCCTGCGCCATCCCGGCGACGCCGGCCGTGATCAGGACCGCATCGCTCACCGCGCAGAACAGCACCACGGCGCTCACATGCTCGCGCCGCAATCCTTGACGCAGCACGTACGCGTTCTGCGCGCCGATCGCGACGATGAGCACCAGGCTCATGAAGAGCCCGTTGGCGAATGCGGTGGTGATTTGTGCGGTGACCATGGCGCCAGCTTGCCGCTGCGCGCGAATTAACTCAAACTAAACTTCCTAAGCCATATTCAGTTTTACTAATTTCAAGGAACCATGCTCGACTACGCCGCCCTGAACGCATTGGCCGCCGTGGTGCGCGAAGGCAGTTTCGAGCGCGCGGCCCGCGCTCTGAATGTCACGCCGTCGGCGGTCTCCCAGCGCGTGAAGCTGCTCGAGGAGCGCACGGGCGGCGCGCTGCTGGTGCGCGGCCAGCCGTGCGTGGCCACGGAGGCCGGCCAACAGCTCTGCCGCCACTTCGAGCGCGTCGGCATGCTGGAGCACGAGCTGCGCGACGCGCTGCCCGCCCTCGGCATGGGAGGCAACGAGCGCGAGCGCGTCACGGTGCGGGTGGCGGTGAACGCCGACAGCCTGGCCACCTGGTTCATGGCGGCCGCCTCGGCCTTTGCGAAGCAGGAAGAATCCGCCCTGCTCGACCTGACCGTGGACGACCAGGACCACACCGCCGAACGCCTGCGAAGCGGCACCGTGCTGGCCGCGGTCACGGCGTTGGCGCAGCCGGTGGCCGGCTGCAACAGCGAGGCGCTGGGCACCATGCACTACGTGGCGGCCGCAAGCCCGGAGTTCGTGCGCCGGTATTTCGCCAAGGGCGTGGGTGCGCGCACATTGGCCCATGGGCCAAGCCTGGTGTTCGACCGCAAGGACCGGTTGCAGGCACGCTGGGTGCGGCGCATCTGCCACCGCAGCATCGAGACACCGCGGCACTGGCTGCCCTCGGCACATGGTTTCCTTGAAGCGGCGCGCGCCGGCATGGGCTGGGGCATGCTTCCCGCCAGCATGGCGGCCGATGCGATGCGCGCGGGCGAACTGGTGGAGCTGGTGCCCGGCTCGGCGTTGCAGGTGCCGCTCTACTGGCAGCAGGCGCGCGCGGCGCCGCAGCTCCTGGAACGCCTCAGGGCCGCGGTGCGTGCGGCCGCTGCAAGCGGCGCGCACGCCCTGCGCTGAAACGCTTCTGCCTACTTGCCGCCCACCACCACCGTCACCATGCGCTCGGGCTGCAGCTTGCGCGCAAAGGCGGCCCGGACCTCGGCCGCGGTGACCGCGTTCATGCGCGCGGTCCAGGTGTCGAGGTAGTCGAGCGGCAGGTCGTGCCAGGCAATGTTGGCCACGTTGCCGATGAGCTTGCGGTTGCTGTCCAGCAAGAGGGGGAAGCCGCCGATCAGGTTGTCCTTCGCAGCCTTGAGCTCGGCGGCGGTCGGGCCTTCGGCCACGAACTTCGCGAGCACATTGCGCGAGACTTTCACGGCCTCTTCGGCCTGGTCGGGGCGCGTCTGGAAGCCGACGCGGAACGCACCCGCATCCAGCCCCGGCGCGAAGCCGCTGTAGACGCTGTAGGCCAGGCCGCGCTTCTCGCGCACTTCGTTGGTCAGCCGCGAGACGAAGCCGCCGCCGCCCAGCACGTAGTTGCCGAGCGTGAGCGCGAAGTGGTCGGGGTCCTTGCGCGGATAGCCGGGTTGCCCGATCCAGACATGGGCCTGGGCCGAAGCGAACGGAATGCGCTCGTCCTTCGGCGCCGTCAGCGCGGCCACCGGCGCGATGGCGGGCAGCGGCGTGCAGGCCTCGGGGCCGGGCAGCCGCGAGAGCAGCGCGGTGGCCATGGCTTCGGCCTCGGCGCGGGTCACGGCACCGACGATGCTGAGCTTGGCCCGGCACGGCATGACGAGCTGCTGGTAGCGCTGCCGCATGGCCGCGGTGTCGATCCGCGCCAGCGTGGCTTCGGTGACTTCCTGCCCGTAGGGGTGGCTGCCGTAGACGCCCTGCGCGAAGGCACGGCCCGCAATGGTTGCCGGCTTGGTGTTGGCCTCCTTCAGCGACGCGTTGATGCGCTCGCGCTCGCGCTGCCAGATGTCGTCGGGAAAGGCCGGTTCGCCGATCTCGCGTGACGCGAGCGTGACGACCTTGGCCAGCAGCGCCGGGTCGGACAGGGTGCGCAGCGAGTAGCTGGCGCGATCGGTGCCGGCGCTGGCGTTGAACTCGGCGCCCAGGTCGGCCCAGGCTTCACCCAGTGCGTTCTCGTCGAGCGCGGGCTCGCCGTTCTTGCCGGCGCGCACGCCCTTCTCGACCATGGTCGCGCTCACGCCGGCGAGGCCGGCCTGGGCCGCCGGGTCGCGCCGGCTGCCGGCGTCGAAATCGATCTGCACATCGACGATGGGTAGCGCCTGGGTCGACACAAGGTAGATCCTGGCGCCGCTCGCGAGGGTCCAGTGCTCGATGGGGAGCGCGGCTTGCGCGGCGCCCGCCACGGCGGCAACGACGGCGAACAGCGCGGGACGAAGCATTTTTTTCATTGTGGTCATGGAAATCCGGGCCTTTCAGCGCAGCTCGCCTTCGGGGGCTGCAAAACCGCGGCCGCGGGGCTTGGCTTCCGGTGGCAGGGGGCGCAAGGTGGCCACCGTGAGCTGGTCGTCGCCGAAGTACCTGGCGGCCACCGCCTGCACCTGGGCCGGCGTCACGGCCTGCAGCTTGGCGATGATCCGCGCGCTGGTGTCCAGCGGCAGGCCCTGCACCCAGTTGCTGCCGAGCTCGCGGGCCTGCGCCATCACTGAATCGCGCTTGTAGGTTTCGCTGGCCACCCATTGCGTCTTGACGCGCGCGAGTTCGGCCTCGCCCACGCCTTCCTTCGCGATGCGCGTCACCTCGGCCCGCAGCGCCGCCTCGACCGCCTCGGCCGTTTTTCCGTTCGCGGGAACCCCCACGAGCGTGAACAGCTGCGGCCCGCGGCCGGCCAGCCCCGAATAGGCACCCGCCGAATCGGCCACGCGGCCGGGGCCTTGGGTCAAGGCCCGGTCGAGCCGCGCGCCCGTGTAGCCGTCGAGCACGGCAGACAGCACCTCGAGCGCCCACACGTCGCTGTCGGCGGCATCGAGGGCCTCCAGCTGCGGAATGCGGAACGCGAGCGAGACGTAGGCCTGCTCGGCCGGCGCCTTGAACTCGATGCGGCGGATGCCGCGCTGCGCAGGCTCGCTGCGCGGCTTGCGCGCGGGCACGGCGCGGGAGGGAATGCTGCCGTAATACTTCTCGGCCAGCGCACGCACCTTGGCCACGTCGACGTCGCCAACCACCACCACCGCGGCGTTGGCGGGTACGTACCAGCGCCGGAAGAAGTCGCGCGCGTCGTCGGGCGTCATCGCGTCGAGATCGCTCATCCAGCCGACCACGGGGCGGTGGTAGGGCGAGGCCGTGAAGATCGCGGCGTTCTGCTGCTCGCCAAGCAATGCGCGCGGCTGGTCGTCGGTGCGCATGCGGCGCTCTTCCTTGACCACTTCGATCTCGCGCTTGAACTCGTCGTCGGACCACTGGTTGTTGGCGAAGCGGTCCGACTCGAGTTTCATGACCTGCTCGAGGCTGGCCACGGGAATCTGCTGGTAGTAGCCGGTGTAGTCGCGCGTGGTGAACGCGTTTTCCTGCCCGCCCAGCGCCGCCACGCGGCGCGAGAACTCGCCCGGCTTGATGGTCTTGGTGCCCTTGAACATCATGTGCTCGAGCACGTGGGCCACGCCCGACGTGCCGTCGACCTCGTCGACGGAGCCCACGCGAACCCAGACCATCTGCACCGCGGTCGGCGCGCGCCTGTCGGGCAGCACCAGCAGCGTCATGCCGTTGGCAAGGGTGAACTGCTGCGGAGCGGTTGCCGCTGCGGCAGCTGAACCGGAGGTGGATGGAACGGCGGGAGCCGGAGTGGACTGGGCCTGAGCAGGCATGGCCCACAGCGCCGAAAGCGCCATTGCCAGCACCGCACCAGACGCAGCACGGCGTGGCGAGGGGTGTTTCATAGAATGGGTCGGATTGTAAAAAGCTCCCGATGTTCAGTTTCTTCAAGAAAAAACCGCCCGCAGAATCTCCCGCCGCACCGGAGCCCTCCCCGGTAGCCGAGCCGGCACCGGCCCCGGCCCCCGAGGCTGCGCCCGCGCGTTCGGTGTTCTCGCCGTCGAGCTGGTTCGGCTCGAAGCCGGCCGCGGAAGAACCCGCGCCGCCACCCCCGGTCGCACCTGCACCTTCAATGCCGCCCGTCGTGGCGCCACCACCTCCGCTGCCTGCCGCTGTTCCAGCTGCGGCGCCCCTCGCACCAGCCGCCATGCCAGTGCCGGTGCCGACGCCTGCTCCCACCCAGCCGCCGGCCCCACTGCCGCCGCCCCCGCCCGCCGCAGCGCCCGTGGCCGAGGCCGCCATGCCTGCCGAGCGCAAGGGTTGGTTCGACAAGCTCAAGACCGGCCTGCGCAAGACCGGCACCGGCATCCAGGCGGTGTTCGTCAACGCGCAGATCGACGAAGCGCTGTACGAAGAGCTCGAATCGGCCCTGCTGATGGCCGACACCGGCGTCAAGGCTACCGAGTTCCTGCTCGACGACCTGCGGGGCCGCGTCAAGCGCCAGATGGCGACCGACGCCGCGCAGGTCAAGCGGCTGCTGGCCGACGCCATCACCGATCTGCTCCAGCCGCTCGAAAAACCGCTCGTCATCGGCCAGTTCTCGCCGACGGTGATCATGGTGGCCGGCGTCAACGGCGCGGGCAAGACCACCTCGATCGGCAAGCTCACCAAGCACCTGGCCAGCGAGGGCGCCTCGGTGCTGCTCGCCGCGGCCGACACCTTCCGGGCGGCGGCGCGCGAGCAGCTGCTGGTCTGGGCCGACCGCAACACGGTCGAGATCGTGAGCCAGGAAGGCGGCGACCCCTCCGCCGTGAGCTTCGACGCGGTCACCGCCGGCAAGGCGCGCGGCAAGGACGTGGTGCTGGTCGACACCGCGGGCCGCCTGCCGACGCAGCTGCACCTGATGGACGAGCTCAAGAAGATCAAGCGCGTGGTCACCAAGGCCGACGCCTCGGCGCCGCACGAGGTGCTGCTGGTGATCGACGGCAACACCGGCCAGAACGCCCTGGCACAGGTCAAGGCCTTCGACGAAACGCTGGGCCTCACCGGCCTGGTCGTGACCAAGCTCGACGGCACGGCCAAGGGCGGCGTGCTCTGCGCCATTGCGCGCGAGCGGCCGATCCCGGTTTACTTCATCGGCGTGGGCGAGAAGCTCGAAGACCTCGAAACCTTCAACGCGCGTGAATTCGCGCTGGCGCTGCTGGGCTGAGGTGCCGCCAGCAGGGCCAGCCGCCGCTCAGAAGCCGAAGAGCGAGCGGGTATCGCAGAGAAGGCCGGTGCAGTTGGCCGGCCGGATGTAGAGCGTCCTGATCTGGCCGCTTGGCAGCGCGTAGTCGCCCACCAGGGCGTTGCCCTTGGCACCTTCGGCATTCGCCTGCGCGACGTAGTCTGAGCTGTTGCCCGCGGGCTGCAGGTTCTGGTAGCTGAACGTGGCCGATTGCGACAGGTCCTTCTCGTAGAGCAGCCGCGTGCCGTCCGAGAAAACGTAACCCGTCTTGAACCGGAAGCCCCGAGCGCCTTGGGCCTCGAACTGCGCCAGGAAGTCGGCATCGGTGCCGGGCTGGCCCAGCGCTTCATAGCCGTAGGTGGCGCTGCCTTGCGCGTCCTTTTGATAGACCAGCACCGTGGTCCCGCCAACCATGTAGCCGCCGCCTACGCTGTAGTAGCCGTTGCCGCCCTGGACGTTGACTTGCGCCAGATAGCCGGCGCTGTCGGCGGGCGACGCCAGCACGGCATAGGTGTAGGTCGACGCGGAGTTGTTGTCCTTGCGATGGAGCGCGCGGACCTGGCCGCCGACCGAGTACGGACCGCCCCACTGGAAGCCCCTGGCGCCCTGGGCATTCAACTGGTCCTGAAGCTCGGCCACGGAGCTTGCGACCGGCAGCAGCTCGAAGGCATAGGCGGTCTCGGCATCCTTCGCGTAGGCCTCGACGACCTCCACGCTGGTGGGGCTGGTGGTGAAAGCAAAACCGCCGAAGAAGCGGAAAGACCTTGTGCCCTGCGCATTGAGTCGATCGAAAAACGCCGGAACGTCGGTGGTGGGCGGCAAAGCCTCGTACATGAAAGTACGCGTGGCCGGGGCCGGGGCCGGGGTCGGGGTCGGAGCCGGAGCCGGAGCCGGAGCGGGCGATGGTGCGGGAGCGGGCGCCGGTGCAGGCGCCGGTACCATCGGCAAGCCGGTGAACCCACCGCCGCCATCGCCTCCTCCCCCGCAAGCCGCCAAAGTCGCGGCAAGCGCCGATATCCAAAGTTTTGCTTGCATGAAATCTCTCCCTGGGAACATTGATGTGTGTGACCGCGCAAAGGTAAAGTCCGACGGACCGGCACACCAGTGCCAAAAGTCATGAGGCGCCGACGGGCGCGAGTTCGCTCAGGATCCGAAATAGCTTGCCGGTGAACGGCGCTTTGGAGACAAACATGATGCACACCGCCGACGCGCCCTTGGCAGCGGGCGACCGCAAAGTCGACCGGCTGCTGGCCCACTATGGCGAAAGCCATCGCCATCCGACCAACGAGCTGATTCACTTCGCCGCGATCCCGGCGATCATGCTGAGCATCGTCGGCCTGCTGTTTGCGCTGCATCCCTGGGTGGCCTACGGCTTCGTGGCGGCGAGCCTGGTTTACTACGCCACCCTTCGCTCCCCGGCGTTTCTGGTCACCATGCTGATTGGCACGGCCCTGGTGCTGGCCGTGGTTCATGCCATGGGAAGCCTTGTACTGCCGGTTTCCGCCGCCATCTTCGTGGTGGCATGGGTTTTCCAGTTCATCGGCCACAAGGTCGAGGGCAGGAAACCTTCGTTCTTCGAAGACATCCAATACCTCTGGGTGGGGCCCCTGTTCGTACTCTCGCGGCTGTTTGTGCGGCTGGGTATCCGCTGGTAAGCCCCGGGTCGGACGGCGCCGCAGGCCGGACCGCTGGCCCGCTGACAAGGTTGGCTATCGGCGCGATAGAAACTAAGGGGGAACCCTTGCCTTAGCACTCCCTCTAATCGAGTGCTAATATGCCTGACACAAAGGAGTTTCCCCTGATGACCACGCTGTCTGGAGCCTCTGCCAACCAGCTCGCCGTCGCCAATCCATGGTCGATGGTGCCCCCGCTGGGCAACTTGGATGCTTATATTTCGGCCGCCAACCGCCTGCCGATGCTCACGCTCGAAGAAGAGCAGGGCTTCGCACGCCGTTTGCGCGACAACAACGACCTGGAAGCGGCGGGTGCGCTGATCCTCTCGCACCTGCGCCTCGTGGTGTCCATTTCCCGCCAGTACCTGGGTTACGGCCTGCCTCACGGCGACCTGATCCAGGAGGGCAATGTCGGTCTCATGAAGGCCGTGAAGCGTTTCGACCCCGACCAGGGCGTGCGGCTCGTGAGCTACGCCATGCACTGGATCAAGGCCGAGATTCACGAGTACATCCTGAAGAACTGGCGCATGGTCAAGGTCGCGACGACCAAGGCCCAGCGCAAGCTGTTCTTCAACCTGCGCTCGATGAAGCAGGGCTTCAAGGCCGAATCGGCCGCGGCCGACAACGGCACGCACCGCGACACGCTGAGCCCCGACGAAGTGTCGCAAATGGCGACCCGGCTCAACGTCAAACCCGAAGAAGTGCTCGAAATGGAAACCCGCCTGTCGGGCGGCGACGTGCTGCTCGATCCGGGTCCGTCGGACGACGGCGACGAAGCCTTCGGCCCGATCGCCTACCTGGCCGACGCCACGCAGGAGCCGACCGCCCTGCTCGAATCGCAGCAGCGCGACCGACTCTCGAGCGACGGCATCGCCACCGCGCTCGAAGCGCTGGACGACCGCAGCCGCCGCATCGTGGAAGAACGCTGGCTCAAGGTCAACGACGACGGTTCGGGCGGCATGACGCTGCACGACCTGGCGGCGGTGTACGGCGTGAGCGCCGAGCGCATTCGCCAGATCGAAGTCGCCGCCATGAAGAAGATGAAGAAGGCGCTGGCCGACTACGCCTGAGCCGCGTCGCCGCGTTTCACCCGAACAAGCCCGGCCGAGTGCCGGGCTTTTTCATTCATGCCTGCTTGGCCAGCGTTCGCAGCGCCCGCTTGGCGATGTAGCGGGTTGCTGGGCTGTCCGATTCGGCCGTCCAGCGCGCGCAGAGCCGGTCGACCCACTCGGGCTGGGTCTTGCTCGCGTCGTTGAGCCAGTTGGCCACCGAGTTCTGCACGTAGCGGCTGGCATCGGCCCGCAGCGGCTCGAGGAGCGGCAACGCGCGCCAGGGTTCGGCCTTGAGCGCCTCGATCTGCGCGCACCACACGCCCCGCGGACGCGTGAGTTCGCTGGCAAAGCGGCGGATGTTCGGATCGGCGTCGGCCGCCCACGGCTGCAACAGCGCGATCGACTCGTCGAGCGAGCCGATGACCGCGTCGCGCACGGCCATCCAGGCGATTTCGCGCACGCCGAAGTGCGGGTCGGCGGCAAAGCGGCGCACGGCTTCGAGCTGCGCTGCCAGTGGCAGGCCCGACAGCGTGACCCACTGCGCGGCCCAGCAGCGCGCCACGTCGCTCGCGTGCGTGGCGAGCCGGTGCGCGACGGCATCGCGCTCGGCATGCAGCGCCGCCATGTCGTAGAGCGCCCGCGCAATGTGGCCGTGCCGCTGCATCGGCTTGAAGACGCCGAGCATGGCCAGCGTGTCCAGCAGCCGCTCGCTCGCCGGATCGAGGCCGATATGGCCTGCGACCCTGCGCGCGAGTTGCGGCAGTTCGAGCGCCAGGAATTCGTTGAGGTTGACGGTTTCGAGCAACCCGTCATTCAGCGCGCGCAGCACCTCGGGCGGAATGAGCGCGATGCGGAACGCACCCTTGCGCGTCTTCAGGCGATCGACCGGGGCAAGGGCTGCGACAGCGTCCATCGGTTGAAGAAAAAACCGCTCAGGCCTTGAGCAGCGCCTTCACGTCGGACACCATGGGGGCCACGCCGGCACCGTAGCGCGCGTAGAGCCGCAGCCGGCCCTGGGTGTCGTAGACGAAACTGGCGGCGGAATGGTCCATCGAGTAGCTCGTGGGCGTCTTGCCCTCGACCTTCTTGTAATAAGCCTTGAACTCCTTGGCGGTCGCGGCGAGCTGTTCGGTCGTAGGAATCAGCGCAACAAAAGTCGGGTCGAACGCGCCCATGTAGGCCTTGAGCACCTCGGGCGTGTCGCGTGCCGGATCGACCGTGACGAACAGCACCTGGAGCTTGTCGCCGTCGCTGCCGAGCTGCTGCTTGACCTGGGCCATTTCGGTCATGGTGGTCGGGCAGACGTCAGGGCACTGTGCGTAGCCGAAGAACAGCACCACCACCTTGCCCCTGAAATCGGCCATGGTGCGAACCTTGCCGTCGGCGTCCTTCAGCGAGAAGTCCTTGGCGTAGTCCGCGCCCGTGATGTCGACCGCATTGAAGCTCGGCTTGGGTTCGCTGCAGGCGGAAAGTCCGAGGCCAAGAACCGCGGCGGTGCCCGCCCATCCCGCACCGCCGGCAATCAATCTGAGAGCATTTCGCTTGTTCATGGACAGGGACATTTCAATCAGCGGAGATAGTGGTCGACGAGCAATGCCGCGAACAGCACGCTCAGGTGAATCAGCGAAAACCGGAAGGTCTTGCGCGCCAGCGTGTCGGAGTAGTTGCGCCAGAGCGCGAAGGCATAGCCCGTGAAACCGATGCTGACCCCCACCGCCACCGCCAGGTAGAGCCAGCCGCTCATGCCGTAGATGAAAGGCATCAGGCAGGCCGCGAACAGGATGAAGGTGTACAGCAGCACCTGCAGCCGCGTGAACTCGTTGCCGTGCGTGACAGGCAGCATCGGCAGCCCGGCCTTGCGGTAGTCCTCGACACGGTAGAGCGCGAGCGCCCAGAAATGCGGCGGCGTCCAAAGGAAGATGATCAAAAACAGGATCAGCGCTTCGGGACCCACGTCGCCGGTCATCGCGGCCCAGCCGAGCACCGGCGGCATCGCACCCGAGGCGCCGCCGATCACGATGTTCTGCGGCGTCAGCGGCTTGAGGATGACGGTGTAGATCACCGCATAGCCGACGAAGGTGGCAAAGGTCAGCCACATGGTGAGGGGGTTGACCTTGAACCACAGCAGCGCCGAGCCGGCCACGCACAGCAGCGCGGAAAACGCCAAGGCCTGCAGATCGCTGAGCTGCCCGCGCGCCGTGGGACGCCAGGCGGTGCGCTTCATCTTGGCATCGATGCCCTTCTCGACCAGGCAGTTGAACGCCGCCGCCGCGCCCGCCACCAGCCAGATGCCGATGCAGGCCAGCACGGCGCGCTGCACATCGGCCCACGCCGGCAAGCCCGGCACGGCCAGCACCATGCCGATGAGCGCGCAGAAAACGATCAGCTGCACCACGCGCGGCTTGGTCAGCGCATAGAACTGGCGCAGAACATTGGCGGTGCTTGTCTGCTGCACGGAAATCGGCGTGCTCACGCGGTGGCCTCCCTCTGGTTGTCATGTGGGGCGCCGAGCGCCTTGTCTTTGTTGTGTACGGTTGCAGCGGCGGTCTCGCGGCGGCTTTCGCAGATGGCCCAGGTCAGCACCACGGCCAGCGCCGCGGCGCCGCCGGTGTGCAGCACGGCGGCGGCAAGCGGCCAGCCGAGCAGCACGTTGCCAAGACCGGTGGCGAGCTGGAGCAAGGCGAGCCCCGCGAGCCATCCGGCTTGGGGCCGCAGCGGCTCGATGCGGCGCAAGCGCCACGCGAGCACGCCCAGGGCGGCGAACACAGCGTATGCCATCAGCCGGTGCGCGTAATGAATGGCGGTGAGTGCGGAAAAATCGAGTGGTGCGCCGCTGCCGGTCACGCCCAGATGGCGCCAGATCTCGAAGCCCTGTGCAAAATTCATCGGCGGCCACCAGCTGCCTTGGCAGGTCGGAAACTGGGTACAGGCCAGCACGGCGTAATTGGTGCTGACCCAGCCGCCGAGCGCAATCTGCAGCAGGAGCAGTGCCGACGTGGCGATCAGCCCATTGCGCAGCGCAGGCGATACAACCGTGGGCAAGCGGTCCGCGGCAGCCTGCCGGTAGCGCACGGCCTGGATGCACAGCAGCACCAGCAGCACCACGGCGCCCAGCAGGTGCAGCGTGACGATGGCGGGAAACAGTTTCCAGGTGACCGTCAGCGCACCGAATGCACCCTGCAGGCAGACCCAGACCAGCGTCAGCGCCGGCCACCATGCGCTGAGCGTGGCGTGCTCGCCCTCCACCGGCACAGGCAGGCGAAGCTGGCGACGCCGCACGATCCAGGTGGCGCCCGCGAGCGCCAGGATGAGCACGCCGACGCCGGTGGCCAGGTAGCGGTGAACCATCTCGACCCAGGCCTTGCCGTGCGTGACCGGACCGCTCGGCTGGGCCGCCTCGGCCATTGCAATTTCGTGGCTTGCGCCGGCCGGGCTCGCGTTGCCGTAGCAACCGGGCCAATCCGGGCAGCCCAGGCCCGAATCGGTGAGCCGGGTGAAGGCGCCGAACAGCGTGAGGTCGAACGTGAGGAACAGCGTGAGCACCGTGAGCGCGTGCAGCCGGCGCGCCGGCCCGGCGCCCGCGTTGCGGCGCCACACCCACACCAGCGGCCCGAGCGCGATCAGCACACCGGCCGCCATGAGCCAGGCGATGGGCGTGAGATCGTAGAGCGAGCCGGTGTCCATCATGCGAGCTTAGCGGCCGGGCTCGTCCCAGGATGCGGAGGCGCGCAGCAGGCGGTCGAGGTCGCGCTTGGCGCGGCTGGCGCCCTTGGCGTCCATGCGGGCCGGGAAACGCATCATCCAGTTGCCCATGGGATCGACCACATACAGGTGCTCGGCCAGCGCATGGCCCGAAACAGGCGCGAACCACTTGGCAAGCTGCTCGGCCGGCACGCGCAGCACGGTGGCGCCGCGCAGGCCGTGGTCCAGGCGCGCCGGCACGGGCGCCGCGTCGCTCACGAGCCAGACGCGGTCGAGCCGGTCTTTCTCGCGGCCGAGGCTCTCGCGCAGTTGCCGCTGCAGGTACAGCTGCTGCTCGCAGAGCGCATCGCAGCTCGCATCGGCCACCGCGACCAGCAGCCACTGCCCCTTGAGAGTGGCGAGATCGACCGGCGCGCCGCTGCGGTCGGTGGCGGTGAGCACGGGCAGCACGCGCTGCGGATCGATGAGCTCGCCGTAGACGCTGCGCCCCTCGGGCCGGACCACGTAGTAGGTGAAGTACGACGCGATGACGGGGGCCGCGCACATCAGCATCACGGCGATCATCTTCCAGCGCCCGACGATCGTGCGGCGGCCCTCGGCACCGTCGAGTGCCTGGTTGGGAGACGGCATCGAATGCACCGTCAGGCCGAGCGGTTCGTCAGAGGCTGCTTGCATCACGTGCACGGCGCCTGGAGCGGCGGAAGGGGGCAATGAATTGGAACCAGACATAGAGGATGACCACGAGGGCTGAGAGCCCGAACCACTGGAATGCATAGCCGTAGTGCTTCTCCAGACCCAGGGCAGGAGCCGGCCAGTCGCGCTGCAACCCCTCGGAAGCAGGGCCGATCTGCTGCAGCGACACATCGGTTCGCAGCGGCAGCTTGGTTTCGGCGCGGAACGCTTCCAGGTCGAGATTCTGCCGGATGGGCGAAGACCCCTCGGCTTCCGGTGCCGAGGCGGCCGAGGCCGGTTTGCCGAGCTCGAACAAATGGCCGGGCGGCGGCTCGATCAGGCCGGTGACTTCGACGATGCCGGCCGGCGTCTCGACCGCACCCAACTGCGTGCGGTCGTTGAAATTGCGCTGTACCCAGCCGCGCTGCACCATCACGGTCTGGTTGCTGCCTTCCAGCGCGAAAGGGGTCAGCACGTAGAAACCGGGTACGCCGTGCATCTGCCGGTTGTCCAGGTAGACCGTCTGCGGCGTCAGCCAGAGGCCGCGCAGCCGCACGGGCCGATGCAGCGCGCCGGCCGGCTCTTCGAGCGCGAGAAACTCGGTTTGATCGAGCGGCGGCTTCTGCTTCTGGGTTTCGATCTCGGCCTGCAGCGCTTCCTTCTGTGCCGCGCGCGAAAGCTGCCAGCGGCCGAGCGACACGGTGGCGGCCAAGGTCAGCACCGCGGCCAGTGTGACCAGCAGGAAACGGCCTCGCCTCGGCACCCTGGCGGATGGAATGGGTTCCGGCATCACTGGAAGGGACGAGGCGTGCGGCCGATAATCGGGGTCATGAAATACTTCATCGCCCTGGCTTTCCTGGGCATCTTCGCGAGCCTTGCCTTCGCGCTCTTCTACATGCTGAAAGACGGGCGCAACGGACGCGCCAAAAGCGGCGGCATGGCGCGCGCGCTTACCTTTCGGATCGGCATCTCCGTGGTTTTGTTCCTCTGCATGCTGCTGGCCTGGAAACTCGGGTACATCCAGCCCACCGGGCTCCCGCTCGGCAAGTAGATGGTGCTCGTTCCACGAGAACCATGAAAAAGGCGCCTTCCGGCGCCTTTTTGTTTGTATGCCGCGCGGTTCGCTCAAAGCCAATAAACCAGCATGTAAAGGCCGAGCCACACCACGTCGACGAAGTGCCAGTACCAGGCGGCGCCTTCGAAGCCGAAATGACGCTCCGGCGTGAAGTGGCCCTTCTGCAGGCGCAGCGTGATGAACAGCAGCATCAGCATGCCGATGAACACGTGCAGGCCGTGAAAGCCGGTCAGCATGAAGAAGGTCGAACCGTACGCGCCGGAGCTGAGCTTGAGGTTCAGTTCGGTGTAGAGGTGATGGTATTCGTAGCCTTGCACGCCCAGGAAGACCACGCCGAGCACCACCGTGAGCCACATGAAACGGATGCACTGGGCGCGATGGCCGGCGCGCAGCGCATGGTGCGCGATGGTGAGCGTGACGCCCGAGCTCAGCAGGAGCGCGGTGTTGATCGTGGGCAGCCAGAACGGGCCGACGGTCTGGAACGGCTCGACGATGTCGGCCGGCGAGCCGGTCGCACCGGCGGCAATGCTGGGCCACACGGCCTTGAAGTCGGGCCAGAGCAGCGCGTTGTCGAGGCTGCCGAGCGCCGGCAGCGAGTGGGTGCGGGCCCACCACAGCGCGGTGAAGAAGGCGCCGAAGAACATCACTTCGGAGAAGATGAACCAGCTCATGCTCCAGCGGAACGAGAGGTCGATCTTGTGGCCGTACTGGCCGCTTTCGCTTTCGCCGATGGCCGTGCGGAACCACACGAACAACGTGGAAAGCCACACGACCATGCCCAGGAGCAGCGACCACGCGCCCCACTGGTGGCCGTTGATCCACTGGCCGGCGCCAAGAATCACGAAGAACAGGCCGATCGAGGCCATGACCGGGTAGGCCGATGGCCCGGGCACAAAGTAGTAGGGCGTGGTGCCGTGGGTGGTTGAACTCATATCAGCTCCTGGCTTTCTTTCTTCTCTCGATTCGATGGGTTCTGGGTGTCGTGGGCCATGCGGTTCATGCGGACGGTGCTCAGGGTGCAACCACGTAGCGCACCAGCAGCACCAGGCCGACGATGAAGACGATGACCGCGGCAAAGGCCACCGCGATGATGTGCAGCGGGTTCAGCCTGGCCAGGTCGTCCTGGTAGGCGCTTTTCTTGCGGACCCCGAAGAACGACCAGCAGACGGCCTTCACCGTGTCCCACAGCGTGGCCTTGCGCGGCGTGTTCGGAGCGGTCACGAGCGGGGCTCATGGGCAGCATTGGAAACGGCGGCGACCGGGGCCGGAGGCGTCTTGCCGCCGACTTCGAAGAACGTGTACGACAGCGTGATCGTCTTCACGTCCTTCGAGATCTTCGGGTCGATCACGAAAGCGACGGGCCACTGCTTCTTCTCGCCCGGGTCGAGCGTGTACTGGTTGAAGCAGAAGCACTCGAGCTTGTTGAAGTATGGCGCGGCCTGCTGCGGCGCATAGCTCGGAATGGCCTGCGCCGCCATGCGGCGGTTCTGCACGTTCTGGAACTCGTACACCACGGTGTTGAGCTGGCCCGGATGCACCTCCAGCGTCCGCTCGGCGGGCTTGAAGTCCCAGAGGCCGCCGCGCACGTTGGAGTCGAACTCGACCGTGATGGTGCGGGTGGTGTCGATCTGGGTGTTGTCCGGCACGCGCACGTTCTTGCCGCCGCTCGCGCCGCCCGGCACCTCGAGCTCGTTGAGCGCGAGGATGTTGATGCCGGTCATTTCGCAAATGGCGCGATAGAGCGGCACCAGCGCATAGCCGAACGCGAACATGCCGCAGGCCACGACGGCCAGCTTGCCGACCATGCGGACATTGGCGCGCTTGATGCGTTGACCGAGGCTCATGCGTACGGCTCCGTTCGTTTCAGCGGCCGCTGAACCAGATCATGCGGACCAGGAATCCGAGGAAGAACAGCACGGCGATGGAGGCCAGCGTGAGCCCCATGCGTCGGTTGTTCTTTCTTTGTTCGGGCGTGGTCATTGTGGTCATGCGGGCCGGTGGCCGTGAAGCGCTCAGCCGATCACCTTGGTGGCGGTCGCATCGAGCTTGGGCGGGTTCTCGAAGGTGTGGAAAGGCGCGGGCGAAGGCACTTCCCACTCGAGGCCTTCAGCGGCTTCCCACGGCTTCTGCGGTGCCTTCTCGCCCTTGCCGAGCATGGTCGGCAGCACGATGAAGAAGAAGAAATAGACCTGGGCAAGACCGAAGGCGAAGGCGCCGATCGATGCCACCGCGTTGAAGTCGGCGAACTGCATCGGGTAGTCGGCATAGCGGCGCGGCATGCCCGCCAGGCCCAGGAAGTGCATCGGGAAGAAGGTGACGTTGAACGAGATCAGCGACCACCAGAAGTGGAGCTTGCCGCGCGCTTCGTTGTACATCACGCCCGTCCACTTGGGGGCCCAGTAGTAGTAGCCCGCAAACATCGCATAGAGCGAACCGGCCACGAGCACGTAGTGGAAGTGAGCCACCACGTAGTAGGTGTCCTGCAGCTGAATGTCGATCGGGGCAATGGCCAGGATGAGGCCGGTGAACCCGCCCATCGTGAACACGAAGATGAAGCCCACGGCGAACAGCATTGGGGTCTCGAAAGTCATCGAGCCCTGCCACATGGTCGCGATCCAATTGAAGATCTTCACGGCCGTCGGCACCGCGATCAGCATGGTCGCGTACATGAAGAACAGCTGGCCCGTGACCGGCATGCCGGTCGTGAACATGTGGTGCGCCCAGACGATGAACGACAGGATCGCGATCGACGAGGTGGCATACACCATCGAGGCGTAGCCGAACAGGCGCTTGCGCGAGAAGGCCGGCACGATCTGGCTGATGATGCCGAAGGCCGGCAAGATCATGATGTAGACCTCGGGGTGGCCGAAGAACCAGAAGATGTGCTGGTACATCACCGGGTCGCCGCCGCCGGCGGGGTTGAAGAAGCTGGTGCCGAAGTGGCGGTCGGTCAGCGTCATGGTGATGGCGCCTGCGAGCACGGGCATCACGGCGATCAGCAGGTAGGCGGTGATGAGCCAGGTCCAGCAGAACATCGGCATCTTCATCAGCGTCATGCCGGGCGCGCGCATGTTCAGGATGGTGACGATGATGTTGATCGAACCCATGATCGACGAGGCGCCCATGATGTGCATCGCGAAGATGCCGGCGTCCATCGAGGGGCCCATTTGCAGCGTGAGCGGTGCGTAGAGCGTCCAGCCGGCAGCGGGTGCGCCGCCGGGCATGAAGAACGAACCCACGAGCATCAGCGCGGCGGGAATCAGCAGCCAGAAGCTGAAGTTGTTCATGCGCGCGAACGCCATGTCGGATGCGCCGATCTGCAGCGGGATCATCCAGTTCGCAAAGCCCACGAACGCCGGCATGATGGCGCCGAACACCATGATCAGGCCGTGCATGGTGGTGAACTGGTTGAACAGCTCGGGGTTCACCAGCTGCAGGCCGGGCTGGAACAGCTCGGCGCGGATCATCAACGCGAGCACGCCGCCCACCATCAGCATGGTGAAGCTGAACAGCAGGTAGAGCGTGCCGATGTCCTTGTGGTTGGTGGCGAACACCCAGCGGCGCCAGCCGGTGGGCGCTGCATGGTGCTCGTCGTGTTCGTGTGCGTGGCCGTCGTGGGCGTGACCGTGGGGGTCGAGGACTGCACTCATTTCGTTGTTCCTTGCAATTTCTTCGTCGCGGGGCGCTTGGGCTCGATCTTCACGATCACTTGCCGCGCAGGGCCAGAACTTCGGCCGGCTGCACCAGCTGGCCCGTCTTGTTCGACCAGCTGTTCTTGGTATAGGTGGCGACCGCCGCGAGGTCGGTGTCGCTCAGTTGCTTCCACGAGGGCATCGCGCCGTTGTTCTGGCCGTTGAGCAGCACCAGCAGCTGGACCTTGTGGTCGGCGTCGAGCACCTTGGGGCTGGCGTCGAGCGGCTTGATCGGGCCTGCGCCCTTGCCGTTGGCCTGGTGGCAGGCCGCGCAGTTGGAGGCATAGACCTTCTCGCCGCGTGCGAGCATGTCGGGCAGCGTCCAGACCTTGCTTGGGTCGTCGAGCTTGGCCGCGGCTTCCTTGCGCTTGGTGTCGACCCACGCCGTGTAGTCGGCGGC
Organism: Variovorax paradoxus; assembly: GCF_030815855.1. NCBI lineage: Bacteria > Pseudomonadati > Pseudomonadota > Betaproteobacteria > Burkholderiales > Comamonadaceae > Variovorax > Variovorax paradoxus. The sequence continues at coordinate 330,147 of NZ_JAUSXG010000001.1, read as the reverse complement.
CGAAACCACCTTCACGTGGATGGGCATGTAGGCGTGTTCCTTGCCGCAGAGTTCCTGGCACTGACCGTAGTAGTCGCCCACGGTTTCGGCTCGGAACCAGGTGTCGCGCACGAAGCCCGGAACGGCGTCTTGCTTGATACCGAGCTGGGGCACGGCAAACGCGTGGATCACGTCGTTGGCGGTGGTGATGATGCGGACCTTCTTCTGAACCGGCACGACCATCGGGTTGTCGACCTTGAAGAGGTAGTCGTCGGGCATGACGCCCTTGGCACCGGCGTCGGACATGGCACGCTGCGAGCTGTCGAGCGTGGAGATGAAGGCCAGGCCCTCGCCTTCGCCGTTCAGGTAGTCGTAGCCCCACTTCCACTGGTAGCCGGTGGTCTTGATGGTGAGGTCGGCGTTGGTGGTGTCCTTCTGGGCCACGAGCACCTTGGTGGCCGGCAGCGCCATCACGATCACGATGATGAAGGGCACGATGGTCCAGATGACCTCGACCACCACCGATTCATGGAAGTTGGCCGCCTTGTGGCCGACCGACTTGCGGTGCTTCCAGATCGAATAGAACATGACCGCGAAGACGGCAATGAAGATGACCGTGCACAGGATCATCATCACCGTGTGCAGGAAATGCTGTTCCTGCGCAATCTTGGTCACGCCAAGCGGCAGATTCAGCTGGCGCACCGAGGGGCCGCCGGGCAGATCGTTGACTGCGTGCGCCGCGCCGCTGAAAGCCGCGCCGGCCGCCAGCAACAGATTCGCCGGCCTGTACTTGTTGCGCCAAATGCTCTTCATCGTGTTCACGTTTCTCAATTTTTTCAACAAACCCAAACCGTGCAGCGCCGCGCGAGCCGTTCAGGCGCCACGCAACGCCATGCGAATCTCGCGCGCCAGTGCGGCTCGCAACTCCGGGCGTACATAGCGCCCCACCCTGACCGACCGACCCTGCCCCGAGACCTCGATCAGCGAACGATCGCCGGCCTGCGGTTCGACCCGCACCTGGTGCGGCAGAAATTCCGTGCGCTCGTAGTCGCCACCGTTCTCGAGCTCCACCACCAGCCGTCCGCCCTGCAACGCGATCTTTTCTCCATCGGTCGCGTGCCGTGCGTACAGCATGAATACGAAACCCACCGCCGCCATTTCGAGCCAGGCAAAAGGCAGCACCAGCGGCGCACCGCGCAGCCAGAACAGCGTACCGATTCCGAGCGATACCACGCACAGCGAGGCGTAGAGCCAGCCCAGCTGGCTCGGCGTCACCGAGCAATTGCGCTTCAGGAACCAGTGGATGTTCTGGCCTGAAACGGTGGCAAAACGAAACACGGAATTCGACACGGGCGAGTTCAGCAAATCGGTGCGTCGACGGCTGGCCAACCCCTTGTTCCACAGGATCGGACAGGCCTCGTTCGCGGGACAATTCCCGCGAGTTTCACGCAACGGCGGATTGTAGCGGGTAGAGACAGGGGCCCGCCGCCAAGATGCGCTGCTTGCAGCCCGGCCGTTCAGGGGCCGGGCCGGCCGCGCTGCAGCATCGAGCGCATCTCGCGCAGCGACACCGCGCTCTCGGCCGAGAGCGCCACGCGCGGCGCCGGCTTGAAGGCGTGCCCGTAGATGACCTCGAAGGTCAGCGCGATGCGCCCGCCGCCCTCTTGTGCCGGCGCCAGCTCGGGCAGGGCCTGCTTCAGCGCCCCGTGCCATGCCTTGCCGCGCAGCGCCGGAAAGCGCGCCGGATGCAGGTTGCGCCCGAGCGTGCGCAGCTCGGCAAGCGCCGCCTCGGGCGTGGCCCAGGTAAGCACGATGCGTTCCATGTCCATCACGGGCTCGGCAAAGCCGGCATGCACCAGCATGTCGCCCCAGTCGTGCATGTCGGTGTATTCGTGGCCCGCCGCCGGCCAGCCGAGCCGGGCGTGCAGCGCCCGCAGCTCGCGCGCCGTGTCGGGACCGAGGCACGAGAACATCAGGAAGCCGTCGGTCGCCACCAGCCGGTGCCACTGCGCGATGAGCGCCTCGGGGTCGGCCGCCATGTGCAGCGACATGTTGGCCCAGAGCAGGTCGACGCCGTCTTCGGGCGGCGCATCGAAGCGGGCCTTGCCGCCCTGCCAGCGGCGCGCGCTCCACCAAGGCGAGGCCAGCGCCTCGTGGGTCGGGGCGACAAGAGCCGGTTCGGGTTCGATCACGAAGCCGGCGGCTTCGCGGTAGCGCCGGGCCACGAGCTCGTGCGCCTCCAGGCCGCCGCGCAGGGGCGCCCAGTCGGCCCAGGTGCGGGGCTGGGCCTTGATCCACTGCAGCCGGTCTTCCATGCGGCGGCCGATTTCCTCGTGCAGCCAGGGCGAGCCGGCGGCAGGCGCGAGCCGCCTCCAGCGTGCGGCCGCCGTGGGATCGATGGTCGGCGGTCTTCTTGCGGGGTCGGTGGCCATGGGGCCGTGAGTATATTGAGCCCATGTTCAGCCGCTTTGCCCATCGGCCTTTGACCTCTCTCTTTGCACGGCTGCCCAGCCAGTGCGAGGTGTGCCGCGCCTGGCCTTCGCGGCGCGTTTGCGATGCCTGCGTGGCCCGCTTCGCGCCGCCGGCCGCGCGCTGCGGCAGCTGCGCCCTGCCGGTTCCAGACGGCGTGGCACGTTGCGGCGAATGCGTGCGCCACCCGCCGCCGTTGGACGCCTGCCTTGCGGCCTGCACCTATGCATGGCCGTGGCCCGAGTGCATCGCCCAGTTCAAGTTCCGTGGCGAGGCCGGCTGGGCCGGGCCTTTTGCCACCTTGATGCGCAGCGTGCCGTGGGTGGAACCGGCGCTGGAGCAGTGCGACACCGTGCTGCCCATGCCGATGGCGCCGGTCCGGCTGCGCGAGCGCGGCTTCAACCAGGCGCTCGAACTGGCGCGCCGGCTCGCTTCCGCCAAGACCGATGCGACGCTGCTCCTGCGCACCCGCGAAACGCCGGCGCAGAGCGGCCTCGCGCGCGCCGAGCGCCTTCGCAACCTGCGCGGCGCCTTTGCCGTGGAACCGCTGCGCGCGCACCGGCTGCAGGGCCGGCGCGTGGTGCTGGTCGACGACGTGATGACCAGCGGCGCCTCGCTGTTTGCGGCGGCCGAAACGCTGCGGCTGGCCGGCGCGGCCCATGTGACGGCGATCGTGTTCGCGCGGACCGATCCGCCGCACTGACCGCCGCGACAATCGGCGCATGTTCCATATCGTTCTGGTCCACCCCGAAATTCCGCCGAACACGGGCAATGTGATCCGTCTCGCGGCCAACACCGGCTGCACGCTGCACCTGATCGAGCCGCTGGGCTTCTCCATGGACGACCGACTGCTGCGCCGCGCCGGGCTCGACTATCACGAATACGCCGAAGTGAAGCGCCACGCCGACTGGCAGGCGCTGCTCGACGGGGAACGGCCTGCCACCGAGCGCATGTTCGCGCTCACCACGCGCGGCACGCGCGCCGTGCACGACGTGCGCTTTCAACCGGGCGACTGGCTGGTGTTCGGCTCGGAGACCAGCGGCTTGCCGCCGGCGGTGCGCGACGGCTTTGCGGAGCCCCAGCGCCTGCGGCTCCCCATGCGCGAAGGGCAGCGCAGCCTGAATCTTTCGAATGCGGTGGCGGTGACCGTCTTCGAGGCCTGGCGGCAGAACGGGTTCGGCTGAGCCGGATTCAGCGGTAGCGGCGCACCACCGACTCGGCCACGCAGGCCGGCTTGGCCGCACCTTCGAGCTCGATCGTGGTTTCCCAGGTCATCTGGAAGCCGTCGTCCGCAATCGGCTCGGCCGTGAGCAGCTTCATGCGCGCCCGCAGCCGCTTGCCGACCGGCACCGGCGACATGAAGCGCACCCGGTTCAGCCCGTAGTTCACGCCCATGCGCGATTCGACCACGTCGAGCGCCGTCTCGTAGAAGCGCGGCAGCAGCGACAGCGTCAGGAAGCCGTGGGCAATCGGGGCGCCGAAGGGCCCAGCCTTCGCACGCTCGACGTCGACATGAATCCACTGGTGGTCGCCCGTGGCTTCGGCGAACTGGTTCACCTGCTCCTGCGTGATGGCGATCCAGTCGCTCACGGCGACCTCCTGGCCCACGCAGGCGGCAAGATCCTGAAGCGTCTGGAATGTCTTTTTGGTCATGCGCGGCATTCTGGCGCCAAGGCGAGCGGCGCGGCTGTCGGCCTCGCGACAGCCGAAAGCCTCAGCCCTCGAGCCATTCGCAGATCGGCTGCCACTGTTCCAGGTCGCGCTGCACCCGCCCTGGCGCGATGTCGAACAGCGTGAGCCCGCGTGCCGCGAGCTGCACATAGTTCTGCGTGTCGCGCAGTTCGCCCAGCACAGGAACGCCAAGGCTCGCGATGAACTCGTTGAGCCGGTCGGCCGCCAGGGTGCGGGCGTTCACGCGCATGCCCACGAGGCTGATTTTGGTTTTCTCGGCACGGCGCTGCTCCATCAGCCGATCGAGGAAATCGCGCGTGGCGTAGATGTCGAAGATGCTCGGCTGCAACGGAACGATCACCCGGTCGGCGAGCGCCAGCACCTCCTTGAAGCGCCATCCGTGCAGGCCGGCCGGCGTGTCGAGCACGGCGTGCGTGGTGCCGCGCGGCGGCCGCACCACGGCGCTGTCGCCGGCGGCTTCCCAGGTGGCGATGGACCGGGCTTGCGGCGGCCGCAAGCCGAGCCAGAGGCGGGACGACTGCTGGCGGTCCACGTCGCCGAGCATCACGGCATGGCCGCGGCTTGCGAAGTAGCCCGCAATATTCGTCGCGAGTGTCGACTTGCCTACGCCACCCTTGGGATTAGCGACCAGAACCACCGGCATGAGCATCTCCTCCAGAGCTGGAACACCCGCATCGTAGCGACACGACGTGCGCGGGCCCGAGGGAAGAGGCAATCTTGCGCTATGTTCGCGGCATGACGACAACAACACCCGCCGCCGCCGACACCGGCGGCATCTACGTGCTCGCGGCTCATCCGCACTGGCGCGACTCCCGCGTCAACCGCCGGCTGCTGGCCGCCGCGCGCTCGGTGCCCGGCGTCGAAGTGAACGACCTCTATGGCAGCTATCCCGATTTCGCCATCGACGTCGAAGCCGAACAGGCGCGGCTCGCGAAGGCCAGCCTGGTGGTGCTGCTGCACCCGATCCAGTGGTACTCGATGCCGGCGCTGCAAAAACTCTGGCTCGATGACGTGCTCAGCTACGGATGGGCCTATGGGCCCGGCGGCACGGCCCTGCAGGGCAAGGACTGCTGGCTGGTTGCCACCACGGGCAGCCCCGAGGCGAGCTATCACCCGCAGAACTACCACCGCTATTTCTTCGACGCCTTCCTGCCGCCCTACGAGCAGACGGCGGCGCTCTGCGGCATGCGCTTCCTGCCGCCGCTGGTGCTCCACGGCGCGCGCAGCGCCGCCGAGGCCGAGGTGGCGGCGCACGTCGACGTGTTCGCGCAGCGGCTCGGCAGCTATCCGCAGTGGCCCGAGCTCGAGGAACTCGACGTGTGCGTGGCCTGCCCGGTGCCCGAAACCGATCGTCCTGCAGAACATGACGACCAGAATGCAGTGGTCGCCGGCGCCTTCCATTCCGCAATGACCCACGGCATCGCTTCCATGTCCGCCGCGAACGAAGAAAAGAACAACGAAGAAGGAATGGCCTGAGCATGGAACACGCACCCGCCTGGCTGACCAGCAGCCTGATCTACCTGGGCGCCGCCGTGCTGGTGGTGCCGTTGTCCAAGGCCCTGGGCCTCGGTTCCATCATCGGCTACCTCGTGGCCGGCATCGCCATCGGCCCGTGGGGGCTCGGCCTCGTGTCCAGCGTGGAGGAGGTGCTGCACTTCGCCGAGTTCGGCGTGGTGCTGATGCTGTTTCTGGTGGGCCTCGAACTCGAGCCCAAGCGCCTGTGGAACCTGCGGCGGCCCATCTTCGGCTGGGGCGCCGCCCAGGTGCTGAGCTGCGCCGCGGTGCTGTTTGCCGTGGGCTGGGCCGCGGGTGCCGAATGGCGCGTGGCGCTGGTGGCGGCGCTCGGCCTGGCGCTTTCGTCCACCGCCATTGCGCTGCAGGTGTTCGGCGAACGCAACCTGCTCAAAACGCCGAGCGGCCAGGCGGGCTTTTCGATCCTGCTGTTCCAGGACGTGGCGGCCATTCCGATCCTGGCGCTCTTGCCATTGTTGGCGGGCGCCACCGCGGCCGAACAGTCGCTCAGCGGGCTCGACCGCGCGCTCGAGGGCCTGAAGATCGTCGGCGTGATCGCCGGCATCATCCTCGGCGGCCGGCTCGCCTTGCGTCCGCTGCTGCGCTGGATTGCGCGCAGCGACACGCCCGAGATCTTCACGGCCGCCGCGCTGCTGCTGGTGGTTGCCATCGCGGCGCTGATGCAGTTCGTGGGCCTTTCGATGGCGCTCGGCGCCTTCCTCGCCGGCGTGCTGCTGGCGGAAAGCGAATACCGGCGCGAACTCGAAACCGACATCGAGCCCTTCAAGGGCCTGCTGCTGGGCCTGTTCTTCATCGCCGTGGGCATGTCGATCAACTTCGGGGTGCTGATCGCAAGCCCCTGGCTGATGGCGATGCTGGTGGTCGGCTTCATGGTCATCAAGCTGGCCGTGATCTACGCGCTGGCCAAGGCCATGGGCCTGGCCTACCAGGAGCGGCCCGTGTTCACACTGCTGCTCGCGCAGGGCGGCGAGTTCGCGTTCGTGGTGTTCCAGGCGGCCGGGCCCGATGTGCTGCCGCCTGAGATCACTTCGCTCCTGATCGGCGCGGTGGCGCTCTCGATGCTGCTGTCGCCGCTCCTCCTGGTGCTGCTCGACAAGTTCGTGCTGCCGCGCTACAGCCGCAACAACGGCCCGCAGCTGGAAGAAATCTCGGAGCAGCAGGATGCCAAGGTGCTGATCTGCGGCTTCGGGCGCTACGGCCAGATCGTCGGCCGCATGCTGATGTCGCAAGGCCTGCGCGTGACGGTGCTCGACCACGATGCCGACACCGTCGAAGGCCTGCGCCAGTTCGGCTACCGCGTGTTCTACGGCGACGCCACCCGGCTCGACCTGCTGCGCACCGCAGGCGCCGGAACGGCCAAGGCCATCGTCGTGGCGGTCGACGACATCGAGCAATCGCTCGACATCGTCGACCTGGTGAAGGAGCACTTTCCGCAGGCGCGCATCATCGCGCGGGCCCGCAACGTGACGCACCTCTTCCAGCTGCGCGACCGCGGCGTGACGGATGTCGAACGCGAGGTGTTCGAATCGTCATTGCGCAGCGCCCGCACCACGCTCGAGGCGCTGGGCTGGCCGGCGCACGAAGCGCGCGAGTCGGCCATGCGCTTCCGGCGCCGGAACATCAAGCTCAGCGACGAGATCTATCCGCACTACAAGGACCGCGCCAAGCTCATCGCCGCCAACAAGGCGGGTCGCCAGCAATTCGCGGAGCAGATGGCGCGCGAACGCGAAGAGCGGCAGCGCCGCTTGGGACGCGACTGGGACCGACTCGACGAGAAGGAAGAGGCGGAAAAGGCAGACTCGTAGCCCTCGCTGCTTCCGGTCAGCCTTCGAGCTTCAGCAGGCGCACCGCGTTGCCCTTCAAAATGCCCGGCATCACCTCGGGCTTGAAGCCGGCCGTCTCGAAGTCCTTCATCCAGCGGTCGGGCGTGATCAGCGGGTAGTCGCTGCCGAACAGGATGCGGTCCTTCAGCAGCGTGTTGGCGTACTGCACCAGCTGCTTCGGAAAGTACTTGGGGCTCCAGCCCGACAGGTCGATCCACACATTGGGCTTGTGCGTGGCCACGCTCAGCGCCTCGTCCTGCCAGGGGAAGCTGGGGTGGGCCATCACGATCTGCATGTCCGGAAAGTCGATGGCCACATCGTCCAGGTGCATCGGGTTGCTGTATTCCAGCCGCAGGCCGCCGCCGCAGCGCATGCCTGACCCAATGCCGCTGTGGCCGGTGTGGAAGATGGCCGGCAGCTTGTACTCGGCAATCACCTCGTAGATCGGCCAGGCCATCTTGTCGTAGGGGTGGAAAGCCTGCACCGTCGGGTGGAACTTGAAGCCCTTCACGCCGTGCTCCTCGACGAGCCGGCGCGCCTCGCGCGCACCCATCTTCCCCTTGTGCGGATCGATGCTGGCGAAGGCGATCATCATGTCGCTGTTCTGCTGCGCGGCCTCGGCGATCTCCTCGTTCGGAATGCGCCGGCGCCCCATGTTCGATTCGGCATCCACCATGAACATCACCAGGCCGATCTTGCGCTCGCGGTAGTAGGCGACGCTCTCGGCGATGGTCGGGCGCCCGCTCGAGCCGAAGTACTTGTCCGCGGCGCGGTCGTACTCCTCGCCGTAGTTGTCGAACGGGTTCCAGCAGCTCACTTCGGCGTGGGTGTGGATGTCGATCGCAATCAGGTTCTGGTGGTCCATCTCGTTGTCTCCAGTACGGGTAAGTCCCTAGGATTTGGGGCGCTCAAGTGCCTTGAATTGATTATTTATCATAACCATAATCCAACTCACACACCAATGCAATCATGACCAATCCCGATCTCCAACTCGACATTCGCGACGAAGTCGCCATCGTCCGCCTGACGCGCGGCGCCAAACGCAATGCCCTTTCGGACGGCCTGATCCTCGCGTTGCGCAACACCTTCGAGACCCTGCCCTCCACGGTGCGGGCCGCGGTGCTCGACGGCGAAGGCCCTCACTTCTGCGCCGGCCTCGACCTGAGCGAATTGAAAGAGCGCGACGCGGGCCAGGGCATGCAGCATTCGCGCCTGTGGCATGCCGCCCTCGACCTGATCCAGCACGGCCCGGTGCCGGTGGTCGCCGCGCTGCACGGCGCGGTGGTGGGCGGCGGGCTCGAACTGGCGAGCGCCTGCCACATCCGCGTGGCCGACCGCAGCACCTTCTACGCACTGCCCGAAGGCTCGCGCGGCATCTTCGTGGGCGGCGGCGGCTCGGTGCGCATTCCCAAGCTGATCGGCGTGGCCCGCATGACCGACATGATGATGACCGGCCGGGTCTACAACGCGGAAGATGGCGAGCGCGCCAACTTCGCGCAGTACCTGGTCGACGAAGGTGCGGCTTTCGACAAGGCCTTCGAGCTCGCCAGGCGCATTGCCACCAACGCGCCGCTCACCAACTACGCGCTGATGCACGCGCTGCCGCGCATTGCGGAACAGTCGGCCGACCACGGCTTCTTCACCGAGGCGCTGATGTCCGGCATCGTGCAGAACGCGCCCGAGGCCAAGGAGCGCGTGCGCGATTTCCTCGAAGGCCGCGGCGCCAAGGTGAGCAAGGGATGACCACCGTTCGCTACCGTCCGCTGGCGTTCGGCGTCACCCGCGCAGTGCTGCGCGCCGGCGCGCCGGGCACGCAGTACCTGCGGGCCGAAACAGAGCTCGGCCCCTACCGCGACCGCATGACCGACCGCCTGGCGCACTGGGCCGAAGCGGCACCCGAGCGCACCTTCATCGCGCGCCGCGAGCGGCTGGCCGACGGCAGCACCGGCGAGTGGCAGCGCGTGAGCTACGCCGAGGCCCTGCAGAAGGCCCGCAGCATCGGCCAGGCCCTGCTCGATCGCGGCCTGAGTGCGGATCGCCCGGTCGCGATCCTCAGCGAAAACGGCATCGAACACGCCCTGCTGGCCCTTGGCTGCCTCTATGCCGGCGTGCCGTATTGCCCCGTGTCGCCGCCCTACTCGCTGGTGAGCCAGGATTTCGAGAAACTGCGCCACGTGCTGGACACGCTCACGCCGGGCCTCGTGTTCGCCGCCGACCCCGCGCGCTACGGCCGTGCCATTGCAGCCGTCGTTCCCGCCGACACCGAAGTCGTGCTTGCCGAAGGCCAGCTCGAAGGCCGTGCCGCCACCTCGTTCGACGCGCTGATCGCCACGCCCGCAACGCCCGCCATCGACGCCGCGATGCGCGCCACCGGCCCCGACACCATCACCAAGTTTCTGTTCACCTCGGGCTCCACCAAGATGCCCAAGGCGGTGATCAACACGCACCGCATGTGGTGCGCCAACCAGCAGCAGCTGCGCCAGTCGATTCCCGCGCTCGGCGAAGAGCCGCCGGTGCTGGTCGACTGGCTGCCGTGGAACCACACCTTCGGCGGCAACCACAACGTGGGCATCGTGCTGGACAACGGCGGCACGCTCTACATCGACGACGGCAAGCCCACGCCCGGCGGCATGGCCGAGACGCTGCGCAACCTGCGCGAGATCGCGCCCACCATCTACTTCAACGTACCCACCGGCTTCGAGGCCATTGCGCACGCGATGGAAACCGACGCGGTGCTGCGCCGCAACCTGCTGTCGCGGGTGAAGATGTTCTTCTACTCCGGCGCGGCGCTCGCGCAACCGATCTGGGACAGCCTGCACCGCACGCAAGAGGCCGAAGTGGGCGAGCGCATCGTGATGGGCACCGGCCTCGGCATGACCGAGTCGGGCCCGTTCGCGCTGTACGTCACCGGACCCGAGGTCAAGTCGGGCGACATCGGCCTGCCCGCGGCAGGCATCGAGCTCAAGCTGATCCAGGTCGACGGCAAGACCGAGGTGCGCTACCGCGGTCCGAACATCACGCCCGGCTACTGGCGCGCGCCCGAAGCCACGGCCGAGGCCCTGGACGAAGAGGGTTTTTTCTGCACCGGCGACGCGGTGAAGTGGATCGACGAAGACAACATCCACCGAGGCCTGCGCTTCGACGGCCGCATCGCCGAAGACTTCAAGCTCGCCACCGGCACCTTCGTGAGCGTCGGGCCGCTGCGCGCGAAGATCATCGCGGCCGGCGCGCCCTACGTGCAGGACGCGGTGCTCACCGGCATCAACCTGAAGGAAGTCGGCGCGCTGATCTTCCCGACGCAGAAGGTGCGCCAGCTCGCCGGCCTGCCCGACGGCGCACCCATGCAGCAGGTGCTCGAAAGCGCGCCGGTGCAGGCGCACTTCCAGCAGGTGGCCGACGAACTGGCCGCCATGGGCACCGGCAGCGCCAACCGCATCGCGCGGCTGCACCTGATGGCCGAGCCGCCTTCGATCGACAAGGGCGAAGTGACCGACAAGGGCTCCATCAACCAGCGCGCCGTGCTCAAGCACCGCGATCACCTGGTCGAGGCGCTGCATGCCGACACCCTGCCCTTCACCCTGAAGCCCCGCTGAACCCATCCAGGAGACCACACACCATGAAGATCGAAGGACAAGCCGCACTCGTCACCGGTGGCGCATCGGGCCTCGGCGAGGCCACCGCACGCGAACTCGCGCGCCTGGGGGCCAAGGTGGCCGTGCTCGACCGCAATGCCGAGCTGGCCGAAAAAGTGGCGTCAGAAATCGGTGGCGTCGCGTGCGTCTGCGACATCACCGATACCGAGAGCGTCACCGCCGCGCTCGACAAGGCCGCGGCGGCGCATGGCGCCGCGCGCATCCTCATGAACGTGGCCGGCATCGGCAGCGCGAAGCGCATCGTCGGCAAGGACGGCAACCCGGCGCCGCTCGAAGACTTCGTGCGCGTGGTCAACATCAACCTGATCGGCGGCTACAACATGGCGCGCCTGTTCGCGGCGCGTTGCGCCAAGCTCGACGCGCTCGACAACGGCGAAAAGGGCGTGATGCTCTTCACCGCATCTGTCGCGGCCTTCGACGGCCAGGTGGGCCAGCAGGCCTACAGCGCCTCCAAGGGCGGCCTCGTCGGCATGACGCTGCCGATGGCGCGCGACCTCGCGCAGCACGCCATTCGCGTGTGCACCGTGGCGCCGGGCCTCTTTGCCACGCCGCTCCTGATGGAACTGCCCGAAGCCGTGCAGCAATCGCTCGCCGCGTCGATTCCATTCCCCCCTCGCCTGGGCAAGCCTTCGGAGTTCGCCGAACTGGCCTGCCACATCGTGACCAACGGGCACTTGAACGGCGAAGTGATTCGCCTCGATGGCGCCCTGCGCATGGCGCCGCGCTGATTTCAGCCTCGAACAACACTGGAGACAAGACCATGACCAATCGACGTCAGTTCGTGAAAGCACTCGGCGGCGCAGCCGCACTCGGCGCCCTGCATCCGCTCGCCGCGCTGGCCCAGGCCGTGCAGCAGGCCAAGATCTACTACGGCTTTCCGGCCGGCAGCGCGGGCGACAGCGTGGCGCGCCGCGTGGCCGAAAAGCTGGGCGACACGCCCTATTCGAAAATCAATGCGGTGGTCGAGAACAAGCCGGGCGCGGGCGGGCGCATTGCGCTGGACACGCTCAAGACTTCGGTGGCCGACGGCTCGGTGCTGTGCCTGGCGCAGGCCTCGGCGCTGTCGACCTACCCGCACATCTATACCAAGCTGAGCTACGGCCTCGCCGATTTCGCGCCGATTTCGATCGGCGCCGTGATGACGCACGGCCTGGCCGTCGGGCCGATGGTGCCCGCCAGCGTGAAGACGCTGAAAGACTACGTCGCGTGGGCCAAGGCCAACCCGGGCCAGGCCAGCTACGGCTCGCCGGGCGCGGGCTCCACGCCGCACTTTCTGGGCGCGCTGCTGGGCCTGAACAGCGGCACCGACCTGCGCCACGTGCCCTACCGCGGCTCGCTGCCGGCCATCAACGACGTGGTGGGCGGACAAATCGCATCGAGCATGACGCCCGTGGGCGACTGCCTGCCCTTCGTCAAGGCCGGCAAGCTGCGCGTGCTCGCCACCTCGGGCGCTCAGCGCGCGGCCTACCTGCCTGAAGCGCCCACGTTCACCGAGCAAGGGTTCCCCGAAATCGTGGCCGACGAATGGTTCGGCTTCTTCGCGCCGGCCAAGACTCCCGCCGCCGTCATCGCCGCGGCGAGCACCGCGATCCAGGCCGCGCTCAAGGACAAGACCGTGGCCGAGGGCCTGCTGTCGGTCGGCCTGGTCGCCCACGGCTCCTCGCCCGAGGACATGAAGAAGTCGCTCCAGGCCGAATACGAGCGCTGGGGTCCGCTGGTCAAGAAGATCGGCTTCACCGCGGAATCCTGAGAGCGCGCACGCACCGATGAGCTACCGGCCCCGCCCCGAAGACAGCCGATTCATCCTGAACGCGGTGCTCGACGCGCCGGCGAAGCTGCGCGCCCTGGCGCCCTTCGCGGAGGTCGACGAGGCGCTGCAGGGCCAAGTGCTCGAAGAGGCGGCGCGCTTCGTGGCCGAAGCCGTGGCGCCGTCGAACCGCGATGGGGACGAGATCGGCTGCCGCTTTGCCGGCGGCGAGGTCACCACGCCGCCGGGTTTTCGCGAGGCTTACCAAGCCTTGGTCGACGGCGGCTGGCCTGGCTTGTCGGCGGCGCCGGAAGATGGCGGCCAAGGCCTGCCCGCCGTGCTCGAAGCCATCCTCTACGAGTGGTTGAGCGCGGCAAACCATGGCTTCACCATGGCACCGGGACTGCTGCATGGCGCCTATGCCTGCCTCAAGCACCATGGCAGCGACGAGCTCAAGCAACGCTATCTCCCGAAGATCGCGAGCGGCGAATGGCTTGCCACCATGTGCCTCACCGAGGCGCACGCGGGCAGCGACCTCGGCCAGGTGCGCACGCGCGCCATGCCGCAGGCCGACGGCAGCTTTCGCGTGAGCGGCGGCAAGATTTTTATCTCCGGCGGCGAGCACGACCTCACGCCCAACATCGTGCATCTGGTGCTTTGCCGGTTGCCCGATGCGCCTGCGGGTCCCAAGGGCCTGTCGCTGGTGCTCGTACCCAAGGTGCTACCGGACAGCACGCGCAATGCGGTGCATTGCGAGCGCATCGAAGAAAAAATGGGCCTGCACGGCAGCCCGACCTGCGTCATGCGCTTCGATGAAGCCACCGGCTGGCTGGTCGGCGAGGCGGGCCGCGGCCTGGCCGCGATGTTCGTGATGATGAACGCGGCACGCCTGCACGTGGCGCTGCAGGGCATCGGCCTGCTCGATGCCGCCTGGCAGAAGGCCGACGCCTATGCCACGGAGCGCCGCCAGATGCGCGCGCCCGGCGCCGTACCGGCAAGCCGCGGCAGCGAAGCGGCCGACCTGATTGCCGAACACCCGGCGGTCCGGCGCATTCTCGATACGCAGCGCGCCTGGGTCGAGGCCGGGCGTACGCTCGCCTACCGCAGCGCGCTGATGCTCGATGTGGCCGCGCACGACGCCGACCCCAAGGCACGCGAACGTGCGCAGCGCTGGTGTTCGCTGGTCACCCCGGTTCTCAAGGCCGCCTGTACGCAGCAGGCGTTTCATGGCGCGAGCGAATGCCTCCAGGTGTTCGGCGGCCACGGCTACGTGCGCGAATGGGGCATCGAGCAGATCGTGCGCGACGCGCGCGTGACCATGATCTACGAGGGCACCAACGAGATCCAGGCCATCGACCTCTTGGTGCGCAAGGTGCTGCCCGACGGCGGCGCCGCCATGTCGGCCGTGCTGCTCGAGCTGCGCGACACGCTCGATGCGTCGCGCGAGGCCGATGCCGACGTGCAGCGCCGGCTCGCGCAGTTGCGCTACCTGGGCACCACCATCGCCATGGCCGCGCATGCCAACCCCGTGCTGCCCTATGAAGTGGCCGACGACTACCTGCGCGTGGTGATGCTCACGCTGATGGCCTGGGCCTGGGCGCGCATCGACGCGGCCGACGCATCCGAGGCGGAGCGCGCCGCGAGAGCCGGCGCCGCGGCGGCATTCCGGCGCTGGGTGTTGCCCGAGTTCGAGATGCGGCTGGGCATCGTCAAGCGCGCCTGCGAGAGCATTGCGCTGTCGCAGGCTGCGGCAGGCCATCCGGGCCAACCCTGAATGCGCGCCGCACACTCGACGTCATCGCACGCCAGTGGGAAGCGGCTCTGCCGAAGCTGAAAGCGTTTGCCGAGTCGGACTAGAAGCGGTTGCCACCTTGCGGCCCAGGGCCGTGGCCGTCTCGAAGTTCTCGCGCCAGTCGCCGTCCGCCGGCTCGAGCAGCAGCTCGGACCGCGGCACGCCGGCACCGCAGTAGTCGAAGATGCCGTGGTCGATCTGGGTTCGCATGGCGCCGAAATAGCCGTGGCGCGCATAGGTGCGCCAGTCCGCCCCGCCGATCGCGGCCAGGTACACGGGCAGGCGGTGCAGCTTCTTCTTCAGCGGCATGCCCGGCGCCTCGTCGTACGCCCAGCCGTTGGAGAACACCCGGTCGATCCAGCCCTTGAGCAATGCCGGGAAGGACCACCAGTAGACCGGGTACACCAGCACGAGCGCGTCGGCCCGGTCGATGCGCGCCTGCTCCGAACGCACGTCGTCGCTTGGCGTGCGCCGCTCGCGGTGCACCGCGATGTCGTGTTCGGTGAAGCGGGGATCGAAGCCTTCGGCCGCCAGATCGGCGGCCTCGGCCGAATGCCCGGCCAGCTCGATGCCTTCGATGATTCTGGCCGCGACCGCGTGGGTGGCGGAATCGGGCTTGGGGTGGGCAACGACGACGAGCGCATGCATGAGGTAGTCCTTTCGAGTGCTTTATATACGTTTGGTAGGTAGTCGACTGCAATGTACCATTGGTACATAACCATTCCGTACACCCCGACATTGCCTGAAGCGCCCACCCGAAAGCGTCTCGCCCGCAGCGACCGCTACCGCCAGCTCATCGAGTCGGCGTGGGCGCTGGTGCGGCATGAAGGCATGGATGCACTGACGCTCGGGCGGCTTGCCGAGCAGGCCAAGGTGGCCAAACCCGTCGTCTACGATCACTTCGGCACCCGCAACGGGCTCATCTCGGCGCTTTACCTGGACTTCGAATCGCGCCAGGAGGCCATCATCGACGCGGCCATCGCGGCCAGTGCGAACACCTTGCCGGCCATGGCAAAGGTCATCGGCTCCACCTATGTGGACTGCGCGCTGGCGCAGGGCCGCGAGCTTCCGGGCATCGTCGGCGCCCTGTCCGGCGCGCCGGAGCTCGAACTGGTCAAGCGCGAATGTGCCGATGCGTTCCACGAGAAGTGCCGCAAGGTGCTGGCGCCCTTCGCGCCCGCCGGGCAGTTGGCACCGCTGCGCGTGCGGGCCATGCTGGGCGCGGCGGAGGCCCTGTCGTACGCGGCCGTCGCCGGCGAGATCACGCCCGCGCAGGCCAAGGCCGAGCTGCAGGCCACCATCGCGCTCCTGGTCACGACGCCCAGGACGCAGAAACCGCCCGCGGCATAGCAAGCGGTTACGCTCCGGTCCTATGCCTCGCCCCTCCAAGAACAGTTCCGCCAAGACAGAGCCCGCGGCCGCCGCCGGCAAGCAGGACCGGCTCGACGCCCGCATCCTCGAAGCCCTGGTCGGCTACAACGCCCGCCGTGCCTGGTTGATCATCAGCGGCGTGTTCGCCGAACGCATGGCGCCGTACGGGCTCAAGCAGATCGACTTCTCGGTGCTCTCGCTGCTCGCGCACAACCCGGGCGCCACCTCGCGCCAGCTGTGCAACACGCTCGACATCTTGCCGCCCAACCTCGTGAGCCTGGTGGCCACGCTGGACAGCCGCGGGCTCATCGAGCGCAAGCCGCATCCGCACGACGGCCGCGCGGTGGGGCTGCACCTCACCGAGGCGGGCGAAAAACTGATCCGCGAGGCCGAGCAGACCGTGACGCAGCTCGAGGCCGACGCGAGCGCACGGCTCACGGCGCGCGAGCGCGAAACGCTGATCCGGCTGCTGCAGAAGATCTATCTGTAGCCTGTTCCGACGTCCAATTTCACTCCAGGAATGGCTAAAATGGCTGATCCTTATAGGATTCACCCATGCAGATCAGTGCCACGGAAGCCAAGAACCGGTTCGGCTATTACCTCGGCCAAGCCGAGCGCGAGCCTGTCCATGTGATGAAGAACGATCGCGTGGCTGGTGTGATCGTGTCCGCCGCGCGCTTTGCCGAGCTGGAGGCCCTGGAACAGAAAAAGTCGATGGCTCAGCGCAAGCGGGAATTCGGTGAGACGTACAAAGATTGGATTGCCGCACAAAACGATCTAGTCGATCGCATCGGCGTCTTCGGCGAAGAGTTCAGGCCCTGGTGAGAACAGCACCCAGTGGCCCAGTTCGACGTCTACCCCAATCCCTCGAAACTTCAACGTCCGGACATTCCCTGGATAGTCGACATCCAGAGCGATCTCCTCTCGGCATTGCCGACGCGCCTGGTCGTTCCACTCGCGTTGCGCAAGCACATGCCTGCCGCTTTGCCTCGTGCGTTATGCCCGCAGTTGCAGTGGGAGGGCAATGCCCTGGTCGCTCTGCCGCACCTGGCCGCGCCGTTTCGCGTGAAAGATCTCGGCACCTCGCTAGGCAGCCTGCGATCGCAGGCGAGCGAGTTCGTCGGGGCGCTCGACGCCGTCATCAGCGGGGTATGAGCGGCCGCGGGCGCAGCGCCCTGGCGAACTGTTCGGCCTTGCGGCACCAGGCTCACTGACCAGGAAGCGCACCCGGGTTAGAGCCCCCGCTCCACCATGTCGATCAAGCGCTGCCCAAGCGCATGGGCAGCCTCCGGCTCCATGCCTTTCAGCGGCCCCTCGATGATCAGCAGCGCGAGTCCATGCACGGCCGACCAGGCCAGGTATTCGGCATTCGGACGACGTGAGGGGGCGAGCGCACCCGCCTCCACCAGCCGGTCGACCGCAGTGCCCAGCAACTCAAATGGGTTCATGCCGCCTGCCCCCGCGCTCGCCGGCCCCACCTCGCCCTCGGCATCTTCCGACGACACCAGGAACGCCGTGCGGAACAGGCCCGGCTCGGCCTGCGCAAAACGCAGATAGGCGGTGCCGATCGCCCGCACCCGCGCCCGCGCGAAATCGATGGGCGGCTGGTCGCGGGGCAGCGCCGCCAATTCCTTTTCCATGGCAGTGGCCGCGGCCGACAGCGCGGCCGCGCGCACCGCCAGCAGCAACTCCCGCCGGCTCGCGAAATGCCGATAGGCCGCGTTCGGCACCACGCCCGCGCGCCGCGTCACCTCGCGCAGCGCCACCGCCTCAGGGCCACCGTCGCGCGCCAGTTCGATGCCTGCATCGAGCAGCGCGCGGCGCAAGTCGCCGTGCCGGTACGTGCTGCGGGCGGCAGGCGGAACAGGGGCTGGCGGAACGACGGGAGGGCTCAATCGGAATCTCCATGTGGACAGTGTCCATTATGTCTGCTATTCTTTGTGGACGGTGTACACAAACTAGGTATTCCGTATTCGCGCAGGGCTTCTGCGCACCCCCTTTTCTTTCACCCTCTGTCCAAAGGAAACGCCATGAAAGTCCAGTCTTATCTGTCCTTCGAAGGCCGTTGCGACGAAGCCATCGCCTTCTACAAAAAGGCGCTCGGCGCCGAAGTCGTCCAGCTCATGCGCTACAGCGAGGCGCCCGCAATGCCACCGTCTTCGGATGCCGAAGCCAGCTGCGGCGGCGGCGGGCCTGCCGCCGACAAGGTGATGCACGCCGTGGTGCGCATCGGCGAAACCGAACTGATGGCTTCCGACGGGCGGTGCTCGGGCCAGCCCGAGTTCAAGGGCATCATGCTCGCCCTTACCGCCGCCACCGACGCCGAGGCGCGCCAGTGGTTCGGTGCGCTCGCCGACGGCGGCCAGGTGATGCAGCCGCTGATGCCGACCTTCTTCAGCTCCAGCTTCGGCATGCTCACGGACCGATTCGGCATCGGCTGGCTGCTGGTGGTGGCGCAAGCCGGCTGAGCGCGGTCACGCCTATCCCCTCATTGTTCCCCTTGCATCCGGAGTACCCATGCTCAAGACCATCGCCCTCGCCGTGCTCGCGCTGATTGCCGCGCTGCTGATCTTCGCAGCCACCCGGCCCGACACCTTCCGCGTCGAGCGCACCGCGCGCATCCAGGCGCCGGCCGAGAAGATCTTTCCGTTGATCGGCGACTTCCATCGCTGGGGCACCTGGTCTCCCTACGAGAAGCTCGACCCGGAAATGAAGCGGGAATTCGGCGGCACACCGAGCGGCAAGGGCGCCACCTATGCCTGGGACAGCAAGGGCAAGGCGGGTGCGGGTCGCATGGAAATCATGGAGTCATCGCCTTCCTCCAGGATCGCGATCAAGCTCGACTTCATCAAACCTTTCGAAGGCCACAACACGGCCGAGTTCACGCTGAAACCAGAGGGCGATGCCACGCAGGTCACCTGGGCCATGTACGGCCCCAACCCCTATGTTGCAAAACTCATGGGCATTTTTTTCAACATGGACCAGATGATCGGCAAGGACTTCGAAGCAGGCCTTGCCAGTCTCAAGACAGCCACTGAAAAATAAACCGTCACCAAGGAAACCTCATGTCCCCCATCCACGCTTATCTCTCGTTCGACGGCAACGCCGCCGAAGCCATGCGCTTCTATGAGAAAACACTCGGCGGCACCATGCAGATGATGATGACCATGGGCGAAGCGCCGGGCGCCCAGCACTTTCCGCCCGGCGCCGAAAAACGCATCATGCATGCGGCCCTGGCCTACGGCGACGGCATGCTGATGGCTTCCGACACCATGCCCGGGCAGGCCTACGAAGGCATGAAGGGCTTCGGCGTCGCGCTCACCCTCGAGACCGTCGCGGAAGCGAAGCGCGTGTTCGACGCCTTCGCCGACGGCGGCACCGTCACGATGCCTTTCGAGAAAACCTTCTGGGTCGAAGGCTTCGGCATGGTGACCGACCGCTTCGGTACCCCATGGCTCATCAATGGCGGCAAGTCGCTGGTCTGAGCACACTTCATCCGCAAAATTCTGCAGGGGATCACTCTTCATGACCGACACACTCGACAACAACCGGAAGCGCTGGCTCGCATTGATGGTGCTGTGCCTCGGCGTGCTGATGATCGTGCTCGACACCACGATCGTGAACGTGGCATTGCCTTCCATTCGCACCGACCTGGGCTTCACCGAAACCTCGCTGGTCTGGGTGGTGAACGCCTACATGCTGACCTTCGGCGGCTTCCTGCTGCTGGGGGGCAGGCTCGGCGACCTCTACGGGCACCGCAGGGTCTTCCTGGTCGGCCTTGTGCTGTTCACGCTCGCCTCGCTGGCCTGCGGCATCGCCAACTCGCAAGGCGTGCTGATTGCGGCGCGCGCGGTGCAGGGGCTGGGCGGCGCGGTGGTGTCGGCCGTCTCGCTCTCGCTGATCATGAACCTGTTCACCGAACCGGCCGATCGCGCGAAGGCGATGGGCGTGTATGGCTTCGTCTGCGCGGGCGGCGGCAGCATCGGCGTGCTGCTGGGCGGGCTGCTCACGAGCACGCTGAGCTGGCACTGGATCTTCCTGGTCAACCTGCCGATCGGTGTGGCGGTGTATGCGCTGTGCGTGGCGCTGCTGCCCAACGCGCGCGGCCAGGCGCACGGCGAGAAGCTCGACGTGGCCGGCGCCGTCACCGTCACGCTGTCGCTCATGCTCGCGGTCTACGGCGTGGTCAACGGCAACGAAGCCGGCTGGGGTTCCACCCAAACGCTGGGCCTGCTCGGCGCTGCCGTGGTGCTGCTCGCGATCTTCATCGCCATCGAGGCGCGCGTGCAGCATCCGCTGATGCCGCTCGGCCTCTTCCGCCTGCGCAGCGTGTCGGTCGCCAACGTGGTGGGCGTGCTGTGGGCGGCGGCGATGTTCGCGTGGTTCTTCATCTCCGCGCTCTACATGCAGCTGGTGCTGAACTACACGCCGATGCAGATCGGCCTCGCCTTCCTGCCGGCCAACATCATCATGGCGGTGTTCTCGCTCGGCCTCTCGGCCAGGCTGGTGATGCGCTTCGGCATCCGCAAGCCGCTCGCGGCCGGACTCTGGCTCGCGGCCATCGGCCTCGCGCTCTTCGCGCGCGCGCCGGTCAACGGCAGCTTCGTCGTCGACGTGCTGCCCGGGATGATGCTGCTCGGCCTGGGCGCGGGCATGGCGTTCAACCCGGTGCTGCTCGCGGCCATGAGCGAGGTCGACCCGGCCGATTCGGGCCTCGCCTCGGGCGTGGTCAACACCGCCTTCATGATGGGCGGCGCACTCGGTCTCGCCGTGCTGGCCAGCGCCGCCGCGGCGCGCACCGGCTCGATGCAAGCAGCCGGGGCGCAGTTGCCTCTTGCGCTCACAGGCGGCTACAACCTTGCGTTTCTTGTCGGCGCCGTGTTCGCGGCGCTCGCGGGCTTGATCGGGGCCTTGCTGCTTCGCACTGCGCCACCGGGGTCCACTCAGAACGACAAGAACAACGAAGGGGCCGCGGCATCCGCAAGCGCGGCCAACCGTGCGGCGGCGTCCTGAAGGCTCGGCCGTGCGGCGGCCGACCTTTCTTTTCTTTCTTCCGTTTCTTTCAAGGAGACCTTCAATGGCCCGCTATGTCGATGGCTTTCTCGTTCCCGTTCCCTCGAACAATGTCGAGGCTTACCGCAAGCTGGCGCGCAAGGCCGGCAAGATCTGGATGGAATACGGTGCGCTCGAATATGTGGAGTGCATCGCCGACGACGTGAAGCCCGGCAAGCTCACCTCGTTTCCCCAGAGCGTGAAGCAGAAGGCGGACGAAACAGTGGCGTTCTCGTGGATCGTCTACAAGTCGCGCAAGCACCGCGACGCGGTCAATGCCAAGGTCATGGCCGACCCGCGCATTGCCGCGATGGACCCGAAAACCATGCCCTTCGATGCGAAGCGGATGATGTTCGGCGGCTTCAAGTCGATCGTCGAGTTCTAAAAGCCCGCCTTCAGGCCAGGAAGCCGTCGTAGACGAGCTTCAGGCCGGTCAACAGCATGCCCAGGTACACGAAGCGATAGAACCACGTCGCGTCGATGCGCCGCGCAATGCGAATGCCGACCCACACGCCGAGCGGCGCCAGCGGCATCAGCACCGCCGACGTGGCGAGCGTGCGCAGGTCGATCAGCCCGAGCCATGCGTACGGAATCCACTTGCTCAGGTTCACCACGAAGAAGAAGTACGCCATCGTCGCGGTGAATACCACCGGCTTGAGCCGCAGCGGAATCACGTAGGCATTGACCGGCGGCCCGCCCGCGTGGGCGATGAAGCTCGTGAAGCCCGACACCGCCGTGAGCGCCGCGCCCACCGCACGCGAGGGCAGCGGATCGTCGGGCTTGGGCGGAAACACCAGCCGCTGCGCCAGGAACAGCAGCGTGAACACGCCGACGATGCCGGCCACGGTGTGGGCCGAGAGCGTCCGGAACAGCAGCGTGCCGATCACCGTGCCGAGCAGCCCGAACGGAATCAGGAACTTGAGCAGCGCGCGGTCGAAGTCGCGGCGGAAGGCGGCCACGCCGAGCAGGTCCATCAACAGCAGCAGCGGCATCAGGATGGCCGCGGCTTGCGGCACCGTGACCGCCAGCGCCATCAGCGGCACCGCGAGCGAGCCGAAACCGGCGCCGAATCCGCTCTTGCTGATGCCGAGCAGCAGCACGGCGGGAATGGCAACCGCATAGAAATGCGGATCGGTGATGAGGGGAAAGACCATGGGAAGGCGGCGCAGAAAAAAGCCCGCCGTATTGGCGGGCGGTGCAAGCGTAGCAGGATGGCGCCGGGCTTGCAGAGGCTCCTCGGGCACCTTCTGAAAAGTGTGCGTAAACGCACAGCCCGATCGGCCGCGGCTGCGCACACTGGAACCGCAACCGTCGCAGTCCGCGGCGGCCTTTCTTCAATTTTCCAAGGATCTGCCATGAACACCCAGGCCGTAGCCGCCGATTCCGCGCGTGCGCCGATCGCACCTTCGCTCGCCTCTTCCTCCCCCGCCGCGTTGGACGATTCCGGCAAGCTGCTGCTGCGCGTCGCCATTGGCGTGCTCGTGCTGCTGCATGGCATTTTCAAGATCTCCGCCGGCGTGGGCTTCGTCAGTGCCATGCTGGTCAAGGCCGGCCTGCCCGGCGGGCTGGCCTACCTGGTGTACGTGGGCGAGATCGTGGCGCCGCTGCTCATGATCGCCGGTTTCTGGACCCGTGCCGCCGCCGGCGTGGTCGTCATCAACATGCTCGCGGCCTTCGGCCTGGTGCACATGGCCGACCTGTTCTCGATGACCAAGCAAGGCGGCTGGGCACTCGAACTGCAGGGCCTGTATCTGTTCGGCGCGCTCAGCGTGGTGCTTCTGGGCGCGGGCCGCTTCAGCCTCGGCGGTCTGCGCGGGCGCTGGAACTGAACCTGCCGCTCAGCCGGCGTCGCCGCGCACCTGGGCGACCATGCGCTCCAGCCGCTCGGCGTCGGCCACCAGAAGGTCCTTGCCGTCCTTGCGCAGCACGCCGCTGCGCACCAGCACGTTGAGTTCGCGGGTCACCTGTTCGCGGTTGGTGCTGATCTGGCTGGCCAGGGCCGCGTGCTTGGGCGCCGGCTCCAGCCTTGCCTGGTTGCCTTCCACGCCGGCCGCGCGCGCGAGGCGCAGCAGTTCGGCATGCAGCCGGTTCTGAACACCCAGCGTGCTCAGGTCGATCACGCGTTCCGACAGTTGCCGCACCAATGACGCGAGCCGCTGCATCACGCGCTCGGCCACCAGGGGCTCGTCGCGCAACAGGGCCATGAAGGAAAGCCGGTCGAGGCTGGCGAGCACGCTGGGTTCGAGCGTGACCACATCGGCGGAGCGCGGCCCGCCGTCGATGGCGGCAATGTCGCCGAAATGCTCGCCGGCTTCCGAATCCCTGAAGGTGACCTGCCGTCCGTTGGCCGAATAGGTGGTCACCCGCACCTGCCCCGAGACCAGCAGGAACACGTCGCTGTGCTGCTCGGTGCGCAGCAACAGCGGCTTGCCGGCGTCGACGCTGTGCCAGAGGCATTGCTGCGCGAGCCGGTCAAGACGCTGGTCGGAGAGGCCTTCGAGCAGCGCGATGCGGCGCAGCGCAAGGCTGGAACGAAGAGTGGTTGGAGTAGTGAGGGCCATGCCGGTCGATAGGGGCGCGCGCATTATGCTCGGGTGCCCCTTCGAACCCGTTCATGGACAGACGTTCCCTCCCATTCCCTTTTCCGCCGAGACCGCCGACCCGGCGCAATCTCCGCTGGGCGAGCGGGCTGGTGCTGATGGCCTATGTGACGGCGCACCTACTGAATCATTCGCTTGGCATCGCCGCCTTTGCCGCGGCCGAGACGGTGCTGCGCGGCGTGCAGAGCTTCTGGCACAGCCTGCCGGGCACGCTGCTGCTCTATGGCGCCGCCACGGTGCACCTGGCACTTGCGGTGGCTGCGCTGTGGGAGCGCCGCACTCTGCGCATGCCGCCGCTCGAGGGGCTGCGCGTGCTGCTGGGCTTCGCACTGCCGCTTTTGCTGGCCACGCACCTGACCGCCATGCGGGGGGCCTACCTCGCGTATGGCATCGAGGGTTCCTATGCGCGCGTGGTCTGGGGCCTGTGGAGCTTGCCGGGCGCGAGCGCGCAACTGGCGATGATGCTCGCGGCCTGGCTCCACGGCTGCCTCGGCATGCACTTCGCCCTGCGGGCGCGGCCGGCCTACCGCCGCTTTTCCCATCTGCTGCTGGCCTTCGCGGTGGTGCTGCCGCTCACCGCGGCGATGGGCTTCGTCTCCATGGGACGCGAATTCCAGTGGACCGGCGTTCCGCCCGCCGTGCTGCCGACACCGGCCCAGGGCCAGGCGCTCGACACCGCGGAGACCCGCATCAAGCTCTTCTACGCGCTCGGACTGGCCGCCCTGCTGGCCGCCTATGCGGCGCGCCACTGGTTCGCACGCCGTCCGCGAGGACCGTCGATCGCGCTGCGCTATCCGGGCCGCACGGTGCGTGTGCCGCGGGGCTGGAGCGTGCTCGAGGCCAGCCGCTCGCTAGGCATTGCGCACCTCTCGGTCTGCGGCGGACGCGCGCGCTGTTCGACCTGCCGTGTTCGCGTGCTCGGCCCCGCGGAACACATCGGCGAGGCGGGCCGCGACGAGCAGCGAACGCTTGACCGTGTGCGCGCACCCGGCGACGTGCGGCTGGCGTGCCAGCTGCGGCCGCGCGGCGACATCGAAGTCACTCCGCTGTTCGCACCGCCGCCCAACGCGGGCCGCCCCGCGCCGGTCAGCAGCTTCGGCCGAGAGCGCGACGTGGCCATTCTGTTCGTGGACCTGCGGCGCTGGTCCGGCTTGTCGGAGCGGCAATGGCCGTTCGACCTGGCCTATGTGCTCGACCGCTACTTCGCTACCGTGGGCGCGGCCGTGCGAGAAAGCGGCGGCGTGCCGAACCAGTTCATCGGCGACAGCGTGATGGCCATCTTCGGCCTCGAGACCGACCTGTCCACCGCATGCCGGCAGGCGCTGCGCGCGACCGAGCTCATCGGCGAACGCATGGATGCCTGGAGCGAAGGCTTCGAGGCCCAGTTCGGCCAGCGGCTGGACTTCGGCATGGGCCTGCACGCCGGGCGCGCGGCGGTGGGTGAAGTGGGCTACCTCGACACCACCACCTTCACCGCCATCGGCGAGGTGGTCAACACGGCGAGCCGTCTTCAGGACCACGCCAAGACCGCCGCATCGCGCCGGGTGGTTTCGCTGTTCGCGGCGCAGCAGGCCGGCTTCGCGCACAGCGTGGAACAGGTCGATACGCTGGTGGTGCGCGGGCGATCCGAACCCCTGGCGGTGATCTGTTCACCGCCGATGGCAACGCCCCTGTAATCGACGAAAAGCGGTGCTCAAACGCACAGCGCCACTCACGATGCAGTTTCACACTGCATCTTGTGGCAACGACGAATGTCCGCCGCCCACACTACTTTCCGTCAAGGGACTCTCACCATGAACACGAAGCAACTCATCGCCGCCGCCGCACTCGCCGTCCTGGGCACGGCAGCCGCCCACGCCGAGACCTACGAAGGCGTGCAGGCCGTCACTTCCTACGCCAACCGCGCGGACGTGCAGGCCGAAGCCGTGGCGGCCGCTCGCGGCGGTAATCCGTATTCGGACAGCGCAGCCGAAGGCGTGCTGGCCATCGATTCGACGCTGGATCGCAATGCCGTGCGCGACCAGGCCGTGGCCGCCGCGCACAATCCGCTGCAAAGCCTGGACCGCCGCGCCTTCTATCGCGACCAGGTGCCTTCGGCGTACAGCAAGCCGGCCGTCTCGTTCACCCGGCAAGCCGGCCTGTAAGAAGGGCGAAAAGCGCTTTTTCTGCCCCGCCGCATTGCTCAGGCCTCAGGTCCGCGCCACCTTCACGGTGGCCGTGCCCGGCGTTTCGCCGATGACGTAGCGCACCGGCAGAAAGCGCTCGATCACCGCGCAATTGGTTCGGGTGTGCTCGGTCACTTCGCTGCAGGTGAAGGTGCCGGCGCCGCCGCTCTGCCACGCCGCCAGGCCCAGCAGCAGCGCCAATTGGTCGGCAAGGTGCGGCCCGACGGCCGCTTGGCTTTTCTGGAAGTCGCGCAGCTCGTTCACCAGCGCATGCGCCACCTGCTCCGCACTCAGTGTCTTTTCGCCAAAGGCGGTGAAGACTTCGGTGACATGCTCGTAGGCGAGCGTGGCGAGGAGTGCGTTGCCCGGACCCTCGTTCTGCCGCGCGCTGCCGACCCGCAACTGTTCACCTGACCAACCCATCGCCTTGCCGAACGTTTCGAGCTCGCGCGTGGCGATGTGTCGCGCCAGCCCCGGTGCCAGGCACTCCGCATGTCCCGACAGCGGCGCGCCCCGCGCCATCAGGTCGAAGGACTGCAGCGCACCGGCCGCCGGCACGATGGTTGCGTCCACTTCGCCGCCGCCGGCCGGATAGAAACCGCAGCGGCGCAGCACCAGTTGCAGGTCCGCGCCCAGGCGGCGCACCAGCGGCGCGAAGGCGCGCTCCAGAAAGTGGAAAGGCGGGGCCATCGGGTTGTGCGTGCCGCCGCGCAGGTGCACGTGGCTCGGCGCACCGGCCAGCAACAGCGGCGGCAGCACCGTTTGCAGCACCCAGCATGCAGCTGCCGGCGCTGGCAATCGTGAAGCTGTATTCGCCCGCGCGCACCGGTCCGGGTACGAAACGCAGCGATTGCGATCCGAGCTCGCCCCCTTCGACCTGCGCGCCGCTGATTTCGGCGGCGGCGTTCACGCACGCGAGATGCTGGCGCATCAATCCCGGCTTGGCGCGCCCCGCGCGAATTTTCTCGATGGCGACCGGCTGGCCCGTGGCCACCGACAAGGCCAGGCTGGTGCGCAGGATCTGGCCGCCGCCCTCGCCTTGCGATCCGTCGAGCTCGATCATCCGCAGCCTCCTTCCGTCGCGGCGGGCGCGGCCGCGTCGAAGCGCAGCACCGTCTCGCAGAGAAACGCGTCCAGCCCCGCACTCTCGGCCTGCGGCAGCGGCGCGACCGGCTCGGCCGCGTTGGCCGCCAGTTCGCTTTCGATGAACGCGTGAATGCCAGGCCAGCGCGGGCTGGTGGCGGCTTCGCCGGCGCGCATCTTCACCTCGAGCAGCGCGTTGATCTCTTCGATCAGCGCAGCGTCGCTTACGGGATCGAGCGTCTTCTGAGCCAGGTCGGCAAAGCGCATCGGCGGTACGCCGGCTTGCGTCCGGATCCAGCGCGCCGCAAGCAGCGGGCGCAGCACGTAGAGATATTTCTTGTAGCGCACCTCTTCGGCCTGCAGATGCTCGCGGAAGTTCTTCTTGGCCATCGAGGCGTAGTGATGCCAGCCGCGCGCGTTGGAGAACACCGCCTCCGAGAGCGCACGAAAGCGCGGCATTGCGACCGCGTCGTCGCGGTACACGACGGGCGAACGCAGCCATTCGAGCAGCGTAGGGTTCGACTCGCGCATCAGGCCCAGCGCCTTGCGCAGGTCCCAGCCGTTGATGTCGAGATCGCCGCTGATCGGCAGTTCGATCACGTCGCGGCGCGGCGTGACGGTGAGATACCACGGCAGGCGGTTCACGTAGATGAAGCGCACGTCGTAGTCGCTGTCGGGCGAGGCAAAGCCCCAGCCACGGCTGCCGGATTCGCAGGCGAACAGCACCGTGACGTCATGCCGCGTTTCGATGTCGCGCAGGGCGTCCATGATCTGCACGCGCATGGCGGGATCGATGGAGTGCGCCGAGCGCAGGAATTCTTGGTTGCTCATGAATAAAAATCTTCTTCTTGCCGCCGGATTCGTTCATTCGTCCGATCGGGCAGGCGTGACAGTCACCTTGCCGGTGCTGTCGAGTTCAAAAACGTCCAGGTCGTTGGCCAGGAATGCATGGCCACTGTAGTGGGCCTGCGTCTCCGCCATCAGCGCGGCCATGCCCTCTTCGTTCTGGTGGCGCGGGCTGAGGTGCGTGAGAACCAGGTTGGGCACTTCGACGGATTGCGCAAATTCGGCCAGCAGGCGCGCCGAACTGTGCATCGGTCCAGGCCCGACCTTGTCGAGCGCCTCTTGCGTGTAGGTGGCCTCGTTCACCAGCAGCTGCGCCCCCTCGCAGGCCACGCGCAACAGTGCGGGTTCGGCGTTGTCGCCTCCGAGCACGGCGCTGGCCCTGTCGATGTGCGTCTCCGCGAAATCGGCACTGCGCAGCACCTCGCCGTTGAAAGGCACGTCCTCCCCGTTCTGCAGCGCGCGCCATGCGGGGCCCGGCGGCAGGCCCGCGGCGCGCAAGGCGTCGGCCTTCAGCCGCACGCGCCGGGTTTGCACCTGCACGCGGTAGGCGTGGCTGGGCACCCGGTGCCGCAGCACATGGCGCTCGATGCGCAGGCCCGGGGCTTCGTAGACCAGCGCCTCGGCTTCGAGATCCACATGCTCGACCTCGTACGGCAGATGCAGGTCCGTCAACCGGCGCGTCGCCTCGAACCACTCCCACACCGGCCGCGGCGCGATCAGCTTCAGCGGCTTCGTGCGCTTGCCCATGCCGGCGCTCGCGAGCAGTCCCGGCAGGCCATAGCAATGGTCGCCGTGCACATGCGTGATGCAGACAGCTGCCAGGTCGTGCAAGGACAGCGGCGTTTGCAGCAGGCGGTGCTGCGTGCCTTCGCCGCAATCGACCAGGAACCAGTCGGCGCCGAGCACGGTCTGCACCGCAAGGCCCGAGACGTTGCGCTGGCGCGTGGGGGTGCCCGAGGAGGTGCCCAGAAAAGTGAGTTTCAACATTCCCGATCTTTCTCCGCCCAGCGTGCCAGTGCTTTTGCCGCGGCATTCGCCGCTTCGCGTTCCCATGTCCCGTAGCTGCTTCCGCGGTCTGCCGCAAATGCTTGCAACCGTTCGATCTGCCCGGGACCGCCCCACTGGCCCATGACTTCGATTGCGACCACGCGCAAGCTGCGCCACTTGCTTTGCAAGGCAGCCTCGACCTGTGCCAACGCGTCGGGCGTCGGCTTTTCCGTTGTTGCCAATGCGCGCAATCGGGTGACCTCGCCGCCCAGCAGGTTGGCGCCTTCGTTCCGGAGCGCTGCGTCGCGCAGCGCGCGACGCGCTTGCCGGCATGCACGGCATCGAACCGCATGGCTGTACACCGAACCCTGCGCGACTTCGTGCCACCACTTCTGCTGCTTGGCGGTCCACACCTCTTTCGCGCCGCAATCGCGGCAGGTGTAGGCCTGGTCGAGATAGAAGTCCGGCACTTCGCCAAAGGTGGTGTTGTAGTGCGCAAGCCGTGACTTGTCGGCCATGGCCATTCCCGGCACAAGGCCGCCCGCCGAGAGCTGCCGGGCGTCTTGCGTGCGCAGTTGCACCTTCAGCGCGTCGGCGCGTTCGAGGCGATGCGCCTTGATCTCGGCGCGGCGTTGCTTGTTGCTTTTCATGATGGCAAATGTGGTGTTGTTCAGATCACGCGAAAGGCTCGAAGGTGGTATTCGATCTCTTCAGGAAAACCGTGCGGCAAAAGGCCAGCCGGCCTGTCCGCGCGCAGCAAATCAGACCTGCGTTCCCACAGGGCCGCCAATCTGGCGGCTTGATCCGATCGCGGCTGAACATAGCTGCCGGCCATCGCCTTCACCCATGCATCGAGTTCGATGTTGACCGCGTTGCGCAACTTGCCCGAAGGCGGTTCTCCATCCAGAAGTGCCATGACAAACAGCAGCCGATCCCAGGGCGACCCGCTGCCGAGCATGGCAATGACATCCATTGCGAGTTCGCGGCGTTCGAGCCCCATGCGCATCAACGCAGCCGGGGTCGGCAAAGGGGCACCGCGCCGGATGTGCTCGACCGCAAGCCGCCGCATCTTCGGTGACGGATCGGCTGCCAGCGCCATCAGCTGCTCGTCGAGCTCGCTGCCTTGTGCCGCAACGAGCATCAGCCAGCGTGCCAACCGCCGCAACGGCACCGCCTGCGAATCGGCCATCGAGTGGGCAAGAACGAAGGCCTGCGGATCGCCGAGCAGGTGCAGC
Organism: Variovorax paradoxus; assembly: GCF_030815855.1. Taxonomy (NCBI): domain Bacteria; kingdom Pseudomonadati; phylum Pseudomonadota; class Betaproteobacteria; order Burkholderiales; family Comamonadaceae; genus Variovorax; species Variovorax paradoxus. Next base: position 300,120 of record NZ_JAUSXG010000001.1, on the reverse strand, counting down.
ACGTGAAGCGCTGCCACGGTCCGCCGCGCTTCGCACCCGGTCCTGTTCAAGACCTCTTTTGCGCGCGCGCGTATCTCGTCATGCTCGGCCGCCAACGCGCCCACTGCCAGCGCGCGCACGGCGGCGTTGGTGTCGAAACACATGCCGCGAAGAAAAGGCCTCGCGTCATGATCTGGCAAGCCCAGCAGCTCTCGAATGGCGATCATGCGCACCCGGGGCAACCGCGAACGGCCGGCTGCCTCGAACACCGCACGGCGGTCAGAAGGAGCCTGCAGCCGCTCGACCGCCTTCAGGCAAAGCAGGGAGGTCAGCAGATCGTTCGAGCGAACACTTCGGCACAGCAGGGCCAGCAGCGCCGGATCGCCGTGCGTTCTTTGGAGACGCAACGTGAAGATCCAGCGCCGCATCTCATCGTCCATCGCCGATGCGTGCTGCTCCAGAGCGTCGATGTTCCGCGCCAGGAATTCCTCGATGGCACCCGTCAGATCGCTCAGATCGGTTCTGCGGACACGATAGGCAAAAGCCAGTTCGGGCAAGGCATGCGCCCACTGCGCAATGAACTCATCGCGCATGAACACGGAAAGACCTTGCTTCGCCGCATGGCGCACCTCCGAAACCCAGTCGCCGACACACACCAGCAAGACCGGGATGGCTTGCGGGTCTGCACGGCGAACCAACTCGACGACGGCCGTTTCGCGCTGATAACCGTCACAGGAGCGTGCGAGCTCCATCAATGCGCTCCCATCGAGGGCCTGCATCTGCAGTGTCGGCAACGCTTCGGTTCTTGTTTTCCACCACTTCATCGCTCTGTCCTTTTCCAGCGCCTATGAAATTGCGCTGCCTCCGTTTGCCAGGGCGATGAGCGTCGCCCTGGGTACTATCCCTTCACGCAAACCACCTGCTTGAGCGTGTAAACCACCTCCACCAGGTCCTTCTGCGCTTCCATCACCGCATCGATGTCCTTGTAGGCCATCGGAATCTCGTCGATCACGTCGGCGTCCTTGCGGCATTCCACGCCTTCGGTCGCGGCGATCTGGTCGGCGATGGTGAAGAGCTTCTTCGCCTTGGTGCGGCTCATCGTGCGGCCCGCACCGTGGCTGCAACTCATGAAGCTCTCGGGGTTGCCCTTTCCGCGCACGATGTAGCTCTTGGCACCCATGCTGCCGGGAATGATCCCGAGTTCGCCGGCCTTGGCGCTCACCGCGCCCTTGCGCGTGATGAGCACGTCTTCGCCGAAATGCGTCTCGCGGCTCACGTAGTTGTGGTGGCAGTTCACCGCTTCCACATGCGCCTCGAACGGCTTGGCGATGACCTTGCGCGCAGCCGCGACCACGCGCTGCATCATCACTTCGCGGTTGGCACGCGCGAACTTCTGGGCCCAGCCCACCGCGCGCACGTAGTCGCCGAAGTACTTAGCGCCTTCCTCGAAGTACGCCAGGTCCTGGTCTGGCAGGTTGCGCTGGTGCAGCTCGGCATCCTTCTTCGCGAGCTCGATGAAGTGCGTGCCGATGGCGTTGCCCACGCCGCGCGAACCCGAGTGCAGCATGAACCACACGGCGCCGGCCTCGTCGAGGCACACCTCGATGAAGTGGTTGCCGGTACCCAGCGTTCCCAGGTGCTTGTGGTTGTTCGTGTTCTTGATGCGCGGGTAGTCCTCGCAGATCAGGTCGAACTCATCCACCAGCTTGGCCCAGGCCGCATCGGTTTCGTCGGGCGGCGTTTCCCACGAGCCCTTGTCGCGGCCCATGCGCTTGGGATTGCTTCCGTGCGGCACGGCCTTCTCGATCGCGGCGCGCAGCGGACCCAGGTTGTCGGGCAGGTCGCGTGCGTTGAGCGTGGTCTTGCACGCCATCATTCCGCAGCCGATGTCCACGCCCACCGCGGCCGGGATGATGGCCTTGAAGGTCGGGATCACCGAGCCTACGGTCGCGCCGATGCCGTAGTGCACATCGGGCATGGCCGCGATGTGCTTGAAGACGATGGGCAGGCGGGCCGCGTTCTCGAGCTGCTTTTGCGCTTCGTCTTCCACGGGCACGCCGTTCGTCCACATCTTCACGGGGACGCCGTTGGCGACCTGGTGCAGTTTGTAGTTCTGTTCCATTTTCTTTTCTCTCTCTGTCTATCTATCTATTCTTACGGCCGAATGGTGGACACGGCGGGATTCGAACCCGCATCAATACGGCGACCATGGTGTTTGAATCCATTGGCCCAGTCGACGATTGGAAACGCGCGCCAGTGACAGACCCGTCATCGGAGCCAGCACCTGCATCCTCAACCTTGCTCGTCGACCGGCTTTCCCGCCGTACCTGGTCTTACCCAGGCTGCCGGCAATTTCAAACATTTTTGGCAGTGGCGCTCCCTTCTGTGCCTGCGTGCCCGTATCTCTTTCTTTCCCCTATCGCTCAGGAACCGTTCGGCCGCAGCGTCACGAGTCCGTTGAGCACCTGGTCCAGACCACCGACCACCGAGATCTTGTCGATCCGCTCGGCCACGCGTTCCAGCGTTTCGAGTTCCTTCATCCGAAGCGCGACGGGGTTGCCCTCCATCACCTTGGCGGTGTTCAGCAGCGAGCGCGTGGCCGCGGTTTCCTCGCGGCGGCGGATCACGTTGGCCTGGGCCGACTTCTCGGCCTCCACCACCTGGGCGAGGATGGTTTTCATCTCGCCGGGCAAGATGATGTCCTTCACGCCCACGCTTTCCAGCGAGACGCCCGAACCCTCCAGCCGCTCGCGCACCTGTGCCAGCACCGTCTGGTCGATGGCCGACTTGTTCTCCAGCAACGCGTCGAGCGTTTGCTCGCCCACCGCGGCACGCAGACCGAACTGCAGTTCGCGATAGACATGCTCGGCCGGCTTCGGCATCTGTGCCATGGCCTGCCGCACATCGAGAAAGCGCCACACCGCCGACAGGTTCAGCCGCAGCCCCACCTTGTCGCGGGTCAGGATTTCCTGACCGCTCACTTCGGCGATCTGCGAGCGCAGGTCGACACACGTCACCGCCACCTGGCGGTTGAAGCGCCAGAAACCGTGGTTCCCCGGCGGCAGCATTGCCTGCATCTGGCCCTCGAGCGTCAGCACGCCGGCATGGAACTCGGGCACCTGCACCAGCAGCACGCCGTCGAGCCCCTGCACCGCACGCGGACGCAGGGCCACGCTCTGCAGCTTCGACAGCAGCTCGGCCGGCAGGCGCGCGTCGCCCGCCACGTCGATCACTTCGATGCGCTGTTCGCGCAGCCCGCGCCAGTACAGCTTGCGCGTGGCAGGCGGCAGGATCTGCACCAACACGCCGTCTTCATGGCGGAGTCCGACCTGCGTCTCGCCGAGCGACGCCTGGACGAACTCGCGCGCCACCAACTCGGGCTCGCGCGCCAGGAAATAGTCGGCCAACTCGTGCTCGAACGACGGCTCGGCGAGCGAGAAGCGCTCCAGCTTGAGGGTGTCGAATGCCGAGAACACGCGGTGCTTCCCCGGGCCGAGCAGTTGCTCGAAGTCGCCATTGCGCAGCAGCAGCGCGCGTTCGTTCTTCTTGACGGTGTATTGATTGAAACCCAGCATTTTTTCTCCCACTCGTTGTTCGGTTCGGTTATTCGGTTCGTTCGTCATTCATTCATTCAATCCAGGCCCACGAAAGGGCAGGCGGCGGGCACTGCGGTCGACAAGGCCTGACATGCAGCGGTCGCGCGGTTCGGTAGGTGCCTCCCGGCGTCGCATGTGCAACGCCGCCACTCCCTCTCCGTCGATGACTGCACGCAGTTCCTTGCCGCACACGCGGTGCGCAAGCCGCCTGCGCTTGGCACGGTGTCGCGCGCCGCAGGGCTTTTCTTTTTGCCCTGCGCCATCGCTCCGGTGTGCCGGGGCGGGGGGCTTTCGCCCCAACAGATGGCAGTGCAAGCACTGCCAGGTTTTTCGCGGGAATCGAACCCGCAACGCCATGTGGTTAGCACGGTGCTCAACCATGAGCAGAACTGAATCAAGTTCAGTCGCCAGCCAGTTCAACAGCGGCATACCGCAAGCCCAAGACAGGTCTGGCCTGCGGCACCGGGCCGCTTTCATGCGGCACCTGCGAGCGGATGAACTGCATCCGGACGGTTCATCTATTGCAGCAGACGTGCCAGCTTGCGAAAAACCGCTCGTCCAGTGAGGCGGATGCGACTCAAGTTATTGATTTGCAATGGAAATCCCTTTCTCCGGCCCTTGCATAGCGGCTCTTGCACCTGATAATATTTCCACCAAATTTATAAATTCAGCTAGATTCATATCCATGAAGCCAACGGTCGTCATCGGCTTTCTCGGCACGCAACTCGACGCCGGCCAAGGCACCGGCCGCTGGGAAAAGTGGCGCCCCACCGTCTCGCTCGCCCAGCACGACGACATGGTCGTCGCGCGCATGGAGCTGCTCTACACGCTCAAGCACAAGGCGCTCGCCGAGGTGGTCAGGGCCGATATCGCCACCGTGTCGCCCGAGACCCAGGTCAACCTGATTCCCATCGATCTGGAGGACCCTTGGGACTTCGGCGAGGTCTACACGCGCCTGTACGACTGGGCGCGCGCCTACCCCTTCGACACGGAGCGCGAGCAGTACTGGGCGCACATCACCACCGGCACGCACGTGGCGCAGATCTGTATGTTCCTGCTGGCCGAATCCCGCGTGATTCCCGGCGTGCTCGCGCAGACCTCGCCGCCCAAGCGGCAGCGCGCGGGTCATCCGGGCGAGATCGCGCTGATCGACCTCGACCTGTCGCGCTACGACGCGATCGCGCGGCGCTTCGATGCCGAGCAGCGCGATGCGGTCGCGTTCCTGAAGAGTGGCATCGCGACGCGCAATGCGCGCTTCAACGCGCTCATCGACGAGATCGAACGCGTGGCCGTGCGCTCGCGGGCGCCGATATTGCTGGTCGGCCCGACCGGCGCGGGCAAGTCGTTCCTGGCCCGGCGCATGTTCGAGCTGAAGCAGGCGCGACACCAGATGACCGGGCCGTTCGTGGAAGTGAACTGCGCCACGCTGCGCGGCGACGGTGCCGCGTCCACGCTGTTCGGCCACAAGAAGGGCGCCTTCACCGGCGCCGCGGGCGAGCGCGCGGGCCTGCTGCGCACGGCGCACCGGGGCGTTCTTTTTCTCGACGAGATCGGCGAACTCGGCCCCGACGAACAGGCCATGCTGCTCAAGGCCATCGAGGAAAAGCGCTTCTTCCCGGTGGGGGCGGACAAAGAAGTGGAAAGCGACTTTCAGCTCATTGCCGGCACCAACCGCGACCTGCGCAGCGACGTGGCGGGCGGGCGTTTCCGCGAAGACCTGTTCGCACGCATCAACCTCTGGACCTACGACCTGCCCGGCCTCGCGCAGCGGCCCGAAGACATCGAGCCCAACATCGACCACCTGCTGGCCATCCACGCGAACGAGAACCATCGCGTGGTGCGCTTCAACGCCGAAGCGCGCGCGGCCTACCTGCGGTTTGCACAGAGCGCCGAGGCGCTGTGGTGCGGCAACTTTCGCGACCTCTCGGCCAGCGTGACGCGTCTGGCCACGCTGGCGGACGGCGGGCGCATTCCGGTGGCGCTGGTCGAGGCCGAAATTGCACGGCTGCGGTGGCTGTGGAACCGCGAAGGTCCGAAGAAGGGACACGGCGGCGCCGCGGATGCGGACCTCGACGCCCTGCTCGGCGAGGAACGCGCGGCCGCGCTCGACCTGTTCGACAGGCTGCAGCTCGAGGCGGTGGTGCGCGTGTGCCGCGAAGCACGCAGCCTGTCGGACGCGGGGCGGCAACTTTTCCAGGCATCCCGCGCGCAGCGCAGCGTGGTGAACGATGCCGACAGGCTGCGCAAGTACCTTGCGAAGCACGGACTCGAATGGAGCCGTATCGCCGCGGGCTGAGCTATCCTCCGCCGAAACGGCCGTTCGGCCGCACGCCAAGGAGGCCACCCATGCCGCTGACACTGCTCCTGCGCTGCCACGATCTGGCACAGACCGAACGCTTCTACGCCGATGTTCTCGGCTTCGCGGCCGCCCGTTCGGCAGACGACACCCTGACGGTCGAGAAGCACGGCGGCAAGCTCATCTTCACGCAGCAGGATCTCTGGAAGAGCCCTCCCACGTGCTCCGGCACCTTCTATTTCGCCGTGGCCGATGCGGCGGCCTGTTACGCCGCCGTCAAGGACAAGGCATCGATTGCCTGGCCGCTGCAGCAGATGCCATACGGCTCGAGCGAGTTCGGGGTTGCGGACTGCAACGGCTATCACCTTGCGTTCCGGCAGCAGGCCTGAGCGGTCGATTCGAACGGTGCTCCATGCAGTCGGGGTTCAAGAAGCGCACTTCTCATGAGCTGGAAACCGCCGGAACCTCCCTCCACGACGACCATGAAGCATTTCGACGCCACCGCCACCCGCGAGCCGCTCACCTTTGCGCGGCTCGTGCCCGCCCTGCGCTCGGCCTTCGCGGCCGATGCGCAGGTGCCGCCGCGCCATGTGCACAGCATCGAGACTGCCGGCGCCGACAAGGGCACCGTGCTCATCATGCCGGCGTGGAGCGACGCGGGGTTTCTGGGCATCAAGACCATCAATGTCTTTCCGGGCAACGGCGCGCGCGGCCTGCCCGGCCTGCATGCCACCTATGTGCTGTACGACGCGCGCACTGGCGTGCCGCTGGCGATGATGGACGGCAACGAGCTCACCGCGCGCCGCACGGCCGCCGCATCGGCGTTGGCTGCTTCTTTTCTGGCACGTGCCGATGCGCGTCGTCTGCTGGTACTGGGCACCGGCCGCGTCGCCAAGCTGCTGCCCGCCGCACATGACAGCGTGCGCCCGATCGACGAGGTGCAGGTGTGGAACCACCGGCCCGAAGGCGCCGAAGCCTTGGCTGAGCAATGGCGCGCCGAAGGCTTCAACGCCCGCGCCGTCGTCAGTAACGAACTGGAAGCCGCCGTGCGGCAGGCCGACATCGTGAGCTGCGCCACGCTCGCGACCGAGCCCCTCGTGCGCGGCGAATGGCTCTCGCCGGGCTCGCACCTGGACCTGATCGGCAGCTTCACTCCCGCCATGCGTGAAGCAGACGTGCGCTGCTTCGCGGGCGCACGCACCTTCATCGACACCACCGAGGCGCTGCAGAAAGCAGGCGAGCTGCTCGACGCCGTCGCAGCCGGCACGCTGCGCGCCGATGAGGTGCAGGGCACGCTGGCCGCACTCTGCCGGGGCGAACGAACAGGCCGCACGGGCGGCGGGGAGCGCACCGTGTTCAAGGCGGTGGGCAGCGCGCTGGAAGACCTGGCGGCTGCCACGCTGGTGTGGCAGCACACCGAATCGATTCCGGCCTAAGGCTTAAGGCCTAGAAAGCCGCGGTGGGTGCCATGGATAGATAGCCATTTACTGACAGACACATACGTCATGCAGCGGATGGCACGCCTCTTGCGCAAGGCTAAGCTGATGCCCATACCCCAAGGTCCAGAGGCCCGTCGCATGCTTACCATTTTTCAGAAAGCCACCATTCTCAGCAAAGCCGGTTTCGAGGTGCCCGCTTGCCCGGCCGCAGACCCTTCGGCAACGTCGACCAGCGTGGTTTCGCAAAAGATGCACGAATGGGGCAAGGCCATCGAAATGCTGTACGTCAGCTACGTGGCCGCCCGCGCGGCCAAGAGCCTGCGCGACGCCGAAGAATCGCGCCAGGCGGACATGCTGCGGCGGCTTTCGCTGAGCGCCTGGACGGCCTGAGCCGCCGGACCCGAGTCCGCGCTCAACCGAAAGTGAATGCGTAGGCCTGCGCTCCGGCGTCGAGAAACTCGATTTCGAACAGCCGGTCTTTTCCGTTCGCCGCCTGCTGGCGCACCAACTGATAGAGCTTCTGCACATCGATCACGCCGTGGCCTTGCGCATCGATGTCGGAGCCATGGTCCTCGAGCGGCGGCTTTCCATCGACCCACACCCTGAAGCGCACCGGCTTGCAGTTGGCCGCGGGACCGAGCACCAGGTGCACGTCGCGCGCCTGAAACCGATAGGCGATGCGCCCATTCGCGCTGTTCAGCACCGCGCGCTCGGCCTCCACCGTCCAGTCGCCGGCCAGCGACCACTGGTTCGTGCGCAATGAAGAAGAAGCGGGCTGATAGACGTTTGCACGACCGCGCGCAATGCCGCCCGGCGAAGCAAAGCCGTGCGCGCGCTCATGGCCCAGGTAGGTTTCGCCAGACAACGCCGGCTCGAGGCCGGGCGCGGCCTGGGTACCCTGCCCCAGAGGCGCCACCAACCCGGCGGCGATGCGGGTCCGCCCCGCCTCGGCCAGCAGTTGCTGGATGACCTGCTCCGCCTGGTCGTACCGGTTCTCACCGAACTGGCGATGACGGATGCGCCCCTCGGCATCGATGAAGTAGAACGCGGGCCAGGCCTGGTTGTCGAAGCCGCGCCAGATGGCAAAGTCGTTGTCCAGGGCCACCGGGAAGCCGATGCCCAGCTCATCGACTGCCCTGCGCACGTTGGCCGGGCGCTTCTCGAACGCGAACTCCGGCGCATGCACACCGAGCACCACCAGGCCCGCGTCCTTGTACTTCTCGGCCCATGCGCGCACATAGGGCAAGGTGCGCAGGCAGTTGATGCACGAGTAGGTCCAGAAATCGACCAGCACCACCTTGCCGCGTAATGCCTCGGGCGTGAGCGGTGCGGAGTTGATCCATTCGGTTGCGCCGGCAAGCGAAGGAAAGTGCCCTTCGACCTTGAGCGCGCGGGCGAGCGGCGTCTCGCGGCTTGCCGACACCCGCGCGAAGCCCGCTTCTTCGCGCAGCGCAGAGGATTCCACCTGCGGCGGCGGTAGCTTCGGCTCCCGGACCCGCTCGACGAGTGCCTGCTCCAATGCCGACGTCGTGCCCACCGAAAGACGCGCGAGCAAGCCGGTGTCCAGCCCCAGCGCGATGGCGCCCACGCCCAGCAGCACGGCCCCACCGGCGGCGCGCCGCACCCATTCGCCCATATGCAGCGAACGCTTCATGGCCGAGAACAGCCGTCCGCCGAACAGCAGCGCAGCCGCGAGCGACGTGCACGCGCCAGCGGCATAGGCGAGCAGCAGCAGCGAGGTGCCGAAACTCGCGCCGTTGAGCGCCGCGCTGGTCAGGATCAGGCCCAGGATCGGGCCCGCGCACGGCGCCCAGAGCAGGCCTGTGCCAACACCGAGCAACAACGGAGAGAACACCGACAACGCACGCCCATCACTACGCGGCCCCGAGATGCGCAGGCCCAGCGCCACCAGCGGCCGGCTCATGCGGTCGGCGATGCCGGGGAACAGCAGCGTCACGCCGAACAGCGCGAGCATGGCAATGGCCGCCAGGCGGCCGTATTCGTTGAGGCTGACGATCCAGCTGCCGCCCACCGCCGCCAGCGTGGCAACGGCGGCAAAGGCCAGCGCCATGCCCAGCAGCATGGGCAGGCCGTGCGGCCGGAATGGGCGGTCGGCGCGCGCAAACACGAACGGCAGCACCGGCAGGATGCAGGGGCTCAGGATGGTGAGCACCCCGCCCAGGTAGGCAACGATGAGGATGAGCATGATGTTTCAGCGATCAGGGTTGAACGGATGCAGCCTTCGGCAGGGCGTGCGAGGACTCTGCGGTCTCGCTTCGCGAGCCGCTGCTTCAAGGGTCAATCGATTGCGAGCCGCCGCGGCGGGCGTCTCAGTTCTGCGGTGCGGTGGTCATCGTGAGCCGGGCCTCCAGTCCGCCCTCGGGGCGGTTGTGCAGCGTGAGCTCGGCGCCCATGGCCATGGCGAGCTGATGCGCAATGGCCAGGCCCAGCCCCGTGCCGCCGGTGCTGCGGTTGCGCGAGCTCTCGACGCGGTAGAAAGGCTTGAGCACCGCTTCGAGTTCGTCGGGCGGAATGCCCGGCCCGTTGTCGAGCACGCTCAGCACCAGCCCGCCTCCCTCGGCCTGCACGCGCAGGCGCACGTCGCTGCCGAATTTCAGCGCGTTGTCGATCAGGTTCATCAAGATGCGGCGCAGCGCGTTGGGGCGGCTCACGATCGGCGTGCCGACCCGGCCTTCGAGCCGCACCTGCTGGCCCACGTCTTCATAGTCGGCCGCCATGCTCTCGAGGAGCGCGTCGGCGTCGATGCGCAGCGGCGGCTCCGTGGCACCGTGCAGCGTGCGCGCATAAGTGACGCCTTCGCGCACCAGCGAGTGCATGGCGTCGAGGTCTTGCCGGAACTTCTCGCGGTCTTGCTCGTTGTCCATGAGGTCGGTGCGCAGCCGCATGCGTGTGATGGGCGTCTGCAGATCGTGCGAGATGGCCGCAAGGATCTCGACACGCTCGGACATGTAGCCGGCGATGCGCTGCTGCATGGCGTTGAAGGCGCGCGCCGCGTGCGCCACCTCGGTGGGGCCTTCTTCCGCGAGCGTCTGCGCCTTGAGGTCGGGCCCCAGGTCGTCGGCCGCGGCCGAGAGTTGGGCGAGCGGCCGCGTGACCAGCCGCACCGCATACCAGGCGCACAGGGCCAGCACCAGCAGCTGGACGACCAGCACCCACATCACCCAGCCCGACACCGGCATGCCCACGCGCATGGCATGGACGACCACGGAAGAACCGTCGCCGAGCCGGACCTGGATCTGCAGGCCCTCGGGCGGCCAAGGCACCTCCCCCGCCTTGACGACGTGGAACGGGCGCATGGCGTCGACGATGGCCGCGGCAAACTGCCGCGAAGCCGGCGAGGCGGGCTCGGTGCCCTGCGCGCTGCCGCCCAGCACGAAGCGGTAGTTGCGGCGCTCCAGCCGGTCGAGCCAGCTTGCGCGTTCCGCGGCGGGAAGGCGGTCGAGCATGGCGACCGAACTGGCAATGTCGCGCTCGATGCCGATCATCATCAGCTCGCGAAGCGCCATGTTCCGCTCGTAGCGGATCGCGGCGAAGGTGAGAAGCTGCGCGACGGCCAGGCCCACCACGATGATCAACGTCACGCGGGAGAACAGCGAACCCGGAAGCAGGCGGCGCCACCCACCCGCGGCACCCGCCGCACTCGCGGTGCCGGCCGGGTTCGCAGAAAGATTCGCGGGAGTGGACATGGGCACCTTCTCTTCTTGGGTACGGCGTGGCTGGCTTACACCAGGTGGATGGCAACGTCGATGTTGCCGCGGGTGGCCTTGGAGTATGGGCAGGTCTGGTGCGCCGCGTCCGTCAGGGCCTGCGCGACTTCGCGGTCCAGGCCCGGCAGGCTCACATTCAAGCGTGCCTGCAGAAAGTACTCGGCGCCCGCCGTGCCCAGGTCGACCTCGGCATCGACGGCCAGGTCGGGCGGCAGAGTGACCTTCATCTTGCCCGCTGCCTTGCCCATGGCACCGATGAAACAGGCCGACCAGCCGGCGGCAAACAGCTGCTCGGGGTTGGTGCCGCTGCCTGCGCTGCCGGGCGACGAAAGCTTGATGTCGAGGCGGCCGTCGGAGCTGCGCGCTTCGCCGTCGCGGCCGCCCGAAGAGGTATGGGTCTTGCCGGTGTAGAGGACTTTTTCGATGCGGGTCATGGTGATTCCTTGGTGAAGTCGATGTGGATTGGTTTCGAAACGGACGGATTGTTGAGCCGCCCCTGCCCTGCCAACACACATTGCGTATTCCTATGTATCCGCGCGAGAAATCCACACACTACGTTTCACTGCCTGCCCCATTGCACGGCCGGGGCGCTACATTGCGGCTGCGGCGCCTCTCGCGCCATCCTTCCCCTGCCACTGCCATGACGCCAAAGACCTCGGACCACATCCTCATCGTCGACGACGACCGGGAAATTCGCGAACTGCTCACCGCCTACCTGGTGAAGAACGGCTTGCGCGTGGTCGCGGTACCCACCGGCCGGCACATGCGCGCCGCGCTGGAAGAGTCGGGCCCGTTCGACCTGATCATTCTCGACCTGATGCTGCCCGGCGAAGACGGGCTCACGCTCTGCCGCGACCTGCGCACCGGCAAGTACAAGGCAACGCCCATCCTCATGCTGACCGCGCGCAGCGAGGAAGCCGATCGCATCCTCGGCCTTGAGATGGGCGCGGACGATTACCTGGCCAAGCCCTTTTCCGCCCGCGAGCTGCTCGCGCGCCTGCGCGCCGTGATGCGCCGCACGCGCATGCTGCCGCCGAACATGGGTGCCATCGAGCCCGCAAAGAAACTGGGTTTCGGCGAATGGCAGGTCGACACCGTGGCGCGCCATCTGCTCGATGACAGCGGCGTGATGGTGGCGCTGAGCGGTGCCGAATACCGGCTGCTGCGCGTGTTTCTCGACCATCCGCAAAAAGTGCTGAGCCGCGACCAGCTGCTGAGCCTCACCCAGGGCCGCGAAGCCGAGCTCTTCGAGCGTTCCATCGACCTGCTCGTGAGCCGGCTGCGCCAGCGCCTGCGCGACGATGCGCGCGAACCCCGCTACATCAAGACCGTGCGCAGCGAAGGCTATGTGTTCGCTTCGGCGGTCGAAGCGAGGAGCTGACCGAGGCAACGCACTGGCAGCTGGTCGGGTGGCGCACCTCATGCGCCATGCCACCCGCGAAGAACAGCAGCGCGAACCAGAGCTTCTTCATTTCAGCCTCCTCCCGTGGCAGCGGACGGCTCCGCAAGAAGCGCCTGGATCTTCTTCTCGGTCGCGCCGTAGCTGCCTTCGCCGAAGTGCGAATAGACGATGCGCCCCTCCTTGTCGATCAGGTACACCGCCGGCCAGTACTGGTTGTTGAAAGCCTTCCAGGTTCCGTAGCTGTTGTCTTGCGCCACCGCGTGCTTGATCTGCAGGCGCTGCACCGCTTCCTTCACGTTCCGGGTCGATTTCTCGAAGGCGAACTCCGGGGTGTGTACGCCGACCACCGTCAGGCCCTTGTCCTTGTACTTCTCGTGCCACTCCTTCACATGCGGCAGATGGTTGAGGCAGTTGATGCAGGTGTAGGTCCAGAAGTCGACCAGCACCACCTGGCCGCGCAGGTCCTCGAGCTTGAGCGGCGGTGAATTGAGCCATGTGTCGATGTGCTGGAACTCCGGTGCCGCGCGCGCCGCGTTCACAGGCCTGTCACCGCCGAACGGCGGCGCGGCAAACGTGAGGGCGCCCGCCGACGCGGCGATGGCCGCGACGGCGAACAATGCGTGGAGGCGAGTGATCCGCATGGTGATTTCCTTGGGATGCGCAATGGGCGCGGGTGGGTGACCCGCGGATTGTTTTCCCGCCCGTCACTCCCCCGCGCCCATTGCGTATGCCTCTGTGTCGCGGCGGCCAGCCGACACACTACGTTTCACAGGCCTACGGCCTGTCTTCAGCCCTTCGAAGCGTCACCACCCGCACTTCGGCCGCGCGCGCCCTCAGCTGGCCGCAGCCGCCGTCGATGTCCTGGCCGGCCGAATAGCGCAGCTTCGTCAGGATGCCCCGCTGATGCAGCGCGCGAGCCATCTGTTCGCAGCGTTCCCGCGACGGCCGGCTGAACGCCACGCCATCCACCGCGTTGAAGGGGATCATGTTCAACACGCCGTATTTGCCCGAGAGCAACCTGACGATGCCTTCGATCTCTTCCGGCCCGTCGTTGACGCCTTCCAGCAGCGTCCACTGGTACTGAATCGGGTAGCCGGTGGCGCGCGCATAGCGCTCGCCGGCGCTGACCAGTTCTTCGGGCGTCATGTCCGGCGCACGCGGGAGGAGCTTCTTGCGCAGGTCGGCCCTGGTCGTGTGCAGCGAGAGCGCGAGCGCGGGCCTGACGCGTTCCCGGTGCAGCCTTTCGAATGCACGCGGATCGCCTACTGTAGAGAACACCAGGTTCTTGTGGCCGATGTTGCCCACCGTGCCGAGCATCTCGATCGCCTCGACCACGTTGTCCAGGTTGTGGGCCGGTTCGCCCATGCCCATGAACACCACCTTGCGCACCGGCCGCCGCATGCGCGCGAGGGCCACCTGGGCGATGATTTCGGCGCTTCCCACCTGGCGGAGCAAACCGTCCCGGCCCGTCATGCAGAACTGGCATCCGACGGCGCACCCGACCTGCGACGAGACGCACAGGCCGTCCCGAGGCAGCAGCACGCTCTCCACGGTCTGGCCGTCGGCGAGGGCGACGAGCAGCCGCTCGGAACCGTCCGCGCCGGGATGGACCGCGTGAATGCGCGCCAGCCCCGCAAGCTCGGCTTCGATGGCCGGCAGGGCGTCCATCAGCGACGACGGAAAGAAGCTGTGCGGCAAGCGCCTGCCGCTGTTCCGGGGAAGTGCATGGGACCACAGCCGCAGGATGCGTTGCTCGTGGCTGGGGCCCGCCCCGGCTTCCCTGAGTCGTTGTTTCAATTCTTGGATTCGCATGCGCTGCCTGGGCAAATGGGCTCTGAAGCGAGCGGCCGGGCGCCGATGCGCGTCCTGTGCAACGGTCGCCGCCCGCTCTGGATGTTACCTGCGTGCCCGAGACCTGCGGTAGTCGCGGCATGCCGCCGAAGCAGAAGCTGGCCGCGGATGTGTCCGCGCAGGTCGGCGGCCATGCTCCGATCGTTGCTGTCTTCGGAGGCGCTTTGTCATGGGCGGTCGCCGGAGTGGCGGTGCGATTGTCTCCCTGCAGAAAGTGCGCACCGCTCATGCGCGGGCGCGGCGCAATTTCTACAGTGACTCCACGGCGAAAAAATGTCTTGTTCCAAGAGTCGGTAACAAGCGGCGCCAATTGGCCACCTCACTGGAGAACGCGCATGGAAACGCACAGCCTGCCGCCGGGAAGTTTCTTCACGAACCTGCTGCGTGAAGACGCCGGCATGTCGTCCACGGAGTTCGCTGTCATCAGTGCACTCGCAGTGTTTTTTTATTTGCTCCTTCTGCTGCTTGTACGGTTCAGCAACTGACGTGAAGCGGCTTGCGGCATCCGCCGGTTGATGCGTCGGCGGCCAGGTACCTTCGTAGGTGTAAACAGATTCTTCTGATTGCTTCTCGGCATTACATTTCTTGGAACTATCGAGGGCGGTATGAACCAAGACGGCGAGAAAGCAGTGCAGTCGATGATTTACCTGCCTGTGTCAGGTAAATTTCTTATTGCGTTGATCGGCGCCAGCGCCTGGATGGGATTTTCGATATGGGCTGCGGGGCCCTGGATGGCCGAATTGCAACTGCATATCGGTGCCGCCCTGGCTATTTTCCTGGTGTATGGCATCGCGATCATTCCGGGCTTCATGAATGCGTTTCTGGCCATCAGCCTCATGCTCGACAAGAGGCCGCCGCACCGCCCGCTGTCTGTCTATCCGGCCATATCGATCCTGATCGCCGCATACAACGAGGAAGCTTCCATCGAGGAGACGCTGGTCAGCATCGATCAGCAGAACTACCCTGGTGAATTGCAGGTCGTCGTGATCAACGACGGATCGGCCGATGGCACGTCTCTTGTCGTCCAGCGTGCCCTGGACCGGTACCCATGGCTGAGCTTCGTCGATCTGAAAAAGAACGGCGGCAAGGCTCGCGCCCTGAACCTCGGGTTCAAGGAAGTTCTGCACGACCTCGTCGTGACCGTTGACGCCGACTCTTTTCTATACCGAGGGGCGCTCACCAGCATCGTCGAGCGCTATCGGGCCGATCCGCCCAATACGCGGGCCGTCGCGGGAAAAATCCTGGTTCGGAATTCGCGGCAAAACTGGATCACCCGCTGCCAGGAATGGGACTACTTCCATGGCATTTCCGCCATCAAGCGCGTGCAATCGCTGTTCCAGGGCACCCTGGTGGCACAGGGTGCCTTCTCTGTCTACGACCGGGCCGCACTGATCGAGGTTGGCGGGTGGCCTGAATGCGTGGGGGAAGACATCGTCCTCACGTGGGCCCTGCTGAAGGCCGGCTATCGGGTGGGCCACTGCGAAGATGCATGCCTGTTCACCAACGTGCCCAGCACCATCAAGCAATTGGTCAAGCAGCGCCAGCGATGGGCCCGGGGAATGACGGAAGCCTTCGTCAAGCATCCCGGAATCCTGCTCAAGTCGCGCCTGTCGACCTTTTTCATTTACTGGAACCTGCTGTTTCCCTGGCTCGATCTGGCGTTCACCATCGGATTCATACCGGGGTTGATATTTGCCGTCTTCGGTTATTACTGGATCGTGGGGCTCATGACCCTGGCGCTGCTGCCGGCTGCTTTCGCACTGAGTCTTCTGATGTTTTCGATCGAGCGGCGAATGTTCAAGAAAACAGGCTTGGTCGTGCGGAAAAACGTGCAGGGATTCATTGTTTACGTGCTGCTGTACAGCCTGCTGCTGCAGCCGGCCAGCGTGCTCGGCTATTTGGACGAGCTGTTCAGAAGGCCCAAGGCCTGGGGAACGAAATGAGCGCGGCGTCGAGAAGTTTGTGCGCCGGCCTTCTGGGGTTCATGGTGCTGATTGCTCCCTGCAGAGGGGAGGAGAAAAAAAGCGACGAAACAACACCCGCCATGGCTTTTGGTACGGAGTTCTTTCTGACCAACGACAGCGATCATTTTCAATCGCGGCGAGTGTCCGTGGAGTTTTTTCCCGCTTTTGAAAACGCCGATCGCTTCCTGGGATTCCGGCTTGGGGACTATCAATACAAGCAGGACGACTGGCGAAGGGCCGGACGGAAGATCTCGTTTCTTGCCCGTTCCATCGAAACCAGGACCGGAGACGGCGGTGCGCTGGAGGCGGGCGTGTTTCAGCAGGGAGGGCATTCGCTGCTCACCCTCGACGGCAGCTACCGCTTGTCGCCGACCAAGAGTACGGCGGTAGAGTTTCTCGTGACGCGCGACTGGGTCGAAACCCCGAAATCGCTGGACCGGGGAATCGACTTCTCATTTGTCGGGGCTGCGGTCGATCAAGGGCTTGGAGACCACTTCACTCTGGTGGGGCTGCTCGCACAGCAGTATTTTTCGGACGGCAATCGACGCGACCACGGCCGCCTGCGGCTGATTTATCAACCCTCACTCGATCTGGGATTGACCCTGCAAGCGCGCTTTCGAACGTACCGAAGCAGCCACGAGGACGTCGACCGGGCCTATTTCAATCCGAAGAACTACAGCGAGTCGATGCTGGCGGTCGCCTGGCGGTACCGTTTCCAAGGGTGGACCGCCGCTGTCACGGCCGGGCTGGGCAACGAGAAGATCAATCACGATCTGAGCCAGCCCACGAAACTGCTGGACCTGAGTCTGCAAAGCCCCGTCAGAGGATCGCAGGTCTTCCGTTTCAACGCGGGCTACAGCCGCAGCACCACCTTTTCGGGACCGAGCTACCAGTATCGATACCTTCGCGGCGAATGGATCCTACTTTTCTGAAGAGGGCCGCCGTGACATCGGCTGCAACGCCGATGGGCAGCGCGGTCTTCCGATAGCAGATTTCAGGGCGAGCCTCAAGAGCGGCGGCGATCCGTCGCGCTTTCCCGATAGTGGCGGGTCTTTTCCTCGTACATCGCGCGGTCTGCAAGCTGCAAGGCCGCGTCGAGCGAGTCACCGGCCTCGCAGGTCGCCACGCCGACCGCAAGGCTCAGCACCCTCCCGCTCTGCCCTGCATAGAACTGGTTGTTGAGTTCGAGCATGGAAGCGATGCGATCGCGCATTGCCTCCGCGCCGCGCTCGTCCGTCTTCGGCAGCACGACGGCGAACTCGTCGCCGCCGATGCGCGCGGGCCAGCCGGGCTCGTCGACCGCCTTGCTCAGAACCTCGCCCACGCGGCGCAGCAGCGCGTCGCCGGCCGCGTGTCCTTCCTCGTCGTTGACGGGTTTCAGGCCGTTCATGTCGATCACCAGCACCGACACCGGCCACGGGCCTTTGCGCGACAGCCGGTTCAGCTCTTCCGAGAAGAAGGCGCGGTTGCGCAGTTGCGTCAGCACGTCGTGCTTGCCGAGGTATTCGAGATAGGCCTCGGCCTTCTTCCTGGCCGTGATGTCGATCAGCGACACCAGCACGAGATCCCAGGTGCCGAGCCGGTCTTGGAGCACCGCGAATTGCATGTGGATGTTCAGCGGGTCGCCTGCCAGCGCATAGTTGATGACTTCCCGCTGCTGCAGCATCTTGCCGTTCCAGAGGTCCTGCAACTGCTCGGCGAAGGAGTCGTGCATCTCGTCGCGAAAGATGCCGGCGATGTTGTCCAGCAACTCGCTCTTGTCGGCCGCGCCGAACATGCGCAGCGTCTCCCGGTTGACGTCGATCACGCGGATTTCGCGCATGCAGCGCGTGATGAACTCGGGGTGCACCTTGATGAAGGTCGCGAAATCGCTGATGCCCCGCTTGCGTACGTCGTCGAGCAGGGTCTTGACCGCGCTGAAGTCTTCCACCCACAACGACACCGGCGAATGCTCGAACAGTTCGCGTGCGTAGCGCTCGCTCTCGCGGCGCAGTTGCTCGGCGCGCACGCGCTCGGTGATGTTGTCCGATGAAACCAGCACACGATCCCACGAGGCTTCGTGTCCGGGCAATATCTGCACGCGCACGTGCACGTCGAGCCTGCGGCCGTCCAGCGCGTAGTTGACCGTCTGGTTGTCGAAGCAGAGATTTCCGCGCCAGAGCTGATCCAGCTCGTAGATCACCGGGGCGCTCATGTCGTCGCGAAAGACGCTGTCGAGCCGGGACAGCAGGTCGGCCTGGCTTGGCGCGCCGAACAAGGTGAGCGTGCTCTGATTGACGCTCAGCACCCGCAGCTGCGCCATGCATTCGCGCACATGCCCGGGCTCGGCGTTCAGGTGGCCCACCAGATCCACGACGCCTGCGCTGCGCCATGAATCGAACAGCTGGCGCAGCCCGCTGTAGTCCTCGAGCCAGAGCGACATCGGCGCAAACTCGAACATCGATTCGTAGTCGGTGGAAGACGGCACGGATTTCTCCTTCGCGCGAGGACGCGACCGCAATGATGCCCTATCGACAGGCTGCACCGAAGCGCGGCCCCAGTTTCATCGGCAACGGCTCTGGTGCTTCAAGGATTCTGGATCGGCTCGACAGCCAAAGGCATCGAGCCGATTCGTTGGAGCCGCTTGCCAGTCCAGAGATAGTAGAACTTGCCCGGCGCGGTTCCATCGTTGATGCTTCCTGAAATGATCAAGAGCCGGCTGTCATGCCTGAATTCGATGCGCTCGTCGCCGTTGCCCATGACGCCGGAAATTTCCTCGGCGTGAGGAAGGGTGTAGGCGGAGCCCGTCTTCTGGTCGAGGACTGCGAAGTTTCGGCAGTCGGTTCCGCATCCCCACTGCGCCACTCTCAGATGACCCGCGAAGTTTGCCGGCTTGCCGAATTCTTGACGCAGGAGCGTCGCGTAGCGCCGGGTCGACGAACTGGCCAGCCGCAGTGCGACAGGGTCAGCGGTACGAGGCTGCTCACCTCCCGTGCCGGGGTAGTCGGAAAACTGCGGCGCGGACTTCAGAGGCCTTGCCGGCGCCCCTGCCACGGCAGACACGTTCCCGCAGAGCATGACCAGGAAGACGAGCGACACCGCCACTGCATGCGAGAACTTCGACGGGTGCAGCGGCGGCATCGGAAGGTCCGGTCAGACGCGTTCGAGGATCACGGCAATGCCCTGCCCCACGCCGATGCACATCGTGCACAGCGCGTAGCGGCCGCCGCCCTTGTGCAGCTGGTTCACCGCGGTGGTGGCCAGGCGCGCGCCGCTGGCGCCCAGCGGGTGGCCGAGCGCGATGGCGCCGCCGTTGATGTTGACGCGCGCGTCGTCGTCCTTCAGGCCCAGCAGGCGCAGCACGGCGAGGCCTTGGGCTGCGAAGGCTTCGTTGAGTTCGATGACGTCGATCTGGTCGATGGTGAGGCCGGTGAGCGCCAGCACCTTCTGCGTGGCGGGCGCCGGGCCGATGCCCATCACGCGCGGCGCGACGCCGGCGGTGGCCATGCCGACCACGCGGGCGCGCGGCGTGAGGCCGTGCTTCGCGGCGCTGGCTTCGTCGGCCAGCAGCAGCGCGCAGGCGCCGTCGTTCACGCCGCTGGCATT
The DNA here is from genome assembly GCF_030815855.1 of Variovorax paradoxus. NCBI lineage: Bacteria > Pseudomonadati > Pseudomonadota > Betaproteobacteria > Burkholderiales > Comamonadaceae > Variovorax > Variovorax paradoxus. Next base: position 280,280 of record NZ_JAUSXG010000001.1, on the reverse strand, counting down.
GCCCGCGGTGACGGTGCCGTCGGGGCGCACCACGCCCTTGAGCTTGGCGAGCGACTCGAGGCTGGTTTCGCGTGGATGCTCGTCCTTGTTGACGATGATCGCGTCGCCCTTCTTCTGCGGCACGCTCACGGGCACGATCTCGGCGTCGAAGAAGCCCGACTTCTGCGAGGCCACGGCACGCAGCTGCGAGTTGAGCGCCATCAGGTCTTGCGCTTCGCGCCCGATCTTGTAGTCGGTCGCCACGTTCTCGGCCGTCTCGGGCATGGAGTCGACGCCGTACTGCGCCTTCATTAGCTTGTTGACGAAGCGCCAGCCGATGGTGGTGTCGTACACCGCATTGTTGCGGCTGAAGGCGCTCTCGGCCTTGGGCATCACGAAGGGTGCGCGGCTCATGCTCTCCACGCCGCCGGCGATCATCAGGCCCGCTTCGCCGGCGCGGATGGCGCGCGCGGCGGTGCCCACGGCGTCGAGCCCCGAACCGCACAGGCGGTTGATGGTGGCGCCGCCGAGTTCGAGCGGCAGGCCCGCGAGCAGCGCCGACATGCGCGCGACGTTGCGGTTGTCTTCGCCGGCCTGGTTGGCGCAGCCATAGAGCACGTCGCCCACGGCCTGCCAGTCGACGTTCTTGTTGCGTTCCATCAGCGCGCGCAAGGGCACGGCGCCCAGGTCGTCGGTGCGCACGCTGCTGAGCGAGCCGCCGTAGCGGCCGAAGGGGGTGCGAACGGCGTCGCAGATGAAGGCTTGGTTGGTCATTTGGCTGTGTCTCTGTGAATGGTTGAACGGGTCATGCTGCGATCGGCAGACCGACCAGCTTCTCGAGTTCTTCGCGGGTGAGGCCTTCGGCGAGGTCGACGAGCTTCAGGCCCTGCGGCGTGCATTCGAGCGTGGCGAGGTCGGAGTACACGCGCTTGACGCAGCCAATGCCGGTGAGCGGATAGGTACATTCCTGCACCAGCTTGCTCGCGCCCTGCTTGGTGAGCAGATCCATCATCACCCAGGTCTGCTTGGCGCCGATGGCCAGGTCCATCGCGCCGCCGACCGCGGGAATGGCGTCTTTCTCGCCGGTGTGCCAGTTGGCGAGGTCGCCCGTGGCCGACACCTGGAACGCGCCGAGCACGCAGATGTCGAGGTGGCCGCCGCGCATCATCGCGAAGCTGTCGGCATGGTGAAAGAACGAGCCGCCCGGCAGCAGCGTGACGGGCTGCTTGCCGGCGTTGATGAGGTCGTAGTCTTCTTCGCCGGCCGCGGGCGCGGGGCCCATGCCGAGAATGCCGTTTTCGCTTTGCAGGATGACCTCGCGGCCTTGCGGCAAGTGGTTGGCCACGAGCGTGGGCTGGCCGATGCCGAGGTTGACGACGGCGCCGTCGAAGATGTCTTGCGCCACGCGGGCGGCGAGCTGGTCCTTGGTACGACGTTGGTAAGTGCTGCTCATGGTCATGCCGCCTTCTTGAAGCCGCCGGCTTGCGTAGCCACGCGTTCGATGCGCACCACCTGGTGCACGAAGATGCCCGGCGTCACGATGCTCTCGGGGTCGAGCGTGCCGAGCTCGGCAATGTCGTGCACGGTGGCAATGGTCTTCTTCGAGGCCATGGCCATCACGGGCCCGAAGTTGCGCGCGGCCTTGCGGTAGACCAGGTTGCCCCAACGGTCGCCGCGCTCGGCCTTGATGAGTGCCACGTCGCCGTGGATGGGGTACTCGAGCACGTATTGCTTGCCGTCGATCTCCCGCGTTTCGCGGTTTCCGGCAAGCTGCGTACCGTAACCCGTGGGGCAGAAGAAGGCGCCGATGCCAGCACCCGCGGCGCGAATGCGCTCGGCGAGGTTGCCCTGCGGTACCAACTCGAGCTCCAGCTTGCCGCTGCGGTAGAGCCCGTCGAACACCTGGCTGTCGGCCTGGCGCGGAAAGCTGCAGATGATCTTGCGCACGCGGCCAGCCTTGAGCAGCGCCGCCAGGCCGGTCTCGCCGTTGCCGGCGTTGTTGTTGACGACGATGAGGTCCTTGGCGCCCTGCTCGACGAGGCCGTCGATGAGTTCGCCGGGAATGCCGGCGGTGCCGAAGCCGCCGATGAGAACCGTGGCGCCGTCTTGGATGCCTGCCAAGGCATCGGCGACCGAGCGCGCGATCTTGTTGATCATGAAGCTTGTCTCCGGGAATGAAGAAAGAAACCGGACTGCCTGCGAGCCGCGGGCAATCCGCTTGAACGACCGTACGAACTTACCAACGAACGAACCGATGAACTGATCGATTTCGTGAACCGCTCTTTTGTTCGTCTAAAGAACATTTGTTCGTATAATGAATTCTAAAGAGGATCACCCCGCATGGCAACCCACGCCCAGAAAACCAAGGCCCCCGAGGCACCCGCCCCCGGCGACAGCTACGTGCAGTCGTTCGCGCGCGGGCTGCAGGTGATTCGCTCGTTCAGCGAAAGTGCTCCGCACCAGACGCTGAGCGAAGTGGCGGCTTCGAGCGGCCTCACGCGGGCCGGCGCGCGGCGCATTCTGCTCACGCTGCAGACGCTCGGCTACGTGGTGACAGACGGCAAGCTCTTCACGCTCACGCCGCGCATCCTCGACCTGGGCTTTGCGTATCTCTCGTCGATGCCGATATGGAACCGCGCCGAGCCGGTGATGGAAGCGCTGGTGCAGGAGGTGCAGGAGTCTTGCTCGGCCGCCGTGCTGGACGCGACCGACATCGTCTACGTGATGCGCGTACCGACGCAGAAAATCATGCGCATCAGCCTGGGCGTGGGCTCGCGGCTCCCCGCCTACTGCACCTCGCTCGGCCGGCTGCTGCTCGCAGACCTGGACGACGCCGAGGTGCGCGCACGCCTCGAAGCCTCGGAGCGCGTGGCGCTCACCAAACACACGGTGACCGACCTCGAAGCGCTCATGGCCAAGGTGGCACAGGCGCGCCGGCAGCAGTGGTGCCTGGTGAATCAGGAGCTGGAAGAAGGCCTGATCTCCGTGGCCGCCCCCATCGTCAACCGCCAGGGCCGCATGGTCGCGGCACTGAACATCAGCGGCCAGGCCAACCGCACCAGTGCGAAGGCGATGCAGGAGACGATATTGCCGGCACTGATGAATGCCGCGAAGAAGGTCTCTCAACTGCTGTAAGAGAAAGCGGCCCATTCCAGCGTACCCGCGGAACCGGCTTTGCCGGGCCGCCGGGTGCGCCCCCCAGTGGGGGGAAGGGCCGAAGGCGCTTCGGGGGGCGTCCTAAGTCTCCGACTGGATGCCCTTCATGATGATCACGCCGCCCAAACGCGCCGTGTCGGAGCGCATGCGCTTGGCCAGTGCATCGGGTGTGCCCGGCTGCGCCTGCCAGCCGGTCTTCAGCAAGGCCTGGCTCACGTCGGGCGAGCTGGTCACTTCGACCAGCGCCGCATTGAGCCTGGCAATGGCCGCCGGCTTCATGCCCGCGGGTGCGGCCAGTGCGGTCCAGATCTCGAGGTCGGCGCCGCGCACGTCGGCATCGCGAATCGTGGGCAACTCGTTGGCGAGAGGACTGCGCTCGGGCGACGTCACGCCAATGGCCTTGATCTTTCCCGACTTCACATGCGGCATGGCCAGGCCCGGCGGCAGCAATGCCAGCTGAATCTCACCCGACAGCAGGCCGGCAATGACTTGCGGATTGCCGGTGTAGGGCTTGTGCTGCGCGGTGATGGCAGCGCGGCTCTTGATGAGCTCCATGCCCAAATGGCCTACGGTGCCCACGCCCGGCGTGCCGTACTTTCCGCTGCTGCTGAGGTTGCGCGTCCACAGCAGCAGATCGGCCGCGGTCGTGCCGGTCGCGTTGCCGGACACCACGAGCACGAGCGGCGCGGTACCGATCATGCCGACCGGCGCAAAATCTTTCTCGGGGTCGAAGCTGATCTTGGGGTTCAGCAGCTTGGCGATGGTGAGATTGCCGTTGATCAGCGCACCGAGGGTGTGGTCGTCGGTGGCCTTGGCCACCTGGTCGGCCACGAGATTGCCGCTCGCGCCCGGCTTGTTCTCGACAGTGACGGGCTGGCGCAGGATCTTCGACAGCGGCTCCGCGATGGCGCGGGCCGCCAGGTCGGGCGATGCGCCGGCGGGAAAGCCCACGAGGATGCGAACAGGCTTGGTCGGCCATGCGTCGCCGCCGGCCGCGCTGGTTGCAGAGCGCTGTGCCAAGGAACCCGGCGCAAAAAGCGACGCGGCAAGTGCTGCTGCGCCGCTTTCGAGCAAGCGGCGTTTGGTGATCTTCAAGATGACTCCAGGGAATGAAGGGACTGGGAAGTTGCTGACAATTCGCTTACACAACGTTACATGATCATGCTGCGTTGCGCAAGTCGTCAGTTGGTGAATTAGCAGCCTTCGAACACTGTGTCCGAAGGTTACCCGCCCACTTACAATGCCTGCCGCATCTCCCCTTCCCTCCTACGAGGTCTTGTCCGCAATGCCCAAGAGCCCCCACCCGCGCGCCCGTTTCTGCTTTTCCCCTGCCGTGCGCGCCCTGCTCCTGGCCACCGCCTGCGGCATGGCACTTCCTGCGCTCGCCGCGGCGGAGCACGACGAGGTCGACCGCCTCATGCAGGCCGGCAAGCTCGACGAGGCTGCGAGCCGCGCCGATGCCTTCCTGAAGGACAAGCCGAAGGATCCGCAGATGCGTTTCCTCAAGGGCGTGATCCAGCTCGACACCGGCAAGCGCGCCGAGGCCATCGCGGCCTTCACGCAACTCACGCAAGACGCGCCCGAGCTGCCCGAGCCGTACAACAACCTGGCGGTGATCTACGCCAGCCAGAACCAGTTCGACAAGGCGCGCAGCGCGCTCGAAAGCGCCATTCGCACCAACCCGAGCTATGCCACGGCGCAAGAGAACCTGGGCGATGTGTACGCGCGCCTGGCCAGCCAAGCCTACAGCAAGGCCTTGCAACTTGATCAGAACAACACGGCCGTGCAGCCCAAGCTGGCGGTGATTCGCACGCTTTTCACCCCCGCGCCGGCTGGCGCCAAGCCCTTCGCGCTCGTGGCGGCAGCCCCTGCGGCTGCGAAGGCGACCGCACCTGCTGCAGCACCCGCACCTACACCTGCACCTGCACCTGCAGCGGTCGCGAAAGCACCCGCTGCTCCTGCACCCGCAACCGCACCTGCGCCGGTGCCCACCGCCAAGGCAGCTGCCCCCGCGCCGGTGCCCGTGGCGCCGCCGCCCGCCGTGGTCGCCAAGGCACCCGAAGGGTCGGTGTCCTCCGCGCCTGCACCTTCCGCTGCGGCGTCTCCCGCTTCCACGGCCGAGATTGAATCGGCCGTGCGTGGATGGGCTGCCGCGTGGGCGGGCCAGGACATGGACCGCTACCTTGCCGCGTACGGCCCAGAGTTCAACCCGGCCGGCGGGCAAAGCCGCAAGAGCTGGGAAGACGAGCGCCGTGCGCGCATCGTCGGCAAGTCGAGCATCAGCGTGAACATCGAGAACCTGGCGATCCACGTCAACGGGCAGGCCGCAACCGCCAAGTTCCGACAGATCTACCGCGCCGACAACCTCAACATCTCGAGCCGGAAGACGCTGGAACTCCAGCGCTCCGGCAACCAATGGCAGATCCGCAAGGAAAGCGTCGGCGGGTAGTGGCGGGCATCGTCCGGCGGGGCCGGCCACAGAACCCTGCATTGCGGCACGGCGAAAACATGCTGGCCGCACTCGTCACGGCATCGGCCTTGTTGCTGGCCGCGCCCGGCGCTGCCGATGCGTCGGCCCAGACTGGCGGCACGAAGACGAAGACCGGCAGCAGCGCCCACGCAAAGGCCGGCATCAGCCGCGCGGCCCCACAGGGCACCAGCAGGGAGGCAAAAGCCAGGTCAAAGAAGGCTTTGGCGGCAGGAACCGCGGCCAGGTCCGCGCCGCGGAAGGCAGCCGCACCGTCGCCAGCCGCCATCCAGGAAGCCAGCGGCGCCGAGGCCCGCCTGATTGCGGTCTACGAGTTGTTCGGCCGCGGCCAAGCCCGGCCGGCGCTGGCCAAGGCTCGCGAGCTGGTGCGCGACCATCCCAACTTTCAGCTGGCCCAGCTGGTGTACGCCGACCTGCTCGCAACGCAGGTACCGCCCGCGCACGCCTTCTCCGACGCCTCCGGCATCGCCCGGCTGCGCGGCGATCCGGCCATGGCCGAACTGCGCGAGGAATCGCGCCGGCGCCTGCAGGCCCTGCGCGAAAGACCGCCGGCCGGCAGCGTGCCGTCCCAGTTCCTGGCGCTGTCCGCGCGCAGCCGCTATGCCATTGCGGTCGATGCCTCGCGCTCGCGGCTCTACCTGCTCGAGAACTCCGGCAAGGGGCTGCAGCTCGTGGCCGACTACTACGTCTCCGTAGGCAAATCGGGCATCGGCAAGGTCACCGAGGGCGACGCGCGCACGCCGCTCGGGGTGTACTACATCACCAGCAGCCTCGACCCCAAGTCGCTGCGTGACTTCTATGGCGCCGGCGCGCTTCCCATCAACTACCCCAACCCCTATGACGTGCGGCGCGGCAAGACCGGCGGCGGCATCTGGCTGCACGGCACCCCGCCCCAGCAGTTCGCCCGCGCTCCGCTGGCCAGCGACGGCTGCGTCGTCATGGCCAACCCCGACCTGAAGCAGCTGCTGCGCAAGGTGCAGATCGGCGCCACCCCGGTGGTGACGGCGGACAGCCTGCAATGGATCACTCCGCCGCAAGCCGAAAAAGAAGCCCAGACCTTCGCAAGCACCGTCGCAGCCTGGAAAGACGCCAGGGCCACGGGCAATGAAGCGCAATTGAAGAAATTCTATTTGCCGGATTTCCAGCGCAACAACAATAAAAAATCCATCGAAGGATTTTCGGTTCTCCGCGATGAAGTGGAATACGCCCGAGGCAAGCGCGTCCAGTTCAAGGACGCGTCCTACCTGCATTGGCGCGACGGCGACGACACCATGGTCGCCACCTTCGGCGAGGTGTTCGAGGGCGAAAAAAGCGGGCGCACACGTCGCCAGTACTGGCTGCGTCAAAGCGGTGAGTGGAAACTTTTTTACGAAGAAGTACTCGGCTGAGCGACCGATTGCGCTTTGCTGGCGACGAGGTTGCGCCCAGAAATGTGACTTATGTCTCAGATGGAATGCCAAAGTTGGGGCGTTACATCTCGCTTCACATTTCCTTTGTTACGTAACACGTAACCCATTTGTTCTCGTAACAAGGCTCTTTTGCGTGTTCCGCGCGGCCGTAGCGCGCATCCCTCATTCATGGGATAGGAGGCGGCCACCACAGAGGGAGCAGCGCATCTCCAGAAGGCCTACCCCCTCCGGCACGAGAACTTTCGCGATCGCGGCAACGGGTTGGCCGCTATCGTGCTTACGCCTCCTTGCTAGCACACGAAACGCCGCGTCGCCCGGGTTGGCCGCCTTGATACACGGAGTTACGCTGTATAACATTCACCTTGCCAGCCGTTGTTAACAACTTTCAAAAAGGGTCAATCATGCTCAGCTCAATTACTCGTTTTTTGCGTGACGAAGAAGGTGCTACTGCAATTGAATATGGAATTATTGCGGGGCTGATTTCGGTTGTGATGATTACCGCCATTACCGGCCCGGGCGGGATCGGCGCCAGCTTGGCGAGCATATGGGCGGACATCAAGTCCTCCATTGCAACCGCTGCTACTTGAGGTATGTAAAAAAGCAATGACGTCAGCCTATTTGATCTGGTTGCTCTTCATTGCCATTTATGATTTCAGGCAGCGCCGCGTTCCCAACTGGCTTGTGCTTGCAGGAGCCTTCCTGGCTCTTGCGGCACTGTCGACGGGAATGGCTCCCATCGAGCAGGACTGGACTGCCGCCCTGCTCGGCGCAGGCGTCGGCTTCGGGTTTCTGCTGCTTTTCTATGCACTCCGGGTCATGGGAGCCGGCGACGTGAAGTTCGCCGGAGCGCTCGGGCTGTGGGTCGGCCTTTCGGCGCTGCCGCCGGTATGGCTCATCGGCAGCCTCCTGGCCGGTCTTCACGCCGCACTGTGGCTCGCTCTTCAGCGCTGGCCCGTTTTTCCCCGGCTGTCGCTGGTGCTTTTCGGGCCCTCGTCTTCGCCGCAAGGCCAGCCGGCGCCAACCCGGGTTCGATTTATTCCTTATGCGGCCTACCTCGCGCTGGCCGCCGCGGTGTGGATGGTTTGGGGTCGACAGGGCAGCTAACCGCTCCGTCACCACGAGTTGTTCATCGATGACTCTCGAATTGCCCCCTTCCTTGACCTGCCGCCCATGATCAATCTCACCAAAATCATCGCCGCCATCCTCGTGCTCCTGGCCCTCGTGCTCGGCGGCTATGCATGGCTGCTGAGCCGGCAGCCGCCACCACCCGTTGCGGTCGCCCCTTCGGCCCTCGCCCCGGCCAAGGCAGCCCAGGCGCAAACCTTCCGGGTCGTCGTGGCGTCCAAGCCGCTGCCCGCGGGTGGGGCGATCCCGGCCGACGCGCTTCGCGTCGAACGCCTGACGATCAACCCTGCAGGCGCTTTCCAGGAGACGGCGCAGCTCGCGGGCCGGGTGCCGGTGATCGACCTGGGCGAGGGCACGCCACTCGTCGAAGGGCAACTGGTTTCCGGCCTGGCCCTGCGCGTCGGCGAAGGCGAACGGGCTGTCGCCATCAAGGCCGACGAGGTCATGGGCGTGGGCAACAAGGTACGGCCCGGCGACTTCGTCGATGTCTTCCTGATGCTCAAGTCCGACGGCAAGGACATCGACCGCAGCCAGGCGCGCCTGCTCCTGTCGCGCAAGCGTGTGCTGGCCTATGGCGGCGCTTCCATCGACGGCATGCCTTCCGGAATGGACAAGAACGGCGCAGCCCACCAGCAAGCCCAGCGCGCCGAGGCCGCCCGCACCGCGGTGCTCGCGGTGCCCGTGGACGACATCAACCGGTTGACGCTCGCCGAGAACAGCGGCCGCTTGCTTCTGGCGCTGCGCAATCCCACCGACCTGTCGGAGCCCGACCCGAAGCTTTTTGCCGAACTGCCCACGGCCTTGCAGCCGATGCCCCCAAAAGCCGGCGAAGCCCGCAGAGCCCCGCTCGAAGGCCTGGACCGCGCCCAGGCCGGCATGACCGCCGCCGACTTCGTGACAGGCGGCAAGCCGGGCACCTCGCGAATGCCAACCGTTGCAGCCGCAGCCGCCGCCGCAAATCCTCCGGTCCGCACCGGCGGCTCCCGCGGCGGGCTGCAGGTCGAGGTCATTCGCGGCGACCGCAGCGAAACCATCAACTACTGATCAGCAACAAGTGGCACGCAGATGCACGCCACCCAGGAAACGAACACCATGACGATCGCCCCACGCGCGAAAACAACCGGCACGGCGCGTTCCATGCGCCCGAAGCTCGCGGTGCTGAGCCTGCTGGCCTTGGGCGTCTGGCCGGTGGCGGCCGCAACGGCGGCCGAGGCAGAGGCGACGCCTGCGCGTGCTGCGCTTCCACTGCGGATCGACGCGGGCACGCAAAAGGAACTGCTGATCGGCAAGGGCATCGAGCGCATGGCCATTGCCGACGAAACCGTGGCCGGCGTTGCGCTCACGCGCCAATCGCCCAACTCGCCGGCGGCGCGCCTCATCGTCACCGGCAAGGCGGCCGGCCGCACCACACTCATGGTCTGGGAAAAGGGCCAGGCCAACGCCATCGTCTATGCGCTCGAAGTCCGGCGCCGCACCTCCACGCTCAGCGGCTCGCTCAACAGCATGGAAGCGCACCAGGAGGCGCGCGATGCCGCCATGTCGGCCGGCGGAGAAAAGTCGGCGTTGAACGACCGCTCCGTCGTCAACGTACGCAGCAACACGGTGCAGGTCGAAGTCAAGATCGTCGAGTTCAACCGCAGCGTGCTCAAGCAGGCCGGCCTCAACATCTTCAGCACACGCGCCAACTCCAATGGCTTCAGCTTCGGCGTGTTCGGTCCGTCGTCGCTGCGCTCCGCAACGTTCGGAACCGACGGTTCGATCGGCGGTGAATACAACAATCCGCTCGCACAAGCCTTCAGTCTTCTGTTCAATTTCAGCAAGGCCGGCATCGGCCTGAACGTGGGTTTTCTCGAGGGCAACGGCATGGCCCGCGTGCTCGCCGAACCGACGCTGGTGGCGCTGTCGGGCCAGAGCGCGAGCTTTCTGGCGGGCGGCGAACTTCCCGTGCCGGCGCCCCAGGGCCTGGGCACCACGAGCATCGAATACAAGCCCTTCGGCATCGGCCTCACGCTCACACCGACTGTGCTCTCGAACGAGCGCATCGTGCTCAAGGTGGCGCCGGAGGCCAGCGACCTTGACTACACCAACTCGCTCAGCATCGGCGGCGTGGCCGTACCCGCGATCAGCACGCGGCGCGCCGACACCACGGTGGAACTCGGCGACGGCGAGAGCTTCATCATCGGCGGCCTCGTGAGCCGCACCACCACGTCGAATGCCGACAAGGTTCCGCTGCTCGGCGACATACCGGTGCTCGGCACCTTCTTCAAGCAGAACAAGTACCAGATGAGCGAGAAGGAGCTGGTGATCATCGTCACGCCGCACCTGGTGAAGCCCATTGCGCGAGGCACCGATCTCGGCCCGTACCTCCCCGGGGGCGCCGAACAGCGGGACGGGCCCGTGTGGGGCGCTCACCTTCTCGGCCCGGCTTCAGGCACCACTGTTCCGGGCTTCTCACGTTGACTGAAACAAACCCCACAGATCCGGTGGCAGAAGCCATGAACGCTCCTCGCGACAGCCTCCCAGAGATCGGTGCCGAGACCTTTCTCTTCGCATCGCCGAACAGCGGCCACATCACCTGGCTGACCGATGCCCTTGCCGGGCTGGGCACCGTGGTGAACCTTCCCGCCGAGGCCAAGTCCCTGGACGAGCGCATGGCCATGCTCGGTCCCGCCGCGGTGTTTCTCGATTTTTCGGGCGACCACGCAGCCGCGGCAAGCGAGCTTCACCAGCGCCTCAAGCGCGAATGGCCGACGCTCCCGGTGCTGGCCATCGGCGTTTCGGCCGAGCCCGCTTCCATGCTCGCCGCGTTGCGCGCCGGCGTGGACGACTTCGTGGACATGGTCGCGCCGCCGGCGGATGCGATCAACACGCTGCGCAAGCTGCTCGATCGCCAGAGCAGCGTGCCGGGCCGCACGCGCGGACGCACGCTGGCCCTGCTGGGCGCCCGCGCCGGCATCGGCGTGACCACGCTCGCGGCCAGCCTGTCGCTCGTGCTCAAGGACCAGCTGGGCCAGGCCGCGGCCCTGCCTCAGTCTGGCCGCAACGCGCGCGGCGGTGTCGCGCTGCTCGACCTCGGGCTTCCGGCCCGCGACGGGCTTCTTTATCTCGACACGCAAAGCGGCTTCAGCTTTGTCGACGGCGTGCGCAACCTGCGACGCCTCGACCAGACGCTGCTGCACACCGCGCTGGCCCACCACGCGAGCGGTGTGGCCGTGCTCCCGCTCCCCGCGAGCCTTGCGCAGGTGCGCGAAATCTCGCATGCGGATTCGGTGGCGCTGATCAAGCGGCTCGGCGATTTCTTCGATTTCCAGATCGCCGACCTCGGGGGCTTTTCGACCCTCGACTTCGTCGCCCAGACCGTGAAGGCGGCTCCGCGCAGCTGGGTCGTGTGCGACCAGAGCATCGGCGCCATCGTTTCCACGGCGACCATGCTCAAGGAACTGCGCACGCGCGGCGTCGAGACCGAGCGGCTGTCGCTCGTGGTCAACAAGTTCGACAGTCACGTGGGCCTGTCGGCCAAGGACGTCGCCGAGCGGCTCGAGCTGCCGCTGCACCACGTGGTGCCGGCGCGCAGCACGCAACTTTTGGCGGCGGCAAGCCGCGGCGAAATGCTGGTGCGCACGGCGCGCAGCGACGCGTATTCGCAAGCCGTGGCCGAGCTGGCGCGCGGCCTGCACCAGGAACTCATGGCCGGCACAGGCCAGCCACCGGCCAAGGAATCCCGCTGGGCGGCACGACTACCGCGAATCGCCGGCCTCTGGAAAAGCTCTAGCGAAGGTTGAACCGCCCTTATGTCCAACGATCTCGAATTCGCCGACGACGACCAGGCGTTCATCAACTCCCAGCAGTTCCAGGACATCAAGAGCTGGACGCACGACCATCTGCTGAGCCGCATCGAGGAGCTCGGCGCGGAGTTCGGCCGCTGGTCGCGCGCCTCGATCCAGCAGTTCGTCGAACTGGAGGTCGACAGCTTCGTGCGGCTGCGCCGCGTGCCGATCAACGACCGCGAGATGCAGCTCATCTCCGACGCGCTGACCAAGGAGCTTGCGGGCTTCGGGCCGCTGGAAGACCTGCTCAACGATTCGGCCGTCGAAGACATCCTGATCAACGGCTACCAGAACGTGTACGTGTCGCGCCACGGCATGCTCGAGCGCGAGACGGTGCGCTTTGCCGATGCGGAGCACGTGATGCGGATCGTGCGCCGCATTCTCGCGCCGCTCGGCCGGCGGCTGGACGAATCCAACCCGATGGTCGATGCGCGCCTGCCGGACGGCGGCCGCATCAACGTGATCATCGAACCGCTGGCGATCGACGGACTCTCGGTTTCGATTCGGAAGTTCCGCAAGGAACCGCTCACGCCGGCCGACATGGTGAAGCTCGGCACCTTCGACGCGGGCATGGCGCAGCTGCTGGAGATTGCCGTTCGCGCGCGCTGCAACATCCTGGTGAGCGGCGGCACCAGCTCGGGCAAGACCTCGCTGCTCAATGCGCTGGCCACCTTCATCCCGCCGCGCGAGCGTGTCATCACCATCGAAGACACGGCCGAGCTTTCGCTCGGCACCAGCCATGTGGTGCGGCTCGAAAGCCGCCCCGGCGGATTCGACGGCACCGGCGTGGTGTCGATCCGCGACCTCCTGCGCAACAGCCTGCGCATGCGGCCCGACCGCATCATCGTGGGCGAGGTGCGCGGCGCCGAAGTGATCGAGATGATGCAGGCGATGAACACGGGCCACGAAGGTTCGATGGGCACCATCCACGCCAGTTCGCCGCGCGAGTGCCTGTACCGCCTTGAAATGCTCGCGGGCTTTGCGGGCTACCAGGGAAGCGAAGTGAGCCTGCGCCGGCAGATTGCCAATGCCATCGATTTCATCGTGCAGATCGGACGCCTTTCGAACGGCCAGCGCCGCATCCTCTCGCTGAGCGAAGTCACGGGCGTCAACGACAACGTGGTGGCCATGCAGGAGCTCTACCGCTACGAGCCCATTGCATCGCCCGACGGCGAGGAGCGCGACCGCTGGGTGTCGCTCGGCATTGCGCCGCATTCGCCCAAGATCACGCGCTTCCGGCAGTCGCTGACACGCGCCGCACAGCAGGGAGACAACAACCGTGCGTGAAATGCTGCTCGCGGTGGCCGGCCTCGCGCTGCTGCTCGCAGCCGGGGGGCTGCTGCTGTGGCAATGGGCCAAGGGCCGCCAGGCACGCCAAGCGGCCGCTCGGCACCTGAACCAGCAGATCCAGGCAAGCACCGGAGCCGATGCACCGGCGCGGATGCCCATGCCTTTGCGGGACCCGGCCAACGACAACCTCATGGCGAGCGTGATCTCGGACCCGTGGCTCAACGCCGACGCAGGCACTGCGGCCGCGGCACCCGCCGGGTTGCTTGAAAAGGCTCTGCCCGAATGGCTGATCGGCGTGATTGCTCCGCGCACAGCCGCATTGGGGCTGGCCGTGATCGCGGCGGCAGCCGCACTCGCCGGCCTGCTTGCCGGCTGGGTATCGGGCCTGAGCGCGCTCGTGCTGCTGGCTGTTCTGGCGGTCTTCGCGCTCTGGCTGCGCGTGCAGAAGTTCCGCCGCAAGCTCGTGAGCCAGTTGCCCGCGTACATCGATGCGATGGTGCGGCTGATCACCATCGGCAATTCCACTCAGGCCGCATTCCAGCTTGCGATTGCCACCACCGAGGCGCCGCTGCGGGGCCAGCTGGAGCGCTCTGCATCGCTGGTGCGCGCGGGCATGGATCTCGATCGCGCCCTGCACCAGACAGCCAGCAACGTGCGCATCGAGGAAATGTTCCTGCTGGCGTCCATCCTCGGGCTGGGCGTGCGTTACGGCGGGCGCTCCGACCTGCTGCTGGAGCGTGTGGGCAACTTCATGCGCGATCGCGAGCAGGCCGAGCAAGAGCTGCTCGCCCTGTCGTCCGAAACCCGGCTTTCCGCCTGGATTCTCGGGTTGCTGCCTGTGAGCGTGGGCGCCTTCTTCATCCTCACCAATCCCGGCTACTTCATGGGAATGTGGAACGACGGGACCGGACGCGTCATGGTCCTTTCCGCGGGAGGCTTTCAGCTGTTCGGTGCGGCGCTTCTCTACCGGCTGGCGAAACTCACATGAGCTTCACCACCCATCAGCTCGCGATCATCAGCCTGGCGTTGCTGGCCCTGGGCCTGATGGCCGGTGCCGGCGCGCTGATCGCGGCCGAGCTGCGCCGCACGCGCAGCGGCAAGGTCATCGGCCGCGCCATCCAGCAGGTCACCACGGCGCCGGGCGGATCCGCGGCGTCCGCCGATGCGGCCGACGTGTTCAACGCCTCTGCAAAGTCCGACATCGAGCTGCCGTTTCACTGGCTCGATTCACGGATCGGCCGCGCACTCGTGGCCAACGAGGACCGGAACCTCATTGATCAATGCGGCTTGTCCTCCAAGCGGGCCCAGCTGGTTTTTCTGGTGACCCGCATCTTCTTCACCTTCCTTCTTCCCTTTGCCGTCTACGTGCTGTGGAGCGCGGGCCGCCCGCAGCGCACCGTCACCATCGTGCTGGCGGCCGCCTTCGTCATCGGCTTCATGGCGCCCAAATGGGTGCTCGGCCGCTTTGCCGCCAAGCGCCGCGAGCGGGTGAACCAGGAGCTGCCGCTGTTCATCGACCTGCTTCGCCTTCTGCAAGGCGTGGGACTGAGCCTGGACCAGAGCCTGCAGATCATGGCCAGCGACTTCTCGCATGTGCTGCGCGTGCTCGGCTACGAGCTCACCTTTGCCAACAACCAGTACAGCCGCGGCCGCAGCCGCGAGCATTCGTTGCAGCGCCTCGCAACCCTGCACAAGAACGAGAACCTCCGCGGGCTCGTGTCCTTGCTGGTGCAGGTCGACAAGCACGGCGGCGCCGTGCAGGAGCCGCTGCGCATCTTCAGCGACCGGCTGCGCGAACACCGGCGTTCCGAAATGAAGGAACGCATCGGAAAGATCACCGTGAAGATGACCGCCGTCATGGTGACCACGCTGTTGCCGGCATTGGTCATCGTCACGGCGGGGCCGGCATTTCTTGCCATCTTCCGTTCACTGGGAGCCGCCGCCAAATGAAGAAGCCACTCGACCTCTGCGCAAGCCCGCGCCCTGCTTGCCGCTTGCTGGCCATCGCCTGCGCGGCGGCAGCGGCGCTCGCCATTGCCGGCTGCGCCGGCCTCAAGGACCAGTACGCCGCCAGCGCCGATGCGCAGCAGCGCATGGCCGCCGAAGCCGCCGCGGACACCAAGGCCGGAGCGGCCGTGGACACGCAGGCCACCTATCTCAAGCTCGTCGAGCAGATGCAGAAGGAAGACCTGTGGTTTGCATCGCTCGCGCACATCGACGCCCTGGAACAGCGTTGGGGCGTGTCGCCCGAATCCACGCGCACGCGCGCCGAAGCGCTGCGCCAGACTGGGCAGGCCGCGCCCGCCGAAGCCGCCTACAAGCGCCTGCTGGCCACGCCGCTGGCGAGTGCGGGCTACCGCGGGCTGGGCCTGTTGGCGGGAATGCGCGGCAACTATGCCGAGGCGGTCCAGTTGCTTGTGCAAGCGCAGCGCCGCACCCCGACCGATGCGCTGCTGCTGAGCGACCTCGGCTACGCGCACCTGGGCGCCGGCCAGATCGAGGAAGCCCGGCTGCCGCTGATGCAGGCCCTGCAATTGCGCCCCGACAGCACCCAGGCGCAAGCCAACCTTGCGCTCTATCTGGAAGTGACCCACCAGCCCGACCGGGCGGCAGCACTGATGGACGCCCACCGCATGCCGCAGCCGACACGCCTGGCCGTGCGCGAAGCGGCGTTGCAGATGCGTGCATCGGGCAGGCTGCCCGCACCCGCACCCGCACCCGTTGCTGCTGCCGCGGCGGCGGGAACTCGCGTCGAACCCGTTGTGGCGCCCCTTGCGCTCAAGCCGTCGCGGTGGAGCGGCGCGGGCGGCATGAGAACCGCGAGCCAGACCAATCCTTCGCCCTCCGCGCCTGAAGCGCCGCTTTCACTGAACTCGACCTCGCGAGGTACACCATGAACCACCAGCTTGCCGAGCGGATCGCGCTGACGGCCGCACTCTTCTTCATGGCGACCGCCGCCTCGGCCCAAGCCGTACCGCAGGCGCCGCAGCCCCCGAAGGCGCAGGAGGCCGAGGCCGAAGCGTTCGAATCGCCGCCGCCGCTGCTCATGGGCGATGCGACGCAGAACCTGCTCGCCTGGCAGCGCAGCGGAGAAATCGCCTCGCGCACACCCCGGCCCATCGCCGGCAGCGTGGCCAACCGAAGCTATGAGCGCTACATCAAGAGCTTCGAGCATCCGATTCCGGAACACCTGGGTTCGACGGTGACGAAATCGAAGAGCGGCGGCGGCGATTCCTCTTCCGGAGGCCGGTAGGCAACAAGCCGATCCTCGCCGCGCAAAGCAGAAAACCACGATGGAAACACGCAACCACGCAAAGTCCGAGCGCGCCCAACGCGGCGTGTACGCGATCGAGTTTGCGTTCGTGTTCCTGATCATCTTTGCACTGCTGTACGCGGTGATTTGCTATGGCTTCTTGCTGACCGTGCGCATGAGCCTGCAGAACGCGGCGGAAGACGGTGCCCGAGCGGGGCTGCGTTACCAGAGCAATCTCGAAGCCAGAAAAACCAAGGCAAACGACATTGCGACAGCGCGCAGCGACTGGTTGCCTGCGGGCCTGAAAGCGAACCGGAATGTCGAGGCAAGAATTTGCATGGCAGGAACGGACGACTGCTCGCAGGCTGCACCCACTTGCGGCCCGGAATGGAACAACCGGTGCCAGGTGGTTGTGACCGTCGCCGTCAGCGGGCTCGACGCGTTGTTTCCCGCGATTCCGAGTTTTGCGGTCCCCGCCCGGATTGCGGGCCAGGCCAGCATGCTGCTCGACGGGAGGTCGTTGTGAAGTTCGGCCGGCTGAAACTCGAACGGGCCATGGCTCACCGCCAGCGAGGCGTTGCCGCCATCGAGTTTGCACTCGTCTTCGGCGTTCTGTTCCTCGGCATCTATGGCCTCGTGACGTTCTGCGGCGTCTTGTACGTTCAGCAGGTCATCTCTCGCGCGGCTGAAGATGGCGCGAGAGCCGCTCAATCTTTCCGCAGCGACACGCCGGCCGCAGATCTGCAAACGAATGTTCGAACGGCGGTCTACCGCTCGCTGGCACTCTCGATGATCACCCCCGCCTCCGTGGGCGCCGCCCCTCTGTCAAAAGAAAACTGGCTGCGGGAAAAGATGGCAGGCATCCCTCCCGAAGTGACTGTTTCGCTTGGAGAAGTTGCGGTGAAGGTGACTTACCCCTACCGCGCCAATCCACTGCTGCCACCCGTTCCGCTCACCGGCAGCTGGATGCCCGAGCGCCTGCTTGGCAAGGCCACGGCCGCCAGATCTTCTTCATAGACAGATGCGAACGATGCGGGCACTCCATCGAAGAACAGCACGGCGGCAAGGCGGGTCGGTGGTCATCACTGCGACCATCGCGTTGAGCCTTCTGGTCATCGTGCTTGTCGGCGTTGAACTGGGCTACATGTTCTTTCTGAAACGCGAGCTTCAGAAGACGGCGGATCTTGCGGCGCTGGCGGGTGCGCAGGCCTTGCTGCCCGCAAGCTGCGGCGAGGCAACCACCGCAGCAATTACGAATGGTGGAAAAAACATGCCGCAGTTGCTGACGCCGGTAACAGCAGCAGAAGTCCAATGCGGCAACTGGAACCCGACCCTGCGACCAGCGCCCCTTCACTTTGGCACGCCCGAGAGCGGGCAGATCTTCAATGCCGTGCGGGTGACGCTTACCAGGAGCGCGCCATCTCTGCTGCCGAATCTCCCCGGCAATCAGTCTTTCGCCATCAGCGTCGAAGCACTCGCGGCCAAGAAGCAGCCGCTCGCTTCACTGAGCATCCGCAGCACGATCGCAGCCATCGACTCCCAACGCTCGCTGATTTTGAACGCACTGTTCCGCGGCATGCTCGGCGGTTCGCTCGATGTGTCGGTCGCCGGCTGGCAAGGGCTGGTCGACTCCAACATCAAGCTGCTCGATTTTCTCGATCAGCTCAAGCTGGATCTCAACATCAATACCGCCAACTACGACGAAGTGCTTGGCACCGATGTGAACGCCGGCATCCTTTTGCAAAGCATGATCACGGTCATGGAACGCGGGGGCACCAGCGCCAGTATTGCGGTGCAGGCGTTGCAGCAACTTCTGACAGCATCGGCTGGGTCGCCTCAGCCCCTCACCGTCGGCGAACTGCTGAACATCGCTACCGGCACCGATGCCGCGGGTTTGCAGACCGACTTGCAGCTCTTTCAACTCGCTCAGGGTGTGGTGCAGCTTGCGAATGGCAAGAACGCGCTGGCCGCCGATCTTCCCGTGAATGTTCCCGGGGTTGCCGGTGTCACCGCCAAGGTTCGTGCAATCGAGGCACCACAAGTTTCGGCGGTCGGGGATCCTTCCTTGATCAACGCAAGTCTGGGCGTGAACGATCCCAACAAGATCTATGTGCGAACGGCGCAGATTCGATTGTTGCTTTCGCTGGACCTGAGTGAGCTGGCAACAGTTGTTTCGGACGTGGCATCCGCTGCATTGGGCGCACTGGCTCCGCTTGCCAATTTTCTGGACAGCGTCACAACACCGGGTTTCGATAACTTCGTTCCGGACCTCATCGGCATTGTTGCCTGCGGTGGAATCTTTCCCTCCTGCGCGCCGATGAAGGTCATCTACACGACACCGCTCGCTACTCCTATCGATATCAGCATCAGTTCGGGCAACGGCGCCGCCCTGGTCACTGGTCACACATGCGGGTTGAACGCCAGCAAGACACTGAACGCCCATGCATCCACCAGCCTTGCCCGAATCAACGTGGGAAAGGTGTCGAATGCGCTCTCCTCCTCGCAGCCTGCAACGGCGGAGCCGGTGGAGATTCTGGAGATCGGCTATCGCGAAGCCAAATACGATTCCTGTTTGCTCTCGTTGGTGTGCTTCGGCAAGAAATGGAAGAATGCGGCCGGCACGTTCGTGAACGACGAAACGAGTGCCAAGAAGAACATCATTTCGGGCTTGGGGCTGGTAGTCAATTCGGACGTAGGGGGAAGCGCCAGCAACCGCACCTTGACCTACACCGCGCCCGCTGCCGCAAACCTGCCCGAGATCGACGCCGCGCCGTATGACGGTTCCAGTCCTGATCCTTCATTCCAGCCGATCAGTGCTCAATCGCTGGTCCAGAGCCTAGGCCCCACACTGGCCGGCATACAAATCCAGCCGTATTCAAGCACCACCAGCGGCATCCTCGGACCGCTCCTCAACGGCACCTTGAGCCTCGTGAGTGGCCTCCTCAGCACCGTGAAGACCATCATCACGGATGCGCTCGCTCCTTTGCTCGACCCCGCAGTCAACCTGCTTCTGAACTTGCTGGGCATCGACCTCGCGAAAGCGGAAGTCGGAGCTCGGCTTTCCTGCAACCGAGGGGCCGAGCTTGTCTATTGATACACGTATTCCCCCGACATGAGCTCCCCCCCCAACTTCGACGAACTCGACCTCTTTGTCTGGGAAGGCAAGGCCGACATCCTCGACCGTATCGCGCGGTGCATGGCGAGCTTCGACGTGGAGGTGATCCGGGCCGATGGCATGCCGCCTCCGCAGCAGCAGCGCGGCACGGCGCTTCGGCCTTCGGTCGCCATCCTCAGCGTCACGGTCATCGACGGCGGAGGGCTGGCGCATGCGACCGAGCTGTTGCAGGGCATGCCGGTGATCTGGGTGGCGGCGGGCTCGCGGGACCGCGACTCTCGCACGTACCCGCCCGAGTACCTGCATGTTCTGCCGTACGACTTCACCTGCGCCGAGTTGCGCACGATGGTCGCCAAGCTGGTGCGGCAGCTGCGGGCGCGCGACGTGGCACCGCAGGCGCCCGATGTGCTGGTGGCGCATTCGGAGGCGATGCAATCGCTGCTTGCCGAAGTGACCGCCTTTGCCGATTGCAACCACAGCGTGCTGGTGCGCGGCGAAACGGGTGTGGGCAAGGAACGCATTGCGCAGCAGTTGCACCTGGGGCACCAGCACTACAGCAAGGGCGCATTCGTGGCGGTGAACTGCGGCGCGATTCCGGACGGTCTCTTCGAGTCGCTTTTCTTCGGCCATACCAAGGGCTCGTTCACCGGCGCCGTGCATGCGCATCGCGGCTATTTCGAGCAGGCGACGGGCGGCACGCTGTTCCTCGATGAGATCGGCGACTTGCCCAAGTACCAGCAGGTCAAGCTGCTGCGCGTGCTGGAAGACAACGCGGTGACGCGGCTGGGTGCCACGGCGCCGGTCCGCGTCGACTTTCGCCTGGTGGCCGCGACCAACCGCAACCTGCGCGAGATGGTGGCCAGCGGCGAATTCCGCGCCGACCTGTTCTATCGGCTCGCAGTGATCGAGCTGCATGTGCCCAGTCTCGAGGAGCGCGGCGAAGTCGACAAGATCGCGATCTTCAAGGCGCTGCTGGGCAACGTGCTGGGCGATGAACTCGAGGCGCTCGGTGAAACGCCGCACTGGCTCAGCGATGCGGTGGCCGAGACTTATTTTCCCGGCAACGTGCGGCAGCTGCGCAACCTGGCCGAGCGGGTGGGCGTGATTGCGAGGCAGCTGCATTCGTGGGACCAGAACCTGATTCAGCGCGCCATTGCGCTGACGCGCGGCACGCCGACGCCCTCGGCGAACTCGGCCGAAAGAAACGGACACAACGGCAGCGCCAACGGCGCTGCACTCGACGGCAACGGCGAGCGCAAGGGATGGAACAGCAGCGAGCGCAATCGCATCATCGCGGCGCTGGAGATCAACGACTGGAAGCGCCAGGACACCGCGCAGCACCTCGGCATCAGCCGCAAGGTGCTGTGGGAAAAGATGCGCAAGTACCAGATTCTCGACGGTGAGCCCGGCATCCCCGAGGACGCCTGAGCCCTCCTCCTCCTCCCCCGCTTAACGGGCCGCCAAGCGCGCGGCGCGGCGCAGCGGCGGGTTCGATGCCACCGCGGTGGCGCCGCGATCGGTCACCGGCTCGCTGGCGCAGCTCGCGTTGCTCGAGATGCACAGTGCGGTGAGCAGCCCGTCTTCGCTCAGTGCCGGCCGGCTCGGCGGGCCGAAGATGCGGTCGATCCAGGCGTTGCCCGCTTCGGGTTCGATGCGCAGTTCGCCGGTGGTGCGCGCCAGGCGCAGTTCGGAAATGCGCAGGTCGAACACGGCGTCGACATAGTCGAACAACAGGTTGTAGTAGTCCAGTTGTGCGTCGAGCACGGCGGGCAAGGTCTCGCGGCCGAACTCCATCAGGCGGCGCCGGCCGCGGAAAGCCTGGCCCGAGGTGCTGACCGCTTCCATCAGCTGGCGCTCGCGCTCGCGTCCAGAGACCGTGCGGGCCCATGAGGCCGATGTGAGCTCCAGCAGATTGAGCTTCACACCTTCGAGCTTCGCTTCCTGATTCGCGACTTCAGCCAATGCGGACTTCAGCCGCAATTGGCGGTCGAAGCCGTTGCCGAAGTTCCAGTTGAGCTCGAAGGCCGCGCGCGTCGGGTCCTGCGGCGACACGCCGCGCGGGTCCTTGCTCTTGACGAACACCGCGTCCACCGTCGGGTAGATGCTGGCCTCCTGCTGGTCGACGAGCGCCTGGGCCCGTGCGACGCGGCCCTTGGCTTCGGCGATTTCGGTGCTGCGTTCCTCGGCGCGGCGCAGGGCCTCTTCCTGCGAAGCGATGCGCCAGAGCGTGGGCGCCGCGAGCACGGGCAGCGAATCGGTCGCGGGCGTGAACTTGAAGTAGGTGTTGAACTTGGCGACCGCCTCGTCGCGCTGCGCCTGAAAGTCGGATTCGCGCGCGGCCACGCTGGCACGGCGCGCGGCGGCCATGTTCAGGTCGTTCTCGCCCGCGGCGCCAAGGGCAACGCGCCGGGCCTCGGCCTTCGACAACTCGGCCACCACTTCGGTGGACTTGCGCGCGATCTGCTTCTTCAGGTCGAAGCGCTGCACCTGCAGGTAGGCGGTCAGGGCGTCGAGCACCACCTTCTGCGAGGTGGTGACGACCGCTTCGTCGTCCGCCTGGTTGCCGGCCTCGGCCGCGCGCACCGCGGCGCTCATGGCGCCGCCGTCGATCAGGCTCACGCGTGCTTCGGCGGTCAGCACGGTGTAGTTCTCGGACTTGGCATTCGCCGCGCCGCTGTTGTAGTTGCCGGACGCGGTGCCCATCTTGAAGCGCGGATAACGCGCCTTCCTGGCGGCATCGACGCCGAAGCTGCTGGTGTTGGCCGCCGCCTGCGCGGTCTGCACTTCGGGGTATTCCTGCGAGAGCGCGACCAGCGCCTGCTTCACGCGCTGGGCATAGCTTGCGGCTCCGATCGACGGCATGGAAAGGCGGCGCGCCGCCACGAGTTGCGCTGGCTCCTCCTGCGCGACGGCGACGCCAGGAGGCAGCGCAAAGCCCGCGCACAGCGCTGCACAGAGAACGCCGCGGCCCATGCGGCGCCGGCCTGCCGAGTTGCTGCCCCTCATGGTTCGCGGAAGGCTTCGCGCCGAAGCTTGAGCACAGGACGAAGGATGTACCAGATGAACGGATCGGTTCCCACCTTCAGGTCGACCTCCGACTCCATGCCGGCGGTGACACGGTTCTCTTGCTGTCCCACATAGGATTGTCCGGTGCCGATCAGGATGCGGTAGTACGGCGCCGCGTTGGCAATCGCCGGATCACGGTCGGCATCGGCGGCGACGAGTGTGACCTTGCCGTCGATGGCACCGTAGCGCAGGTAGTCGTAGGCCGTGATCTTCACGCGCGCCGCCTGCCCGACTTCGACGAAGCCGCGATCGTTCGGATTCAGGCGCGCCTCGATCATGACCTCGTCCTTGTCGGGCACCACTTCCATGATGGCTTCGCCCGGCTTGATGACCCAGCCCGGGCTGGCGCTGCGCAGCCCCTTGACGATGCCATCGGCGGGCGCCTTGACGATCGTGCGCGAGCGCTGGGTGCGCGCGCGCGCGAGGTCTTCGCTCAGGCTTGCGAACTGGCGCTCCACGGTGGCGAGTTCGTCGGACGCGCGGCGCCGGAAGCGCCCTTCGGCCTCGGCCATCTTGGCCTGCGCCTCGGCGATGGCGGCGCTGGCGGAAATAGCGCCCTGGCGCGCCACGGCCAACTCGCTTCGCACGCCCTCGACCAGCCTGCGCTTCTCGAGCACCTCGACCTGGCCGACCAGCTTCTCGCTGAGCAGCTGCTCCGAAATTTCGAACTCCTTGTGCATCAGCGCCAGGCGGTCGTTCAGGCCCTTCACCTTGGCCTGCTGTTCGAGCTCCTTGCTGCGCGCCTGTTCGAGCCCCGACACCGCACCGGCCATCACGCCGCGCTGCTCGAGCGCGCGTGCTTCATACGCACCGGTTTCGCCGTCGAGCACGCTCTCGTCGATGTCGGCGGCAAAACTGTCTCGCTTGAGCGGCTTGCCGCGGCTCTCGGCCATGAGCCGGATGCGGGTGGCTTGCGTGGACGCATGGCGCGCCGCGAGCTCCTCGAAATTGAGGCCGCTGCCGCCCAGGTCGATCTCGACCAGCGACTGGCCCTGCTTCACGCGGTCGCCTTCCTTCACCAGCACGTTGCTGACGATGCCGCCTTCCAGATGCTGGATCGACTTGACGCGGTCCGACGGGATCACGCGGCCTGGCGCCACCACCACCGTCTCCATCGGAAAACCCAGCCCGACGACGGCCAGCACGGCCACCACGCCGCCGATCACCCACTGGCGGCGCCGGCCCTCGGGCGATGCATGCGCGGCGCGCTTGTGCTCTTCGTCCTGGAGTATCTGCGGCAGATCTGATTTCAAGTCGCGGTCCCTGTTTGCTCTTTGATCGACTGGCTCAAGCCATGGAACGGTTCGCCGCGGCGGCGCCCTGCGAGTGCGCATCGGCGTCGCCGTCTCCCGCGGCCGGATCGGTCAGCGCCACCAGCGCCTTCTTCACCCCGAAAAGCTTCGGCACCATCACGGCGGCCGTTCCCTGTTCGACATTGCCCTGCCCCGTGACGTGATAGACCACCGTGGCGGCCGATACGATGCGCAGCGAATGCGTCACCACCACCACGGTGCGCACCTTGGCCACCGCGAGCAGCGTGGCGAGCAGCGTGCGCTCGCTCTGGAAGTCGAGGTCGTTGCTCGGCTCGTCGAGCACCAGCACCGAGGGCTTGCGAAGGAAGCTCATGGCCAGCGCGAGCTTGCGCCGCTCGCCCACCGAAAAGCCGGTGCCGCCTTCGCCGACCACGGTGCGATAGCCATCGGTCAGCTTCGAGATGAAGTCGTGCGCGCCCGAGAGCTTGCAGGCCGCCACCACCTGCTCGTCGCTCTGCCCCGGAGCCGTGCGGCGCATGGTGTCGATCAGCGGGCCGCCGAACCAGTAGACCTCTTGCGAGAGATAGCTGATCCAGCGCGAGAGCTCTTCGCGGCCGAACTGCGACAGGTCGTACTCGCCGATGCTGATGACGCCGCGCGTGGGCGTGTACAGGCCCGACAGCAGCTTGACCAGCGTCGACTTGCCGGCGCCGTTGCGCCCGACGATCACATGCAGCCCGCCCGGCCCGATGTCGAGGTCGACGTTTTCGAGCACTGGCTTCTGCGCGGCTTCCGAGAAGCTGAAGCTCACGTCCTTGAGCGTCACGCGGCCGAGCGGCTGCGGCAGCGCCATGCCGCTCGGCGGCTTTTCGACCGGTTCGGCAAGCACTTTTTCGAGCCGCTTCGCCGCTTCCTTCGCGGCGGCCAGCGAACGCCAGCTCGAGACCAGGCCGGCCACCGGCTGCAGTGCCTTGAGGGCCAGCATGTTCGAGGCCACGAGCCCGCCGACCGTCATCCACTGCTCCATCACGGATACCGCGCCCACCGACACCACGACGACCGAGAAGACGGTCAACAGCACGGTGGTGCCGTCGCGCGCGGACTCGATCTGGCCGTTCTTGCTGAAGCTCTCGCTCAGCCAGGCGTTGTAGGTCTGGCGCCACATCTCGACCGTGGGGCCGTCGTTCGACTGCGTCTTGAGCGTTTCGCGCGCGTTGCAGATCTCCGAAGTCATGCGGTCGAGGCCGCGGCCGCGCTGCACTTCCTCGACCCGGCCGGTGCGCACTTCGTCGGCCCACCACCAGGCCAGGAAGGCCATGACGCCAAGGAACAGCACCACCACCGGCAACACCGGCAAGGCGACGATGCCGATCACCGCCAGCGCGAAGACCGCCATCGGCAAGTCGAAGATCGATTGCGCCAGCCCGCCCGTGACCGTGCCGCGCACCGACGCCACGTCGCGAAAGAACTGGTGCCAGATCGAGGCCGGCCGCGCTTCGAGCGCGCGCAACGGACGGCTCAGCATCGAATGCAGCAGCGCACCCGACACCCCATGATCGATGATGGCGCCCGCATTGCGCAGCAGGCGCGAGCGCCGCGAACGCAGCCAGAACTCGATGCACAGAAAGAACAGGATGCCGCTCACCAGGGCGGCGAGTGTCGAGATGCCGCTGCGCGAGAGCACGCGGTCGTAGACCTGAAGCAGGAAGATCGACGGCAGCAAGCCGAAGAGGCTGATCGGCAGCGAGCGCCAGGCCGCGCTCTTGACCAGCGGGTACGCCTCGCGAAAGGCCTTGTTCAGCGCAGCTGCATACGGACTCGCGCCCGGCTCTTCGGGCGCATCGGCAACCAGCTGGCTGGGCAAGAGAAACTTGATCATGGGAAATGGCCGATCCGTCGGGCAGTGACGCCTCGATGATTATCAACTGTTACCCTGTTGTTACAAGCGAAATCTACCCATGGCATCGCGGCGCCGGCGCGGACTCTGGAGGTGCCGTTCCGTCGAGGGCCGCGACAGGCTTCAGCAGGCCTGCGGCGGCCACGCAGCCTGTGGGTTTTCTGGCTCCAGCACGAGCGTCATCCATGGGCAGCCCCTTGGACAGTACGAGCGCGATGTTGGCGCACAGCAACATGCAAAGAAGCCACGCGCCGAGCAGCTGCAGCCAGCCGAGCCACCAGCGGCGGGCGGGCGCCGCCTCGGCCGCATGGCGTTGAATGGGCAGTGACACATACGCGCTGAATTTCATGGCAGTGCTTTCAAAACCCGGGCCAGCCGGGACAGGCCGACGCCCGCGGAACTCTTGGCCAGCACCCAGTCGCCCGGCTGCAGCAGGCCGCCAAGCGCGGTCGACAGATCGGACACATCGACGAACCAGTGCGACCGGACCTTGGTACGGATGCGTGCGTGCAGCGCCCGCATGAGCGGGCCGCACAGCAGCACGCGGTCGGGCTGCGAAGCGAGCAGCTCGGGCTCCAGGTCGAGGTGATGCCGTTGTGCGGCGGGGCCAAGCTCCTGCATGTCGCCGAGGATCGCCACGCGCCGCGCCGGTTCGCACGGGGCCTGCGACAGCAGCTCGAGCGCGGCGCGCATCGAACTCGGGTTGGCGTCGTAGGTTTCGTCGATCAGCTTGAAGCTGCCGCCGCCGATGTGAATGGTGTGCAGCGCACCACGCCCGCCCGGTGGCTCGAAACGCGCAAAGGGCTCCACCGCGGTGGCCAGCTTGAGGCGCATGGCCTGCAGCGCCGCGAGCGCGGCCACGGCGCTTGCCCCCATGTGGCGGCCCGGTGCGTTGAGCCTGAGCTGAAACGGCTCGCCGAGTACCAATGCCTGCACTTCGCCGTGGTCGAACGCGAGCAGCCGCACATCGGCGTCCTTGTGCTCGCCATAGGTCACGATGTGGAGCTGGTGCGCCATGGCGGCTTCGGCGAAGGTCGCGAACTCGGGAATGTCGCGGTTCAGAACGGCGCTGTCGCCCGGCGCCATGCCTTCGAAGACGCGGCTGTCCAGGCGCGCGGCCGCTTCGGACGGCCCGCGGTGTTTCAGCGAAGCGGCCGAAAGCCCCGTCACCACGGCCAGCATCGGACGCACCAGTTGCGCCGAAGCCAGCATGTGCGGTGAGCCCATCTCCAGCACCCAGTAGGCCGCGTGTCGCGGCATGCAGGTCAGGTTCCAGGCAATGCCCGAAGGCAGGCTGACGTTGCCTTCGGGCCGGCCCACCTCACCCCAGACGGCCAACGCGTCGGCGAGCATCGCGGCCACGGTGCTGCTGCCGGTGCCGCTGCCCAGCACGGCGCACACACGCCCGCCGAACTCGGTGCGCGCATGCATGCCCAGTTCCAGCACGGCCTGCAGCACGTCGGACACCTGGAGCACGGGCACGCGCTTGTCCAGGTGCGGTGCGGGGTCGGTGCACAGCACGGCGGCTGCCGGCTGCAAGACGCCTTTGAGCGCCACGGCGGCCAGCGCGGTCTTCGAAGGGCGCGCCTGGTGCTCGAACACCACGCGGCCCTTGCGCAGAAAAGAGCGCTGCGTCACGCCGGTGGCGCGCCAGCCGTCTTCCGGTTTGACGACCCAATCGCCGCCGGTTACGCGTGCCATGTCGATCGCGGTCCAGAGGGCGCCCTCATCCCTCGCGTGGCCGTTGCCGGCGCCGGGCACGGCGCGGCGCTCCAGCAGGTAGCGGTGGTAGGCCACGAATCCCGACACATATTGAGCCACGTCGTCGACGCGCACGCGGAATGCGTGATGCCGGACGAAGAACGAGCCCGCGACGACGGACGGCCGCCGGAAGTACATCGCCATCTCGGGCCAGAAGAAGCCGTTGAGCAGGTAATGGGCGCGGTACTCGAGCGCGCGGTAGAACTTTTCGGTGTCGAGCTCGTCGAGCAGGTGCCGCATGGCGGGCATGCCCTCGAGCCGCTGGAGCATCTGCTGCGCGGCCAGCATGAGCTCGAGCAACGTCGGTAGCGTGGTCTTGCGGTCGAGCACGAAGTCCAGGTAGCCGGCCACGTTCTGCAGCCCGAAGCGAAAGTACTTTTCCTGCGGGCTCCAGCGCGTGAGCTCGTTGACGCAGCAGCTCAACCCATGGTCGTGCGCCTGCCAGTGCTGGCTTGCGATGAAATGCTCGAACGCCTTCTCGACCGCGGCAAGCCATCGCGCATCGCGCGTGAGGCCATACAACCGCATCAGGCCCAGGGCCGCCTCGCCATCGAAGTAGATGGCGCTCGAGGCCTGCTTGACCGTCAGATCGGCGGCATGCAGCACGTGGTTGAAGCGGCCCGTGCCGGCGTCCTGCATCGACACGATGCCCAGCGCCAGCTTTTCGAGCAGCGGCAACCATTCGCGTGTGTCTGTTGCCTCGCAATACTTCACCCATGCGAGCACGCAGGCCGCATTGCCGCTCAGCTTGATCTCTTCATCTTCATCGACGAGGAAGGCGGCTTCGCTGCCGTCGGCGAGCTTGCGGTCCCGTATGAAGCCGTTCGCAAGATGGTCGAGCGCGCGATCGATGGCAGAACGCAGCGTGTCGTCGCGTGTGAGCTCCCATGCCTCGATCATGGCGTGAAGCACGCGCGCGTGACGGGTCGCATCGTAGGTCGGAATGCGGCTGTCGAAGCACGGAAAGTAGCCGTAGACGAAGAGCCCGTCGCCCTGGACCTGTCGCGCGAGATAGGACGCGCCGCTGCGCACGAGGTCGAGCGCCGACTGCGGATTGAGCGCGGGGGCCTGGCGCCGCCCGGCGTCGAGCCCCGTTCCCACGAGCTTGTGCACGACGCCGTCGGGCTGGCAGAAAACGCCCACCGTCGCGAGCAAATAGACCGGCCGGTCGGCCGGCAGATCGAACGTGAGCGCGCGGGCGAAGCGCGCCTGGCCGTAGACCTCGAAGTTGCGCGTGTTCACCACCGCATGCGCAACGCTCGAATCGCCATACAGCATGGCGTTGGCGTTGAGCTCCTGCTCGGTGAATGCCGTCTCGAAGTCCTTGTCGAAGGCCAGTCCGAGACGGAAGTAGTTGCGCTTGACGGCCGCGAGCTGGGCCTTGAACTGGGCCCAGTCGATCGGGCTGGCGCCTTCGACCCAGTCGATGCGCAGCCAGGGCGAGGCGATGCCGTTTTCGCACACCCAGCGCGCGACGGTTTCGGCACCTTCGCGCCACGCGGTCTCGAATTCGGCCGCGCGCGCGTGCACCACGTGCGCGCGCTGCGACCCGTCGCTGACCGAGAAGAAAAGCGTGAACGCCGGATAAGGCGCCGGCAGCGCCGCGCACACCGAGACCAGGCGCTCGTGGCAGGCGTGGAGCTGGTCGGAGAAGGACATCATTCGGCCTCGATCGAAGACGGGAGACCGATCGCGCCCGTCATCTGCTCTCGCTTCCTTGACGTGGCGGACCGAAAGCTTCCCTCGAAGGCATCGCGGTTCTCCGGATTTCAGCGGTAGCTGAACTCGGCTCGGCGATTGAGCTGATAGCCCTCCTCGGTGGTTTCAGGGGACGCGGGCTTTTCGATGCCCCAACTCACGGCCTCGATGCGCTCGGCCTGCACGCCGAGCTGCGTGAGCGCGCGCTGCACGGATTCGGCGCGGCGCTGGCCCAGCGCCAGGTTGTATTCGCGGCCGCCGCGCGAGTCGGTGTGGCCCTCGATCACCACCTTGCTGGCAGGACGGTTCCTGAGAAAGCCCGCATGCGCTTCCACGATGCTGCGGTACTGCGGCTTGACGTCGTATCTGTCGAAGTCGAAGTACACGATCTTCGCTGCGGCGGGGCTGTCCTGCACCGGCGGCGCGGGCGGAGGCGGCTCCACCTTCGCGACCGGGACGGCCTTGTTCGAGTAGTAGTACGTCGCGTCTTCGCGTCCGCTCTTGGGCCCTGTTCCGCAGGCGGCAAGGCTTGCCCCGAGCGCGACGACGGCCAGTATCCGGGAGGTGTTTTTCATGTTCGGTCCTTTTCGCGCGGGGCAGGCCGGCGAGGCCTGCCCCTTGCTTTCGTTTTTTCTTTCTTCTCCTGCTGCTGCCCTTGTTCCTTAGCCCAGCAAGCCGTGCAGGATGTTCGTGACCGGAGTCAGAACGCTGCCGGCGCCGGCTGTTTGATCGACCAGGCTCGTGATCGGGGTCACGACATCGGTCACGATCGGAGCGGATTGCTCCACGGTGTCCACCAGGCCGGCGACCGTTTCGACCACCGGCGCGAGCGTGGGTGCCGTGCCGGCCAGGATGTCGGTGACCGGTTCGGCCACCTCGGACACCGCAGCAACCACGGGCTCCAGCGTCGCGCCGACCGAGCCTGCGGCGTCGAGCACCGGGTCCAGGATGTTGGCAACCGGGTTGGTGTCGCCCAGCACGCCGCCCAGCAGGCCGCCGTTGCCGAGCAGGCTGCCGACGAGGCCCTCGTCGCCCACCAACCCGCCGAGCAGATCACCGCCGAGCAAGTCGCCGCCCAGGAGGTCGCCACCGAGCAGGTTGCCGACCACGCCGTCTTCGCCGAGCACGCCGCCAAGCAGGTCACCGCCGAGCAAGTCACCGCCCAGGAGGTCGCCTCCGAGCAATTCGCCACCGAGGAGGTCGCCGCCAAGCAGGTTGCCGACCAGGCCGTCTTCACCGAGCACACCGCCCAGCAGGTCACCGCCGAGCAAGTCACCGCCCAGGAGGTCGCCGCCAAGCAGGTTGCCGACCAGGCCGTCTTCGCCGAGTACGCCACCCAACAGGTCACCACCGAGCAGATCGCCACCCAGGAGGTCGCCGCCGAGCAGGTTGCCGACCAGGCCGTCCTCGCCCAGCACGCCGCCCAGGAGGTCACCACCGAGCAGATCGCCGCCAAGAAGGTCACCGCCGAGCAGACCGCCGACGATGCCGTCTTCGCCGAGTACGCCGCCCAGCAGGTCACCACCGAGCAGGTCGCCGCCAAGCAGGCCACCCACGAGACCGTCGTCACTCAGAAGGCCGCCCACGATGCCTTCATCGCCCAACAAGCCGCCAAGCAGGCCATCTCCGCCGAGCACGCCGCCAAGCAGGCCATCGTCAGCCAGCAGGCCACCGACGACGCCTTCGTCACCGAGCACGCCGCTCAGAAGTCCGTCGTCAGCCAGGATGCTGCCCAGCGGGCCCGTGCTGCCCAACAAGCCGCCTTCGCCAAGCAGGCCGCCTACCAGGCCTTCGTTGCCGAGAGCGCCGCCCAGCAGGCCGTCATCGCCCAACACGCCATCGGTCAAACCACCGAGCAGGCCGTCTTCGCCGCCCAGCACGCCGCCGAGCGGACCGTCTTCGATCAGGCCGCCGAACACGCCATTCGCGCCGAGCAGGTTGTCGACCACTCCTTCCTGACCCAGCAAGCCGCCGGTCAGACCTTCGCTGCCCAGCAGGCCGGCCAAGGTGCCTTCTCCGCCGAGCAAACCACCGACCAGGCCGTCACCCAGCAGCCCGCCCACCAAACCATCGGCGCCGAGCACACCACCCAGCAGGCCATCGTCGCCCAACGGTCCGCCGAGCACACCGCCCAGCAAGCCGTCATCGCCCAGCAGGCCGCCTGCGATGCCGTCTTCGCTCAGCACGTTGTTCAACAGGCCGCCGACGGCGCTGTCTTCTCCGATGAGGTTGCCGAGAGCACCGTCTTCCGCGAGAAGGCCACCCACCAGACCGTCTTCGCTCATCAGCGTGGTGACCAGGCTGTCATCTCCAAACACGCCGTCGACGACGTTGCCGATGACGCCGCCTTCGCCAACGAGGTCCTGGAGGACGCCGTCCAGACCCAGCGCCGCGGTCGCGCCGATCAGAATGCCGTCGTCGCCCACGAGGTTGTCGAGACCGTTCTGCAGTGCGTCCGTGAGGTGGTCGACCTGGTCGACCAGCGCATCGGTGGCGCCTTCGCCCAGAAGAGCATCGATGACCGGGCTTGCCACGCCGCCCACGCCGTCGACAACGGTTTCGGCGAAATCGTCGACCGGGTCGAACTGGTTCGGATCGTTGCGCGTGAAGTCCTCGCCGAGCACCGGGGACACCAGGTTGTCGACGAGGTCGGTCGTGCTGTCGATCACACCCGGCACCGGGTTGAGAGAACCACCGAGGCCCAGGTTGTCGTCTGTCGAGCCGACTGCGCCGTCAAGAAGGTCATCGCCCGGGTTGAGGAGTCCACTGCCATCGGCATCGGAGTCCGAGTCGGCATCTGCATCTGCATCTGCATCTGCATCTGCATCTGCGTCGGCGTCTGCGTCGGCATCGGCATCGGCATCGGCATCGGCATCCGCATCGGCGTCAGCGTCAGCATCCGCATCGGCGTCGGCATCGGCATCGGCATCGGCGTCGGCGTCGGCATCGGCATCGGCATCGGCATCGGCATCGGCATCGGCGTCAGCATCGGCATCGGCATCGGCATCGGCATCGGCATCGGCGTCAGCATCGGCATCGGCATCGGCGTCAGCATCGGCATCGGCATCGGCATCGGCATCGGCGTCAGCATCGGCGTCTGCGTCTGCGTCTGCGTCTGCGTCTGCGTCTGCGTCGGCATCGGCATCCGCATCACCGTCCGCATCGGCATCCGCATCAGCGTCGGCGTCCGCATCGGCATCTGTGTCACCGCCGCCGACGAAGAACGGAACCGTTCCGCCGTCGCCGCCGCCGCCACCGCCGAGAGCGGCACCCAGCCCGGCGGCGCCCAGTGCGCCGAGCGCGAATTCGCCCAGTCCAAGACCGCTACCGGCAGCGACCTTCTTGGTGACGGCCAGCGCGGCCGCATCGGCGTCGCTGTCGGGGGGCGTCACTTGCAGGTCGCCCGAAGCGACGTCGACATTCACTTGCTCGAGGCCGCCGGGCAGCTTGGTCGAGCCGATGGTGGCGTCGGTGCCGCCGGTGAAGACGCCGGCCAGCGGCGCCTTGTTGGTGGCCGAGCCGGGGAACAGGACGTTGGCCTGGCCGCCTTCGGGAACGATCACGCGGTCGCCCGCAAGCAATGTCTGGTTGCCGTCCACCGGAATGCGGACGCCTTCGCGCATCACCGCGACACCCGGCGTAGCATTGGACAATGTGCCTATGCCGGCGGGTCCCGCAACGGCGGCAGGTGCCGACGAGCCCACTGCGGCGGGTGCGCCCAGCGGAGTGACGGTGGCTTGAGCGATGACCACGGGAGCCACGCCACTGGCGGCGAGTCCTTCGGTCGAAACGGTCGAAACGGTCGATGCTTGCGGTGCGTTCATGGGGGCCCCTGTGTGACAAAAGATGCATGTACAGGGGCAACTGGCGTGCCAATTCGTTAACAGTTGTTCGCCACGGTACCAAGAACGAGGCAAGTCGTTGATTTATATAGATATTTTTTCGTTTCAGGGGCGAGGCGCCGCGCTGAAAACGCCCCTTGCGAGGGTCTTTTAGCCGTTCGTTACGTAACGATGTAACGTCGTGCTACCGGAACATCGGGCGTGTTTCGGGCCCCTCCACACGCGCATCTCCCCACCTTTCTCTTCTCCCTCTCGGCTCCTCATATAGATATGTTCAACCCCTCCCAGGAAGACGTGCGCCGCTTCTTCTGCGACGTGTATGCGAAGCACCGGCAAGGCCTGCCGATGGAAGCCCTCGAGACGATTGCCGCGGGATGGATCGACGCGCATCCCGAATACCACGAGGACCTGGCCGATGCCGATGCGGCAGTTGCGCGCGTGTACGACGGCTCGAGCGGCCGAGAGAACCCGTTTCTGCATCTGTCGATGCATCTCTCGATCAGCGAGCAATGCTCGATCGACCAGCCGCGCGGCATCCGCCAGGCCGTGGAGTTGCTGGCTGCCCGCCGCGGTTCGCTGCTCGATGCGCATCACGAGGCGATGGAATGCCTCGGGCAAATGATGTGGGAGAGCCAGCGAGCCGGCCGCGCGCCCGACGGCGAAGGCTATGTCGCGTGCGTGCAACGCCGCGCAACAAAGGATTGATCGACTCGCCCCCAGGCTTCGCGCATTTCGCGGATCAAGCCAGCGGCTTTTTCAGGGATCGGGTGGGAGGCGCGCCCTGCTGCTTCGCGCCTTCGCGCAGCAGCGCGGCCATGGCGCCGCGCAGGGCCGAGGGCTCGGACTCGCTGCGCAGCAGCAGGCCCACGGGCTCGTCGGTGCCGGCGGTTTCGATGCGCAGCCTGACGAGACGCTCGTCAGCCAGCTCGCCGCGCGCGGCGCCGAGCGGCGTGATCCAGACCGCATCGGAAACCGCCAGCAGGCCGCGCGCCACCGCCACGTCGAGCGTCTGCAACGCGTTGGCGGGCAGCGCCAAGCCGCGCGCCGACAAAAAACTTTCGGTGTTGTGGCGCGGGATCGTGCCTTCGCCATACACGACGAGCGGATAGTCCAGCACCGCCTGTACCGACACCGCGCGCGCAGACCGACCCGCGAGCGGATGGCCCGCGCGCACGGCGAACACCAGCGGCTCGGTGTAGAGCAGTTCGAAGCTGAGCCCGCCCATCAGCCGCGGGTCGCTCATGCGGCCTACCACCAGGTCGACTTCGCCCGCGCGCAGCTCGTCGAGCAGCACCGGATTGGCCGCGCTCTTGACCACGATCTGCACCGCGGGCCAGCGCTCGCGAAAGCGCGCGAGCGCCGTGGGCAGCAGCGCAGGCGCCACGCTCGGCAGCGCGCCGATGCGCAGCCGCTCGACGCGCTCGCCCGAAGTCGGGGCCACGGCCTGCGCGCTGGCGTCGAGCGCCTCGAGCACGCGCAGGGCGTGGGCCAGCAGCTGCTCGCCGGCCGGTGCGAGCCCCTGCACGCCGCGGCGGCCGGCCTTGCTGCGTTCGACCAGGCGCGTCCCGACGATGGCTTCGAGTTCGGCCAGCGTCTTGGAGACCGCCGGCTGACTCAGCGAAAGCCGCTCGGCGGCGCGCGCCAAATGGCGCTCCTGCGCCACCGCCACGAGGCAGCGCAAGTGGCGCAATTGCACGTTGCGCAGAAAATCCTGGCGAAGGTCGGCGGGGTTTTTCAATTACCGTTGGTTATTCAGAACGAATCAATCTTCAATTTACATCATCGGATGGGACTTCTAAAGTTCGGCTTCCGGATTCGATTCGTCCCACGACAGGAGACAACGACATGTTGACCCCCACGCAAACCAAGGCGCCCTCCGCCATCCTCACGCCGCGCGACTGGGAAGCCCACCCTTCTTACGTCTACCCCGGCTACAAATCCACGGTGAAGCGCGGCCCGCAAAAGCCGCTGGTTCCGCTGAAAGCCTCACTGGGCGAGCTGCAGCAGCCGGTCTACGGCCATGACAGCATTGGTGAGTTCGATCACGACCTGACGCGCAATGCGCGCAAGAACGGCGAGCCGCTGGGCGAACGCATGATCCTGACCGGCCAGGTGCTCGACGAGCGCCGCCGCCCGGTGGCCAACACGCTGGTGGAGCTCTGGCAGGCCAATGCCTCGGGCCGCTATGTGCACAAGGTCGACCAGCACGATGCGCCGCTCGACCCCAACTTTCTGGGCGCGGGCCGCTGCTTGACGGACAGCGAAGGCCGCTACCGCTTTCTCACCATCAAGCCCGGCGCCTACCCCTGGGGCAACCATCCCAATGCTTGGCGCCCGCAGCACATCCACCTCTCGCTGTTCGGCCAGAGTTTTGCCAGCCGCCTCGTCACGCAGATGTATTTCCCGGGCGATCCGCTGCTGCAGTACGACCCGATGATCACCGGCACGCCCGAGCGCTACCGCAACCGCCTGATCGCCGATTTCAGCCTCGACATCACCGAGGAAGGCTACGCGCTGGGCTATCAGTTCGACATCGTGCTGCGCGGCGCCGACGAAACGCCGTTCGAGAACCGCTGAGCCAGAAGGAGACACACACCATGACGTTGATGAGCGCCCAGGAAGCCGACTTCGGCCAGACCCCCTCCCAGACCGTCGGCCCCTACTTCGCCTACGGCCTTACGGCCACGCAATACGGCTACGACTTCAACCAGCCTTTCGACGCGGTCGTGGCGCTGGACAACGCCGCCGGCGAGCGCATCCGGCTCGAGGGCCGCGTGATCGACGGCGACGGCAACCCGATCGGCGATGCGCTGGTCGAGATCAGCCAGGCCGACGGCGAAGGCAACTATCCGCAAACCCCGGCCGAGGCGCGCGACATCGGCTTTCGCGCCTTCGGGCGCACCGGCACGGGTACCGATTCGCAGAACCGTTTTGTCTTCCACACCGTGAAGCCGGGTGCCGAAACACCGGGCGAAGCCCCGCACATCAACGTGATCGTGCTGATGCGCGGGCTGCTGCTGCATGCGTTCACGCGCGTGTACTTCAGCGACGAGGCCGAGGCCAATGCCAAAGACGCCGTGCTGGCCAGCGTGCCGGCCGAGCGCCGCCACACGCTGGTTGCGGAGCGCGTGGAACAAGGCGGCGCGGTGAGCTACCGCTTCGACATCCGCATGCAGGGCGCGGACGAGACGGTGTTCTTCGACGTCTGAACCACAACTGGCCCCGCAAACAAGAAAGCCCGCTCGATGCGGGCTTTCTTCATGGGGCGGCTGCAGCGCTTACTGCGGAGCGCGGTGGATGCGCGATTCCGGCACTGTCTTGAGTTCGCCGGGCAGCGAGCTGATGTAGCTGGCGAGCGTCTTGAGTTCGGCGTTGGTGAACTTCTTGGGCTCGACCTGCTGCGCCATGACCGCGTTCGAACGGCCCAGGTGCAGGTTGTTCTTGACGCGGTACGACTTGAGCGCCACGAAGAGGTAGTCGGCATGCTGGCCGGCCAGCTTGGGTACCGTGCCGTCGTTCGGCGTGTTGAAGTTGGCGCCGTGGCACTTGGTGCAGCTGTTGTCCTTGTCGCGCGACACCAGCGCCTGCACGTTGTCGGGCATGGGCTTGGCCAGCGCGGCCGGCGGTGCATCGCCTTCCTTCAGGCCCAGCTGGCTGTAGTAGGCGGCCAGGTCGGCGATGTCCTGCTCGCTCAGGCTGTCGGCAATCGCGCGCATGGTGGGGTGCTTGCGGTCGCCGCCCTTGTAGGCGGTGAGGGCCGAGACGATGTAGCTGGCGCTCTGGCCGGCAATCATCGGCACCTTGTGGATCTCCGGAAAGCTGGCCTGGTAGCCGATGATGCCGTGGCAACCCACGCACATCGCTACCTTCTTGGAACCGTCCTGGGCCTTGCCCGTGACTTGCTGGGCTTGCGCTGAGACCGTCACGCAAGCGACAGCGAAGGCAAACATCGTGGTCAACAACTTGTTCATTTTGCGCGCACAATCTCGTGGAGCTACAGTTTTTCGAATCAACATTCGATTATATGCAAGGGTCTCCCGGGACCCCCGGCAAGCCCCCCAAGAGGCTGCGCGGATCGAATCGAGTGTGTTCTTTTCTCCACCCTGCCTTCTCACCTTGCCTCCCGTCCACTCATGAAATTCAAGGGCTCAGACAACTACGTCGCTACCCAGGACCTGATGCTGGCCGTCAATGCCGCCATCACCCTCAAGCGCCCGCTGCTCGTCAAGGGCGAACCCGGCACGGGCAAGACCATGCTGGCGGAGGAAGTGGCCGAGGCGCTCGGCCTGCCGCTCTTGCAGTGGCACATCAAGTCGACCACCAAGGCGCAGCAGGGCCTCTACGAGTACGACGCGGTGAGCCGCCTGCGCGACTCGCAGCTCAAGGACGTCGACGGCGGCGAGCGCGTCAAGGACATCCAGAACTACATCGTCAAGGGCGTGCTCTGGCAGGCCTTCACGGCCGACCAGCCGGTGGCGCTTCTCATCGACGAGATCGACAAGGCCGACATCGAATTCCCGAACGACCTGCTGCGCGAAATCGACCGCATGGAGTTCTACTGCTACGAGACGCGCGAGCTCATCCGCGCCAAGCACCGGCCGGTGGTCTTCATCACCTCCAACAACGAGAAGGAGCTGCCCGACGCCTTCCTGCGCCGCTGCTTCTTCCACTACATCAAGTTCCCCGACGCCGAGACGATGAAAAGCATCGTGGCGGTGCACTTCCCCGGCCTCAAGCAGGAACTGCTCACGGCCGCGATGAAGACCTTCTACGACGTGCGCAACCTGCCCGGCCTCAAGAAGAAGCCTTCCACCTCCGAGCTGCTCGACTGGCTCAAGCTGCTGGTGGCCGAGGACATTCCGCTCGAAGCCCTGCAGAGCAAGGACGACAAGGTGGCCGTGCCGCCGCTGGTGGGCGCGCTGCTCAAGAACGAACAGGACGTGACGCTGTTCGAGAAGCTCGTCTTCATGCAGCGCAACAACCGATGAGCCCCCGCCCGGCCGTTTCGAAGAGGGCTCGCGCCGCAGTGCGAAGCACGGGGGTTGCCTTATGAGCCAGCAGCAGGCACCGCACCCCGTCGGCCAGCTGCTCAAGCTGGGCGTGGCCCAGGCCGTGCTGTTCGTCGCGGGTGCGCTGCTCGGCCGCTGGATCGGGCTCCAGCTCGGCCTCGATGCCTTCGGCCCCAACGGCTACGGCAACCGCGAGATCTTCGGCATTCTGCTGATCGGCGTGGGCGGCGGCGGTGGCGTGCAACTGGCGCGCGCCTGGTACGACCGCAAGTACGGCAAGCCGCCGCGCTGAAAAATTCCGAAGAGGTTGAAAAGATGGCGTTCGTCGAACCTGTCACGCTGAAGGCGCGCGACCTGGCCCTGGTGCCGCTCTCGCTCGGCCATGAAGAAGGCCTGCGCGCCGCCGCGGCCGACGGCGAGCTCTGGAAGCTGCGCGTCACCTCCGTGCCGGAGCCGCACGAAACCCGCGCCTACATCGAAACCGCGCTGCAGGGCCGTGAAGCCGGCCACCGCTTCGCGTTTGCCGTGACCGAGGCCGAAACCGGCACCGTGCTCGGCAGCACCAGCTTTCACGACATCCTGCCGGGCGTGAAGCGCGTGGAGATCGGCTACACCTGGTATGCCAGGCGCTGCCAGCGCACGCACGTCAACACCACCTGCAAGCTGCTCATGTTGACGCATGCCTTCGATACCCTCGGCTGCAATGTGGTGGGCTGGCGCACCGACAATTTCAACTTCGCTTCGCAGCAGGCAATCGAGCGGCTCGGCGCAAGAAAAGACGGCGTGATTCGCGGGCACGCGATGCGCCGCGACGGCACCATCCGCGACACCGTCATGTACAGCCTGCGCGCGGGCGAGTGGCCCGAGGTGAAGGCCCAGCTGCTCTACCTGCTCGACAAGCCGCGAAGCTGAAGAGAAGCCCAAGGAAAGCCGCCATGCTGATCGATTTCTTCTACACGCTGCGTTCGGCCAAGCTGCCGGTGTCGGTCAAGGAATACCTCACGCTGCTCGAGGCGCTGCAGGCCGACGTGGTGGGACCGAACTCCGACGGTGCCTACGGCCTCGACGACTTCTACTATCTCTCGCGCACCGCGCTGGTCAAGGACGAGAAGCACTACGACAAGTTCGACCGCGCCTTCGCCGCCTATTTCAAGGGCGTGGAGATGCTCACCGACTTCACCAAGGAAGTGCCGCTCGACTGGCTCAAGAAAACGCTGGAGCGCGAGTTCACCGCCGAAGAGAAAGCCAAGATCGAGAAGATGGGCTGGGACGAGCTCATGGAAACGCTCAAGAAGCGCTTCGAAGAGCAGAAGGAGCGCCACGAGGGCGGCAGCAAGTGGATCGGCACCGGCGGCACTTCGCCCTTCGGCCACGGCGGATACAACCCGCAAGGCATTCGCATCGGCGGCGCGGGCAAGAACAAGAGCGCCGTGAAGGTGTGGGACCAGCGCGCCTACAAGGACTACGACGACAGCCAGGAACTCGGCACGCGCAACATCAAGGTGGCGCTGCGCCGGCTGCGCAAGTTCGCGCGCGAAGGCCATGAGGAAGAGCTGGACCTGGACGACACCATCCACTCGACCGCGGCCAATGCCGGCTACCTCGACATCAAGATGCGGCCCGAGCGCCACAACAACGTCAAGGTGCTGCTGCTGATGGACGTGGGCGGCACCATGGATGAGCACATCCAGCGCGTCGAGGAACTGTTCTCGGCCGTGAAGACCGAGTTCAAGCACCTGGAGTTCTATTACTTCCACAACTGCGTGTACGACTTCATGTGGAAGAACAACAAGCGCCGCTTCTCCGAGAAGTTCGCCACCTGGGACATCCTGCGCAAGTACAACAAGGACTACAAGCTCATCTTCGTCGGCGACGCGACCATGAGCCCCTACGAAATCCTGCAGCCCGGCGGCAGCGTCGAATACAACAACGAAGAGGCCGGCGCCGAGTGGATCCAGCGCCTGACGCACGCCTTTCCGAAGTTCGCGTGGGTCAACCCCGAGCCCCAGGGCGTGTGGCAGTACCGGCAGAGCATCGCGGTGATGCAGCAGCTCATGTCCAACCGCATGTACCCGCTCACGCTGCGGGGCCTCGAAGAAGCGATGCGAATGCTTTCGAAGTAAGGCGGCGTGGGTCGGGCAGACCTGTTTCCGGATGCTTCCGGAGCACGCGTGCCTTGCTGTCAAAATCCGCCCATGTTCAGGGTGGTTCCAGTCTTTGCGCCGGCATGGTTGCCGGCTTTGCTTTTTTGCGGCGTCCTGCTTTTGCAGGGATGCAGCCTGCTGCCGAAAAAAGAAGCCAACGCCGACGCCCCGGCGCCGACCCTTGTGCGCAACGGCGACACCGCGGGCGCGGCAAGTGACGAGACCGCGAAAGGCAGCGACAAGCGTGCCCGGCGCGACGCCTTCACTGTCGAAGTCCGCGGGCCGGACACCGTGCGCGACTACCTTGCATTGCACCTGGACATCCAGCGCTACCGCACGCTCGACGACCTCGGTGCGACCGAGATTTCGCGGCTCATGGTGGCGGCGGAAGCCAATGCCCGCGAGCTGCTCGGCACCCTGGGCTATTTCACGCCCACGCTGACGCTCGAGCTCAACGAGACGCCGGCCAGCACCAAGGCCCCGCGCGAGATCGTCATCACCGTGGCGCCCGGCGAGCTCACCCGCGTGAGCACCGTGCAGATCAGCTACGGCGGCCAAATCGCCAGCGACCCCACCGCCGAGGCCCAGCGCGATTCGATCCGCACCGACTGGGCACTGCGCGCGGGCCAGCCTTTCACGCAGCAAGGCTGGGACAACGCCAAGACCACGGCC
Organism: Variovorax paradoxus; assembly: GCF_030815855.1. Lineage (NCBI taxonomy): Bacteria > Pseudomonadati > Pseudomonadota > Betaproteobacteria > Burkholderiales > Comamonadaceae > Variovorax > Variovorax paradoxus. The sequence goes on along the minus strand of NZ_JAUSXG010000001.1, from coordinate 239,296 downwards.
TTGCGCAGCCTGACCGCCAAGCGCTTCCCCACCGGCAGCATCGAGATAAGCCGCGCCGAGGTCGATGCCGACCGGCAGGAGGTGCGGCTCAGCGTCACCTACCAGTCGGGCCCGGCCTACCGCTTCGGCCCGCTCGTGCTGCGCGGCGTCGAACGCTACGACGCCGACGCCGCGCGCCGCATCGCGCAGCTTCCCACCGGCACCGGCTACGACCAGCAGAAGCTGCTCGACGCCCAGCAGCGCCTGGCCAGCAGCGGCTACTACGACTCGGTGTTCCTCACGCTCGACACCGAGAGCGGCGCGCCGCTGGCGGCTCCCGTGATCGCGCAATTGCGCGAAGCCCCGATGCAGAAGGTGGTGCTGGGCGCCGGCTTCACCACCGACAACGGGCCGCGGCTTTCCGTCGACCACATCCACAACCGGCTGCCGCTGCTCGGCTGGCGTGCCGTGTCGCGCCTGTCGGTGGACCGCGACATCAAGTCGCTGGGGACCGAGTGGAACGCCATTCCCGACGACACCGGCTGGCGCTGGTTTGCAGGTGCCGAACTCAAGAGCGAAACCTCGGGCAGCTATGTGGTCGACAGCGGCCGCGTGCGCAGCGGACGCAACAAGTCGAGCGGCCACATCGACCGCAGCTACTTCCTGCAGTACGACTACGCGCAGAACCGCGGCACCAACGCCCCGCCCTCGGCCTCCGCCGTGACCGCCAACTGGGGCTGGACCGGGCGCTATTTCGACGACAATGCCGCGCCCACGCGCGGCTACGGCCTGGCACTCGAGCTCGCCGCGGGCTACACGCTGACCGGCGAGCAACTGCCCTTCACGCGCACCTATGCGCGCTGGCTCGGCGTGCTGCCGCTGGGCTTTGCGGACGGCCGCGACGCCGCCACGCTGGCGCGGCGCAGCCGGTTCCAGCTGCGGGCCGAAGCCGGCGCGGTGAGCGCCAAGGACAGCGCACAGATCCCTTCCACGCTGATGTTCCTGACCGGCGGCGACACCACGGTGCGCGGCTACAGCTACCGCCAGATCGGCACCGTGCGCAGCGACGGCCAGATCGTGGCCGGCCGCTACCTCGGTGTCGTGAGCGCCGAATGGCAGCGTCCCTTCGTCTACAAGGACAAGCTCACCGAATGGGAGAGCGTGGTGTTCGTCGACGCCGGTGCCGTGGCCGACAAGCCCGGTGAGCTCAAGCCGAAGGTCGGTGTGGGCGTGGGTGCCCGCTGGCGCAGCCCGGTCGGGCCGGTGCAGGCCGACCTTGCCTACGGCGTGGACACGAAGAAGTTCCGCCTGCACTTCCGCCTCGGCTTCACCTTCTGACAGCGTTTTCCATCGATGCAGACAGACGCCGAACCCCAGTCCAACGCCGCTCCGCGCGCACGACGCTCGCGCACGCGCCGGGCGCTGCGTGCGCTGGCCTGGACTGCCGCGGGCCTGCTCGCGCTGGTGCTCGTGCTCGGTGCGGGCGCCTGGTGGTGGCTCGGCTCCAACCAGTCGCTGGCGTTCGCGCTTGCCAAGGCCGCGCGCTACCTGCCCGCGGGCCAGACGCTCGAAAGCCGCGAGGTCACGGGATCGCTGCGCACGGGCGGGCGCATCGGCTGGCTGCGCTGGCAAAGCGAAAAACTGGCGGTCGAGGTGCACAGGGCCGAGATCGGCTGGCAGCTGGCGCCGCTGTTCCAGCGCAAGCTGCAACTCGGCGAGGTGCACGCGGCACGGCTGCTCATCGAACGGCGCGGTCCGCCGAGCGACACGCCCACCGAGCCGCTCGAACAGCTCGCGCTGCCCATCGAGGTCGAGCTGCCGTTCCGCATCGACGAGCTGCGCTGGACCGGCCCGCCCGCGCTGCAAGCCAACCAGCTCACCGGCAGCTACCGCTACACCGGCGCCGAGCACCAACTGGAGGTCGAGGGCGTCGACATCGCCGAAGGCCACTACAGCGCACGCGTGAAGCTGCAAGGGCCCGCGCCCATGGCGCTCGATGCCGCGCTGAACGGCCGCGTGAAGGCACCGCTCGCCGAAGGCCGCAGCATCGAGGTGCTGGCTGCAGCGGCCATCAAGGGCAAGCTCGCCGGCACCGAGGCGCGGCTGCAGGTGGCCGCCGAGCTGAAGCCGGCCGAGCCCGCGGCCGAAGACCCGATGGAAGCGAAGCTGCAAGCCAACATCGCGCCCTGGCTGCCGCAGCCGGTGATCGACGCCAACGCCGATCTTCGCAATGTGGATGCCGCCAGCCTGTGGCCCGGCGCACCGCGAACCCAGCTGACCGGCACGGTCGAAGTGCAGCCCGATGCGGCCGCCGGCCCGGCCGCCTGGCAGGCCTCGGCCAGCATCCGCAACGCCGTGCCCGGGCCCTGGGACAAGGGCGCGCTGCCGCTCGAACAGGTCGAGGCGCGCGTGGGCTTCGACGGCACGAACTGGACGATTCCCGAAGCCACGCTGCGCACGGGCGGCGGCCGCATCGAGGCAGAGGGCCGCTGGAGCCCCGCGCCTGCGCCATGGCAGGTGCGGGCCACGGTGCGCGGCGTGCGGGCCGGCCTGCTGCACAGCGAGCTTTCAGGTGCACCCATCAGCGGCACGGCCACGGCGCGGCAGCGCGAGGACGCCATCGGCTTCGAGCTCGCGCTACGGGCCGAAGGCGGTGCCGGTAGCAAGGCCATGCCCGGCTTCGGCCTGGACCGCGTGCTTGCGCAGGGCCAGTGGAAAGACAAGGTGCTGGACCTGCGCACCCTGCGCCTCGAAGCGGAAGGCGCGAAGGTCGAAGGCAAGCTGCAGCTGCGCGTGGCCGAACAGGCTGCGAGCGGCAAGCTCGGCCTGACGCTGCCCGGCGGCAGCGCGCAACTCGAAGGCCACATCGCGCCGGCGCAAGGGGGTGGCGACATCCAGGCGCGCATCGACGATGCCGACGCCGTGCAGCGCTGGATCGAAGGCCTGCCCGAGCTGTCGAGCGTGTTCGCGGGCACCACGGCCAAGGGTTCGGCGCGGCTCGACGCCAGTTGGCAAGGCGGCTGGCAGACCCTCCAGCGCCGACTCGCAAACCCCGGAGCACCGGCCCCGCGCGGCACCACGGAACCCAGCCTCACGGCCACGCTCGGCGTGCCGCACCTCGACCTGCGCATGCCCGCGGCCAACGGCAATGCGGCGGCGACCACGGTTGCGCTGAAGGACTTGCGCGCAGAACTCGCTGGCAGTCTTGCGCAGGCCACGCTCGCGTTGCAGGGCGAAGCCACCACCGGCACGCAAAAGCTCGCCATCGATGCGCGCGCCAGCGGCGGCCTCGCGGGCCCCGGCCAATGGCGCGCGGCGCTTGCCAGCCTGCGCCTGCAGGCCCAGGACAGCGCGCGGCCAGCAACGGCCGGTGCAGCCGCCGCGCCATGGACACTGGAGCTCGGGCGCGAAGTCACCGCCACTATCAAGACCAGCGGCAGCGGCAACACCAGCCGGCTCGATCTCGAAGCCTCGGCCGCCACCGCCACGCTGCGCGGACCGGCGCCCGGCACCGTTCGCATCGAATGGCAGCCGCTGCGTTTCACGCGCAGCGGCGTGGCGCCGAATCAAGCCTTCCGGGTGCAATCGAAGGGCAAGCTGCAGGGCGTTCCGATGGCATGGGCCGAAGCTTTCGGCGCCAGCACCACCTTCAATGAGATCGGCGTGAGCGGCGACCTGATGTTCGACGGCGACTGGGACATCGATGCCGGCGACACGCTGCGCGCCCATGCGCGGCTTGCGCGCCAGAGCGGCGACATCCGCGTGCAGGCCGGCGAAGCGGCCCTCGTCACGCGCATCACGAGCCGCGGCACCGGCACGGCGAGCGAGCGCACGATGAACTCCGCGACCGCGGGCGCGGAGGCGCCCAGCACGCCCGCCGGCTTGCGCCAGGCCGAACTGCGGCTCGATGCACAGGGGGATGCCGTGCGCGCCACACTGGCCTGGGACAGCGAACGCGCCGGCAAGATCAATGCCGAGCTCAACACGCGCATGCAGCAGCGCGCCAATGGCTGGCAATGGGCGGCCGATGCCCCGCTGGCCGGCAACATCAAGGCCACGCTGCCGAACCTCGGGGTCTGGTCGATGCTCGCGCCGCCCGGCTGGCGCGTGGCCGGCACGCTGGACGCGAACGCCGTCCTGGCAGGCAACCGCGCGGCGCCACGCTGGACCGGCAGGCTCGGCGCCGACAAGCTCGCACTGCGCGCGCCGGTCGAAGGGCTGGACCTGCGCGATGGCCGCCTGCGCGCCACGCTCACGGGCGAGCGCGTCGAGATCAATGAATTCACGCTCCAGGGCGGCGCCGGCAGCACAGCGCGCATTGCGGGCCAGAGCGGCAACCGCAGCACCGTGGCGAGCGAAGCCGGCATCGGCGGCGGCTCACTCTCGGCACGCGGCGACATCGGATGGGGTGCGGCCGGTGCATCGGGTGCATCGGGCACAGGCATTCGCATGGCGCTGCAAGCCGACCTGCGCGCACTGCGCGTGCTGGTGCGCACAGATCGCCAGGTCACACTCTCGGGCAATCTTCAGGCGCGGCTCGACAGCGGCCAGTTCAGCGTGCGCGGTAAGCTCAAGACCGACCGTGCCGTGATCATCCTGCCCGACGAGACCGCGCCCAGCCTCGGCTCCGACGTGGTCGTGCGCTCCGCCGCCAAGGACCGCGAGGCGGCCGAGCAGGCCCAGCGCGATGCCGCGCGCAACGAGGCGCAGGCCGCCAAGCCACAGACCGCGAAGCCGCCCGACATCGTCGTGAACTTCAACCTGGGCGATGACTTCGCGGTGCAGGGGCGCGGCATCACCACGCGGCTCGAAGGCGACCTCGAGATTCGAAGCACCCGGCTCAATGCGCCGCCGAGCATCACCGGCGAAGTCAAGACCGTGAAGGGCCAGTACCGCGCCTATGGGCAGCAGCTCGATGTGGAAACCGGGCTCGCGCGCTTCAATGGGCCCTTCGACAATCCCGCACTCGACATCTTGGCCATACGGCCCAACATCTCGCAGCGCGCGGGCGTGCAGATCACGGGCACCGCGCAGTCGCCGCGCGTCAAGCTCTATTCCGAGCCGGCGCTGTCGGATGCGGAAACCCTTTCGTGGGTGGTGCTGGGCCGTGCCTCGGCCACCAGCGGCGGCGAATCGGCGCTGCTGCAGCAAGCGGCGCTCGCGTTGATCGGCCATGTCAGCAAGGGCGCGAGCGGCGGCAGCCTGGCGAGCCGCTTCGGGCTCGACGAGCTCGGCTTCAAAGGCCCCGGCAACGGCGGCGACCTGCGCGAGTCGGCCGTCACGCTCGGCAAGCGGCTGTCGAAGGATTTCTACCTGACCTACGAGCGCAGCGTGGGCGGCACCTTCGGCACGATCTTCATCTTCTACGACCTGACGCAGCGGCTCACGTTGCGCGGACAGGCCGGACAGACCAGCGGCCTCGACCTGATCTACACGATGAAGTACGACTGAGGTTTCCGGGTCTGCCGCCTTGACCGCGGCAATACCCCGGGATAAGAATCATCGGCGCCCTCCAAAACAAGGAACGACGATGCACGATGATGGAGACAAGGGCGGGTGTTCCCGGTTGGACCGTCAGAAGTACGACCCCCCGGGGTACTCGCGAACCACGTTCTTGCGCAACGCATTGCAGTGCGTGATTGCAGCCGTTGCAACCGGCGCCGTGCTGGCGTCGATTCCCTACTGGGGCGGAGACGACTTTCCGCTGATGGGCCTGATCGTCTACGTGGCGGGCATGGTGTTCGTCGCAATGCCGCTGTGCCTTTACTACGAGTCGCTGCTCCAGTCGCACGAAGAACGCGTGGCGCGTGCGAGGCACACGCTGGCAACCTGAAACCTAGTCCGCCGGCTTCGCCTTGACGACCTGCCTCAGGCCCGCGAGCGCGGGGTCCACGATGGCGGCGTCCGCCCCCACCGCGTACACCGCATAGGCCGGGTAGAGAAACTCCGGCGTGCCGGGCACGCGGCGCAGCCGGCCCGATTCGAGGTGGCTGCGGACCACGTCGTGCCGAAAGTAGCCCGTGCCTCCCGCGGCCAACAGGTACTCGCGGCCGAGCGGCCCCAGCCCGGCCATCACCGCGGCATTGGAGAGCTCGGGAAACGCAAGGCCGTGCTGCGCGGCGAACTCCGGCCCCCAGTCGACATACACATAGTCCGCAGGCCGCGGCACGCGCGGGCGCTCTGCGGTGGTGACCATGACGAGCTTCTCTTCGATGAGCAACTCCACCCGCAGCCCCGGCCGTTGCTGCGGCGCGTAGGCGATGGCGATGTCGAGCACGCCCGCGGCTACCTTGTCGAGCAGGTCGTGCGGAAAGCCCACCTCGGTGCGAAGGGCCAGGTGCGGCGCGGCGGTGCGCATCCAGAGCAGCCATTGCAGCAGCAGCGGATCCCACAGGCTGATCTCGCATCCGATGGCGAGCACGGCGCGGCTTCCGTCGGGCACCGCGACCTGGTGGCGCGCGCGCTCCCACACCTGCACCAGCAGGGTCGCATGCGGCAGGAATTGCTCGCCGGCGGCGGTGAGCGCCGCGCCCGCCTTGTTGCGAACGAAGAGCGGCCGGCCCAGCAGCTCTTCGAGCGTGCGCACGCGCGCGCTCACCGAGGTCTGCGTTACGTGCAGCCGCTCTGCGGCACGCTGGAAGCTGCGCGTCTCCACGATCTCGAGAAAAGTCCGGGCCAGGTTGATGTCCATGCCGCATCCCGTTTCAGTGCATTAATTTTGCACTTAACTGGCAATTAATATCGTTTTACTTGATGCGAACACGGGCCGAAGATGAAGACATTCAACAGCAACCAGGAGTCGATCGATGCCTACCCTTCGCCAGCCCTTCCATGCCAGCGCATCCGAAAGCCTTGTCGATGCGCTCAAGGCACTGTTCGACGAGACCCTGATGCTCGCCGAGGCCCTGCTGAGCCCCAACAAGATCATCGGCGAGGTGGAGCAGATGCGTACGCTGCAAGTTGCGGCGGACAACATCGAGGCCGCCGATCCGGCGCAGGCCGAAGCGCTGCGCTCGCGCGCCTCGCGCATCGGTCTGCGCTGAAGCGCGAGAAGCGAGCGGCGCAGCTTACGGCGACAGCCGGCTCTGCTCGATGTGCTTGCGCCGCATCGGCCGCAGAACGAACCACGCCATCAGCGCCGCAGCCGCATTGACCGCGCTGGCGGCAATGAACACGGCCTGCCAGCTGCCCGTGGCGGCGGCGAGCACGCTGGAGAGCGGCACCAGCAGCGAGGCCGTGCCCTTGGCGGTGTACAGCATGCCGGCGTTCGAGGCCGCGTACCTGGAGCCGAAGGTGTCGGCGCAGGTCGATGGAAAAAGACTGTAGATCTCGCCCCAGGCAAAGAACACGATGCCCGTGAGCACGACGAAGAGAATCGGGTTGTGGCCGTAGTGATAGAGCATCAGGATGCCCACCGATTCGAGCGCGAAGGCGATGAACATCGTCTGCTCGCGCCCGATCTTGTCGGACACCCAGCCGAAGAAGGGCCGCGTGAGCCCGTTGAGCACGCGGTCGATCGCGAGTGCGAAGGTCAGCGCCGGCAGCACCAGGCCCATGATGTTGACCGGCACGTCCATGATCTTGAAGTCTTGCGCAATCGGCGCGAGCTGGGCCGTGGCCATCAGCCCGCCCGCAGCCACCATCACGAACATCGCATACATCACCCAGAAAACCGGCGAGCGCAGCACTTCGGAGGGTGCGTAGTCGCGCTGCGATTGCTGCACGTTGCGGCTGTTCGAGGCCTTGGAGTGGCTCGGCGCGCGGGTCAGCATCCATGCGAGCAGGAACACGATGAGTCCCTGCCCGATGCCAAAATACAGAAATGCCGATTCATAGCCGCTCGACTTGATCATCGCGGAGATCGGAATGATCGTGAGGGCCGAGCCGGCGCCAAAGCCTGCGGCGGTCATGCCCGCGGCAAGCCCGCGGCGATCGGGAAACCACTTGAGCGCGTTGCCCACGCAAGTGCCGTAGACCGCACCTGCACCGATGCCGCCGATGGCCGCTGCGATGTACAGCAACGGCAGCGTGTCGGCCACCGAGTTGAGCACCCAGCCGAGGCCGCACAGCACGCCGCCCACCAGCACCACGGGACGCGGACCGAAGCGGTCGACCAGGTAGCCTTCGATGGGCACCAGCCAGGTTTCGGTGAGCACGAAGATCGTGAAGGCCACCTGGATCGCGGCGCGGCTCCAGCCGTGCTTCTCGGCAATCGGATTGACGAAGAGCGTCCATCCGTACTGCAGGTTGGCGATCATCGCCATGCACACGATGCCGATCAGCAACTGGCCCCATCGATAGGCCTCGGATCGGGTCGCGCTGGCGCCATAGGTTTCGGACGGGGGGTACATCGCGGGGTTGGAACCTGCGATCGTGGAGGTGGGCCGAGTCATGGAGTTTGTCCTAAGTGTTTTCGTTGAATCCGACAGGCTGCGAACAGGGAGCAATCAGTCGAGCAATCGATGCGTATCGACAGTCGACGAGGCTTCTTTGACATCGCTGAAACGGCGTTGGGAGCACCAGTTTCCGCGCGTGAATGACTGTCGGACCGAGCGGCTCAAAAACTCTTGACCTCCGTCAAGTTCACGCGAATCGCGCTCACGCCGAAGCCCCGTGGTATCCCTCGCACCAAGCCTCGATGCGCGCGCACTTGCGTGAATGGATACCGCTCGAAACACGCGGCAATGCATGCACACCTTGCGCTGCATGCGATGTGCATTGCGCAAATGCGAAGACACGGTATTGCAAAGAAGAAATTCGGCGCTCTTCGCGCGAACTTTCGATGGTCCGTGCGACGGCCTTCGTGAGGTGCGATGCGCGTTGCGCGCTCGCTCGAACTCCTCCCGAAGGGCTCCAGCAGCCGGCGGATGCCAGAACCCGTCTGCGGCGGAAAAAATTGACCTAGGTCAAGAAACGCAAAAATGGCGTTTGCGCCCGTCTAGGGTAAACCCTAAAATCGAGGGTAATCCCTTCAGTCTTTTCGATTCAACCTTTGGAGCCGCCAATGAGCCACGCCACCTTGAATTCCAGCGCCCTGCGTACCCCTTCCTCGTCGTCGACCGCCAACAACGCAATGCGCGAGCTGTTCTCCGCCATGCCCATCGTGATTTTCTACAAGGCCGCACGCGCCGCGCTGATGCAACGCCGTTCGGCGGCCGTGCAGCGTTGAGTCGCCACGCCGGATTCACTCTCCACGAAGAGCGCGCGCGAGCTACTCGCCGCGCTCTTTTTCATTGGAATTGCCGAAGGGCACGATCTGCGAGATGAGCCCCGCCCCGTCGGCGAGCAGAAAGTCCTTGAAGGCCTGCGCCACCGGCGGCAGGCGCTTGCTGCGCCGATGCACCACGTACCAGTGGAGCATCAGCGGAAAGCCCTGCACATCGAGCACGCGCAGGCTGCCGGCGCGCAGCTCCTGGCTGATGGTGTGGGCCGACACGAAGCTCACGCCCATGCCCGCGATGACTGCCTGCTTGATGGTTTCGGTGCTGCGGATTTCCATCGCGATGTTGATGCCGCGGAGGTCGCCGCCGAAGCCCTCTTCCATCGAATGCCAGGTGTCCGAGGCTTTCTCGCGCACCACGAAAGGCTCGCGCATCAGCCGGGCCAAGGGGATTTTCGGCGCGCCCACCAGCGGATGGTTGGGCGCCGCGACGATCACATAAGGGTGCGGCGCAAAGGGCTGGTTGACGGTGTCCAGGTCGGTCGGCGGCCGCACCATGATCGCGAGATCGGTGAGGTTCTCCGCGATGTGGGTCATGAGCCCTTCGCGGTTGTGCACGGTGAAGTTCAGCGTCACGCCGCGATGCCGGCTCGCGAACTCCACCAGGAGGCGCGGAAAGAAGTAGTCGCCCGCGCTGATCACGCCCACGTTGAGCTTGCCGCCCGAGACGCCGTTGAACTGCAGCATTGCGTTCTCGGCCGCCTCGAACTGCTGGATGATCGCGCGGCTGATCTGCAGCAGCTCGGTACCGGCCGGTGTCAGGTAGATCTTCTTGCCGAACTGCTCGAACAGCGCGTTGCCCGCGTGCTCTTCGAGCTTGCGCACCTGCGTGGAAACAGCCGGCTGCGTCAGGTGAAGCTCTTCCGCCGCGCGCGAGAAGCTCAGCAAGCGCGCCACCGCTTCGAAGACTTTCAACTGGCGCAGGGTCGCGTGCTTCATTCGGAAAAGGATTGCTGCTGCTGCGAGCGGGGAGGCATCTTGCGGCGCGCCGAGCCTCTCTCGAAAAGGGCCTAGGGTATGCGCGCGACGTGCAGCAGGTTGGTCGTTCCCGAAAGCCCGAAAGGAAGGCCCGCCACCACCACCACGTCGCTGCCGGTGCTCGCGAAGCCTTCGGTGCATGCGACACGGCAGGCGCACTCGATCATCTCGGCCACGTCGTGCACGTCGTCGACCAGCACCGCATGCACGCCCCACACCATCGCCATGCGGCGCGCGGTGGCGATGTCGGGTGTCAGCCCCAGGATGGAAACCGCGGGCCGCTCCCGCGCGGCGCGCAGGCTCGTGAAGCCCGAGGAGGTGTAGGTGACGGTGGCGGCGGGCGCCAGCAGCGCAGCCACCTGCCGCATCGAAGCGCAGACCGCGTCGGCCGTGGTCGACAAGGACGCTTCGTGCGTGGCGTCGATGCCGATGCGGTAGGACGCATCGGATTCCACGCGCGAGATGATCCGCTCCATCATGGAAACGGCCTCCAGCGGATACTTTCCGGAGGCCGATTCGGCCGACAGCATGACCGCATCCACGCCGTCGTAGATGGCGGTGGCAACGTCGGACACCTCGGCGCGCGTGGGCACCGGTGCGGCAATCATCGATTCGAGCATTTGCGTGGCCACGACCACCGGCTTGCCGCGCTTGCGGCAGGCACGCACGATCAGGCGCTGCAATTCGGGCACGCGCTCGGGCGGCAGCTCCACGCCGAGGTCGCCGCGCGCAACCATGACGCCGTCGCACAAATCGACGATGGCATCCAGGTGGTCGATGGCCGCGGGCTTCTCGAGCTTGGCCATGATCCACGCGCGGGTGCCGATGATGGCGCGCGCCTCTTCGATGTCCTCGGGGCGCTGCACGAAGGAAAGCGCGACCCAGTCCACGCCCATCGCCAGGCCGCAGGCCAGGTCGTCGAGGTCTTTCGGCGTGAGCGGCGAAATCGGCAGCACCACGCTCGGCACATTCACGCCCTTGCGGTCGGAGATGGGCCCGCCGACGAGCACCGTAGTTTCTGCGAAGTCGGCGCCGTAACTGTCGACGCGCAGCCGCAGCTTGCCGTCGTCGAGCAGCAGATCGGTGCCCACCTGCAGCGCCGCGAAGATTTCCGGATGCAACAGCGGTGCGCGGCGTGCATTGCCGCTCGTGGCGTCCATGTCGAGGCGAAAGCGCGACCCCGCATCGAGCTGCGCGCGGCCGCCTTCGAAAGTACCGAGCCGCAGCTTCGGCCCCTGCAGGTCGAGCAGTACGCCGATGGGCCGGCCGAACTCTTTCTCGAGCCGCCGGATGGTGTCGAGGCGGCGCGCGTGGTCGTGCTGCGTGCCGTGACTGAAGTTGAGCCGGAACACATCCACGCCGCGCTCGAACAGGGCACGGATGGCCGGTTCGTCGGTGGTGGCAGGGCCCAGTGTGGCCACGATCTTCGCGCTGCGTGTACGTCGCATCATCCGTTCCATTTCATTGATCACAGCGCACACGGGCTGCGCAAAATCGCCCAGCCCCAGTGGCGCTAGTCCGCCATTTCGTGAAGGCAAACCCGGCCGCGCTGTTCTTCCATCGTACGCGCCAGCAGCTTGACGAGGGAATACACGGTGTCGATGTGCGGCGTCGGGGTGTCGGTGAGCCGGGCCAGTTCGACCACGGCGCCCACCAGCGCATCGATCTCCGGCGCGCGCCCGGCTTCCACGTCCTGCAGCATCGAGGTCTTGTGCTTGCCGACTTTTTCAGCGCCGGCAATGCGCTTGTCGAGCGTCACGCGGAACTCGATGCCCAGCTTGTGGGCCACGGCCTGCGCCTCTTCCATCATCGACGCGGCCAGCGCGCGCGAAGGCGGGTACTGGCAGATGTCGACGAGTGTCGAATGCGACAGGCTGCTGATCGGGTTGAAGGTCAGGTTGCCCCAGAGCTTGAGCCAGATTTCGGCGCGGATGTTGTCGAGCACCGGCGCCTTGAAGCCGGCCGCAGTGAAGCAGGCCGAGACGCGGTTCACGCGCTCGCTCGAAGAGCCGTCGAGTTCGCCGACCGGAAAACGGTCGCCCTCGATGTGCTTCACCACGCCCGGCGCGATGAGCTCGGACGCCGGGTACACCACGCAGCCGATGACGCGCTCGGCCGGAATCTTCGCGGCCACCAGGCCGGTGGGATCGACGCTGCGCACCGGCGTGCCCGCGAGCGCGCCGCCGTGGCCGTGGAAGTACCAGAACGGGATGCCGTTCTGCATCGTGACCACGACGGTCTCGGGCCCGAACAGCTTGGGAACGTCGTTCGCCACGGCCTCGACCTGGTGCGCCTTCATCGCCAGCACCACGATGTCCTGCGGCCCCGCCTGGTCGTAGCGGTCGGTCGCTTTGGCGTTGAGCGCCACCTGCTCGGTGCCGTCGGCTCCGATGAGCTTGAAGCCGTTGGTGGCAATGGCGTCGAGGTTCTTTCCGCGCACGATGAACGTCACGTCCTCGCCGGCCAGGGCGAGCTTTGCGCCCACCAGGCCGCCGATGGCGCCCGCTCCGATGACTGCTATCTTCATGTCGATCCCCAAGTTGTTGATTCTTTGCGCGCGCGCGGGCAGACAGGCCTCAGCCGAAGCGGTTGCCGAGCCTGCCGATGCCGCCGATCTCGACCTCGACCAGGCTGCCAGGCTTCATCGAGCCGACGCCGATGGACGTGCCGCACAGGATCACGTCGCCGGGATGCAGCGTCATGTCGAGGGAGATCAGGCTTACGAGTTGCTGGACCGAAAAGCGCATGTCGCTGATCGGATAGTTCTGCCGCACCTCGCCGTCGAGCAGCGTGGTCACGGTCAGCGTGGCGGGGTCGAGGCCGGTGGCCACCACTGGGCCCATCGGGCAGAAGGTGTCGAAGCCCTTGGCGCGCACCCACTGGGCGAACGACGCATCGCGGTTCAATATGTCGGCGACCGTCACGTCGTTGGCGCAGGTGTAGCCGAACACGTGGCCGAGCGCCTCCGCCTCGGGCACCGCGGTGCAGGTCTTGCCGATGACGATGCCGAGCTCACCCTCGAACACCACCTTTCCGTCGCACAGCGGCTTGCGGATGCCCGCGCCGGGCGCAAGGTAGGAGTTGGGCGCCTTCAGCAGGTAGAGCGGCTCCGCGGGCACCGGCAGCTTGAGCTTTTCGCCGAGCGCATGGAAGTTGTTCCACAGCGCAATGACCTTGGTCGGCTCGGTGGGCGTGAGGAGCCGCACGCCCGAGAGCAGGAACACGCGGCCTGTCGGCTCCGGGCGTTCGAACATGTTGCCGCGGTGCTCGTGCACGGCATCGCCTTCGAGCGTGCCGAAGGCCGTTTCGCCGCCGTGTTCGAAACGGACCCACCGTTGTTGCTGCTGCTGTTGTTGCATGTCGCGTTCCTTGATTTCTGTTGGAGTGTTTTTTGGAGCTCAGTCGAAGGGCAGGTAGTCCGGGACGACGAGCGACGCAAGCAGCTTTCCCATCTCGGCGGGGTTGTCGGTCACGTGAATGCCGCACTCCTTCATCACCGCCAGTTTTCCCTGTGCGGTTCCGTTGCCCCCGGAGACGATGGCACCCGCATGGCCCATGCGCTTGCCCGGCGGTGCGCTGGCACCGGCAATGAAGCCGACCACGGGCTTCTGCATGTGGTCCCGGATCCAGCGCGCGCAAATCTCTTCGTCGTTGCCGCCGATTTCGCCGACCATGATCACGGCGTCGGTGCGCGGATCGTCGTTGAACATCTTCAGCACGTCGATGTGCCGCAACCCGCCGACCGGATCGCCGCCGATGCCCACGACGGTCGACTGCCCGATGCCGAAGCTCGCAAGCTGGCTCGCGGCCTCGTAGGTGAGCGTGCCGGAGCGCGAGACCACGCCGATGCGGCCTTTCTGGTGGATGTGGCCGGGCATGATGCCGATCTTGATTTCGTCAGGCGTGATGAGGCCCGGGCAGTTGGGACCGAGCAGCAGCGTCTTGCTGCCTTCCATGCGATGGCGGGTGCGGATCATGTCGCGCACGGGGATGCCTTCGGTGATGCACACGACCAGGTCGAGCCCCGCATCGACGGCCTCGTCGATGGCGGCAGCTGCGAACGGCGGCGGCACGTAGATGACCGACACGGTGGCGCCGGTCTCTGCCTTGGCTTCCTTCACCGTGCCGAACACTGGAATGCCGTCGAAGGACTTGCCCGCCTTGTTGGGGTTCACACCGGCGACAAAGCATTTCTGGCCGTTGCCGTAGTCGCGGCACATGGCGGTGTGGAACTGCCCGGTTTTTCCGGTGATGCCTTGGGTGATGACGCGGGTGTGCTTGTTGACCAAAATCGACATGTCAGCTCTCCGGGTCTTGTTCTTGGCGCGGCTTTTCTTGGCGCTGCTGTTCAGGGCTTGTGCAAAGGCCACCGGGTACTCCCCTCCGCGAATGTCCCCCGGGCTTCGCCCTCCTCCTTGATTTCGCTGCGGGGAGCACCCGATGCCCTGTGCACACCGGGCGCTGCGCTTGTTCCGTGCGATCAACGACCGCTCTGTACAACGGTCCCGCTGATGGGGTGCCTTGCGCAGCGAAATAAAGGAGGAGGCCGCAGGCCGGGGGACATTCGCGGAGCAAGGTACCCCATCAGCGGGAGCGCACCCTGAACGCACAACGCGACGAATCGAAGAGCAAGTTTTCATCGAGCCCCCCGTCGAGCCGCAGCCACGACCGTCTGGGCCGCGTCGGCCATGTCGCTGGCGGTGATGACCTTCAGGCCCGACTGCCCGAGGATGGTCTTGCCCAGGCTCTCGTTGGTGCCCTTCATGCGCACCACGACCGGCACTGACAGCTCGACCTCGCGCGCCGCGGCGATGATGCCCCGCGCGATCACGTCGCACTTCATGATGCCGCCGAAGATGTTGACCAGGATGGCGCGCAGATTCGGGTTGCGCAGCATCAGCTTGAAAGCCTCGGTCACCTTCTCCGCCGTGGCGCCACCGCCGACGTCGAGGAAGTTGGCGGGCGACCCGCCGTACAGCTTGATCGCGTCCATCGTGGCCATCGCCAGCCCGGCGCCGTTCACCAGGCAGCCGATGTCGCCACCGAGCGCAATGTAGGAGAGATCGAACTTCGAGGCCTCGATCTCGGCCGGGTCTTCCTCGTCGAGATCGCGCATTGCCACGATCTCGGGCTGGCGGAAGAGCGCGTTCGGATCGAAGTTGAACTTGGCGTCCAGCGCCATGACACGGCCGTCGCGCGTCAGCGCCAGCGGATTGATCTCGGCCAGCGAAGCGTCGCAGGCGTCAAAGGCCTGATACAGGTTCTGCACCAGCGTGCGCACCTGCAAGAGCGACTTGCCCGAAAATCCGATGTCGCGCGCAATGCCGTCTGCCTCCGCCGCCTTCACGCCGGTGGCCGGATCGATAAAGAGCTTGCGGATTTTTTCGGGCGTGCGCGCGGCAACGTCCTCGATGTCGATGCCGCCTTCGCTCGAGGCCATCAGGGCCACGCGCCGCGAATCGCGGTCGATCGACATGCCGAGGTAGAACTCTTTTTCGATCTCCACGCTTTCCTCGACCAGCAGCCGCTTCACCAGGCGGCCGTCGGGGCCGGTCTGGTGGGTTCGAAGGGTCATGCCCAACAGTTCGCCGGCATGGCGCCGCACTTCGGCCCCCGACCATGCGAGCCGCACACCGCTGCCCTTGCCGCGGCCGCCGGCGTGGATCTGCGCCTTGACCACCCATGCCCGGCCGCCGAGCCGCGCGGCGGCATCGGCCGCTTCGTCGGGCGAAAAGCACGCATATCCACGAGGCGTGGGCACGCCGTATTTGCGCAATACGTCCTTGCCCTGGTATTCGTGGATATTCATGGCAATTCAGGCGCCGAGTTCCGCGCCGCGGCTTTCGGCCCAATTGAAATAGCGCTTCTTCATGGTCCCGTTGCCCAATTCGCGTTTTTGGTGCTCTTCCTTCTTCTGCTCGATCACCTCGGCCAGGGATTTGGCGTCGTAGGCACGCAGAAGATGCGGCTGGTGGTTACTGAGGTAGTGGCAGACACGCTCGATACCGTCCTGGCTCTGGCGAAGCAGCTGGCAATAGATTTCACGGTCCCAGTGCCAGCGAAAGCCCAGTTCGTAGAACGCCGCGTTGTACGCATTGCGCTCGGTTTCGCTGCTCCAGTATTGAATCGGCAATTCATCGATCATGAAATTTCTCCTAGAAATTGAACGCCGTTCGGCAAATTGTTTGCGGGTCGGCATGATCAAAATGTAGATCCTATGATCGATAAATAATAGTTAAACTATTTTATTGAATGCATTCACGATAAGTTATACATAAATGGCCGTGAATTACCGCTGCGGATGCATTCACCACCCGCGGTTCCTTGAGCCCTCAATGGCGCTTCAGCTCAGATCACGCCTTCGGCGCGCAGCGATTCCACGTCGCCAGCGGTGTAGCCCAACTGCATCAGCACTTCTTCGGTGTGCTCGCCGAGCAGCGGCGAGCGCGTGACCTCGGTCGGGCTGTCGGACATCTTGATCGGGTTGCCCACCGTCAGGTATTTGCCCCGCGTCGGGTGGTCGACTTCGACGATGGTGCCGGTCTCTCGCAGCGACTCGTCGGCGGCGATTTCCTTCATCGAAAGAATCGGCCCGCACGGAATGTCGTACTGGTTGAGGATGTCCATGGCTTCGAACTTGGTCTTGGTCATGGTCCATTGCTCGATGCGCGCGAAGATCGGCTTCAGGTGCAAGAGGCGCGCCGCCGGCGTGGCGTAGGCCTCGTCGGTGATCCAGCCTTCTTCGCCGATGACCTTGCACACCGCCGGCCACACCGCCCCCTGCGTGATGAAGTAGATGTAGGCGTTGGGGTCGGTCTCCCAGCCCTTGCACTTGAGAATGGAGCCCGGCTGGCCGCCGCCCGAGGCATTGCCCGCGCGCGGCACCGCGTCGCCGAACTTGCCGTCGGGGTACTGCGGGTATTCGTGCATGGTGCCGGTGCGCTCGAGCCGCTGCTGATCGCGCATCTTCACGCGGCACAGGTTCAGCACCGCGTCCTGCATGGGCGCGAGCACCTGCTGGCCGCGGCCCGTGCTGTTGCGCTGGTAGAGCGCCGCCACGATGCCCAGCGCCAAGTGAAGGCCGGTGCCGCTGTCGCCGATCTGCGCGCCCGTGACGACCGGCGGGCCGTCCTCGAAGCCGGTGGTCGAGGCCGCGCCGCCCGCGCACTGCGCCACGTTCTCGTACACCTTGCAATGCTCGTACTTGCCGGGACCGAAGCCCTTGACCGACGCCACGATCATGCGCGGATTGAGCTCCTGGATATGGGCCCAGGTAATGCCCATGCGGTCGAGCGCGCCGGGCGCGAAGTTCTCGACCAGCACGTCGCAGGTCTTGATCAGCGTGTCGAGCACCTTCTTGCCCTTGGGCTTCTTGGTGTCGAGCGTGATCGAGCGCTTGTTGTGGTTCAGCATCGTGAAGTAGAGGCTGTCCACACCGGGAATGTCGCGCAGCTGGCCGCGCGTGGCGTCGCCCTCTCCGGCGCGCTCCACCTTGATCACGTCGGCGCCGAACCACGCCAGCAGCTGGGTGCAGGTGGGG
This sequence comes from Variovorax paradoxus, assembly GCF_030815855.1. NCBI lineage: Bacteria > Pseudomonadati > Pseudomonadota > Betaproteobacteria > Burkholderiales > Comamonadaceae > Variovorax > Variovorax paradoxus. Next base: position 221,579 of record NZ_JAUSXG010000001.1, on the reverse strand, counting down.
CCGGACTGAACATGGGTGAAATCGAGAATGCGAACACCCGCTAGTGCCTTGCTCATCAGCTGTCTCCTTTGATCGTGGCCTCTGCTTCTTGCAGACGAGCGCGCAATTTACGCTCTTCGGCGAAACGGGCGGTTTCGTCTCGCACGATGGCGACGATGCCCGTGACTTCACGACTCTCGGAGAACAGCATCGACACCGTGAAGGCGATCGACAGCGTGTGTCCGTCCTTGTGCAGCGCCGGTACGCGCAGCAGATCGGCACCGTACTTGGTGATGCCGGTTTCCATGGTCTTTTGGTAGCCGTCCCAGTGGCGCTGGCGCTGCCGCTGGGGAATGATCATGTCGAGCGACTGGCCCAGCGCCTCGGCTTCGGTGAAGCCGAAGATGCGCTCGGCGGCGCGGTTCCAGAACGTGATCGCCCCTTTCGCGTCGCACACCATGATCGCGTCGCCGGCGCCTTCGACGAGCTGCTTGAAATCAACGTTCGCTTGCATGTTTACCTCTGGCGCTTCATGTCGATTTCCCGGCTTCGCCCGCCTTTTTCAAGCGGGCAAAGCCGGGGGAGCCGCTACACGGCTTTTGCTTCCTTGAGATTGTCGATCTCTTGCTTGCTGTAGCCCAGTTCCGCCAGCACCTCGTCGGTGTGCTCGCCCAGCAGCGGCGAAGCGGTGACCTCGGGCTTGAGGTCAGAGAACTTGATCGGGCTGCCGATGGTCCAGTAGCTGCCGCGCTCCTTGTGCGGGACTTCGACGATGGAGCCGCTCTTGCGCAGCGACTCGTCGTGCAGCAGTTCCTTCATCGACAGCACCGGGGCGCAGGGAATGTCATGCTTGCGGAAGATGTCCACGGCCTCGAACTTGGTCTTGTCCTTGATGAAGTCCTCGATGGTCGCGAAGATCTGGTCGATGTGCGGCTGGCGGGCCTTCGGGGTCATGTAGTCGGGATCGGTCTTCCACTCGGGCTTGCCGAGCGCGTCGCAGATCGGGTCCCAGGCATGGCCCTGCACGGTGAAGTAGATGTAGGCATTGGGGTCGGTCTGCCAGCCCTTGCACTTCAGGATCCAGCCCGGCTGGCCGCCGCCGCCGGCATTGCCGCCGCGCGGCACCACCTTGTCCTTGAAGGCGTCCATGTCGTGCGGATACTGCGGGTATTCCTCCAAGTAGCCGACGTTGTCCAGGCGCTGCTGGTCGCGCATCTTCACGCGGCACAGGTTGAGGACGGCGTCCTGCATCGAGCAGGCCACCTTCTGGCCCTTGCCGGTCTGCTGGCGGCCGATGATGGCCGTGAGAATGCCGATCGCCAGGTGCATGCCGGTGTTGGAGTCGCCCAGCGCGGCCGCCGAGATTGTCGGAACCGAGTTTTCACCCTTCCACCAGCCGGTGGTGGAAGCAGCGCCGCCGGCGCACTGCGCCACGTTCTCGTACACCTTCAGGTCTTCGTAGTGATGGCCGTCGCTGAAGCCCTTGACCGAGGCGACGATCATCTTGGGGTTCAGTTCCTGGATGCGTGCCCAGGTAAAGCCCATGCGGTCGAGTGCGCCGGGGCCGAAGTTTTCCACCAGCACGTCGGATTCGCGGATCAGCTTTTCCAGCACCGCCTTGCCCTCGGGCTTCTTGGTGTCCAGCGTGATCGAGCGCTTGTTGCTGTTGAGCATGGTGAAGTACAGCGCGTCGACGTTCGGAATGTCGCGCAGTTGGCTGCGCGTGACGTCGCCGGCACCCGGACGCTCGACCTTGATGACGTCGGCGCCGAACCAGGCCAGCATCTGCGTGCAGGCCGGACCGGCTTGCACGTGCGTGAAGTCGATGATCTTGATGCCGTTGAGGGGTTTGTTGTTGCTGCTCATGCTGCGTTCTCCTGATTGAATGGACAGATTTACTTCTTCTTCGCCGTGCTCGGATTGAGGCTGGTGATCCGGCCGCTTTCCGTTCCGGCGGTCTCGTCGATGACGGCATTGATGAGGGTCGGCCGGCGCGAAGCCACGGCTTCGGCCAGTGCCGCCTGCAATTCATCCGCGGTGGTCGCGTTGACGCCCACGCCGCCGAAGGCCTCCATCAGCTTGTCGTAGCGCGCGTTCTTCACGAACACGGTGGGCGCCACGTCGGGCGTGCCGCTCGCGTTCACGTCGGTGCCGCGGTAGACGCCGTTGTTGTTGAACACGATGATGCAGATCGGCAGGTTGTAGCGGCAGATGGTTTCCACCTCCATGCCGCTGAAGCCGAAGGCGCTGTCGCCCTCGATGGCGATCACCGGCTTGTCGGTGACCACCGCGGCCGCCACGGCAAAGCCCATGCCGATGCCCATGATTCCCCAGGTGCCCACGTCGAGGCGCTTGCGCGGCTCGTACATGTCGACGATGCTGCGCGCGAAGTCGAGCGTGTTGGCGCCTTCGTTCACCACGATGGCGTCGGGCCGTGCCTTCACCTGGTCGCGGATCACGCTCAGCGCGCTGTGAAAGTTCATCGGCGACGGGCGTGCGGCCAGCGTCACGGCCATCTTCGAGAGGTTCTTGTCCTTGCGCTCGGCAATGGCGCCGGTCCATTCGGCCGGCGGCTTGACCCACTTGGCATCGACGCCCGCGAGCAGCGCCGCCACGCAGGAGCCGATGTCGCCGATCACCGGCGCGGCAATGGCCACGTTGCTGTCGATCTCGGTCGGCGCGATGTCGATCTGGATGAACTGCTTGGCGCCCTTCTCCTGGCCCCAGGTCTTGCCCTTGCCGTGCGAGAGCAGCCAGTTCAGGCGCGCGCCGACCAGCATCACCACGTCGGCTTCCTGCAGCACGTACGAGCGCGCGGCCGCGGCCGATTGCGCATGCGTGTCGGGCAACAGGCCCTTCGCCATCGACATCGGCAGGTAGGGAATGCCGGTCTTCTCGATCAATGCGCGAATGTCGGCGTCGGCCTGCGCGTAGGCTGCGCCCTTGCCGAGCAGGATCAGCGGCTTCTTCGCGCCCTTAAGCAGGTCGAGTGCGCGATTGACTGCGTCAGGCGCCGGAATCTGGCGCGGTGCCGGATCGACCACCTTGATCAGCGACCGGCGGCCGGCTTCGGCGTCCATCGTCTGCGCGAACAGCTTGGCCGGCAGGTCGAGGTACACGCCGCCCGGGCGGCCCGACAGCGCCGAGCGAATGGCACGTGCAATGCCCACGCCGATGTCTTCGGCATGCAGCACGCGGAAGGCGGCCTTGCACAGCGGCTTGGCGATCGCGAGCTGGTCCATCTCTTCGTAGTCGCCCTGCTGCAGGTCGACGATCTCGCGCTCGCTCGAGCCGCTGATGAGAATCATCGGGAAGCAGTTGGTGGTGGCATTGGCCAGCGCGGTGAGGCCGTTCAGGAAGCCTGGCGCCGACACCGTGAGGCAGATGCCCGGCTTCTGCGTGAGAAAGCCGGCGGCGGCCGCGGCGTTGCCCGCATGCTGCTCGTGGCGGAACGAGATGACGCGCAGGCCCTCTGCCTGGGCCATGCGCGTCAGGTCGGTGATGGGGATGCCCGGCAGGCCGAAGATCGTGTCGATGTCGTTCAGCTTCAGCGCATCGATGACCAGGTGGAAACCGTCGATCGTCGCGTCCTGCGCCGATGCCGCCTCCTCCGTGGGTTGCTTGAGTGCGAGCACGACCGCGTCGCCGTCTGCAGCCCTGTTCTTGGGCTTGAGGGCGTCGTCCAGGGTGGTGGATGCCTCTTTGTCCGTTCTTACTGAAGACATGTCTCTCCTTCTTGCTTGGGTGAATGGCCGAGGCCCGAGCCGGGACTATGATTCGGGGGCATGCTTTCAGGCGTTGACCTCGGTCAACTTTCCGGAAAACGGCACCGGCCAGACGAACCAGATGTTGTTGTTGCGAATTCGAGCAAGACGGGACCCATGACGTTGTTGGAAAACCACCCGGAGAAAAACATCATTCGCGCGCAGCTCCGGCAGAACATCCTTCTCAAGGACCTGAGCGAGAGCGAACGCGCCGAACTGGAAACCCATCTCGTCATCGTGGACGGCAACAAGGGCGACTTTCTGCTGCACCAGGGCGTGCGCGAGATGGAGCAGTACTTCATCCTCGACGGCATCCTCAAGCGGGTGGTGAGCAACCCCGAGGGCAAGGAAATGATCCTTCGCTTCGCCGATGCGCACGACATGGAAACCAGCTACGCGGCGCTGCGGCTGGGCACGCCCACGCCCTACGGCATCGTGTGCGTCACCAAGGCCCGGGTGGCCAGCCTGCCGCTGAAGGAGTGGATCGCGTTCTTGAACCGCCACCCCGACACCAAGGAGCTGTTCGAGTACTGCGTGATGCGCGGCATGAGCGAAATCATGGCGCACACGATCACGCTGCACTTGCTCGACGCGCCGGGCCGCGTGCACCGGTTCATGCGCAAGCACCCCGAGCTGGAAGACCGCATCCCCAGCAAGGAGCTCGCGTCGTACCTCAATCTCTCCGCGGAAACCCTGAGCCGGCTCCGAAAACGCGGAAAGATCTAGGCAGGCGCCGTACTCAAGTTTGCTTCGACGAGGCGAAGCGGCGCGGTACGCTCATCAGGCGCAGCGCGTTGTCGACGCCGCTCACGCCGTCGACCCTGGAGGCTACGGCCTCCGTGAGAGCGCGCTCCTCCGCGTTCAGCACGATGCCGCGCAGCGTGACCTTGCCCTGGTCGGCCTCGACGGTCACGCGGATGTCGCCGGTTGCCTCGTTGTCCTTCAGCGCCGACTTCACCCGCGCCGCGAGCGCCATGTTGGCCAGGAGCGCGCGAGAGGCGGGTGTCTCCGCGAACTCCGGACGTTCCACCAGCGCGCGGATCTGCGCCACGCAGCTGTCCACCGAGAGGCGGTCGGTGTTGAGCACCAGGTCGTAGAGCACCGGGTCGCCCCAGGTCACGCCGAACTGCGCATGCATGCGCGCCGCGTGCGCGTCGTCGCTGCGCCGGATCTCGGCTTCGGCGAACTCGGCATCGTCGGTCTCCAGGTGCGTCATCAGCCATTCGACGCGCTTTTTCATCGAGCGCGTGATGCGCACGCACACCACGTGCGGCACCGGCCGCAGCAGGCAGGTCGCGCCCCAGCCGCGCAGCACCACGTTGCCGCGGTCGGCCAGCGCGAAGAGCTCCTCGGCCGTGTAGAGCGCAAGGCTGCGCTTGTCGGCCGTGAGCCGCTCGACGAAACCGGCCTTGCCGTCGCGCAGGCGGCCGATGAAACTGGTCGGCACCTGCATGCGGTCGGCCACGCGCTCGATCGTCTCGTGCCGCATGAGCTCGAGGCCGAGCTGCTCGGCGAGGCGCTGCGACACGTCCTTCGCAAGGGAACCCATCTCCTGGGTGAGTGCAATCACTGGCATGTTGTCGTTCTCCGCTCAGTCCACCGGCCGTTCGACGGCAAACTCGTCGTGCTTCTTCGGCTTGACGAGCGCCAGCGCCTTGGAAATCAGCGGCCAGAACAGCAGCACCAGCGCCAGCGTGGTGATGCCGCCGACCAGCGGGTTCGAGAACATGATCATCACGTCGCCCTGCGAGACCAGCATGGCCTGGCGGAACGAGTCTTCGGCCTTGTCCCCGAGCACCAGCGCCAGCACCAGCGGCGCGAGCGGAAAGTCGAGCTTCTTGAACAGGTAGCCCACCACGCCGAAGCCGAGCATGAACCAGATGTCGAGCATCGCGTTGTGCACCGTGTAGGCGCCGATGGCGCAGATCACGATGATCACCGGCGCGATGATCGAGAACGGGATGCGCAGGATCGAAGCGAACAGCGGCACCGTGCTCAGCACGACGATGAGGCCGACGATGTTGCCCAGGTACATGCTGGCGATCAGGCCCCAGACGAAGTCCTTCTGCTCGACGAACAGCAGCGGTCCGGGCTGCAGGCCCCAGATCAGCAGGCCGCCCAGCAGCACCGCGGCGGTGGGAGAACCCGGAATGCCGAGCGCCAGCATCGGCAGCAGCGCGCTGGTGCCGGCCGCGTGCGCCGCGGTTTCGGGCGCCACGACGCCTTCCATCTGGCCGGTGCCGAACTTGGAACCGCGCTTCGACATCTTCTTGGCGAGGCCGTAGGCCATGAACGAAGCCGGCGTGGCGCCGCCGGGCGTGATGCCCATCCAGATACCGATCAGCGAACTGCGCAGCGAGGTCACCCAGTACTGCGGCAGTTGCTTCCAGGTCTGCAGCACCACCTTGGGATCGATCTTCGCTGTCTTGCCCGAGAACTTCAGGCCCTCTTCCATCGACAGCAGGATTTCGCCGATGCCGAACAGGCCGATGACCGCGATCAGGAAGTCGAAGCCGCGCATCAGTTCGGACTGGCCGAACGTGAGCCGCAACTGGCCGGTGACCGTGTCCATGCCCACGCTGGCCAATGCGAAGCCGAGCGCCATCGAGGCCAGGATCTTGAACGGAGACCCCTTGCCCATGCCCACGAAGCTGCAGAAGGTCAGCAGGTACACCGCAAAGAATTCGGGAGAGCCGAATTTCAGCGCGAACTTGGCCACCAGCGGCGCAAGGAAGGTGATCATGATCACCGCCAGCAGCGCGCCGACGAACGACGAGGTGAAGGCCGTGGTCAGCGCGGCGCCCGCGTTGCCCTGCTGCGCCATCGGGTAGCCGTCGAAGGTGGTGGCCACCGACCAGGGCTCGCCCGGGATGTTGAACAGAATGGAGGTGATGGCCCCGCCGAACAGCGCCCCCCAGTAGATGCACGACAGCATGATGATCGCCGAGGTGGGCGACATCGTGAACGTGAGGGGCAGCAGAATGGCCACGCCATTGGCGCCGCCCAAACCGGGGAGCACGCCAATCAGTACCCCCAGGATGATGCCGACGAACATCAAACCGATGTTCATGGGCGTGAGGATCACCGAGAAGCCCTGCATCAGGGCACTGATTTCTTCCATTTCGCGTTTGCTCCGTGAGATTCAGTAGCCGAGAAAACGAAGGGGGTCGAGTGCGCCTTTGAACAGCGGCACCTTGAACCACACCTCGAACATGAAGAAGAAAACCGTGTTCACCGCCAGCGCCGCGATGACGCTCTTCACCCACGAGTACTTGCCCAGGAACACCATGAACAGCGCGATGTAGATCGCCGAAGCCACGTACAGGCCGAGCAAGGAAATTGCGAGCACATACACGCTGGCCGGCAGCAGAACCGACAGCACGCGTTTCAGCTGCACCGAGTCGACGAAGACCTCGGTCTTCTTGTCCTTGCCCAGCAAAGCCTGGTACAGGATGCCGGCACCTGAAATTGTGATGATCACGCCGATGTAGAAGGGGAAGTACCCCGCACCGGGGCCGTCGCTGGTCCAGCCGGAGCCCAGCCTCTGGCTCTCGTAGATCACCACCAGCCCTATCACCACCAGGACCAGCGCAACCACCGCTTCGACCAGGTTGGTCGCTACGCCCCTGCGCGGCGCGCCATCGGAAATCTCGTCGTGCTCCATGGAGTCCTCATCGTTCGTGTCTATGTGCCGTGAAAGAAAACGAGAGCGCAGCGCTCCGCCCGCCCGCCGCCCATCCGGGCCGCAGCCTGTTCAGGCATGAAGCAGCGCTGCAGGGCGCTCGATGGCTATTTGCTGCTCGCCAGGAAACCCGCTTCGCTCATCAGCGTGCGGTGCGTGGCTTCCGCTTCGGTAAGCCACTTGGTGAAGGGGTCGCCCGTCATGAACGTCGGGTTGAACGCGCCCTTCTCCATGTATTCCTTCCAGTCCGGCGTGGCCGCGATCTTGGTCAGCAGGTCGACGTAGAACGCACGCTGTTCGGGCGTGACGCCGGGGGGCATGAAGATGCCGCGCAGCATGGTGTACTTGGTCGGGACGCCGGCTTCCTTGCAGGTGGGAATGTCGTTCCACGACTGCGTCTCGGTGACCTTGGCCTTGAACGGCATGCGCTCGTCGTCGAACACGCACAGCGCGCGCAGCTTGCCCGCGCGCCACTGGGCCACGGCCTCGATCGGGTTGTTGACGGTGGAATTCACATGGCCGCCCACCAGCTGCACCGCCACCTCGCCGCCGCCCTTGAACGGTACGTAGATGAACTTGGTGCCGGTGGCTTTTTCGAGCGCCACCGTGATGATCTGATCTTCCTGCTTGGAGCCGGTGCCAGCCATCTTGAACTTGTTCGGGCCGGCTGCCTTGGCCGCTGCGACGTACTCCGAAGCGTTCTTGTACGGCTGCTCGGCGTTGGTCCACAGCACGAACTGGTCGAGCGCCAGCATCGCAACAGGCGTCATGTCTTTCCAGTTGAAAGGCACGCCCGTGGCCATCGGCGTGGTGAACAGGTTGGAGAGCGAGATGACGATCTTGTGCGGATCGCCCTTGGCTTCCTTGATCGCCAGGAAGCCCTCGGCGCCCGCGCCGCCCGACTTGTTGACCACGATCAGCGGCTCCTTCATCAGCTTGTACTTGATGACGATGCCCTGCAGCAGCCGGCCCATCTGGTCGGCGCCTCCGCCGGTCCCCGCGGGAATCACGAACTCCACCGGTTTGGTGGGCTCCCATGCGAAGGCTGGTGTCGCAACCGCGAGTGCCAACATGGCCGCGGTGAAGACTTTTGCCCGACAAGCGCGGGTGCGCGAAAAGAAGTTCTTCATCATGTTGTCTCCTGTGTAAGGTGCGCTCTTTTTTTAGTGGATCTGAGCCGAGATGCGAACAGGGCCGATGGTGCGCGCGGGAAGAACTTCGCTTGCTTGACCATGGTCAACTTTTCAAAGATTTTGTCTTGGGGTTAGCCCGCGCCGTGTGGTTGGACGAGCTGCGCGAGCAGGACGCGAGCGGCCCACTCCTGGTGCCTGCGGTGCCCATTTCTTGCGCTCCAGGGTGCATTCGGGTAAACCCTAGAATAGCGGGGTCATCCCACTCACCAGATCCAGGAGTTCCCTTATGTCCACCCTTGACCGGTCGTCCGGCGCGAGCACATTCGGCAGTGGCTTGGCTGGCGCGCTCAAGGCGCTTGCAGAAGAAGCAAGCGTGCTCGTTCAGGCGTTGCTGAGCCCAGGCAAGATCATCAGCGAGGTCGAAGAAATGCGTGCGCTGCAGACGCGCGCCAACCGCATCGAAGCGTCCGATCCGGCGCGTGCCGCGGTGCTGCGCTGGCACGCCTCGCGCATCGGCCTGCGCTGAGCACGGCCGCGCCACAGGGTCGTTAGAAGTGCGGTCGAACTGGTAAAGTGCGGGCCGTCCACCGTCTTCGTAGTTCAATGGATAGAACGGGGTCCTCCTAAGACTCAGATACAGGTTCGATTCCTGTCGAAGGCACCAAGGACCCGAATCACGGCGTCTCACCAAACATCAAAAACCCGCACGCTCCAAGGCGTAGCGGGTTTTTCTTTGCCTCGCGACGAGGCACCGCGTAGCATCCCATCGCACGGAAATACCGTTACTTTTGCCGGTATCCCGGAAATCCCCGTGACGAGATACCGTTAAGGAGTGGAGATGGCGCTGACAGACACGTTTGTTCGGCAGGTGAAGCCCACCGGGAAGGCCAACGGCGACAAATATGCCGACGGCGCCGGCATGTACCTTTTGGTGAAGACTGCCGGGAAATACTGGCGAATGGATTACACCTTCGCCGGCAAGCGGAAAACGCTAGCGCTGGGAACCTACCCAGAGGTCTCGCTGGCCAAAGCTCGGGATCGCCGCGCCGCCGCCCGCGAGCTGCTGGCAGACGGGACTGACCCGAGCGCGGCCAAGCGCGAAGAAAAGAGAGCTCGAGCCGACGCAGCGGCGAATACGTTCGAGGCGGTTGCGCGCGAGTGGCTAGGAAAGACTGCGGCCAAACGAGCCAGTGGAACGCAGCTCAAGGTCAAGACATGGCTCGAGAAGGACGTGTTCCCCTTCATTGGCAAGATGCCCATGTCCACCATCGGTCCGCGCGACATTCTGGAGCGAGTGGTCCGCAAGCTGGAAGCACGCGGCGCTATCGATACCGCCCACCGCGTCAAGCAGCTTTGCGGGCAGGTGTTTCGCTTCGCAGTGGTGTCAGGACTGGCAGAGAGGGACGTAACTGCCGATCTGAGCGAAGCCCTGGCCTCGAAAGCGACCAAGCACTTCGCCGCCATTACCGAACCCAAGCGAGTCGGAGACCTGATGCGCTCGATCCATGCCTATAGCGGCCACCCCACTACCGTTGCCGCGCTGAAGCTTTCCCCTCTGCTGTTTGTTCGGCCTGGCGAGTTGCGCACCGCGGAATGGGCTGAGATCGACCTGGACGCGGCCGAGTGGCGCATCGCCGGCCCGAAGATGAAAATGAAAGTCGATCACGTCGTGCCGCTGGCAACCCAAGCGGTGGAGATCCTGTGCAACCTCCACCCGATCACAGGGCATGGACGGTTTGTGTTTCCCAGCATACGGACAGGTGAACGCCCCATGAGCGAGAACACCATCAATGCCGCTCTGCGTGGGATGGGCTACAGCGCTGAAGTCCACACGGCCCACGGCTTTAGGGCAACCGCGCGGACGATCATGGATGAGGTGCTTGGCGAGCGCGTGGACTTCATCGAGCACCAGCTCGCCCACACAGTCAAGGATGCCAACGGTCGTGCGTACAACCGCACCGCACATCTCCCCGCGCGCCGAGAAATGATGCAGCGCTGGGCGGACTATCTGGACAAGCTGCGCATCGGTGCCGACGTGATTCCCTTGAAGCCGCGCCCGATGACATAACCCCAAGGCCGCGCGCTCCTGCCAAGCCAGCTAGATGAGTGCCACGACATCGCGCAGGTGCGCCGCAGTCTGGGGCAACCCGCGCTTTTCGAGCAGGGCGACCAACGCGATCGCGTCGTACCGCGGCCGGCCCAGCTCGCGCATTCGCTAAAGCCCGCGAGGCGCGCAGATTGTCTAGTGTTGGGCCACTTTGCGGGTAATCTCTCTACCACCAAGTAACTACACCGAGGTTCACCATCGACGTTCCATGGCCGGGCCCGCAATGCATTGTCTGCCTGGCGACCTCTGATCTCACGGTGGAGCACCTGATCCCCGAAGCCCTCGGCGGACGCCTGACTTCGCGCCTGCTGTGTCGCGCGTGCAATTCGCGGATCGGTCATCAGGCTGAGAGCCAAGCAGAGGCCGATCCGACGATTCGATCACTGGTTGCGAAACTGGCCCGTGCCATACCGAGGCTCGCTGGTCAGTTCGCCGAAGGGCAACGCTACGTGTCGACCGGGCCAGGCGGGGCATCGCCGGGGTATGTCAAAGGCGGTGAGTTCTTCGTCAGCTCAACAAAGCTCGATGACGGCTCATTGATCCAATCGACACCACAGGCCGTAAAGACCCTCCAGAAGTTGCTCGCCCGTGACAATCACGCTGCCGTCGACGTTGCGCAGGCATTGCGGCGGTTCGCGGACGCGCCAGAGAACACACGGCTCGAGATCACACCGGCGATCGAAGTCATCAAGTGGCGTATCGACGGGATTCAACCGGCGCTTGATGGACCGCTGCTCAACCTCCTCGTTCCCATCAAGTCAGCCTATGAGTTCCTGGCGCTGCACCTGAACACCGCAATTTGCGTGAACGCGCCGGGGCTGCGCGCGATCCGCGCCGCGCTCATGGGAGCGCCGATCGATCCTGTCCACGTCGTCGTTGACCGCCTGCAAGCGCCCGAGGCCAAGCCATTTCATGGCCTTCTCTTTGAAGGCAATCATCCCTACGCTACGGTCCAGGTACGCTACTTTGGGCAACTCGCGTTTAGAGTTCATTTCCGAACTCTGTCGGTTGACGGCCCGCAGTTCGTCTACACGCACGACTTGGCGACCAATTGCGAGGAAATTGCCACGTCGACTAACACGCTCGTGCCCACGTAGGGTTCGCGCCTCCAACTGTTTTTCCCGGCCTTGGAACCTCTGAAATGGCACTCTCGAAAGATGCGCGCGAGCGCCTCATCTTCGAACACTTCGCAAGGACTGCGGGCCTTCTGCCCGGAGGTACGTTCACCAGCCGGCCGGAACCGGAGCCGGACATCCTCTACTTGGCGGCGGACGGAACCAGTCAGGCATTCGAACTCGTCGAGATCATCGATCAGGACTACTCGGCTTCACTGGGCCAATCCTTCAACACGAAGGATGCCTGCAACGCGTATCTCGGCAGCCTGCAGGCGCCTGAAGCTGCCGCCTTGCGCTCGGCGTTCGGGGACGCCGACATCGCGCTGTCCTTTCGCGACAACATGAGCGGGCAACGCCGCAAGAATGCGCTTCCTGCCATCTTCAGACATCTGGCCGGCTTGCCAGATGGATTCACGGGTGATGTATTCCTAGGCGGCACCCTCCTGGAAACCGTCCTGAGCCACGTGCACGTTGGGCGTGGAGCCTTCGTCGGTCCGCTCTTCGATGCCACCTCCGTGACTTGGGTGGGCGACCCGTCTGTGGATGCCCTCAAAGGCAAGATGGGGAAGAGCTATATGCCGCAGGGACAGCCAAACCTTCTGGCCTACATCGACGGCAACCCAATGTTCCCCGACGATGTCTGGCTCGCCGATCTAGATGACTACCTTGCGACGCTTGATGATGGCTGTCAGTTTGCGAAGATCTTTGTCTACGACTGCGGAACGAGCATCGTCAAGCGAACCTGGCAGCGCTTACGATAACGCCCGAGCAAAACACGGCGCCATGAAAGAACAACGGACAATCGCAGTCACCGCTACGTAAGCCGTCAATAAACCACGCCCTTGCGCGTAGTGTCGGAACCGACGTGCGCGGGGTGGTCTACGGCGAGCCGATCTCGATGTTCCAGGGCAGCAGCGCCTCGTAGTCGTCGACCGTCTGTGCCAGTGGCAGCTTCTTGAACAAGGCGACGAGGTACCGATAGGGCTCGACCTTGTTGGCCTTGGCCGTTTCGATCAGCGAGTAGAGATTGGCGCTTGCATTGGCACCGCCGACGGTGTCGGCGAACAGCCAGCTGCGTCGCCCGACGACGAAGGGTCGGATCGCGTTCTCCACCGGATTGGAGTCCAGCGGCCAGGCTGCGTTGTCTAGGAACCGCACGAGCTTGGGCCACTGCCCATGCAGGTAGTGCAGCGCTTCGCCCAGCCAGCTCGACGGCGCAACGCTGTGCAGGTGCGTGAGCAGCAGTCGCTCGATCTCGCGCACAACCGCGGCGCTGTAGCGCGAGCGCATCCGCAGCCGGCGCGCGGGCGTCCAGTCCCTGGCCAAGGACTCGGCACGGTACAGCTTGCCAATCAGCCGCACGAACCGGGTCGCGAGCTGATCCGGCGAGCGAGCCGCCTTCGGGGTGGCTTCCTCGGCCTTGATGAACGGTCGGCGCGCGTGGACCCAGCACCCAAGGTGCGTGAGACCACCGGCCTTCGCGATGCCGTTGTAGACCTCGTAGCCATCAGTGATGAGCGTGGTGCCGGGGCGGATGCCGGCATACAGCTTCTCGGCGTGCACAGCGCCGCGTCCCGGCGCATAGGCGAACAATCGCACCGGTGGACCCGTGCCATTCATCTGCGCCCACATGAAGCTCTTCGTCTGTGCCTTGCGCCCAGGCTCCTTCAGTACCTGGACGTGGGTCTCGTCGCCGTAGATCAGGTCCGAGTCCAGCAAGTGGTCGCGCAGCAAGTTGATGACCGGCTGCACAGCCTGGCCGATGCGCACGATGCCCGACGCCAGCGTGTTGCTCGCGATGTCGCCACCGAAGCGGCGCAGCAAGACGGCCGTGCGGTACAGCGGCATGCCGAACTGGTACTTGCCGGTGATGACCCAGGCCTGGGCCTCTTCGGTGAGGAGGCCTCGCGGGATGATGCGCGCCGGCACCGGCGCGACCTTCAGGCTCTGATCGCAGCAGGGACAGGCGTACTTGATGCGGTGATGCTGCAGCACACGCACCTGCTCGGGGATGACGTCCATCTGCTCGCTGACCTCGGCGCCGATCTCGACCAATGCGTGGCCATCGTGAGCGCACACACGCTCGGACTCGGGCAGCTCGTGGCGCACGATGTCGCGCGGCAGCGCCGGATCCAGCGGCTTGCGTCCACGCTTCTTGCGCTGGTGACCGGCGACCGGCGTCGACTCCTCTTCGTCGATGTCTTCGACCTCGGCCTGCGGCGTCTGATCGGTGGGCGCGAGTGCTTCGGCCTCGTTGAGGAACAGGTCCTTCTGATCCGTGCCACGGGCTTCGCTCTTGGCGGCGAAGAGCTGGCGCTGCAGCGCCTTCAACCGCTCCAGTGCGAGGTCCCGCTCGGTGGTCGCTACCCGCAACGCGCCGGCCAGCGCGTCGCGCTCGGCGATGAGCGCGGCGAGTTCTTCAGCGGTGATGGTGGCAGGCGGCGGCACGCCAGCTTGGATCGACATGCCCCATCATTGTTCCGTCTAACCTCAAGCCACGCTGGAATAGCGCAGACGGGAGTGGCGTTGCACCACCGCGATGTCGATGCCCTCGAGCAACCAGTGCAGTTGCTCGGGGGTCAGCGTGGGAACCGCCTCGGCCGAGGGCCAGATGAACCTGTCCTTCTCCAGGCGCTTGAGCAACAGCCAGAAGCCGTTGCGTTCCCAGCCCAGGATCTTGACCCGGTCGCGCCGGCGGTTGCTGAACACGTAGGCGCACGAGGCGAACGGGTCCAGGCCCAGGGCCTGCTCCACCAGCACCGCCAAGCCGTTGATGCTCAGCCGGAAGTCCACCGGCTCGCGGTGCAGGTAGACCTTCAGCCTTTCGTCGAAGCGGAACACCGCAGCCTCCCGAGCGCCTCGATCACTTCGCCGACGTTGCGCAGCTCGACGCCGCGAATGTCGATCGCCACGCCATTGGGCAAGCGTGCCTGCACGTCCATCACGGCGACGATGTCGCCGCCGCTTCGGACCGCGATCGGCGACGCCGGCGGCACCGAGACCGCCACGAACGCCGCGGGCGCCGGCACCACGCTGGCAACGGCCTTGCGCGCACGAGCACCGTGGCCATGCTCGCGAAGCCAGCGTCCCACCTGGTTGGCATTGACGCCGCACTCGCGCGCCAGGCGCGACACCGAGGCGCCTGGCTGCAGGCACAGTGCCACCAGTTCGGACTTCGCCGCTTCGTCGTACACGCTGCGTCCATCGCTCTTGTGCCCCACCACCAGCCGGCGCTTGAGGTCTTCGAAATCGTCTGTCATCTACGTTCCCGCGTTCATCTACGTGGGAACGTAGGCTGTCAGGTCTCAGCCTGCTGCTCAAGGACGGGGTTCATTGACCGCATACGACAGATCGGCATGGCGGTAACTGGTGTGGGGTTCGAATTGCATGACAACTCCTTGAAGTTAGGTCGAGCCTTCAAGTAGCGGCTTGCGTACCGACGGTGAGTTTCTGACTTGAAGACCCCGGACAAAAGCAGAACCGGCACCGAAACCAGGGCAGCACTGCCATCCGGACTCACCCCGGCATAGCAGCCCAATCCAGCGGTCCTCCAAAAAGATCGTCCTCCGCGTGGATTTGCGCCGAGCGTGCAACGAAGCTCGACTTCGGACAACTGACAAATCTGCTAGACCCCGGGAAGTCGCACATCAACAACACCCCTCAGCGAATTGCGTACTTTCCAATTCAACTCATCGACCAAATCCTCTGCGCTATCGAGCTGTCGTTTGTCCGCGTGCGACCTTTCGGCTAATCTGAAACAAGTTGTACGGAATACGCTGCGCAGTGCGCACACCACCTGATTGGGTGATCGTCCGCTCAAGAAATGCTTGCCTCATGGCCCACGAAGAGATGGTCATCGAGGTTGAGATACACAAACGAGAAAGCATGAGGGAGAGTGCGATGAGGGAGGAGAAAAGGCTGCGATGTCCGATTCGGTCCGCTCTACTTTGGCCGCGGATTTCGGCGCATCAGGATCAGTGGCTGAGAGGTCCGACTGGCAGAAGGTCGGACAATTTTCTGGGTTGGCCGTTCTTCGATACTGAGCTCACAGCCCTCTTCCGTCTGGGTCTTGCGTTGCTGTTGTTGTGCCTAGCCCATGCAGCCGGTGCGACGATTTGGTCAACCCCCGTTAAGAAATGGGCAGGGACTTCACCCATAAGTCACTACGCGAGCGATGTGTTTCGGTACACCAGAGAGGAAGCCTGCGCGGACACTCTTGTGCTCTATCAACAGTTTTACAGCACATACCCCGCAACCGTTACCAGTTCCGGCCCTCCGGTTGATTCCAATTGCCCCTTCCATTACGTTTGGAAAGATGGCTCGACTTCGGACGCCCTTGCTGCCTTGCGTGTCGCCTATGACAAGGTGTGCCCGGCCGACAGTACGCTGACCGGTAGCGGCAATTGTCTGTGCAGCCGAAGTTTTCAGGAAGATTCGACACAGTCTTTTTGCCTTCGGCCCGAGCAACCACCCATGTGTCAGCGTCCGCCGGACGGTGTCCTCAATGGCGCTCCTATTCTTCCTGCTACCGCAGAGAAATACCGCACCGAAACTGATTGGTCCGACGCTGGTCCCGATGCTCTGTCCTTCACGCGCACCTACCGAAGCAGTTGGGCGAGTGATTTGACCCGGGCCAGTAACCCGCTCGGTCAGGTCTGGTGGCACAACTTCAGTGCCAAGCTGGTCGCCGTGCCCAGCACAGCCCCCTCAGTCGTAGCCATCACCACCGGCGAAGGCTATGTGCGGACCTTTGGCAAGTCTGTTGGTGCCACCTTCTGGAGTGCCAGCAATGGTGCCGACACCCTGGCGCAACTCTCCTCTGGCAGCTGGACCTACCACCGCGTCGATGACGACGCCACGCTCAGCTTCGACGCCTCCGGCAAACTGCAGACCGAAGTGGATCGCAACGGCTGGGTCACTGCGTACACCTACAACGGTGCTGGCCAACTGGCCTCCGTCACGAACGGTTTCGGACGCACCCTCGCGCTCACATACAACGGCGCAGGCCAGCTGACCGCCATCACGACCCCGGATGCGCGGGTCATCGCCTACGCCTACGATGGGTCCGGCCGCTTGGCCTCAGTCCTGTACCCCGACGGCAAGGGCCGCAATTTCGTCTACGAGAACACCTCGTTTCCTCAGGCACTGACCGGCATCTTCGATGAAGCCTCCGTTCGCTGGGGGACGTTCGCATACGACAGTACGGGCCGCGCGATCAGCACTCAGCTCGCGGGCTCCGTTGACAGCTATCAAGTCAGCTATCCGTCTTCAAACTCGGCTGCGGTGGTCGATCCCCTGGGCACGAGCCGTAGCTACAACTACGGCACCACGCTGGGCAAGCTCGCGGTTACCGGAGGCTCTCTGCCCTCGGGTGGAGGTAAGAGCGATGCCGCCAGTCGTGTACAGGATGCCAACGGCCTGATCACTTCGGAGACCGACTTCAAGGGCGTGGTCACCACAACGACCTGGGACGTTGCCCGCCGCCTGCCCACATCAGTCACACGCGCCTCCGGCACCCCCGAAGCCCAGACCGTGACCACCCAGTGGCACCCGACCTTCTCACTGCCATCGTTGGTGACTGAGACAGGCCGCACCACCGTCTACACCTACGGCGCCCTCGGCAATGTCCTGACCCGCACGGTCACCGACACGGCGACCAACCAAGCTCAGCTCTGGCAATGGACCTACAACGCCCAGCAGCTCGTGGCCACCGCCACCGAGCCCAACGGCGCGGTCACCAGCTACACCTACGACCCCCGCGGCAACGTCCTGACCTCGATCAACGCCCTGAGCCACGTCACCAGCTACACCTACGACAACGCCAACCGCGTCGCGAGCTCGACGGCCCCCAATGGCCTCGTCATCACCTACACCTACGACTCGCGCGACCGCCTCTTGACCCAGACCGTCGGCGGCCAGACCACCACGCTCACCTACAAGCCCTACAGCACGGTCGAGACGGTGTCCTTGCCCACGGGCCTGGTCCTCACCTACAGCTACGACGCCGCCCACCGCCTCATCGGCTGGAGCAACAACCGCGGCGAGAGCGGCAGCTACACCCTGGACGGCATGGGCAACCGCACCGCCGAGCAGATCAAGGACAGCGCCGGCAACGTCGCCTGGAACGCCGCGCGCACCATCAACGCCATCAACCGCCTCAGCGCCCAGACCGAAGGCCCCAACCAGGCCAGTTCCTTCGGCTACGACGCCAACGGCGAGCTGACCCGCAGCACCAACGGCCTGAACCAGAGCACCCAGTACGGCCTGGACGGCCTGCGCCGCGTCAAGGCCGTGATCGATGCGGCCAACGCCACCGCCACCCTCAAGTACAACGCCCTGGACGCCGTCACCGAAGCCAAGGACTTCAAGGGCGTGGCCACCACCTACGCGCGCGATGCCCAAGGCAACGCCACGGCCGAGAGCAGCGCCGACACCGGCGGCGCCAGCACCCAGTACGACGCCCTGGGCCTGCCCAACCAGATCACCGACGCCCTCGGCCAGGCCACCACCATCACCCGCGATGCCCTGGGCCGTCCCACCAACTTGGTCTTCGCCGACGGCAAGACCACCACCCTGCGCTACGACCTGAGCGCGAACAGCAAGGGCTACCTCTCCGAGATCGTCGATCGCAGCGGCACCACCGAGTACACGCGAGACGGCTTCGGCCGCGTGACCCTCAAGAAGCAGACCCTCGCGAACGGCAGCGTGCAGCAGGTCAGCTACAGCTACAACCCGAACGGCACCCTGGCGAGCATCGGCTACCCGAACAACGGCGGCCTGCTCACCCACAGCTACGACGCCACCGGCCGCCTCACGGCCCTGAGCCTGAACGGCAACCCGCTGGTCACCGGCATCGCCTGGAACCCGCTGGGCCAGCCCACCGCCTGGACCTGGGCCTTCGCGAGCCCGAGCCTGGCGGCCAGCCGCAGCTACGACACCGCGGGCCGGATGACCGCCACCGAGTTCAGCAGCTATGTCTACGACGCCGCAGGCCGCATCACCAGCCTGACGCAGACCCTCTACGCACCCGGCGACACCGACCCCACCCACAGCACCATCGGCGCCAGCGACATCACCTGGACCGTGGGCTACAACGCCGTGGGCCGCATCACCGGCTTCAACGCCACCGGCAGCACCGCCGGCTTCGGCTACGACGCCAACGGCAACCGAAGCAGTAGCACGCGGGTGCTCAACGGCCAGAGCACCAGCCGTACCTACACCGTGGGCGCTGCGAGCAACCGGCTCACGGGCTTCTCCCAGATCATGAGCGGCTCTAGCAGCACCAGCGTCACCTACGGCTACAACGCCAACGGCGACCTCGTGAGCGACGGCCTCAGGAGCTACACCTACGACGCCGAGGGCCGCCTGGTGGCTTCCACCACCGGCGCCACCGACGTGAGCCCGACCACGCGCTACGCGCACAACGCACTGGGCCAGCGCGTCTTCAAGACCGAGCCGCTGTACCCACCGGGCCCCGGCGATGAAGCCGACCCGGGCTTCATGCAGAGCCTGATCGCGTTCTTCACCAGATTGTGGAGCCCGGCAACCAACCAAGCCGAGCAGCTGGGCTATGCCTACGTCTACGACGAGAACGGCACGCTGATCTCGGAGGCCGGCAGCGGCGGGGCCAACAGTGCGGGCCAGGCCAGCTACATCTACCTGCCGACGGCGAACGGGCCGATGCCGATTGCAGCGGTGATCAATGGCGCGACCTATGCGGTGCACAGCGACCACCTGAACACGCCGCGCAAACTCAGCAACGTGGACGGCCAGCCCGTCTGGCAGTGGAGCTACAGCGCGTTCGGGGAGGACAAGCCGACCACCGCGAAGAACCGGTTCGCGAACCTCGACACGACACCCAACCCGGGCACCACCAGCGTCTCCGAGGTGAAGTTCAATCTGCGGTATCCAGGGCAGTACGCGGATGAGGAGAGTGGGCTGTTCTACAACTACTTCAGGAGCTACGACGCGAGGACCGGGCGCTACAGCCAGCCGGATCCCATCGGGCTTCGAGGAGGTTGGAACAGGTTTGCGTATGTCAGTGGCGACCCCCTTGGCTTTAGCGATCCGTCCGGTCTGGACCGCTGGGGCAGCTATGGCTATGGGCGATACCTTCCTGCAACAAACCCGGCACCCTCCTTCTGGGAAAGGCTCAATTTCCCCGAGACACCAGAGCAGCGGGCGCTCGGGGAAAAAATCGCAATGGGATTTTGTGGCAGTACGCTTGGTGCTGCAAAGGCCGGAAACTTGATCTATCGATCGGCATCCGGTACTCCCGCCAGCATGACTCCTCGCCCAGTGGACCTGAAGGGGCTGTCTGCGGCTAACAGTGTTGAGAATGCCCTCGCAGGAAAGAACCAGATCATTGACGCCTCCAAGCTGCAAAATCTTTGTGCAGTCTGTGACAACGCGGCCACGGGCCACGTTTCCATTGCTCCCAAGGACATGAGCCAGATGCCGGGTTGGGTCAATAGCCGAGGTGGAGCGGACATACATCCGTTAACCCAAGAGCTGATGGACGCCGTGACTGGCGTCTTCAAGAAATAAGGAATTGCATGAAGACGCTTATGGTTGAGACCTTGTGGCTCCGTGTACACGCCGCTCTGTCAGCGTTCTCGGGGAAGGTTGCGATGATCGACCCCTCGTTGATCTCTGATATTGGGCGCACCAAGAACGATGCGTTTGCGCTTAGAGCGTATTTGGCCCTTCGGCGAAGTGCCGGTAACGAAGAGGTCGCCATCACGGTGGACGTCCAAAGCGATAAAAAGCGGATGACGATTGAATCGGATGCTTGCAAAGATGACGGTACGGTGTTGGCCGTAGGGCCTTCCGCAGAGATTCAACTGTCCGGGGACGATCAAATTGCTCAGCATGCCCTTGACCGTTGGGCACGCGAATTCGATCAGTTCCTATCGGCTACCGAGACAGAGATCGTCACCGCCGCCGCTCGATTGGAAAATTGAGGTGCCGGCCTACCCAGGTCCACATGTCTTCGTCCTGCGCGTGCGTCGGATTGTGCAGAGCTTCAAGGAAGTCCATGCAGCCCGGCGGGCCGCTGACGTCCTCGGACGGACATGCGTTCTCGCCATCGATGCACATCGGCCACGTATTCTTTCCTTCGACGCCGACCAGACGCTGCTCGACCGCGATCGTGTGATCCCAGCCGCCTCCGAAGTCATAGCTGTAGCTGAACTGCTGCAGGGTCTGCCCGAGCACGTCGCCCACGGTGTAGCGGCGCTCGTTGAGCATGTCTGCCTCGGGCCATCGCGGGTCTGGCGTGCCGTAGCGTTTGGTCTTTGCGACCTTCAACGCCATCGTGCTCTACAACCCAGAAGCTGGCTCGGTCCGACGCGTGTCTACCGACGGCGCTAGCGTCGAGGTTATCGATACGCTCTGACACAGCAGCGACGGTTGCGTGTGGCTCGTGACGGCAGGAAACGGCTGCAGCGGTCGTTCGACTGCCGAAGCTGGCCAGCTGCAACCCGTCTAGCCCGGACGTAGCCACTGGATCTCCGACCGCCCGGTAGAAGTCAACCAGCCAAGACGTGGCCAGGTTCCAATACTTAAATCAGCTGGTTCGGGAAGCGTCCGAGTACCCCTCCGGATCATCGATCCAGTGCTGAAGTGCCCCACGCGGCCATCCACAGGCGCGTCCGCCTAAATGCACAGGAGGAGGAAACTTGCCTCCAGCAATCCTGCGATACAAGGTGGCGCGGCTCAGTGCGGTGATGCGTATCACGTCGGCCATGCGAAAAAACGCGGGGCCCGTCGCGGTCGGCAGATCAACATGGCGGTGATTGGCATGGGGTTCAAATTGCATGACAACTCCTTGAAGTTGGGTCGGGCCCTCAAGTAGCGGCTTGCGTACCGACGGTGAATTTCTGACTTGAAGACCCCCGACAAAAGCAGAACGGCACCGGAACCAGAGCAGCGCTGCCATCGGACTGGCCCCGGCAATTGCGGCCTAACCCAGCGCCCCCTAGACCCTTCTTTCGCATGGATTTTTTTGCGCCGAGCGTGCGACGACTCACAGCTTCTGACAACTGGCAGTTTTGACAGGAGGCAACGCCCTGGCCCGGGCACATTCACTACCAGGCTCAGACGACCACACCATCACGGTATCAATGCGGGCAACCCTGCAGAAGGTCACTGAAACGAGGACGATTCCACCATCATCGGACACGTGGCCCAGACGAGTTGGCATGGGCGCGCTCCGGCGCCCGACTTCTCTCTGTGTCCTTCCACCGATCCGCCATTCGCTGCGCATCTGTCTGCACAGCCGGCATGCGCGCGAGGAAGCGCTCCACCCGGTCGGCCAACTCGGCCTGGCCCTGACTTCGAAGCGCATCCGCAATTGCGTGCCAGCCCGCTACCACCTCCTGCCGCGTGCGCTGCATGGTCTCTTTGCCGGCATCCAGGGTGCCTCGCTTTGTCTGTAAGGCCTGGAGCACGCTCTCCAGCTTGGCTCGCATGAAGGTCGAGGTCTTCGGCGGCCGATGCCCGGTCCGGTCGCTCAGGGGCAGCTGGTCGAATGCCCGAAGCGCGCGCAGCCGATGATGGATCGCGTCCCTGTAGGGCTTGCGGGTCTGCCCTCGCACTTGGCGCGGTGTGGCATTGGCCGCCACGCCCTGCTCTCGCATCAGTGCGGCGAACTGCTCACGCCACTGCCGCAGCGTGTCCTTGCGGATGTAGAGGCGCTTGTCAGGCTCGAACTCGTGCTCGCACTTGACCACCAGATGCACATGCGGGTGCGGCTGATCGGTGTGCAGCACCATGGCGTAGCGATATTGCAGCGCGAAGTTCTCGCGTGCAAAGACGCGCGCAGCAGCCAGTACCTTTTCCGGTGGCGTGCTGGCGGGCATGGACAAGACGATGTTGTGGACCAACTTCGCACGCGTATCTTTCTGCCCCTGAGCGGGTCTCGGCTTGTACTGGCTTCTACAAAGCTCAAGCTGCCAGTCGGCCGTGATCTCCTTGGCTGCACCCCGGCCCTGCTGCGCCAACCCCTCGTCGGTTTCCAACTCCAGCTTGCCATGCCGGCCGATGTAGCGCAGATGGGCCTCCACGCCGCCGATGTCCCGTGCTCCGCCGGAGACCTTCACCATCACCTCGGGCGTGCGGCCCACCGTGCGCTGGATTTGCGCGATCTGGTCGGCGCCGAAGCGGAGCTGACCGCCCGGTCCTCGCCGGCCGTAGCTCACGATGTCCAGCGTCATGTCGCGCGGCGCATCGGTAAAGCCGCGGCTGCTTCGGCCCCAGCGCACCGTCTGTTCAGGCATGGCGGCTCCCTTTGCCGGTCTCCCAACTGATGAGGTTGCGGCGCACGATGGCGGCCGTGACTTCGCGTGCCTCCTCGACTTCACGCCGGACCAGCGCGACCGCTTCGCCGAGGTCCGGTGCCACCGGCTCCGGCAGAGTGTTCGGCATGCCGAACATTCGAAGCTGCCGTCCCAGCGCGGCCAATCGAGCTCCGGTCGCTTTGATCTGGTCCAGTTCGTTCGGCGGCAGCACGGCCGCGTCACGCACATGGTTGTGGATCAGCAGGGCCAGGTAGCTGCCTGTCTTCATTCCACGGGCACGGGCTCGTCCGGTCGCCAGCGCTCGATCGCCCTTGCGAAGCCGCAGCGTGATCCGATCCGCCTCGCGAATGCCGCTTTCCGTTTCGCGCAGGGAGCGCCGTCCATCCGAGCCCAGCGAGATCTCACCGTTGGTCCTGAGGACCTCGTCGACCATCTTCGCAAGCAGAGTCGACGCATTGAGATGATGCCGCGCCGCCAGCGCGGCGAAGTGCGCCTTCGTATCGGACGGCACCCGAGTAGCTATCACGCGGCTCGATCGAAAGGTCTTGGTCATTGCAACGCCGTTGCAGTAAACAATGTCTGACGTCAGTCTATCCTGCCCTCATAGCCACACAAGGACTTTGCCCTCGGAATTTCAGCGTCGAACCCCCTCCCCGTTTCGCCGCTCCCGAAGCGTTGCGGTCGATCGACTGCTCGACGGCCACCATCAATGTTCGGCATGCCGAACATTGCGGAGGTGGACGGAACGATCCCGCCCTCGTAGCCGCACAAAAACTTTGCCCCGAAGTTTCGATGTCGTCCTGCAATCGCCGCGCCCAAGCTACCGAAACCGAAAATTCATTCCGATCGCAGAGCAAGCCCACCCGGCCGCTGCATGAATTTCCTCACGGCTCCATCAAGCAGAAGACCTCCGCTGTTGCTGCCGTTCGAGACCTTCTCCGTGTTCGGCATGCCGAACACCGAGAGAAAGCTACGGACGGAGAGGTGAATTCGGCACGCAGCGAAATCGCGGGGGAACCATCGAATGGGCATCCGCATCGCCCGCGCTGCGCGGCAAGGCCCCCAAGAACGGCCTACTCTCGCAGCGTGAACACCACTGACAGGTAAGAGACCGGCTGGGTCTGGATGGCCTCAATCCCATGCAGTGCGATCGCATCGAACAGCAGCGAGTCCCCTGCCCTCACCTCCACAGTCCTGCCGCCATAGCGGTAGCTGACCTCCCCGGACAGGAAGTACAGGAACTTGAGGCCCGGATGCTGGAAGGTCACGTAGGGATCGGCGCCGGGCAGCAGCGTGACCAGATAGGGCTCGACGAACAGATTGCCCGACAGCAGGTGACCCAGCAGCTCGTAGCGGTAGTCCGCCACGGCGCCGATCCGATCGACCAAGACACCATGTCCTGCACGCACATGGCAAAAGTCAGTGCGCCGCGCCTGATCACTGAAGAAGCGTGAGGTCGGCACATGCAGGCCCTGCGCGAGTCGCTCCAAGGTCTCCACCGAAGGCGAGACCAACCCGCGCTCAATGCGAGAAAGCATCGAGGCAGAAATCCCCGAGATCTTGGCCAGTTCGCCGCCAGACACCTCGGCCGCCATGCGCAGCGCCCTCACCTGCGCGCCGATGCGAGCCGCAGACAGGCTGCGCACGACAGGTGCGGGCTGCCGCGGCTGGACACGCGTCACCGAAACCGGCAGCCGCAGAGGTCGAGCCGTTGGTAGAGGCGATGCGACGTGTCTGCGAGTCATACGGCCACGAAGCTGCGCTTGAGCTCGAAAACCCGTCTGGAGGCGGCGCAGTACATATGGAGAGAAGGCCTGTATGTGGAAGATCGTCCGTGGTGCGATCGTACACGAGGCGAGAACATTTTGTCTATGCCAATTGCCTCGCCCAAACACGCGCTCGACCCAGCGCTGTTGGCGCTGGGTACTGCCATCAAGGCATTACGCAAAGCGCACGGAATCTCGCAAGAAGAGCTCGCGCATCGCAGTCACATCGATCGCTCTTACATGAGCAGCATCGAAAGAGGGATGCAAAACCCTGGCGTGATGACCGTTGTTCAGATTGCCGCAGGCATTGGCGTTTCCGTGACCGAGTTAGCGACCAAGGCGCGGCTCTAGACACGAGGGCTGTTGGATTCCCTGGACTTCTGACCCTCGGCGGTGCGGATAAAACTTGGACCGGTTTTATTCGCGAGCCCGAGACTTTGTCGATAGCGTTTCGCGCCTTGCAGGGCGGACGAGCGTTCCATGGAGGCTCTACCGGCCAGCCCTAAGGTCGAGGCTGTCGATATCAGCGAGGACCCGCAGCACCGTTTCGACGTGCGAACGTCGAAGTCGTCGCGATCAGGCCCTTCGTGCGTGCGATCCAGTCGGCGAAGCTCAACGGACACGAGCCACACGCGTATCTCACTTCATGCGAGGGGAGGCCGACGAAGATACCCCCTTGCCTTCAACCAGACCCGCCACATAACGTAAAGGGCCATGACGGCTTCTCCTATTTGGACGCGGGCGAGTTTCCACTCGCTTGGCTCGGAGCTGAGGCATCGCTTGCGGGCACGTTGCCTGGCCCCTTCGATGGATCGCTGATGCCAAAGAAGAAAAGCACCCCAACAACAATGACCGCGATGACGACCAGCAAGGTCCACATCAGGCGGCGCCCGATGTCGCCTTGCTTATGCTCTTGCTTGGGTGCCATGGTGTTCCTCTCTCTTAGCCGACTGGGTCGACAGCTTCATCGTTGCCATTGGCGCGAGCGCCGATGCGTACGTCGGTTGCGTAGCTTTCGAGCGCTCGCACACCTGCGTACAGTGCGTCTAGCCACATGTCAAAAGACTCGTCGATCGACTCGAGCTCGTTCCATTGACTGGCGTCGTCTTCCTCCAACAGCACCCAGAAGAAATGCCCCGGGTCTGGGTCGTCCCATGCGCGGGCCGCGGACCGTGCTTCAAATCAGAAGACGCCGAATACCTTCAGCAGGATGATTACGCCAATCGGTACGCCACACAGCCAGAGAATGATGCTTTTCATGGAATTCTCCTGTTCATTGGAATGGCCACCTTAGCGAGCGCTATGCTGGCGCCGAGACGGAGAAGGACGAACGCCGGGGTAGGGCAAGGGCCCACCGGGCCGCGCAGCGGGGCTGGGATATATCGCCCAGATACCCGGCGGCACGCTGTGCGTCTGCCGGAGCTCGACAGGCCGGCACGAGAGCACCAGCCGAAAGCCTGATATGCGCAAACCCGACAAGGGCGGCGTGCGGGTCGCTGCCTCCATCGGGGACCGGCCCAGAACACTCGTAAAGCCCCTGTTGGGCAGGAGCGCCATTCCGCCTCACTTGCCCCGATGCCTTCATGTCGCACTTCGCCTTGCAGATGCCTGCGGTCATCGAGCGATTCACGGGAACCCTCGTCAAGTGGTGCTGGACACCATTCACCCGCTCGAAGACGCTCGAGGCGCCCTCGAGCGTCTCGCCAGCGGGCATGCACGCGGGATGCTGGTCCTGCGGGCCTAAATTGCAACGCAGCCGTGTATCGGACCTGAAGTCGCAGTCCGACGCTCAGAGAAGCGCCTTTCATCGAATGATCACCCCTTCTTTTTCCTGAACCCAAGCACCTTCATCGGCCCGCCCCTGCCGAGCGTCTGCCTGGCTTTCCAGTAGGTTTCCCACGGGTCACTGGTCTGAAATGACAGATGCTCGCGCGCAGTGGCGATCGTCCATTGCGCACCGCGTTTCAGCGCGGCAACGTCGTCCCAGCTGACAGGCGGAAACGCCGAGGCCCGGCCGGGCGCGCGCAGAGAACGGAGCCGCGGTGGTCGCGCCGTGCCCGTTGCGCAGGTAGTCCACAAACAGCTTGCCGAGCCGATTAGCCGGACCGCTCTTGGCGACGAACCGCGAAGGTATGGCCCGCGCGAGATGCTGAGCCGCAACTTCAGATGAGATCGAACGGCATCTGGAGACGATCCACCGTTGATAGCTGGAATCAGTTCGCATCTCGGCCGGATGAATGCATCAACGCGAAATTTTCACACCTAAGTGCATGCCGAAGGCAGTTTATGATTTGGAGGACCACCCGGCTTTTTTGTTAATGCAGCTTTCGCTTTGTCCGATTTTGTTGACCCAAAGCCAAATTCCCGTTCTGACACATACGCCGCCGAAGTCCCCTCAATCGGAATCGAGAATCCAAGCAACCCATGTGAATCTGAGAAAAAGAACTGAACCTCCCTGTCATTTTGAAGGCTAACTATTTTGCTTGCCTCCAGGCATACGCCAAGCGCTCTAATTGGCGAAGCATCTACGAGCCTATAAACAAATCCGCCGTAATTCCATTCAGCTTGATTTGCAGATCGATGCTTGGGAATTGAGAAATTAAACCAATCGCTTCTGACACAGTGAAATTGTTGTTCATTGCAGAATCTCGCCTCAACAGCACGGTCTCCAGAAGCGACAAGAGGCGGATCTGTTTGAATGGTGATGATAGGTCTTTGTGTTAAGAGGCTGCTGTATTCGAACGATTCAGCCCAAGCAGACTGAGCTAACAACCCAAGAATAAAAAAAACATATCTGCGAGTTTTCAACATTCACATTCCCCTCTCCAAAATTGTTCAGCCCACTTATCCGCATCGATCTCGGCCGGCACTGTGGACGATGGTCGAACTTCATCGCCCCGGCGAGATAGTCGGAAATTTTGACCCATCATGTGACGGAACTCATGTGCAAAGACATTGCCTTGAGAAGGATTGATGTCACGGCCGATGTTGAAGAAGCTCTTGTTGAATTGCGTTGATTGGGTGCCATGAGTTCCAAGGGCATACGTGCCCCTGGAGCGCCGCAGTGGATCCTCTATGTTGGGATCGATGTAGACGCGCCAGCGATCAAACTTTTCCAGTAAATTGGGGCAAGTCTTCGCGAGTTTTTCCCTCATTGCGTTATTCGCATCGATGAGGTCTTTGTACTTGCGGACTGATGCCATCTTCTCAGCGAACGTCTCTCCTGGCAGCGAAATCACTGCCAGACCGAACGGATCAAAGTTATTGAGGGCATTGCCTTCAACATACCCGAACCGATTCCACCCTCCACCGAGCCCGATCGGATCCGGCTGGCTGTACCGCCCCGTCCTCGCGTCATAGCTCCTGAAGTAGTTGTAGAACAGCCCACTCTCCTCGTCCGCATACTGCCCCGGATAGCGCAGGTTGAACTTCACCTCCGAGAGGCTCGTGGTGCCCGGGTTGGGTGTGATGTCGAGGTTGGCAAACCGGTTCTTCGCAATCGTCGGCTTGTCCTCTCCGAACGCGCTGTAGCTCCACTGCCAGACCGCCTGCCCGTCTGAGTTCGTGAGCTTGCGTGGCGTGTTCAGGTGATCGCTGTGCACCGCATAGGTGGCGCCGTTGATCACCGCCGCCACCGGCATCGGCCCGTTCGCCGTGGGCAGGTAGATGTAGCTGGCCTGGCCCGCGCTGTTCGCGCCCCCGCTGCCCGCCTCCGAGATCAGGGTGCCGTTCTCGTCGTAGACATAGGCATAGCCCAGCTGCTCGGCCTGGTTGGCTGTCGGGTTCCACAGCTTCGTGAAGAACGCGATCAGGCTCTGCATGAAGCCCGGGTCGGCTTCATCTCCTTGGCCCGGCGGGTACAGCGGCTCGGTCTTGAACACCCGCTGCCCCAGCGCGTTGTGCGCGTAGCGCGTGGTCGGGCTCACGTCGGTGGCGCCGGTGGTGGCCGCGGCCAGGCGCCCCTCGGCGTCGTAGGTGTAGCTCCTGAGGCCGTCGCTCACGAGGTCGCCGTTGGCGTTGTAGCCGTAGGTGACGCTGGTGCTGCTGGCGCCGTTGATGCTCTGGGTGAAGCCGGTGAGCTGGTTGCTGGTGGCGCCCACGGTGTAGCTGCGGCTGGTGCTTTGGGTTCCGAGCACCCGGGTGCTGCTCGATCGGTTGCCGTTGGCGTCGTAGCCGAAGCCGGCGGTGCTGCCGGTGGCGTTGAAGCCGGTGATGCGGCCCACGGCGTTGTAGCCCACGGTCCAGGTGATGTCGCTGGCGCCGATGGTGCTGTGGGTGGGGTCGGTGTCGCCGGGTGCGTAGAGGGTCTGCGTCAGGCTGGTGATGCGGCCTGCGGCGTCGTAGACATAGCTGCTGAACTCGGTGGCGGTCATCCGGCCCGCGGTGTCGTAGCTGCGGCTGGCCGCCAGGCTCGGGCTCGCGAAGGCCCAGGTCCAGGCGGTGGGCTGGCCCAGCGGGTTCCAGGCGATGCCGGTGACCAGCGGGTTGCCGTTCAGGCTCAGGGCCGTGAGGCGGCCGGTGGCGTCGTAGCTGTGGGTGAGCAGGCCGCCGTTGTTCGGGTAGCCGATGCTCGCCAGGGTGCCGTTCGGGTTGTAGCTGTAGCTGACCTGCTGCACGCTGCCGTTCGCGAGGGTCTGCTTCTTGAGGGTCACGCGGCCGAAGCCGTCTCGCGTGTACTCGGTGGTGCCGCTGCGATCGACGATCTCGGAGAGGTAGCCCTTGCTGTTCGCGCTCAGGTCGTAGCGCAGGGTGGTGGTCTTGCCGTCGGCGAAGACCAAGTTGGTGGGACGGCCCAGGGCATCGCGGGTGATGGTGGTGGCCTGGCCGAGGGCGTCGGTGATCTGGTTGGGCAGGCCCAGGGCGTCGTACTGGGTGCTGGCGCCGCCGGTGTCGGCGCTGCTCTCGGCCGTGGCGTTGCCTTGGGCATCGCGCGCGTAGGTGGTGGCCACGCCCTTGAAGTCCTTGGCTTCGGTGACGGCGTCCAGGGCGTTGTACTTGAGGGTGGCGAAGACGTTGGAGTTTGGATTGAGGACACTCACAAGCCGGCCCAGGCCGTCTCGACCATAGTTGGTGTCTTGGTTCAAACCATTTCGTCTACGCGTGAGGTTCCCGTTGGCGTCGTACATCAAATTGACGCTTTGATTCGCCCCCACCGTCTCAGTGTCGAGGCGGTTGATGCTGTTGATCGTGCGCACAACCTGCCATGCCACGGTGCTGCCCCCCCTGCTGATTTGTTCGCTTGTGCGATTGCCCATGCCGTCAAGGGTGTAACTGGCACTTTCGCCGCGATTGTTGTTCCAGCCAGTAAGCCGATGTGCCGCGTCGTAGGTGTAGGTCAGGGCAAAGCCATTGGGGAACGAGGCCGTTTCGAGGAGACCTGTCGGCTTGTAGGTCATGGTCGTGGTCTGGCCGCCCACGGTCTGCGTCAGGAGTCGGTCACGAGCGTCATAGGTGTAAGCCGTGACCACGCCGTTGGGCGCGGTGGCGCTCACCAAGCGGCTGGCACTGTCGTAGCCGTACTGAGTGACGTGGCCCAGCGCGTTGGTCGACTGAATGACGTTGCCAAGGGTGTCATAGCTATAGCTCGTGACAGCGCCATTGGGCTCGGTTTCGGAGGCGACCAAGCTCTGCGGCGTGTACGTCCATTGCCACGTTTTCACCGTATTGGGTGAGGCGCTGGTGTCGGTGACGACGCGTGAGAGGACGTTGCCCAAGGTGTCATAGGTGTAGGCCGTGGTGCGCCCGGCCTCCGACACGAGCATTGGCAATGCAAAAGTTGCGTGCCACTGCGTGGTGACCGTTTGGGCATTCGGCGTGTCCGCAATACGTGTGACAGAAGTTGGCAGGCGCCGGACCACGTCCCAAGTCGTGGTCGTGTTCACATAGTTGAAGTCGGTTTCTTTGGTGATCAGACCATTGGCATCCTGTGTGCGCGAGCGCGCATCGGAACCGCTTTCACCCGAAAGCGCTGAGCTGCTGATTACGGCCAGCCTGCCCTGCGTGGCGCTGTAGCCGTAGTTGCGGCTGATACCGAGGGGGTCGACAACTGTGGCGTAGCCCGGTGACGAATAACTCACCTGATACTGATCAGCCCCTCCCGCGAGTTGCGTATTGACGGCGCGTCCGCTGCTGTCATACGCGATGGTTGCATATCGCTGCCCGGCTTCATCCAAGATACCGGTCAGCGCCCAAGGGAAGGCGGCATCTTCATAGAGATACGTCCTGTTCCTACCATCCGGGTAGATGGCAGTGAACAAGCGTCCCAATCCGTCGTAGGTGTAAGCCACCGCGCGACCCTCAGAGGTGGTGACCGTCGCGAGTTTGCCCTCGCTATAAGCGAACGCCAGACTGCGACCGAACGTGTTGGAGACGGTGGCAACTTGACCGGATCCGTTGTAGGTATAGCTGATAGTCCGACCGTTACGCTGCACCAAGGTTTGTAGGGCGCCGGTACCGTCGAAGTTGTAAGTGCTGTCATCGTCAGCCCGATGCCAACTCCAGCCGCCGCCCGTTTGAGTCAAGGTGTCGGCACTGTTGCCCGGAGACCAGTTCGACGTTCCGCTGATCAAGGAGAAACTGCGGACGTACCCTTCTGGCAGGGCGATATCCACGCCGAGCGGACCGGTCGTCGGTGATGCCTTGAGTACAGTGTTGTAGTTGTGGGTCCAGGCCTGCCCCATGCTGCTGGAAACTCGTGAAGCGTCGCCGGCCCAGCTACTTCGATAAATACGAGTAAATGAAAGCGACGCGGGGCCGTTGATCGTCAAGTCGGCCTCAGTCAAGGATTCCTCACCGGTCGCGGGAAAGATGGGCTTGCCTGCCGCTACACCTGCCATGCACATGTTGGCAGGCGGTTGCGGGGTAGCTGCTTTGCAGGAGGTGTTGGTTCCGTCTTGCTGGAAGGGAAAGGTGCACTGGCAACTATCTCCGGCCGACGTGCTTGTGCTATTCCCGGGACAGTAGTTCGCGTGCCAAGCGACGTAGTCGGGGTATATGTTCAATCCTACAACATGCGTTCGGCATAGCACGGCCGTTTTGGCTTCGGGGTCAGCGCCGTAGAAAATGATTTGAAGTTCTACCGGTCCCCAGGATGCATAGGTTGACCGCGCCAACTCAAGGGCGCCATCGCAAGCTTCCTGATAGGTCGCCTCCATTTTGCGAGGCCGAACGTCCTCCGCGTACCAGCCTGAAAGCATCGGCACCGCTGCATACGATTGCGCAGCAACCGTCAGCAGTGCGCATGCGATCAGACGCAAAGCATGCCTCGCCGCGGTCTGACATCTCCGAGCAAGCGCACACACTGACCACTCAGCCATAGCTTCCCCCCACCGCGCGAAGGCGTGTTGATTTGGGAGTGAATCTACCTGTTACAACGGTGTTGGGTCAACACAAACCGGCCTGAGGCCGAATCGTTCGCATCCTCCTCCCGTGCAAGTCCAGCTCACCGGCAAATGAACGCTAATATTTTGATCGGTCTTGGCGTCGCTTAAAAAAACTACGTAATCGCTAAACGGTTCGGCTGCTTACGCATGCAGTCGACACATTCGCGATGTTGTATCGCGTTCCTGTACGTCGAAGTGATCCGAGTTGAACTTCTGGAACTCAGAGCATGGAGCTAACAGCGGCCTTCGAAACGGGGGGATCCACAGCCAGCCAAGACATGTCTGCATCGTCGCCAAGATGAGCCAAATCGCGCCGCGCTAGCTCTCTATTACCAACGTGGGCCGCGCAATACGCTCTCAAGAGATACGCGGAATCGAGGTACCAGTGCTCAT
The DNA here is from genome assembly GCF_030815855.1 of Variovorax paradoxus. Taxonomy (NCBI): domain Bacteria; kingdom Pseudomonadati; phylum Pseudomonadota; class Betaproteobacteria; order Burkholderiales; family Comamonadaceae; genus Variovorax; species Variovorax paradoxus. Next base: position 188,958 of record NZ_JAUSXG010000001.1, on the reverse strand, counting down.
GCGAAGACTCGCAAATCTCCACGCATCGGGTTAAGTGCTGGATTGCCTGCTGGTGAAGGCCTAGTTCCAGCATGTACTGGCCTGCAAAAAAATGCACGCTATCAATGCCATCATTATGGACAGCCGTGCGTCGCAACACCTGCGCCGCCTCATCGATTTGCCCCGCTTCATACAAGAGCCGGGCTTTTTCCACCTCGAAATGAGGCACGTATTCAGGGGCGGCCTGAGCAATCTCGTTTTCGATGATTGCAATGGCTTGCACTACATCGAGCTTTCGGACGCTACGCTCCAGCTGTTCCAGTGCTTTGTGTAGTCCTACGTCTTTAGTCATCCAAAACCTCCACATCGAGCGGGCATACAACTGCGCATACAGGTCCCGAAAGATCCACCGAAAACTGTCGGGAGATTCGGGTCAGTTCGTGCTCTCGTGCACATGGCTGTGCAGCCGGCACGCTCAGCAGTGCAGTCATTGAAGCAAAGCTGGTTTTCGTTAGAACCTGAGGGTTCAGGTGGGAACAGACGGTCGATGGCATCAGGCCGCGAACCGGGGACCGCATCGGTATGCGGCGCCGTACTGGGCCAAGGGATGCCGCCAGGCGCCGAACTACGGGATGCAGGAAGGGCTGCAAGTAAACCCTTCGAATCAACGTACGTCAAGGGATTCCCTGAGACATACCCAAACCGATTCCACCCGCCATCCAGCCCGATCGGATCCGGCTGGCTGTACCGCCCCGTCCTCGCGTCATAGCTCCTGAAGTAGTTGTAGAAGAGTCCCGACTCTTCATCCGCATACTGCCCCGGATACCTCAGGTTGAACTTCACCTCGGAGATGTTCGTTGTGCCCGGGTTCGGTGTGGTCTCCAGGTTCGCGAACCGGTTCTTCGCAATCGTCGGCTTGTCCTCCCCGAACGCGCTGTAGCTCCACTGCCAGACAGGCTGGCCGTCCGCATTGCTGAGCTTGCGCGGCGTGTTCAGGTGGTCGCTGTGCACCGCATAGATGTCGCCGTTGATCACCGCTGCGATCGGCATCGGCCCGGTCACCGTCGGCAGGTAGATGTAGCTGACCTGCCCCGCACTGTTGGCCCCGCCGCTGCCGGCCTCCGAGATCAGCGTGCCGTTCTCGTCGTAGACGTACGCATAGCCCAGCTGCTCGGCTTGGTTGGTTGCCGGGCTCCACAATCTGGTGAAGAACGCGATCAGGCTCTGCATGAAGCCCGGGTCGGCTTCATCGCCGGGGCCCGGTGGGTACAGCGGCTCGGTCTTGAAGACGCGCTGGCCCAGTGCGTTGTGCGCGTAGCGCGTGGTCGGGCTCACGTCGGTGGCGCCGGTGGTGGAAGCCACCAGGCGGCCCTCGGCGTCGTAGGTGTAGCTCCTGAGGCCGTCGCTCACGAGGTCGCCGTTGGCGTTGTAGCCGTAGGTGACGCTGGTGCTGCTAGAGCCGCTCATGATCTGGGAGAAGCCCGTGAGCCGGTTGCTCGCAGCGCCCACGGTGTAGGTACGGCTGGTGCTCTGGCCGTTGAGCACCCGCGTGCTACTGCTTCGGTTGCCGTTGGCGTCGTAGCCGAAGCCGGCGGTGCTGCCGGTGGCGTTGAAGCCGGTGATGCGGCCCACAGTGTTGTAGCCCACGATCCAGGTGATGGCAACGGCGCCGATGGTGCTGTGGGTGGGGTCCGTGTCGCCCGGCGCGTAGAGGGTCTGCGTCAGGCTGGTGATGCGGCCGGCGGCGTCGTAGACGTAGCTGCTGAACTCCGTGCTGGTCATGCGGCCCGCGGTGTCGTAGCTGCGGCTGGCTGCGAGACTGGGGGAAGCAAAGGCCCAGGTCCACACGGTGGGCTGTCCCAGCGGATTCCAGGCGATGCCGGTGACCAGCGGATTGCCGTTCAGGCTCAGGCCCGTGAGGCGGCCGGTGGCGTCGTAGCTGTGGGTGAGCAGCCCGCCATTGTTCGGGTAGCCGATGCTCGCCAGGGTGCCGTTCGGGTTGTAGCTGTAGCTGACCTGCTGCACGCTGCCGTTGGCCAGGGTCTGCTTCTTGAGGGTGACCCGGCCGAAGGTGTCTCGCGTGTACTCGGTGGTGCCGCTGCGATCGACGATCTCGGAGAGGTAGCCCTTGCTGTTCGCGCTCAGGTCGTAGCGCAGGGTGGTGGTCTTGCCGTCGGCGAAGACCAAGTTGGTGGGACGGCCCAGGGCATCGCGGGTGATGGTGGTGGCCTGGCCGAGGGCGTCGGTGATCTGGTTGGGCAGGCCCAGGGCGTCGTACTGGGTGCTGGCGCCGCCGGTGTCGGCGCTGCTCTCGGCCGTGGCGTTGCCTTGGGCGTCGCGCGCGTAGGTGGTGGCCACGCCCTTGAAGTCCTTGGCTTCGGTGACGGCATCGAGGGCGTTGTACTGAAGGGTGGCGGCAGCGCCCGCAGCGTTGGTGATGGATTTGATCCTGCGCAGGCCGTCCAACCCATACTGCGTGCTCTGGTTGAGACCGTTGGTCGCGCGTATGAGTTCGCCGTTGGTGTCGTAGCTGAAATAGCCGCTCTGGTTGGGGCCTTCGGTTCTGGCAGTTGGCCGGTTGATGTTGTTGATGGTGCGAACGGCGTTCCAGGCGACATTGCCGGCGCTGTCCTTGATCTGCTCGGCGGTGCGGTTGCCCATGCCGTCCAGGGTGTAGAGCCCGCTCTCGCCGCGGTTGTTGCTCCAGCCGGTGAGGCGGTGGGCGGCGTCGTAGCTGTAGGTGAGGACCAAGCCGGTGGGCAGCGTGATCGATTCAACGCTGCCGTAGGGCTTGTAGGTTAGGACCGTGGTCTGACCGCCGACGGTCTGGGTCAGCAGGCGGTCGCGTGGGTCGTAGGTGTAGCTGGTGGCCAGGCCGTTGGGGCCCGTTGAGCTCGCGACGCGGTTGGCCTCGTCGTAGGTGTAGCTGGTGACGTGCCCGAGGGCGTTGGTGGCCGTGAGGACGTTGCCTCGGGGGTCGTAGGTGTAGCTGGCGACGGCGCCGTTAGGCTCGGTGGCGGTGGCCACGAGCTGCTGGGCGTTGTAGGCCCATTGCCAGAGCTGGGCCGTATTGCTGGTGGTGTCGGTGACTGTCTTGGTCAACATGTTGCCCAAGGTGTCGTAAGTGTAGGCGGTCGTGCGGCCGGCCTCGGTCACCAGCGCGGGCAGCGAGAAGGTCGGGTGCCACTGGGTGGTCACCGTCTGGGCTTCGGGGGTGCCGGAGGCTCGGGTGACTGAGGTGGGCAAGCGGCGGGCCACGTCCCAAGAGGTCGTCGTGATGATGCCCTTGAAGTCCGTCTCTGACGTAATCAGGCCATTGGCGTCCTGAACTCGGGTCGCGGCGTCATGTCCACCGGTACCTGAAGGCAGGGAACCCGATGCGACCGAGAGTTGGCCCTTGACGGTGCTGTAGCTGTACGTGCGCGACGTCCCCAAGGGATCGACGACAGTCGTAACGCTCGCCTGGTAGTTGACCTGGTGGCTGTCCGCACCGCTGGCCAGCACCGAACTGGTGGCTCGCCCTTTGGCGTCATAGCCAAAAGTTCCCCAGCGAGCGCCAGTTTCATCGAGGATGCCTGTCAGGGCCTGGCCGTATGTGGCGTTCTCGTAGAGAAAGGTGCGGGCCTTGCCGTCGGAATAGGTGACTGAAGAGAGTCGACCCGCGCCGTCGTATGCGTAGCCTATCGTCCGGCCATCCGGCGTGCCGACGGAACTGAGGCGGCCAGCAACGTAGGTGAAGACAAGGGTACGGCCAAAAGCATTGGTGACGCTGGCGATCTGGCCAGATCCGTTGTACGTGTAGCTGTGCATCCACCCGTTGGAGGCGACTGTCGTTTGCAGTTGGCCGTTGGCGGCAAAGTTGTAGGTGGTGTCGCCGTCCGCGCGGCGCCAGACCCAGGCGCCGTCGGCGGCCTGCGTCAGGGTATCGGCACTGTCGCTGGCGCTCCACCCTGCACTGGTAGAAGGCCGCGAGAAGGTGCGTGCATGGCCTTCGGGCAAGGTGATGGCGACCGTCAGCGGCGCGGCGACGGGGATAGCGCTCAGACCAACGCTGTAGCTATGAGCCCAGACTTGGCCCAGACTGGAACTCAGCCGCGCGTCGTCGGTAACCCAGTTGCTACGGTACGTCCGCGTGAAGGACAAGGCATCGGGGCCTTGGTCGATCCAATCGGTCTCGCTACGGTATTTTTCAGCGGTCGCGGGCAAGATGGGATTGCCTGCCGATGCCCCCTTCATACACATGTTGGGAGGCTGCGATGCCGGCACCGGTTTGCAAGAAGTATGAGTTTCGTCCTCCACGAATCCTGGGAGATTGCATTGGCAACCCCAGCCGGACACAAAGGTACTGGTCAGAGCGGGGCACCACTCACGTGCCACCCGAAATCCGATGCCACCAACCCAGATCAATCCATCAGAGGTGCGCTGAGCGTCATAAGAGCAATTCAAGCCATTCGCCGACTCCCGATAGTTTCCCAGGATCGTCCAGTTGGCCGGATAGTCGGGATACGTCCCGCGCATTTGCTTGTCGGCGGCAGCAGGACCAAGTTCCAGGCATGCGGCCATCTTGGTCGGAAATTCCCCCGGTTGCTGCCATAGCGACCACGACTTCTGGGATGGGACATATGCGAAAGCACTGCCGCAGACAACCAGGAGCACCGAGGCTATGCCGATGCTCAGACAGGAAACAAGGCCACGCTTCAAGAATCTCGAAGACGCAGGCACACGGCGTTGATGGATGGCTTGATTTTCAGACCCTGGTTGATTGAACGCCTTTTGCCGGTCAGTCGAAGACCTAGCGAAATCGACCACGCGCCGCTGCGCCTTCACTATGTTCATTTCCCACTCCCTCATTCTGTTCGTTGTCAGGCGCTAGCTTGGCATCTATCCCCAGGTGGGGCGTTTCTAAGCACCACCAAGTTGTCCCCAAGATCGCCCAGGAGCTGCGCTGAAACAACAGCCATCGGTCCAGCGCTGTCGCTCAAGCAGTCTTCATGTATGCAGTGTTCTTCCAGAGAAGGGCCGACGAGTCGATGCCAAGGGCGGAACATATCTCCCTGAGGCGGGCCTCCCAGTCAATCAATTGAGAGGCAAAAAACACCTCCGTTTCGCTGGGCGGTCGGCTCTTGTATTTGCAGAGATAAAAGTGAAACCCATCTCTCAATTGAAGGTACGCTACGTCGTACTCCTCGAGGTCATCCACCTCCTGGCCAACACTGAAGTTCAGCCTCGACGCCAGTTCTAGCAAGCTTGTCTGGATCGTCGCGACATGAGCAACGTTGAAGCTGAACAAGGCAGGATCGGCTGGCGAAACTGAAGAGGTTGTCACGGACTGTCCTGGGAATGGTTGCACGCAGATCTTCCACCGTCCTAAGCTGTTTATTCAGCGATCTTTTCTTCCGAAGATTGCGAACTCAAGGACTAGCACCGCGATGAGGCCTCCGAGCCAATACGGAAAGCGAAAAAAAGCGAAAGCTGCGGTCTGGAAGATAAGACCCCTCGCATAGGCTTCATCAGTCTGCGGCGACGTGCCCTCGACCACGAACCAGGCAAGATGGCAGACAACCGCGACAACCCACAGGCTCAGCGTCCACCAATAAATTTCCTGCGGCTTTCGCCTCGCTCGGAAGTTTGGGTTCATGGCACATTCGGCGGATTGAATCGTCCAAGGGCCTCGCTCAATCCTGGAGGGATAGGGCCTCCCTTTGGAATGTAGTAATTTTGCGCGCCCGGTGCTCGCATCGCATCACGCGCCACGCCCCCAGGAAAGGGCGACATGTTTGTCGGCACTCCAGCTGCCCGCAAAGCCGAATCGGTACGTACGGCACAGTTGTCAAGTAATCCGACGCAGTTCCTGCAGCCATTGCGGGCCAAGTTGTCCAACGCACCTTGATCTTGGGCAGGCGTGCGAGGGATGAGTGTGACTTGTTGGTCGCGAAACTTGCTCTGCCCCTCGAGGTATTCCCGCGGTGAACCGCCGAGGGGGGTATTGTTGCCATAGCTATACATTCCCGCGCCGCTGACACCCAGAGCGGTGTGCCCGAATGGATTGGTACTCTCGCGGCGTCCGCCGGTCACCGCAAGTAAGTCAAGCCCAGTTGGATCAAGGTAGCTCAACGGATTGGAATCCACATACCCGAACCTGTTCCACCCACCATCCAGGCCGATCGGATCCGGCTGGCTGTAGCGCCCAGTCCGACTGTCGTAGCTGCGGAAGTAGTTGTAGAACAGTCCACTCTCCTCATCCGCATACTGCCCCGGATACCTCAGGTTGAACTTCACCTCGGAGATGCTCGTCGTGCCCGGGTTGGGTGTGGTGTCGAGGTTCGCGAACCGGTTCTTCGCAACCGTCGGCTTGTCCTCCCCGAACGCGCTATAGCTCCACTGCCAGACGGCTTGCCCGTTGTCGTTGCTGAGTTTGCGCGGCGTGTTCAGGTGGTCGCTGTGCACCGCATAGGTGGCACCATTGATCACGGCCGCCACCGGCATCGGCCCGTTCGCCGTCGGCAGGTAGATGTAGCTGGCCTGCCCCGCACTGTTGGCCCCGCCGCTGCCCGCCTCCGAGATCAAGCTGCCGTTCTCGTCGTAGACATAGGCATAGCCCAGCTGCTCGGCCTGGTTGGTGGCCGGGTTCCACAGCTTGGTGAAGAACGCGATCAGGCTTTGCATGAAGCCAGGATCGGCTTCATCGCCCTGGCCCGGCGGGTACACCGGCTCGGTCTTGAACACGCGCTGGCCCAGCGCGTTGTGCGCGTAGCGCGTGGTCGGGCTCACGTCGGTGGCGCCGGTGGTGGCTGCGGCCAGGCGGCCCTCGGCGTCGTAGGTGTAGCTCCTGAGGCCGTCGCTCACGAGGTCGCCGTTGGCGTTGTAGCCGTAGCTGACGCTGGTGCTGCTGGCGCCGTTGATGCTCTGGGTGAAGCCGGTGAGCTGGTTGCTTAACGGGCCTACCGTATAGCTGCGGCTGGTGTTCAGACCATTGAGGTCTCGCAAGCTGCTCATCCGGTTGCCGTTGGTGTCATAGCCGAAGGCGGCCGTGTCGCCAGCGGCATCGAACCCGATGATGCGCCCCAGCGCGTTGTAGCCCACGGTCCAGGTGCGGGGCGCCAGCGAGATGGTGCTCTGTGTCGGGTCGGCGTCACCCGGGCCGTAGAGCTGCTGCGTCAGGCTGGTGATGCGACCCGCGGCGTCGTAGACGTAGTTGCTGAACTCCGTGGCTGTCAGGCGGCCCGCCGTGTCATAGGCCCGGTGGGCTGGCATCGTGGGAGACGCGAAGGCCCAGGTCCACCGCATGGGCTGCCCCAGCGGGTTCCAGGCAATGTCTGTGATGAGCGGGGCGTCGTTCCAGTGCAAGGCCGAGAGGCGGCCGCCCATCTCGTAGATATAGGTCAGCGCCGAGCCACCGGGATAGACGGTCCTCTGCAACAGACCATTCGGGCTGTACTCGTAGTTGACCTGCTGCACGCTGCCGTTGGCCAGGGTCTGGCGCTTCTGGGTCACACGGCCGAAGCTGTCGCGGATGTACTCGGTGCTGCCGCTGCGGTCGATGATCTCCGACAGGTAGCCCTTGCTCGCGGGCGTCTGGTCGTAGCGCAGCGTGGTGGATTTGCCGTCGGCGAAGACCAGGATGGTCGGCCGGCCCAGGGGATCGCGGGTGATGATGGTGGCCTGGCCGAGCGCGTCGATGATATGAGTGGGCAAGCCGAGCGCGTCGTACTGGGTGCTGGCCGTGCCCATGTCGGCGCTGGTCTCGCTGGTGGCGTTGCCCTGCGCATCGCGGACGTAGCCGGTGATCACGCCCTTGAAGTCCTTGGCTTCGGTGACGACGTCGAGGGCGTTGTACTTGAGGGTGGCAGTGGCGCCGGCGGCATCGGTGATGGCCGCCACGCGGCGCAGGCTGTCGAGGCCGTATTCGGTGCTCTGGGTCAGGCCGTTGGTGACCCGCGTGAGCTCGCCATTGGCGTCGTAGCCGAAGGCATTGGCCTGGTTCGGGCCCTCCACGTTCATGGCCGGCCGGTTGATGTGGTTGATCACCCGCGCCGCGTTCCAGGCGACGTTGCCGGTGCTGTCCTTGATCTCTTCGGCGGTGCGGTTGCCCATGCCGTCCAGGGTGTAGCTGCCGCTCTCGCCGCGGTTGTTGCGCCAGCCGACGAGGCGCTGGGCGGCGTCGTAGGTGTAGCTCAGGATCAGGCCGCCGGGCAGCACGAGGGTCTCGACCTGGCCGTAGGGCTTGTAGCCGAGCATGGTGATCTGCTGGCCGCCGACGGTCTGGGTCAGCAAGCGGTCGCGGGCGTCGTAGGTGTAGGTGGTGACGAGGCCGTTGGGCGCCGTCATGCTCTCCACACGGTTGGCGTTATCGTAGGTGTAGCTGGTGACGTGGCCCAGGGTGTTGGTGGCAGTGAGGACATTGCCTCGGTAGTCGTAGGTGTAGCTGGTGACGGCGCCGTTGGGCTCGGTGGCGGTGGCCACCAATTGCTGGGCGTTGTAGGTCCACTGCCAGGTCTGGGTCCTGCCGGTGTAGGCCTCCGTCACGGTCTTGGACAGCGTATTGCCGAACGGATCGTAGGTGTAGGCGGTGCTGCGCGGAGGTTCGGTCACCAGCAGCGGCAGACTGAAGTCAGGGTGCCACTGGGTCGTGACGATCCTCGACTCGGGCGTGCCTGCGGCGTGTTCCACCACGATGGGCAACCGGCGGGCGGCGTCCCAGGTGGTGGTCGTGGTGACGCCCTTGAAGTCGGTCTCCGAGGTGATCAGGCCGTTGGCGTCTTGGATGCGCGATGACGCGTCGGCTTCGCCGGTGCCGGAAGGCAAGGAGCCGCCGGTGACCGCGAGCTTGCCCTTGGTGGTGCTGTAGCTGTAGGTGCGGCTCGTGCCCAGTGGGTCGGTGATGGACGCGTTGCTGGAGGACGGATAGCTGACCTGGTAGCGGTCGGCCGAACCTGCCAACTCCGAACTGACGGCGCGGCCTTGCGTGTCGTAGCTGAAGGTGGCGTAGCGCTCCCCCGATTCATCGATGATGCCGGTCAGCGCCTGAGGGAAGGCCGCGCTCTCGTAGACGAAGGTGCGGCTCTTGGTGTCGGGATAGCTCACGGCGGACAGGCGGCCCATCGGGTCGTAGGCGTAGCCGATGGCGCGCGAGTCTGGCGTGAGAACGCTGGCCAGTTGGCTGGCCGAGTTGTAGTTCAGGACCAGCATGCGGCCGAAGCCGTTGGCGATGGTGGCGAGCCGGCCGGCGCTGTCGTAGGTGTAGACCAGGGTCCAGCCGTTGCGCTGGGCCTGGGTCTGGAGCTTGCCTTCGGCGGTGAAGCTCAGGGTGGCGTCGTCGTCGGAGCGGCGGTAGGTCCAGCTGCCGTCGCCGGCTTGGGTGAGCGTGTCGGCGCTGTTGGTGGCCGTCCAGGTGGCGGAGCCACTGGCCTTGAAGAAAGTGCGCAGGTGCCCTTCGGCGCTGGTGATGGAGACTGCGTTGGGGTCGGCGGCGGGCGTCGCGGCGAGGGATGTGCTGTGGTTGTGCGTCCAGGCTTTGCCGAGCGGGCCGATCGGATGCGTTGCGTCGGCGCCCCAGGTGCTGCGGTAGGTGCGGACGAAGGACAGAGGGGCCGGGCTGCTGTCGGTGAAGTCGGTTTCGGAGCGGAATTTCTCGGCAGTGGCGGGGAGGATTGGATTGCCGGCCATCGCTCCCGCTGGCGCCTTGCAGCTGTTGCCACTTGCCTGCTCGAGAGCGGCGGTGATGCATGCGGTTTTAGCTGCGTTTTCTTGATGCTTGTTATCGCAAGTGCATGACGATCCGCTCTCCGTGCTGTTTGCCGGGCACATATTCAAATGAGTCATGGCCCACGAACCATACCGAACACCGTTGCCCAAATAGACGGTGCAACTCCAAAGGCCGTTGCCGCCGACAATCAGAGTACCTGTGCCGGTAAAGGGACCGAGCGCCTTGTCGGCATCCGACGCGTGCGAAAAAACGAACATCGCAGCTGCATCACACGCGTCTTTCGACGTGGGATAAGTGCCGTTGAAGCCTCCCAGGCCCACGCGCCATTCATACGGCTGCATCGGTACGTCCGCAATGGCATTTCCACCCAGCAATAAAAGTAAGAACGCCGCCAGATGTCGCAGCGTTTTCAGCATCCTCATCGCACTCTCCCTCATGCTTTTCGTTTACGTGCCTGAATAGCCGCGACTCAATCTTGATCGGTCGCGACTGTCACTATTTTTTTCCCGATCGACGTCCCCTTCACGCAGCTTGACGAGGTTGCATGCCTGAAGATTGCTGTCGATGCTGAGGTTTAAAAGCAAGTTCGCGAATGCGGCAGGAAAACTGCACGCGAGCGCGGATTGCCTCGATCTCTTTGAGCTTGAAAGGCCTTTTGCCCGATGGGTTGTCCTTGTTCCACAACGGTCGCTCTGTTGACTCGACGAAGCTCTTTTGGAACAGATCACCTCTTGATTTTCAACAAGGTGCTATCGCCAGACTTGATAACCAGATATGGCGCCTCGTGAGTGACCGTCGGATCTTCTTTTATGTCGCCAGATCTTCCAAGGTCGGTCATTGCGATCAAGCTGCATGAGGCCCCCTTCACACACGAATAGAACCAGCCATCGAGCCGGCCGATCCCGGAACCTCGGGGGCCATAGAACGCATAGATCTCGGCATCGATGCCTGGAACTTTGAGGGGATACCGCCGCATCTCATGCGAAGGGTAGAGCTTCGCAAACCATGCGGTCGCTGCTCGCGAGTTGTCGAACCACAGGGGCCCATCTTCAGCTGTTGCGTTGAATGCGAGGAACGCTGTGCACAGGGCGATTAATTTGGCGAACATATGGATCCACATTGCAATGGGTAGTTCGAAGGCGGCGCTGGTGTTGCGCCAAGCGGCTGAGCAGGATTTCGCCCTTGCTTACGCGACCACGTGCCGTCGAAATCCTGTCGATACCAGTGGTAGTCGCCTCCACCAGGGAAGCCTGGTCGGATGAACAGCTGCGCGCCGTGGTAGCCCGCAGGGCAAGATTGATCTGATCGTGGAGAGACGCCGCCATCTTGACGTACAGAGTCGAGGGTATCGCCACAGGAAGGGTTGAAACCGTAATCGTCGCAGGCGCACATGCCAGATCAATTACAAGGCCAGCGAGTACTCGTCGCGTTGTCGCTCGGCGAGTGCGATCAGTCCCAGCGAAAGATCCTTCAGCTGTTCGTAGGACACGGAGAACTCGCAATTCAATGAGGCCTTGTACGTGCTGATTCCCTCATCATTCGGAACTGCTAGGCTGACGCTCAGCCCGACATTTCCGATCGAATCGATGGGCACTGCGGATATATGGAGATGGGTCTGCGCCAGCGACTTCATGTCTGGAGCGAAGTACCCCCCTTCGAGTCGAACACTTCGATCTGCAGGGATCGGATAGAGCGCGAATTTTTGTGCGACTTCGCGAAGAGAGATCAGATCCACATAGCAACTGCTAGAGCCGGAGAACCCTTGGTAGTCGACTGTGAGAAAAAGCTCGCCGGTCCCGTCCTCTGCAGCTTCCACTCGAAAGTTCAGACTGTTCATATTGCTTCCTTATTTGAATTTGAGTTCCACGTTGTTCAGTCCATTGCTGAAGTAGTGGATGACCAGAAGTCGACCGTCTGAGCACCGGTGCTTGTGCTCCTTCTTCACCCAAGGACCCGGACCGTAGTGAGAGATCAAGCGTGGTTCATCGCCCATGTTTCCCATGATCGGCACGCCGGCGCCTGCTTTTGCTTCGGCCAGCGCCAGTTGCTCGCAGAAGTTCCCTGGTGCGACATCAGGAATCGCCGGTTTGCAGATTGCCGGAGGCGCCTCTGATTTTGACGTATCGCCTGGAGTGTTCAGAATTGCTGCGAGAGCAGCTGCAGTGCCGATGGCAGCGCCCGTTCCACACCCGATGGGCCCCGCCCATGCTCCCAGAGCGCATCCTGCTGCTGGATTCAAGCCGAAGGGATCCGTCAAGCCAAGCGGATTTCCATCCACATATCCAAACCGATTCCACCCTCCATCGAGCCCAATCGGATCTGACTGGCTGTAGCGCCCTGTCCGACTGTCGTAGCTCCTGAAGTAGTTGTAGAACAGCCCGCTCTCCTCATCCGCATACTGCCCCGGATACCTCAGGTTGAACTTCACCTCGGAGACGCTGGTGGTACCCGGGTTCGGCGTGATATCGATGTCGGCAAACCGGTTCTTCGCAATCGTCGGCTTGTCCTCCCCCAACGCGCTGTAGCTCCACTGCCAGACGGGCTGGCCGTCCACGTTGCTGAGTTTGCGCGGCGTGTTCAGGTGGTCGCTGTGCACCGCATAGGTCGCGCCATTGATCACCGCTGCAATCGGCATCGGCCCGTTCGCCGTCGGCAGGTAGATGTAGCTGGCCTGGCCCGCACTGTTGGCCCCGCCGCTGCCGGCCTCCGAGATCAGCGTGCCGTTCTCGTCGTAGACGTAGGCATAGCCCAGCTGCTCGGCTTGGTTGGTTGCCGGGCTCCACAATCTGGTGAAGAACGCGATCAGGCTCTGCATGAAGCCCGGGTCGGCTTCATCGCCGGGGCCCGGTGGGTACAGCGGCTCGGTCTTGAAGACGCGCTGGCCCAGTGCGTTGTGCGCGTAGCGCGTGGTCGGGCTCACGTCGGTGGCGCCGGTGGTGGAAGCCACCAGGCGGCCCTCGGCGTCGTAGGTGTAGCTCCTGAGGCCGTCGCTCACGAGGTCGCCGTTGGCGTTGTAGCCGTAGGTGACGCTGGTGCTGCTAGAGCCGCTCATGATCTGGGAGAAGCCCGTGAGCCGGTTGCTCGCAGCGCCCACGGTGTAGGTACGGCTGGTGCTCTGGCCGTTGAGCACCCGCGTGCTACTGCTTCGGTTGCCGTTGGCGTCGTAGCCGAAGCCGGCGGTGCTGCCGGTGGCGTTGAAGCCGGTGATGCGGCCCACGGCGTTGTAGCCCACGGTCCAGGTGATGTCGCTGGCGCCGATGGTGCTGTGGGTGGGGTCGGTGTCGCCGGGTGCGTAGAGGGTCTGCGTCAGGCTGGTGATGCGGCCTGCGGCGTCGTAGACATAGCTGCTGAACTCGGTGGCGGTCATCCGGCCCGCGGTGTCGTAGCTGCGGCTGGCCGCCAGGCTCGGGCTCGCGAAGGCCCAGGTCCAGGCGGTGGGCTGGCCCAGCGGGTTCCAGGCGATGCCGGTGACCAGCGGGTTGCCGTTCAGGCTCAGGGCCGTGAGGCGGCCGGTGGCGTCGTAGCTGTGGGTGAGCAGGCCGCCGTTGTTCGGGTAGCCGATGCTCGCCAGGGTGCCGTTCGGGTTGTAGCTGTAGCTGACCTGCTGCACGCTGCCGTTCGCGAGGGTCTGCTTCTTGAGGGTCACGCGGCCGAAGCCGTCTCGCGTGTACTCGGTGGTGCCGCTGCGATCGACGATCTCGGAGAGGTAGCCCTTGCTGTTCGCGCTCAGGTCGTAGCGCAGGGTGGTGGTCTTGCCGTCGGCGAAGACCAAGTTGGTGGGACGGCCCAGGGCATCGCGGGTGATGGTGGTGGCCTGGCCGAGGGCGTCGGTGATCTGGTTGGGCAGGCCCAGGGCGTCGTACTGGGTGCTGGCGCCGCCGGTGTCGGCGCTGCTCTCGGCCGTGGCGTTGCCTTGGGCATCGCGCGCGTAGGTGGTGGCCACGCCCTTGAAGTCCTTGGCTTCGGTGACGCCATCCAGGGCGTTGTACTTGAGGGTGGCGGTGGCGTTGGCCGCATCGATCACGGCCTTGACGCGGCGCAGGCCGTCCAGGCCGTACTGGGTGCTCTGGTTCAGGCCGTTGGTGCTGCGGGTCAGCTCGCCGTTGGCGTCGTAGCCGAAGGAACTGGCCTGGTTGGGGCCTTCGGTCTGGGCGCTGAGGCGGTTGATGGCGTTGATGGTGCGCGCGGCGTTCCAGGCGACGTTGCCGGCGCTGTCCTTGATCTGCTCGGCGGTGCGGTTGCCCATGCCGTCCAGGGTGTAGCTGCCGCTCTCGCCGCGGTTGTTGCTCCAGCCGATGAGGCGGTGGGCGGCGTCGTAGCTGTAGGTGAGGACCAGGCCCGTGGGCAGGGACACCGTCTCGACCGTGCCGTAGGGCTTGTAGGTGAGCGTGGTGGTCTGGCCGCCGACGGTCTGGGTCAGGAGGCGGTCGCGTGGGTCGTAGGTGTACGTGGTGGCAAGGCCGTTGGGGGCGGTCGAGCTCACGACGCGGTTGGCGCTGTCGTAGGTGTAGCCGGTGACGTGGCCCAGGGCGTTGGTCGAGGTCAGGACGTTGCCTCGAGGGTCGTAGGTGTAGCTGGTGACCGCGCCGTTGGGCTCGGTGGCGGTGGCCACCAGTTGCTGGGCGTTGTAGGTCCACTGCCAGAGCTGCGCCTGGTTGGTGGCGGTGTCGGTGACCGTGCGCCTCAGGACATTGCCGAGCGCGTCGTAGGTGTAGGCGGTGGTGCGACCGGACTCGGTTACCAGCACGGGCAGGCTGAAGGTGGCATGCCATTGAGTTGTCACCGTCTGCGCTTCGGGGATGCCTGAGGCGTGAACAACGGTGGTCGGCAGGCGGCGGGCGACGTCCCAGGTGGTGGTGGTGATCACGCCGTTGAAGTCGGTCTCTGAGGTGATTAGTCCGTTGGCATCTTGTACGCGGGATGATGCGTCGGCCTCAGCAAGGCCCGCGGGCAATGAGCCACCAATGACCGCGAGCTTGCCCTTGATGGTGCTGTAGTTGTAGCTGCGAGTGGTGCCCAGAGGGTCGAGGATCGAGGCGGCATTCGCACCCGGATAGGTGACTTGATAACGATCGACCGATCCGACCAGCGCCGAATCAATCGCGCGCCCCTGACTGTCATAGGCGAATGTGGCGAAGCGCGCACCTGTCTCGTCGAGGATGCCGGTCAAGACTTCGGGGAAGAAAGTGTTCTCGTAGAGGAAGCCGCGAGTTCTCCCGTCGGGGTAGGCCACGGCCGAGAGGCGACCTCTGCTGTCGTAGGCGTAGCCAATGGTGCGCGAGTCCGGCGTAAGAACACCAACCAACCGTCCCGCAGTGTTGTAGCTCAGGCTCAGGGCGCGACCGAAGCCATTGCTGACATTGGCCAGCTGGCCGGCATTGTTGTAGGTGTACGTCAGCGCCCAGCCGTTGCGCCGGGTCTCTGTCAGCAGCCTCCCGTCGGCAGTAAATCTCAGGACTGAATCGTCGCTCGCACGATGGTAGAACCAACTGCCGTCGGTGGCTTGCGTGAGCGTGTCGGCGCCGTTGGTGGGAGTCCAAGCCGTAGAACCGATGGCTCTCACAAAGGTACGCAGCGCTCCCTCACTGGTCGCGATGAATACAGCATCGAGGCTTGCTGCAGTTGAAGTCGAAAGAACGGCGGCGTGATTGTGCGCCCAAGCTCTGCCAAGTGGCCCGGTCGGATGGGAGTAATCGGCCCCCCAGGCACTGCGGTGGATACGCGTAAACGACAGCGGCGACGGACCGCTGTCAACGAAGTCGATCTCTGAGCGATATTTCTCAGCAGTAGCTGGAAGAATAGGATTGGGCGTGCACATCCCGGCGGCGGCTTCAGATGCCGGCTCGGGCAAGGCAGCAACACATGCGGTTTGCGAGACATTGTCTTGATAGCCGCGGTCGCACTGGCAGCTATTGGTCGACGTCACAGCAGTACTGTTTGCCGGACAACTGTCCCCCTGTACGTATAGCCACACTGAATCGGCGTCCCAACGCGCACCAGTTTCAGGATCAGATGGATGGGCGTAGTTTCGAAATACCGTGTATGGACTCTCGTACGAGCCCGGCTTAAGAGTTACCCAGCAGCCAGGCTTGGAGCAGTACACATTGTTGAAGTAATCGATGAGAGCATCGATTGCGGTGTGCACAGATGGCGGAGTGGCTGGCCCACATTTACTATTGGAATGTTCGCAGGCCGTGTAGGTCGTGCCCTTTGGAATCTCCGCATACAAGGGAGTCCAAGCCCAAAAAAGCACAAAGCATGCGGCCGACTGAAGCAACACCGAGATTGCCTGCCGTTGCCAAAGGCGAAGAAGTTTGAGAATCGGCTTCGGATTCCTCTTGGTCTGCTGCCACGTCAGTTCCATTGACGAAACTGGTTGCCAGAGCCACCGCAGCGTTTCTCCAAACCTCATTACACTCTCCCTCAGCTTTTCTCGTTTTTGTGTTTTCGGCGCCAGGTCTGGGTGGACCATGGCAATCAGCTTTTTTGAATGGCCGATCACTCCCCGCGTTGACGTGCAGCGCTGCGCAGTGCGCTCCGTACAAGTTGTTTCAAGATATCTGAAAGGCTGCGGCCAGACAACGATAGTTCGAAGTCCAACTCAGTCCGGATGCAAAAACGAATATGAAAGTTCGCGAACGCTGTTGTCGCGGCACGACTATCGCGTCAACAGCGCTTCTCGGACTGGCTGGCGGCTTGGCAACTTGCTGAGGGTGGATTCGAGCGGAGCAAGCATTGTTCGATCATTGCGAACGGTGCCTAGCAGAAGGCTCACTTCGGCGTCTCGCTGCTCAACAACGAACCGACCTCGCTCAAGTAGCTCTCGACCTCGCGCAGCCAGGTCTCCGAGGACCGCGGATCGATCTGCGATACGGCGGCAGGCAGCGGGGTCGCTTGCGGCTTGGTCCCGATCACGGGCGGCGAAGGCGGCGAATTGCTGGCGCACCCGCTCAGCATCGCCAGCAGCAGCGCGGCGGCGGCCATCGAGCACGGCCAGTTTCTTTTCGTAGGCATTGCCGTTCTCCTGTGGGCTTTTGCATGGGCGGCCTGCATCGCAAGCACGCGCTGCAGGTCTTCGAGCGCGGCAAGCGCGCGGCGGGTGTTCTCGGCCTGTCGGTCGAGCTTTTCGTCGGAGACGGCCTTCTGCGCCTTGGACACATCAGCCCTCGCTTTGAGAACCTACGTGCGCTCGATGCCCGCCACGGCGAGCGCCAGCGGTGCTTCGCCATGAAGCCGAATTTCACATCGGCTGTTGGATTCCGCCGATCTCTGACCCGGGTCGATTTTCGGTGGCAATCAACATTGGGTCGCTTGCCAACTCGGCAAGAGCTCCCAAGTACCCGTCCTTCGTCTTGTCAAGTACGTTCAGTCCGAAAAGGTGCTGCATATACCCCTCCCAATGATCTTTGTGGTGTCTTGGATGTCATGCGCCCTAAGAAGTTGGGCAGAACATCCATCGCATTACTTTTGCTTAACGCGCGAGTTCAATGAATCCAGATCATGTGCGGATGCCCTAGCTCCAATCCAAGGACCGGGCTGGGAAGATCAACATACCGATCGAATATTCCGAGCACATGGACGTATACAGGTCTCGTCCAGACCAGCGTGTTGGCATAGTCAAGCAACTGCTTTTGTAGTGCGGTTCCCGCTGCACCGAGCGCCAGGCACCGGAGTGGAATCCAGATGCAAAGTTCGGGGCCGCCGATCTGCCTTTCGTGGAAAATGACGTCAAACCCATCCGGATAGGCCTCCACCTCACAAGCGGTGCCGACGAAGATCTTCATTTTGCCGCGTAGGACATCGGGGTCGTAATCTAGAACCTGAAATGCGCTGAAAAATGTGCCCTGCAGATTCCACGGCGCCAGCAGCTGCTTCTTTTTGCGACCCGAAACATCCATTTCACGCCAGCTTCGCGCGAACTTCTCGACGGTCTGTGATTGAGACTCGGATGTCCCCGAGCCACTGGCATTGCGTTTTCTCGACCCTGCTCCGGATTGCCCGTCCGCTTTGGAGCCAGGCTTGCCCCCACCTATCCCGGATGGCGCAGCAACTACGCGCGGGTCGACCCATCGCGTGGGCCCCCCATCGCTGCTCGGATGCGCGGGAGCATTACCTTTTCCGCCGCTCTCGCCGGGATCTTCAGGGGGAGGAGGTTCGCGTTTGCAGGTGTGGGGATGATTGGGATCGCGCCTCCGGAAACTAGACGAAGGGGTGATCCTCCGGCCGACCTTGAAAGGTTCGATGATCACTGCGCTGACGGGCACGTCGCAATCCGCACAGACAAAAATAAGGGCGCTGTTGGCATCATGGGATGTCTTGAAATGCTTCTCGACCAAAAAGATTGAGACCAGTTCGTCAACACATTTGGCCGCAGCAGGAAACGGGGACTTCAGGCGTGCTTCTTCGTGCATGACTCGGGTGGCGGAATATTGAGGCTCCGATGCTAAGCAGCATTTCGATTTCATCTCCATTTTTTTCACTCGACGATCTTTCACGCATCAGTCGCAGGCCGAATGCCATTCTGCTGTCGGCAGTGCCGTGCAACTCTGCCGGCGCCTGCTCCCGCTGACCAGGAAGGAGGTCGCGCACGCACATGATCATCTTCAAACCCGCGCCCCATGATCATGGGAGAGCGCTCCAAAACCCTCGTAGAAAAAATCGCGCGCAGCACCACACTTCGGGCTCCATCAAACCGAGGAGACAACATGAAGAAGATTGCGGTACTAATCGCGGTGCTTTGTATGAGCTGCGGCGCACTCGCTCATTCAGGAGGCACTGACAGGAATGGCTGCCATCGGGATCACAAAACCGGCGGCTCTCATTGCCACTGATGCAAGGCATGAAATGAAATCAATCATCGTTCTCGCGGTCGTCCTTGCTCTCAGCTCAACCGTCTTTGCTAGGGGCGGAGGAGGACACAGCTCGGGCGGCCATAGCTCGCATTCGTCGAGCTACTCCGGATCGGGCGGTAGTCATTCGACCAGCGGCTATACCAAGAGCAATGGGACGTATGTCGCACCGGGCCATGCAACCAACCCGAACAGCTCGAAGACGGATAACTGGTCCACCAAGGGCAACGTCAACCCCTATACGGGCAAGGCGGGGACGAAGTCGCAAGACTGAAGATGCTCGGCGCCGAACCGCGCATGAGGATCATCCTCGAAGCGGCGTCGGGGCTTATGGACCAGGGTCACACTGGATCGAAAAGAGGAAAGCGTGCTCGGCGGCCGAACAAGAAAATGAGGAGTGAGGATGCGATTCCAGATAGGTTCTCGGGCACCGGCCGTCCTCGCCTGCCTCGTACTGTCCGGCTGCGTCAGTACAACACCGATCAACCTGTGGGCCGTGATCGCTTCATGGTCAGTTCAACCGTCCGCGGCGGCCTGAGTACCGCTGGCCAGATCAAAGCCCTTACTGGACCGTGCCCGAGCTTTCTGCGGCAAGAAGGAGATGGTGCTGGAGTCCTCGACGTCAGGGGGTACTCAAGGGTGGAAACCTCAAACTGCTGAGGTGCTTTTCAAATGCGAGTAGCCATTCTCTTCGCCTGCTTACTGGTGGCCGGATGCGGTGGTCAGACCGATCCAAACTCCGCCCCCACTTACGGAAAGACAGGGCTCCCCAGCAACTACCGGGCCTATGTGCAGGTCGTGATTGACGGATACCACAGCAAGCAATACACCGCTGACGAGTCCTTCAATGCGCTGGAAAGAAACTGCGGCGTCAATGGCTACTCCTTTGTGGAGGGAAGTGAAAATCGCCAGACGTTAAAAAACCCTCTGGAGAGGGCTTGTCAATTGAACCGGTGCGTGATGCCCGATTGCTTCATGATGTCGTTCGCAAAATTCCTGTCGTCGATCTTGCGGGGCACGATTTGGACATGCGCTCCCTTCCTCCACGCTTCATGCGATCCCTTCCCTCGGTCAGGAAGCTTTATGTAGCCGCTTATCTCTAGGTGGTGGATCACCTCTCGTCTGTAGCTCATTCCTCCTCGAACTGAGCATCCTGGAAACTGATTTCTGGATCGCCTTCGATGCCGTGGATCTCAAAGAGGGCCTCGGCGGCGTAGCGAGCCTCCTGCTCCACCTCTGCACGGCTTTTACCCGACGCGGCAAGGCCGTGCAAATCGGGGCTGTTCGCCCAATAGCTGGCCGATTTGGCACTGTGAAAGATGTTCACACGGATTGCGTGCTGGACCGCTGACATAGGCACTCCTAGAGTTGAGAGATCACTCTCTCCCTGAGATTCATTCTGTACCACCGAGGTTTCCCGGGTCCATAGGACTAACGCCCTAGATTGCTGTACTGCAGCATTCGTGCCACAACCAGTCCACGTCGTCGAAATTGCCAATTCGAGGCCGGGGCGCTCCCTCAGCCGGTGATCGACCGCAACCACTCCACGGCCGCCGCGTCCGGCAACATCGCTCGCAGCCGTTCGTCACGCCACAGATCGCGCGCGACATCCTCATCTCAAGCGGATCAACGGGGCACGCCACTGCCGCTCCCACCTTGCCCACTAGTCGAAAGGGGGCCACATCATTTTTCCTGTGCTGGTGACAATCTCAAAGCGCGATCCAGCGCATAGGAGCTATGCGTGCACCCGGAACGAATCGAGATTGAGGTCCGCGTTACGGACGATGGAATTCACCACGCAGTGGACCGATCCCTTTACGCTTGGGGTGGCGGCGTGAGACTGGTCGCGGGAAGTGCGGCTTCCTCGCCATTCTTGGCCCGCGCGGCTGCCACGAGACGCTACCGCGAGCTCAGGAGAGCAGGCCTAGCCGCGAGTTGGGTATGCAGACGGCCTTGAGCGCCTTTCTTCTGGCAGCGCGGCGGGTGATGTCGTTGCTTCAATGCGACGCATCAAAATCTATCGGTACTTATAGCGGTATTTTATCTACGGATCCTATAAGAGCCTAGCATCCATGCGGGTTATCGGACGATCTTCGATTCCTGTCGAAGCACCACGGCACCGCATTCCGGCGTCTCACCCAAGATCAGAAGCCCGCATGCCCCAAGGCGTAGCGGGTTTTTCTTTGTCTCGCAGCCACTGTCAGCCCGAACGGGCGAGCGGCACGGCGCGCGGCGCCCTTACTCCGGCGCAGCCGGTGTCCGCAAATCCGGCGACGACGCCTGCTGCTGGTTTTGCAAGGGGCCTATCAGCAGGGCCGGTCCTGCTTCGCCGAGTCCCTTGTGCCCGAGGCCTCTCACGAGACGGCGCGGGATGTGATGTGTTTTCAGGAACTGCGCCAGGGCCTCGCTGCGCGCGGGTTCGGATGCCGGTAGAAACATCTGCATGACGCTCATGGTGTCATCCCGTAAAAGCCAGAAAGGCAATATCGCTGGCTCGCTTCACGTGGACCCGGAGCCTTGGGTTCGCGCGGCCTCTGGCGTGGCCGCAGGCGGCATTATGGGCGCCGAATGCCGATACGGCTGTACAGCCACGCGCTCAGTAGTGTTGCTGCGGGCTCGCTGGTGAAAGCCGCCGTTCGCAGGTCAGCGGAACTCGCCATGTCAGCTTCCAAACCGCTCCAGCCGAGCGTCGCCCTCGCGCGCGAGGCGGCGGCGTGCCCGGCGCGTGGCCAGTTCCGCCGCCCTTTGCAGCGCACGCAACTGGCAGGTCACGTCGTGGATTTCACCGGCCAGGCCGAACGGTTTGAAAGGGATGTTGCGTTCGGTAAAGCTCCCGCGCGCGGCGTTCGAGGCGCCGCTCGGGGCGATGAAGTTCATCAGCTCGGCAATGCAATCCGCGACGTCCTGGGTCGCGGCTCTTAGCGCGGAGGTCGCGATATCGACGTCGGCATCGTGCTTGACCATCGCTTCTTCGACCGTGCAGGCAGGCGGTTTCGAGCGCCTTTCCGTGCTTCGCTCATGCATGTTGTGATCCACGGTGTTCGATTCCGAAAAGGGAGATCCTCGCGCGGGCCGGCGAGCGGCGTCGACGGATGATCCGCCGGCTTGAAGGTGCGCATGCTACTGCCATCCGCCGGCCCAGGTCACCAGTGCTGCACCATAAGCACTACCGCTCCCGCAACGGAAATGGCGCCACCCACGAATTTCCTGAGCTTTTTCATCTGCACTCCAAACACATAACCTGATGATGTGGCGCTTCGCACCTTGCATGGTTTGGCGATTTTCATCGGCGCCATAGCGAGCACCCCGGCGGGTTCGCAGCGAGGCCGGTCGCATGTATCTCCGCAGCCACTGCCAAGCCCTCGAGGCGCATTCGATCAAGCGCAACGACCCGTCCACGTGTTTAATGTATTGATCATGCAAGGGGCCGCAAACATGAGGCATTTGGACTGCATATGCAAGGTGGGCAAGGCGAATTCCGGCGCCGCGGGCACCGGCGCAACGTTCGCGCTCGCGCTTCCGATCAAGAAGAAGCAAGAGACTCTATGAGCCCACAACAAAATCGGCGCATTCTCCTGGCGGACGACACGCCCGCCATTCACGAAGACTTCCGGAAAATTCTCTTGCCCGAGGCCGCGGCGTCGGACCTGGACGACCTCGAGGCCGCATTGTTCGGCACCGAAGCCAAGCCGAGTTCGGAGAACTTCGTGCTGGACAGCGCCTACCAGGGCCAGGAGGCGCTCGCCAGAGTGCGCGAGGCCTTGGCGGCCGACGAGCCCTACGCCATGGCGTTCATCGACATGCGCATGCCTCCGGGGTGGGACGGCGTCGAGACGATCGAGCAACTGTGGCTGGTCGATCCGCGCCTGCAGATCGTGATCTGCACCGCCTATGCAGACCAGTCGTGGGTCGAGGTGTTCGAGCGGCTGGACGCGCGCGACCGCCTGCTGGTGCTCAAGAAGCCGTTCGATCCCATCGAAGTACGCCAGCTGGCGAGTGCACTGACGATGAAGTGGCAGATGACGGAGGACGCTGCCTTCAAGATGAACCAGCTCGAGCAGGCTGTGGAAGAGCGCACGCGCGAGTTGTCGGACGCCAACATCATCGTGCAGAACAGCCCGACCATCCTCTACCGCCTGCGCGGCGAGCCCTCGTTTCCGCTGATCTACATCTCGCACAACATCACCAAGTTCGGACACGACCCGGCGAGCCTGCTGGCGAACCCGAACTGGGCGGACGTGCTGATCGACCCGGCCGACCAGGCCGGCGTCGCCGATGCGATGGCGCGCGTTCTGGAAAAGGATGCGGAAGGCGCGTCGATCGAATACCGCCTGTGCACGGGCGACGGCGGGCGGCGCTGGGTCGAGAACCGCTACGTTCCGGTTCGCGACAAGGAAGGCCGGCTCATCGAGGTGGAGGGCATCGTCATCGACGTGACGGAGCGCAAGGCGGCGGAGGAACAGCTGGCGCGGCTCGCGCGCACCGACGGGCTGACCGGCCTGGCCAACCGCGCCACCCTCACGGAACGCCTTCACCAGGCTCACGCTGCGGCGCGGCGGGGCTCCATGCCGTTCGCGCTGCACTACCTCGACCTGGACCACTTCAAGCCGGTCAACGACATGTTCGGCCATCCGGCCGGCGACTTGCTGCTCCGCGAGGTGGCCCAGCGCCTGAAGAATTGCACGCGGGAAACCGATGTGGTGGCGCGCCTGGGCGGCGACGAGTTCGCGGTGCTGCAAAGCGAAATGGGCGAACCGGCGGCGGCAGGCGCATTGGCCACGAAGATCCAGGAGGAACTGGCTCGCCCGTACATGCTCGACGGCAACGAAGTGCATGTCTCCGCGAGCATCGGCATCTGCCCCTACATCCCGGGCAGCGCAGGTCCGGACGAAATGGTCGTGCAGGCCGACCTGGCGCTCTACCGATCGAAGGACCAGGGGCGCAACCAGTTTCACTTCCACTCGGAGGAAATCGACCTGGAAGTACGTGACCGCGTCACGCTCGGCGAAGACCTGAAGAAAGCCATCGAACGCGAAGAGCTGGAGCTCTACTATCAGCCGCAGGTCGAGCTGTCCTCCGGAAAGATCGTGGGCGTGGAAGCACTGCTGCGCTGGAACCATCCCGAGCGCGGCCTCCTCGACGCGGGAGCCTTCGTGCCGATTGCGGAGCGCACCGGCGGCATCGTCATGCTGGGCCGCTGGGTGCTGGACCAGGCCTGCAGGCAAATGAGCCTGTGGCGCGAGCAAGGCGTGGCACCGCCTGTGGTGGCCATCAATCTGTCGCTCGGCCAACTCCGGAAAGGCAACGAGCTGGTGCGCGATGTGGTCGACTGCCTTGCGAAATGGCAGCTCAACCCGTCCGATCTGGAATTCGACGTGACGGAGTCGACCCTGGCCCAGATGACCTGGACCCACAACGACGTACTGCCGCGCCTGCGGGCGCTCGGCGTCCGGATTGCCATCGACGACTTCGGTACCGAATACTCGTCGTTCGAATACCTGCGAACCTACCGCGTGAATCACCTGAAGATCGCGCAGTCGATGCTCAAGAGAGCCGTCGACGACCCCGACAGCGCGGCCACCGTTCGCGCCATCATGAATCTGGCGCGCGAGGCCCGCATCGGCATCATCGTCGAGGGACTGGAGACCGAAGCGCAGCGCGCCTTTCTCCACTCGACGGGCTCCACGGCCCTGGCGCAGGGCTACTATTTCAGCGAGGCCGTGGTTGCCGACGAGGCAGGCGACATGCTGCGCTCCGGCACCATGGAGCAGAGCGAACGCAGCAAGGGCGGGGACCACGAAGCGACCGGCTGATTGCCGCCCCGCCCCGATCCGCCCCGCCTACGCATGTAGGCACTCGCCCACGCGCATGAACTGATTTCTCCCGCAAGCCAGGGCCGTTGCAGCATTCAACCTGCGGCACAGATTGCGGTTCCTCCTCACGGCGCCTTCGTGCGTCGTTAAGCGCTCCTTCGGGAGCGCTTTTTTTATGGATGCCGTCAGTGCGTTTCCCGGCGCAGCTGCTGCACGTCTTCATGCAGCGACTGCGCCCAGGCACGGCGCTCGCGGCCTTGCGACGGCTGCGGCTCGCCGAAGCGCACGATGGCCAGCAGCGGCGGTGCGCGCAGTGTGTTCCAGAGCGAGGTCAGCAGGTTGTCGTCGTCGATATAGCGCGGCGCCTGGCTGGTTTCTCCGGTCGCCGCATCGGCAAAACGCAACGCCGCGGGCAGCACCGGCGCGCCCGAAGAAATGGCCGCCTGCAGCAGGTTGGCATGAAAAGGCAGCAGTCCGCGCCCGTCGCTCGTGGTGCCTTCGGGAAACACGCCGATGCGGTCGCCGCCCTGCAGGGCCTCGGTCATGTGATGCACCACGCGCAGCGCATCGCG
The DNA here is from genome assembly GCF_030815855.1 of Variovorax paradoxus. Taxonomy (NCBI): domain Bacteria; kingdom Pseudomonadati; phylum Pseudomonadota; class Betaproteobacteria; order Burkholderiales; family Comamonadaceae; genus Variovorax; species Variovorax paradoxus. Next base: position 164,039 of record NZ_JAUSXG010000001.1, on the reverse strand, counting down.
CCGGCGTTCGCGCTCGATGTAGAGCGAGCCCGCGCCGGTGGAGAGCGTGCCGATCAGCGGCCAGTGCTTCACGCCCGCCTTCGAGACAAAGCGCACGTGGCACGCGGCGTGAATGGCGCTGATGTCCAGCCACGAGAGGTGGTTGCAGATGAGCAGCACCGGCCCCTGCGCGGGCGGCGTGCCCTGCACCTTGAGCGTGACGCCCATGATCTCGAGCAGGCGCAGCGACCACTGCTGCACGCGCAGGTTGCGCTCTTCCGGCGAAAGCCGCGGAAAGGCGAAGCGGATGGTCCACCAGCCGCCGAGCGCGTGCCCCACCGCGTGCAGCAGGCGCCAGCAGGCCTTCAGTGAATGAAGCATCGAGCCTGCACCCTCTTCTTCTCTTCAGCCGTGAACCACGCGGCCGGCAACCAGCGTGTGGCGCGCGCGCCCCTGCAGCGGGTAGCCAGCGAACGGCGTGTGCTTGCCCTGGCTCTTGAGCGCTTCAGGCTGCACCTGCCATTCGATGGACGGATCGAAGATGCACAGGTCGGCCACGCCGCCCTCGGACAGCCGTCCGATGCCGGTGCCCGCATCGGACGCCGTCAGCAGCCGCGCGGGCGCGGACGTGATCACTTCCAGCGCGCGCCCGATGCCCGCGCCGCTGCGCTCGCCCCATTGCAGCGCCAGCGGCAGCAGCAGTTCGAGGCCGGTGGCGCCGGGTTCGGCTTCGGCAAACGGCAGCGTCTTGGCATCGGCCTCGACCGGGGTGTGGTCTGACACCAGCGCATCGATGGTGCCGTCGGCCAGCGCGGCCGACAGCGCGTCGCGGTCGCCTTGCTGGCGCAGCGGCGGATTCAGGCGCGCACGGCTGTCGAAAAAACCGATGTCCGTATCGGCAAGGTGCAGCGAGTTGATGCTGACGTCGCAGGTGAGCGGCAGGCCCAGCGCCTTGGCGGCGCGCACCAGCGCCACGCCCGCAGCGCTCGAGATACGGCACAGGTGCACGCGCGCGCCGGTGCTCTTCATGAGCTCGACGATGGTGAAGATCGCGATGGTCTCCGCCGACACCGGCACGCCCGAAAGGCCGAGCCGCGTGGCGAGCGGGCCGCTGGCGGCGACGCCCTTGCCGAGGTCGCGGTCCTGCGGGCGCAGCCACACGGTGTAGCCGAAGGTGCTCGCGTAGAGCAGCGCGCGCTGCAGCACCTGTGTGTCCGCGAGCGGCACGTCGGCCTGGCTGAAGCCGATGCAGCCGGCCTCGGTGAGCTCGGCCATTTCGGTGAGCACGCCGCCGGCGAGGTTGCGCGTGAGCGCACCGAGCGGAAAGAGGCGCGCACGCTGCAGCTTCTCGGCGCGGAACTTGAGCATCTCGACCAGGCCGGGCTCATCGAGCACGGGGTCGGTGTCGGGCGGGCACACGAGGCTGGTCACGCCGCCCGCAATGGCCGCGGCCATTTCGCTTTCGAGCATGCCTTCGTGCTCGTAGCCGGGCTCGCGCAGCCGCGCAGCCAGGTCGACGAGGCCGGGCGCGACCACGCAGCCCGCGGCGTCGATGGTGCGGCCGGCCTTGAAGCCGGCCGGCGCGTGGCCGATGCCGGCGATCTTGCCGTCGGCAATGGCGATGTCGGTCTTCTTGTCGGTGCCCGAGGCGGGGTCGATGACGCGGCCGTTGGTGATCAGTGTGTTCATGCTTCGTTGCCTGCGACGATGCTCATGACGGCCATGCGGACCGCGATGCCGAAGGTGACCTGAGGGAGGATCACGCTCTGCTTTCCGTCGACCACGGCGGAGTCGATTTCCACGCCGCGGTTGATGGGGCCCGGGTGCATCACGATCGCATCGGGCTTGGCCAGCTGCAGCTTCTCCGGCGTGAGGCCATAGGTCTTGAAGAACTCCTGCGACGAGGGCAGCAATGCGCCGCTCATGCGCTCGTTCTGCAGGCGCAGCATGATGATGACGTCGCAGTCCTTGATGCCCTCTTCGAGCGTGTGGCACACGCGCACGCCCATGCCGGCCATGTCGCCGGGCACGAGCGTCTTGGGGCCGACCACGCGCACCTCGGCGCAGCCCAGCGTGGTGAGCGCATGGATGTCGGAGCGCGCCACGCGCGAATGCAGCACGTCGCCCACGATGGCGACCGTGAGGTTCGCAAAATCCTTCTTGTAGTGGCGGATCGTGTACATGTCGAGCAGCCCCTGCGTGGGGTGCGCGTGGCGGCCGTCGCCGGCATTCACCACGTGCACGTGCGGTGCCACGTGCTGCGCAATGAGGTACGGCGCGCCCGACTCGCTGTGGCGCACCACGAACAGGTCGGCGGCCATCGCGCTCAGGTTGGCGATGGTGTCGAGCAGCGACTCGCCCTTGGTGGCCGAGGAGCGCGCAATGTCGAGGTTGATGACGTCGGCGGAAAGGCGCTTGGCGGCGATCTCGAAAGTGGTGCGGGTGCGCGTGCTGTTCTCGAAGAACAGGTTGAACACGCTCTTGCCGCGCAGGAGCGGCACCTTCTTCACCTCGCGGTCGCTCACGCTCGTGAAGTTGGCGGCGGTGTCGAGGATGTGCGTGACGATGTCCTTGGGCAGGCCCTCGATCGACAGCAGGTGGATCAGCTCGCCGTTCTTGTTGAGTTGCGGATTTCGCTTGTAGAGCATTACCAGGCCTCCCGCCGGGCCGCCCCAAGGCAGGCCTGCGCCCCCCCGGGGGGCAACGAATACACGAAGTGATGAGTGTGGGGGCTCACGAGTTCTCCTCCACTTTGAGACTGAAGGCGCCGTCGTCTGCGCGCGCGAGTGCGAGCAACTGCGTATCCGGCAGCGTGAATTCCGCGGCCGCGAAGTCGGCCGCCACCGGCAGTTCGCGCCCGCCGCGGTCGACCAGCACCGCAAGCCGCACGCAGGCCGGGCGGCCGAAGTCGAACAATTCGTTGAGCACCGCGCGAATCGTGCGGCCGGTGTAGAGGACGTCGTCGAGCAACAGCACGTCGGCGCCGTTCACATCGAAGGGCAGCGCGGTCTGCGCGCTGGCCGAGAGGCCGCGGCGCGCGAAGTCGTCGCGGTGCATGGCCGAGGAGATGACGCCGGGGGCGCCGGCCAGGCCCAGGTCTTTCTGCAGCCGCTCGACCAGCCAGGCGCCGCCGGAGGTGATGCCCACCAGCTTCGTCTCTGTGCGCATCAGCGCTTTCACGCCGTTCAGCAGCTCCTTGTAGAGCACTTCGGCATCGGGTATTGAACTCAAGGGAGACTCCTCAAAAATTGCTCCAGGATGATGCAGGCCGAAGCGGCATCGGCATCTCGCGCGCCGGAAGCCAGCGCTTCGGTGGTGCTGTAGCGCTCGTCGACCTCGAACACCTGCAGGTTGAAACGGCCGCGCAGCTGGCGCGCGAATTTCTGCGCTCGGCGGGTGTTCTCGTGCGGGGCGCCGTCAGGGTGGTAGGGCACGCCGACCACCAGTGCGTCGGGCTGCCATTCCTTGATGCGGGCCTCGACCTGCGCGAAGCGGGCGTCGCCCTCGGCCTTGATGGTGGCCTGCGGAGTCGCGGTGGCCAGCAAGCGATTGCCGCTCGCGACGCCGGTGCGCTTCAGGCCGAAGTCGAAGGCCAGGAAGCTCTGGAAATGGGAAGGAACGGCAACGGGAACAGAAGGAGAAGCGGCGGGAACAGGGGCGTCTGGCATGGCAGCGGCCATCAGGCGTGTCCCGCTTCCGGTGACAGTTTCCACGCTTCCAGGCCCAGCAGCAGCAGCGCCTTGTCGTAGCGCTGTTCGACCGGGGTATCGAAGATGACGGCCGGGTCGGCGCTCACGGTGAGCCAGCTGTTTTCGGCCAGTTCCGATTCGAGCTGCCCCTCGCCCCAGGCCGAATAGCCCAGCGAAACCAGCACCTTGCGCGGTCCGGCGCCGGTGGCCAGCGCCTCCAGCACGTCTTTCGAGGTGGTCATTTCGAGGCCGCCGGGAATGGTCATGGTCGAGGCATAGACCGATTCCTCGGGCTTCTCGGCATGTGAAAACACCGGCTCGTGCAGCACGAAGCCGCGCTCGGTCTGCACCGGCCCGCCCTGGAAAACGGGCGCGTCACCGAGTTCGGGGCGCGCTAGGTGGAGTTCGATCTTCTCGAACAGCACCTTCAGGTTGATGTCGCTGGGTTTGTTGATCACCAGGCCGAGCGCGCCGCGCTCGCTGTGCTCGCAGAGGTAGACGACGCTGCGGTTGAAAGTTTTATCTTCCATCCCCGGCATCGCGATCAGAAAGTGATGCGTGAGGTTCATCGGGGCAGAATCGGAAGCCATATGCCGCCGATTTTACTGGCCGTCGACAAGACCTATCCCAAAGGGCTCCTGTGGTTTCGCCGCGACCTGCGCGTGGACGACAACGCGGCGCTCTATCACGCCCTGCGGGCCTGCCGTCAGGTGGTGTGCGTTTTCGTGTTCGACCGGGCCATTCTGGACCCCCTACCCCGCGCCGACCGGCGCGTGGAGTTCATTCGCGAATCGCTCGTGGAGCTCGACGCCGAGCTGCAGGACCTGAGCGGCGGGCTGATCGTGCGCCACGCCGCCGCGGTCGAGGAAATTCCCGCTTTGGCGCACGAACTGGACGTGCAGGCCGTGTTCGCCAACCGCGACGACGAGCCCGATGCGCTGGCGCGCGACGCCCAGGTGCTCGGCGCCCTGGCGAATGCGGGCGTGGCTTTCCACACCTACAAGGATTCGACCGTTTTCGACCGCGACGAGGTGATGACCAAGGTCGGCCAGCCCTACACGGTGTTCACGCCCTACAAGCGGGCCTGGCTGGCCAAGGTCGACGCGTTCTTTCTCAAGTCGTACCCGGTGCGGGCCTACGCCGACGCCCTGGCACCGCCGCCCGAGGCGCAACGCGCGCCGGTGCCCTCGCTCGAGGAGATCGGCTTTCAGGAAACCAACCTCTCCGAACTCGAGATTCCTACCGGTACGCAGGGCGCGGCGGCGCTGTTCGAGGACTTTTTCCAGCGCATCGACCGCTACGACGCGGCGCGCAACTTTCCGGCGGTGCGGGGGCCGAGCTACCTGGGCGTGCACCTGCGTTTCGGTACGGTGTCGATCCGGCAGCTGGCGGGGGTGGCGCACCAGCTTTCGCTGCAGGGCGACTCGGGCGCTGCGACCTGGCTCAGCGAACTGATCTGGCGGGAGTTCTACTTCCAAGTCCTGGCGCACTTCCCGCACGTGCATTCGGGCGGCGAATCGAAGAGCTTCCGCCCTGAATACGACAAGATCCAATGGCACCACGGCAAGCACGCCGATCAGCTCTTCGAGGCCTGGTGCCAGGGCCGCACGGGCTACCCGCTGGTGGACGCCGCCATGCTGCAGATCAACCAGAGCGGCTACATGCACAACCGGCTGCGCATGGTCACGGCGAGTTTTCTCTGCAAGAACCTCGGGCTGGACTGGCGGCGCGGCGAGCGTTATTTTGCGCTGCACCTGAATGACTTCGAGCTCGCATCGAACAACGGCGGCTGGCAGTGGGCCAGCTCCAGCGGCTGCGACGCGCAACCGTATTTCCGCATCTTCAATCCGGTGACGCAGAGCGAGCGCTTCGACGCCGAAGGCAAGTTCATCCGCCGCTACCTGCCGCAGCTCGCAGGGCTGTCGAACGCCGCGATCCACGCACCCTGGACGGCCTCGCCGGTCGAACTGGAGGCGGCCGGCATCAAGCTCGGCGAGACCTATCCCCTGCCCATCGTCGATCACGCCGAGGCGCGCGAGAAAACGCTGCAGCGCTACGGCGTGGCGCGGGCCAAGGCGCTGCAAAAGTAAAGGGGCCCGTCGGGCCCCTTTACTGGTCGAGCTCCGGAGAGCGTCAAGCAGCAGCCGCCAATGCCGGTTCGCTGGTGTACGCACGCACCAGGCGCAGCAGTTCGTCTTCCGAGTAGGGCTTGCCGAGATAGTGGTTCACGCCCAGCGTGCGCGCGTAGTCGCGGTGCTTCTCGGCGATGCGCGAGGTGATCATGATGATCGGCAGACCCGCCATCGACTCGTCCGCGCGGATGTTGCGCGCCAGGTCGAAGCCGTCCATGCGCGGCATTTCGATGTCCGACAGCACCACCGCCGGCCGCTCCTGCTGCAGCCGTTCGAGCGCCTGCAAGCCGTCGGCCGCGAGCGACACACGATAGCCTTCGCGCTGCAGCAGGCGCTGCGTGACGCGGCGCACCGTGATGGAGTCGTCGACCACCAGCACCAGGGGAACCTGCGGCACCGGAGGTGCCAGCATCGGCAACGGTTCCTGCGGTGCACCGTGCTCCGCATCGGCCGACGCGGCGTGTGCGGACACCGCCAGCGCGGCGGCCTGGCGCATGCGCGCCTGCTCGCCGTGCACCGCGGCCAGCGCCACCGGGTTGTAGAGCAGCGCCACCGCGCCCGAAGCCAGCACCGAGATGCCGGCCAGACCCGGCAGACGCGCAAGCTGTGGCCCGAGGTTCTTGACCACGACTTCCTGGTTGCCCAGCACTTCGTCCACGTGCAGGCCCACCCGCTGCGCGGCGCTTCGCACGATCACGACGGTGTTGTTCTTGCTCGAAGAATGCGCGCTGCGCGCCGAGGCCTGCAGCAGCGCGCCGGCCCAGTAGAAGGGCACCTGTTCGCTGCCGAACGGATGGCTGTTGTGCAGGTAGGCCGCTTCGAGCTCGGTGCTGCTCACGCGCTGCACCAGCTCCACGAGATTGGACGGCACGCCGATCGACACGTCTCCGGCGCGCAGCATCACCACGTGCGTCACCGCGGTGGTGAGCGGCAGCACCAGCTTGAAGGTGGTGCCTTGTCCGGCCGTGCTGTGCGTTTCGATGCGGCCGCCGAGCGCCGCGATTTGCGCGCGCACCACGTCCATGCCGATGCCGCGGCCGGCCAGTTCGGACACCTGCCCCGCCGTCGAGAAGCCGGGCTTGAAGATCAGCTCGGTGGCTTCTTCGGGCGACAGTTCCTGGTCGGGCCCCAAGAGGCCGAGGGTGCGGGCACGCTCGGCGATGCGCTTGTGGTCCAGGCCGGCTCCGTCGTCGCGGAAGCTCACCGAGACGTCGTTGCCTTCGTGGTGCAGGTCGATCACGATCAGCCCGCTCGCGTCCTTGCCGGCCTTTTCGCGTGCAGCCACGTCCTCGATACCGTGCGCCACGCAATTGCGCAGCAGGTGCTCGAAGGCGGGCGTCATACGGTCGAGCACGCCGCGGTCCATTTCGATGGAGCCGCCGACGATGTCCAGGCGCACCTGCTTGCCGGTGTCTTTCGACGCCTGGCGCACCACGCGGTAGAGGCGGTCGGAAATGCCTTCGAACTCCACCATGCGCGTGCGCAGCAGGCCGCGCTGCAGTTCGCGCGTCTGGCGCGCCTGCACGCTCAAGTCGTCTTCCGTGGCCTGCACCGTCTTTTGCAGCGTGCGCTGCACGGTGGCCACGTCGTTCACCGACTCGGCCATCATGCGCGTAAGTTCCTGCACGCGGGTGAAGCGGTCGAACTCGAGCGGGTCGAAGCTCTGCTGCGAATCCTTGGCTTGCGCCAGGCGGGATTGCATCTGGCTTTCGGCCTGCACTTCGATGTCGCGCAGCTGCTGGCGCAGGCGGTCGAGGTTGCCCGTCAGGTCGGAGAGCGAACCGCGCAGCTGACCCAGTTCGGCTTCGAGGCGCGAGCGCGTGATGATGACCTCGCCGGTCTGCGCCACCAGGCGGTCGAGCAGCTGGGTGCGGATGCGAACGGCCTGGGTGGAAGCCGTGCGCAACGGCGCGAGCAGTGCAGGTGCCGGCCGCGGGAATAGCGATGGTGCGACGGCCGTCTCCGCGGCGCCTGCGCCCTGGTCGCCATCGGCAGCGGTTTCGTCATTGGCGGGCACGCCGGATTCGGCGGCAACCTGCACCAGCTGAACGCCCGGCACGGCGGTGGAGGCCGCCACCACGAGCTGGGCCACTTCGGCCTGGGTGGCATCGTCCGCCGCGCGCAGCGCGTCGAAGGTGGACTGCAGCGCATCCAGGCGCGTGAGCAGCTTTTCGATTTCGACCCGGTCGGCACCGCCCTGGGTGCCCAGGACTTCGATCTCGGACTCCATGCGGTGCGCCCGCTCGCCAAGGCGCATGGCGCCGGCCAGCCGGGCGCTGCCCTTGAGCGTGTGCAGCGTGCGAAGCACGGAGGCGCGCGGTGCGCTGTCGTCGGGATGGTGTGCCCACTGGCGCAGCGCCTGACCCAGCTGGGGCAGCAATTCCGCAGCCTCTTCCTCGAAGATCGGGAACAGGTCGACGTCGACCGCATCGGCCAGGTCGATGGCATCTTCGGAATCGTCCAGCGCCACGTCGGCCACGCTGTCGGTGGACACCATGTGCTGGAGCGGCCGGGTCTCGACCCGGGCGGCCGCCTCTGGCGGCATGGGTGCTGCAGCGATGTCGCGCAGCGCCTGCAGCGTTCCTTCGGAAGGTTCGCGCAGGAAACCCACGGCGAACTGGTGCAGCAGGCGGCGCAGCTCATCGGCCGCGGCAACCAGCACCACGCCCTGTTCGCGCGTACCGCTGCCCTGCATCTGCAGATGCTGGAGCGCGGCTTCGAGCAGGCGGGCCATGCCCGAAAGGCTATGGAAGCCGACGGTGGCCGAGCTGCCGGCCAGCGAATGCGCGAGCGCAACGGTCGAATCCGGCAGGCGCTCGTGCGATTCGAGTGCCCACTCGCCGACGTCGGTGGCCAACTGCCTCGACCATTCGTCGGCCTCGTTGAGGTAGACGTTGTAGAGCGCAATGCCGATGCGCAATGGTCCGATGACCTTGACCTGGTCGTCCGCACCGGAGGGAGCAGCGGCTTCGGCCGTTTCCTGCACCTCGGGTTCAGGTTCGGGTTGCGGCGCGTCTTCGGCAGCTGCAATCGTGTCTGCAACCACCACTGGCGGTTCGACAGGCTCCGCCGCTGCGGCGGGCGTTTCGGCCACGGCTGCGGCGGGTTCTTCCGGCTCCAGCAGGAACGCCGGTGCGGCAGCCACGGGCTCTTCTTCGACGGGCACGGACACAGGCACGGCCGGGGCAAGGGCTGCGGGCTCGCTGTCCTTTGCCAGCGAAGGCTCGGGTGCCCAGTCCAGGTCGGGCAGTGCCGTCGGCGTTTGCAGCAGCTCAGGCGTGGCGACGGGTGCGGGTGCTGCCTTCTCGGGCGCCAGGAAATCGAAATCTCCGCTGCCGGTCAGCACTTCGAAAGACTCTTCCGGGCTCGGCTTGGTATCGAAGTCGAGGAAGTCGGTCGATGCGAAGTCATCGTCGGTTTCGTGCCTTGCGGGCTGCTCCAGCGCCTGCACCGGCAATTCGAAGGCCGGTTCGGGGGCGGGTGCAGGCTCCGGCGGCGCGGCGGGAGCCAGCGACAGGTCGGGCAACGGCGGGAGCTCAGGCAACTCCGGCATCGGCAGCGAGGCGGCCACAGGCGGCTCCGCGGCAATGTGACGCGCCGCCACTGCAAGAGCGTCCGCATCGGCGCGCGGTGGTGCGGTCGGCACGGGCTCGCCGGCCAGCAGGGCGTTGGCCACGCGGCTGAAATACGACGACTGCCAGCTGTGCTGGGCGCCCGAAGCAATGGCTTCCACCCATTCGCTGAATTCGCCGAGCGCATTGCGGGTCGCGGAAAGCAGCTCGGGCGTGGCATCGCGCTGATCGGCCAGCCAGGTGTTCAGCACCTGCTCGAACGACCACGCGGCATCGCCGAAGTCGGTCAGGCCGACCATGCGCGAACTGCCCTTCAAGGTGTGGAACGCGCGCCGCAGGATGGTGAGTTCTTCGGTGTCGTCAGGGTGGCCGCCGAGTTCGTCGATGGCGGCCAGGCCGTTCTGCACCACCTCGCGGGCCTCGTCGAGGAAGATGTTCTGCAGGTCGTCTTCTTCGAGCTCGGTCACCTCGGTGTCGGGCAGCGCCGCGGGACCGGTGATCTTGTTCGTCCAGCTGTCGGCCTTGCGGCTGAATTCCTCGATGGGCGAGACCTTCGCCTTGCGGTTGGGCGTGGCGAGCGCGGCGAGCTTCGAGGCGATCTGTGCGTCGACCTCCTCGATGCTGAGCACGGCTTCTGCGCCTGCAGGCTTGCCGTCCGCCACTGCGACATCCGCGGGGCCGCTGTCGGCGGCCTGGCGGCCCATCAGCGGCTTGAGTTCGCCGGCTTCGGTATCGAACACGAACAGGCGCTTGGCGAGCGCCGGCTGGTAGCCCAGCATATCGATCAGGAAGCCGAGCGCGCCCAGGTTGTTGCCGAGCGCGTCGAAGCTGTGCATTTCCTCGACAGGCGATGCGTTGCCCACCAGCATCTGCTCGACCTCGTCTCGCATGCGCTGAACGGTGTGCGCGGCCTGCTCCAGGCCCAGCACCGAGAACACGCCGCGCATCTGCAGCAGCTGGCTCGGCACGGTGCGCAACAGCGCCTTTTCGGCGGGACGGCGGAAATACTGGTCGAGCGACTTCTCGAGTTCGCTCAGGTGGCTGCGCAGCTCGTCGACCACCGTACCCATGGTCTGGCGATCGCTCACGCGGCGATACAGGTCTTCCATCCAGGGCTCGAGCGGCTCCGAATGTCCGCCTGCGCGCACGCGTTCGATGCGGCCGGCCAGCTGCAGGGTGCGGGAGGTGAGTTGCGGATCGCTCGGGTCCAGGTCTTCGAGCGCGGCTTCCAGGTAGAGCACCGAGGTCGCGACTTCCATCGCGAGTTCGGTGTCGGGCGGCTGGCCGGATTTCAAGGACGCTTCGACCGCATGGGTCAGCGCCTGCACCATCGGCAGGCTCGGCGGATGCAGCTTCTGCAGCGATTCGCCGAGCTGCGCGAAGGTGTCGGCCACCTGGCGCGTGCGGGTGGCATCGCCGCCCGAGAGCGCCGACCACATTTCCTTGGCGGTTTCGATGCGCTTGCGCGCCTGCGTGAGCACCAGCGGATCGAAGCGGCCGAACTGCTCGACGGCGTAGTCGATGTACGGCTCGCCCGCGACGCCCCAGGCGGTTCGCACGGTGCGCAGCGTGGCGGCGTCGTCGCGCGCGGTGGGCACGGCCTGCGCGCAGAAGAACAACAGGTCCTGGCCCAGCCGGTCGGAAACGGTGCTGTCGCCGCGCGCCAGCGTGGCGTATTGCAGCAGCACGCGCGAGGCGGCGCGCTTGACATAGGAATCGGCCGGAATCAGTTCCAGCGCCAGGGCCTCAAAGAAGCCCCCGGCCAAGGTCCAGAAACTCGCGACGCGGGGCAGCAGCGCACCGCGCCCGAGCCCCAGGCACAGGGCCTGCAGCCGGCGCGCGGCTTGCGCGTCGCCGGTCTTGACCAGCTGCAGCACTTCGCGGTCGAGCCGCGAACGCACCGCCGGGTCATAGGCCAGGGCAGCCTGCGTCAGCGCGGGACGGACTTCGACCCAGCGCCAGGCAATGCTCCAGAGGTCCGCCGGATGAACGCGCTCGTTGCCGACCAGTTCGAGCACGTCGCGGTATTGAGGAAACAGCGCCACCGACGAGACGGGCTTGCCGGCCAGCAGTGCGTTGAGGAAATCGACGACGGCAAAACCGGCACGCTCGATCTTCTGAACCGCGCTGTCGGTGCAGCGCTGCGGTTCGGCAATGAAGCCCTGAACCGCGAATTCGATGGAGCCGAGCACCAGCGCCGGGGCGGTGTTGCCCACCATCTGCAGTGCACCGACGGATTGGTGCAACTGCTGGCGGGCCATTTGCAGCGGGCCACTCTCGAGTTCCGAGGTATTGCCCACGTCGTGCACGAAGCGCCGCAGCGACTTGGCAACGCTGTCGAGGGATTTCTGGATTTCTCCCAAGACCCAGGCCAGCGGCCCAAGGTCTTCGGTGGCCGGCACGTTGCCAGCGAGGGGGGCCGTGGCAGGGTTTTGAATCGACACGTTGGATGCTCGCCGTTCTTATCTCTTGTCAGGCAATTTTGAAACGGGCAACGGAACGACGCAGTTCTTCGGCCATCTGCGAAAGCTCGCGCACCTGCTGGGCGGTGGTACGGGTACCTTCTCCGGTCTGCTCGGTCACTGCAAAAATGTGCTGGATGTTGGCGGCCACCACGTTGGCCGAATCGGCTTCGCGGGAGGCGGACTGCGAAATCTGCTCGATCAGCTCGGCAAGGCGGCGCGACACGCGGTCAATCTCGGTCAGTGCGGTACCTGCATTGTCGGACAGCTTGGCCCCTTCGACCACACCCTGCGTGGAACGCTCCATGGCGCCCACCGCATCCTGCGTGTCGGTCTGAATCGCCTTCACCAGCGCCGAAATCTGGCGCGTGGCGTCCGCGGAGCGTTCAGCCAGCCGCTGCACTTCTTCCGCCACCACCGAGAAGCCGCGACCGGCTTCACCGGCCGATGCGGCCTGAATGGCGGCGTTCAGCGCCAGCACGTTCGTCTGTTCGGTAATGTCCGAGATCAGCTCGGTGATTTCGCCGATCTCCTGCGAGGATTCGCCCAGGCGCTTGATCCGCTTGGAGGTTTCCTGGATCTGGTCGCGGATGGAGTTCATACCGCCGATGGCGTTCTGCACGGCCTGCAGACCGGAAGAAGCAGCTTGCAGCGACTGGCGCGCCACCGTGGCCGACTCTTGCGCTTGCGAGGACACGCCGTTGATTCGCTCGGCCATGGTCAGCACCGACTGGCCGGTTTCGCGAATTTCGCGCAACTGTTCGGTCGAGGCGGCGAGCAGCTCGGTGGAGGTGCTTTCCACCTGCGACGTCGTCTGCGCCACGCGGGTGGCCGTGTTCTGCACGTTGCCCACCAGCAGACGCAGTTCTTCCACCGTGTAGTTCACCGAGTCGGCAATGGCGCCGGTGATGTCCTCGGTCACGGTGGCTTCCTGCGTCAGGTCGCCTTCGGCCACTGTCTGCAGTTCGTTCATCAGCCGAAGAATGGCGGCCTGGTTGGCGTTGTTGATGCGGCCGGCCTCTTCGGAGGTCTGCTCCGCAGCCAGACGTTCGCGTTCGGCGTTGGCGGCACGTTCGCGGCCTTCGCGCACCTGCACGAAACCGATGGCGCCGGCGAGGGCCAGGGCGGCCAGCGAGAGCACGAACAGCAGCACGATCGTTCCGGCGCCCAGGCCGGTGCGCGCGGAGAGCTTGTCCTGCAGCTCGCCGAGCGATTTGCGCAGCGGCTCGCTGTCGGTCAGGATGGAAGCCTGCGCTTCACGCGCGGCCACCAGGCCCTGCAGGTTGCCCAGAATGGCGGAGGCCTGCGTGCGCATCTGCTCGTAGGTCTTCAGAATGGCTTCGAGCTGCTGGCGGGTCTGCGGGTCTTTCGAGCCGGGGAAGCGCTGCTGCGCATTGCCGTCGAGCAGGCCGCGCGTGGTTTCCTGGAAGGTGTTCAAGTCCTTACCGAGCAGGAACACGGCGTCCGGGTTCACGCCTTCGACCGTGAAGAATTCATTGGTCGACTTGCCGATACGCTGGGTCAGCATCACGAGCTGGCCGGCGGCGGAAATTTCGGGCAGCGTGGCGTTCTGCTGCATCTTCAGCGACGCGACGGTTTCCGTCATTTCGAGCAGCGCGGACGATTGCTGGTTGATGTCGCGCAAGGCGGCACCCACCTGGGTCAGGATCTGGCGCTGGGACAGCACGACCTTGGCGCTGGCGTCGGCACGGGCGACCAGCGGGTTGATCTTGCCCATGTCCTCGTCGTACTGGTTGCCCACGCGTTCGAGGCGCAGCGCATCGTCGCCGTTGGTCAGGCCCTGCACGCGGCGCGTGAGGTCGTCGGCGCTGTCCTTCACTTCGACGAAGGCGGGCGCGCTGCCCACGAGAGCCTGCGAAATCGATTTTGCGAGACGCTGCGACTGCATCAGCGACTGGCCGGTGGCCGCCACCTGCTGCGCGAGACGCTCGGCGCGAAGAATCGCGGAGCCGGCCACCAGCAACAGCAACAGCACCACCACAGCCAGCAGGATGGCCAGTATCCGCTGCTGACGCGCCGGCCTGGAGCTCGCTTTTGCGGCCGCGGCTTGCGCCTGGGCAGCGTCGAGCGCGCCCGCACCGGCCTCGTTGGCCGCTTCGCCGCTGGTCAGCGCGCCGCCATCGGCAAAGCCGGTGGGCGCGGGATCGGCGGGGGCATTTCGGCCTTGTTTCCGGGCCAGCCGGACGGTCTTTTCTTCCAGCGCCTGGACCGTGTCGACATTGTCGAGCGACAGGGTGGAACCGGAGCCGTCGACGCGGGCCTTGTCGTTGCCGCTGTTGGCGGGCAGTAATTTCTTGAACTTGTCGGCGATCGAGCTCACGGTCGGTCCTTCAGGGTGGTTGTCTTCGGGCTGTGCGAAAGCACTAGGCGCCAATACTCAAAAACTGGGGTTGCTGCGAAAGCGCCTGCAGGTTGATTTCCTGCCAGCGCTCACCCGCCGCATCGGTGTACAGATGCCCAAGCCAGGCAGGTGCTTCTGCGCTTGGCGGCTCCGCGGCCGTGAAGGCCTCGGCGCCGCGCAACCCCGCCAGTCGGTCGACCAGCAATGCGCAGTTGACTTCGAGCAGCTCGTTGAGGGCAACGAGCCGCGATTGCATGCGGGCCGCCTCTGTGGCGAGCGGACCGCTTGAAACGCCCGTGGCGAATGCCGACAGCTGCACCACGCCAAAGAGGCCGCCGCGCAGGTTGGCAACGCCCAGGAACCAGGGCTCCGTGTACGGCACGGGCTGGGGGGGCGTCCAGGGGAAAATTTCTCCCGCGTGGCCGAGAGGAAAGAGGTACTTGCCCTCGCCCGCCTCGACCGCGAGCCACGTGGCGGCGACGCCGGTCGTGCGTGCGGCCTGCAGGCGGCTTGCAAGCCGGGACTGGAAGGCTCGGAGAGCGTCGCGATTCGCCATGGACTGAGTCGGCTCCAGTTCAGGCGAGCGCGGTGATCTTGGACATCAGGTCGGCCTCGTTGACCGGCTTCACGATGTAGTCGCGCGCGCCCTGGCGCATGCCCCAGACGCGATCGGTCTCCTGGTTCTTGCTGGTGCACAGGATGATCGGGATGGTGCCGTACTTCGGGTCGCGGGCGATCGCGCGCGTCAGCTGGAAGCCGTTCTGGCCGGGCATGACCACGTCCATGAGGATCAGGTCGGGCTGCTCTTCCTCGAGGCGGCGCATGGCGTCTTCCGCGTTTTCGGCGGTCTTGACGGCAAAGCCGTTCTTGCGGAGCAGGTCGGACAGGAACACCAGTTCCGTCTTGGAGTCGTCGACGACGAGGATTTTTCGAATGGGCATTACTGCACTTCCTGTTGAACAATGCCAAACTGCTGCACGGCCTGCAGCAGCTGGTCTTTGGTGAAAGGTTTGGTCAGGTAGTCCTGCGACCCGACCATGCGGCCGCGAGCCTTGTCGAAGACGCCGTCTTTCGAAGAGAGCATCACGACCGGAACATTGGAGAATTGAGCGTTGCGCTTGATGATGGCGCAGGTCTGGTAACCGTCCAGGCGAGGCATCAGGATGTCGCAGAAAATCAGATGCGGCTTGTGATCGTTGATTTTCGAGAGCGCGTCGAAGCCGTCCTCCGCAAGAAGAACCTCGTGCCCGCCCTGCTTCAGAAATATTTCGGCACTGCGCCGGATCGTATTGCTGTCGTCGATGACAAGCACCTTGTAACCTGATCCATTCGGCCCCATTGCACACGCTCCTGCTGAAATGCGACTTGGATGCCCGCCGCGCCGTACATCGACGCAAATCGCGTAGCCCTATGCCATGCTCTTCAGATTTCAACCATTTCGAAGTCTTCCTTGCGCGCACCGCACTCAGGACAGGTCCAGTTCATCGGAACATCGGCCCAGGCCGTGCCTGCTGCGATGCCGTCCTCCGGTACACCAACCGCTTCGTCATAGATCCACCCACAAATCAGGCACATCCAAGTTTTCGTATTCATCGGAGCTTAAAGTCCTTGTTCATTAAATGCAACGAGTGTATCTATGCGTATCTCACTGGCAGACGGTAAACGTCGCGCCTATGCCACCATCCAGGGGATTTTGCCCGGCGTATGACCATTTACTTACATCCAGCAGACAACGCCCGCAAACCGGGCGATCTTAACGACCCCTCGGCGGACGCTGAAGAGGTCGCCGAGCGCGACCTGAATCCGCCCTGCGTGCTGGTCTTCAACGCCAGCGATCCGAGCGGCGCCGGGGGCCTGGGCGCCGATGCCCTGGCCATGGCGTCGGTGGGCGCTCACATGCTGCCGGTGGTGACGGGCGCCTACGCCCGCGACACGGCCGAGATATTCGACCATTTCGCCTTCGACGAGGAGGCCGTGGCCGAGCAGGCGCGCGCCATCCTCGAGGACGTTGAAGTGCAGCTCATCAAGGTGGGCTTCGTGGGCAGTCCCGACACCCTGAGCACCATTGCCGAGACCGCCTCCGACTACCCGGAAGTGCCGCTGGTGGCCTATATGCCCAACCTTTCCTGGTGGGACGAAAACCTGATCGAGCCCTATCTCGACGCTTTTCGGGAGTTACTTCTTCCCCAGGCCACAGTGTTGGTTGGAAACCACAGTACGCTGTGGCGGTGGCTGCTTCCCGACTGGAGCGGCGACCGTCCGCCCGGCGCACGCGACATCGCCAAAGCCGCTGGAGAGTTCGGCGTGCCCTACACCCTGGTGACCGGCATGGTGCTGCCCGACCAGTTCATCGACAACGTGCTGGCCTCCCCGCAGTCGGTGCTCGCCAGCGAGAAATACGAGCGGCTCGAAGCCGTTTTCGCCGGCGCCGGCGACACCCTGTCGGCCGCGCTGGCCGCCCTGCTCGCGAGCGGCACCGACCTGGTGGCCGCCACCACCGAAGCCCTAGCCTACATGGACCGCTGCCTCGATGCGGGCTTTCGGCCGGGCATGGGCCACGTGCTTCCCGACCGCCTGTTCTGGGCCGAACCCGAAGAGGACGATGACGAAGACCCCGACGCCCCCCCAGACTTTGCCCTGCCCCCTCACGACACCCGACACTGATGCCTACCGCTGACCAAAACGACATTCTTTTCGACCGCGCCCGCGCCGTCATTCCCGGCGGCGTCAATTCGCCGGTCCGCGCCTTCAAGGCCGTGGGCGGCACGCCGCGCTTCATCCGCCGTGCCGAAGGCGCCTACTTCTGGGACGCCAACGACAAGCGCTACATCGACTACATCGGATCGTGGGGCCCGATGATCCTGGGCCACGGCCACCCGGCGGTTGTCGAAGCGGTGCAGAAGGCCGTGCTCGAGGGCTTCTCGTACGGCGCGCCCACCGAGCGCGAAATCGAGCTGGCCGAGGCCATCCTCGCGCTGGTGCCCTCGATGGAGATGGTGCGGCTCGTGAGCTCGGGCACCGAAGCCGCCATGAGCGCGCTGCGCCTGGCGCGCGGCGCCACCGGCCGCAAGCACATCATCAAGTTCGAAGGCTGCTACCACGGCCACGCCGATGCGCTGCTGGTGAAGGCGGGATCGGGCCTTGCCACTTTCGGCCATCCCACCTCGGCCGGCGTGCCGCCCGAAGTGACGCAGCACACGCTGGTGCTCGAGTACAACAACATCGCGCAGCTTGAGGAAGCCTTCGCGCTGCACGGCAACGACATCGCCTGCCTCATGATCGAGGCGATTGCCGGCAACATGAACTTCGTGCGCGCCGCGCCCGAATTCGCCCAGCGCTGCCGCGACCTGTGCACGCAGCACGGCGCGCTCCTGGTGTTCGATGAAGTGATGACGGGCTTTCGCGTCGGCCTGAACGGCGCACAGGGCGTGCTGGGCATCACGCCCGACCTCACGGTGCTCGGCAAGGTCATCGGCGGCGGCATGCCGCTGGCGGCTTTCGGCGGCCCGCGCGCCATCATGGAACAGCTCGCGCCGCTCGGCCCGGTCTACCAGGCGGGCACGCTGTCGGGCAACCCCGTGGCCACGGCCTGCGGACTCGCCACGCTGAAGGAAATCGCCAAGCCCGGCTTCTACGAGGCGCTGTCGAAGAAAACGCAGTCGCTGGTCGCGGGCCTCAAGGCCGCCGCCGCGGCCGAAGGCCAGCCCTTCAACGCCGACAGCGAAGGCGGCATGTTCGGCTTCTTCCTCATGAACGAGCTGCCGCAGAACTACGCCACCGTGATGACCACCGACAACGCGAAGTTCAACGCGCTGTTCCACGGCCTGCTCGACCGCGGTGTGTACATTGCACCGGCGCTTTACGAAGCGGGTTTTGTAAGCGCCGCGCACAGCGACGATGACATTGCCGCCACGATCGAGGCCGCGAGGCAGATCTTCAAGGCGTCCGGGACCCATTAAGGCCGAACCTCCGGCCA
The DNA here is from genome assembly GCF_030815855.1 of Variovorax paradoxus. NCBI lineage: Bacteria > Pseudomonadati > Pseudomonadota > Betaproteobacteria > Burkholderiales > Comamonadaceae > Variovorax > Variovorax paradoxus. The sequence continues at coordinate 145,867 of NZ_JAUSXG010000001.1, read as the reverse complement.
AGAAAAAAGGCCGGGCTGTCCGCCAGCGAAACGCTGGCGAGCAGCCCGGCCTTCGCCCAGACGGGCGCACGGGGCGTTGGCGTTCAGTGGCGGAAGTGGCGCACGCCCGACAGCACCATGACCACACCACGCTCGTCGGCGGCATCGATCACTTCCTGGTCGCGCATCGAACCGCCGGGCTGAATGACGCAGCTCGCGCCGGCATCGACCACCACGTCGAGCCCGTCCCGGAACGGGAAGAAAGCATCGCTCGCCACGGCCGTATCTTTGAGCGACAGGCCCGCATGCTCGGCCTTGATGCTTGCAATGCGCGCCGAATCGAGGCGGCTCATCTGGCCCGCGCCCACGCCCATGGTCATGCCGCCGGCGCAGAACACGATCGCGTTGCTCTTCACGTACTTGGCAACCTTCCAGGCGAACAGCAGGTCTTGCAGCTGCTCGGGCGTGGGTTGCTTCTTCGTGACCACCTTGAGGTCGCTTGCCGCGAGCTCGTGGTTGTCGGCGGTCTGGATCAAGAGACCCGATCCGACGCGCTTGACGTCCATCGCGTTGCGGCCGTTGTCCCAGTCGCTGGCACCGCCCTTGGGCAATGCGATTTCGAGCACACGCACGTTGAGCTTGGCCTTGGTCGCCTGGAACACCTCGAGCGCCTCGGGCGTGTAGCCCGGTGCCATCAGCACTTCGACGAACTGCTTGGCAATGGCTTGTGCGGTTTCGCCATCGACCGGGCGGTTGAACGCGATGATGCCGCCGAAGGCCGAGGTCGGATCGGTCTTGAAGGCCTTGCCATAGGCTTCGGCCGCGTCCTTACCAACCGCAACGCCGCAAGGATTGGCATGCTTCACGATCACGCAGGCGGGCACGTCGAAGCTCTTGACGCATTCCCATGCCGCGTCGGCATCGGCGATGTTGTTGTAGCTGAGCTCCTTGCCCTGCAGCTGCTTCGCGGACACGAGCGAGCCGGGTGCCGGATGCAGGTCGCGGTAGAACGCCGCCTGCTGGTGCGGGTTCTCGCCGTAGCGCAGGTCCTGCACCTTGACGAAGCGGCCATTGCTTTGCGCCGGGAACAGCGAGCGCGTGGGCGAAGGCTGGCCGATGCTGGCGTCGAAATCGATGGCGGAAAGATAGTCGCTGATGGCGCCGTCGTAGTCGGCGATGCGGTTGAACGCTGCCACCGAGAACGCGAACTTGGTCTTGTCGCTGAGCTTACCGCCGGCCTGGAGCTCGGCCAGGGCCACGGGATACTGCGAGGCGTCGGTCAGCACGCCGACGTCCTTCCAGTTCTTGGCGGCGCTGCGCACCATGGCCGGGCCGCCGATGTCGATGTTCTCGATCGCGTCCTCGAGCGTGCAGCCCGCCTTGGCCACCGTGGCTTCGAACGGATAGAGATTAACGATCAGCAGGTCGATGGTGTCGATGCCGTGTTCCTTGATGGCCGCCACGTGCGCGGGCAGGTCGCGGCGCGCGAGCAGGCCGCCGTGGATCTTCGGATGCAGCGTCTTCACGCGGCCGTCGAGCATTTCGGGAAAACCGGTGTGGTCGGCGACTTCGGTCACCGGCAGGCCGGCATCGGCCAGCAGCTTGGCGGTGCCGCCCGTGGACAGCAGCTTGATGCCCAGCGCATGCAGCGCTTGCGCGAATTCGAGGATGCCGGTTTTGTCGGAGACGGAGATGAGTGCGGTCTGGGCCATGGAATATGCCGTGTAGTTATTTCAAAAGTTTGTGTTCAACCAGCTTCTTGCGAAGCGTGTTGCGATTCAGGCCCAACCATTGCGCGGCTTTGGACTGATTGCCTTCGGCGCGCGTCATCACGACATCGAGCAAGGGTTTCTCGACCACGCGCACGAGCATCTCGTACATGCCGTCGGGCTCGGTGCCGCGCAAATCGCGAAAGTAGCTGTCCAGACTGTTGCGAACGCAGTCCTCGATGTGTTTCTTGCTCATGCTTTTTCTTCTCTTCTTCTCTCTCAATCAGCGGCGCAAGCCGCCTCCTCTTCACCGGACAGCTCTTCGGCCGCCTGGTACACGGGCATGCGGTCCATGCGGTCCGCCAACCCGTCTAAATAATCGCCCACCGCACGCAGTTGCGCAACGGAGTCTTCGATGACGTTCATCTGCGCGCGGAAGGCTTCGCCGTCAGGAAGCGTACGCACATACCAGCCGATGTGCTTGCGCGCGGTGCGCACGCCACTGAACTCGCCATAGAGCGCGTAGTGCTCCACCAGGTGATCGAGCAGCAAGCGGCGGACCTCGACGACAAGAGGCGGCGCAAGATGCGTACCCGTTGCCAGGAAATGAGAAATCTCGCGGAAGATCCAGGGCCGGCCCTGGGCTGCGCGGCCGATCATCACCGCGTCGGCGCCGGTGGCCGCGAGCACGTCGCGCGCGTTCTCGGGCGAACGGATATCGCCGTTGGCCACCACGGGAATGCGCACCGCGGCCTTCACGGCGGCAATGGTGTCGTACTCGGCGCGGCCCTTGTAGCCCTGCTCGCGGGTGCGGCCGTGCACGGTGAGCATCTGCACGCCGGCCGATTCGAAATCGCGCGCAAGCTTGACCGCATTGCGGTGCTCTTCGCTCCAGCCGGTGCGCATCTTGAGCGTGACCGGCACATTGAAAGGTTGCGCCGCATCGACCACGGCCTGCACGATTTCCAGCGCCAGCGGCTCGTCGCGCATCAGCGCCGACCCGGCCCATTTGTTGCAGACCTTCTTGGCCGGGCAACCCATGTTGATGTCGATGATCTGCGCACCGCGCTCGATGTTGTAGACCGTGGCCTCGGCCATCATGGCCGCATCGGTGCCGGCGATCTGCACCGCAATGGGGCCGGGCTCGCCGTCGTGGTTGGCGCGGCGCGATGTCTTGAGCGTGTTCCAGAGCTCCTTGCGCGAGGTGACCATCTCGCTGACCGCATAGCCGGCGCCGAGTTCGCGGCACAGCATGCGGAACGGCCGGTCCGTCACGCCGGCCATGGGCGCGGCGAACAGGCGGTTTTCCAGCGTGTGGGTGCCGATCTGCAAGGTCATGGAGGAGAAAGCGTCGCGAGTTCGGCTGCTGAAAAATGAGGCACGATTGTAGCCACGCGCGATTTCGGTGACTGAAACGATTTGCGCCTGCGGTACAGGCGTAAACACCAGCCTTCGGCGGCGCCTTCTCCGACCCGACGGACGAAGCGGGCTACCTATACTGCGTCGACCCATTTCACCTTATGCAAGCCTGGCTCGACGCTCTCCTCGCGCTACTCGCGCTTCCGCAGTTCGGACTCTCCACGCTGTTCATCGCGGCCTTCGTCTCGGCCACGCTGCTGCCGGTGGGCTCGGAGCCGATTCTTTTCGGCTTGCTCAAGCTCAATCCCGACATGTTCTGGTCGGCCATCGTCGTGGCGACAGTGGGCAACACGCTGGGCGGCGCAGTCGACTGGTGGATCGGCTACGGCGCCCACAAGGTCGCAGACAAATACTCGCACTCGAAACATCATGTGCGCGTATTGAGCTGGCTGGAGCGGCTCGGCCCGAAGGCCTGCCTCTTGAGCTGGCTGCCGATCGTGGGCGATCCGCTCTGCGCGGTCGCGGGTTGGCTCAAGCTGCCGTTCTGGCCATGCCTGGGGTACATGGCCATCGGCAAGTTCCTGCGTTATGTGTGCATGACCGTCGCGCTGCTCTATATCTTTCCGGGGTAGCCGCCGCCCGGCTTCCGGGGGCCGTGCGCAGCGCTCTCCGCGCGAAAGACGCGAAGCCCGACTCCTTCAGCTCAAAAGGCCGTAGGGGCCGCCGCGTTCGAGCGCGCGCCGGTAGGCTGGCCGCGCATGGATGCGCTCCAGGTAGGCCATGAGCCTGGGCCGCGTTGCGTCGAGGCCGCCGCGCGCCTGCGAGGCTTCGACCGGAAAGCTCATCTGGATGTCGGCGCCCGTGAATTCGCTGCCGGCAAACCACTCGCTCTTGCCGAGCTCGGCTTCCATGAAATTCAGGTGGCTCTCGATGTTGGGCATGACGATGGCCGCCTTGGCCTTGCCCGAAATCATCTTCGCAATCGGCTTCACGAAGAAAGGCATCTTGCTGCTCTCGATCTTGTCGAACACCAGCTTCATCAGCAGCGGCGACATGGCCGTGCCCTCGGCAAAATGCAGCCAGTAGCGGTAGCGCAGCGCCTCGGGCGTGCCCGCCGCGGGCGCCAGCCGGCCGTTGCCGTAGCGCTCGATCACCGTCTCGATGATCGCGCCCGATTCCGCCAGCGTGAGTCCGTCCCTCGTCGTCACCACCGGCGACTTGCCGAGCGGATGAATGGCCCGCAGCGAAGCGGGCGCCAACATGGTTTTCGGATCGCGCTGGTAGTGAACGATTTCGTAAGGCAGCGCGAGTTCTTCGAGCAGCCACAGCACGCGCTGCGAACGTGAGTTGTTGAGGTGGTGGACGGTGAGCATGTGAATTGAGCAGTTGCGAGTGGTTGCTGGAGTTTTCGATATCAGTTGTGCGCCACCCGTACGCCTTGGCATCGGCGGCAGTTGTCAACCACTGGTTGACAACTGAATCGGCGTCCAGTTCGCCTTCCGCAAAGATGGCCTTCAGGTGTTTGGCGACGTTTTGCTTGCTGGTCTGGAACAGCGCGGCCATGCCCGCCTGCGAGAGCCAGAGCGTCTCATCGGCGAAGCGGCACTCCACGCGAGTGCGGCCATCCTCCGTCTGGTAGAGCAGGAATTCACCGGCGGTCATGGCAGGCTCCGGGTGTTGTCCGGCTCGGCGCCCGCCCGTCCCGCACGCGATTCATGCCGATGTTCTTGACTCTCCGCATCCGACCTCCTCTTTGCAGCGGAGCATGCCAGAAGATGGCCGGAGCTACATCGCCTGCAAGCGCCGATTGGAAGCCGATGGAGTCTCAGGAGCTGAACAGGAAGTTCATCACGTCGCCGTCCTTGACGACGTATTCCTTGCCTTCCGAACGCATCTTGCCCGCGTCCTTGGCGCCCTGTTCGCCCTTGTAGGCGATGTAGTCGTCGAAAGCGATGGTCTGGGCGCGGATGTAGCCCTTTTCGAAGTCGCCGTGAATCACGCCGGCGGCTTGCGGGCCGGTGTCGCCGATGTGGATGGTCCAGGCGCGCACTTCCTTCACGCCGGCGGTGAAGTAGGTCTGCAGGCCCAGCAGCTTGTAGGCCGCGCGGATCAGGCGGTTCAGGCCGGGCTCGTCCTGGCCGATTTCGGCGAGGAACATCTTCTTGTCCTCGTCGTCCATCTCGGCAAGTTCGGCTTCGATCTTGGCGCAGATGGCGACCACGGGCGCGCCTTGCTTGGCCGCGTATTCGCGCAGGCGGTCGAGGTAGGGGTTGTTCTCGAAGCCGTCTTCGGCCACGTTGCCGACGAACATCGCGGGCTTGGCGGTGATGAGCGTGAACGACTTCACCAGCGGCTGCTCTTCCTTCGTGAACTCGAGCGCGCGCACCGGTGTGTTCTCGTTCAGCGCCGCCTGGCAGCGCTCGAGCAGGCCGACGAGCTTCTGCGCGTCCTTGTCGCCCGAACGGGCCACCTTGGTGTGGCGGTGCAGCGCCTTCTCGACCGTGGCCAGGTCGGCCAGGCAGAGTTCGGTCTGGATCACTTCGATATCGGAGATCGGGTCGACCTTGCCGGCCACGTGGATCACGTTTTCGTCGTCGAAGCAGCGCACCACGTTGACCGTGGCGTCGGTTTCGCGGATGTGCGCGAGGAACTTGTTGCCCAGGCCCTCGCCCGTGCTGGCGCCGGCCACGAGGCCAGCGATATCGACGAACTCGACGATGGCCGGCACCACGCGCTCGGGCTTGACGATCTCGCTGAGCTGGGCGAGCCGCGGATCGGGCACTTCCACCACGCCCACGTTGGGCTCGATGGTGCAGAACGGATAGTTTTCCGCTGCGATGCCGGCCTTGGTCAACGCATTGAAAAGGGTGGATTTACCGACGTTGGGCAGGCCGACGATGCCGCATTGCAAACTCATGGGGGGTCCTCTTGGGTAACCAAGGATTTTAGAGGACGTGCTTCTCCCCGCGCTTTTGCGGGCTCCGGAGCGCGTGAAAACGGCGACGCGTCAGGGTTACACCCGATTAGCAAACGTTTGCGCAAACGTTTTCGATGGGTAACATCGGCACCCCGGCACAGACCGGCGCATCGCTCAACCCCTCAGGAGACACACCCATGAAGTTCACCCGCCGTACGCTGCAAAGCGCAGCCGCACTGACGTTGCTGGGCGCCCTTGCCGCCTCGCCCGCCCTGGCACAAGAAAAGCCGAAGGTCGCGCTGGTCATGAAGTCGCTGGCCAACGAGTTCTTCCGCACCATGGAAGACGGCGCCAAGGCGCACCAGAAAGCGCATGCCTCGGAGTACACGCTGGTGGCCAATGGCATCAAGGACGAGACCGACACGGCCGCCCAGATCAAGATGGTCGAGCAGATGATGGCGCAGAAGATCAATGCGCTGGTCATTGCGCCGGCCGATTCGAAGGCGCTGGTGCCGGTGGTCAAGGCTGCCATCGACCGCGGCATCCTGGTGGTCAACATCGACAACCAGTTCGACGCCGCCGCGCTGAAGGAAAAGGGCATCCAGGTGCCTTTCGTCGGTCCCGACAACCGTGCCGGCGCGAAGCTGGTCGGCGACGAGCTCGCCAAGAGCCTGAAGGCCGGCGACAAGGTCGGCATCATCGAAGGCGTTTCGACCACCTTCAATGCGCAGCAGCGCACCCTCGGCTACCAGGACGCCATGAAGGCCGCCAATGTGACGGTGGTGGGCGTGCAGTCCGGCCAGTGGGAAATCGACAAGGGCAACACGGTGGCCGCCGGCATGATGCGCGAGCACCCCGACCTCAAGGCGCTGCTCGCGGGCAACGACAGCATGGCGCTCGGTGCCGTGGCCGCCGTCAAGGCCGCGGGCAAGACCGGCAAGGTGCTGGTGGTGGGCTACGACAACATCGGCGCCATCAAGCCGATGCTCAAGGACGGCCGCGTGCTTGCCACCGCCGACCAGTTCGCCGCCAAGCAGGCGGTGTTCGGCATCGAGACCGCGCTAAAGGCGCTGGCCGAGAAGAAGCCGCAGTCGAGCATGCCCGCCGAAGTGAAGACCGACGTGGTGCTGGTCACCAAGTCGTCCAAATAAATGTTGCTCGCCCCCAGTCTTCGCGCACTTCGTGTCGCTTCGCCAACCCCCTACCGGGGGCAACACCTGAGGCCCGGCGAAGCCGGTTCCTCGGTGTTTCTGGAATGAGGTGGTCAGCGTGACTGACGCACATCGCAGTACGCCCGTGCTCTCGCTGAGCGCGCTCGGCAAGGATTACGCGGCGACGGTGCTCGACGACGTCTCCCTGGTCCTGCACGCCGGCGAGGTGCTCGCGCTTACGGGCGAGAACGGTGCCGGCAAGAGCACGCTGTCGAAGATCGTCTGCGGCCTGGTGCAGCCGACGCGCGGTCGGATGCTGCTGGGCGGCGCGGCGTTCGAGCCCGCATCGCGCCGCGATGCCGAGCGCCTGGGCGTGCGCATGGTCATGCAGGAGCTGGGGCTGGTCAACACGCTGTCGGTGGCCGAGAACCTGCTGCTCGACCGGCTGCCCAACCAGACTGGCTGGATCCGTCGCGGCAAGCTGCACGAACTGGCTGCGCGTCAGCTCGCCAAGATCGGCATGCAGAACATCGACCCGGCCACGCCCGTGGCGCGGCTGGGCATCGGCCAGCAGCAGATGGTCGAGATTGCGCGCAACCTGCAGGACGACACGCGCGTGCTGGTGCTCGACGAGCCCACCGCCATGCTCACGCCGCGCGAAACCGCACACCTCTTCGAGCAGATCGACCTGCTGAAGGCGCGCGGCGTGGCCATCGTCTATGTGTCACACCGTCTCGAAGAGCTGCAGCGCATTGCCGACCGCGTGGCAGTGCTGCGCGATGGCCGGCTGGTGGACGTGCGCGCCATGGCCGGTGTGCGCGAATCCGAACTGGTGCAGCGCATGGTCGGCCGCGCGGTGCACGAGCACGAGGGCCGCGACCGCCGTGTGGCCGGTCCGGTGCTGCTGAGTGCGCGCGGCATCGGCCGGGCGCAGGCCGTGCGCGATGTCGACATCGATCTGCACGCGGGCGAAGTCATGGGGCTGGCCGGCCTGGTCGGCTCCGGGCGGACCGAACTCGTGCGGCTGCTGTTCGGCGCCGACCGTGCGGACCGCGGCGACATTCTTCTCTACGACGGCATCGCCGCCACGCAGCCGGTGCAGCACGCCCGCAAAGGCTGGCGCTCGCCGATGCAGGCCATCCGCGCCGGCATCGGCCTGGTGACCGAAGACCGCAAGTCGCAAGGGCTGCTGCTCACGCAACCGATTCGCGTCAACGCGACGCTGAGCGACCTGGGCGCCATCTCGCACGCCGGTTGGCTGCAGCGCGCGAAGGAGCGCAGCATTGCCAGGCGGCTCGTCGAGCTGCTGCGCATCCGCTCGCGCAGCATCGAGCAGCCGGTGGCCACGCTGAGCGGCGGCAACCAGCAGAAGGTGGTGTTCGCGCGCTGGCTGCACCGCGAATGCAAGGTGCTGCTGCTCGACGAGCCCACGCGCGGCGTGGACGTCGGTGCGCGCGCCGATCTGTATGCCGAACTCGACCGCATGACCGACGCCGGCAAGGCGCTCTTGATGGTGTCGAGCGACCTGCGCGAGCTGATGGCCATGTGCGACCGCATCGGCGTGATGAGCGCCGGCCGGCTGGTCGCGGTGTTCGAGCGCGGCCAGTGGAGCGAGCAATCGCTGCTCGCCGCCGCATTCAGCGACGCGGCGGGACGCGCCACCTCATCGGCGATCCCGACGCCCCTGGCGGCGGAACCCGCCACTTCCGATTCGAATACGGCCCAACCGGCCTCCGCCGACACACCATGAACGCAGCCGCTGCCACATCCGCCCCGCCCTCCGCTCTGAAGGGCCAACTGGGCACTTACCTCGGCCTGACGATCGTGCTCGTGGGCATGGTCGCGCTCTTCGGCACGCTGAGCGAATACTTCTTCACGCGCGAAACCTTCATTTCCATTGCCAACGAAATCCCCGCGCTGGCGGTCATGGCCGTCGGCATGACCTTCGTGCTGATCATCGCGGGCATCGATCTCTCGGTGGGCTCGGTGCTGGCCCTCAGCGCCGCGGTGACCGCCGCAGCCATCCTCGAGTGGAAGCTGTCGGTGCCGGTGGCCGCGGCCCTCGGCCTCGCGACCGGGCTGGTGTGCGGCACCGTGACGGGCGCCGTATCGGTCGCATGGCGGCTGCCGAGCTTCATCGTCTCGCTGGGCATGCTCGAAGCGGTGCGCGGCGGCGCCTACCTGGTGACCGATTCGCGCACGCAGTACGTGGGCGACGCCATTTCGGGCCTGGCCGCACCCTGGGTCGGCGGCATCTCCGCCGCCTTCGTGCTCGCGGTGGTGCTGGTGGTCGTCGGCCAGCTGGTGCTCACGCGCACGGTCTTCGGCCGGCATGTGGTGGGCATCGGCACCAACGAAGAAGCCATGCGGCTCGCGGGCATCGACCCGCGGCCGATCCGCATCATCGTGTTCGCCGCTACCGGTCTCCTGGCCGGGCTCGCGGGGCTGATGCAGTCGGCGCGGCTCGAAGCGGCCGACCCCAATGCGGGCGTCGGCATCGAACTGCAGGTGATCGCGGCCGTGGTCATCGGCGGCACCAGCCTCATGGGCGGGCGCGGCTCGGTGGTCAACACCTTTTTCGGCGTGCTGATCATCGCGGTGCTCGAGGCCGGCCTCGCACAGGTGGGTGCCAGCGAGCCGAGCAAACGCATCATCACCGGCGCGGTGATCGTGGTTGCGGTGATCATCGACACCTTGCGCCAGCGCCGGGCCGATCGCCGCCTGACCTAAAGCCGCAAAAAAAGGGAGAACACGCCATGGCCACCATCAAGGACGTCGCGCTGCGCGCCGGGGTTTCGGTAACCACCGTTTCGCACGTGGTCAACGACACGCGCCACGTGAGCGCCAAGGGCCGCGAGCGCGTCGAAGAAGCGATTCGCGAACTGGGCTACGTGCCCAACGCCATGGCGCGCAGCCTGAAGAGCAACACCACCTCGACGCTCGGCATGCTGATTCCGAACAGCTCGAACCCGTACTTTGCCGAGATCGTGCGCATCGTGGAAGACCGCTGCTTCGGCGCCGGCTACACGCTGGTGCTGTGCAACACCGACGACGAGCCCCGCCGCCAGAGCGTCTACCTGCAGGTGCTGGCCGAGCGCCGCATCGACGGGCTGATCGTGGTGTCGACCGGCGCCGGCGACGACGACTCGCTCGTCACCCAGCTGCACGGCCTGCGCATTCCCACGGTGCTGGTCGACCGCGAAATTGCCGACCCGGCCTGCGACCTGGTGGAGACCGCCCACATGCAGGGCGGCCTGCTCGCGGTGCGGCACCTGCTGTCGCTCGGCCACAAGCGCATTGCCTGCATCGGCGGGCCCACCGGCGTGATGCCGAGCGAGCAGCGCATCGAGGGCTGGCGCATCGCGCTGGCCGAAGCCGGCGCCACACCCGACATCGCGAACGCCGATGTGCTGCTGTGGCGCGGCGGCTTCACGAGCCAGGGCGGCTACGAGGCGATGCACGCCATTCTGCGCACCGAGCAGGCGCCCTCGGCCGTGTTCGTGTGCAACGACCTGATGGCGATCGGCGCCTTGCGCGCCGCGCATGAGAGCGGCGTGCACGTGCCCGACGACCTGTCGATCGTCGGCTTCGACGACATCGAGCTCTCGGCCTACACCAGTCCGCCGCTCACCACCGTGGCGCAGCCCAAGGAACGCATCGGCGCACTGGCGGTCGACATGCTGCTGGAGCGCGTGAGCGGCAAGCGGCGCGATGCACGCAAGGTGGTGCTGCAGCCCGAGTTGCGCGTGCGCGCTTCGACGGCGCGGCATGCCAGCTTCCGCGAGGCGGCCGCGCCCTCGTCGCCCGCGCTTTTGGCGGAAGCGCCCCCCACCGCCAACCGAAAGTCCCGCACCCCGTGAGTTCGCAGCCTTCTTCTTCCGGCGCCCCGCAGCCGCCGCGCATCGTGGTGCTCGGCAGCCTGAACATGGACATCGTGCTGCGCGTACCCCATGCGCCGTCCGCGGGTGAAACCTTGCTGGGGCACTCGATCGCGCACATTCCCGGTGGCAAGGGAGCGAACCAGGCCGTGAGCTGCGCACGCGAAGGCGGGCAGGTCGGAATGATCGGCTGTGTCGGCAACGATGCGCACGGCCAGGCGCTGCGCGAAGCGCTGTTGCGCGACGGCATCGACACCGCTGCGCTGCGCACCGATGCTGCCGAGCCCACCGGCACGGCGCTGATCCTGGTGGAAGACGGCGGCCAAAACCGCATCGTGATCGTCCCCGGCGCCAATGCGAAGGTCGAGATCGACGAGGCGGTGCTGCGGCAACAGCTGCAAGGCGCGGCCTTTCTGGTGGCGCAGTTCGAGACGCCGCTCGACCAGGTTTCTCGTGCCATCGCGGTGGCACATGACGCAGGCTGCAAGGTGCTGCTCAACCCTTCGCCTGTGCAGCCCATCGCCGAGCCGCTGTGGCCACGCATCGATACACTGGTCGTCAACGAGATCGAGGCGCAGGCTCTGTGCGGCCAGGCGGCCGACAGCCCGCAGGAAGCGGCGCTGGCGGGCCAGGCCCTGCGTGCCAGGGGCATCGCACGCGTGGTCGTCACGCTCGGCGCGCGCGGTGCCGTGGCCATCGATACCGAGGGGGCGCGCCACCATCCCGCACCGCAAGTACAGGCGGTCGACACCACCGCGGCGGGCGACACCTTTCTCGGTGCGCTGGCTGTTGCACTGGGCGAAGGCCAATCGTTCGACGACGCCGTGCGCCTGGGCATCCGCGCGGCCGCGCTGTGCATCCAGCAGCCCGGCGCCCAACCCTCCATTCCGCAGCGCGACGCCGTGCTGCGGAGCCCCTTGCCTCCCGACTGGATCGCCCTGTGAAACGTACCGCCCTGCTGAACGCCGAACTCTCCCAGGTCATCGCCTCGATGGGCCATGGCGACATGCTGGTGATCGGCGATGCGGGCTTGCCGATTCCGGACGGTCCAAAGCGCATCGATCTTGCGGTGACACGCGGCGTGCCGCTGCTCACCGATGTGCTTCAAGCTGTTCTTTCGGAGATGCAGGTCGAAAGCATCGTGGTCGCGGACGAAGCGCTGAACGGCGCCAAGGCCCTGCCCGCCTGGTACCCGCAATCGCTCGGCATTGCGCCGCAAACCGTGTCCCACGAAGAGTTCAAGCGCCGCAGCGCGAAGGCACGTGCCATCGTGCGCACGGGCGAATGCACGCCCTACGCCAACATCATGCTCATTGCCGGCGTGAGCTTCTGAGGCACGCCCTTTCTTATTCGAACCGGTAGTTCGCGCCCACGGCCTGCCCCACCTTGAGCATGTGCTCCACCCCCTGCAGCACGATGCAGTTCATGCCGAAGGTGATGCGGCCGTCGACACGTGCGTCAGCGCGGTAGGTGCGCAGCATGTCGCCGACTTCGGGGCTGCTGACGGCGGTGGCCGGATCGATATCCGGAATCGGGCAACGCGTGCAGGGCTTGACCGGCTGGAGCTCGGCCTCGCCTTCGCCCGTGGCGATGTGCAGCGCGTCGACACGGTCCTCGTCGTGCGACTCGATGCCCGCCAGCACGATGTTCGGCCGGAAGCGCTCGATGCCGACCGCATCGTGGCCTGCGGCGGCCAGCCGCTCGTTGAGCTCGGCCAGCGACCCTTCGCTGGCGACCAGCAGCGGATAGCCATCGGCGAACTGGTTCTCCGCCTCGATGCCGTCGGTCCATTGGAGGCTCGACAGGCGCTTGTGCTCGGGGTCGAAGCGCACCAGGCGCAGCGTTTGCGGCTTGCCCGGTTTGGAGAGAAAGTCGCTGAACCACTGCGCGGCGATGTCGCCCATGTCGTAGGCGGCCACCTCGTCTTTCCAGACGCGCACGCGCACCGGCTTCTCGACCCGGTCGAACGCGAGGTGCAGGGCCAGCATGCCCGGCGCGCGCAGCACCACTTCCATCTGCTTCATCTGCGGCTGGATCAGCGCCATGCGCGGCAGCTGCCGCTGCGTGACGAACTCGCCGTTGGCGTCGACCACCATCCATGCGCGGTCGAATTCGAGCCCGGTTTCGGTCAGCAGCACCTCGGGAAGCTCCACGCCCGCGCATGACTTGACGGGATAGACGAACAGGCGCGAGATGGTGGCTTGAAGGTCGAAAGCGGGCTGTGACACGTGGGGGTTCCTTGGAATTCGGCAGCGATTGTCCCGCATCGGCCATTCGGGGGCGAGCCTGGGGCCGGGCTTGTTCTTACAATGAGCCAATGGCCCTCCCCCCTGAAGTTTGCATACGCGGTGCCGGCATCGTCGGCCGCACGCTGGCCCTGCTGCTGGCGCGCGAGCGCGTGCGCGTTGCGCTGGTGGCTCCGTCCGCCGTGGCGGGCCAGGAAGACATCCGGGCCTATGCGCTCAACACCGCCTCGAAGACGCTGCTCGAATCGCTGCGCGCCTGGCCGGACGCGGCCCATGCCACGCCGGTGCGCGAAATGCTCGTGAACGGCGACGAGGGCGGCCGCGTGCAATTCAACGCCGTGCGCCAGAAGGTCGATGCGCTGGCCTGGATCGTCGACGTGCCCGCGCTGGAGCAGCGGCTGGCCGACGCGGTCCGCTTCCAGCCCCAGGTCGAGATCGTGGCCGAGCCCGTGCCCGCCCCGCTCACCGTGGTGTGCGAGGGCAAGGCCAGCACCACGCGCGATGCGCTGGGCGTGAGCTACGCGGTGACCCGCTATCCGCAGCATGCGATTGCGGCGCGGCTCGAGGCCGCCCAGTCGCATGACGGCGTTGCGCGCCAATGGTTCAACGACAAGGGCGAGGTACTGGCGCTGCTGCCGATGGGCGGCGCGCACGGCCGTTCGCTCGCGCTGGTGTGGTCGGTCGATCAGCTTCGCGCGCCCGCGCTGCTGGCGCAGAGCGCCGAAGAATTCAATGCCGCCGCGAGCGAGGCCAGCCACGGCGCGCTCGGGCCCCTGCAACTCACGAGCGAGCGCGCCGCCTGGCCGCTCGCGCGCGCCATTGCCGACCGCTGGACCGGCGCCATGCCCACCCCGGCGCAGGGCCCGTCCGCGCCTTCGTCGCAGTCCTGGGCGCTGGCCGGCGATGCCGCCCACACGGTGCATCCGCTCGCGGGCCAGGGCCTCAACCTCGGCTTGGCCGATGCCGCCATGCTGGCCGACGTGATCAAGCACCGCGACTACTGGCGCAGCGTGGGCGACGCGCGCCTGCTGCGCCGCTACGAGCGTGCTCGCCGCGCCGACGTGCTGCAGATGAGCCTGGCCACCGACGGCCTGCAGCAACTTTTCTCGCACAGTGCGGGGCCCCTGCCCGCGCTGCGCAACTGGGGCATGCGCGGCTTCGACCGCACGCGCCTCCTCAAGCATTGGATCGCCAACCAGGCGATGGGCTTGAAGGCATGAATCCATCGACCGGACTTCCAATGAAACTCGCACGCCACCTTCTTTTCGCCGCCTGCACGCTGGGTGCGGCCGTCACGGCCCTTGCCGGCGAAGCCGAGATCCGCAAGAACCTTCCGGCGCGCATTCCGCAGTTCCCGGCCATCGACGAAGTCACCAAGTCGCCGCTGTCGGGCCTTTATGAAGTGCGCGTGAACGGGTTCCAGATCTACTACACCGACGAGCAGGGCAACTACCTGCTGCAGGGCAACCTCATCGACGTGAATGCGCGCAAGAACCTGACCGAGGAGCGCATCGAGAAGCTCAGCCAGGTCTCGTTCGACAAGCTGCCCGTGAAAGACGCGATCAAGATCGTACGCGGCACCGGCAAGCGCAAGCTCGCGGTGTTCGAAGACCCGAACTGCGGCTACTGCAAGCGCTTCGAGAAAGACATGAAGACGATCGACAACGTCACCGTCTACCTGTTCCTCTACCCGGTGCTCGGCCCCGACTCGGCAACCAAGTCGCGCGACATCTGGTGCAGCAAGGACAAGGGCAAGGCCTGGGGCGACTGGATGGAAACCAGCGTCAAACCCGGCGCCGCGGCAAGCAGCTGCGACGTGACCGCCCTGCAGCGCAACGTGGAATTCGGCCGCAAGTACAACATCACGGGCACGCCCACGCTGATCTTCAGCGACGGCACCCGCGCGCCGGGCGCCATTCCGGCGGAGCAGGTCGAGAAGCAACTCACCGCTTCCACCAACTGATGGCCGCGCCAGCCGTTTCGCGGCGCGCCGTGGCGCAGCCGGCCGCAGCGGTGCGCTATCGCATCGAATGCGCGGACCTGCATGCGCACCTGTTCGCCGTCACCTTGACCATCGAAGCACCTGCCGCGCAGCAACGCGTTTCGCTGCCGGTGTGGATTCCGGGCAGCTACCTGGTGCGCGAGTTCGCCAAGAACCTGCAGGGCCTGCGCGCCACGCAAGGGCGCCGCAAGCCCGTGCTGACGCAGCTCGATAAGTGCAGCTGGCAAATCGACTGCGTGCCGGGCCAGCCGCTGGTGCTGCACTATCAGGTCTGCGCCTACGACAACTCGGTGCGCACCGCCTGGCTCGACGCCGAACGCGGCTTCTTCAACGGCACGAGCCTCTGCCTTCGGGTCGAAGGCCAGACCGATGCGCCGCATGCGCTGGACATCGTCGCACCCGCTTCTTCATCTGACGATATGCGGTGGTCGTGTGCCACCGCCCTGGTGCCTTCGAAGACCGACAAGCAGGGCTTCGGCAGTTACCTGGCCGCCGGCTACGACGAGCTGGCCGACAGCCCGGTCGAGATGGGCGCCTTCTGGAGCGCGGAGTTCGAAGCCTGCGGCGTGCCGCACCGCTTCGTCATCGCGGGCGCCGCGGCCTCGTTCGACGGCGAGCGCCTGATCGCCGACACGCAGGCCATCTGCGAAGCCGAAATCCGCTTCTGGCACGGCGACAAGGCAGGCAAGCGCGGCGGGCCGAAGCTGCCCATCGACCGCTACGTGTTCATGCTCAATGCGGTGGACGACGGCTACGGCGGGCTCGAGCACCGGCACTCCACCGCACTGATCTGCAACCGGCGCGACCTGCCGCAGCGCGGCGCCAAGAAGCAGCCAGAGGGCTACACCACGCTGATGGGCCTCATCAGCCACGAGTACTTCCACACCTGGAACGTCAAGCGCATGCGCCCGGCGGAATTCGCGCAGTACGACTACAGCCGCGAAAACTACACGCAACTGCTCTGGTTCTTCGAAGGCTTCACCAGCTACTACGACGACCTGCTGCTGCGCCGCGCCGGCCGCATCGACGACGCGGGCTACCTGCGCCTGCTCAACAAGACCATCAACCAGGTGCTGCAAACGCCGGGCCGCCTCGTGCAGCCGGTCGCCGATGCGAGCTTCGACGCCTGGGTCAAGTACTACCGGCAGGACGAACAAACGCCCAACAGCACCGTGAGCTACTACACCAAGGGCGCGCTGGTGGCACTGTGCTTCGACCTCACGCTGCGGCGCGAAGGCAAGGGCACGCTCGACGACGTGATGCGCCACCTGTGGGTGCAGAGCCGAGGCGGCCCGATCAGCGAGGCCGACATGGCCACCGCGCTCGAGGCCGTGGGCGGACGCTCCTATGCGGCGGAAATTGCGCAGTGGGTGCATTCCACCGACGAGTTGCCGCTCGCGGACTTGCTGCGCGCGCACGGTGTTGCGGCGCTCGAAGACCCTTCGCAGCCGGCGCAGGCGCTGGGACTGCGCGTGGCCGAAGCCAGCGGCAGCGTCCAGGTCAAGGTGGTGCTGCGCGGCGGCGCCGCCGAAAAGGCCGGCTTCTCGGCCAACGACGAGTGGATCGGCATCGAACTGCCCGCCGCCGGCAAGAAGGGACAGCAACGTTCCGCGCAGGCTTGGCGCATTGCCAAGCTCGACGACCTGGCGCTGTATCTCGGCGACGCCACCCGCTTCACCGCGCTGGTGGCGCGCGATCGCAAGCTGTTGCGGCTGCCGCTGGTACGACCGGAAGGTGCCACCACGTGGCGCCTGTTCCTGCACGACGCCGCGAAGGTGACGGCCTGGCTGGCACCGGGTGCGCGGCGCTGACTTGGTGCGGCACGCCTGCACCGGATGCTGGGTATAGTGAAGCGAAGCGCTTTTTTCCTTCCCCCCGGAGACACCATGAGCTACGAAAACATCGAAGTGCGGACCGAAGCAGGCAAGGTCGGCATCGTCACCCTCAACCGTCCCAAGGCGCTCAATGCGCTCAATGATGCGCTGATGACCGAGCTGGGCCAGGCCCTCAAGGCCTTCGATGCCGACGACGCCATCGGCTGCATCATCCTGACGGGCAGCGAGCGCGCCTTTGCGGCCGGAGCCGACATCGCCGCCATGGCCAAGTACAGCTTCATCGACACCTACAAGGGCGACTACATCACGCGCAACTGGGAAACGATCCGCTCGATTCGCAAGCCCGTGATCGCGGCGGTGAGCGGCTTTGCGCTGGGCGGCGGCTGCGAGCTCGCGATGATGTGCGACTTCATCATCGCGGCCGACAACGCCAGGTTCGGCCAACCCGAAATCAAGATCGGCGTGATTCCCGGCGCCGGCGGCACGCAGCGCCTGCCGCGTGCGGTGGGCAAGAGCAAGGCGATGGACATGGCGCTCACCGCCCGCATGATGGACGCGGCCGAGGCCGAGCGCGCGGGCCTGGTGAGCCGGGTGGTGCCGTATGAAAAGCTGGCCGACGAGGCGCTGGGCGCCGCGCTGGTCATCGCGGGCTACTCGCAGATCGCGGTGATGGCAGCCAAGGAATCGGTCAACCGCGCCTTCGAGAGCGGCCTCTCGGATGGCGTGATGTTCGAGCGCCGGCTGTTCCACGCGCTGTTCGCCACGGCCGATCAGAAGGAAGGCATGGACGCCTTCCTCAACAAGCGCCAGCCCGACTTCAAGAACGCCTGAACGCGCTTCGGCGCTCTCGCTTGTCTGCTATTGCCGCGTGAGCAGTGCCCGCAGCGCGGCGAGCGCCGATGCCGGCGGCGTGCCGACCGATGGACGGCCACCCGCTTGCGGCGTCCATCGCACCTGGTCGCCTGCGATCTCGAGCACGGCAATCTGGGCCGTGCCGCGGTAGAGCTCCAGGCGCGCCTCGACCGGTGCGGCCAGGTCGCTGCCGGCAACCGTGGCCGAACGCGCCACCGAATTCACCGATGCCGCCAATCCTTCGACGTCGCCGCGCACATGACGCACGGCTTGCCCGGCGTGCAGATAGTTGAAGGACGTCCAACCGTCCAGCGCCGAGAACGTCGACGTATCGCCCTGCGGGCTTGCGGCCCCGGCGGCGGCCGCCGCGCGCGGAGCGGGTGCCTGGCGCAAAGCGCCGGAAGGCTCGGCGTTGGCGTTGCGCTGTGCAGACAACGCAGGCGCACTGCCGTCCCGGGATTCGCGCTCCATCGACGGCGGAGCTGCCAACACCATGGGCGCGGCTGGTGAAGCGGACGCCATGGCGGGCGTGCCACCGACGGCCCGGGCGCGGTCTCTTTCCGACTCGGTTGAACGACGCTCCTCCGTGCGCGGGAACGCGCGGGACTCGGTTGCGGATTGCTCCGCAACGGACGCTGGTGCTGGTGCTGGTGCTGGTGCTGGTGCGGCGAGCACGGGCGCTGGTGGCACCTCCGATGTCTTCCTGTCTATTTCCTGCGTGGGCCCGGTTTGCTTGCCGGCGGGTGCCGGTGCAGGCTTGCGCAAAGCATCGCCCCTGCTCTTGGCCGACTGCTCATTCGCCGTACCGCGGGCAGGTTCGGCCGCTTGAGGGGCTGGCCGGACGGGCGCGGTGTCCTGTGCCGCAGGTGCTTGCGGAGTTGGGGCAACAGCCGCGGGACTGGGCGCCGGAGGTTGCACGGGCGCCGGCGCCGCGGTCCCACCAACCTGGGCCTCTCCGTCGAGCCGCGCATCGGGAATCGGTTCGCGGTACCAGAGCACGGTCACGAAGGTGGCCACGAGCACGGTTGCAAAGGCCGCATTCCACGGCATGCGGGAATGCGCTTCTCCTCCACCGAACCATCGGCGCCACCACGGCGCGGCAGCCACCGGCACCGTTGCGGGAACGGGCGCCAGGTTGTGCGCCATCTTCCTGATCGCGTCGCGGGTGCGCGGATCGGGCATGGCGTCGCGGTCCGGCGCATGGTCGAGCGCGCGGCGCAATGCGGCGCCGTGCAGCGCGTCGTCGCCGTCGAAACCCTTGCTGCTGTGGCCTCCGCCACTCATGCGCGCTGCTCCAGAACCGACAGGTAGCGTTCCATGCAACCGCGCAGTTTCTGCAGCCCGTAGCGCAGACGGCTGCGCACGGTTTCAAAACCGATCTCCAGGCTGGCGGCGAGCGCTTCCACGGTCAGCCCGTCCTCATGGTGCAGCAGGAACGCGGCGCGCTGCTCGGGCGGCAGTTCGTCGAGGCAGGCCAGCAGGCGGCGGCCGGCGGCGCGCCAGAACGCGAGTTCCTCGGCCGAAGGATGCGACGCGGCATCGACCGCGCCGCGCACGCCGCGGTCGAGCGTGGGCACGCCGTCGTTGCCGTCGTCCGGATGAGGCGGATCGAGCGCCACCTCGCGCCCGCTCACGCGCAGACGGTCCATGGCCAGGTTGTGCGCAATCGTGAAGGCCCAGGTGCGCCATGCGGCGCCTTGCGGCGAGAAGCTGTCGCGCGCGGAGATGATGCGCACCCACGTGTCCTGGAACACCTCGTCGGCCTGCGCCGCCAGCCGCGCGCCCAGCAGCCGCTTGACGAAGCGGAACAGCCCGCCCTCGTGGCGCGCGTAGAGCACGTCGAACGCCGCGCCGTCGCCGCGCGCATAAGCCAGCATCAACTGATCGTCGGGCATGGCGTCGCGCTCGGTGGCGGCTTTGACGGAAGGGGCGCGGGGCAGCGCGGACATCGGAGGATTCTCACCCGGACTTGTACGGGCGGCGGGCACCTTCGGGGTTGGGCATCGCAAAAAAGACATCGCATTCGGCGCGCCGGGCCTTGATTGACGGCCCGCAGCCTGCGCTATAATCTTGGGCTCGGTACAAAACTGTGCCGAACGGCTCTTTAGCTCAGTCGGTTAGAGCGATGGAATCATAATCCACAGGTCCGCGGTTCGAATCCGTGAAGAGCCACCAAGTTCATTAAAAGCCTTGCAAGTCAACGACTTGCAAGGCTTTTTTGTTTCTGCGGCGCACCGTTTTCGCGCCTCTTCCCAGCTGTTTTTCCACCCGCCAGGCCAAGTGCCCGTTCAGCAGGCAATGTGGTGCGAACCCGCGCCAGTGCTTGCTTCGCAGGCCTGGGTCCTCAGACAACCCACAGAGTTGTGCACAGAAAAAAGGAACAAGTCATCGAGTTGACTTGGCCGGACTTCAGGGCTTGCGTCGGCCGCGCGCCGGTTCGATCGGCCCGCCCGCCAGGGGGGGAAACGGCGGCAACGGACGGCCCGCCACTTCTTTCGCAGCGGCTGGCTCCATACCGAATGCGCGCAACAGGCAAGTCGCCACGTCTCGCCCGTGGTTGGCCGGCGAGCCTCCCATGGCCACGCTGCGCATGGCCTGTGACACGCTGCCGCTCAACACGTCCATGGCGGCCGCTTCGCTGGGCACGCGAAAGCTCTTTTGCTTGATGGCCAGGCGCAAGTCGGCCAGCGCGTAGTGCTGGATTTCGAGCACCAGTTGCGGCGCCGCCGCTGAAATTTCGAGCATCAGCAGCGCCCATGCGGGGCTTTCCTGAGCGAGCCAGATGTAGCGCCGAATGCCGATGGCCATGCGCTGGGCACCCTCGGCCACGCCGTTCTGGCTGTCGGAGATGCGCTGGCACAGCGTGTCCGCCAGCCACAGCGCCACGGCGCCCGCCACTTCTTCCTTGGTCTTGAAGTGGTTGTAGACGGTGCCGGTCGTCATGCCGGCCACGGCTGCTATTTCCTGCATGGTGGCGGCCGCGTAGCCGCGCGCGCTGAAGACCTTGATGGCCGCCTGCACCAGTTGCAGCCGCGTGCGTTCGCGCTTCAAAAGGCCAGGCCGGGGCACCGCAAGACTATCGGCCAGGGCTGCCGGAAGTTGTATTGACGACGCCATGAAATCAATTGCACCATTCATTTTTGAACGCAGAATCCATTTTTAATCATCACATTCAATCACAAGAGTCTGCCATGCGACCCGATCCCCATCCTCCCCTCCCGATCTTTCAAATGCAAAGCGTTGCACATGCGCCTCGGGGGCTTGCATGAGCGCCGCCGGAAAGTGGGCGAAGCGCGCCGGGGTGCTGGCCGCCGTGCTGGTCGGCATTGCCGCCGCGGCGCTGTGGGTCGGCAACGAGCTCGCGGCGCGCAAGATGCAGCGCACGGTCGACATCGCGGTACAGGGCGTTGCGTTCCGTAGCGCGGGTGACGGCGCGGCGCTCGAGCGGGGGCGCTATCTGTTTGCATCCCGCGGCTGCGTCGATTGCCACGGCGCACAGGCCAACGGCCGGGTGTTCCTGGACGACGGCAAGGGCATGCGCATTGCCGGGCCGAACATCAGCCCCGGCCCAGGCAGCGTGGTGGCTGGCTACACGCCCGTGGACTGGGTGCGGGCCATTCGCCATGGTGTGTCGCGCAGCGGCCGGCCGCTCATGGTGATGCCGAGTGAAGACTACAACCGGCTGACCGACGACGATCTTGCATCGTTGGTGGCCTACCTGCGCTTCAAGGAGCCGGCCAGCGGCGCGGGTGCGGTGGTCGAGCTGCCGCCGCCGGTGCGCGCCTTCTATGGCTTCGGCCTGATGCAGGATGCCGCCGCGAAGATCGATCATGCAAAGCCGCCCGAACAGCCGGTGCCCGAAAGCGTGACCGTGAAGCACGGCGCCTACGTGGTGAACATGTGCCTGGGGTGCCACGGTGCCAAGCTCGCGGGCGGCAAGATCCCGGGCGGCCCGCCCGAATGGCCGGCGGCTTCGAACCTGACGCCGGGCGAGGGAAGCGCGATGGTCCGCTATCCGGATGCGGAGGCGCTGCTCGCGCTGTTCAGGACGGGCAAGCGGCCGGACGGAACGGCGGTGAAGGTCATGCCCTTCGAGTCGCTGCGCGAGATGAACGACACCGACGTGCGCGCGCTGCACCTGTACCTGAAGAGCCTTCCGTCAGGCTCGCAGAGCTAGCGTCGCGCACGGCCATCGCGCCTGCCTCGCTCCACCTCAACCCGCCTTCCGGAAAGTCAGGTTGATGCGCCCGCTGCCCAGCAGCGCATGCGGCCGGTCTTCGAGCGGCAGCACGCCGTGGTAGCGCAGCCGGTCCGGGCCACCCCACACCACGACGTCGCCGTGCACAAGCGGAATGCGGGCGGCCTTGTCGCCGCGCGCGAGCCCGCCGAAAAGAAAGGTGGCCGGCATGCCGAGCGACACCGAAACGATGGGCGCGCTGTAGTCGCGCTCGTCCTTGTCCTGGTGCAGCGACAGCCGCGTGCCGGGTTCGTAGCGATTCACCAGGCAGGCGTCGGGCCGGAAGCCCTCGAATCCCGCCTCGGCGGCCGACGCTTGCGCCAGCCGCTCGAACACGAGGGGCATCGGTGGCCAAGGCTGGCCCGTCTCGGGGTCGAGCGCGCCATAGCGATAGCCGCGCCGGTCCGAGATCCAGCCGAGTCGGCCGCAGTTGGTCATGGCGACCGACATCGTGAGGCCGCCGGGTGTCACGAGGTGCCGGAAGGCGGCGCGCTGTTCGACCTCGCGCAGTGCGGGCAGCAGCTCGTCGACGAAAGGCAGCGCGAACCCGCGCAAGACGAACGCGCCGGGGCCGATCGCCTCCTTGCCGCGCGGCAATCCGGCATCGGGGGCATCAGGAAAAAGATCGAGCGTCACGAAGCGATTTTCTCGCGCGGCGGGTTCTCTGCGGCCGCCGCTGCCACCAATTGCCCCAGGGTCTGCATCGCTTTTTCGCTCTGCGCATTCCAGGCATGCCCGTAGTTCAGCCGCAGGCAGTGGGCAAAGCCGCGCGTGGCCGAAAAGATCGGCCCCGGCGCGACACTGATGCCGAGCTCCAGCGCCTGGCGATGGATGTCGAGCGCATTCACATGCGACGGCAGCTCGACCCACAGGAAGTACCCGCCGAGCGGCCGCGTGGCGCGCGTGCCCGCCGGAAAGTAGTGGCCTACCGCTTGCGCGAAACTCGCCTGCTGAACGGCCAGGGTCTGGCGCAGCTTGCGCAGATGCTTGTCGAGGCCGCCCTTCTCGAGGTAGCCCGCCAGCGCGAGTTGCGCGGGCACCGAGGTGCTGAGCGTGGTCGTCAGCTTGAGCCGCGCCACGGCGCGCGCGAAGCGCCCGGCCGATGCCCATCCGATGCGGTAGCCCGGCGCCAGGCACTTCGAGAACGACGAGCAATGCAGCACGAGCCCCTGCGTATCGAAGGCCTTGGCCGGCGGCGGGCGCCGGTCGCTGAAGTAGAGCTCGGCGTACACGTCGTCTTCGATCAGCGGGAGCGCATGCCGCGCCAGCAGTTCCACCAGGGCCTTCTTCTTCGCATCGGGCATCAGGCTGCCGAGTGGATTCTGGAAGGTGGTCATCAGCCAGCAGGCCTTGGGCTGGTGGGCTGCGATGGCGAGTTCGAGCGCACCGAGGTCGATGCCTTCGCCGGGATGCGTCGGCACTTCGATCGCGCGCAGGCCCATGCGTTCGAGCGCCTGCAGGGCCGCATAGAAAGTGGGCGATTCGACGATCACCGAATCGCCAGGCCGCGTGACCGCTGCAAGACACAGGTTGAGCGCCTCCAGCGCGCCGTTGGTGACGACGATCTCGTCGACCGCCGCCTGCATGCCGTCGCCCAGGTAGCGCAGCGCGATCTGCCGGCGCAGTGCCGCGCTGCCGGGCGTGAGGTCGTCCACGGTGCTCCACGGATCGAGCGACTTGGCGCTCGCGGCCATGAACTGGCCCAGCCGCGCGAGCGGAAACAGCAGCGGGCTCGGAAACGCCGAGCCGAAGGGCACCACCTTGCGCGACATGCTGGCTTCGAGAATGTCGAACACGTGGTCGCTCACGTCCAGCGACTTCGGCCCGCCCGCCGGGCGCGACGTGAGGTTGGCCTCGGGCGGCGCATCGCGCACGCCGCCGCCCGTGACGTAGTAGCCCGATCGGTCCCGGGCGCGCACCAGCCCGCGCGCTTCCAGCAGGTAGTACGCCTGGAACACGGTGGAAGCGCTCACGCCCCGGCTCTCGCCGGTCTGCCGCACCGAAGGCAGACGGTCGCCGGTCTTCAGCGTGCCGTGACGGATCGACGCCTCGATGTCGGCGGCAAGGGCTTCGTAGCGCTTCATTTCGGGGCAGTCTTCATTCGATGAGACTTTATCTGCTCCGGTGATTTGAGCCGGATCTGCATCTGTTTTTTTTGGCGCGGTTGCGGCACAGTCGGTGCATGTCGAATTTCATGCGCGCGGTACGCGCGGTTCTCTGGAGTTTCATCGGCCTGGGCGGCCGCCGCGCGGAGGCCGACCGGCGCGCCGCACAGCTCGGATTGCTGCCGCTGATCGGCGTCGCGCTGGCGATGGTGCTGCTGCTCATCGGCGCGCTGCTGGTGCTGGCGCACTTCGCGGCGGGCACCTGATGAAGAGCGCCCACTGGCTCGCGGGAATCGCGTTGCTGCTGCTCGGCCACGGCCTCAACGCGGCGGCGGCGGCGACACCCGCCGCATCCCCTCCCAATGGCATCGAGCAGCGCGTGGCCGCCTGCATCGCCTGCCACGGGCGCGAAGGCGCCACCACCAATGTCGGCTACTTTCCGCGGCTGTCCGGCAAGCCCGCGGGTTATCTGTTCAACCAGCTGCGGAGCTTTCGCGACGGCCGGCGCTTCAATGCCGACATGAATTACATGGTGCAGCACCTCTCCGATGCGTACCTGATGGAAATGGCCGAATACTTCGCGGGCCTGGACCTGCCCTACCCGCCCGTCTCGGCCGCGAGCGACGCACTGCCCGCGCAGCTCGCGCGTGGCCGGCAGCTGGCGCTCGAAGGCGATGCGGCGCGGCGCATTCCGGCCTGCGTTCAATGCCACGGCGCGGCGCTCACCGGCGTGCAGCCTGCCATTCCGGGGCTGCTCGGCCTGCCCCGCCTCTATGTGTCGTCGCAGCTCGGCGCCTGGCTCACCAACGAACGGCATGCGCTCGCTCCCGACTGCATGGCCGACATCGGCCGCCGCATGACCACCGCCGACATCAACGCGGTGGCCAGCTGGCTCGCGGTGCAGCCGATGCCGGCCGATCCGAAGCCCGCCGCGTCCTTGCCCGCCCCGCTGCCGACGGCCTGCGGCGGCATGCCGAAGTGAGGCGCCCATGAAGAAGATGCGCTATCTCGGCTGGACGCTGCTGGCGTTGGTGCTGCTGGCGGGCGCCGCGGCCGGCGGGATCGTGGCGCTGAACCTGCGCGGCGAAGACCCGCTGCCGCAGCAGGCCGAGCCCTTCAATGCCACGCCCCAGCAGGTCGAACGCGGACGCTACCTCGCGCTGGCCGGCAACTGCGCGGGCTGCCACACCACGCGAGGCGGCCAGCCGTATGCGGGCGGCCTGCCGATCGAGACGCCGTTCGGCACCGTGTATTCGAGCAATCTCACGCCCGACGACAAATCCGGCATCGGCAACTGGAGCAGCGCGCACTTCTGGCGCGCCATGCACAACGGCCGCAGCAAGGATGGCCGGCTGCTGTATCCCGCATTCCCATATCCGAACTTCACGCAGGTGACGCGCGAAGACTCGGACGCCATCTACGCCTATCTGCGCAGCGTGCCGCCCGCGCCGGTGCCGAACCTGGCCCACCGGCTGCGCTTTCCCTACGACACCCAGGCTGCGCTGGCGGTGTGGCGGGCCCTCTCTTTCAAGCCCGAGGCTTTCGTGGCCAATTCGGCCAAGCCGGCCGAATGGAACCGCGGCGCCTACCTGGTCGGCGGGCTCGGCCATTGCATCGCCTGCCACGGCAGCCGCGATTCGCTCGGCGCAACGCAGGCGAAGCTGGGCCTTTCGGGCGGACTGATCGCGGCGGAGAACTGGTATGCGCCCTCGCTCACGGACCCGCACGAGGCCGGCGTGGCCGATTGGCCCCAGGCCGACATCGTCGCGCTGCTCAAGAGCGGCGTCGCGCCACGTGGCTCGGTCATGGGACCGATGGCCGACGTGGTGTTCCGCAGCACGCAATACCTGAGCGAGGCCGACCTGGCGGCCATGGCGAGCTATTTGAAAGATCTGCCCGGCGTGCCGGAGCAACCCGCGGCGCCAGCGCGCACCGCCACGGCCGCCACGCGCAGAGACGCCGACACCATGGCGCGCGGCGCGAGGATCTACGACCAGCGCTGCGCCTATTGCCATGGCGACCAGGGCCAGGGAGCGCCGGGCGCGTTTCCGCCGCTGGCAGGCAACCGTGCCGTGAACATGGCTCAGACAACGAACCTCATCCAGGTGATTGCGCACGGCGGGTACCTGCCCGCCACCGAAAGCAATCCGCGGCCTTACGGCATGCCGCCGTTCGGCCAGGTGCTCGACGCGGCCGACGTGGCGGCGGTGCTCACGTTCATTCGAGGGTCATGGGGCAACGACAGCCCGCCGGTGACACAACTCGACACGATGCGGCGCTGAGCGAGCCGCACAAGCCTCTTGGCACCGTCGGCACCGTCGCCGGCCAGCGAAATCGCGACTTTTGAAATCTTTTGTTTTCATTCGGGATTGTCCGAAGCATCGGCCCTGCCTCTTCTGTTCCAATTTGTTTCGGGAGTTGTTCTTAGGCGCCACAGAACGCGCCGCCCGAAGGAGAGCAACCTTGAGCCTTGTCGCTACGAATTTCTCGCACGCCACCGTCGAACGGCTGTGCGACTACGAATTGCCGGATCCGCTGGCGCATGCCACGGCGCCGGCAGCCCTGTTTTCCGACCCCACTGGCGCGGAGAACTTCGCGCTTGCCTGGTGGCTGTGGATGGATGAAATGGGCAAGAACATGCTGAAGCACTACGACACTTGGCGGGAACAGCACCTCGGCCTAGCGGCCAAGCGTCCGCCGGGCAGCCGCTGAGGCCGGGCCTTCAGGCCGCCGCAGGCTCGCGCTGTGCGCCGGCCTTCGCAGACACCGGCAGGTGCTGCGCCCAATCGACGATTTCCAGCGTGCCGTCGGCATGCTCGGCCAAGGCCGTGAGGCTTTCGACCCAATCGCCGTCGTTGCAATAGAGGATGCCGTCGATATCGCGCATCTCGGCGTGGTGGATGTGGCCGCAGACCACGCCTTGCACGCCGCGCTTGCGCGCCTCGCGTGCCACGGCGTTCTCGAAATCGCCCACGTAGCTCACGGCACGCTTGACCTTGCCCTTGAGGTACTTGGAAAGCGACCAGTACGGCAGGCCCATGCGCGCGCGCAGCGAGTTGAGGTGCCGGTTGAGCTTGAGCGTGAATTCGTAGAGCGAATCGCCCACGTGCGCGAGCCACTTGGCGCACTGGATCACGCCGTCGAACAGGTCGCCGTGAATGATCCAGAGCTTGCGGCCGTCGGCGGTCTCGTGGATCCACTCTTCCGCCACGTCGATGCCGCCGAAGTTGTGGTGCAGGTACTTGCGCGCGAACTCGTCGTGGTTGCCCGGGATGAAGATCACGCGGGTGCCCTTGCGCGCCTTTCGCAACAGCTTCTGGATCACGTCGTTGTGCGCCTGCGGCCAGTACCAGTGGCGCTTGAGTTGCCAGCCGTCGATGATGTCGCCGACCAGGAACAGGGTTTCGCACTCGGTGTGCTTCAAGAAGTCGAGCAGCGCGCGGGCCTGGCAGCCGGGCGTTCCCAGGTGCAGGTCGGAGATCCAGAGGGTGCGATAGCGCAGCGGCGGGCGCGCAAGATCGTCGTCCTCCGGCTCGGGGGCCCGGGTCGCAGTGTCGCGCCATGCGCGGAGGAAAGCATCGTCGCGTTGCATGGACGGGTAGGCTCCCACCGCGGCATGACGGCGCGATGGCAATCCCGTGACATTCCAATGACGCAAAAGGCCGCGGAGCAGGCCATGCCAGTGCACCCGCGGATCGGGCTTTGCCCGGCCGCCGGGTGCGCCTCCCAGTGGGGGAGGCGCCGAAGGCGCTTCGGGGGCGTCCTTAGCAGCGCTGGATTTCCACCGTCGAGTGGCGGATTTCCTCGTGCATCGAGAAGCAGGCCCGCACCTCGTCGGCCGACAGCGTGGGTGAATGCGTCACCACCGTGAGCGCACAGGCGTACGCCTCGCGGCCCACGCGCCACACATGCAGGTCGGCCACGCGGGTTTCCGAATCGGCCAGCGTGGTCTCCACGCCTTCGCGGATTTCGGCTGTGACGGGATGGTCCATCTCGCGGTCGAGCAGCACCTTGCCGGTTTCCTTGAGCAGCCCCTTGGCCCACACCGACACCAGCACCGCACCGACGATGCCCATCATCGGGTCGAGCCAGGACCAGCCGAAGAACCAGCCGCCGAGCAGCGCGGCGATCGCCAGCACCGAGGTGGCGGCATCGGCCACCACGTGCAGGTAGGCGGAGCGCAGATTCAGGTCGTGGCCGTGCGCGTGGCCATGATCGTGGCCGTGACCATGGTCGTGTCCATGCCCGTAATGGTGAGCCGACCCGAGCAGCCGCGCGCAGACCAGGTTGACCACCAGTCCGAGCACGGCCACCGCCACGGCTTCGCGGTAGTGAATGGCCGAAGGCGAGAGAAGCCGTTCGATGGAACCCACCACCATCCAGGCCGCCACGCCCAGCAGCATCAGCGCGCTCGCGAAGCCGCCCAGCACTTCGATCTTCCAGGTGCCGAAGGCAAAGCGCGGATCGTGCGCATAGCGCCGCGCCGCCGCATAGGCAAAGGCGCTCAGGCCGATGGCCAGCGCATGCGAGCTCATGTGCCAACCGTCGGCCAGGAGCGCCATGGAGTTGAACCACCAGCCGGCGCCGATCTCGACCACCATCGCGGCGAGGGTGATCCACATCACGAGGCGGGTGCTGCGCTCGGCCGATTCGTTGCCGGCGCCGAAGTGATGGTCGTGCTGCCAGGCACTCAGGTCATGGGTGTGCATGGGTTTCAGATTCCGAAAAGGTCTTGTCCATCCGAGCGGCTCGAAGGCGGCGTCACGCCCAGGTGGCGATAGGCCGCCAGCGTGGCGATGCGCCCGCGCGGGGTGCGCTGCAGGTAGCCCTGCTGAATGAGGTAGGGCTCGATCACGTCTTCGATGGTGCCCGGCTCCTCGCCGATACTGGCCGCCACGTTGTCCAGGCCCACCGGGCCGCCGTCGAAGCGGTGGATCACGGCTTCGAGCAGCTTGCGGTCCATCAGGTCGAAGCCCTGCGGATCCACGTCGAGCATCGCGAGCGCCTTGTGCGCAATGTCTTCGGTGATGCGGCCGTTGCCCTTCACCTCGGCGTAGTCGCGCACGCGGCGCAGCAGGCGGTTGGCGATGCGGGGCGTGCCGCGCGAACGGCGCGCAATCTCGAAACCGCCGGCTTCGTCGGTTTCCACCTTCAGCAGGCCGGCGCTGCGCCGCACGATGAGCGCCAGTTCCTCGGGCGTGTAGAACTCCAGCCGCGCGACGATGCCGAAGCGGTCGCGCAGCGGGTTGGTCAGCATGCCGGCGCGGGTGGTGGCGCCCACCAGCGTGAAGGGCTGCAGGTCGAGCTTGATGCTGCGCGCCGCGGGCCCCTCGCCGATCATGATGTCGATCTGGTAGTCCTCCAGCGCGGGATAGAGGATTTCCTCGACCACCGGGCTCAGCCGATGGATCTCGTCGATGAAGAGCACATCGTTGGGCTCGAGGTTGGTCAGCAGGGCCGCCAGGTCCTTGGGCTTCTCGAGCACCGGGCCGGAGGTCTGGCGCAGGTTCACGCCCAGTTCGGCCGCGATGATGTGCGACAGCGTGGTCTTTCCAAGGCCGGGCGGCCCGAACAGCAGCACGTGGTCGAGCGCTTCCTTGCGCTTGCGCGCCGCGCCGATGAAGATTTCGAGCTGCTCGCGCACCTTGGCCTGGCCGACGTATTCGTCGAGCAGCTTGGGGCGCAACGCACGCTCGATCGCCTCTTCATGGGGCGAAGCGGGGGCGGCGGACACCACGCGGGGGGGAGCGGGCGCGAAATCGTCGGTCTGAATGGTCATGGGAGAGGGTTTTGCGTTTGTGAGTTTAGTGCCTGCTCACTGGCAGAATGCTTCGGCCATATAACAAACGAGGGGAAGCCAAGGGTGTCGATCTACGAACTGAAACCTCGGTTCCAGGGGCTGCTGCGGCCGCTCGTCGGGCGCCTGCACGCCGTGGGCATCACCGCCAACCAGGTCACGCTGGCCGCGTGCCTGGTGTCGGTGGCACTCGGGCTCTGGCTTTTCTTCGCGGCTCCGTCGCTCGCGGCTTTCGCGCTCATTCCGGCCTGGATGTTCATTCGCATGGCGTTCAACGCCATCGACGGCATGCTGGCGCGCGAGCACGGGCAGCAAAGCAAGCTCGGCGCCTTCCTCAATGAACTGACCGATGTGGTGTCCGATGCCGCGCTGTACCTGCCGTTTGCGCTGGTGCAGCCGTTCAGCCCGTTCTGGGTCGGCACGGTGATCGTGCTCGCGGGCCTGAGCGAATTCGCGGGCGCACTCGGCCCCACGGTCGGGGCCTCGCGCCGCTACGACGGGCCGCTCGGCAAGAGCGACCGCGCCTTCGTGTTCGGCGCGCTCGGCCTCTACGTGGCACTGGGGTGGCCGCTGCCGGGCTGGACGGCCTGGCTGATGCCTCTTCTCGCCGTGCTGGTGGCCTGGACGGTGGTCAACCGCATCCGCCGCGCACTGGCCGAAGCCGTGTGAACCCATCCACGAACAACGAACAACGAACAACGAACAAAGAAATAACGACAGGGATTCGATGACCGACACAATCACCCACCAGCGCACTCCGCAAGAGCGCCAGTTCCGCACGCACGACGGCGAATCGCTGTTCTACCGGCACTGGCCGGCCACGGGGGCCACGCGCCGCGGCGCGATCGTGCTGTTCCACCGCGGCCACGAGCACGGCGCGCGCATGGCGCACCTGGTCGACGAACTCGACCTGCCCGACTTCGACTTCTTCGCCTGGGACGCGCGCGGCCACGGCCGCTCGCCGGGCCAGCGCGGCTACAGCCCGAGCTTTGCCACGTCGGTGCGCGACGTGCAGACCTTCGTGCAGCACATCGGCAGCGCGCACGGCGTGGCGGAGCACGACATCCACGTCATCGCGCAGAGCGTGGGGGCCGTGCTGGTCTCCACCTGGGCGCACGACTACGCGCCCAAGGTGCGCGGGCTCACGCTGGCCTCGCCGGCGTTCAAGGTCAAGCTCTACGTGCCGTTTGCGCGCGCGGGGCTCGGGCTCATGCACAAGCTGCGCGGCCTGTTCTTCGTCAACAGCTATGTGAAGGCGAAGTTCCTCACGCATGACCCCGAGCGCATTGCGAGCTACGAAAGCGATCCGCTGATCTCGCGGCCCATCGCGGTGAACATCCTGCTGGGCCTCTACGAAGCGGCCGACCGCGTGGTGGCCGATGCCAACGCGATCACGCTGCCGGTGCAGTTGCTGATCTCGGGCGCCGACTGGGTGGTGCACCACAAGCCGCAGCACCAGTTCTTCGAACGGCTGGGCAGCGCCATCAAGACCAAGCTGGAGCTGCCGGGCTTTTTCCACGACACGTTGGGCGAGAAGGACCGGGCGCCGGCGGTGCGGTCGATTCGCGACTTCATCCTGCAGCTGTTCGACCAGCCGCCGGTACCGGTCGACCTGCGCGCCGCGCACCTGAGCGGCAACACCGCCGATGAGTCGCGTGCGCTGGCCGAGCCCCTGGCGCCGCTCTCGCCGCGCGGCGCCTACTGGGCCTTGACGCGCGGCAGCCTGCGCGTCGGCGGCAAGCTGTCGAGCGGCGTGAAGCTGGGACACGACACCGGCTTCGATTCGGGCAGCACGCTCGACTACGTCTACCGCAACGAGCCGCAGGGCAAGGGTGCGCTCGGCCGGTCCATCGACAAGACCTACCTGAACTCGATCGGCTGGCGCGGCATCCGGCAGCGCAAGATCCATGTCGAGGAGCTGATCCGCATCGCCATGGAGCGCCTGGCCGAGATGCACCGCGAGGTGCGCGTGATGGACATCGCGGCCGGCCATGGCCGCTATGTGCTCGACGCGGTGGCTGCGAGCCCGGTCAAGGCCAGCTCGATCCTGCTGCGCGACTACAGCGGCATCAACGTGCGCGACGGCCGCGCGCTGATCGCCGAGAAGGGCCTGGAAGAGGTCGCCCAGTTCGTGCAGGCCGACGCCTTCGACCGCATCAGCCTGGCCAGCGTGACGCCGCGGCCCACACTGGCCGTAGTGTCGGGCCTGTACGAGCTCTTCCCCGACAACGAGATGGTGCAGCGTTCGCTCGCAGGCGTGGGCGACGCGGTCGAAGACCGCGGCTACCTGGTCTACACCGGCCAGCCCTGGCATCCGCAACTCGAGATGATTGCGCGCGCGCTCACCAGCCACCGCCAGGGCGAAGCCTGGGTGATGCGCCGCCGCACGCAGGCCGAGATGGACCAGCTGGTGGAGGAGGCGGGCTTCCGCAAGATCGACCAGCGCGTCGACGAATGGGGCATCTTCACCGTCTCGCTCGCGGTGAGGGTCGGGTGACCGGCAGGCTCGGCGCCCTATGAAACACTGGCTGGCACAGCGTCCATGGAAGCGGGCCGCCGCATGGCTGGTGTTCCTGGGGCCGTTGTTCTACGCGACCTACGGGCTCGCCAACTGGTGGGCCACCACGCTCGCGCAAGTGCCCTCGATGGCTTTCGCGTGGGAGCGGCAGGTGCCGTTCTGGGCCTGGACGATCTTTCCGTACTGGACCATCAATGTCTTCTACGCGCTCTCGCTCTTTCTCGCGCGCAGCAAGCACACGCTCGACCGGCATGCGCTGCGGCTCGTGAGCGCCACGCTCGTCGCCTGCGCCTGCTTCGTCGTCTGGCCGCTGCATTTCAGCTTCGGGCAGCCGGCGGTCGAGGGCGCGCCGGCGTTCTTGTTCAACGCGCTGCGCGGCTTCGACCAGCCCTACAACCAGGCACCTTCGCTGCATATCGCGCTGGCGGTGATCCTGTGGGACTGGTACCGCCAGTTCCTGCGCGCGCTGTGGGCGAAGCTGGTGCTGCATGTGTGGGCGTTCGCCATCTGCGCCTCGGTGCTCACGACCTGGCAGCACCACTTCA
This sequence comes from Variovorax paradoxus, assembly GCF_030815855.1. Taxonomy (NCBI): domain Bacteria; kingdom Pseudomonadati; phylum Pseudomonadota; class Betaproteobacteria; order Burkholderiales; family Comamonadaceae; genus Variovorax; species Variovorax paradoxus. Next base: position 112,737 of record NZ_JAUSXG010000001.1, on the reverse strand, counting down.
TCGACATTCCGACCGGGGCGCTGCTCGGAATCTTCTGCGTCTGGCTGTGGCCGCTGGAGCGCACGGTGTCGATGCCGGGCGCCTGGCAATGCACGCGCGATGCGCAGCGCTGGAAGCTCGCCAGCTTCTACGCCGCCGGTGCGGCCGTGTTTCTTGCGGCGGCTTTGTACGGCGGCGGCATGTGGCTGTGGCTCGCTTGGCCCGCGGCCTCGCTGGCGCTGGTGGCGCTGGTGGCGCTCAACTACATCGGCTTCGGTGCGCGCGGCTTCCAGATGAACACTCAAGGCCGCATGGGCTGGGCGGCGCGCTGGCTGTTTGCGCCCTATCGACTCGGCGCGGCCCTCAATGCCTGGCTCTGGACGCGCAGGCTGCCGGCGTCGGTCGAAGTGGTGCCGGGCCTGCGCCTCGGACGCCTGCCGACCCAGGCCGAATGGATCGCCGCCGGACGGCCACGGATCGTGAGCCTGTGCGCCGAGTTGCAGACGCCCGCGGGCGTGCCGCACGCGCGCTGCGTGCCGATCCTCGACCTGACCGTGCCGCCGACCGTGCGGTTGCAACGCGCGGCCGCCGTCATCGAAGGACAGCGCCTCGATGCCGCCGGCGCGCCGGTGTGGGTGTGCTGCGCGCTGGGCTTCTCGCGCAGCGCCGCGGCGACCATCGCGTGGCTGGGGCGCTACGGCGCATCGGGCGGCCTCGCGCAAGCCGAAGACACGGTGCGCCTTGCGCGCCCGCAGATCGTGCTGCGACCCGCGTGGCGGATTTCACTCGAGCCGCTGGGCACCGCCGCTGCCGGAGTGCCGCCCCATGACTGACAACGAACGCGCCACCTGTGCGGCGCTGGCCGGGCTGCTTCGCGCCGCGGCGGTGCTGGCGGCCTGGGGCTTCGCGCTCATGTGCATTGCGGCGCTGGTGCTCGCGCTCACGGTGCGATCGCTCTCGGTCACGGCCGCCATGAGTTTTGGCGCAGTGGTGGTGCTGGGCACGCTCGAGCGCTATTTCGCATTCAGGCTGCAGCTCGACCAGGCGCTGTTCGACGATCTGGCGCGCGGCGCCATCCCGTCGCTGAATGCGCTCGACACCGCGCTCGACCGGCTCGGCCTGCGCAATGCACCGGCAACGAAAGCAGCCCGGCCGCTCGACGACCGCGTGCAGGGCACCCGCCAGCTCATGCAGCGCCATGCCGTCGTGATCGCCTGCCAGAGCGCCATGTTTCTCCTTGCCTTGATGACCCAGGACCTCACGTGACCGAAGAAGAAGATCAAAATAACAGGGAAACCGGCCGGCCCGAAAGTACGGTGCTGCGCCGCGCGCTTGCCGTCGTCGCGGGCAAGCTGATCATCGGCGCAGCCGGCCTCCTGACCGGCGTGCGCGCCATCTGGAGCGGCACCACGCCCAAGGCCGAGCAGACGCTGTACTTCGCCAATCACACGAGCCACGGCGACTTCGTGCTGCTGTGGGCCACGCTGCCGCCCGATCTGCGCGCGCTGACGCGGCCGGTGGCCGGGCAGGACTACTGGATGGCCTCCAAGATGCGCCAGTTCATCGGCGCCGACGTGTTCAACGCGCTGATGATCCGGCGCGACGGCTCGGGCCAGGGTGGGAACCCGGTCGACCAGATGAAGGAGGCGCTGGAGGGCGGCGATTCGCTCATCATGTTCCCCGAGGGCACCCGCAATACGGGCGACGAGATCCTTCTGCCGCTCAAGAGCGGCCTCTATCACCTCGCGCGCGCCTGCCCCAACGTGCGGCTGGTGCCGGTGTGGATCGAGAACCTGAAGCGCGTGCTGCCCAAGGGCACCTTGGTGCCGATTCCGCTCGCCTGCACGGTTCGCTTCGGCGCGCCGATCACGCTGGCCGAAGGCGAAGACAAGAGCAGCTTTCTTGCGCGCGCACGCGCCGCCATGCTCGACCTGCGCCCCGAATACGACCGGGTGCCAGAACAAGAAAAAGCAACGACGACGCCATGAACATCTCGCCCTCCACCCAGACCACGCTGCAATTGTTCGGTGGCGTCGCCGGCGTGCTGATTCTTGCCTCGGCCATCGGCGCAGCGCTCAAATGGCGCGTGGCGCAAGGCCAGCCCCATTCGGTGATCGACAACCTCAACGCGCGCGTCAATGCGTGGTGGGTGATGGTGGCGGTGATCGGCCTTGCCTTCGCCTTCGGCAAGGGCGGCGTGATCGTGCTGTTCTATTTGATCTCGTTCTACGCGCTGCGCGAGTTCATCAGCCTGGCCTACACGCGGCGCGGCGACCATCATGCGATTGCGGCGGCGTTCTACATCGGGCTGCCGGTGCAGTATTTCCTGGTGTGGATCGATTGGTACGGGCTCTATTCGATCTTCATTCCGGTCTACGCCTTTCTCGTGCTGCCCATACTCGCGGCCGTGGGCGGCGACACGCAGCGCTTCCTGGAACGCACTTCGAAGATCCAGTGGGGCCTGATGATCTGCGTGTTCTGCATCAGCCACGTGCCCGCGCTGCTCACGCTGCAGATCCCCGGCTTCGAAGGCCGCAACCTGCTGCTGATCGCTTTTCTGGTGATCGTGGTGCAGGGCAGCGACGTGCTGCAGTACGTCTGGGGCAAGCTCTTCGGCAAGCGCAAGGTGGCGCCCGAACTCTCGCCCTCCAAGACCTGGGAAGGCCTGGTCGGCGGCGTGGCGAGCGCCACCGCACTGGGCGCGGCGCTCTACTGGGCAACACCGTTCAATCCCTGGCAGGCGGCGCTGATGGCGCTCACCATTTGCCTCATGGGCTTCTTCGGCGGACTCGTGATGTCGGCCATCAAGCGCGACCGCGGCGTGAAGGATTGGGGTTCGATGATCGAAGGCCACGGCGGCATGCTCGACCGGCTCGACTCGGTGATCTTCGCGGCGCCGATCTACTTTCACGCGCTGCGCTACTGGTGGGTGCCGTGAGCACGGCGCGCACAAGCGCAACAAAAGCGGCGGCGGCCGAGCGCGTGCCGCATGACACGCCCGTCGATTGCACCACCGCCGCCGCGTGGGAGCGTTGGCTGAAGCGCCATCACGCCGACGCGGCCGGCGTGTGGCTGCGAATGGCCAAGAAGAGCAGCGGCATTGCATCGGTCAACCACGCCGAGGCGCTCGAGGTTGCGCTGTGCTACGGCTGGATCGACGGGCAGCGCAAGGCGGAAGACGACAAGCACTTCCTGCAGCGCTTCACCCCTCGCACGCCGCGCAGCACCTGGTCGAAGATCAACCGCGACAAGACATTGAGGCTGATCGAAGAAGGCCACATGCAGCCAGCCGGCCTGGCCGAAGTCGAGCGTGCTCGCACCGACGGCCGCTGGGAGGCGGCCTACGATGCCCAAAGCATCGCCACCGTGCCGCCCGACCTGCAGGCCGCGCTCGACGCGAATTCCAAGGCCGCCGTCTTCTTCGCCAAGCTCGACTCGCGCAACCGCTACGCGGTGCTGTTCCGAACGCAGGGTGCGAAGAAGGCCGAGACCCGGGCGCGGCGTATTGCGCAGTTCGTGGAAATGCTGGCCAAGGGCGAGAAGATCCACCCCTGAGACGACTGCCACGCCTAAACCTTCTGCAACGCGTGGATGCCCGGCTTGAAGGGCCCCATCGCGACCCCAAGCTCCCACAGCGCGAGCGCCCCAGGATGCAGTACGTAGCCTCTCAGTTTGGCCACGCCGCGTTTGCGTATTTGGCGATTCAGCCGGGAGGAGAAGGATGTGATCCTCGCGAAATCCCATGCCTCGACAGGACCGTCCTCGGGGAACGTGGCGGACCAGGTCTGCGCTCGCAACAGGGTGTTGTGGTTCGTGTGTGAATTGTCCAGCCGCACCTTGTCGATGACCGGCGCATGCAGGTGCAACTGCACCATGCCCCACCCGCTGGCGCTGTACCTGAAGGCGGCGCCACCGCAGGCCTGCGGATTCAGCGCAATGTGGCGCGGCACGAAAGCCGGACCGGCCCCTCGCACGTAAAGGCTCAGAAGAACCGCTTGGCACGGCGGCTCACCAGGAGGCCGTTGGAACCGCGCCAGCACCTCGGCGGCGGAACGAAAGCGTTTCAGCGGTTGCTCGAAAGCCGAGTAATGCTCGTAGACGTCGCAGCTGTCTTCGGCGAACAGCCATGAGAGCACGTCTTCGTGATCTTCAGGTGTTGCGTAGAAATCGCAGTTCGGCATGGCTTGCCATCATTTCGCCAGCGCCTTCAGCGCCAGCTTGATCCCCTCGCTCACCGTCGCATCCTTCGGCAACGCCTTGAGCGCCAACGCGGCTTCCTTGTCGCTGTAGCCCAGTGCGACCAGCGCCTGCAGGATGTCGGCCTGCGCGTCCGAAGCTGCATGCGCGGGCAGGCCGATGTCGGCGCCCAGCTTGCCCTTAAGTTCCAGCAACAGCCGCTCGGCGGTCTTCTTGCCGATGCCGGGAATCTTCACGAGCCGGCCGAGCTCCTGCGTGGTGATGGCCTGCGACAGTTCGCCCACGCTCATGCCCGAAAGCAGGCCAAGCGCCGTGCGCGGCCCCACGCCGGTGATCTTGATGAGTTGCCGAAAAGCCGCACGCTCCTCGGCGGTGCCGAAACCGTAGAGAATCTGCGCGTCCTCGCGCACCACGAAGTGCGTGAGCAGCGAAACGCGCTCTCCGGTGCCGGGCAGGTTGTAGAACGTGCTCATCGGCACATCGACCTCGTAGCCGACGCCGTTGCAGTCCACCACCACTTGCGGTGGGTTGCGTTCGGCCAATACGCCGGTGAGTTTGCCTATCATGGGTGCCCTTTTTCCTTGAAATGTCCGGCGTGATTCTGCGACACACCTTTGCTCCCCCCAACAACTCGCGCCTCGGCCACCTGTGCGGACCGCTGGATGCGCACCTGCGCCGCATCGAAGAGGCCCTGGGCGTGAAGATCGCGCACCGCCACGAGCAATTCAAGGTCGATGGTCCCAAGGCCTCCGCGCAGCGGGCGATGGACGTGCTGCAGGCGCTGTACGAAATTGCCCAGCGGCCGATCGACCCAGCCGTGGTGCAGCTCACGCTCGCGGGCGACGGCTCCATGATCGACGGCGACGAGGATGCGGCCATGCTCGTCACCCGCCGCGCCGACCTGCGCGCGCGCACGCCCACGCAGGCGCTGTATCTGGACAACATCGCCAAGCACGACATCACCTTCGGCATCGGCCCGGCCGGCACCGGCAAGACGTACCTGGCGGTGGCTTGCGCGGTCGATGCGCTGGAGCGCGCGGCGGTGCAGCGCATCGTGCTCACGCGACCGGCAGTGGAAGCCGGCGAGCGGCTCGGCTTTCTGCCGGGCGACCTGACGCAGAAGGTCGACCCGTACCTGCGTCCGCTGTACGACGCGCTCTACGATCTCATGGGCTACGAGAAGGTGCAAAAGGCCTTCGAGCGCAACGCGCTCGAAATTGCACCGCTGGCCTTCATGCGCGGGCGCACGCTGAACAACGCCTTCGTGATCCTCGACGAGGCGCAGAACACCACGGTCGAGCAGATGAAGATGTTTCTTACGCGCATCGGCTTCGGCGCCAAGGCGGTGGTGACGGGCGACGTGAGCCAGATCGATTTGCCCAAGCAGCAGCTGAGCGGGCTGATCGACGCCGAGCGCGTGCTGAGGCGCGTGAGCGGCATCGCGATCACGCACTTCACCAGTGCCGACGTGGTGCGGCATCCGCTGGTCGCCAAGATCGTCGACGCCTACGACGGTCAGCGCAAGCGCGCGGGTTCGCACTGACATGGCACTGGCCCAGCTTTCGCTTTCGCTGCAGTTCGCGCCGCGCTTCAAGGGCATCGAGCGGCACCGCGCCGCGTTGCCGCGCCATAGCGTCGCGCGCTGGATCCGCCATGCGCTCGATGTGGACGGCGAGGTCACCGTGCGCATCGTCGACGCCGAGGAAGGGCAGCGCCTGAACCGCGAATTCCGCGGCAAGGACTATGCGACGAACGTGCTGACCTTCGACTATGCGCAAAGCCCGATGGTGATGGCCGACCTGGTGCTGTGCGCACCGGTGGTTGCCCGCGAGGCCAGGGAAGAACGCAAGACGCTGGCCGCGCACTACGCGCACCTGCTGGTTCACGGCACGCTGCACGCGCAAGGCTGGGACCACGAGACCAGCGAAGCCGATGCCGAAGCCATGGAAGCGCGCGAAATCGAAATCCTGGCGGGCTTGGGCATCCGCAACCCCTACGGCCGGTCGTGATGACGGCGGCGCCCGGGACGAACACCGATCCGTGGCTGGCGCGCTGGATTCCGTTGCTCGCGGAGCGCGCGGGAACCGGCCCGGTGCTCGAACTGGGCTGCGGAACCGGCCCCGACAGTGCGGTGCTCGCCGGCGCGGGCCTGCACGTGGTGGGCATCGAGTTGTCGAGCGAGTCGGTAGCCGCCGCGCGAGCGCGGGTGCCGCACGGCGCCGCGTTTCACTGCCGCGATTTTCGTGCGCCTTTTCCGCTGCCTGGCGGAGAAGAAGACGGCAGCGTGGGCGCAGTGGTCGCGAGCCTTTCGCTGCACTACTTCGCATGGGACGAAACGCTGGCGCTGGCACGGCGGATTCGCCGCGTGCTTCGACCGGACGGCGTGCTGCTGTGCCGGCTGAACTCGGTGAACGACTTCCACCACGGCGCCAGCGGTCCGCCGCCGGACGGCGAAGACTCCTTCTATCTGGTGGACGGTGTGCCCAAGCGCTTTTTCGACCGCGCGGCAGTGGAGCGGCTCTTTGCCGACGGCTGGCGCATGCTGCATCTCAATGAATTTACGGTGCACCGCTACGAGCAGCCGAAGGTGCTCTGGGAAGCCGTGCTCGAACACAACTGAACGCGAAGGCGGCGCTACGGCGCCATCTGCAGCGGAATGGTGACGGGCCCGTCGTTGACGAGGTGCACCTGCATGTCAGCGCCGAACTCGCCGGTTGCAACCACCGGATGCGCCGCGCGGGCCCGCGCCACGAAGTAGTCGTAGAGCCGCCGCCCTTCGTCCGGTGCTGCCGCCTGTGTGAAGCTGGGCCGGTTGCCACCGCTCACGTCGGCCGCGAGCGTGAATTGGCTCACCACGAGCAGGCCGCCGCCGATGTCTTGCAGGCTGCGGTTCATCTTGCCGGCCTCGTCGGAAAAGATGCGCAGCTTCAATATCTTTGCGAGCATGCGGTCGGCCAGCGCATCAGCATCGCCGCGCTCGGCGCAGAGCAAGACAAGCAGGCCGGCACCGATGGCGCCGACGGTCTGGCCGGCGATGTCCACACGCGCGCTGGCCACCCGCTGGACGACGGCCTTCATGCCTCTTCTCCGATCTGCGTGGCACGGGCCTCCATGCCGAGCGGCAGCAGCTGGATGGTCACGCGCAGGCCGGGCACGGCATCCATCAGCACTTGTTCCAGCTCATCGCGCAGGGCCGCCGCGTGCTGCAGCGTCCAGTCGCCGGGCACGTGCATGTGCAGGTCGGCAAAGCGGCGCTGGCCTGCACGCCGCGTGACCATGTCGTCGAAGCGCAGCCGTGGGCCTTCGGGCAGGCGCGCGGCAAACTGGTCCAGCGTGGCGCGCAGCGTGGCGATGGTTTCGGGTTCGAGGGCTTCGTCCATCAGCCCTTGCGACGAGCGCCACACGAGCTTCACGCCTTCACGCACGATGTTGAGCGCCACGCCGATGGCCAGCAGCGGGTCGAGCCAGAGCCATCCGCTGAAGTGCACGGCCACAATGCCGATCACCACCGCGGCCGAGGTCCAGACGTCGGTCACGAGGTGCCGCGCATCGGCTTCCAGCGCGATCGACCGGTGCGTGCGCGCCGCTCTAAACAGCGCGAAGGCCAGGGCCGCGTTGAAGCCCGAGCTGATCACCGACAGCCCGAGCCCCCAGCCCAGTTGATCGAGCGGCTGGGGAGAAAGCAGCCGCTGCACGGAAACCCAGAGAATGGCGGCGGCGGCGCCGACGATCAGAATGCCTTCGAAGCCCGATGAGAAGTACTCGGCCTTGTGGTGGCCGTACGGATGGTCTTCGTCGGCGGGCCGCGCCGCCACGGTCACCATCGCCAGGGCGAACATCGCGCTGGCAAGATTGACGAACGACTCCATGGCATCGGAAATCAGACCCATCGAGTTCGTGACGTAGCCTGCCAGCCCCTTGAGCAGGATCGTGATCAGGGCAACGGCCACGGAAACGCGAAGCAGCGTCTTGGGGGTCAAAGTCATGTGCGGCGAGAGACGTTGGGCAAGAAAAACGGCCGAAATGCGGCAAAAGGCCGCATCTTTGTAGCCAAGTTCTCAAATGCGGCCTCCGCTTGTAACAGGTCCGATTTAATATTTGTGTCACAGCGAGACATTCGCAGAGAGTGATGATGAAAAAATTCCTGATCGCCCTGGGAGGCTTCGCCTTTTGGGGCGCAGTGGCGCTGGCCCACGCACAAACACCTTCCGCCGCAACAGCCGCGCCAACAGCCGCGCCGGTTGCCGAGCTGCAGGCGGGCTTCGTGAAGTCGGTGCGCGGCAACGTGCAGCTGCTCAGCACGGCTGGCACGCCTCGCGCAGCCAGCGCGGGCGATGCGCTCACCGCCGTCGACCGCATCGTGACAGGTCCGGATTCTTCCGCTGCCGTGGTCCTGCGCGACGACACGACGCTCGTGGTCGGGCCTTCGTCGCGGCTGGACCTGAAGGAATTCCACTTCAACGCCACCACGCACGAAGGCGGCGTGCTCGTGTCGCTGTTGCGCGGCTCGATGCGCATGATCACCGGACTGATCGGCAAGACGAATCCCGACGCCATCCGCGTGGAGACGCAAACGGCCACCATCGGCATCCGAGGGACCGACTTCATCGTGCAGACCGACGGCCAGCCATGATGATGAAGTTGCGACCCCATGCCACTCTCTTCCTTGTCGCCCTGACTGCCGCGCTGCTCGCCGCATGCTCGACGCCGGGCACCCGCGTGGTGCTGCTGCCGCAGGCGGACGACAAGCCTTCGGCCGTGGTGGTGCGTGCGAAAGACGGCGAAGAAGTTCTTTCCAGGCCCTATCAGCGCGCCACCGCGGCTGTCGGCGCGTCCGGCGCGCCCGTGGTCGACCAGGCGGATCCCGCCAAGGTGCGGGCCGAGAACAAGGTGCTGTTCGACATGCGCCCGCCTCCTCCGCAGCGCTACACGGTGTTTTTCGACGCCGGCGGCACCACGCTCACGGCCGCGTCGCAGCAGGTCATGAACGAGGCGATGATTGCGGCGCAAACCCGCAGCGGCAGCGACATCGTGGTGACCGGGCACACCGACACCAAGGGCGCTCTCGAGCAGAACGACATGCTTTCGCAACGCCGGGCGCAGGAAGTCGCGCAGCTGTTCGTGGAACGGCAGTTCCCGGCCAAGCGCATCGAGGCCGTCGGCCGCGGCGAACGCGAACTCGCCGTGTCCACGGCCGACGAGGTGGACGAGCCGCGCAACCGGCGCGTCACCATCGAAGTCCGGTGAAGCGGTTGGCGGCGAGCGCCGCCGCCGGCCTTTCCGTCAGCTGACGGTGACGCGCGCAAACTTGCGCTTGCCGACCTGCACCACGTAGCTGCCCGCGGGCAGCTTCAGCGCCTTGTCGCTGATCACGACCGAATCGACGCGCACGCCGCCGCCGTCGATCAGCCGATTGCCCTCGGAGGTCGAGGGTGCAAGGCCGGCTTGCTTGAGCAGCTGCGCAATGCCAAGCGGCGCCCCTCCCAACGAAACCTCGGGAATCTCGTCCGGCACGCCGCCCTTGCTGCGGTTGATGAAGTCCTGTTCCGCCGCCTCTGCCGCCGCCGCGCTGTGGAAGCGCGCGGTGATTTCCTTGGCCAGCGCCACCTTCGCGTCCTTCGGATTGCGGCCCGCCGCAATTTCGGCCTTGAGCGCCTCGATTTGCTCGAGCGACTGGAAGCTCAGCAGCGTGTACCAGCGCCACATCAGTTCGTCGGAGATCGACAGCACCTTGGCGAACATGGTGTTGGCGTCTTCGCTGATGCCGATGTAGTTGTTCTTGCTCTTGGACATCTTCTCGATGCCGTCGAGCCCCTCCAACAAAGGCATAGTGAGTATGCACTGCGGCTCTTGGCCGTATTCCTGCTGGAGATGGCGGCCGACGAGCAGGTTGAACTTCTGGTCGGTCCCGCCCAGTTCGAGGTCGCTCTTGAGCGCCACCGAGTCATAGCCCTGCATCAGCGGGTAGAGAAACTCGTGCACCGAGATCGACTGGCCGGCCTTGAAGCGCTTGTTGAAGTCGTCGCGCTCCATCATGCGGGCGACGGTGTACTTGGCGGCGAGCTGGATCATGCCGCGCGCGCCCAACGGGTCGCTCCATTCGGAGTTGTAGCGAATCTCGGTCTTTTCAGGGTCCAGCACCAGGCTGGCCTGCCGGTAGTAGGTCTGGGCATTGGCCTCGATCTGCTCCCGCGTGAGCGGCGGCCGGGTGCTGTTACGGCCCGAGGGGTCCCCGATGGTGGTCGTGAAGTCGCCGATCAGGAAAATCACCCGATGCCCCAGGTCCTGGAGCTGACGCATCTTGTTGAGGACAACCGTATGGCCGATGTGGATATCGGGGGCGGTTGGATCGAGCCCCAATTTGATGCGCAGCGGCGTTCCGCTGGCCTCCGAACGCTGCAGCTTGCGCACCCACTCGTCCCGGGGGAGCAGTTCATCGGTCCCTCGGAGGGATATCTCAAGCGCTCGTCTTACACCATCGGACAGGCCATTGGATGTAACAGATTCGGCATTCATAGGCTTTTTGGCTGATTTTCAGGTTGCCGAAGCTATACTCAGCCCGACTTTTCAAGCGCCGGATTCTAAGCGGCGCTTTTTCCGCACCGCCCTGCCGCCCTCTCCGCTCTGGGCTTTGCAGCGCGGATTTGCAGAACCTGAGCTGGAATTCAAAGTTTGATCAACGGCATTCTCGCCGCCGAGGAGCTCCTGGCTTCTCGCGTGGCCTATACATTCCGGACCTATCCCAAGCAGATCACCGCGGCCATCGCGGCTGCCTTGCTGAGCGCCGGCACCCTGGCGGTGGCCTCCCTGGGCCCCGACGCGTCCGACCTTCCGGTCCAACAGGTCCTTGAAGCGACCGCGCCCCTGTCCTTTGCGGACCAGAGCGAATCGCTCGAGAACTTCAGCTTCACGCTGTTTCGCACCGACATCACGCGCTCCAGCGACACGGCCGAGGCCCTGCTGAAGCGCCTGGGCATTTCCGACCCCGCAGCCACCGCCTTCGTGCGCGGAAGCGGCGAAGCCCGCAATGCGCTGTTCGCGCGCGCGGGACGCACCATCACGGCCGAAGCCACGCAGGAAAACCAGCTCAAGAGGCTCAGCGCCCGCTGGATTCCCGACGGCGACGGCGGCTTCAAGCGCTTCGTGGTCGAACGCACGGCCGTCGGATTCGTCGCGCTCACCGAACGCGACACGCTGACGCCTGGCACGCGCCTGGCCAGCGGCACCATCCGCACCTCGCTGTTCGCAGCCACCGACGACTCCCGCGTTCCCGATTCAGTCGCGAGCCAGCTGGCCGACATCTTCGCGGGCGATGTCGACGTGCGCGCGCTGCGCAAGGGCGACCGCTTCGCCGTGGTGTACGAAACCTTCGAAGCCGACGGCCAGGCGCTGCGCAGCGGCCGCGTGCTCTCGGCCGAGTTCGAGAGCGGCGGCAAGGTGCACCAGGCCGTGTGGTTCCAGCCCGCGGGCCAGAAGGGCAGCTACTACCGCCCGAACGGGGACAGCCTGCGCAAGGCGTACCTGAGCTCGCCGGTCGAGTTTTCGCGCGTGTCGAGCGGCTTCGCGATGCGCATGCACCCGATTCTGAACAGCTGGCGCCAGCACAACGGCATCGACTTCGCGGCGCCGACGGGCACTGCGGTGCGCAGCGTCGGCGACGGCACGGTCGATTTCGCGGGCACGCAGAGCGGCTACGGCAACATCGTCATCGTCAAGCACCGCAACAACCAGCAGACGGCCTACGCGCACCTGAGCCGCGTCGACGTCAAGGCCGGCGAGAGCATCAGCCAGGGCCAGACCATCGGCGCCGTGGGCTCCACCGGCTGGGCGACCGGCCCTCACCTGCATTTCGAGTTCCGCGTGAACGGCGAATACCAGGACCCGACCTCGATCGCCCAGGAAGGCGGCGCCCCCATCACCGCAGCGATGCGCCCGGCGTTCGAACGCATCGCCGTCGGTGCGCGCACCGAACTGGCCGCGGCGTTCTCGGTCATCCAGGCCAGCGCGGACTGATCCCGCGCCGCGGCGGCACCACACGGCACGCAGCGGCCCGCTCGCCCCCTCCAAAGATGGCCGCTGAACTCTTCATCGGCCTGATGTCCGGCACGTCGCTCGACGGCGTCGACGGCGTCTTGGCCGACTTTTCCGAGGGCCGCATTGCCGTGCGGGCCTACGCCACAGCCCCCTTTCCCGCGGCACTGCGGGCGGAGCTGATGGCGCTCAACACGCCCGGCGACAACGAACTTCACCGCGCGGCACTGGCCGGCAATGGCCTGGCCCGGATCTACGCCAGCGTGGTGGGCCAACTCCTGGCGGACAGCGGCGCCTCGGCCAGCGAAGTGACAGCGCTTGGCGCCCATGGCCAGACCGTGCGCCACCGGCCCACGGAGTTCGATGGCGTCGGATACACCCTGCAGATCAACAACCCCTCGCTGGTGGCCGAGTTGACGCGCATCGACGTGGTCGCGGATTTCCGGAGCCGCGATCTAGCTGCAGGCGGCCAAGGTGCGCCGCTGGTGCCGGCATTCCACCGGGCAATGTTCGCGCGCGCGGCCGAACCTGTGGCGGTGCTGAACATCGGCGGCATTTCCAATCTGAGCCTGTTGCCGCCCCTCGATACGCCCGAAAACCCGGCGGTGCTGGGCTTCGATTGCGGGCCGGGCAATGCCCTGATGGACCACTGGTGCCAGCTTCATACCGGCGAACCCTTCGATCGCGGCGGGCAATGGGCCGCGAGTGGCCAGGTGCTGCCGGTATTGCTCGCACAACTGCAGGCCGAGCCTTACTTCGCCAAGGCGCCGCCCAAAAGCACAGGCCGCGACCTGTTCAATCCGGCATGGCTATCAGCCCGCGTCGGCACAGCCACGGCCTTTGCACCCGCCGACGTGCAGGCGACCCTGACCGAATTCACCGCCACCGTTTGCGCAGCAGATGTCTTGCGGTACGGAAACGATAGCAAACTGCTCATTGTTTGTGGTGGCGGCGCACTGAACGACCATTTGGTCGGGCGCTTGCGGGCGCTGCTTCCGGCCGTGGACGTGGCGGCTTCGACGGAACACGGCCTGCCGCCGCTGCAGGTCGAGGCGGCGGCATTTGCCTGGCTGGCGCGCAGCACGGTACGGCGCGAGGCGGGCAACCTTGCCAGCGTGACTGGCGCGTGCGGTGCGCGCGTGCTGGGCGCGGTCTACCCCGCCTGAGGGCGGCTCTTTGCCGGCCTGCATGGGCGGCAGGCAGCAAAAAGCCGCCCGAAGGCGGCTTTTACCGGACGATGCCGCCAGCGGGCGTCAAGGGCAGGTCAGGCCGTGAAGCTGGACCCGCAGCCGCAAGTGCTGGTGGCGTTCGGATTCTTGATCACGAACTGGGCGCCCTGCAGGTCTTCCTTGTAGTCGATCTCGGCGCCGACCAGGTACTGGTAGCTCATGGCGTCGATCAGCAGCGACACGCCGTTCTTGGTCATCGTCGTGTCGTCTTCGTTGGTGATTTCATCGAAAGTGAAACCGTACTGAAAGCCCGAGCACCCGCCACCCTGCACAAACACGCGCAGCTTGAGGTCGGGATTGCCTTCCTCGGCGATCAGGTCGGCCACCTTGGCGGCCGCACTGTCGGTGAAGACGATGGGTTCGGGCATCTGGGTCTGGATGTTTTCGGCAACAGCGCTCATGTGGGGTAACTCCTTGAGGGCCGAACATGCGGCCAATGAACCAATGCTACTGCAATGCGGCGTTCCTGGCAGGCCGGGGCAGCGAGCACCCAAAGCAAGTGGGGGCTAACGCCACATTCACCAGAGATCGCAATGAAAAAGCCGCCCGAAGGCGGCTTTCGTCCGTAGCGAACAGGATCAGCGCTTGCTGAACTGCTTGCGGCGGCGTGCGGAGTGCAGACCGACCTTCTTACGTTCGACTTCACGCGCATCGCGCGTCACGAAGCCAGCTTGGCTCAGCACGGGCTTGAGCGTTGCGTCGTAGTCGATCAGGGCACGGGTGATGCCGTGGCGCGTGGCGCCGGCTTGACCCGATTCGCCGCCACCGTTCACATTGACCATCACGTCGAAAGCTTCGAGGTTGTTGGTCAGCGCGAGGGGCTGCTTGGCAATCATGATCGAGGTTTCACGGCCGAAGAACTCTTGGATGTCCTTGCCGTTGACCGTGATCTTGCCGGTGCCTTTTTTCAGAAACACGCGGGCGACGCTCGATTTGCGACGGCCGGTGCCATTGTTCCATTCACCAATCATTCTCAAGGCTCCTTACAGTTCCAGCACTTTGGGCTGTTGGGCGGTATGCGGGTGCTCAGCGCCACCGTACACCTTGAGTTTCTTGATCATCGCGTAACCAAGCGGGCCCTTGGGCAGCATGCCCTTGACAGCCTTTTCCAGGGCGCGGCCCGGGTGCTTGTTCTGCATGTCGCGGAAGTTGGTCGCCGTGATACCGCCGGGATAGCCCGAGTGACGGTAGTACACCTTGTCGATCGACTTGGCGCCGGTGACGCGCAGTTGCGCGGCGTTGATGATGACGATGAAGTCACCGGTATCGACGTGAGGCGTATAAATGGCCTTGTGTTTGCCGCGCAAACGGAGAGCAACTTCGCTGGCTACTCGTCCGAGGACCTTGTCGGTCGCGTCAATCACAAACCACTCGTGCGTCACGTCAGCGGGCTTGGCGCTGAACGTTTTGGTCATGAGTTTTTCTCTTGAAAAGAGGGTTTGGCGAGCCCTTTTCCACGGTCGGCGTTCCTCTGGTGGGAATCTCTTAGGTGGGTTTTCACGCCTGCCCGCCCAGTGATGAGCAGGTGAACATGCCTTCGCCGCGGGGCTACAAAAACGCTGCGAAGCCCGCGATTATACGAAGAATCGGCCCATCGAAGCAAATTGAAGCCTCCCGGGAGGCCTGAGACGTTACCATCCTCACCCTATGTTCAGTTACCGCCACGCCTTCCATGCCGGCAACCACGCCGACGTGCTCAAGCACACGGTGCTGATTGCCACCCTCGACCATCTGCTTGAAAAAGAAGCGCCCCTCACGGTCGTCGACACCCACGCCGGCGCCGGCCTGTATCGGCTCGACGGCGACTACGCCGGCACCAGCGGCGAAGCCGCCGAGGGCATATTGCGTCTTCTTTCGGAAAAGAAGCCCCCTGCTTCGCCAGCACCTGCGGGCAAGTCAGCCGCAAAAAAGGGAGCGCCCGAAGCCGAGGCGCCCTTGGCCGACGCGATTGCGCGCTACCTGAGTGTGATCCACGACTTCAACCCCAAGGGCGGAGCGCGCATCTATCCCGGTTCGCCGTTCATCGTGCAGCACCTGCTGCGCGACCACGACAAGCTCAAGCTGTTCGAGCTGCACCCGACCGACGCGCGCACGCTGGACGCCAACATTGCGCAGCTCGAAGCCGGCCGCCAGATCGCCGTGCTGCACGAAGACGGCTTCGGCAGCGCCACCAAGTTCCTGCCGCCGCCTTCGCGCCGCGCATTGGTGCTGATGGACCCGAGCTACGAAATCAAGAGCGACTACGGCCGCGTGCTCGACTTCGCGGCCGAGGCGCTCAAGCGCTTTGCGACCGGCACCTATGCGGTCTGGTACCCGATCATTCCGCGCCCCGAGGCGCACGACCTGCCGCGGCGGCTCAAGACACTGGCGACCAAGGCCGGCAAGTCGTGGCTGCACGCCACGCTCACGGTCAAGTCGAGCAAGCTGATCACCACGACGACCGGCGAAACCCAGCGCCCCGGATTGCCGGCAAGCGGCATGTTCCTGATCAACCCGCCCTACACGCTGAAGCCGCTGCTGGCTGCCGCCCTGCCCCAACTGGTGGAGCGGCTGGCCCAGGACCGGAACGCCACCTTTTCGCTCGATACGGGCGGCTAGGCTCTTTCGTTCTTCTTTGTTGCGCCTTCTAGCGGCGGCGGCGCGGCGGCACGTAGACCTTGCGGCGCGCGGACACGGGCGCGGCGGGCGGTATCACGGCCCCGGCCCCTTCCACCTCCTCCCCACCGCAGCGCATGCCCTCGCGGTCGATGATCGTCAGCGCCACCTGCTTGATGCCGAGCCCGATCATGCCGATGCGATCGGCCGCGGCACGGCTCAGGTCGATGATGCGGCCCTGCGCGTAGGGGCCCCGATCGGTGATGCGCACCAGCACTTCGCTGCCATTGACAAGGCTGCGCACGCAGACGCGGGTGTTGAATGGCAAGGTCTTGTGGGCCGCCGTCATGGCCATCATGTCGAAGCGCTCGCCGCTCGCGGTCTTGCGCTGGTGAAACGGAATGCCGTACCAGGACGCTCCACCGCGTTCGTAGATCTCGCGAGGGCCACCGTCGCCCGGCACGCCGTCGTCGGGCCCCAGATCGCCGGGGCTTGGCGCCGCAAGGTCGTAGCGGACCGACGGCACGCTCGAACGGGCCGGTGCGCCTGCAGGCACGGCCAGCTGGCGCGGCAAGGGCGAAAGCTTTGCGTCTTTTGCATCTCCGCCCCCGCCTTCGGTGGCCGGGGGCATGGCACAACCGGCCAACGCACAGCTTGCTGCGACAAGCGCGACGCGAAATGCCCCGCGCAGCGAACTCACTGCGCCTGCGCGCCCCCTCAATCGAGGCGCTCCAGCACAGCCAGCGTGGCCGCCGACTGGTTCATCGTGTAGAAATGCAGCGCCGGTGCGCCGCCTTCACGCAGGCGCGCGCAAAGATCGGCCACCACGTCGAGGCCAAAGGCCTTGATCGACGCCGTGTCGTCGCCGAAGCCCTGCAGCCGCAGGCGGATCCAGCGCGGAATCTCGGCGCCGCAGGCATCCGAGAAACGCATCAGCTGCGTCGAACTGATGATCGGCATGACGCCCGGCACGATCGGCGTGTCGAGGCCGAGCTTGCGCGCGTCGTCGACGAAGCGGAAGTAGGCCTCGGGGCTGAAGAAATACTGCGTGATCGCAGAATCGGCCCCGGCCTTCACCTTGGCGGCAAAGGCCTGCATGTCGGCTTCGGGCGAACGGGCCTGCGGATGCACCTCGGGGTAGCAGGCCACCTCGATGTGAAAGTCGCGGCCGGTTTCTTCGCGGATGAAGGCGACGAGGTCGCTGGCATACAGAAATTCGCCGCCGATGCCGTAGCCGCTCGGCAGGTCGCCACGCAAAGCGACGAGGCGCTTCACGCCCATGGCCTTGAGCTCGGCCAGCTGCTCGCGCACCGTCGCGCGCGTGGCGCCGATGCACGAGAAGTGGCTCGCGGCGTCGACGCCTTCAGAAAGGATTTCCTGCACCGCGCCGAACGTGCCCTGGTGCGTGGAGCCGCCCGCGCCGTAAGTGACCGAGCAGAACTCGGGCTTGCGCGCATACAGCTGCTGGCGCACCGCGCGCAGCTTGACCGCGCCCTCGGGCGTCTTGGTCGGAAAGAATTCGAAGCTCAGCGGAAGGCGCACCTGCGTCTCCTTAAGAGCCGTTGGCGCCAGCAGCGCGCACGGCGTGAATGAAAAACTCGCGGTTGCCGTCGCCGCCGGCGATCGGGCTTTCGAACCACTGCAGCACGCGAAGCTCGAGCGCTTCGCAGGCATCGCGCAGGCGCTTTTCGACCACCGCATACATCGACTCGTCGCGCACGATGCCGCCCTTGCCGACCTGCCCGGGCTGCAGTTCGAACTGCGGCTTGACCAGCAACAGCAGGTGCCCGTCATCGGCGAGGAACGGCACCACGGCCGGCAGCACCAGCGTGAGCGAGATGAACGACAGGTCGCCAACGATGAGGTCGAACTGCGATTCGCCATCCTCGCCCAGATCGTCGGGCGACAGGGCACGCGCGTTGACGCCTTCGATGGCCTCGACGCGCTCGTCCTCGCGCAACTTCGCATGCAGCTGCCCATGGCCGACATCGACGCCGACCACCTTGGTCGCGCCGCGCTGCAGCAGGCAGTCGGTGAAGCCGCCGGTCGACTGGCCCACGTCGAGGCAAAGCTTGCCCGAAGGATCGACGCTGCTGACAGCCAGCGCGCCTTCAAGCTTGAGCCCGCCGCGCGAAACGTAGCGTGCCTCTGCCGCATCGTCGAGTTCGAGCTCGGCCGATTCGGGCACTTCGTCGCGGTTCTTCACGACTGCCCGCCATGCGTCGCTCGTGCCCGCATCGCGCCAGCGCATGCCGCCGGCAATGAGCCGCACGGCTTGCGACCGCGACGCGGCAAGGCCGCGTTCCACCAGCAACTGATCAGCGCGCATCAGTACCGGTACGTGTCCGCCTTGTACGGACCCGCCTTGTCGACGCCGATGTAGGCGGCTTGCTCGTCCGTCAGTTCGGTCAGCATGGCGCCAACCTTCTTCAGGTGCAGGCGCGCAACCTTCTCGTCGAGGTGCTTGGGCAGCACGTAGACCTTGCCGGCCTGGTAGGCATCGGGCTTGGTGAAAAGCTCGATCTGCGCGATGGTCTGGTTCGCGAACGACGACGACATCACGAAGCTCGGGTGGCCCGTGCCGCAGCCCAGGTTCACAAGGCGGCCCTTGGCCAGCAGGATGATCTTCTTGCCGTCGGGGAACTGGATGTGGTCGACCTGCGGCTTGATCTCTTCCCACTCGTACTTCTCGATCGACGCGACGTCGATCTCGTTGTCGAAGTGGCCGATGTTGCAGACGATGGCCTGGTCCTTCATCTTCACCATCGTGTCATGCGTGATGACGTCCTTGTTGCCGGTGGTGGTCACGAAGATGTCGGCCTTGTCGGCGGCGTATTCCATCGTGACGACCTTGTAGCCTTCCATCGCGGCCTGCAGGGCGTTGATCGGGTCGATCTCGGTCACCCACACCTGGGCGCTCAGTGCACGCAGCGCCTGGGCCGAGCCCTTGCCCACGTCGCCGTAGCCAGCCACGCAGGCCACCTTGCCGGCGATCATCACGTCGGTGGCGCGCTTGATGCCGTCCACCAGCGATTCGCGGCAGCCGTACAGGTTGTCGAACTTGCTCTTCGTGACAGAGTCGTTCACGTTGATGGCGCGGAACAGCAGCGTGCCCTTGGCGCTCATCTCGTTCAGGCGGTGCACACCGGTGGTCGTTTCCTCGGTCACGCCGATGATCTCGGCCGACTTGCGGGTGTACCAGGTCGAATCGACGGCCAGCTTGGCCTTGATGGCCGCGTAGAGGATGCGCTCTTCCTCGCTGGTCGGGTTGGCGAGCACGCCCAGGTCTTTTTCGGCGCGCTGGCCCAGGTGCATCAGCAACGTGGCGTCGCCGCCGTCGTCCAGGATCATGTTCGGGCCCTCGCCCTTCGTACCCTTGGGGCCGAAGTCGAAGATGGCATGGGTGTAGTCCCAGTAGTCCGTCAGCGACTCGCCCTTGATCGCGAACACCGGCGTGCCGGCGGCTGCAATGGCGGCGGCGGCGTGGTCCTGCGTCGAGAAGATGTTGCACGAAGCCCAGCGCACGGTGGCGCCGAGCGCTTGCAGCGTCTCGATCAGCACGGCGGTCTGGATCGTCATGTGCAGCGAGCCCGTGATGCGCGCGCCCTTGAGCGGCTGCGCCTTCGAGAACTCCTCGCGGATGGCCATCAAGCCGGGCATTTCGGTTTCCGCGATGCGGATTTCCTTGCGGCCCCAGGCGGCCAGCGACAAGTCGGCAATCGCCTGGTCGGCAGTGGAAACGGGGGTGGGCTTGAGAACAGCGCTCATGAGAACTCCAACAAAGCTAGTTTGAAAGGTGCCACTGCGTTCGGGGAAAAGACTCACCGCGAGAACAGCGGGTGAGCGTGGTTGCGATGTAGTCCGAGCCTCACGCCTGATGGCGCTGCAACGCTCCTCGGAACCGCGGATTGTAGACGGGGCGGCAGCACCGGCCAATCGCCGGGGCATCCCACATGCCGGAAAGCGTGTTTCCCGCCTGGAGCGTAAATTGAGCAGCTCTCAACCACGGAAGTTCCTCCCATGCTCGTCAGAATCTCCCCGGTCTTGCTGGCTTCGGTCCTCTTTCTTGCCGCCAGCGCACCGGTCCTCGCCTCCGCACAGGCCGCCTCCGAGCCCGTGCGCATCCGCGGCACCATCGTCCGCGTCGATGCCAAGACCCTCGTGGTGCAAGACCGCGGCGGCGAAGTCGTCAGCCTCTTTCGGCCGACCGACATGACGGTCTCGGAGGTCTATCCGATCAAGCTGTCCGACATCAGGCAGGGCAGCTTCATCGGCACCGCCGCCATGCCGCAGGCCGACGGCACGCAGAAGGCTCTCGAGGTGGTGGTGTTCCCCGAGGCCGCGCGCGGTACCGGCGAAGGCCACCGTCCGTGGGACCTGCTGCCGCAGAGCACCATGACCAATGCCACCGTGGCCGACCTGGCCGCGGCGCCCAAATCGGTGCGCGGCGGGCAACAGCTTCGATTGACCTACAAGGGCGGAGAGCAGACTGTCGTCGTACCGCCTGATGTGCCGGTCGTGACCTTCCGTCCCGGCACCGAATCCCTGCTGGTGCCCGGCGTCAAGGTGCTGGTCAATGCACAGGAAAAGAACGGCATACCCACGGCGCTGCGCGTCACCGCCGGGCGCAACGGCTTCGCGCCGCCGATGTAACCCAAGGGAAATCCCGCAGGCGAATTTGCCGCCTCGGGCATTGCGGCCGTGCCGGTGCGGCGTATCGTGTCGAGGGACTTTGCCGTCCGGCTGGTCCTCGTCGTTCCCCCGTCCAACCGACACAGGAGATACTGCACCATGGCCACTGCCAAGAAAGCCGCCGCGAAGAAGACCACTGCCAGCAGCAGCAACGAAAGCAGCAGCACCAGGGCGGAGGCCACCAGTGCCGCGGACATGCTCAATCCGATGAAGAATCTCAAGGCCATGACCGACCGTCTGCAGGAACTCAACCTGACTGGCGGCGCGAGCAAGCTGCTCGAGAGTGGCCAGAAGGACCTCCAGGCGCTGATGCAGGCCAATGAAAAGTCCTACCAGGGCCTGCAGACCGTGGTGCAGCGGCAGACCGAGATGATCAAGAGCGCGATCACCGAGTGGCAGACGGCGGCCAAGGAAATGCCGGGGAAGGACCCCAAGGCCAATCTCGCCAAGCTCGACGAACTCGGCCGCCAATCGTTCCAGCGCGCCATCGACGACATCAAAGAGCTGGCCAACCTCGCCGCCAAATCGCAGGCCGATGCATTCGAGCTGGTGCGCCAGCGCATCCAGTCCAATGTGGATGAAGTGACCAAGATGCTGAAGCGGAAGTAAGGCGCCCCGGGGAGGGGCGTTTCGGGCCTCGGCCGTCCGGCTCCCGCCCCGCCTTCTAAAATCGGGCAATCCCCCCGCAGATTGCCCATCTTGTCTTTTGTCTCAGAAACCCGCCGCCGCCGCACCTTCGCGATCATTTCCCACCCTGACGCCGGCAAGACCACGCTGACCGAGAAGCTGCTGCTTTTCTCGGGCGCGATCCAGATCGCTGGCTCCGTGAAGGCGCGCAAGGCCTCGCGCCACGCGACTTCCGACTGGATGGAAATCGAGAAGCAGCGCGGCATTTCCGTGGCCTCGTCGGTCATGCAGATGCTGTACCGCGACCACGTCATCAACCTGCTCGACACACCCGGCCACAAGGACTTCTCGGAAGACACCTACCGCGTGCTCACCGCGGTCGACTCTGCGCTGATGGTGATCGACGCGGCCAACGGCGTGGAAGCGCAGACGCGCCGGCTGATCGAGGTTTGCCGCCAGCGCGACACGCCCATCATCACCTTCGTCAACAAGATGGACCGCGAAGTGCGCGAGCCGCTCGACATCCTCGACGAAGTGGAGCGCGAGCTCGGCATGCCGTGCGTGCCGATGACCTGGCCCGTGGGCCAGGGCAAGAGCTTTCGCGGGATCATGAACCTGCGCACGCAGACGATGACGGTGTTCGAATCGGGCAGCGAGCGGCTGCCGCAGGACTTCGAAACGATTGCGCTGACCGAGCGCGACACGCTGACGAAACGCTTCGGCGCCGACTTCGAATCCGCAATGGACAGCATGGAGCTGGCCACCGGCGCCTCCCCCACCTGGGACCGCGAGGCCTTCCTGGACGGCAAGCAAACGCCCGTGTTCTTCGGCTCCGGCGTGAACAACTTCGGCGTGATGGAAGTGCTCGACGCGCTGGTCGACCTGGCGCCCTCGCCGCAGTCGCGCATCAGCACCACCATGGTCAACCGCCAGCCCGTGGTGAAGGAGATTCAGCCGGAGGACAAGGACTTCGCGGGCGTGGTCTTCAAGGTGCAGGCCAACATGGACGCCAACCACCGCGACCGCATCGCCTTCGTGCGCATGGCCTCGGGCAAGTACACGCCGGGCATGAAGCTCAAGGTGCAGCGCACGGCGAAGGAACTACGGCCGACCAGCGTCGTCACGTTCATGAGCCAGCGCCGCGAGGCGGTCGAAGAGGCCTACGCAGGCGACATCGTGGGCTTCACCACGCACGGCGGCGTGCAGCTGGGCGACACCATCACCGATGGTGCGAGCCTGCAGTTCACCGGTCTGCCCTTCTTTGCGCCCGAGTTGTTCATGACCGTGATCCTGAAGAACCCGCTGCGCACCAAGCAGTTGCAGCAGGGTCTCGCCCAGCTCGGCGAAGAAGGTGCCATCCAGGTGTTCCGCCCCGAGGTCGGCGGACCGATGCTGCTGGGCGCCGTGGGCCAACTGCAGTTCGAAGTGGTGCAGCACCGCCTGAAGGCCGAGTACGACGCCGACGTGCGGCTCGAGGGCTGCCAGTACACCGGCGCGCGCTGGATCACGGCCGACACGCCGGCCGAGCTGCGCGAATTCGTCAACGCCTACCCGGTGCGCATGGCCAAGGACGCGGCCGACACGCTGGCCTTCTTGTGCACCTCGCCCTACGACGTGCGGCTGGCGCAGGAGCGGTTTCCCAAGATTCATTTCCATCCGCTGCGGGAGCACGCGGGGCTGGCGCTGCAGAGCGCGGGCTGAACCAGGCATGCGCCAGTCGACCGTCCTGCCCCCCTCGCCCCATCATCTGCTGCCGCTCGCGCAATGGCCGGCGGCTGCGCGCACCGATCTGATCGGCGTGTTCACCGACATCGACGACACGCTCACCAACGAAGGCGCCATCACACCCGAGGCGCTGAAGGCGCTGGGCGACCTCAAGGCTGCCGGCCTTCACGTCGTGGCGATCACCGGCCGGCCGGTGGGTTGGAGCGTGCCTTTCGTTTCAGCATGGCCGGTGGATTCGATCGTGGCGGAAAACGGGGCAGTCGCCTTGCTGCCCCTTCCGGGTGGCAAGCTGCAGAAGCGCTACCAGCAGGACGCAGAAACTCGCGCCGCCAATTTCGACCGCATGCAGGCCGTGCTGGCACGCATCGAGCGCGAGATTCCGGGCGCGCGGCGCGCCACCGATTCAGCCGGACGCGAGACCGACATTGCCATCGACCACAGCGAGTTCGTGCAGCTGAGTGAGGAGACCATCGCTCAAGTCGTCGCGCTGATGCGCAGCGAAGGCATGCACGCCACGGTGAGCAGCATCCACATCAACGGCTGGTACGGCGACAACGACAAGCTCGAGGGCGCACGCTGGATCGTGCGCGAGCTGTGGGGCCGCACGCTCGACGACGAAATCGACCGCTGGGCCTACGTGGGCGACTCCACCAACGATCAGCTGATGTTCCGCACCTTCGCCCACAGCATCGGTGTGGCAAACGTAGCGCGCTTCGTGCCTCAGTTGGAGCACCTGCCGCGCTACGTGACCGAGGGCGAGCGCGGCGTGGGCTTCGCCGAGGCGG
Organism: Variovorax paradoxus; assembly: GCF_030815855.1. Lineage (NCBI taxonomy): Bacteria > Pseudomonadati > Pseudomonadota > Betaproteobacteria > Burkholderiales > Comamonadaceae > Variovorax > Variovorax paradoxus. Next base: position 88,877 of record NZ_JAUSXG010000001.1, on the reverse strand, counting down.
TGCGGGCGATGCTTTTGGCGCGCGCTACCGGCTGACCGGAAGGCCGCGCGCGTTACTGCGCAGCGCCGCCCATTGCCGCCAGATGCCGAAGGCAGCGATCAGCAACAGCACGGCCGCATAGCCCTCCACCGTGCTGAGCAAGCCGAGCGGCTTCACCAGGAAGCCCGCGAGCATCGCAGGCAAGCTGAAAGCGAGGTAGCAGACCACGAAGATGGCGGCGAAGAGTTCGCCGCGCTGGTGCGAATCGGCAAGCGGCGCCAGCCTCTGCACCAGCGCCGAAAACGCACCGCCGAAGCCCAGGCCCGCGATCGCGGTGCCCACGAAGAACACGGCCAGCGATTTCGTTGCCAGCGAGGCCAGGAGCAACACCAGCCCGATAGCGATGCTGGCCGTGCCAAAGACGACAGTCCGCGGCGCGGGGAATCGGCCGAGCAACGTGGGTGCGAGCGCACCGAAACCTGAAAGCACCGCCACCGTGAGACCGTTGACCACGCCGTTGTCGATGTGGAACACATGCAGCATCAGCGACGGCGCGAGCGAAAGGTACAAGCCGCCGAGCGCCCACACCGCGATGAACACCGGCAGGCCGCGCACGAAGTCGGCCCGCGCCCGCGCGGGGATCGACACGCGCGGCACCAGCGATGCCAGCGCACCGGCGCGTGGCGTGACGGTCTCGGGCATCCACAGCACCACCGCCGCGCCCACCGCGAACACCACGGCCAGCACGCCGAACACCAGCATCACCGGCTGGGCTGTGAACTTCACTGCCATGCCGGTCAGCAGTGCGCCCACCGCAAGCCCCGCGAGCGGTGACACGCTGGTGATCATCGCACCCAGGCGCTTGCGCGAAGCCGGCGCCGCCTCGACCACCGCGGCGCTCAGCGCGCCGCTGGCAATGCCCGTGGCTACGCCCTGCACGATGCGCGCGACGATCAGCCCGGCGATGTCCTGCGCCAGCACGAAGAGCCCCATCGCCACCGCCTGCAGCACCAGCGCCGCCAGCACCACCGGACGGCGGCCGATGTGGTCCGACAGTGAGCCGGCCACCAGCAACGAGATCAGCAGCGCGATCGCATAGATCGCGAACGCCACCGTGAGCATCGACGCCGAGAAGCCCCAGGCGTGCTGGAACACGACGAACAACGGCGTTGGCGCGGCGGCCGCGAAGAAAAAGGCGAAGAGCACCGAGGCCAGCAGCGGGAAACCGACCGCCGCGGGCATTCGCCAGGGCTTGGAACGGGCAGCGACGTCAGCGGTGGCAACGGCGAGTTCAGGGCAGGAGGAAGGCATATCAGATCCTTAACGCAACTTTTTTAGCTTTTGCGATTCTAGACCTGAAGATTCACTAAAGCAAATAGCTTTGCGTTAAAGTCCGTACATGACCGATGTCGTCCTTCCCAACAAGCGCCCCGGCGGCCGCAGCGCCCAGGTGCAGGCCTTGGTGCGCACCGCCCTCGAACAATTGGTGGCCGAAGAGGGGCGCGAACGCGTCACAGTGCCCGCCGTGGCCGAACGAGCCGGCGTCAGCGCCTCCAGCATCTACCGGCGCTGGGGTGACCTGTCGGGGCTGCTGGCGGAGACGGCCACGCACCGGCTGGACCCGAATCGGCCGCTCCCCGATACGGGCTCGTTGCGCCAGGACCTGACCTCATGGGCGAAGGAACTCATCACTCACCTTGCGCAGCCGTGCAGCAAGTCTTTGTTGAAAGCCGCGGCCGCGTTGGCCAACGACGGTGCGGACACCGATTGCCTGCGCAACCGACGCAAGGAAGCTCTGGCGCTGGTCGAGCAGGCGCACGCCCGCGGCGAGCAGGCGCCGGAAGCGCAGCAGGTCATCGATCACCTGATTGCGCCGATCATCTTTCGTCTGGTGTTCGGAGCCGAACCGGTCCAGCCGGAGCTGGCGGAGCGGCTGGTGGACGAACTGTTCGCGATCAGTTCGTCTTCGGTTGTTCCTTCGCCAATCCCAGCTTCTCGATAACCACCTTCTCCTTCACCACCGTGTCCTGCGCGAACTTGGTGTAGGTCGCCGAGCTCATGTAGTTCGGCAGCATGTCGTAGCGGCCCAGCGACGCCACGTAGCTTGGCTCTTCCATGGCCTGCTTGAACGCGTCGTGCAGCTTCTTCACCACTTCGGGCGACGTGCCCTTGGGCGCGCCGATGCCGAAGGGTGAGTTCTGCACCACGTCGTAGCCCAGTTCCTTCAGCGTCGGCGCATCGGGGAACTTGGCCAGGCGCTTCTCGCCCCAGGTGTTGAGCACGCGCAGCTTGCCGGCCTCGACCTGCGGCGCGAATCCGGTGCTGTCGGCGGCGGCCATCAGTTGGCCGCTGACCACGGCAAGCATCAGGTCGGCGCTGCCCTTGTAGGGCACGTGCTGCAACTGGATGCCCGCCTTTTGCGCCACGATCTCGGTCGTGAGGTGCGGGCTCGTCAGGTTGCCCGTGGAGCCGTAGGTGAGCCGGCCGGGGTTGGCCTTGGCGTAGGCCACGAAGTCGGCCCAGGTCTTGAACGGGCTGTCGGCCGGCACCACGATGCCGAAGGCGTAGCCCGTGACGTTGATGACGTAGCTGATGTCCTTGAGCGGGTCCCAGTTGATCTTGGTGGTGTAGCCGAGGCGGAACACGCCGAGCGGAATCTGCGCGACGGTGTAGCCGTCGGGCTGCGAGGTCTGCAGCGCCTGGGCCGGCAAGGTGCCGCCGGCGCCCGGCTTGTTGTCGATGATCACGGGCTGGCCGAGGATCTTGCTCGCGTTGTCGGCCAGCTGGCGCATCGTGATGTCGGTTGGCCCGCCGGCGGGGAATGCGACGATCAGCTTGATGGGCTTGGCGGGAAAGGCCTGAGCGAGCGCGGCCAGGGGAGAAAGGAGCCCGCAAGCAGCGGCAAACGTGGCGGCACGGAGAAGGGATCGGCGGGACATGACAGATTCCTGAAACGGAGGCAAAGGGCGCATTGGGCCCTGCCCTTTCCCCCTCGGCAATCGGTGCTCACCCGACTGTGTCGCCTATGCGGCTCGGTGCGGCTGCGTGCAACTCAGCGCGCAGCCTGCTCGAAACCTTCGAGCACGTTCACCGTGTTGATGCCCACTTCCGCGACCGCGTAGCCGCCTTCGAACACGAACACTGTGGGCAACCCCGAGCGCGCAAGGTCTTCTCCCATGCGCAGGTAATCCTCGCTTTTCAGCCTGAAGCCGGAGATCGGATCACCCTCGAAGGTGTCGACGCCGAGCGAGACCACGAGGGCGCCCGCCTTCACCTTCGCTATGCCCTCGAGCGCGGATTTCAGCGCGGCGCGCCAAGCGGCAAAGCCCGTGCCGCGCGCGAGCGGCAGGTTGTGGTTGAAGCCCTCGCCTTGGCCGGCACCGCGCTCGTCGGCATGGCCGAGGTAGTACGGGTAGTCGGTGAACGGATCGCCATGCAGGCTTACAAAGTGAACATCGCTGCGTTCGTAGAAGATGGCCTGCGTGCCGTTGCCGTGGTGGTAGTCCACATCGAGCACGGCCACGCGCTCGACGCCCCCATCGCGCAGCGCCTGTGCGGCCACGGCCGCGTTGTTGACGAAGCAGTAGCCGCCGAAGAAATCCGCACCCGCATGGTGGCCGGGCGGCCGCGTGAGCGCAAAGGCGGCGCGCCGGCCGCCGATGACGCGCTGCGCCGCAGTCCACGCGCAGGCCGCGCCATGCCGCGCGGCGGCCCAGCTGCCGGCCGTGAGCGGCGTGCCCGCGTCGAACGAGAACAGGCCCAAGCGGGCCGGAAAACTCTGGGGCAGCACATCGGTGCGCATGCCGCGCGTGGGCCAGTACGAAGGCAAGGCATCGCGCGACACATTGCCCGGATCGAGCGCCACCCATTCGTCCCAGGCATGCGCGATGAAATCCAGGTAGCGCGGCACATGCACCTTGGCCAGCAGCACCTCGTCGAAGGCATCGGGCATCTGCAGCGCGCCCAGGCCGCGGCGCTCCAGTTCGTGCCTCACATGGTCGACGCGCGCGGGCACCTCGAAGCACGGCACCAGATCGCCGCGGAACATCTCGACTTTGCCCTGGTGGAGTGCGTGCTGGTCGTTGTAGATGGTGAGCATGCTTCCATCATGCCGCACGCCGCAGCACCGCACGGCGCCGGCCGGAGGCGGTCAGCCCGAACAGATCCTTCGGGTCGTCGAGTTCGGGCACCAGTGCAATCTGCTGGCCCACGCCGCGCTCGATGGCCAGCTGGTGGATGTAGCGCAGCGCGGTGTAGTCCTCGAGCGCGAAGCCGACCGAATCGAACACCGTGACCTGGTCGGCGCTTTCGCGGCCCGGCACGTCGCCGACAAGCACCTTCCACAGTTCGTGCACCGGAAAGTCGGCCGGCAACTGCTGGATCTCGCCTTCGACGCGGGTCTGCGGCTCGTATTCGACGAACACGCGCGCCAGGCGCAGCACGTCGGGGTGCAGCTCGGTCTTGCCGGGCGAATCGCCGCCCACGGCGTTGATGTGCATGCCGGGCTCGATCATGTCGGGCGTGAGAACGGTGGCCCGCCCCTGAAACGCGGTGACGGTGGTGACGATGTCCGCGCCGCGCACCGCATCCGCCACCGAACGCGCACGCACGACGTCGAGCGGCGTGCAGGCGGACAAGTGACGCACCAGCTTGTCGGTCGCCTGCGGATCGGTATCGAAGACGCGCACCTCTTCGATACCCAGCAACGCATGAAAGGCCAGCGCCTGGAACTCGCTTTGCGAGCCGTTGCCGATCAGCGCCAGGCTGCGCGAGCCGGGCCGTGCCAAGGCCTGTGCCGCCATGGCCGAGGTAGCGGCGGTACGCAGCGCGGTGGTGAGCGTGAGCTCGGAGAGCAGCACCGGATACCCGGTGTCGACCTCGGCCAGCACGCCGAAGGCCATGACCGTGGGCAGCCCGACTTGGGTGTTGTGCGGATGGCCGTTGACGTATTTGAAGGCATAGGCGCCATCGTCGGCCACCGGCATCAGTTCGATCACGCCCAGGTGCGAATGGCTGGCCACGCGCGCTTTCTTGTCGAACTCGCGCCAGCGCAGGAAATCGTCGCGCAGCGCGTCGGCCAGCGCCTTGAGAAATTGCGGAACGCCGGTTTCGTCCACCAGGCGAACCAGGCTGTGAACATCGATGAAGCGGGTCATGACATGGCTCCTTGCGTAGCCCGGCACGGCGCTTCATCCCCTCACATGTTTACTCCACCATGGCTGATTCAGGATGCGCCTGCGCCAAGGGTTCAAGCCATTCTGCGCCTGCCTGCATCACCGCGCCAGTACCGGTGCCAAAGCGACGCCGGTGTGGGTCGCCAAACGCACCACCTCTTCCGGCGGCGCCGCAGCGACGATGCGCCCGCCGGCGTTGCCGCCTTCCGGCCCCAGGTCGATGATCCAGTCGGCCTCGGCGATCAGGTCGAGGTCGTGCTCGATCACCACCACGCTGTGGCCGCCGTTCACCAGCCGGTGCAGCACGTGGATCAGCTTCTCGACGTCGGCCATGTGCAGGCCCACGGTCGGTTCGTCGAGCACGTAGAGCGTGTGCGGCGCCTTCTGGCCGCGGCGCGTGATGTCGTCGCGCACCTTGCTGAGTTCGGTCACCAGCTTGATGCGCTGCGCCTCGCCGCCGGAGAGGGTAGGCGACGGCTGGCCCAGCGTGAGGTAGCCCAGCCCCACGTCCTTCAGCAGCTGCAGCGGATGGCTGATGTTGGGCATGGCCGAGAAGAACTCGACCGCCTCGTCCACCTCCATCTGCAGCACCTCGCCGATGCTCTTGCCGCGCCAGCTCACGGCCAGCGTCTCGGGGTTGAAGCGCGCGCCGTGGCACACCTCGCAGGGCACCTTCACATCGGGCAGGAAACTCATCTCGATGGTGCGCACGCCGGCACCGTCGCAGCCGGGGCAGCGGCCTTCGCCGGTGTTGAAGCTGAAGCGCGCCGGGCCGTAGCCGCGCGCCTTGGCTTCGAGCGTGTCGGCAAACAGCTTGCGGATGGTGTCCCAGAAGCCGATGTAGGTGGCCGGGCAGCTGCGCGGCGTCTTGCCGATGGGGGTCTGGTCGACCTCCAGCACGCGGTCGATGGTCTCGTAGCCCTCGACGCGATCGCAGCCCGACCACGCCGGGCGCTTGCCCACGGCATCGGCGTCGCGGCCGGCCTTGGTCATGCGCTGGATCACGACCGCCTGCACACTGGCCAGCAGCACGTCGCGCGCGAGCGTGGACTTGCCCGAGCCACTCACACCGGTGACCACCACCAGGCGGTGCAGCGGCAGCGTGGCGGTCACGTCCTGCAAGTTGTGCAGATCGGCGCCGTGCACCGTGAGCCAGTTGCCGCTGTCTTCCGCCTTCGGGTCGGGCGAAGGAATCAGCCGCCGTGCCTGCAGCGGATGCTTGATGGCATCGCGCAGGTAGCGGCCGGTCTGCGATTCGCCCGCGGCCTCGATGTCGGCCACCGAGCCTTCGGCCACCAGGCGCCCGCCCCGCTTGCCCGCGCTGGGACCGATGTCGATGATGTGGTCGGCGCGGCGGATGGTGTCTTCGTCGTGCTCCACCACCACCAGCGTGTTGCCCTTGTCGCCGAGCTTGTGCAGCGCGTCGAGCAGGATCTGGTTGTCGCGTGCGTGCAGGCCGATGGTCGGCTCGTCGAGCACGTAGCACACGCCCTGCAGGTTGCTGCCTAGCTGCGCCGCGAGCCGGATGCGCTGGGCTTCGCCGCCGCTCAAGGTCGGGGCGCCGCGGTCGAGCGTGAGGTAGCCCAGGCCCACCTCTTCGAGGAATTCGAGCCGGCTCTTGATCTCGGGCACCAGGTCGCGCGCGATCTCGGCTTCGCGGCCCATCAGCACCAGGCCTTCGAACCACTGCCGTACTTCGGTCACGCTCATGCGCGCGAGTTCGGTAATGCCGATGCCGCCCATGCCGTCGGCGAGCGATACGCCGAAGCTCACCGCGCGCGCCGTGGCATTGAGACGCGTGCCTTCGCAGGTCGGGCAGGCGGTGTCGGCCAGGTCTTCGACCTCGGGCTCGGCGAAGGTCTGTTCGCGGCCCTTGTTGTCGTCGTCGCGAATCGAATCGTCGAAGACCTTGCGCTGGTCCTTGCTGAGCTTCACGCCGGTGCCCACGCAGTCGGGGCACCAGCCGTGCTTGCTGTTGTAGCTGAACAGGCGCGGGTCGAGCTCGGCATAGCTGGTGCTGCAGACCGGGCAGGCGCGCAGCGTGGAGAACACGTTCACGCGGCCGATGCCGTGGGCCGACACGCCGGCCATCATCGCGGCCTTGAGGCCGTCGAGTTGGCTCAGCACATGCACCACGCCCTTACCGTGCTCGAGCGCCTTCGTCAGCGCCTCGCGCAGCTCGGTTTCATTCGAAGGCAGCACGTCGAGGCTCGCGACCGGCAACTCGATGCTGTGTTCCTTGAAGCGGTCGATGCGCGGGAAGCCGGTGGTCGGCAGGAACTCGCCGTCGACACGCAGGTGCGTGAAACCGCGCGGCCGCGCCCAGTCGGCCAACTCGGTGTACACGCCCTTGCGGTTGCTCACCAGCGGGGCGAGCAGGCCGATGTGTTGCCCCTTGAAGTTGCGCATCAGCTGCGCCGCGATGCTGTCGGGTGTCTGCGGCTGCACGGCCGCGCCGTCGTGGGTGCAATGCTGGATGCCGAGCTTCACGTACAAGAGGCGCAGAAAGTGCCACACCTCCGTGGTGGTGCCCACCGTGCTCTTGCGGCCGCCGCGCGACAGGCGCTGCTCGATGGCCACGGTCGGCGGAATGCCGTACACCGCATCCACCTCGGGCCGGCCCGCGGGCTGCACGATGCTGCGCGCATAGGCGTTGAGCGATTCGAGGTACCGCCGCTGCCCTTCGTTGAACAGGATGTCGAAGGCCAGCGTCGACTTGCCCGAACCGCTGACGCCCGTCACCACGCTGAACTTGCCACGCGGAATGTTCACGCTGAGGTTCTTCAGGTTGTGCTCGCGCGCATTGACGATCTCGATGGCGTTGCTGCCGGGCGCCGTCTTCGCGTTCGCGATATAGCGTCGCGCCGCCCGTTCGGCCACCTTGTAGGCCCCGGGACCGATGGCCAGCTCGTAGTCGGCCAGTGCCGCGCCGGTGAGCGAGGCGCGGTTCTCGCGCAGCTGCTCGGGCGTGCCCTCGGCGACCACCATGCCGCCGCCCTCGCCGCCTTCGGGGCCGAGGTCGATGAGCCAGTCGCTGGCGCGGATCACGTCCAGGTTGTGCTCGATGACGATCAGCGAATGCCCGGCGTCGAGCAGCTTGCGCAGCGCGCGCATCAGGCGCGCGATGTCGTCGAAGTGCAGGCCGGTGGTGGGCTCGTCGAACAGGAACAGCGTGCCTTTGCGCGCCACCGATTGCTTGCTGGCGGTGGCACTCTTGGCCGCTTCGGCGAGGAAGCCCGCGAGCTTGAGGCGCTGGGCCTCGCCGCCCGAAAGCGTGGGCACCGGCTGGCCGAGCTTGACGTAGTCGAGCCCCACGTCGGAAATCGGCTGCAGCACGCGCAGCACGTCGCGGTCGGCCTCGAACACCGCGGCCGCTTCGGCCACGGTGAGGTCGAGCACGTCGGCCACGTTGTAGTTCTTCCCTTTGCGCTCGACCTTCACCTCGAGGATTTCAGGGCGGTAGCGCTTGCCGTCGCAGTCTGGGCAACGCAGGTACACGTCCGACAGGAACTGCATCTCGACGTGCTCGAAGCCCGACCCGCCGCAGGTCGGGCAGCGCCCGTCGCCCGAGTTGAAGCTGAACTTGCTCGCGGTATAGCCGCGCTGGCGCGAAAGCGCCGCGGTGGCGAAGATCTCGCGAATCGCGTCCCACGCACCCACGTAGCTCGCGGGGTTGGAGCGCGCAGTCTTGCCGATCGGCGACTGGTCGACGAAGACCACGTCGCCCAAATGATCGGCGCCGAGCAGGCGGTCGTGCGCGCCCGGCGTTTCGGTCGCCTTGCCGAAGTGGCGCATGAGCGCGGGCGCCAGCACGTCCTGGATCAGCGTCGATTTGCCCGAACCGCTGACGCCGGTGACGCACACCAGCCGTGCGAGCGGAAACTCGACCGTCACGTTCTGCAGGTTGTGCTCGCGCGCGCCTTCGAGGATGAGCCGGTGCGTGTTCTCGCTCACGAGCCGCTTGAAGCCCATGCCGATCTTCTTGCGTCCGCCCAGGTATTGGCCGGTGAGCGTGTCGGCATCGCGCAGCTGGTCGGTGCTGCCGTCGAACACGATCTGGCCGCCGCGGATGCCGGGGCCCGGGCCCATGTCGATCACGCGGTCGGCCGCGAGCATCACGGCCGGGTCGTGCTCGACCACCACCAGCGTGTTGCCCGCGTCGCGCAGACGCAGCATGGCTTCGGTGATGCGGTTCATGTCGCGCGGATGCAGGCCGATGCTGGGCTCGTCGAGCACGAACAGCGTGTTGACCAGCGAGGTGCCCAGCGCCGTCGTGAGGTTGATGCGCTGCACTTCGCCGCCCGAGAGCGTGCGGCTCTGGCGATCGAGCGTGAGATAGCCGATGCCCACGTCGTGCAGATAGCGCAGGCGCGTGGTGATTTCCTCGAAGAGGAGTTTGAGGGCCTGCGCCTCCCCTTGCCTTGCTCCTTCCCCTTCCGGGGGAAGGTTGGGATGGGGGCCCGCGGCTCCCACCACGGCAGCAGGTCTTGCGGAGGTCGCGTGCCCCCACCCCTGCCCTCCCCCAGAGGGGGAGGGAGCCATTCCGTCGAAAAACCGCCGCAACCGCTCGATCGGCAGCAGCATCAAGTCATGCAGACACAGCCCCGGCAGGGCCTCGAGCTGCGCGCGTGTCCACTTGGTGCCGGTCGGCATGAAGCGCTTTTCGGGCGGCAGCACCGCGTCCGCGTCTTCCTTGCTCCCGATGCGCCACAGCAGGCTGTCGAGCTTCAGGCGCGCGCCGCTGCAGACAGGGCACGGCGTGTAGCTGCGGTACTTGGACAAGAGCACGCGGATGTGCATCTTGTAGGCCTTGCTCTCCAGGTAGCCGAAGAAGCGGCGCACGCCGTACCACTGCTTGTTCCAGTTGCCTTCCTTGTAGTTGGGCGTGCCCTCGATCACCCAATGCTTCTGCTCGTCGGTGAGCTTGTTCCAGGGCGTGTCGCGCGGAATGCCGGCGGCTTCGGCGTGGCGCATGAGGTCGTCCTGCGCTTCCTTCCAGGCGGGGGTCTGGATCGTCTTGATCGCGCCGGCGCGCAGCGTGAGCTTGTCGTTCGGAATCACCAGGCCCAGGTCGACGCCGATCACGCGTCCGAAGCCGCGGCAGGTGTCGCAGGCGCCGACGGCCGAATTGAACGAGAACATCGACGGGATCGGGTCGGTGTAGCGGATGTCGCTCTCGGGGCAGTGCAGGCCCGTCGAGAACTTCCACACATCGGTGGACGCGTTTTCCTCCGCGCCCGTGGCATGCACGGTGACGCGGCCACTGCCCCGCTTCAGGGCGACCTCGATGGCTTCCACCACGCGCGAACGCTCGGCGCTCGAGATGCGGAAACGGTCGGCCACCACATCGAGCACCTTGCGCGGCCCGGTGGGCGTGGCCACCTCGCGCTCCGACTGCACGCGCGTGAAGCCGCTGGCCGACAGCCATTGCGTCACTTCTTCCGCCGAGGTGCCCGCCGGCAGTTCGACCGGAAAGGTGACGACCAGGCGCGGATCTCCGGCGGCAGCCGCCCGTTCGGCAATCTCCGCATAGATGCTGTCGGGCGAGTCGTGGCGCACCGGCAACGCGGTTTCGCGGTCGAACAGCTGGGCCGCGCGGGCGTAGAGCAGCTTCAGGTGGTCGTTCAGCTCGGTCATCGTGCCGACCGTGGAGCGCGAGGAGCGCACCGGGTTGGTCTGGTCGATGGCAATGGCGGGCGGCACGCCCTCCACCTTGTCGACGGCCGGCTTGTCCATGCGGTCCAGGAACTGGCGCGCGTAGGCGGAGAAGGTCTCCACATAGCGCCGCTGGCCTTCGGCATAGAGGGTGTCGAACACGAGGCTCGACTTGCCCGAGCCGCTGGGCCCGGTCACCACGGTCATCTCGCCGGTTCGGATGTCGAGGTCGAGGTTCTGGAGGTTGTGCTGGCGCGCGCCGCGAATCCGGATGGAGCCCTGTGTCATGAGTGCCTTGGGGGGTGGGGCAAACATTCTAGGGAGTGGCCGGTGACATATTCGTGCACTCCGTCACATGGTCTGTGGCCGCGCAGGGGTTTGTACGGATTCAGTGCCGGACACTTTGAGTAACAAATGGCATCTTTTGTTTACGTTTCCTCGACTGCACTCTGAAAGTTACGCATGAAGAAGCTGCACACGTTTTGCGCCGCCCTGCTGACCATGGCCGCGACGGCCGCTTCGGCCCAGATCCTGATCGGCCAGACCACCGGCATCACCGGATCCGTGGCCGCCGGCGTGAACGAAACCACGAGCGGGGCCCAACTGGTGATCGACGCCGCCAACGCACAGGGCGGCATCCATGGCGAGAAGATCGAGCTGCTGCGCATGGACGATGGCTTCGATGTGAAGCGCGCCAGCGAGAACGCCCGCGTGCTGATCGAAGACAAGAAGGTGGTGGCGCTGTTCCTGAGCCGCGGCACCCCGCATTCGCAGGCCATCGTGCCGTGGCTCGACAAGCACGGCGTGGCGCTGATCGCACCTTCCACCGGCGCGATGGCGCTGCACAAGCCGGTTCTGAAACACGTCTTCAACGTGCGCGCAACCTACCAGCGCGAAGCCGAGAAGGCGGTTCAGCACCTTCTCACCACCGGCATTGCGCGCATCGCGGTGGTCCACGTGACCGACTCCTTCGGGCAGGACGCGCTCGAAGGCGCGATGACAGGCTTTGCCAAGGCCCAGTCCAAGCCCACCGTCACCGTGCCGGCCGACCGCGAAAAGCCCGACTACAAGACCATCGTGCCGGCCATCAAGGACGCCAATGCCCAGGCGGTGCTGTGGATCGGCTCGGGCACCGCGGTGGTCGAGGGCATCAAGGCGCTGCGCGCGTCCGGATCGGCCGCGCAGGTGGTCACCTTGTCGAACAACGCCTCGTCGGGGTTCATCAAGCAGTTGGGCGACGCGAGCAAAGGGGTCATCGTGACGCAGGTGTTCCCGAGCGAACGCTCCATCAGCTACCCGATGGTCAAGGAAGCCATGGCGCTTGCGCAGGCCAAGGGGCAAGCCGAACTGTCGCCGGCGGCACTCGAGGGCTTTGCGTCGGCGAAGGTGCTGGTCGAGGCGCTGCGCCGCGCCGGACCGAAGCCCACGCGCGCCAAGGTGCTGGCCGCGCTCGAAAGCCTGCGCGCCTACGACCTCGGCGGCCTGGAGGTGAACTATTCGCCGCAAGACCACTCGGGCATCGACTTCGCCGACCTGGCCATCATCAGCGACGGCCGTTTCAAGCGGTAAACCGCGCCCGAGCGGGGCGCGTTGTTGCTCTGCCCTGCCCCGCTCTCTCCATTGGAAACCATGGTTTGACAGGGTTTCCACGAGCGAGTGAACGCCACTCGCTGCACCACATTGCGCATCTTCCGACGGAAGCATCCGCTTCGCGAAAAGGTCGTTCGATGAAGATGTACAGGTCGTCCCGCGCCGCCGCGCTTCTGCTGCTTTTCGCCTCGGCCGTGGCGGCCTCCGGCGCATCGGCGCAGATCGTCATCGGCCAGTCGGCCGACCTGTCGGGGCCGGCGGCGGTCGGCGTGAAGGAAACCATCATGGGCTCGCAGCTGGTCATCGACCATGTCAACGCCCAGGGCGGCGTCCATGGCGCGCAGATCGAGGTGATCCGGCTCGACGACGGCCTCGACCCGAAACGCTCGCTCGAGAACACGCGGCTCCTGATCGAGGACAAGAAGGTTCTGGCGCTGCTGCTCAACCGGGGCACGCCCAACACCCTCGCCATCATTCCGCTGCTCGACCAATACGGCGTGGCGCTGGTCGGCCCTTCGACCGGCGCCATGGCGCTGCACAAACCGCTGCAGAAGAACATCTTCAACGTGCGTTCGACCTACCAGCGCGAGGCCGAAAAGGCCGTGCAGCACCTGTACACCACGGGCATCCAGCGCATTGCCGTGGTCCAGGCCGACGATTCGTTCGGCAAGGACGCGATGGAAGGCGCGAGCAAGGGTTTCGAAAAGGCGGGGCTGGCCCCGGCCGTGGTCGCGCTGGCCGACCGCAGCAAGCCTGACTATTCGTTGATCGTGCCGCAGCTGATCAAGGCCAACGCCCAGGCGGTGCTGTGGCTCGGCTCGGGTACCGCGGTGACCCAAGGCGTGAAGGCGCTGCGCGCGGCGGGATCGGCGGCGCAGATCATCACGCTGTCGAACAACGCGGCCTCGGGCTTCATCAAGGAACTCGGCTCGGCCAGCACCGGCGTGATCGTCACGCAGGTGCTGCCCTACGAACGCGCGTTCGGCCACCCGCTGATCAAGGAAGCACTGGCGCTCGCACAGGCCAGGGGCCAGACCGAGTTGTCGCCGGCGGTGCTCGAAGGCTTCGTCGCCACCAAGATCCTCGTGGAGGCCCTGCGCCGCGCCGGCCCCAGGCCGACGCGCGCCAGGCTGATCGCCACGCTCAACCGCTTTCAGTACGACGTGGGCGGCAAACTCGATGTGAACTACTCGCCGCAGGACCACACAGGCATCGACTACGTCGACTTGTCGATCGTCAGCGAAGGCCGCTTCAAGCGCTAGCCGTAGCCGCTGCCGCGCCGCAGCGCCTTACTTGGGTGCGGCGGCGGGTGCGGGCTCATGCACCGCGTCGCCGCCGTGTTTCTCGCCCGACATGTCGATCTTGTCGCCGGCTTTCGAGATCACGTACAGGGCAATGGCGGCAAAGATGACGAAGCCGACTACGAGTTTCCACATGGGTTCTGTCTCCGAGGGTGGGGATGCGAGGGTTCAAGAAAAAGGCCTCATGCCGACGGCATGAAGCCCCTTTGTTGAACGGAGGGCCGGCTCTCGCGCCCTCCTCCTGAACCTTGCGGTCAGTCGTTCGCGTAGATGTCCACGTCCTTGGTCTCGCGGATGAAGAGCGTGCCCACCACCAGCGTGACGCCGGCAATGATGATCGGGTACCACAGGCCGTTGTACATGTTGCCGGTCGAGGCCACGATGGCAAAGGCGGTGGTCGGCAGCAGCCCGCCGAACCAGCCGTTGCCGATGTGATACGGCAGGCTCATCGAGGTGTAGCGAATGCGGGTGGGGAACAGTTCCACCAGCATTGCCGCGATCGGGCCATAGACCATGGTCACCAGCAGCACCAGCCAGAACAGCAGCCCGATGGTCAGCACCTTGTTGATCTTCGCGGGATCGGCCTTGGCCGGATAGCCTGCGACCTTCAGGTCTTCGGCCACGCCCTTCTTGAAGGTGGCAATTTCCTTGGCGGAGCCTTCGTCGAACTTGAGGTTCACGACGTTGCCGACGGGCGCCTCGACCGTCTTGTCGCCGATCTTCACGACAGCCTTCGAACCCGGCGCGCCGGCCACGTTCTCATAGCTCACCGAGTTCTGCACGAGATAGCGCTTGGCGATGTCGCACGAACTGCGGAAATCGATCTCCCGGGCCACCGGGTTACCCTGGAACGAGCAGGTGGCCGGGTCGGCCGTGACCGTGACACCGGCCGTGGCCTGTGCCTTGGCCAGGTCGGGGTTGGCGGCTTCGGTCAGCATCTTGAAGACCGGGAAATACGTGACCACGGCCAGCAGGCAGCCCGCCATGATGATCGGCTTGCGGCCGATCTTGTCGGACAGCGTGCCGAACACCACGAAGAACGGCGTGCCGAGCAGCAGCGCGGCGGCGATCATCAGGTTGGCCGTGGTCGCATCGACCTTGAGCTGCTGCGTCAGGAAGAACAGCGCATAGAACTGGCCCGAATACCAGACCACGGCCTGGCCAGCCGTCAGGCCGACGAGCGCCAGGATCACGATCTTGAGGTTCTTCCACTGACCGAACGATTCGGACAGCGGCGCCTTTGAGGTCTTGCCCTCGGCCTTCATCTTCTGGAACGCGGGCGACTCGGACAGAGACAGCCGGATCCACACCGAAACGCCGAGCAGCGCGATCGACACCAGGAACGGAATGCGCCAGCCCCACTCGCCGAACGCCTGTTCGCCGAGCCAGGTGCGCACACCCAGAATGACCAGCAGGCTCAGGAACAGGCCGAGCGTGGCGGTGGTCTGAATCCACGAGGTGTAGGCGCCGCGCTTGCCGTGCGGCGAATGCTCGGCCACATAGGTGGCGGCACCGCCGTACTCGCCGCCGAGCGCAAGGCCCTGCAGCATGCGCAATGCGATCAGGATCACCGGCGCCGCGACGCCGATGGTCGCGTAGCTGGGCAGCAGGCCGACGATGAAGGTCGACAGGCCCATGATCAGAATCGTGACCAGGAAGGTGTACTTGCGACCGATCATGTCGCCGAGCCGGCCGAACACGATGGCGCCGAACGGCCGCACCAGGAAGCCCGCGGCGAAGGCCAGCAGCGCAAAGATGAAGGCCGCGCCCGCATCGAGGCCGCTGAAGAACTGCTTTGCGATGATCGCGGCCAGCGAGCCGTAAAGATAAAAGTCGTACCACTCGAAGACCGTGCCAAGGGAAGAAGCGAAGATGACCTTCTTTTCCTCCGCGGACATGGGCCGGGGGGCCGGATGCGGCACCCCTCTCGAATCCAGTGTTGCTGCCATTTGCGTCGTCTCCTGTGTATGCGTTCGTTCAGCCCCGGCATTCGGGACCGTGGAGCATTCTTGGAGCCGCGACTGACCCGAGCCTTTCGCGAAACTGAACCGACGCTTACGGATTAAGGTGAAACCCGCAGGGCTCGTTTCAGGTTGTAAGAAATCAGGCCGTCGTTCAGTTTTTGCTGCCGCGCAGCAAGGAAGGCCGCTGGTCGGCATCGGTCCATTGCGGGCCGTCGAACCATGTGTCGCCGCCGAGGTAGGCGCGCAGCATCGCGAGCCCGTCGAAGCCCCAGAACAGGCGGCCGTCGACCACGCAGGCCGGCGTACCGAACACGCCCAACTGCAGGGCCTCATCGGTGTTGCGCTTGAGCAGTGCCTTGCTCTCGTCGCTGTTCATGTCGCGCTTCAACTGCAGCTGCGCCGCGAGCGCGGCCAGGCGCGTGGCATCGCCCGCTTCTTCGCCGCCGCGCCACACGTTGCGGAAGATGGTCTCGGCCACAAGGCGATTGATGCTGCCGTCGTCCGAGGTCGAGACGGCGAGCCGCAGATGCGGAAGCGGGTTGTACGGGTGCGATGTCGGCATCTCGATCTGAATGCCGTTCGCATGGCCGAGCCAGAGCACATGCCGGTAGGTCCAGCTGCGCTTGGCGGGAATCTCGGCAGGGCCGAGCTGGCCATGGTGTTTGAGAATCGCGCCAAGCAGTACCGGCTTGTAGGCCACGCTGTAGCTCAGGCCTTCGAGCGCATTCGGCAGGTGCTCGAAGGCAAGGTGCGCATAGGGCGAAATGAAGTCCAGGTAGAAGTCGATGTGCTTCATGCGGTGTTGTCTCCAGATTCTTCCGGGACGCGCCAGATGCCGGCCCGTGCCCGCCACTCTATCGCGCGCCACACGCTGCGCCGCGCCGCGTCTTCCATCTTGCTCCAGCCGGCAATCTCGGGAATGGTGCGCAGGCACCCTTCGCAGAGTCCGCTCAGGCGGTCCATGCGGCAGACCGAGGTGCAGGGCGAGGGCGCGTCCTCGGCCAACTCCTGCACGGCGACCGCGCGCGCGGCCAGCGTCTCGGCTTCCGCGAAGTTCAAACCACGTCCGCCACCGGCGCGCCGGTGAGCGTTTCGAGGTCTTGCGGGCGCAGCTGGAACACCGCGTGCGGATGCCCGGCCGCGGCCCAGATTTCCTCGAAGCGGAACAGCTCGCGGTCGATCAGCACCACGGGCGGCGTGGCATGCGCCACCGGCGACACGCCGCCGATCGCGAAGCCGGTGCGCGCCTTCACGAACTCGGCGTCGGCACGGCCGGTCTTGCCGACGAGCGCATCGACTTTCTTCTCGTCGACCCGCTTGTCGCCCGAGGTGATGACCAGCACCGCCGCGTCGTCGCTCTTGCGGCGGAAGATGATGCTCTTGGCGATCTGCCCGACCCCGATGCCGAGCGCGTCGGCCGCCTGCTGCGCGGTGCGGCAGGCGTCGTCGAGCATGCGGGGCGAATGGGGATGGCCCGCGTCCTGCAGCACGCGAGAAACACGCTGCACGCCTTCGGGCAGCGAATGAAGTTCAGCGCCGCACATCGTTGCTCCTCCCATGATTTCTGATGGCGCTCATCATCCCGCCCTCTTGGTACGGATGGCCTTCGACGCCCGCGAGTTCGGCTCGCGCCCCAGCGCCTCGCTGATGTACACGCCCGCGTCGATCAGCTTGTCCAGGTCGATGCCGGTCTCGATGCCCATGCCGTGCAGCATGTAGACCACGTCCTCGGTCGCCACGTTGCCCGTCGCGCCCTTGGCGTAAGGGCAGCCGCCGAGGCCGGCGGAGGACGACTGGAAGTTCCAGACCCCCAGCTCCAGCGAGGCCAGCGTGTTGACCAGCGCCTGGCCGTAGGTGTCGTGGAAGTGGCCCGAGATGTGGTCCACGCCGAAGTGCGCCAGCGTGGCCTCGATGGCGGCCCGCACCTTGCGCGGCGTGCCCACGCCGATGGTGTCGGCCACGTCCACGCGCTGCACGCCGATGTCCTTCATCAACTTCGCCAGCATGCCCACGCGCTCGGGTGCGACCTCGCCTTCGTATGGGCAGCCCACGGTGCACGACATCGCGCCGCGCACGTCGATGCCCTTCTCGCGCGCCGCGGCCACCACCGGCGCAAAGCGCTCGATGCTCTCGGCGATCGAGCAGTTGATGTTCTTCTGGCTGAAGGCCTCGCTCGCCGCGCCGAACACCACGATCTCGTCGGGCCACTCTTCGCGCGGCGCGGCAATGGCGGCCTCGAAGCCCTTCATGTTGGGCGTCAGCACCGAGTAGCGCACGCCGGGCTTGCGCTGGATGCCGCGCATCACCTCGGCGTTGTCGGCCATCTGCGGCACCCACTTGGGGGAGACGAAGCTGGTGACCTCGATTTCCTTCAGGCCGGCGTCCTGCAAGCGGTGCACGAGGCCGATCTTGATTTCAGCGGAGACGGGTTGTTTCTCGTTCTGCAGTCCGTCGCGCGGACCGACGTCGACGATCTTGACCTTGGCGGGGAGTTTCATGGGATGTCTCTGGGTTCGCTGGGAAAAGAAGAAAAAGCCGTCCGTCGATTGTCGGCCACCAGCGTTCCGCGTGCTCGGCGGCGCCTGCCGCAGGGGTTGCAAAGCCCGCCTTCGGCGTTGCAGATCGTGCCAGCGCCGCAGCTCACACGGTTTCGCGCTGCACGAAATCCGACGGCGGCCCGGCGGGCGCAGGCGCCTCCTCCGCCTCGATGGCATCCACGCGCGCGCCATCGGGCCCGCGGCGGGCCCACGCGACCAGCGCATCGACCGCAGCGGCGGGGCCGAAGGCCAACGCCTCCACGCTGCCGTCGCGGCGGTTGCGCACCCAGCCATGCACGCCCAGGCGCCGTGCGGCCTGTACCATCGACCAGCGATAACCCACGCCCTGCACGAGGCCGCGAACGACGAGGTGGCGGGCGATGTCGGGTGGATTCATGGCATGGGCCACATCAATAGCTGGTCAGTAGCCGCGGACCGGATCGACCACGCCGCTGACCGTCAGGCCCTGCTCCATCGCGCGGATCTTTCCGGCGATCTGCGCGATCGATTCCTCGCGCAGCGTGCGCGCCGAGCCGTGCGGCGTGACGGTGATCTTCGGGTGGCGCCAGAAGGCGTGCTCGGCGGGCAGCGGCTCGACCTCGAACACGTCGAGCGTGGCGCCCGCCAACTGCCCGGCGTCGAGCATCGGGATCAGGTCGTCTTCCACCAGGTGCGCACCGCGCGCGATGCTGATGAGATAGCCGCCCGGCCGCAGCTTGCCGAGCGTATGGCGGTTGAGAATGCCGCGCGTGGCCTCGGTCAGTGGCAGCAGGTTGACGAGCACGCGCGTGGACGACAGGAACTCGTCGAACTGCGCCTCGCCGCTGAACACCTTCACGCCGTCGATGGCTTTGGGCGAACGGCTCCAGCCCAGCACCGGAAACTCGAACTGCGCGACCGCTTTCGCGACCCGCTCGCCGAGCACGCCCAAGCCCATGATGCCGACCGGGAAGTCGCGCCGCAGCCGCGGCTTGCGATAGCTCCAACGGCCTTCGCGCGCATCGGCCTCGTACACGTCGAACTCGCGGAAGTGCCGGATGAGCGTGTGGCACACGTACTCGGCCATCTGCACCGACATGCCGGCATCGTCGAGACGCACGATGCGCGTGTGCGCAGGCACGCGCAGCTTGAGCAGGGCATCGACGCCCGCGCCGATATTGAACAGGCCGCGCAACCCGGGTTGCTCGTCGAGCAGCTGCTGGGGCGGCGCCCACACCACCGCATGATCGGCCTGCGCGGCGCCCGGTTGCCAGGCCTCGATCTGCGCATCGGGCAATTCGGCCGTGAGGCCTTCGATCCACGGTTCGGGGCGGTTGTCGGTGAGAGAGACGATGATTTTCATGCCCGAATCTTAGAGCGGCCGGCTTGGTCCCGCCCTGCCCCGGGGCCACGGACCCCATCGGCCGCTTGTACCGCCCCGGACCTTCTTCTATGCTGGTGCGCGACCACCGAAGACCTCGAAACACCAGGAGACCGAAGCATGATCAAAGTCAGCGTGATGTACCCCTACACCCAAGGCGCACGGTTCGACCACGCCTACTACCGCGACAAGCACATGCCGCTGTTGAAGGCGCGCATGGGCGATGCCTGCAAGTCGTACACCATCGACAAGGGGCTGGCCGGCGGCGAGCCCGGCACCCCGCCGACGTACGTCGGCATGTGCCATGTGCTTTGCGACTCGGTCGATGCGTTTCAGGCGGCGTTCGGCCCGCACGCCGGGGAGATCCTCGGCGACATCAAGAACTACACAGACATCGCGCCTGTCTTGCAGATCAGCGAAGTGGTGGTGGGCTGATCCCGCAGCGGGGTCAAGCCGCCGCGGCCATTCGCAGCAGCTCGTCGCCCTCGGCCACCTGCTCGCCCGGCGAGAACATCAGTTCTTCCACGGTGCCGTCGGCCGGCGCCGCGATGGTGTGCTCCATTTTCATGGCCTCCATCACCGCGAGCGGTTGGCCGCGGCTGACTTTGTCGCCGGCCTTGACCGCGAACGAGACCACCTTGCCGGGCATCGGCGCCGTGAGCCGGCCGCCTTCGGCCTGGGTGTCGCCCGCGTGGGCGAGGCGGTCGATGGCGGTGATCTTCGTGGCGCCTTTCGATGCGAACACATGGGCCGTGGCGCCATCGAGATGCACGTCGAGCGTCTGGCGCGCACCTGCGAATTCGACTTCGAACTCGCGCCGAGGGAAACTGCCCGATGACCAGCGGCCCCGCAGTGCCGCCGGCTTCGAGCCAGAGGCTGCCGTCGCGCCTGTAGGTCAGCAAGGCCGTCTGCTCGGCGCCGCGGAACTCGAAGTCGAAATGGCGCCGGTACTCGCCATGCGAGCGCCAGCCGTCGCGCCGCTCGAACGGGTCGGGCACCCCCGTCGGACGTTCGGTGATCAGCGTGCGCGTGATGGCCGCAGCCGCAGCCAGCGGCAGGCCCAACGCCTCGCGGTCGAACAGCACGGCGCGCTCGCGCTCGATCAGCGCCGTGTCGAGGTTGGCCTTCGAGAACGAGTCGGTCGCGAGAATGCCGCGCAGGAACTGCACGTTGGTCGCCACGCCCACGATCTGCACCTGCGCCAAGGCGGCATCGAGCCGGGCCAGCGCCTCGGCACGCGTGCTGCCGTGCACGATCAGCTTGGCGATCATCGAGTCGTAGAACGGCGAGATCTCGCCGCCTTCGCGCACGCCGTCGTCGATGCGCACGCGACTGCGCTGAAAGGCGGTGGCCTGCGGCTTGCGGTAGACGCGCAAGGTGCCTGTGGCGGGCAAGAAATTGTTGTCGGGGTTTTCGGCGCAGATGCGCGCCTCGATGGCGTGGCCGTGGATCTGCAGCTCCGCCTGCTTCGCGGGCAACACCTCCCCGAAGGCCACGCGCAGTTGCCATTCGACCAGGTCGAGGCCGGTGATGGCCTCGGTCACCGGGTGCTCCACCTGTAGCCGCGTGTTCATCTCCATGAAGAAGAAGTTCATCTCGGGTTGGCCTGCCCCCACGCTCGGCACTGACGTGTCCTCGCTGCCCCCCGAGGGGGCGCTCGCTTGCTTGGGGCGGCCCGGCGCGGCGCTCGGTTCACGCTGCTCGACGATGAACTCGACCGTGCCCGCACCCACGTAATTCACCGCACGTGCCGCGGCCACGGCGGCCTCGCCCATCTGCTTGCGCATCGCCTCGGTCATGCCGGGCGCGGGCGCTTCTTCCAGCACCTTCTGGTGGCGGCGCTGCACCGAACAGTCGCGCTCGAACAGGTAGACATAGTTGCCTTGCGTGTCGCCGAACACCTGGATCTCGATGTGGCGCGGGCGCTGCACGTACTTTTCGATCAGTACTGCGTCGTCGCCGAAGCTGTTGATCGCCTCGCGCTGGCATGAAGCGAGCGCCGCGGCAAAGTCTTCGGCCCTGTCGACCGCGCGCATGCCCTTGCCGCCGCCACCCGCGCTGGCCTTGATGAGCACCGGGTAGCCGATGCGGTCGGCCTCGCGCTGCAGCAGTGCTGGGTCCTGGTCATGGCCGTGGTAGCCGGGCACCAGCGGCACGCCGGCCTTTTCCATCAGCTGCTTCGACTCGGCTTTGAGGCCCATCGCCTTGATGGCCGACGGCGGCGGTCCGATGAAAACGAGGCCCGCGTCGGCGCAGGCCTGCGCGAACTCTTCGTTCTCGCTCAGGAAGCCGTAGCCGGGGTGCACCGCTTCCGCGCCCGTGGCCTTTGCGGCTTCGAGGATCTTTTCCCAGCGCAGGTAGCTGTCTTTCGGGGCGCTGCCTCCGAGGTGCACTGACTCGTCGCAGGCGCGCACGTGGTTGGCATGCGCGTCGGCGTCGGAATACACGGCGACCGTGCGAATTGCCATGCGGCGTGCGGTCGCGGCCACCCGGCACGCGATTTCACCGCGGTTGGCGATCAGGATCTTTTTAAACATGGCGGGCTTTCGCGGTGAATTCGCCTGCGCACGCTGCGCGTGCCACGCAATTTGGCTTCGCCGCTGCGCCGCTTTGCGGCTGGTCACCGCAGTTGGCAATCAGGATCTTCTTAAACATTCGGAGTGTCTCCCGGAGGATTCTTTTTCAGTTGAAATGCAGGCGTGACGCCCGGATCGGGGCGGCCGCTGAAGATGCGGGCCACGCGGCTGAACAGCGCGCGCAGAAAGCGCCAACTCTTGCGGATGAGCCACACGCTGAGCACCAGCACGAAGACGAACAGCGCCAGAAAGACCAGCGGATGCGCCACCGCAAGCCACAGCCCGGTTGGCACAATCGTGTCTTCGACCAGCGATGCGCCCACGTTGGAAAACGGCTCGGGCGAGGTGTTGATCGCCGCGCGCGTCGTGGCCTTGGCCGCGTGGGCGGTGGCCGCGAAGCTGCCGCCGAGCAGCGCCGCAACGATGGCCATCACGCCATGGTCGGCACCGAACACGCTGGCCGCGAGCGCGGCCCCGGCGGGAATGCGGATGGCGGTGTGCACCACGTCCCAGAGTGAATCGAGCCCCGGAATCTTGTCGGCGAAGAACTCGATGAACACCATGAAGCCGCTGGCCGCGATGACCACCGGATGCGCGAGCAGTTGCAAGCCGCTGGGCAGCGGCACCCAGCCGAAGTAGCCGGCCAGCCCCGTCAGCAGCACGACGAGGTACAGCCGCACACCGCTGGCCCAGCCGATGGCCGCGGCCAGTGCGAGCAGCTGGGTCATGTCGAGCGCGTTCATGCGTACGCTCAGTGGCCCAGCCAGGAAGGCTTGCGCTTCTGCAGAAAGGCCTGAACGCCCTCGCGGCCTTCGTCGCTCGCGCGGATGTCGGCGATGCCCTCGACTGTCTTCGCGATCAACGCATCATCGATTTCGCGGCCGGCTACATCGGCGATCAACTGCTTGCAGGCACGCACTGCGGCCGGACTGGCGCCGGTGAGCGCCTTCAGCAGTTCGTCGACCTTGGCGTCGAGTGCGTCGGCGGCCACCACTTCATGCACGAAGCCGATGCGGTGCGCCTCGGCGGCCGTGAAACGCTCGGCGGTGAGGAAGTAGCGCTGCGAGGCGCGCGTGCCCATGGCGCGCAGCACGTACGGGCTGATGGTGGCGGGCACGAGGCCGATCTTGACTTCGCTCAGGCAGTACCACGCGGTGTCCACGCTCACCGCCATGTCGCAGGCCGCGACCAGCCCCATGCCGCCCGCGTACACATCGCCCTGCACGCGTGCAATGGTGGGCTTGGGGCATTCGGCAATCGTGCGCAGCATGGTGGCCAGCTTGCCCGCGTCGGCGATGTTCTCGCCCCGCGTGTAGTCGGCCATGCGGCGCATCCAGTTGAGGTTGGCGCCCGCGCAGAAGGCGGGGCCGTTGGCGCCGAGCACGATGGCCTTCACCTGCGGCGCGGCGCCGGCTTCGGTGAAGGCCTGCGTCAGTTCGGCAATGACCACATCGTCGAAGGCGTTGCGCGCGTCGGGCTGGTCGAGCCAGATGCGGGCGACTGTGTCCTGGATTTCGAGTTTCAGTTTTGTGAAGGTCATGTCGGTGATCCGTGCCGCGGCGCATGAAATGGTTGCAGTTCGTTCGAGGCGTGTGCAAAGGCCACCGGGTACTCCCCTCCGCGAATGTCCCCCGGGCTTCGCCCTCCTCCTTTATTTCGCTGCGGGGAGCACCCGATGCCCTGTGCACTTGGGCACGCTCGGGGTGTATCGCTGATCAACCACCGCTCTGTACAACGCTCCCGCTGGCGGGGTGCCTTGCGCAGCGAAATCAAGGAGGAGGCCGCAGGCCGGGGGACATTCGCGGAGCAAGGTACCCCGTCGGCGGGTGCGCGCCCCGAAAGGCAACCCCCGTGTCGACGCGACGCGCAAGAAAGCTGTGCCATGGCTACATCCGGAAGATGCCGAACTTCGGCTCGGGAATCGGCGCGTTGCGCGAGGCGGCCAAGCCGAGCGCCAGCACCCGCCGCGTATCCGCCGGATCGATGATGCCGTCGTCCCACAGCCGCGCTGTTGCGTAATAGGGGTGGCCCTGGTCTTCGTACTGCTGGCGGATCGGCGCCTTGAAGGCTTCTTCCTCGTCCTTGCTCCAGCTGCCGCCCTTCAGCTCGATGCCGTCGCGCTTCACCGTCGCCAGCACGCTCGCCGCTTGCTCTCCGCCCATCACGCTGATGCGCGCGTTGGGCCACATCCAGAGGAATCGCGGGCTGTACGCTCGGCCGCACATGCCGTAGTTGCCGGCCCCGAAGCTGCCGCCAATGATGATGGTGAACTTGGGCACGTTGGCCGTGGCCACGGCCGTCACCATCTTGGCGCCGTGGCGCGCAATGCCTTCGTTCTCGTACTTGCGGCCCACCATGAAGCCGGTGATGTTCTGCAAGAACACCAGCGGAATCTTGCGGTGGCAGCACAGCTCGATGAAGTGCGCGCCCTTCTGCGCCGACTCACTGAACAGGATGCCGTTGTTGGCGATGATGCCGACGGGCATGCCTTCGATCTCCGCGAAGCCGCAGACCAGCGTGGCGCCGAAGCGCGCCTTGAACTCGTGGAACTCGCTGCCGTCGACGATGCGCGCGATGATCTCGCGCACGTCGAAGGGCTTGCGCGTGTCGGTCGGGATCACGCCGTAGAGCTCTTCGCGCGGGAACGCGGGTGCGCTCACCGCCGGTTGCTCGGCCGGCTGCTGCGCGCCGGCCTTTGCATTGAGATTGGCGACCGCCGAACGCGCGAGCGCCAGCGCATGCAGGTCGTTTTGCGCCAGATGATCGACCACGCCCGAGAGCCGCGTGTGCACGTCGCCGCCGCCCAGGTCTTCCGCCGTGACGACCTCGCCGGTCGCAGCCTTCACGAGCGGCGGGCCGCCCAGGAAAATCGTGCCCTGGTTCTTCACGATGATCGACTCGTCGCTCATCGCCGGCACGTAGGCGCCGCCCGCCGTGCATGAACCCATGACCACCGCGATCTGCGGAATGCCCTGGGCGCTCATGTTGGCCTGGTTGTAGAAGATGCGGCCGAAGTGGTCGCGGTCCGGGAACACCTCGTCCTGGTTCGGCAGGTTCGCACCGCCCGAATCGACAAGGTAGATGCAGGGCAGGCGGTTCTGCTCGGCGATCTCCTGCGCGCGCAGGTGCTTCTTGACCGTCATCGGGTAGTAGGTGCCGCCCTTCACCGTCGCGTCGTTGCAGACGATCATGCAGTCGACACCGTTCACGCGGCCGATGCCCGCGATGAGGCCGGCGCCGGGTGCCGATTCGGCGCCTTTGGCGTCGAGATACATCGCATGCGCGGCCAAGGGCGCGATTTCGAGGAACGGCGTGCCGGGGTCGAGCAGCTCGGCCACGCGGTCGCGCGGCAGCAGCTTGCCGCGTGCCGTGTGCTTGGCGCGCGCGGACTCGCCGCCGCCCTGCTCCACTTTCGCGAACTGCCGGTGCAGGTCGTCGACCAGCGCGCGCATCGCGGCTGCATTGGCCTGGAAGTCGGCCGACCGTGCGTTGAGTTTGGTTTCGATCTTGCTCATGCTGTCTTTTCTTGCGTGAGACCGAGCTGCTCGGTCATGGCATCGCGGATCTTGAATTTCTGGATCTTGCCGGTCACCGTCATCGGGAACTCGGAAACGAACTGGATGTACTTCGGCACCTTGTAGTGCGCGATCTGGCCCTTGCAGAAGTCGCGAATCTCCGTGTCGGTGGCGCTCTGGCCGGGCTTGACGATGATCCAGGCGCACAGCTCCTCGCCGTACTTCTTGTCGGGCAGGCCGACCACCTGCACGTCCTGCACCTTTGGGTGCCGGTACAGGAATTCTTCGATCTCGCGCGGGTAGATGTTCTCCCCGCCGCGGATCACCAGGTCCTTGATGCGGCCGACAATGTTGACGTAGCCCTCGGCGTCCATGGTGGCGAGGTCGCCGGTGTGCATCCAGTGCTCGGCGTCGATGGATTCGCGGGTTTTCTCTTCGTCTTCCCAGTAGCCGTGCATCACCGAATAGCCGCGTGTGCAAAACTCGCCGGATGCGCCGCGCGGCACGATGGCGCCGGTCTCGGGGTCGATGATCTTGATCTCCAGGTGCGGCTGCACCGTGCCCACGGTCGACACACGCTTGTCCAGCGGCGTGTCGGTGCTGCTCTGGCAGCTCACCGGGCTGGTCTCGGTCATGCCGTAGGCGATGGTGATTTCGCGCAGGTGCATCTGGTCGACCACGCGCTTCATCACCTCGGTCGGGCATGGCGAGCCGGCCATGATGCCGGTGCGCAGCGTGGAAAGATCGAACTCCTTGAAGCGCGGATGGTCGAGTTCAGCAATGAACATCGTGGGCACGCCGTGCAGGCCGGTGCATTTCTCGGCCTGCACGGTCTCGAGCACCGTGAGCGGGTCGAAGCCGTCGTTCGGGTACACGATGGCCGAGCCGTGCGTGAGGCACGCCAGGTTGCCCAGCACCATGCCGAAGCAGTGGTACAGCGGCACCGGAATGCACAGCTTGTCGATGGGCGAGAGCTTCATGCACTCGCCGATGAAGAAGCCGTTGTTGAGGATATTGCGGTGCGTGAGCGTCGCGCCCTTGGGGAAGCCCGTGGTGCCGCTGGTGAACTGAATGTTGATGGGGTCGGTGGCCTTCAGCGTCTTCTGAATGGCCGCGACGCGCGGATCGGCCGCATCGCCGCTCGCGAGCAGCTGACTGAAGCGCCGCATCCCCGGCTCTTGCACCTCCGCGGCCGCCTTGCCGTCGATCCAGAAAGTGTGTTGCAGCAGCGGAAGGCGCTTGGCGCCCAGTTCGCGCAGCATGCCGAGGTAGTCGCTGGTCTTGAACTGCGCCATCGTCACCAGCGCCTTGCAGCCGACTTTGTTGAGCGCGTATTCGAGCTCGGAGGTGCGGTAGGCCGGGTTGATGTTGACGAGAATCAGGCCGACCTTGGCGGTCGCGAGCTGCATCAGCACCCAGGGTGCGTTGTTGTGCGACCAGATGCCGACACGATCACCGGGGGCAAGGCCGAGGTTCAGCAATGCGCTCGCGAGGCGGTTGGATTCGGCCTGCAGTTCGCGGTAGGTGAAGCGTCGGCCTTCGTGGCGGCTGATGAGGGCTTCGCGGTCGGGTTGCCTGGCGGCCATGTCGTCGAAGAAGTCGCCGATGGTTTGCTCGATCAGCGGGACGTCGGTGGCGCCCTTGCCGTAGCTCTCGGTCAACGCAGCAGTCATGCTCATGTTCCTTGTCTCCTTGTCTGGCTCCTTCCCCTCCCGGGGGAAGGTTGGGATGGGGGCAAGCGGCCTCTGTTTGGCGCAATGCTTCATCGAGCGCCGCTCGCCCCCTCCCCTGCCCTCCCCCGGAAGGGGAGGGAGAAAAACACCCTTAGGCGGTTTCCGCGAACAGCTCGCGACCGATCAGCATCCTTCGGATCTCGCTCGTGCCCGCACCGATCTCATACAGCTTCGCATCGCGCCACAGCCGCTCCACCGGAAAGTCCTTCGTGTACCCCACGCCGCCCAGCGCCTGGATCGCCTCGCCGGCCATCCACGTCGCCTTCTCGGCCGAATACAAAATCGCGCCCGCCGCATCCTTGCGGAAGGTGCGCGCATGGTCGTTGCGGTCGCACGCCTTGCCCACGGCATACACGTAGGCGCGCGTGGCCTGCCAGGTCGAATACATGTCCGCCAGCTTGCCCTGCATCAGCTGGAACTCGCCGATGCTCTGGCCGAACTGCTTGCGCTCGTGCACGAAGGGCAGCACCGCGTCCATGCACGCGGCCATGATGCCGAGCGGGCCGCCCGAGAGCACCGCGCGCTCGTAGTCGAGCCCGCTCATCAGCACCTTGGCGCCCAGGCCCTCGCCGCCGAGCACGTTCTCTTCCGGCACTTCGCAGTTGTCGAAGAACAGCGGGTAGGTGTTGGAGCCGCGCATGCCGAGCTTGTCGAGCTTGGTGCCGGCCGAAAAGCCCTTGAAGTTCTTCTCGACGATGAAGGCCGTCATGCCGCGCGCGCCCA
This sequence comes from Variovorax paradoxus, assembly GCF_030815855.1. Classification (NCBI taxonomy): domain Bacteria; kingdom Pseudomonadati; phylum Pseudomonadota; class Betaproteobacteria; order Burkholderiales; family Comamonadaceae; genus Variovorax; species Variovorax paradoxus. The sequence goes on along the minus strand of NZ_JAUSXG010000001.1, from coordinate 60,770 downwards.
TCTCGGGTTCGGTCTTGGCGTAGATGACCAGCGTGTCGGCGTCGCCGCCGTTGGTGATCCACATCTTGCCGCCGTTGAGCACGTAGTAGCCGTTCTTCTTCTCGGCCTTGAGCTTCATGCTCACCACGTCGGAGCCGGCGTTGGGCTCGCTCATGGCCAGCGCGCCCACATGCTCGCCGCTCACCAGCTTGGGCAGGTATTTCTTCTTTTGCGCATCGCTGCCGTTGCGGTGGATCTGGTTCACGCACAGGTTGGAGTGCGCGCCGTACGACAGGCCCACCGAGGCCGAGGCACGCGAGACTTCTTCCATGGCCACGATGTGCGCCAGGTAGCCCAGCTCGGTGCCGCCGAACTCTTCCTTCACCGTCATGCCGTGCAGGCCGAGTTCGCCCAGCTTCTGCCACAGGTCGTGCGGGAACAGGTTGTCGCGGTCGATGTCCGCGGCGCGGGGGGCGATCTCATGCGCTGCGAAGTCCTGGATCGCGCTGCGCAGCGAGTCGATGGTGTCGCCCAGGTCGAAGTTCAGGCCGGGATCGTGCATGTGTGTTGTCTCCTCTGAGGGGTCTGCGCGCAGGCGGTCCCACGCGAATGGGCGCTTGGAAGAAACGCAGCTTACGCCTCACCGTGCCGCATTTGGCGCCACAATGGTTGCAAATTGCGCCACGCCAGATTCACTCGCCCATGTCGTCTCCCTCCTTCCTCCGGCCGGCCCGCGCCGTCACGCCGATGGCCTTCGTGAGAGCCATCGTCAAGGGCTACGAGCGCTACGGCGCCGATCCCTCGGAGGCCCTGCAGGCGGCACAGATCACGCCGCGCGAGCTGGCCCGGCCGGATGCGCGGGTGACGGCCGCGCAGTTCGAAGCGCTCTCCGGCCATGCGATGCAGGAGCTCGACGACGAGGCGCTCGGCTGGTTCTCGCGGCGGCTGCCCTGGGGCAGCTACGGCATGCTGTGCCGCGCTTCGCTGACCTCGCCCGACCTGGGCGTGGCCATCAAGCGCTGGTGCCGCCACCACCGATTGCTGACCGAAGACATTGGCCTTGCTCTCGAGGTGGCGGGCGGCGTGGCCACGCTGCGCATCGCGGAGAACCGTCCGCTCGACAAGGCCTTCCGCGAGTTCTGCCTGGTGACCAGCCTGCGCTTCATGCACGGCTACATGTGCTGGGCCATCGACTCGCGCATTTCCCTGCGCAACGCGACCTTTCCGTTCGCGGCGCCGCCGCACCGTGATGCCTACGCGCCGATGTTCACGCCCGAGGTGTGCTTCGATGCGCCCGAAGCCAGCATCAGCTTCGACGAGCGCTACCTCGCCCTGCCCCTGCAGCGTGACGAGCGGGCGCTGCGCGCCATGCTCAAGCGCGCGCTGCCGCTCACCATCCTGCAGTACCGCCGCGACCGCCTGCTGGGGCAGCGGGTGCGCGAGCTGCTGCGTTCGCGCGCCGCCGAGGCCACCACGGCGGAGGCGCTGTCCACGCTGCTCAACGTGTCGGGCCGCACGCTGCACCGGCAGCTGCACGAAGAAGGCACATCGCTGCAGGTGCTGAAGAACGAAGTGCGCCATGAGATGGCGGTGGAGCAGCTGCGACGGACCTCGCGTCCCATCAAGCAAGTGGCGCTGGCGGTGGGCTTTCGCAATGAGAAGAGCTTTTCGCGCGCGTTCCTGCAGTGGACGGGGCATGCGCCGCGCGACTTTCGGCAGCAAGGGCTGTAGCTTATTTTTGCTGCTGTTCGGGCGCTGTTGTGCAGGGCGTGTGCACAGGCCACCGGGTACTCCCCTCCGCGAATGTCCCCCGGCTTCGCCTCCTCCTTGATTTCGCTGCGGGGAGCACCCGATGCCCTGTGCACTGGGGCACGCCGTAGGTGTATCGCTGATCAACGACCGCTCTGTACAACGCTCCCGCTGGCGGGGTGCCTTGCGCAGCGAAATCAAGGAGGAGCCCGAAGGGCGGGGGACATTCGCGGAGCAAGGTACCCCGTCGGCGGGAGCGCCGCCCTGAAAACAAATAGCGCTAAAACCGAGCGGTCAGCCCAGCTACGCAATCAGCGCCAGCGCATCGGCAATGGATTTGCTGTCTTCCGGCCGAATCAGCTTCGCGACTTCCTTGCCGTCGCGCATGAACACCAGCGTGGGCCACAGACGCACGTTGAACGAACGACCGAGCGGGCGGCCGCTGCCGTCTTCGACCTTGATGCGCGGGATGTCCGGGTGCTTGGCAAAGGCCTCGGCGATGTTGGGTTGCGCGGCCTTGCAGATGCCGCACCAGTTGGTACCGAACTCGACAACCGCGGGGCCCTTCAGGGCATCGATCTCGGCGCGGGCCGGCTGCTCGGTCTTGTATTCGGAAGTCATGGCGATCTGGTTCCTTCGGGACTTGCTTGCCTCACCATTGCATCAGAAACTTTTCAGGCTTGCTGGCAGCAGGGGCTTGGAGTTTCAGGCAGGTTGCAGGCCATGCGCGGCGAGCAGCGCGGGCAGTTCCCTCATGTCGCTGAACACCTGCAATGCGCCGACGCTGCGCAGCGCCTCGGGACCGCTGTGGCCCGACTCGCCGGTGCTGTAGCCGAACACCGTGGCGCCCGCGGCCACGCCGGCCATCGCGCCCGTGACGGTGTCTTCGACCACTGCGCAACGCTTCGGATCGACGCCCAGCGCCTCCGCGGCGGCGAGGTACACATCGGGATGAGGCTTGGAGCGCGGCATCTCGTGGCCGCTGAAGATGCGGCCCTCGAAGCAATCGAGCAGGCCGACCTTCGCCAGCTGCAGCTCGACCTTGTGGCGGTCGGCGCCCGAGGCGCAGGCGATGCGGCCCTTGAGCCTTGCATGAATTTCGCGGATGGCCGCCGGAGCGTGGGGAATGGCTGTCAGGTCGCGTTCGAGGGCTTCGTTGCGGCGCGCCCTGAATGCCTTGAGCCACTCTTCGGTGATCCTGACGCCGGTCTTGGATTCGATGAGTGCGGCTTCATCCTTCACCGCCTTGCCGGTGAAGGTGTTCATCGACTCTTCGGTCGTGAGATGCCAGCCGAGTTCGCCGAGCATTTCGGCAAGGACGCGGTTGGTGATGGGTTCGGAGTCGACGAGAACGCCGTCGCAGTCGAAGAGGACTGCGGCGAAGGGAAATGGAGTCATTGCGCTGGAGGGGTTCGGGGAGTTCCCTCCATGGTAGCAATGACCCCGGCGCGAACTCAGGACACCGGCTGGATCGGAATGTAGATCTCGCCGCCGCCCGCCATGAACTCCTTGGATTTCTGCGCCATCCCTTCGGCCATGGCTTCAGCCTCGGCCACGCCCTTCTTCGCCGCGTACTCCCGCACTTCCTGCGTGATCTTCATCGAACAGAACTTCGGCCCGCACATCGAGCAGAAGTGCGCCACCTTGCTCGAATCCTTCGGCAAGGTCTCGTCGTGAAACTCGCGCGCCGTGTCCGGATCGAGGCCGAGGTTGAACTGGTCTTGCCAGCGGAACTCGAAGCGTGCCTTGCTGAGCGCATCGTCGCGCGAACGCGCGCCCGGGTGCCCCTTCGCCACATCGGCCGCGTGCGCAGCGATCTTGTAGGCAATGATCCCCTGCTTCACGTCGTCGCGGTCGGGCAGGCCCAGGTGCTCCTTCGGCGTCACATAGCAGAGCATGGCGGTGCCGGCCCAGCCGATCATCGCGGCGCCGATGGCGCTCGAGATGTGGTCGTAGCCGGGCGCGATGTCGATCGTCAGCGGGCCGAGCGTGTAGAACGGCGCCTCGTGGCAGTGCCTGAGCTGCTCGTCCATGTTGGCCTGGATCATGTGCATCGGCACATGGCCCGGCCCTTCGATCATGGTCTGAACGTCGTGCTTCCACGCGATCTTGGTGAGCTCGCCCAGCGTGCGCAGCTCGGCGAACTGCGCTTCGTCGTTCGCATCCGCACCCGAGCCCGGGCGCAGGCCATCGCCGAGCGAAAAGCTCACGTCGTAGGCCTTCATGATGTCGCAGATGTCCTCGAAGCGTTCGTAGAGAAAGCTCTCCTTGTGATGCGCGATGCACCACTTGGCCATGATCGAGCCGCCGCGCGACACGATGCCCGTCATGCGGTCGGCCGTCAGGTGGATGAACGGCAGGCGCACGCCGGCGTGGATGGTGAAGTAGTCGATGCCCTGCTCGGCCTGCTCGATCAGCGTGTCGCGGAAGATCTCCCAGGTCAGGTCTTCGGCCACGCCGCCCACCTTCTCGAGCGCCTGGTAGATCGGCACGGTGCCGATAGGCACCGGCGAGTTGCGCACGATCCAGTCGCGCGTGGTGTGGATGTTCTTGCCGGTCGACAGGTCCATCACGTTGTCGGCGCCCCAGCGGATCGCCCACACGAGCTTTTCCACTTCTTCCTCGATGCTCGAGGTGACGGCCGAGTTGCCGATGTTGGCGTTGATCTTCACCTTGAAGTTGCGGCCGATGGCCATCGGCTCGACTTCGGGATGGTTGATGTTGGCCGGAATGATCGCGCGGCCGCGCGCCACCTCGTCGCGCACGAACTCGGGCGTGATGATGCGCGGAATGCTCGCGCCCATCGGGTTGCCGGCCACGCGCTTCGCACGCTCCTCGTTGGCGAGGTACTCGGCCATCCACTCGCGCTTGCCGTTCTCGCGCAGCGCCACGTACTCCATCTCGGGCGTGACGATGCCGCGGCGCGCATAGTGCATCTGCGTGACGTTGGCGCCCGACTTGGCGCGGCGCGGCGTGCGCTGCAGGGCCGAGGCGCCGGCGCGCAGTTCGGCCAGCCGCTGGGCGTCGTGGTCGTGGGCGTGCTTCAGGCCCTCGTCGAGCGCCTGGTGCGAGCGGCCCTCGTAGCTTTCGGTGTCGTTGCGCTCGATCACCCATGCGCCGCGAACGTCGGGCAGGCCGCGGCGCACGTCGATCTCGACCTTGCCATCGGTGTACGGGCCCGAGGTGTCGTAGAGCGAAACGGTCTCGCCGTTGGTCAGCAGCACGTCGCGCACCGGCACGTTCAGGTCGGGCCGGCTGCCCGGAATCAGGCACTTGTGCGAAGCGGGAAAGGGCTCGCGCGTCAGCGAAAGCAGGGAGGTGAACTTGTCGGGGGCATTCATGCGGGGCACTCCTTGTTGAGGGAAAGGGTGCTCCGCAATCGCTCTGAGGACTTTGGGCCGCCGCGTTGGTGGGTGGGTGGCGGGACCGGAGTCAGGGAGTGCAGCTCTTCTTACGCCGGTATGACCCGGATCAAGTTCGCGGGTCGGCAGCTTTGCCATCTCAGCACGCCACATGCGTGCACCCCGGAGCGGGGCCGATTGTGCGAGCCTCGGCCCGCGACGTCAACCGGGGGTTTGCAGATCGCCTTCGAGGTAGAACCAGCGCTCGCCTTCCCGCACGAAGCGGCTGCGCTCGTGCAGGCGGGTGGCGGTGCCGGTGCTGCTGCGCTGGCGGGCGACGAATTCGACCTCGGCATGGTCGGCATCGAGCACCGAACGCGAGCGGATGTCGAGCCCCAGCCATTTCACGCCGGGTTCGAACTCGATCGACGCCGGCCGCTTCGACGGATGCCAGGTGGCAAGCAGGTACGGAGCCCGTTCGAGTACAAAAGCGGTATAGCGCGAACGCATCAGCGATTCGGCGTCGGGCGCGGGCGTGCCCTCGAAATCTTCGAGGTAGCGGCCGCAGCACAGGGCATAGCCGATGGGCTTGTCTCGGCGGTCCGTGCGGCCGCAGGGGCAGGGTCCGGTGGTGGGATCAGTGGCGCTCATGAAGACCTCTATTGGAACACCTCGCGGCCCTCCCTTCGATGGGGCAAGCCCGGAGCCGTCTCCGGAGATGCACTCTTGGCGCAGTGCTTGCTAGACGTTAGCCTTACTTCTGCACACCCAAAGAGCGAGACGGCCGATGTACCTGACAGGCTCCGAACAGCAGGCGCTGCGCGGCGTTTTCACGCTGCTGGCGGAAGACCGAGGCGAAAGCGACGTCCGCGAGCGCCTTGGCCGGGCGCTGCTCGACCTGCTGCGTGCGGACCAGTTCGCCTCGTTCGTGTGGAACGCCGAAACCGGCCGCTTCGATGGCCGCGTGGCGCTGAACATGGACCCCGCCAACCTCGACCGCTACGGCGAATGGCACCAGCACCACGACCCGATCACCTTCGTGCTGCAGTCGCACCGCCGCGCCACGCGCGTGACAGACGTGATGCCGCAGCGCGAACTGATGCGCACTGAATTCTTCAACGACTTTCTTTCGCGCGACGGATTGCACTGGGGCATGAACCTGCATGCCTTCGAGGGCAAACGGGCATTGGGCGACCTGCGAATCTGGCGGCGCAAGGGCCGCGGCGATTTCGGCGAGCACGAAAAGTTGCTGCTGGACCTGATCGAACCCGCGTTCATCGGTGCATTGCAGCGCGCGCAGCGTACGCCGACTGCTGTGCAAACGCCCGCCGAGGCCTCATGGAGCCTCTTGAGCGCACGCGAGCAGGAAGTCGCGCGTGCGGTGTGCGAAGGCCTGACCGACAAGGAGATCGCGCGGCGCATGGCGGTGAGCGTGCCGACAGTGCGCACCTATCTGCGGCGAATATTCGACAAGCTCCACATCGAGCGCCGTTCGGCGCTCGCCGGCCTGGCGGGGCGCTGACGCGACAGGGGCGCCCTATTTCGCGCCGGGTGCCTGCAACCGGCCAAGCACGCCTTCCACCGCAAGACCCACGGCGAGCAGTCGGCGATCGCTGCCGGCGGGGCCGTCCAGCTCCAAGCCCACAGGCAGCCCACTGGTCGCACCAAGACCCGAAGGCAGCTGCACGCCCGGAATGCCGGCGTTGCTGCCGGGATCGGTGTTCTGGATCAGCGCGCCGAAGTTCTCCGGGCTGCTGGCTTCGGGCGCAGCCACCGGCGCCACGCGCGGCACGGTCGGGAACACCAGCGCATCGAGCCGGTGCTGCGCGAAGGTGTCGCGGTAGAGCTTCTGCAATGCGGGCCGCGCAACGCGCATCGCGTTGTCGTAGGCCGGCTTCGCATCGACCGTGCCATTCGGCGCGGGCAGCTTGCGCGGGATCACGAAGGCATCGAAGGTGCCCTTCACGTCGGGGCTCGCGATGGCGGCTGTGAGTTGCGCGATGTCGATGCCGGTGCGGTACTTCGCGAGATAGGCCACCATGTCATCGTGCGCCTCGTAAAGCGCAACCGGAAAGCCGATGTCGCCGTTGAGTTCCATGAGCTTCGGCATCTCCACGTCCACCAGCGTGACGCCCGCGGCGCGCAGCTTGGCCAATGCTGCGTCGGTGGCGGCGCGCGTGTCGGCGTCGAGGTTCGCATAGAAGGCCGGCACAACGCCCAGGCGCACGCGCTTCAGTTCGACGGGCCTCAGCGGCGCACCGCCCGCAATCACGCGGTCGAGCAGCGCGACGTCGGCCATCGACCGCGCCATCGGCCCCGCGGTGTCGCGCGTGTGCGAAATCGGCGCGATGCCCTGCTGCGAGTAGCGCCCCATGGTCGGTCGCAGCGAAGCGCAGCCGTTGAACGCGCACGGAATGCGCACCGAGCCGCCGGTGTCGGTGCCCAGCGCCACAGGCGCCAAACGCGCGCCGAGCGCCGCGCCGTTGCCCGACGACGATCCGCCCGCCACGCGGCTTGCGTCGTACGCGTTGCGCACCCCTACTTCGTCGCCGGTCTGGAAAGCGGGGTTGTAGCCCGTGACGCCGAAGGCCAGCTCGTGCATGTTCGTCTTGCCGAGGATCACCGCGCCCGCCGCGCGCAGCTTCGCGACCACCGGTGCATCGGCGTTGGGCACAAAGCCCTTGAGCGCCGGCGAGCCCGCCGTGGCGGGCAGGCCCCGAACCTGGATGTTGTCCTTGACGACGACTGGCAATCCGGCCAGCGGCTTGCACGCGACGCCGCGCTTGCGTGCGGCATCGGCGGCGCGCGCGGCCTTCAGCGCGCCGGCCTCGTCGAGGGTGATGAAGGCGTTGAGGTTCGCCTTCTCCTTGGCCTTCGCAAGGTATGCCGCCACGAGCTGCTCGCTGGTCAGGGTGCCGGCGCAGAGCTGCTGCACGGCATCGCTCGCGGTCAGGGCGGCGATGTCGGTGGCGGCGGGCTGCGCCAGTGCGGACGCACCGAGGCACAGCAGGGCCGCGGCGAAGGAAACGGGTTTGAAAAAGGACATGGCAAGAACCTTCGACGAAGAGGCCGCCATGCTGCGCCGCTGGCGCCGTCCTGTCTGTCATCGAAACCGATGACACCGCATGAGGCGCTTACTGGAACATCACCCACTCGGGCCGCATGTTGAAGCGCACCGGGAGAATGCTCACGCCCAGCCCGCTGGTCACGTACATGCGCTTGTCCTTGTGCGCGATCCAGCCGTAGGCCCATTCGCGCGGTGCGCGGCCCGGCACCACCAGCGCGCCGTAGCCCGGCACGCTGATTTGCCCGCCATGCGTGTGCGAGGCCACCACCAGCCCCTGCGTCCGGGGCATGGCCGCGAAGCTGAAGGGGTCGTGCATCATGACCAGCGTGGCGGCGCCCTTCGGCACGCCGGCCAGCGCCCTGTCGGGCTCCGAATGGCCGGTCGAGTCGTCGCCGATGCCAACGACCCAGATGTCATGGCCCGGCAGGCGCGCCGAGGCGTTCTCCAGCACACGGATGCCTTGCGCGGACAGGGCCTTGGCCGTGCGTTCGCCGTCGTGCCACCAGTCGTGGTTACCGAGCACCGCATACACGCCCTGCGGCGCTTTCAAGCGTCCCAACACGGCGGCCATCTCTTCGATGGCCAAGTCTTCGTCATCGCCCGAACCCGCAAGAAAGTCACCGGGCAGCAGGATCACGTCGGGGTGCGCGGCATTGATCTGGTCGACGATGCGTGCGGCGCGCTCCGCGCTGGTGATGCGCCACGCCGAGCGCGTGGTGAGATGCCAGTCGCCCGCCATCGCCACCTTGAGGCCGGCCGGCGCTTGCCACTGCGCCGAGCCCAGCGGCTCGACGCGCGCCGCGACCCAGCGCGGTTCGATGACGACCGTCCAGGCGGCCAGCGCCAGCAGCAGCACCACCGCGACGATCCGGAACACCGGCAGCCGGCGGCGCGTTCCGGCGCTCACGCCAGCGCGCGTTGAATGAGCAGCTTCTGGATGTCCGACGTGCCTTCGTAGATCTGGCACACGCGCACGTCGCGGTAGATGCGTTCGAGCGGAAAGTCGTTCACGTAGCCGTAGCCGCCCAGCGTCTGGATCGCGGCGCTGCACACACGCTCGGCCATTTCGCTCGCGAACAGCTTGGCCATGGCCGCTTCCTTGAGGCAAGGGCGGCCGGCATCGCGCAGGCTCGCGGCGTGCCAGATCAGCTGGCGCGCGGCTTCGAGTTGCGTGGCGCATTCGGCCAGGCGAAAGCCTACGGCCTGCTGTTCGAAAATCGCTCCGCCGAACGCCTGGCGCTCCTTGGCATAGGCCAGCGCCACGTCGAAGGCGCTGCGCGCCATGCCCACGCTTTGGGCCGCAATGCCGATGCGGCCGCCCTCGAGCGCGCCCAGCGCGATCTTGTAGCCCTCGCCCTCGGCACCGATGAGGTTCTCCGCCGGAATGCGGCACCCGTCGAAGTTGATCTGCGCGGTGTCGCTGCTGTGCTGCCCGAGCTTGTCTTCGAGCCGCGCCACGCTGTAGCCGGACGCATCGGTGGGCACGATGAATGCGCTCATGCCGCGCTTGCCCGCGCCCCTGTCGGTCACCGCGATGACGATGGCGACCTGCCCGTTCTTTCCGCTGGTGATGAACTGCTTCACGCCGTCGATCACATAGGCGTCGCCGTCTCTGCGCGCGGTAGTGCGCAGGCTCGATGCGTCGCTGCCGGCCTGCGGTTCGGTCAGGCAGAAGGCGCCCAGCATCCGGCCCTGCGCCAAAGGCTCGAGCCACTGCTTCTTCTGCTGCGGGTTGCCGTAGCGCATGAGGATCGCGTTGACCGGGCAGTTGGTCACGCTGATGGCCGTGCTGGTGCCGCCGTCGCCGGCCGCGATTTCTTCGAGCACCAGCGCAAGCGTGAGGTAGTCGAGGCCGGCGCCGCCGTGCTCCTCGGGCACGCAGATGCCGTAGGCGCCCAGCGCCGCAAGGCCTTGATGCGCTTCCTTCGGAAAGCTGTGCTCGCGGTCCCACTTCGGCGCGTTGGGCCAGAGTTCGGCTTGCGAAAAATCGCGCACCGCGTCGCGGATGGCTTCCTGGTCGGCACTGAGCAGCATGGCTGTGTCTCCTATTTTTTTGTACTTACTTGCCGGCGCCCAAGTCCATGATGAGCCGCGCCGCCATGTACAGGCGCCGCGGAATGGCGCTGATGTCGACGTATTCAGCCTTGTCGCTGTGATAGCCGAAGCCCGGCAGGCCCAGGCTTTCGATCACCGGCTTGCCTGACAGCGCCGCGTAGGCCGCGTCGGTCCCGCCGCCGGTGCGTTCCTCCACGCCGAGCGTGCCGCCCGCTTCCTTGTAGAAGGCCACGGCCTTCTCGACCAGCTTCTTGCCGCCTTCGCCCGCATTGAAGGCCGGGCGGCCGCGCGTGATCACCACCTTGACGTCGGAATCGGGCAACTTCTTTTGCTGCGCCTTTTCTTCCAGCGTCTTCATGGCGGCTTCGAAGTCTTCGTTTTGCGCATAGCGCACGTCAGCGTTGAGCGTGGCGCTGGCCGGGATGATGTTCGACACGCTGCCGGCTTTGGCAATGGTCCAGTTGAAGCGCAGGTGCCTGGCCTTGTCGTCGATGCTCATGGTGCGCAGCACGAGGTCGGATGCTTCCACGAGCGCGTTCACGCCCAGATCGGGCGCGGCGCCCGCATGCGAGGCCTTGCCGGTGATGTTGACCTGCACGTAGGCAATGCCCGATGTACCCAGCGAAAGTTTTTCGTCGCCTGCGCCCGTGGGTTCGAACGAGAGCACGTAGTCGGCCTGCTTGGCCTCTTCCTGGATCAGGTCGCGCGAGCCGAAGGAGCCTTTTTCCTCGTCGGTGTTGAAGAGCACGGTGATGGTGCCGTAGTCGCGCACGCCGTAGTCCTTGAGCAGCTTCAGCGTGTGCAGGATGACGGCGTTGCCGCCCTTGTCGTCGGCGATGCCCGGCCCATAGGCCTTGTTGCCCTCGATGCGGAACGGCGCCTTGGCGAGCGTGCCCTTGAGGTACACGGTGTCCATGTGCGACATCAGCAGCAGGTTCTTGCCGCCCCGGCCCTTGAGCTTGCCGACGATGTTGTCGCCCACCACGAGGCCGGCGGATTTGCTGCGTGTGACCGTAAAGCCGAGGTTCTTGAGCTCGCCCTCGAGGTAATTGCCGGCGGCCGCAATGCCCTCGGCATCGCCCGTGCCGGTCTCGATGTTGACGAGCTGCTCCAGCGTCTTGAGCACCGCGGGCTGCGCATCGGTGGCCGCCTGGAACAGCACGTTGTCGCGTTTCTGCGCCCAGCCGGCGGCGGGCGCCAGGAAGGCACCGGCGAGCAAGGCCGCCATGACGGTACGTTGAGTGAATGGGCGCATGAAGAACCTCCTGGCGTCTGCAATATTCGTGAAGAAAAGCCGCGAAGCACCCGTGCAACGGGCGCTTGCGGCGGTCGTTTTTATCAGAGCAATTCGAGTGCCACGGCAGTGCCTTCGCCGCCGCCGATGCACAGTGTGGCCACGCCGCGCTTCTTGCCGCGTGCCTTCAGCGCATGAATGAGCGTGACCATGATGCGCGCGCCGCTGGCACCGATCGGGTGGCCCAGCGCGCAGGCGCCGCCGTTCACGTTGACGATGTCGTGCGACACGTCGAGCTCATGCATCAGCGCCATCGGCACCACGGCAAACGCTTCGTTCACTTCCCACAGATCGACATCCTTCACGGTCCAGCCGGTCTTCTTGAACAGCTTGGCGACGGCGCCGACCGGCGCGGTCGAGAACCATTCGGGCTGCTGCGCATGCGTGGCATGGCCGACGATGCGCGCGATGGGCCTGGCGCCGATCTTCCTCGCGTGCGATTCGGTCATCATCACCAGCGCCGCGGCGCCGTCGTTGATCGACGAGCTCGAGGCGGCGGTGATGGTGCCGTTCTCCTTCTTGAACGCGGGCTTGAGCGTGGCGATCTTGTCGAGCTTGACCTTGCCCGGGCCTTCGTCGATGGAGATGACGGTGTCGCCGCCGCGGCCCTTCACGGTGACGGGCGTGATCTCGTCCTTGAACGCGCCCGACTCGGTGGCTGCCTTGGCGCGCTGCACGCTGGCAATGGCGAACGCATCCTGCTGCTCGCGCGTGAACTTGTACTTGGCGGCGCAGTCTTCACCGAAGGTGCCCATCGATCGGCCCGGCTGGTAGGCGTCTTCGAGGCCGTCGAGCATCATGTGGTCATAGATCTTGTCGTGGCCCATGCGGTAGCCGCCGCGGCCCTTGAGCATGAGGTAGGGCGCGTTGGTCATGCTTTCCATGCCGCCCGCCACCATCACCTCGTGCGTGCCCGCCAGCAGCAGATCGTGCGCGAGCATCGCGGCCTTCATGGCCGAGCCGCACATCTTGCTGAGCGTGACCGCGCCCGCGCTGTCGGGCAGGCCGCCCTTGTAGGCCGCCTGGCGCGCGGGCGCCTGGCCCTGCCCGGCCATCAGGCAGTTGCCGAACAGCACTTCGCCGACGCTGTCGGGCGCAATGCCGGCGCGCTCGACGGCGGCCTTGATGGCCGCGCCGCCGAGGTCATGCGCGGAGAGGGAAGAAAAGTCGCCCTGGAAGCTCCCCATGGGGGTGCGGGCGGCGCCGACGATGACGATGGATTCGGACATGGGGATCTCCTTCGGAAAGTTGAAAGGTGTCGCGGTGGACCGGGGTTCAATCAGAAATGGGTTGCGTGTCCGTCGTGCGGAAAGCGCTGCGATTCTTCGTACGGAAACACATCGAGCATCTGCCCCGCCTGGATGCGTTCCTTGTGGTGCTGCCAGAAGGCGGCGTCGAGCAGGTCGGCGTGGTGCGCCATGAAGGCTTGGCGCACCGCGTCGTTGCCCAGCAAAAAGGGGGCGAAGGTTTCGGGAAACACGTCTTTCGGGCCGACCGAATACCAGACTTCGCCGCTCATCTCTTCTTCCTCGTTGCGCGCCGCGGGCACCTTGCGGAACTGGCAGTCGGTGATGTATTCGATCTCGTCGTAGTCGTAGAACACGACCTTGCCTCCGCGCGTGACGCCGAAGTTCTTCCACAGCATGTCGCCGGGAAAGATGTTGGCCGCCACCATGTCCTTGATGGCGTTGCCGTATTCGACCACCGCGTGCTCCAGCTGCTCCTGCGCGCGCTTGGCATGCGCCGGGCTTTCGGGGTTGGCCAGCGTGTCGAAGGCTTCCTGCAGGAAGATGTTGAGCGGGATCATGCGGCGCTCGATGTAGACGTGCTTGAGCACCAGCTCCATCTCCCCGTTGCCGTCGCGGTCGCCCATTTCGAGCTGGCTGGGTGCGAACTTCTGGATTTCCTCGATCAGTTCGGGTTCGAAGCGGTCGAGCGGAAAACCCACGTCGCTGTACTCCAGCGTGTCGGCCATGCGGCCCACGCGGTCGTGCTGCTTCACGAGCAGGTACTTGCCCTTGATCTGCTCGCGCGTGGTGTCCTTCTGCGGCGGATAGAAATCCTTGATGACCTTGAAGACGAACGGGAACGAAGGCAGGTCGAACACCAGCATGACCATGCCCTTGATGCCCGGCGCAATGCGGAAGCGGTCGCTCGAATAATTCAGATGCGAAAGAAAGTCCCGGTAGAACAGCGTCTTGCCCTGCTTTGCGAGGCCCAGCGCGTTGTAGATTTCGGCGCGCGGCTTGCGCGGCATGAGCGAGCGCAGGAACTGCACGCAGGCCGAGGGCACTTCCATGTCGACCATGAAGTAGGCGCGCGCAAAGCTGAAGAGCATCTGCAGGTCGTCTTCGCCGAAAAGCACCGCATCCACGTAGAACTTGCCATGCCTGTCGTGCAGTATCGGCAGCGAGAACGGCAGCTCGACGAAGCCGTTCATGATCTTGCCGACCACGTAGGCGCCCTTGTTCCGGTAGAACAGCCCCGAGAGCACCTGGATCTGGAAGTTGGCGCGCAGCTTCACCTGGTGAAAGCGCCCCATGATCGCGTGCGCCACGCGTTCGGCATCGCGCCGCTTGTGAGCGAAAGCACCCTGCAGCGCATAGTCGTCGAGCATCTGCTCGACCGTGTCGGCCAGCGTGTCGTGCGAGGGGTAGTAGGGCTTGTACGTGGGCGCGCCGCGTGGCTCGATGTACTCGGTGCTGATCGCCGGCCGGACGAAGATGAAGTCGTTCTGGAAGTAGGCCCGGTGCAGGATCTTCGTCGTGACCGAGTTGAAGAAACTCTCGGCCAGCTCGGGCTGGTGGTGGTCCACCAGGAGGCCGATGAAGTGCAGCTTGACCTGGTGCCACACCTCCATCGGCTGGTCGCCGGCCTTGAACTCTTTTTCGAGCCGGGCCACGGCCTCGTTCACACGCAGGTCATAGAACTCGATGCGCTCCCGCTGCGCGCGCTGCTGGCCGTGCCAGTCCGCCGTTTCGAAGCGATGCTTGGCACGGGCCGATTCGGCACGGAAAAGGCTGTAATGCCGATTGAATCCATCGATCATCGCCTTGGCGATGTCGTAAGCCAGCGGCGAATCGAGGCGCTGCGGGAACATGGCTTCAGCCGGTTTTCGTTTCGGTGCTTGCAGCGGGCTGTACAGCGTCTACGGTCGGAATGGCCGGAACGGCTTCGGCGGCGATTCCGTCGGCGCCCGCCTGGGCGGACGGCGAGATGCTCAGCGGCTTGCTCCACTTGTAGCGGATGCGTTGCACCGCGGCCTTGTACACCGCGTCGAGCGGCTTGGCGCCGTCGACGTCGAGGCCCAGGTCCTGCAGCAGGCCGTCGTGCACACCGAAGGTCCAGCCGTGGATCTTGACCTTCTGGCCGCGTCCCCAGGCATCGACCATCACCGTGCTGACAGCCACATTGACCACCTGCTCGGCCACGTTGAGTTCGCACAGCGCGTCGACGCGCACGTCTTCGGGCAGGCTGTCGAGCATCACGCTATGCCGGTCGCGCACATCCTGGATATGGCGGATCCAGTTGTCGGCGAGGCCGATGCGCTTGCCGCTGAGCGCCGCCTTGACGCCCGCGCAGCCGTAGTGGCCGACCACCATGATGTGCTCGACCTTCAGGTGCTCGACCGCGAATTGGATCGCCGAGAGCGCGTTCAGGTCGGAATGCACCACGATGTTGGCGACGTTGCGGTGCACGAACACCTCGCCGGGTTCGAGGCCGGTGATCTGGTTGGCGGGCACGCGGCTGTCGGAACAGCCGATCCACATGTAGCGCGGCGTCTGCTGCTTCACCAGGCTGGTGAAGAAGCCGGGCCGGTCGCGTTCCATTTGTGCGGACCAGGCACGGTTGTGGGCAAAGAGGTCATCAAGATTGTCGGACATGGGCGTGATTGTCGATGAGTCGTGATTCGGATGCGGTGTATCTCGGGCTGCCTTGTCAGGCCGCCTTGGCCGACCGCTGGGCCTTGGCCAGTGCCGCGCGGCCCTTTTTCTCGTGTTCGCGCACTTCCGCCAGGTTGGCCTGCAGTTCGGCCAGCTGCTCCTCGAGTTGGGCGCGGTGCGCGCCCAGCACGCCGAGAAACTTCTGCAGTTGCGCCACCGTGTCGCGCGGGCTGTCGTACATGTCGAGGATGTCCTTGGCCTCGGTCAGGCTCAGGCCCAGGCGTTTGGCGCGCAGCGTGAGCGTGAGCCGCGCCCGGTCGCGCGCGCTGTAGACGCGCTGCATGCCGTCGCGCTCCGGCGTCAGCAGCCCCATGTCTTCATAGAAGCGGATGGCGCGCGTCGTCAGGTCGAATTCCTTCGCGAGCTGGCTGATGGTGAAGGTTTGCGCGGACATGTGTCTGGAATCGGTCGAAAAAGCCGTCTGGAGGGGCGTTGCGGTGGCGACAGCAGGTTTGCCCCTGTCTCCCTACAATGGCGCCCTCAACCCATGACGTTTACGTAAACGTCAATCTTACATGAACCTCCTCGAACGCGAACTCCACTACCCCCTGGGCGACACCCTGCCCGCCCCCGGCGAAGCGCTGGAAGTCGCGCCGGGCGTGCGATGGATCCGCATGCGGCTGCCGTTCGCGCTCGACCACATCAATCTCTGGCTGCTGCGCGACAGCCTCGACGGCGTCGAGGGCTGGACCATCGTCGACTGCTGCATTGCGCACGACGAAGCACGCGCGCAGTGGGAGCAGGTGTTCGAAACGCAGCTGCAGGGCCTGCCGATCCTGCGCGTGATCGTCACGCACATGCATCCCGACCACATCGGCCTGGCCGATTGGCTGTGCAAGCGCTGGAACGCGCCGCTGTGGATCAGTTCGACCGACTACCACGTGGCCCGCGTGCTGAGCACCAACGGCGACACGCTGGCGGGCGGCGACGCGGCGGCCAGCTTCTTCGCCTCGCACGGCCTGGCCGACCCGGAGGCGGTGGCCAAGATTCGCGCGCGCTCCAACTACTACGCGAACATGGTGCCGTCCGTGCCCGACCGCTTCACGCGCATGCTGGACGGCGAGACCGTGACCATCAACGGCCACGCCTGGCGCTGCATCAGCGGCTACGGCCACGCGCCCGAGCACATCGCGCTGTACTGCGACGAACTGAAGCTGCTGCTGGGCGGCGACATGATGCTGCCGCGCATCTCGACCAACGTGAGCGTGCACGCGGGCGAGCCCGAAGCCAACTCGCTGCGGCTCTTCCTCGACAGCATCGACAAGTTCAAGGCGCTGCCGGCCGACACGCTGGGCCTGCCTTCGCATGGCAAGCCCTTCACCGGCATTCACCGCCGCGTCGACCAGCTGCAGGAGCACCACCGCGACCGGCTGGCGGAACTGCTCGAAGCGTGTACGGCGCGCCCGCTGACCGCGGCCGAGGGCCTGCCCATCCTGTTCAAGCGCGAACTCGACCTGCACCAGATGACCTTCGCCATGGGCGAGACGGTGGCGCACCTGCACCTGCTGTGGTTCGCGGGCCAGGTCAGGCGCGAATTGGGCAAGGACGGCGTCTACCGCTTCGGCGCCCGGAGCGCGGCGGCCTAGGCATTTAGACTTGCCGGATGGACACGCTGGCTGAGCTGCGCGCCGGCCGGCTGGCGGGTGCCAAACAAATCGATCTCTCGTGCGGACTCACCGAGTTCCCGCGCGAGATTTTCGACCTGGCCGACTCGCTCGAGGTTCTGAACCTGTCGGGCAATGCGCTCGATTCGCTGCCCGATGACCTAGGCCGGCTGCATCGCCTGCGTGTGCTGTTCTGCTCCGACAACCGTTTTACGCAACTGCCCGAATCGATCGGCCAGTGCCAAGGCCTGGAGATGGTCGGCTTCAAGGCCAACCGCATCCGCGGCGTGCCGGGGGCCGCGCTGCAATTACCCTCCCTGCGCTGGCTGATCCTGACGGACAACCAGATCGAGACATTGCCCGACACCATCGGCCAGTGCACGCAAATGCAGAAGCTCATGCTGGCCGGCAACCAGCTGCGTGTGCTGCCCGAATCGCTGGCGGCCTGCAGCCAGCTCGAGCTGCTGCGCCTCTCCGCCAACCGCTTCGAGGCGCTGCCCGCATGGCTGCTCGCGCTGCCGCGCCTCTCATGGCTCGCCGCCGCAGGCAATCCTTTCGATGCGCAGGCCGAAGACGCGGCCATCGCTGCGCAATCGGTGCCGCATGTCGACTGGCGCGACCTGACGCTGGGCCCGAGGCTCGGCGAAGGTGCGTCGGGCGTGATCCACCAGGCGGTGCTGGGCGCGGCGCAGCAGCCCGTGGCGGTCAAGCTGTTCAAAGGCGCCGTGACGAGCGACGGCTGGCCGCACAGCGAAATGGCCGCCAGCATCGCGGCCGGTGCACACCCGACGCTGATCGCCGCGCAGAGCCGGATCGACGGCCATCCTGAAGGCACCGAGGGCCTGGTCATGGCTCTGGTGGACCCGTCGTTTCGCACGCTCGCGGGCCCCCCGAGCCTCGCATCGTGCACGCGCGACGTCTATGCGGCCGATGCGCAATGGACTTCCGACGTGGCCTTGCGCATCGCCCGCGACATCGCTTCGGCCATGCAGCACCTGCATGCGCGCGGAATTCTCCACGGCGACCTCTATGCGCACAACATCCTGTGGAGCGCACAGGGCGGCGGGCTGCTCGGCGACTTCGGCGCGGCCTGGATGACCGGCGCGCTCGACCCGGCGCAAGCCGAGGCCTTGCAACGGCTGGAGATGCGCGCCTTCGGCTGCCTGCTGGAGGAACTGCTCGACCATTGCAGCGACGCGCCGCCGCAGGCCATGGCCGTGCTCAAAGACCGCTGCATGCAGACCGACGTGGCCGCGCGGCCCTCCTTTGCCGAGGCAGTGGCGCTGCTGAAGAACGAGCGTTCGCCATGACGCGCCCGCGCTTGCCGCTGCCCACGCGCGATGGCGTCGGCCCGAGCTGCGTCGGCCTGCCGCAAGGCCCCTGGCCGACCATCGTCGAGTTCCTGATCGAACGCTTTCCGGCAATCACGCGCGAGGCCTGGATGTCGCGCATTGAAGCCAACGACGTGGTCGACGAGCACGGCGTGCCCGTGACCGCGCAGCGCCGCTACCAGGCTCCATTGCGCGTGTACTACTACCGCACGCTCGATGCCGAGGTGCGCATTCCGTTCGACGAGCAGGTGCTGTTCCAGGACGATCAGCTTCTGGTGGTGGACAAGCCGCCGTTCCTGCCCGTGACCCCCACCGGCAAGTACCTGCAGGAAAGCCTGCTGGTGCGGCTCAAGCGCAAGCTGAAGCTCGACGACCTGGTGCCGCTGCACCGCATCGACCGCAGCACGGCGGGCCTGGTGCTGTTTTCGGTGCGCCCCGAAACGCGCGGCGCCTACCAGGCCATGTTCCCGGAACGGCGCATCGCCAAGCACTACGAGGCGGTGGTGCCGTGGCAACCCGGCGTGTCATCGGTACCCGGCGTCTACCGCAGCCGGTTGGTCGACGATGAGCACTTCATGCGCGTGAAAGAAGAAGCCGGCGAGCCCAACTCGGAAACGCACATCCTCGTCGAACAGGCGGCGGGCGGCCACGCCCTGCTGAAGCTTTCGCCGATCACCGGCCGCAAGCACCAGCTGCGCGTGCACTGCATGGCGCTGGGCATGCCGATCGTCAACGACCCGATCTACCCCACGCTGCTGCCCGAGAACACCGACGACTTCGGCAAGCCCTTGCAGCTGCTGGCCAAGTCGGTGGCGTTCCAGGACCCGGTGAGCGGCGAGCTGCGCAGTTTTTCGAGTCCCCGGAGCCTGGCGCTGCCGCCAAGGTGACGCACCGCACGCACGCGGCGCACTAAGCTCGTTTCCTGAAATCTTTCATTCAGGAGACACCCGCACCATGGACACCACCCAACTCTTCTCGCTGCAGGGCCGCAGCGCCTTGATCACCGGGGGCTCGCGCGGCATCGGCCGCATGATCGCCGAGGGCTTCCTGGCCCAGGGCGCGCGCGTGTACATCTCGGCGCGCAAGGCCGCGGCCTGCGACCAGACCGCCAAGGAACTTTCGGCCCTCGGCCATTGCGTGTCGCTGCCGGCGGATGTGTCCACGCTCGAGGGTGCGCAGGCGCTGGTCGACGCCTACGCGAAGCATGAAGATTCGCTCGACATCCTGGTCAACAACGCCGGCGCCGCTTGGGGCGCACCGTATGCCGAGTTTCCCGAGAGCGGCTGGGACAAGGTGGTGGACCTGAACCTCAAGACGCCTTTCTTCCTGACCCAGGCACTCACGCCGATGCTCAAGAAGGCCGCGACCGATCACCTGGCGAAGGTGATCAACATCGCCTCCATCGACGGCATCTCGGTGAACCCGCAGGAAACCTATTCGTACGCGGCCAGCAAGGCCGGGCTGATCCAGCTCACGCGCCGCATGGCGTTGCGCCTGGCCCAAGACCGCATCGTGGTGAGTGCCATCGCGCCGGGCGCCTTTGCCTCGGACATGAACAAGGATGCACGCGACCACGGCGACGAGGTCAAGGGCCGCATTCCCGCGGGCCGCATCGGCACGCCGGAAGACATGGCCGGCGCCGCCATCTACCTTGCCTCGCGCGCCGGCGACTACGTGATGGGTTCCACGCTGGTGGTCGACGGCGGCGTGACGCACGCGCGCTGAGCGCCCGAAGCGCCCGGCGCGGCGGCCACGGCCTCAGTGGTTGTCGCGCGGCACGCCGAAGGTGGCGTGGATCTTTTGGTACTTCACCGCAGGCTTGAGCACCATGCCCTCGGAGAGCTCGCCGACCACCGCGCGCTGGATCTCCTGCCACGGCGTCTGGCTCGGCGGGTACGGGTAGCCGCCCGCGGCTTCGAGCTTCTCGCGGCGCTTGGCCAGTTCCTCGTCGGACACCAGCATGTTGGCCGTGCGCTTCTTCAGGTCGATGCGCACGCGGTCACCCGTCTTCAAGAGCGCCAGCGCACCGCCGGTTGCGGCCTCGGGCGAAGCGTTCAGGATCGACGGCGAGCCCGACGTGCCCGACTGCCGCCCGTCGCCGATGCACGGTAGCGCCGTGACGCCCTTCTTCAGCAGGTAGGCCGGCGCGCGCATGTTCACGACCTCGGCCGCGCCGGGGTAGCCCACCGGCCCCACGCCGCGCATGAAGAGAATGCTGTACGCATCGATCTTCGTCTTCGGATCGTCGATGCGGCGGTGGTAGTCCTCGGGCCCGTCGAACACCACGGCCGTGCCTTCGAAGGCCATCGGGTCGGCCGGGTTCTCCAGGTAGCGGCTGTGGAACTCGGGCGTGATCACGCTGGTCTTCATGATCGCGGAGTCGAACAGGTTGCCGCTGAAGTCGAGGAAGCCAGCGTTCTTCATCATCGGCTTGGCGTACGGGAAGATCACCCGGCGGTCTTCGGTGAAGCGGCCTTCGCAGTTCTCGATGATGCTCTTGCCGTTGGCCGTGAGCGCGGGCTGGATCTTGCCCTTGGCGATCAGCTCGGCCACCACGGCGGGCACGCCGCCCGCGCGGTAGTAGTCCTCGCCCAGGTACTCGCCGGCCGGCTGCAGGTTGACCAGCAGCGGGATCTTGTAGCCGTGCTTCTCCCAGTCGCCGGTGGTCAGCGGCACGCCGATGTGTCGCGCGATGGCGTTCAGGTGGATCGGCGCATTGGTCGAGCCGCCGATGGCCGAGTTCACGACGATGGCGTTCTCGAAGGCTGCGCGCGTCATGATGTCCGAGGGCTTCAGGTCTTCGCGCACCATTTCGACGATGCGCCTGCCGGTCATGTAGGCCATCTCCTGGCGGTCGCGGTAGGGCGCGGGAATGGCCGCGCTGCCGGGCAGCGTCATGCCCAGCGCCTCGGTCAGCGAGTTCATCGTGGAGGCCGTCCCCATGGTGTTGCAGTGCCCGGTCGACGGTGCCGACGAAGCCACGAGCCGCAGGAAGCCCGGGTCGTCGATCTCGCCCGCGGCCAGCAGCTCGCGCGCCTTCCAGACGATGGTGCCCGAGCCCGTGCGCTCGCCCTTGTACCAGCCGTTGAGCATGGGGCCGGAGTTGAGCGCAATGGCCGGAATGTCGACCGTGGCCGCAGCCATCAGCTGCGCCGGCGTGGTCTTGTCGCAGCCGGTGGTCAGCACCACGCCATCGAGCGGATAGCCGTACAGAATTTCGACCAGCGAGAGGTACTGCAGGTTGCGGTCCAGCGAGGCGGTCGGGCGCTTGCAGGTCTCCTGGATCGGGTGGATCGGAAACTCGAAGGCGATGCCGCCTGCGTCCCGGATGCCCTCGCGCACGCGCTCGGCCAGCACCAGGTGGTGGCGGTTGCAGGGCGCGATGTCGGAGCCCGTTTGCGCAATGCCGATGATCGGGCGTCCCGACTGCAGCTCCTCGAAGCCGAGGCCGAAGTTCATCGTGCGCTCGAGGTAGAGCGCGGTCATGTCGGTATTGGCGGGGTTGTCGAACCAGGCCTGCGAACGCAGCTTCAAGGCGCCCGCGGGCTTTTTCGGGGCGCTCTTGGGGGTGGCGCTCTTCGGCGTGGTGGTTTTCTTCGTGCCCATCAGGACATTCCCTTCAGTGTTTCGGCCGCATTCGGAAGCGCGGCGCAGTCGGCGATGTATTGGCGAATGATGTCGGAAAAATTTTCGTGCGGATGCAATCCGAGCCGTGCGGCCCGCTCGGCCGTGGCGCCGCCGGGCCAGTTGGCCACGATGCCGGCGATGCGCTCGTCGCGCTCGAAGCGCACCAGCGCACGCACCTTGGGGCCGGCCACTTCTTCGAGCGCATCGAGCATGTCGCTCACGCGCACATTGAGCGCGGGCAGGTTGAGCGCGGCGCGGCCACCGAAGGCCTCGCGGCTGGCTTCGTAGACGGCGATCAGGCCCTCCACGGTGCGGGCCGGCGAGGTCATCGGGTGCGACACGTCGGGCGACACCGGGCAGACCGATTCCACGCCCGCCAGCGGCTCGCGGATGATGCCGCTGAAAAACGACGAGGCGGCGCCGTTGGGGCGCCCCGGCCGCACGGTCACGGTCATCAGCCGCGCAGCGCGGCCGTCGATGTAGCCCTTGCGTGTGTAGTCGGAAACGAGGTGCTCGCAGACCAGCTTCTGCGTGCCGTAGGAGGTTTGCGGCAACGGCAGCGTGTCGTCGGCCACGAGCTTGGGCAGCGGCACCGAAGCATCGGGGCCGAACACCGCAACCGAGCTGGAGAACACCAGCCGCGCCACCTTGCCGCCCGCACCGACGTTGGCGCGCAGGGCATCGAGCAACGCGCGCGTGCTGTCGAGGTTGGAGCGCAGGCCGAGCTCGAAGTCGGCTTCGCATTCGCCCGACACGGCCGAAGCCAGGTGGAACACGCCGTCGAAGGCCTCGGTCTTCAGCGCTTCGGTCTGCGCGAGCAGCGGGCCGGTGCGGGCCTCCACGCGCGCATCGGCCAGCAGGTCGGCGGGCGGCGGCGCGATGTCGGTCAGCACCATGCGCTCGATGCGCTGGCCCGCCAGCGTGCCGCGCGCCAGCAGTGCGCGCGCAAGACGGGCGCCGACAAAGCCGCCGCCTCCGGTGATCAACAGTTTCATGGTTTGTCCCTTTGGGTCCTCTTTGTGGTCACGGTGGTCACGGTTGTTTCGGTGGTGCGTTTCGCGCGGGTGGCGGTGGCCGGCGTGGCGGCTCGCGCCGCGGCGCGGCGGCGCTGCCCGGTGATGACGCCGCCTTCGACCAGGCGCTGCTCGCCGCGGATCAGATGCTGGGTCGCATGGCGGCGCGCCGCCACCGGGTCGCGTGCCGCAATGGCTTCCACGATGGCGCGGTGCTCGCTCTGCACCGCCTCCATGAAGTCGAGCCGCCGCGCTTCGTTGCCGCGCGTGATGCGCATGCCCTCGCGCAGGTACTGCTCCAGGAAGCCGAGCAGCAGGCGGAACTGCGGATTGCCGGTGGCCTCGCCGATCACGCGGTGAAAGGCGAGGTCTTCGGCCACGCCGTCCTGCCCGGCCGCGGCGGCTGCGTCGATGGCCTTGAGCGCGCGGCGCAGCGCCGCGATCTGGCTGCGGCTTGCGCGCTGCGCCGCCAGCGCCGCGATTTCGCCTTCGAGCACGCGCCGCACCTCGACCACATGCACGACCGACTGCACCGACTCGAGCACCGCGGGGTCGAAAGCCAGCGGACGGTTCAGCGGCGCCTGCGCCACGAAGCAGCCCAAGCCCTGCCGCGAGCTGACCAGCGCCTGCGACTTGAGCTGGTGCACGGCTTCGCGCACCACGGTGCGCGAGACCCCGTGCGAGGCCGCGAGTTGCTGTTCGGTGGGGAGCCGGTCGCCGGGGCGCAGCGCGCCGGAAGCGATCTGTGCGGCCAGCCGCGAAGCGAGCCGGTCGGACAGGCGGTCGGTGACCAGGGGAAAGGATTCTGAGAGGGCGGGGGCCTGCACGGCAGCGGAAAAGTGAAGCACGGTTATCTGGTCATCATACAAGTCAACCGGGATTTTCTCGTACCGGTTTGCCCTGATACCGGTTTCAAAAACGAGTGCCGATACTGCCCGGGCTGCGATGCGGAGGTCTCCGCGCCGCCTTCCCGCGATTTGTCAGGACTCCTTGCATGGCCAGTGTCACGATTCAGGCGGTCAAGAAGCGATTCGGCGAAGTCGCCATCCTTCACGGGGTGGACATCGACATTGCCGATGGTTCGTTCACGGTGCTGGTGGGCCCCTCGGGCTGCGGCAAGTCGACCTTGCTGCGCATGATCGCGGGGCTGGAAGAGATTCACGGCGGCGAGATCCGCATCGGCGATCGCCGCGTGAACGACCTGCCGCCCAAGGAACGCGACATCGCGATGGTGTTCCAGAACTACGCGCTCTATCCGCACATGACGGTGCGCGACAACATGGCCTTCGCCCTCGCGCTCGCGAAGATGGACAAGGCCACCATCGACGCCAAGGTGCAGCGCGCGGCCGAGATCCTGGCGCTCAAACCGCTGCTCGAACGCTATCCGCGCCAGCTCTCGGGCGGCCAGCGCCAGCGCGTGGCCATGGGCCGCGCCATCGTGCGCGACCCGCAGGTGTTTTTGTTCGACGAGCCGCTGTCGAACCTCGACGCCAAGCTGCGCGTGGCGATGCGCAGCGAGATCAAGGAACTGCACCAACGGCTCAAGACCACCTCCATCTACGTCACGCACGACCAGATCGAAGCCATGACCATGGGCGACAAGATCGTGGTGATGCGCGACGGCCGCATCGAGCAGACCGGCAGCCCGCTGGACCTGTACGACCACCCGGCCAACCAGTTCGTCGCGGGCTTCATCGGCTCGCCGGCCATGAACTTCCTCCCCGGCACGCTGCGGCGCGCGGGCGGCGCAGCGCATGTCGAGCTGCCCGACGGCACGCGGCTCGATGCGCCGATTCACGCGGGCGGCACCGATGGCCAGCCCGTGGTGTACGGCACGCGCCCCGAGCACCTGACGCTCGGCGACAGCGGCGGCATTCCGTCGCGCGTGGTCGTGATGGAGCCGACCGGCATGGACACCTTCGTCGCGTGCCGCCACGAAGGCGCCGACCTCTCGGCCGTGTTCCGCGAGCGCTACGACTTCGCGCCCGGCAGCACGATTCATCTCTTGCCCGACCTGGCGCGCGCGCACCTGTTCGATGCCGTAAGCGGCCTGCGCCTGGTTGCCTGACTTTTTTGCTTCACACCGGTCCGTTTACAACGAAGGAGACAGCTCATGAGTGATTTCAATCGCCGCAGGTTTCTCGAGAGTTCGGCCGGCGTTGCCGCCGCCGCGACCGTCGGCGCAGGCAGCGCGCTTTTCGCGCCTTTTGCACAGGCGCAGCAGACCCTGACCTTCAAGCCCGAGAAGGGCGCCAAGCTGCGCGTGCTGCGCTGGAGCCGCTTCGTGCAGGGCGACATCGATGCCTACATGGCCAACGTGAAGAAGTTCACCGAAGCCACCGGCGTGGAAGTACGCGTGGACAACGAGGGCTGGGAAGACGTGCGGCCCAAGGCGGCGGTGGCCGCCAACACGGGCGCGGGCCCCGACATCATCCTGTCGACCAACGACGACGCCAACCTCTACCCCGACAAGCTGCTCGACGTGACCGACCTGGCCGAATACCTCGGCAAGAAATACGGCGGCTGGTACCCTGCGGGCGAGGCCTTCATGCGGCCCGACGGCAAGAAGTGGCTGGGCCTGCCGCTGGGCGCCTCGGGCTCGCTCATCGTGTACCGGGACAGCATGGTCAAGGCCGCGGGCTTCGCGACCTTTCCCAAGACCACCGACGAGTTCCTGAAGCTCTACAAGGCGCTGAAGGAAAAGGGCACGCCCGGCGGCATGGCGCTGGGCAATGCGACCGGCGACAGCACCTGGTGCAACTGGCTCATCTGGTCGCACGGCGGCAAGCTGGTCGACAAGACCAACAAGGTGGTGATCGACAGCCCCGAGACGCTCAAGGCGCTGGAGTACGGCAAGGAGCTGTACGCCAACTTCATTCCGGGCACGCTCTCGTGGCTGGACCCGAACAACAACAAGGCCTTCCTCGACGGGCAGATCAGCGTCACCAACAACGGCATCTCGGTCTACTACGCCGCGAAGAATTCGGCCGACCCGAAGATCAAGGAAATGGCCGCGGACATCAACCACGCCGTGTTCCCGATCGGGCCGGTCGGCGTGCCGACGGAGTCGCACCTGTTCTTCAACCAGATGGTCATGAAGTACACGAAATTCCCGCAGGCGGCCAAGGAGTTCCTGCGCTTCATGATGGAGAAGGAACAGTTCGACCCGTGGCTGCAAGGCGGCGGCGGCTATGTGGCGCAGCCCCTGCGCTTCTACGAGAACAGCACCATCTGGACCTCGGACCCGAAGAACATGCCGTACCGCGACTCGGTGAAGAACCTGCGCCCCGGCGGCTACGACGGCAAGCTGGGCTATGCCTCGGCGGGCGCGGCGGCGGACTTCATCATCCCGAACATGGTGGCCGAAGCGGCGAGCGGATCGAAGACGCCCAAGGAAGCGGCCGAGCGCGCGCAGAAGCGCGCCGAGCGGTACTACAAGGTCTGATCCTTTCAACACCCACGCTGTCCACCCCATGACACTCCTGGCCAGGTTCCAGAACAGCCGCAACGCCCTCGGGCTGGCATTCATGCTGCCTGCGGCGGTGCTGCTGCTTCTGTTCCTGACCTACCCGCTCGGGCTGGGCACCTACCTGGGCTTCACCGATGCGAAGGTGGGCCGCTCGGGCCAATGGATTGGCCTGGAGAACTACGAATACCTGTGGGGCGATGCCGTGACACGGCTCGCCCTCTTCAACACGCTCTTCTACACGGCGGTGGCGAGCGTGCTGAAGTTCTTCCTGGGCCTGTGGCTCGCGATCCTGCTGAACCGGAACATTCGGTTCAAGACCTTCTTCCGCGCGGTGATCCTGCTGCCGTATATCGTGCCCACCGCGCTCTCGGCGATCGCGTTCTGGTGGATCTACGACTCGCAGTTCTCCATCATCAGCTGGGCGCTGGTGAAGATGGGGCTGATCGACCAGTACATCGACTTCCTCGGCTCGCCGTGGAATGCACGCATCGCGGTGATCATCGCCAACGTGTGGCGCGGCGTGCCCTTCGTGGCGATCACGCTGCTTGCGGGGCTGCAGACCATCTCGCCCTCCTACTACGAAGCCTCCGCCATCGACGGCGCAACGCCGTGGCAGCAGTTCCGCCACGTGACGATGCCGCTGCTCACGCCGATCATCGCGGTGGTCATGACCTTCTCGGTGCTGTTCACTTTCACCGACTTCCAGCTCATCTACGTGATCACCCGCGGCGGCCCGCTGAACGCCACGCACCTGATGGCCACGCTGTCGTTCCAGCGCGCGATCTCGGGCGGTGCGCTCGGCGAAGGCGCGGCCATCGCCATCGCGATGGTGCCGTTCCTGCTGGCCTGCGTGATGTTCAGCTTCTTCGGCCTGCAGCGCCGCGCGTGGCAGCAAGGCGGATCGGACAAATGAGGATCTTGAAATGAGCAACACCGGCCAGGTCGACACCGTCGGCATGAGCTACCTCGACACGGTCCCGCGCAAGCTGGTGACCGTGTACCTGCCGCTCGTGGTCTTCCTGATCGTGCTGCTGTTCCCGTTCTACTGGATGGCCATCACCTCGGTGAAGCCCGATGCCGAACTGCTCTCGCGCGAAGGCAATCCGTTCTGGGTGATCAACCCGACGCTCTCGCATTTCTACAAGCTGCTGTTCGAGACCTCGTACCCGCAGTGGCTGTGGAACACGGTGCTGGTGTCGGTGGTGTCGACCTTCGTGTCGCTCGCGGCCTCGGTGTTCGCGGCGTACGCCATCGAGCGGCTTCGCTTCAAGGGATCGAAGCATGTGGGGCTTTCGATCTTTCTCGCGTACATGGTGCCGCCGTCGATCCTGTTCATTCCGCTGGCCAACGTGGTGTTCAACCTCGGGCTCTTCGACACGCGCTGGGCGCTGATCCTCACCTACCCGACCTTTCTCATTCCCTTCTGCACGTGGCTCTTGATGGGCTACTTCCGTTCGATTCCGGCCGAGCTCGAAGAGTGCGCGCTCATCGACGGCGCGAGCCGCTGGCAGATTCTCGTGAAGATCGTGCTGCCCCTGGCGGTGCCCGGGCTCATCTCGGCGGGCATCTTCGCGTTCACGCTGTCGTGGAACGAGTTCATCTATGCGCTCACGTTCATCTCGTCGTCGGAAGTGAAGACGCTGCCGGTCGGCGTGGTGACCGAGCTGGTGCAAGGCGACGTGTACCAGTGGGGGCCGCTGATGGCGGGTGCGCTGCTCGGCTCGCTGCCGGTGGCGTTCATCTACTCGTTCTTCGTCGAGTACTACGTGTCGGGAATGACCGGCTCGGTGAAGGAATAGCGCGGCGCGCCGGCCGGCGCATCAGCCAGTCAGTCAGTTCCAGCGAGGAACGGCTTCGTCCTTCAGCTGCTGGCGCAGCAGGTCGTAGTCGGGCACCACGCTCTCGACGGTTTCCCAGAAGCGGTGCGAATGGTCCATCACGCGCAGGTGGGCCAGCTCATGCGCGACGACGTAGTCGATCACCGGCAAGCGGAAATGAATGAGCCGCCAGTTGAGGCGAATCGAACCGTCCGCGCTCGCGCTGCCCCAGCGCGTGGCCGCATTCGAGAGCGAGAGCTTCTGCCAGCGCACGCCGAGCCGCGGCGCGAAGTGGTCGAGCCGTTCGATGAACAGCTTGCGCGCCTGCCGCATCAGCCACGCCTGCGCGGCATCGCGGATCTGCGAAGGCCCGGCGTTCTGCGCCACGGCCAGCCGCAGGATGCGCGGGCCGCCCGCGGCATCGGCCTCGTCGAGCGTGCCTCCGACACTTGCGAAGCCATGCTTCGGATCGAGCCGGATCACGACCGGCTCGCCCATGAACGGAAACTCCGCGCCGTCTTTCCATTCGATGCGCGTCGCCTCGACGCGCGCGTGGCGTTGCCGTGTCTCCAGCAGCTTGCGAATGATCCAGTCGGCTTTTTCCTGAATGGCGGCATCGACATCGCGCAGCGTGACCCAGCGCGGCGCGCGCACCGACAGGCCTTCGGCGCCGACCAGGAACCCGATGGTCTTGCGCTTGCCGCGCTTGAACTCATAGGCCACGCGCGCCGAACCCAGCACCGCTTCGCGCGTGGCCTGGGGGTGCACGAAGCTTGCGAGCGCCAGCGTGTCGCGCAGCGGAACGGCGGGCAGCGCGGGACCGGCCTGGATGGGTTGCTGCGGCGCATCGGCCGCCGGAGGCGCAGGCGCGGGCGTCACCATCGGCGGCGCCTTCTTCTTGACCTTTCCTCGTTTGGGCTCGGGCGGCTTGGCCGGCGCAAACTCGTTGCCCAGCCCTTCGAACAGATCCATCGTGAACTGAAGCAGTCCCCGCATGTCGGGTTCTTTCTTTTTGTTCTTCTTCAGTGCACTTCTTGCGGAGCCTGCAGCGGCGGGCTGTCGCGGTATGCCTCGGGGTCGAGCCGGCGCATCTCGGCTTCGATCCAGGCCTCGACCTCGCGCATCAGTTCATCGGGCTTGCGGCCGGCGCTGGGAATCGCCGGGCCGATCGACACGTCGACCACGCCCGGCCGCTTGATGAACGCCTTGCGCGGCCACACCTTCGCCGAGGTGACGGCGACCGGAATGACCGGCACGCCGGTCTCGCATGCGAGCCGCGTGCCGCCGCTCTTGTAGGTGCCCTTCTGGCCGCGCGGAATGCGGGTGCCTTCGGGAAACATGATGATCCAGATGCCCTGCGCGAGCAGCTTGCGCCCCTGGTTCACGACCTTGTTGAAGGCCTGGGCGCGCTGGCTGCGGTCGATGTGGATCATGTCGAGCCGCGCCATCGCCCAGCCGAAGAAGGGCACGTAGATCAGTTCCTTCTTGAACACGAACGCCAGCGGATGCGGCATCAGCGTGGGCATCAGGAAAGTCTCGAGCGTCGACTGGTGCTTCACCAGCAAGACCGCACCGGCCAGCTTGTCGGTCGGCAGGTTTTCCATGCCGGTCACGCGGGTCTGGATGCCCAGCAGCACGCGCGCGCCGCCGATGGCCCAGCTGAGCCACTGCTCCGCCATCCAGTAGAGCGGAATGCCGCGCTTCCAGAGCGAGCTGACGCACATGATGATGCCCCAGGGCACCACGGTGACGAGCATCCACAGCGCGTGGAGAACGGAACGGAAAAACGCCATCAGACAGCCACCTGCAATGCAGCCTGCGCTTCGCGCGCAAGCAAGAAGTCTACAAAGGCGGCGAGGTTCGCATGAACCAGGGTGTTCGCCGGGTATTCGGAAGGCAGCGGATCGACGCCGATGCAGGCCGCGCCCATGCCGGTGAGCAGCAGGTGCGGCTCGCAGCCGGCGGCCGCACCGGCCTGCAGGTCGCGCAGGCTGTCGCCCGCCGTGGGCACGTCTTTCAGGTCGATGCCGTAGCGGTCGCCGATCTGGCGGAACAGGCCGGGCGCCGGCTTGCGGCATTTGCAGCCCTCATCGGGGCTGTGCGGGCAATAGAAGACCGCATCGACCCGCCCGCCCACGGCCGCGAGCATCTTGTGCATCTTGGCGTGCATGGCGTTGAGCGAGGCCATGTCGAACAGGCCGCGGCCCAGGCCCGACTGGTTGGACGCAACCACCACGTGCCAGCCGGCATGGTTGAGCTTGGCCACGGCCTCGAGCGCACCGGGCAGCGGCGTCCACTCGACGTCGCTCTTGACGAAATCTTCGCGGTGCACGTTGATCGTGCCGTTGCGGTCGAGGATGACGAGTTTCATGGGGTCCTTCCCGCTTCGATGCGGCGCCGTTCGATCCAGTCGCCGATCTGTGCCACTGGGTACTTTGCGGCATCCAGCAAGGCCGCACGCTCTTGCAAAGCGACTGCGGACACCAGATCGAGCTTCAGCAGTTCTCGCACGAAATCGGCGTCCTTCTCGCGACCCGCGACGCATTTGGACAACGCCAGATCGTGCAACTCCGGACAAACCACCGTCAAGTCGCCAACATAGTGAAGACTGGCGCGTTGCATCCAGTCGCCCGGCATCACCGCCGTTTCGGGTCCGACCCCATCGGCGTGGTATCCGAAGGTGTCGTCGAAGCTCGATAGCGCCCCGATGGCTCCGTCGATCAGGTCGGCCTTCTCCGGATGCAACGCGGGATAAAGATCGAGTTCGCGTGACATCAGCAGGCTGGGCGGCGCATCTTTCAGCAGGAACAACAACGCTTGGCTGCCGATCACGACAAAAGATTGCTCCTGCGCGATCGCTGCCGCCGCACGCAGCACATGTTCCGCTTCGCTACGCTGCATCGGCACCTTGCCGCGCCGCGCGCAGTAGCACGCCACGCTCGCGCTGCGTCATCAGCACCCCGACAGGAGATACATTGCGCAACGCAACGGCGTGGTCATCGGTGCCGCAGGTGGCCGCTTCGATGGCATCGACGCCGGCCGCGAGCATGGTGTGCCACTCGTCCCAATAGGCGTCGGAGCGTGTAGAGCCGGCTTGCGCGCGCCAACGTTCGAGCGTCGCCGTCACGTCCGCAATGCGACCGGGATCGGCGCGCAATCTCCGCACTGCAAGGCGATGCGCCTGAAGCAGGAAATCGTCGATCTGTTGCTGGCGGTTCATGGTCCGGATTATCGAGCGCAGGAACTCAAGCCGCCAGCCGCTCGAGCTGCGCCACGCGGTTCATCGCGACGTGCAACGACATCAGGAGGCCCAGCCGGTTGAGGCGAAGGTCGGCCTGCTCGGCATTGACCATCACGCCGTCGAAGAAGGCATCGACCGGTTCCCGCAGCGCGGCCAATGTCTGCAGCGAAGCGGTGTAGTCGCCGGTATCGAACTGCGCATTGGCGGCGGGCACGACCTCGGCCATCGCGGCGTGCAGTGCCTTCTCGGCGGGCTCCTGCAGCAGCAGCTCGCTCACGTGCGCGTCGGCTTCGGGCGCCTTCTTGAGGATGTTGCCGATGCGCTTGTTGGCAGCGGCCAGCGCGGCAGCCGCGGGCAAGGCGGCAAAGGCGCGCACCGCCGCCAGCAGCTTGGGTACTTCGCCCAGGCGTTGCGGGTGCGGTGCCAGCACGGCATCGACTTCCTGCGCGCTCGCGCCTTGCTCGCGCAGGCTGCCGGCAAGCCGGTCAAAAATGAAGTCTTGCAGTTCGACCGTGGCCTTGCCGCTGTCGAAACCTGCGATGTCCTTGAACTGGGCGGCGGCGTCCTGCAGCAGCGCGTCGAGCCCCAGCGGCAGGTCTTTCTCGATCAGCATGCGGATCACGCCCAGCGCATGGCGGCGCAGCGCGAACGGATCGCGGTCGCCGGTGGGCAGGTTGCCGATGCCGAACATGCCGACCAGCGTCTCGAGCTTGTCGGCCAGCGCGACCACGAGGCCGACGGTGTTGCGCGGCAGCTCGTCGCCGGCGAAGCGCGGCTTGTAGTGGTCTTCGATGGCATCGGCCACCGCGGCGCCGAGTCCGTCATGCAGTGCGTAGTAGCGGCCCATGGTGCCCTGCAGTTCGGGGAACTCGCCGACCATGTCGGTCACGAGGTCGGCCTTGGCGAGCTGCGCGGCCTGCGTGGCTTGGGCCGCGAGCGTGGTGTCGCCGAGCTTCTCGGCAATGCCGCGCGCAATGCGCATCACGCGTTCGACGCGCTCGCCCTGCGTGCCCAGCTTGTTGTGATAGACCACCTTGCCGAGCGACTCGACGCGCGAGGCCAGCGATTTCTTGCGGTCCTGGTCGAAGAAAAACTTGGCGTCGGCCAGGCGCGGGCGCACCACGCGCTCGTTGCCGCCGACTACCGCGCTCGCATCCTCGGGGCTGATGTTGCTGACCACCAGGAACTTGTTGGTGAGCTTGTCCGACGCGTCGAGCAGCGGAAAGTATTTCTGGTTGGCCTTCATCGTGAGGATGAGGCACTCCTGCGGCACTTCGAGGAATTCGCGCTCGAAGCTGCAGACCAGCACGTTGGGCCGCTCGACCAGTGCCGTGACTTCGTCGAGCAGCGCGTCGTCATGAATGGGCACGGTGCCGCCGCCGACACGCACGGCCGCGGCTGCGAGCTGGCGCGCGATCTCGGTGCGGCGGGCTTCGAAGCTTGCGATGACCGCGCCGTCGTCCTGCAGCTGCAGCGCGTAGCTGTTGGCATCGCGCAGCACCACCGGGTCGACCGCCGCCTCAAAGCGGTGGCCATGGGTTTCGCGGCCCGCATGCAGGCCCAGTGCCTCGACGGGCACCACGGCGTCGCCATGCAGCGCCACCAGGCCATGCGCTGGGCGAACGAAGCTCACGCTGCTCCAGCCCGGCAGCTCGCAGCCGCTTTCGAGCTGGTAGCTCATCACCTTGGGAATCGGCAGCTTGGCGATGGCCTCGGCCAATGCCTTCTGCAGGCCCTCGGGCAGCGTCGCGCCCTTGGCGGTGCTTTCGTAGAACAGGGCTTCGGCCTTGCCGTCCATCGCGCGTTTCAGGCCGGGCACGGCCGAGGCGTCGGCACCCAGGGCGGCCAGCCGCTTGAGCAGCGCGGGCGTGGGCTGGCCCGAGGCATCGAGCCCCACCGCCACGGGCATGAGCTTCTGCGACACGGCCTTGTCGGCGGCGCGCTCGGCCACGTGCGTGAGGTGGGCCGCCAGGCGGCGCGGCGAAGCGTAGGCGGTGAGCACGGAGGCCGGCTCGGCGAGCCCCTGCGCCACGAGCTGGTCGCGCAGGCCGTTGGCGAAGGCCTGGCCGAGTTTCTTCAACGCCTTGGGCGGCAGCTCTTCAACGAAGAGTTCGACCAACAGATTCTTTTGCACACTCGTCATCGCTCAAGCCGCCTTTTTCGTCATTTGCGCAACCCACTCGCGCGGCGCCATCGGAAAACCGAGCCGCTCGCGGCTCTCGTAATAGCTCTGCGCCACGCTGCGCGCAAGATTGCGGATGCGGCCGATGTAGGCCGCGCGCTCCGTCACGCTGATGGCGCCGCGTGCGTCCAGCAGGTTGAAACTGTGCGCGGCCTTGAGCACCTGCTCGTAGGCCGGCAGCGCCAGCTGTTCGGTCATGAGGTGCTTGGCCTGCTTTTCGTGCGCGTTGAAGGCGGTGAACAGGAACTCGGCATCGCTGTGCTCGAAGTTGTAGGTCGACTGCTCGACCTCGTTCTGCTTGTACACGTCGCCGTAGCTCAGGCCTTCGGTCCAGGTGAGGTTGTAGACGTTGTCCACGCCCTGCAGGTACATGGCGAGGCGCTCGAGGCCATAGGTGATTTCGCCGGTAATCGGCTTGCAGTCGATGCCACCCACCTGCTGGAAGTAGGTGAACTGCGTCACCTCCATGCCGTTGAGCCAGACCTCCCAGCCCAGGCCCCAGGCGCCGAGCGTGGGGTTCTCCCAGTCGTCTTCGACAAAGCGGATGTCGTTCTTCTTCAGGTCGAAGCCGAGCGCCTCGAGGCTGCCGAGGTACAACTCGAGGATGTTGCTGGGCGCCGGCTTGAGCACCACCTGGTACTGGTAGTAGTGCTGCAGGCGGTTGGGGTTCTCGCCGTAGCGGCCGTCCTTGGGGCGGCGGCTGGGCTGCACGTAGGCGGCCTTCCAGGGCTCGGGGCCGAGCGCGCGCAGGAAGGTGGCCGTGTGCGAGGTGCCCGCGCCCACTTCCATGTCGTACGGTTGCAGCAGCGCACAGCCCTTGTCGGCCCAGTACGACTGCAGTTTGAGAATGATTTGCTGGAAGGTCAACATGAAGCGGGCCGGCGTCACCGGGCGTTGGACGTAGCGCGACGAAGCATCGCGAAAGCGGACGATTTTACGGTCGGAGGGCAACTCTCCCACAGCGAGCCGGGATGCCAGCCGCCGGCGCGGCGCCTCGGCCCGTGAGACAAAGGCGGGCCGATTGCCGTGCGATCGCCCTTTCCCAGTCTTTTCCGCCCCCCGGCCCTTGGCATTGCGCTCTTTGCGGGGTGCTCCTTTCTCCCTGTTTCCACCGACATGCTGCCGCCTCGAATCGGTCCGAATTCCCCTTTGTTCATCGTGCTCAACGCCGGCTCGGGCAATGCGGACACCGCCGAAACCCGCCGAATCATCGAGGAAGGCTGCACCGTGGCCGGCCGCAAGCACCGCATCTTTCTTGTGGATGAGCGCACCACGGTGCAGGCGCTCGCACGCGAGGCGGTGGAGCGCGCCCGCGCTGTCGACGGCGTGGTGGTGGCCGCGGGGGGCGACGGCACCATCAACACGGTGGCGCAGGCCACGCTCGGCAGCGGGCTGGCTTTCGGCGTGCTGCCGCAGGGAACCTTCAACTATTTCAGCCGCGCCCACGGTATTCCGGGCGATACGGCCGAGGCGCTGGAGGTGCTGCTGACCGCGCAGCCGCAGCCGGCGCAGGTGGGGCTGGTCAACGACCGCGTGTTCCTGGTCAATGCCAGCATGGGGCTGTACGCCGAATTGCTGGAAGAGCGCGAACATTACAAGGCGCGTTATGGCCGCAGCCGCTGGATCGCGTTTTTCGCGGGGCTTTTGACGGTGATGCGCGGCCACCGGCTCTGGAATCTGCGCATGGCCTGGCGCGGGCAGGAGCGCGAGGTGCGCACGCCGACGCTTTTCGTCGGCAACAATCCGTTGCAGCTGCTGCAGGTCGGCATCGAGCACGCCGAGGCACCCGAAAACGGGCAACTGGCGGCCGTGGTGCTGAAGCCAGCAGGGATCATGGCGATGCCCGGCCTGCTGCTGCGCGGCGCCCTGGGCCGCCTCGGGAGCGCCGACGAGGTGTTGAGCTTTCCGTTCGAATCGATGACGGTGAAGACCGGCCGCCCGCATTCCCCGCGCCGCGTGAAAGTGGCCACCGACGGCGAGATCGCCTGGGCCGAGATGCCGTTGTTGTTTCGCGTGGCGCCCGAGCCGCTGTGGCTGGTGCGGCCCGATGTCGCACCCGAACTGGAGGCCGCCAAGCAATGAGCTGCCTGCTCCAGATTTCCGATCCGCATTTCGGCACCGAGCAGACCGACGTGATGGAAGCGCTCGAACGGCTCGCGCACGCCTTGTCGCCGCAGGTGGTGGTGCTCTCGGGAGACATCACCCAGCGGGCCACGCGGGCGCAGTTTGCGGCGGCGCGCGCCTTTGTCGACAGGCTGGCGGCGCCGGCGGTGGTGGCCATCCCCGGCAACCACGACATTCCGCTCTTCGATCTGCGGGCACGCCTGTTCGCGCCTTACGAGAGGTACACGGAGGCTTTCGGCAGCGACCTGGAACCGGTGTTCGAGTCCGCCGATTGGCTGGTGGTCACGGTGAACACCACGCGCTGGTACCGGCACGAAGACGGCGAGGTGTCG
This sequence comes from Variovorax paradoxus, assembly GCF_030815855.1. NCBI lineage: Bacteria > Pseudomonadati > Pseudomonadota > Betaproteobacteria > Burkholderiales > Comamonadaceae > Variovorax > Variovorax paradoxus. The sequence goes on along the minus strand of NZ_JAUSXG010000001.1, from coordinate 24,601 downwards.
CCCGCGCAGGTCGACCGGGTCGCGGCCCGGCTCGCGGCCGCGCCGCCTTTGCAGCTGCGCGTGGTGGTCACGCACCAGCCGGTGATGGTCACGCGCCAGGAAGACATGCACAACCGGCTGCACGGGCGCGATGCCGCCGTGGCCCGCTGGACCGATGCGGGCGCCGACCTGATCCTGGGCGGCCACATCCACCTGCCCTTTGTGCGCTCGCTGCACGACGCCTATGCGGGCTGCCCGCGCACGACGTGGGCGGTGCAGGCCGGCACGGCCGTGTCGTCGCGCGTGCGCGCGGGGCAGCCCAATTCGGTGAACGTGCTGCGCATGGAAAACATGGGTGGTACCCGCGTTTGCCAAGTGGAGCGGTGGGACCATTCGGCGGCTCACAAGGCCTTCGTGTGCGGCAAAGTATTGCGGCTTCGGCTTGCCAGCGTCGCGGCGCTCCCTTAGGGTCCCCGCATGCCAATGGAAGCTCCAGCCCTCGTTCTTCTCGCCCGCCAGTTCGGCGAGCATGCCCTTGCCTGGTTCCTGTGTGTTTTCGCGGTGTCGGTGCTGGGCGCCGGCCTCGCCTGCCGGGTGCTTCAGCAGCGGCGCGCCAGGATTTCCTCAGGAAACGGCGAACCTGACGAGCCCCGTGTGGCAGTCGGATTGGCGCTGGGCTTCGTGCTGATTCTCGCGGCGGCGAGCCTCGTGGCTTACATCGCATCGATGCTCGGCGACGGGCGCTTGCTCGGCCTGGCCGACCAGGCGCTGGCCGATGCCATCGGCGAGCATGTGCCGTGGGCGGCCCTCGTGGTCTTCAGCTGGCTCACGCACCTGGGCGATGCCGAACTGCTGGCGCCTGTGTGCGTGGTGTTGGCCTTGGTGCTGTGGCGCCATGCGCACCGCGGGCTGGCGCTGGGCTGGGTGATGGCGCTCGGCGGCATCGTGCTGCTGAACCCCGCGCTCAAACGCATCTTCGCGCGGGCGCGGCCGCTGCACGACCATGGGCTGGCGCTGGAAACGAGCTTCAGCTTTCCGAGCGGCCACAGCGCGGGCGCCATCGTGAGCTACGGCATGCTGATGTATCTGGCGCTGCGCCTGTTGCCGGCGCGCTGGCATGTGCCGGCGGCCATGGCGACTGCGGCGTTCATCGTCACCATTGCGTGCAGCCGCGTCTTCCTGCAGGTGCATTTCGCCAGCGACGTGGTGGCCGGCCTGCTGACCGGCCTGGCCTGGCTGCTCGTGTGCGTGAGCAGCCTCGAATACGCGCGGCACCGCAGGCGGCGAGGCATCCGTCCCTGAGCGGGTATCGAGGAGGTCTTCGCCAGGAACACCGCGGAACCGGCTTTGCCGGGCCGCTGGTGTTGCCCCCTCGAGGGGGAGGCGGCTACACGAAGTGAGCCGCTTCGGGGGTGGGTCAATACTCCCAGAAGATACGCTGCAGTTCCTTGGTGTCGCTGGTTTTGGTCAAGGCGACCATCGCCAGGATGCGCGCCTTCTGCGGGCGCAGGTCGTGCGCCACCACCCAGTCGTACTTGTCGTCGGGCTGCTCGGCGTTGCGGATCACGAAGCCGTCGGGCACGCGCGAACTGCGGATTATGATGGCGCCGTCGGTGCGCGCCTTCTGCAGGTTCGGCACGATGCGGTTGGCCACCGAGCCGTTGCCCGTGCCGCCATGGACGATGGCCTTCACGCCGCTCTTGGCGAATGCGTCGATGGCGATGGACGAAACGCCCTCGTAGCCCATCGCGATCTCGACCGGCGGCAGCGTATTGATACTGTCGATGTCGAACTCCGAATTCATGGTGTGGCGCTTCACGGGCGCGCGGAACCAGTAGTTCTTGCCCTCGACCACCATGCCGAGCGGACCCCACTGGCTCGAGAACGCGCTGGTCTTGACGTTGACGTTCTTGCTCACGTCGCGGCCGCTGTCGATGTTGTCGTTCATCGTCACGAGCACGCCCTTGCCCGCAGCGTCCTTGCTGCCGGCCACGCTGACCGCGTCGTACAGGTTGAGTGCGCCGTCGGCCGACAGGGCCGTTCCGGGGCGCATCGAGCCGACCACGACGATCGGCTTGGCGGTGTGCACGGTCAGCGTGAGGAAGTAGGCGGTTTCTTCCAGCGTGTCGGTGCCGTGGGTGATGACGATGCCGTCCACGTCCGCTTGCTTCGACAGTGCGGACACGCGCTTGGCGAGCGTCAGCAGGTTGTCGTTGGTGAGGCTTTCGGAAGCGACCTGGAACACCTGCTCGCCGCGCACGTTGGCGATCTTGGCGAGCTCGGGCAGGCCGGCGATCAGCTTGTCGACGCCGACCTTGGCGGCCGCATAGGTGGCGCTGTTCACGGCCGAGGCGCCGGCACCCGCAATGGTGCCTCCGGTGGCCAGGATCACCACATTGGGCAATGCCTGCTGGGCTTGTGCGAGGGTGCTGGCCGCAAGCAAAGCGGCGCCGGCCGCAAAGGCCCTGAAACGAGGGGAAAGGTACATGAAGGAACTCCTTTGTCTTGAACGAATTTCTGGAAGCGGCGAGAAGATACATGAACCGTGCCCGCATGCCTTGGTCTTCCATGCCGGCATGGCATGCAGCCATGCGCCTGGGATTACCATCGCCGGGCGCACCGCCGCAAATCCATGCCAATGAACGCCGATCCCGCTGCCCTTCCCCCGACGACCGCCCAGGAAATGCCCGCCCCCGACGGCCCGCTGTCGAGAGCCCGCCCGGGGCGCGAACGCATCATGGCGGCCATCCGCTCGGCGGCCGTGACCGAGTTCAGCCTGCACGGCCTGAAGGGCACGTCCACCCAGGCCATTGCCGCGCGCGCCGGCCTCACCAAGCCGCAGCTGCACTACTACATCGCCGGCAAGGAAGAGCTCTACGAAGAGCTGCTGATGCAGGTGCTGCATGCCTGGAAAGTGGTGTTTTCGTTCGAAGACGCCAGCGACCCGGCCACGGTGCTCGGCGACTACATCCGCAAGAAGCTCGACCACGCCTTCGACAACCCCGAGATCTCGCGCATCTTCACGCGCGAGGTGCTCGACGGCGGCCGCAACCTCGACCGCTACTGGCCCAACGCGCGGGCCTGGACGCAGAAGAAGGTCGACGTCGTCAACGGCTGGATCGCGCGCGGGCAGATGCGCCCGCTCGACGCGCGCCTGCTGCTGATGCACATCTGGGCCATGACCCAGAGCTACGCCGACTACGCGATTCAGACGCGCGTGATGCTCGGCCTGCCGCCCGACGCGCCCATCGACCGCGAGCCGATTGCGCGCGAGCTGGTGGCGTTCGTGCTGGGCGGCTGCGGGATCAAGGCTTAGCCTTTCGCGGCCCCGGCTTCCCAAGCCCGGCCCGCCGGGTCGGCCAGCGCGAGCCGCATCATTTCGATGAAGCGGCGCAGCCGTGCCGGCTGGAAGCGCGCATGCGGGTAGGTCAGGTACACGGGCAGCGCCGCGACATGCCACTGCGGCACGAGCTGCACCAGCCGGCCGCTCGCGATGTCGTCGTTCATGAGCCAGGCAGAGCCCAAGCAGGCCCCCAGGCCCATGCGCGCCGCGCTGTGCAACGCGTAAAGGCTGTCGGTGCTCATGCGCGGGCGGATAGGCACGCGGGCCACCTCGCCGGTCGGCCGGTGCGTGAGCACCACCTCGTTGCGATAGAAGGTGCGCAGCGCGAGCCAGGGCAAGCCGGCCAGCTCGGACGCATGCGCGGGCGGCGCCCGCCCGGCCAGCACCGAGGGGGCGGCGACCACCACGCGCGGCACTTCCGAAAGCTTGATGGCCACCGCCATGGTGTCGGTCACTTCGCCGACCTGAATGGCGCAGTCGACGCCTTCGGCGATGAAATCGGGCCGGCGGTCGTTCAGCAGCCATTCGACGGCCACCCGCGGGTACGCGCGAAGGTAGTCGGCCAGCGGCCCGACCAGCATCAGCTGGCCCATCGCATGCGGCGCCACCACGCGCAGCGTGCCCTCGGGCTCGTCGCCCACCCCGCGAAGATCGGCCTCGAAAGCGTGCCAGTCGGCGATCAGCTCCCTGGCCCGCTCGTAGCAGCGCTCGCCGTCCTCGGTGAGCTTCATGGCGTGCGTGGACCGGCGCAGGAGCCGCACACCCAGCGAACGCTCCAGCGCCTGCAGCCGGCGGCTGACGGTGGGCTGCGTCGCGCCCATCTGCTGGGCGGCGGCGGAAAGGCTGCCGGCCTCGACGATGTGGACGAAGGTTTGCATCAGCTCGATGCGGTCGGCGGCGGGAGAAGGAGTCGACATGGCTTCGTCTTTATGCGTGCGGCGTATAGACATTGTGCGATCTTCAGGGCTACCAAGTCACGCCTCAGAGGCGCACATTTCAACCCTTGCTCGATATTCAAGGGTTAACACCATGTCTTCCATTCAAACAACGCATGCCATAGAGGCCGTTGCACCGACGGCACGCGATCTGCCCGCTGCGCTGGTTCTTCTGCTCGCCACCGGCGCCGGCCTGTCGGCGGCCTCGCTCTACTACGCCCAGCCGATGCTCGGCGTGCTGGGCGCCGACATCGGCGCCTCCGCGCGGTCGGTGGGCTTCATTCCCACGCTGACGCAGCTGGGCTATGCGCTCGGAATTCTTCTGCTGGCACCACTGGGCGACCGCTTCGACCGGCGCCGCATCGTGCTGGCCAAGGCCGCCGTGCTGTGCGCGGCGCTGCTGGTGGCGGGCGCCGCGCCGTCGATCGGCGTGCTGCTCGCAGCCAGCCTCGCCATCGGTCTCGCGGCCACGATGGCGCAGGACATCGTGCCCGCCGCAGCGACGCTGGCACCCGAAGCCACGCGCGGCAAGACGGTCGGCACGGTGATGACGGGGTTGCTGCTCGGCATCCTGCTGTCGCGCGTGGTGAGCGGCTTCATTGCCGAGCACTTCGGCTGGCGCGCCATGTTCATCGCGGCCGCGGCCAGCATCGCACTCATCGGCGCGGCCGCCTGGCGCGGCCTGCCGCGCTTCCGGCCCACCACGCACCTGGCCTATGGCGCGCTGCTCGGCTCGCTGGGCACGCTGTGGTCGCGCCACGGCACGCTGCGCCGCGCCGCGCTGGCCCAGGCGCTGCTGGCGGTGGGATTCAGCGCCTTCTGGTCGACGCTGGCGGTGATGCTGCACGGCGAGCCGTTCCACCTGGGCAGCGCGGCGGCAGGCGCTTTCGGCCTGGCCGGCGCGGCGGGCGCACTCGCGGCGCCGCTGGCCGGACGACTGGCCGACCGCAGCGGACCGGAACTGGTGACGCGGCTCGGCGCGGGGCTGGTGGTGGTGTCGTTCGCAGCCATGGGGTTGGCGCCGCTGTTGCTGCCGCATGCGCAGCTCTGGCTGCTGGCGCTCGCCGCCATCGGCTTCGACCTGGGCATGCAGGCGGCGCTGATCGCGCACCAGACCATCGTCTACGGCATCGAGCCCGGTGCGCGCAGCCGGCTCAATGCGGTGCTGTTCACGAGCATGTTCATCGGCATGGCGGCCGGCTCGGCACTCGGCGCGCTGGTGCTTGCCCAATGGGGCTGGGCAGGCGTGACAGGGCTGGCTACCGGCACGGCCGCTGCCGCGCTGGCCGTGCGGCTCTGGCCGCGCAAGGCAGCGTAGCCGCACACGCACACGCACACGCGCTCGGGCTCCGCCACGCGATCCGCGCAAGGCAAGAACGGAAAACGAGCGGCTGCGATGTTCTCACGAGGCCCCGACGCGGATATGGTCCGGCGGCAAGCCGAGCCGATGGCGATCCCACATCGCCGCGAAGGCAGCTTCGATCCGCCGTGCGAACAGCGGCGTATCGAACAGTGGGGTCTCGGTGCGGTTACAGCGAAGGCGGCGGCGCAAGGCGGCCAGCTTCGCAGGCGAGGTCGCCAGGGCCAGCGCCGCCGCCTCGTACGCGTCCACGCTGCGGGTCACGAGCTCGGGAAGGCCGATGGTGTTCAGCAGACTCGCAGCAACCCGGGACGCGAAGGTGCGGCCGGCAAGCGTCAGCACCGGCAGACCGGCCCACAGTGCATCGCTGCAGGTGGTGTGCGCGTTGTAGTGGAAGGTGTCCAGGAACAGGTCGGCGTGCGTGTGGCGCGCCAGGTGATCGGCGAGCGGCAGGCGTTCGGCCCACACCACGCGGCCGGATTCGACGCCGCGCGCCATGGCCTCGGCCTCGATACCGGCCACCGCCGCATCGCTGCCCCTCAACAGCCACAGGACACTGCCGGGCACCTGGCGCAACAGCCGCATCCAGACCTCGAAGACATCGGGCGTGATCTTGTAGTTGTTGTTGAAGCACGCGAAGACCACGCCCTGCGCCGGCAGGCCCATGTCCTCGCGGGTCGATGCGGCATCGGCGATCGCCCGGGTGTCATCGTTGGCCTGGTATGCCCCGGGCAGGACGACCACCTTTTCCGCGTAGTGGCCGTATTCGTCGGGTTGGATCAGCGTCGCGTCGGCAACGATGTAGTCCATGAAGTCGCAGCCCATCGAGGCGGGAAAGCCGAGATAGTTGACCTGCACCGGTGCCGCGCGGTGCGCAAAGATGCTCGGACGCGCGCCTTCGGTGAAGCCATTGAGGTCGACCGCGATGTCGACGCCTGCGGCCCGTGCCATCGACGCGATCTGCGCATCGCTTCGGTCGCCGACGTCCATGAAGCGGTCGAGCGCTGCCGCGACCCGTCCGGTCATCGGGTGCGCCGTCGCGGGGCCCAAGGCAAAGCCGAAGCACTCGAAGCGCTCGCGATCGTGGCATTCGAACAATCGCACCACCAGCTGGGATGTGGCGTGATTGCGGAAGTCGGACGAGAAATAGCCGATCCGCAGCTTCCGCCGCTCCGATGGCGGCCGCTTGAAGCCGGTGTTGCCTGCGCGGGCCGGATAGTGGTCCTGCGCGTAGGTGCGGGCGCATGCCAGCAGCGTGGCCGGACACGCGGGGGTGGCGAGCAGCGAGAACGGGACGGCCGCCTTCTCTCCGGCGCCAACGCGCGCCAGCGTGTCGGCCACCGTCCGCTCCCATCCCGACCAGCGGCACACGAGCATGTTGTTGTAGAGCCAATGGCCCCGACCGTAGGCGGTGTCGGGCGGAAGCCTTGCGATCTCCTCGTGCGCAGCCTGAGCCTCGGCATGCCGACCGAGGCGCGCGAGGATCATGGCGCGGTTCATGAGCGCGGCGCCGTCGTCCGGCGCCAGCGCCAGGGCCTGTTCGCAGCTTCGCAGCGCCTCCGGTCCGCGTCCGAGTTCGGCCAGCGCAAGCCCGCGTTCGACCCAGGCCCGCACCAGTTCGGGATCTGACGCCAGTGCCTGGTCGCAGTGCCGAAGCGCCTCATCGAAGCGGTGCAGCTCGGCCAGGGTCCGCGCGAAGTTGGCGTGCAACTCGGGCGAGTTCGCATCGATGTCGAGTGCGCGCCCAAAGGCTTCCAGGGCCCGCTCGTGCTCGCCGAGCGCGCTGTGGGCGACCCCCGTCTCGTGCCAGGCCTCGAAGAAATCGCCGCCCCGTGCAACCGCACGCTGGAACGACCGCAGGGCGGCGCGCGCCTGCCCGCGCCGCAACTGGACCCTTCCGAGATAGAAGAGCGCCTCTGCCGAGCACCCCGGCAAGCTCGACGCCTTGAGCAGGAGCTCTTCGCACGCATCCAGCTGATCGCGGTTGCCGCAGATATAGGCCAGCAACTCGTACGCTTTCGAAATCGCCTTGTTGCGTCCGATGACCTGACGCAGCAGATCCTCGGAACGCTCGATCTGTCCGGCACGGAAGTGGCGGTCGGCCAAGACGATTTTCTGGTGCGTGGATTGCGGCATCGAAGTGTTGTGGACGTAGAGCTCACCCCGTCCCGGCACAGCGGCCACGCGGGCGCGTGTTGCCGAACATCGAGCCCGACACGCCATCCAGGATACAAACTGTTTCTGCCAGCCATATTACTGGACGCTGGCAGCCCCCCTGCGGACCGGCACAGCCCGCATCCCCACTCCAGTGCATCCAGACTGGCACGTCGCTTGCATAACCTGACCACTTGCTCTGATTAACCGGTCAACACCATGCGCGTGCTCGTCGTCTACTGCCATCCGGTCGAAACCAGCTTCCATGCCGCCCTGCACCAGGAGGTGCTGAAGAACCTGCGCGCGGCCGGGCACGAGGTGGACGACTGCGACCTGTATGCCGAAGGCTTCGACCCGGTGCTCTCGCGCGAGGAGCGGCTGGGCTACCACGAGGTGCCAGGCAACCAGCTGCCGCTCAAGCCCTATGTGGAGCGTCTGCAGTGGGCCGAGGGCATCGTGTTCTGTTTTCCGACCTGGTGCTTCGGCCTGCCCGCGATGCTGAAGGGCTACTTCGACCGGCTCTTCATGCCCGGCGTGGCCTTCGACATCAGCGACCCGGCCCACGTGAAGCCGATGCTCACGCACATCAAGCGCATCAGCGCCGTGGTCACCTATGGGCGGCCGCGCTGGATGGCCTGGTACATGGGCGATCCGCCGCGCAAGATCGTCACGCGCTACATGAAGCGGCTCACCGGCCAGAGGGCCAAGGTGGACTTCCACGCCCACTATCACATGAACGTGGCGACCGAGCCCCAACTCAGGCGCTTCATGGCGCGGGTGGGCGCCGCCATGGCGCGCTTCGCATGACGGCGCCCGCTTTGCTCGACAACGCGCGCCTGCCGCGCTGGCTGCTCCCTTCCGATTGGCCGTTGCGCGACGGCGTGCCGGTGCTGGCGCGCATCGCGCTCGAAGCGGGGCGTGTGCAGTCGGTGCGCCCCGCGTCCGATGGCACCGCGCCGTCCCCGCAGGGTTGGGACCTTGCCGGCACGCTGGTGCTTCCCGGCTTCGTCGATGCGCACACGCACCTCGACAAGGCCTTCACGCTGCCGCGCATGACACAGGTTCAGCCGGGCCTGCTCGGCGCGATCGACGCAATGCTGGCCGACCGCGTGCACTGGAGCGCCGGCGACGTGCGCGAGCGCGCGTCGCGCGGCCTGCAGTGGGCCTGGGAATGCGGCACCACGCATGTGCGCACGCATGTCGATTGGTGGGAGCCCGATGCGACGCCGATGGCCTGGCCCGTGATGGCCGAACTGGCGCAAGAATGGGCGGGCCGGGTGCGGCTAGAACAGGTCAGCCTCATCAAGCTGCCGCTGTTCGAAGAGGCCGCGCAGGCGCTGCGGCTCGCCAGGCAGGTGAAGGCCACGGGCCCGCATGCGCTGCTCGGCGGGTTCGTGCATTCCACCAACTGGAGCAAGAACGCGCTGCGCAACTTGTTGGTGGCGGCGCACGCCTGCGACCTGGACGTCGATCTGCACGTCGATGAAGAACTGAATCCGGCGGCGGTCGGCTTGCAGACCACCGCCCGCATCCTGCGCGAGATCGGCTTCGACGGCCGCGTGGTCTGCGGCCATATCTGCGCGCTGGCCGCGCAACCCGAGGCCCAGGCCTTTGCCACGCTCGACGCGGTGGCGCGCGCGCCCATCACTGTGGTGTCGCTGCCCGCCACCAACCTGCTGCTACAGGACGCGGTGACGGGCCGCACCCCGCGCCTTCGCGGCATCACGCTGGTGAAGGAAGCGCGCGACCGCGGCATTCCGCTGCTGTTCGCGAGCGACAACGTGCAAGACCCGTTCTGCCGCCTAGGCAGCTTCGACCCGGTCGAGGCGCTGGGCACCGCCGCGCTGGTGGCGCAACTGGACGAGCCTTTCGACAACTGGTCGCAGGCGCTGTGCCGCGGCGACTGGCTTCGGCGCGGGCCCGCCACGGCGGCGCCCACGCTCGTCGGCGTCAAGGCCGACCTGGTGCTGTTCACCCACGCCGACCGCCACGGCTGGCCCTCGCGCAGCGCCACCCGCGTGGTGCTGCGCGACGGCTGCGTGACGCACGGCGACGCCACGCCCTTTCATTCCCGCTAAAGAACCAAGGACCTGCCATGCTCCACGGCTACATACCGCCCCACCGCTTCCTGCCCTACCTGAGCTGGACGGAAATCGCCGCCCTGCCCGATCGCGAGAACACGGTCATCGTGCTGCCGTGCGGCGCCATCGAGCAGCACGGCCCGCACCTGCCCTGCTCGGTCGACAGCGTGATCGCCTCGGGCGTGATGGGCAAGGCGCTCGAAAAGCTGCCGCCCGAAGTGCGGGCCTTTGCGCTGCCCACCATCACCTATGGCAAATCGGAAGAGCACCTGCACTTTCCCGGCACCATGACGCTCACCGGCACCACGCTCTTGTCGACGGTGACCGAGATCGGCGAATCGGTCTACCGCGCGGGCTTTCGCAAACTGCTGTTTGCCAACGGCCACGGCGGCCAGCCGCAGGTGCTGGAAATGGCGGCGCGTGAACTGCGCCTGCGGCACGGCGACTTCGTGGTGGTGCCGCACGGCGTTTCGCGCCTGCCGAACGCCTCGAGCAAGCAGATCGGCGAGCAGGAAAAGCGCTTGTCGATGCACGCCGGCCATTCCGAGACGGCGTTGATGCTCGCGCTGTCGCCCGACACCGTGCACATGGAGCGCGCAGCCGCCAACTTTCCGCCGCCGTTCCCGATCAAGCTGCTGTCGGCCGACGGCCGCCCGGCCTGCGCATGGACCGCGCGTGACTTCGGCCCGAGCGGCGTGATCGGCGATCCCACCAGCGCCACGCGCGAACAGGGCGAAGAAATTCTCGACACGCTCTCGGACAGCTGGGCGCAGGCGCTGACGGAGCTCCATGCCCTGCGCTGGGTGGTGCGCGAAGAGGCGACCTGGGAGCGCGGCCACCAGCAGGGCTTTGTCCAGCAGTCGTTCGAGCCCGCCTGAGGCGCGCTCCTTGCATCGGTTCGCTGGCTTCCTTCTTCTTCAACCGTTCTTCCACCCACCTCGAGAGGTTCCCACCATGCGTTCTTCTTTTTCTCTTTCCATGGCCGGCGCCGCCGCGCTCGCACTGTTCGCCGCCGCCGTACCGGCCCAGGCGCAGGACAAGTTCACCTACATGACCAACTGGTACGCGCAAGCCGAGCATGGCGGCTTCTACCAGGCGGTGGCGCAGGGCATCTACAAGAAGCACGGACTCGACGTGACCATCAAGATGGGCGGCCCCCAGGTCAACATCACGCAGATGATGGCCGCGGGCCAGGCCGACTGCATCATGGGTTCGAGCGACATCCAGATGATGCAGGTACGCGAAGGCGGCGTGCCGGTGGTCAATGTGGCCGCCTTCTTCCAGAAGGATCCGCAGGTCCTGATCGCGCACGACGACGTCAAGAAGTTCGAGGACCTCAAGGGCAAGACGCTGCTGATCGGCGCGCAGGCCAACCGCGGCTACTGGCCGTGGCTCAAGGCGAAGTTCGGCTTCACCGACGAACAGACGCGTCCCTACACCTTCAACATCCAGCCCTTCGTGGCCGACAAGAACACCGCGCAGCAGGGCTACCTGACCTCGGAGCCCTACGCGATCCAGAAAGCCGGCGTGAAGAGCACGGTGCTGATGTTCAGCGACCACGGCTTTCCGGCGTATGCCACCACGGTGTCGTGCATGGAAAAGACCGTGAAGGATCGCAGCAAGCAAGTGGCGGCCTTCGTGAAGGCTTCGGCCGAAGGCTGGAAGAGCTACCTCGCCGACCCGGCGCCCGCCAACGCGCTGATCAAGAAGGACAACCCCAACATGACCGACGACCAACTGGCCTACAGCGTCGCCAAGCTGAAGGAAATGGGCATGGTCACCGGCGGCGACGCGGCCACACTCGGCATCGGCGTGATGACCGACGCGCGTTCCAAGGCGAGCTACGACTTTCTCGTGAGCGCCAAGCTGCTCGACCCGGCGAAGGTGGAGCTCGCGAAGACCTACACGACCGAGTTCGTCAAGGACGCCAAGGTTCTGCCCTGAGCCTTCCTTTCATGAATCGCATCGAACCTCACACCCTTGCGCCGCCCGCGGTGCCTGCCGTGCCCGCGGTGGAAGTGCTCTCGGCCGAAAAGACTTACCCGAACGGCACACAGGCGCTGCTGCCGGTGGACCTGTCGATCGCCGAAGGCGAATTCGTCACGCTGCTGGGCCCTTCGGGCTGCGGCAAGAGCACGCTGCTCAAGATGGTGGCGGGCATGCTCGAGCCCAGCGACGGGCGGCTGCTTGTGTGGCGCAAGCCGGTGGCGGAAATCCACAGCTGCCCGCACAAGCTGTCGTTCGTGTTCCAGTCGGCCACGTTGATGCCATGGGCCAGCGTGCGCACCAACGTGCGGCTGCCGCTCGACCTGGCCGGCGTGCCGCGCAAGGAGGCCGATGCACGGGTGATGGAATCGCTTGCACTGGTGGGGCTCGATAAGTTTGCCGATGCGTTGCCGCGCGCGCTCTCGGGTGGCATGCAGATGCGCGTGTCGATCGCGCGCGGGCTGGTCACCCAGCCCGACCTGCTGCTGATGGACGAGCCCTTCGGCGCACTCGACGAGATCACGCGCCACAAGCTCGACGCCGATCTGCTCGACCTCTGGCGCAAGAAGAAGCTCACGGTGATTTTCGTGACGCACTCGATTCACGAGGCGGTGTTCCTCTCGACCCGCGTGGTGATGATGGCCGCGCGGCCGGGTCGCGTGGTGGAACAGTTCCACATCGACGAGCCCTATCCGCGCACACCCGATTTCATGGTCACGCCGGAATTTGCGCGCCATGCCAAGCGCCTGCAGGACAGCCTGCTGCGCGCGAGCCAAGGCGACGAGGAGCATGCGCAATGAAAAAGAGCACGCCCCTTCTAAGCCAGCCGCGCGTGCAGCGCGTGCTTTACCCGGTGCTCATCGGCGTGGTGCTGGTCGCCCTCTGGCAGTGGGTGGTGGTCGCAATGGAACTGCCGCCCTACCTGGTGCCCTCGCCGTTCCTGATGGTGCAGACACTCGTCACCGACTGGGTGCCGCTCGGCAATGCGCTGCTGGTCACGCTCAAGATCACGCTGCTGTCGTTTGCGCTGGCCACCGTGGCGGGCGTGCTGATTTCGTTTCTTTTCGTGCAGAGCAAACGCATCGAAACCGCACTCTTTCCGTATGCGGTGCTGCTGCAGGTGACGCCCATCGTGGCGGTCGCGCCGCTCATCATCATCTGGGTGAAAAACCCGGTGGCCGCAATGACGGTGTGCGCCGCGCTGGTGGCGCTGTTCCCGATCATCAGCAACACCACGCTGGGCCTGCGCAGCATCGACCCGGACCTGCAGAGCTATTTCAAGCTCAACCGCGCGACACGCTGGCAGCAGCTGGTGCGGCTGCGCATTCCGAGCGCGCTGCCGTACTTCTTCGGCGGGCTGCGCATCTCGAGCGGCCTCGCGCTGATCGGTGCAGTGGTGGCCGAGTTCGTGGCCGGCACGGGTGGCTCGGGCGCGGGGCTGGCGTACCAGATTCTGCAGGCCGGCTTTCAGCTGAACATTCCGCGCATGTTCGCGGCCTTGCTGCTCATTTCGCTGACCGGCGTCGCGCTCTTCGTGCTGATGGCCTGGCTCACCAAGCTGGCGCTGGGCTCGTGGCACGCGAGCGAACTTTCCCAGGATTGAACCCTTGACCATGAACGCCTCCATTTCCGCCATCGAACAGCTGTTGCTCGAGCTGCCCGAACTCGACTGGATCACCGACGAAAGCCGCGTGGCCCGTCTGTCGCAAGACTTCTCCTGGTTCAGCCCGGTGCTGAACCGCCAATTGAAGGACAAGCGCGCCGACGTGGTCGTGCGTCCGCGCACCGAGGACGAAATCCGAGCAGTGGTCGGCGCCTGCGCGCGACGCAACGTGCCCATCACCCTTCGCGGCAGCGGCACCGGCAACTATGGACAGACCACGCCGCTGGCGGGCGGGGTGGTGCTCGACATGACGGGCTACAACGCCTTCCTGTGGGCAAAGCCCGGCGTGGCGCGCGCGCAGGCCGGCATTCGCCTGGGCGAGCTCGAGAAGCAGACCAAGCCCTCCGGCCAGGAGATGCGCTGCGTGCCCTCGACCTACCGCAGCGCCACGCTGGGGGGCCTGTTCGGCGGCGGTTTCGGCGGCGTGGGTTCGATCAACTACGGCCCGCTCGGCGCGCCCGGCAACGTGCTCGGCATCCGCGCCATGACCATCGAGGCCGAGCCTCGGATGGTCGAGCTGCGCGGTGCCGAGGCCATGCGCATGCACCACCTCTGGGGCACCAACGGGCTCGTGCTGGAACTGGAGATCGCACTCGCGCCGGCGCACCCTTGGCTCGAAACACTGGTGACCTTCGACAAGTTCGAAGACGCACTGCACTTCGCCGACAAGCTCGCGAACGCGCCCGGCATCGTGAAGCGGGAGGTCGCCTTCTTCGCCGCGCCCACTTCCGATCACCTGGCACAGCTAGCGGCGCATTTGCCCGAGGGCTGCCACACGGTGCTGTCGCTTGTGGCCGAGTCTTGCGAGCCGGCAATGCTGCTGCTGGCCGAGGCGCATGGCGGCACCGTCGGCTACCGCAAGACGGCGGCCGAAGTGCAGAAGAGCAACCGCACGCTGATGGAGTTCACCTGGAACCACACCACGCTGCATGCGCTGAAAGTCGACCCGACGCTGACCTATCTGCAAAGCGGCTTCGTGCCGGGCCGGCATGTCGAGCAGGTCATCGAGATGGAAAAACTGCTCGGCGGCGAGGTGATGATGCACATCGAGTTCATCCGCAACGTGGCGGGGCTCATGACCTGCAGCGGGCTTCAGCTGGTTCGCTTCACCACCGAAGAGAGGCTCGCGGAGATCATCGACATTCACCGTGCGCACAACGTGCACATCAACAACCCGCACGTCAACATCGTGGAGGACGGTAAGGCGGGTGGGCCGCTGCCGCCCGAAGTCATCGAGATGAAGAAACGCTTCGATCCGATGGGGCTGCTGAACCCGGGCAAGCTGCGCGACTGGCCTGTGAAGGCCGCTCCGGCAACGGCCTGACGTTGGCGCTCTGCTTCAGGCCTTGCGGCGGCGCAGTAGGAAAGCGATGACGACGACGGCGATCGCAGCAATCCACAGCGGCCAGAGGCCGAACGGCGCCACCCAGCGCGCATAGGGCGTGAGCCCTGTGCGGCCTTCGACCGACGCTTCGAGCACGCCGCGCGTGAGCCGCGGCAACCGGTGCGTGACGCGGCCTTCGGCATCGATGACCACGGTCGCGCCGGTGTTGGTGGCCCGCACCATCGGGCGCGCGAATTCGAGCGAGCGCATGCGCGAGATGGCCAGGTGCTGGTCGATGGCGACCGAGTTGCCGAACCATGCGATGTTGCTCACGTTGAGCAGGATGGTCGGCGCCGTGGCCTCGTCCTTGAAGTTGGCGCCGATCTCGTCGCCGAACAGGTCTTCGTAGCAGATGTTCGGCGCGATACGCTGGCCCTGCCACGCGAAAGGCGCCTGCGCCAGGCCGCCGCGCGCGAAGTCGCCGAGCGGAATGTTCATCATGCGGATGAACCAGCGAAAGCCCGGTGGAATGAATTCGCCGAACGGCACCAGATGGTGCTTGCTGTAGCTGTAGGGCTCTGCGGCGCCGGGCTGGAAGCCGAGCACCGCGTTGCGGTAGGTGCCCTGGCCACCCATCGGAAGGCCGACGATGGCGGCTTGCGCGCCTTGGCTGTAGCGCGCCTGGATGGCCTCGAGGTAGCCGGCGGGCAGTTGCTGCGGCAGCAGCGGCAGCGCGGTTTCGGGCGTGACCACGAGCGAGGCCTTGGCGTCGCGCAGCTGTTCGCCATACCAGCGCAGCGCCAGGTCGATGCCGCCGCCGGGAATGAATTTCTCGTCTTGCGGGATGTTGCCTTGGAGCAGTGCCATCTGCAGCTTGCCGCTGGAACCCTTTTCGCCTCGTGCGTCGGCGGGCAGCGGATCGATCAAGTGCGGCGCCGCGAACACGGCGGCGATCACGACCAGCGACTGCGCGAGCGCCGCGGTGCGCGCAGGCCGTGTGAGCGCGACCAGCGCGGCCGCGATGGCTGCGAATGCGCCGATGCCGTACACACCGATCCACGGTGCCCAGGCTGCCAGTGGCCCCTCGACATGCGCGTAGCCGCCGGCACCCCAAGGGAATCCGGTGAACCAGCTGCCGCGCACGAGCTCGGCCAGCGTCCACAGCGCGGCGAACACCAAGGCGCCGGCCACGGCCCCTCTCGGTCCTCGGGTGACGAACCAGGCACAGGCGGCGGCGTAATAGAGCCCGAGCGCCGCCGCAAGCGCGAGCACCGCAATGGCCGCGAGCGGTGCCGGAAGCCCGCCGTAGGTGTGCATCGAGATGAAGAGCCACCAGAAGCTGCCGGTGAGCCAGGCCGCCGAGAAGACCCAGCCATGCAGGCCGGCGCGACGCCAGCCGGCGCCCTCGGCGCGCAGCCGGTCCAGCAGGCCGACGAGCGCCGCCAGCGAGATCAGCTGCAGCCACCACAGCGGCTGGCCGTTCGCGGGCCAGGCAATGGCGGCGGCCTGCGCAAGACCCGCGAAAGCAAAGCCGAGAAGGCGCAGCAGGCCGACAGCGGAAAAGGTGCGCGAGGTGCGGAGCGTGGCCGCTGCGGGCAACGGCATCAGTCGGCCGCGTCGCTGCCGCGGGCCGGGGACACCTTGAACCAGCGCACGGCGCCGCCCTTGGTGTGCAGCACCACGAAGTCGAAGCCGCCGATGGCGTGGTGTTCGCCTCGCTTGGGCACGTGGCCCATCTCGTGCGCGATGAGGCCGCCGATGGTGTCGAAGTCTTCGCTCAGCTGTTCTTCGTCGAAGGTGATGCCGAAGGCCTCGGCCACGCGCTCGATGGGCGTGTCGCCCGAGACGCGGTAGGTGTGGTCGGCCAGGCCGAAGATGTCGCCCTCGTCTTCGGCAATGTCGAACTCGTCTTCGATTTCGCCGACGATCTGCTCGAGCACGTCCTCGATGGTGATGAGGCCGGCCACACGGCCGAACTCGTCGATGACGATGGCCAGGTGGTTGCGGTTGCCGCGGAACTCGCGCAGCAGGTCGTTCAGGCCCTTGCTTTCGGGCACGAAGGTGGCCGGGCGCAGCAGCGCGCGGATGTTGAGCCCCGGCGCGCGTTGCAGCTTGAGCAGGTCTTTCGCGAGCAGGATGCCGATGATGTTTTCTTTTTCGCCCTCGTACACCGGAAAGCGCGAGTGCGCGGTGTCGATGACCAGATGCAGCAACGCGTCGAACGGCGCGTCGATGTTCACCAGGTCCATGCGCGGGGCGGCCACCATCACGTCGCCGGCCGTCATGTCGGCCATGCGCAGCACGCCTTCGAGCATCACGCGCGATTCGGCGCCGATCACCTCGTTGTCCTCGGCGTCGGCCAAGGTTTCGATCAACTCGTCGCGCGAGTCGGGACCGGGGTGGATGAATTCGGCCAGTTTCTGGAGAAAGCCGCGCTTGTCTTCCCGTTCGACGGGTGCGCGTTCAGGGTGAGGTTCGGCCACTGCGGGAGGCGTAGTTGAAGAGATACAAGGATACCGGATTGCGTGTGACAGGCTCTACCCCCGGCAATTCCGCCACGGAAAGAAACAAATCCAGCCGCCGCCGAAACCGCCCGGAGAGCTGCGCCTGCAACGGCCAGCGGCGCCCCTATGGGGCCGACTTGCTGCGCGCGTCCCTCATGCCGCTGCGCACTTCCTGCAGGCTCGCGAGAAAGGCCCAGAACTGCTTGGCGCGGGTCTTGAGGTGGTAGTCGACCGCCGCGTAGTGCTCGAGCGCAATTTCGCTCATGCGGCTGTCGAAGGTGGCGCTCGGCAGCTGCAGATGCGCCTCGGACTCCGAGCCGCTGCGCACCACGGTGGCGCCGGCGTTGCGGGCGATCTTCAGCATGGCGGCGTTTTCGCTCAGCGCATGGATGAAGAGCATGCCCACGCCTTCGTTGCGCGCCACGACCACGGCACGCTCGAACAGGCGGGCTCCGTAGCCGCGGCCGCGCGCATGCGCCGCCACGGACACGCCGAACTCGGCGCAGTCGCTGTGCTGGTCGTCCGGCGCGAACGCCAGGTGCGCCATGGCAATCAGGTCGAGGCGGCGGTTGTAGATGCCGAAGAGCTCGTCGCGGTCGAAGTCGAGGCCGTCGACGTAGCGCTGCACCTGCTCGTCCGACGCGGCGTAGCCGAAGCGCAAGTAGCGGTCATGAGGGGTCAGCGCCAGAAGATGGCGGGCGATGCGGTCGCGTTCGCGCGGGCCGATCGAGCGGATCGGCACCATGACGGGCTGGGGCGCGCGGGTCGCGCGCGGTTGCGCCTCAACCATCGGCGCCTTCAGGAAAGAGCCGAGGCCGAGAGACGCTTGAATCAGGGTCTTGGCGGAGAGCATGGTTCAAATATAAGGGTTTTCCCTTAATCAACAAGTCCGAACGGGTACTTCCGGTTGTCATTTGTGAACCAATACCAAATCGCGTGTGATTCGAGCAACGAACCCGTTGCTAAACCGGTACAGCCGTTGTGGCCTTGACACGGTCGAGCACGAAGCTGGTCTTGCAGTCTTCGACGCTGGGGTGCTTGAGCAGGGTGTCCATGATGAAGCGGCTGTAGTGGCCCATGTCGGCCACCACCACGCGCAAGAGATAGTCCATCTCCCCGGTCAACGCCGCGCATTCGACCACCTCGGGCCAGGTCTGGACGCTGGCCCGGAACAGGTCCATGGGGTTGCGCTTGTGGCTTTCGGTGTGCTTTTCGAGCCGCACATTCAAGTAGGCGGTGAGGCCAAGGCCGATGACCTCCGGGCGAACGAGCGCCACGTAGCGGTCGATCACACCGCTTTCTTCCAGCCGTTTGACCCGCCTGAGCACGGCGCTGGGGGAAAGGCTGACCTGCTCCGCGATCTGGTCGTAGGTGGCACGCCCGTCTGCTTGCAGCGTGCGCAATATGAGCCGATCAATCTTGTCGAGTGCTTCCATGTCTGTATTTTTGCAGTTTTACTGCGTCATGACCACCCGCAGCGCCCAACAACGCTGAAAACATGAGTGGCATCCGCCCTACATTGCTGCAAAGGCCGCTTTCGCGTGCTTTTTCGTTTTCCGACCGCAATTTCTTGCCACTCGAACCCACTTCTGGAGACCCACCCATGAGCCATACCGACGCCCCCGCCTTCACGCCCTGGGACAACCCGATGGGGACCGACGGCTTCGAATTCATCGAATACGCGGCGCCGGATCCGGTCGCCATGGGCCAGGTGTTCGAGCGCATGGGCTTCACAGCGGTGGCCAAGCACCGCCACAAGAACGTGCTGCTGTACCGCCAAGGCACGATCAACTTCATCGTGAATGCCGAGCCTGACTCGTTCGCGCAGCGCTTCGCACGCGAGCACGGCCCGAGCGTCTGCGCCATCGCTTTCCGCGTGCAGGATGCCAAGCAGGCCTACGAGCGCGCGATTTCGCTGGGTGCCTGGGGCTTTGCCGACAAGGCCGGGCCCGGCGAGCTGAATATTCCCGCCATCAAGGGCATCGGCGACAGCCTGATCTACCTGGTCGACCGCTGGCCCGGCAAGAACGGCGCGAAGCCGGGCGACATCGGGAACATCGGCTTCTACGACGTCGACTTCGAGCCGCTGCCGGACGTTGCCTCTCAGGATGCGCTCGCGCCCAAGGGCAACGGCCTCACCTACATCGACCACCTCACGCACAACGTGTACCGGGGCCGGATGAATGTGTGGGCCGGCTTCTACGAGAAGCTCTTCAACTTCCGCGAGATCAAGTACTTCGACATCGAAGGCCAGGTGACGGGCGTGAAGAGCAAGGCCATGACCAGCCCCTGCGGCAAGATCCGCATCCCGATCAACGAAGAGGGGAAGGAGCAGGCGGGCCAGATCCAGGAGTACCTGGACATGTACCGCGGCGAAGGCATCCAGCACATCGCGATGGGCTCGGACAACCTGTACGAGACCGTCGATGCGCTGCGCGCCAAGGGCGTGACATTGCTCGACACCATCGACACGTATTACGAACTGGTCGACAAGCGCATTCCCGGCCATGGCGAAAGCGTGTCCGAGCTGCAGAAGCGCAAGATCCTGATCGACGGCAAGAAGGACGCGCTGCTGCTGCAGATCTTCAGCGAGAACCAGCTCGGTCCGATCTTCTTCGAGTTCATTCAGCGCAAGGGCGACGACGGCTTCGGCAACGGCAACTTCAAGGCGCTGTTCGAGAGCATCGAGCTCGACCAGATGCGGCGTGGCGTGCTGACGGCCCCAAAATAAGCGCCTCTTTTTTTCATTGCCCAGGAGCCTCCATGCACAGCACGTTTTCGATCGGCCTGACCCTCACCGCGGCCGCGGCCGTTCTTTCCGGTTGCGCGATGGCGCCGCCCGCCCCTGCGGCCGTGTCGCACCTGGACACTGTGCAGAAGGCCGCCGTGCTGCGCATCTGCACACCGGGCGACTACAAGCCTTTCAGCTTTCAGAAAGCCGACGGGACGTTCGAAGGCATCGACGTCGATCTCATGACAGGTTTCAGCACCAGCCTCGGAGCCAAGCCCGAGTGGGTCAAGACCACGTGGGCGAACCTGCTGCCCGACCTCACGGCCGGCAAGTGCGACGTGGCGGTCGGCGGCGTTTCGGTGACCACCGACCGGCAGAAGCGCGCCTTCTTCAGCGCGCCTTACATGGTGAACGGCAAGGCACCGATTGCACGCTGCGCCGACGTGGCCAAGTACCAGAGCGTGGCCGACATCGACAAGCCTTCGACCCGGGTCATCTTCAATCCGGGCGGCAGCAACGAGCGCTTCGCACGCGCGAACTTCAAGCAGGCCAAGCTCACGCTGCACGGCGAGAACGTGACGATCTTCGACGAGATCCTTGCCGACCGCGCCGATGTCTTCGTGACCGAGTCCGCGGAAGCCATCACGCAGCAAAAGCTCAAGCCCGGGCTCTGCGCCATCAATCCCGAGAAGCCATTGCAGTACGGCGAAATGGCGTGGATGCTGCCGCGCGACGACGTGACCTTCAAGGCTTATGTCGACCAATGGCTGCATCTGCAGCAAGCCGGCGGCGACTTTCAGCGCGTGATGAACCACTGGCTCAAATAACCAGAGAGCACTTTCCATGGACACCCTTGCCGCCGCCACTGCTGCTGTCAAACCTGCCGTTTACGGCGCTTCGGATCGCCCGCCGCGCGGCGACTACTCCCGCGGCGGCGCGGTGCATGCCGACTACACCTGCCCGCAGGACTGGGCCAGCTACACGCCGGCCGACCATGACACCTACAAGCGGCTCTACGAGCGGCAGGCGGCGCAGTTGCCGGGGCTGGCTTGCGATGCGTTCATCAAGGCCCTGCCGTCGCTGGGCGTGAAGGACCACATTCCTCGCTTCGAGGAAATCAACGAACGGCTGCATCGCGCCACCGGTTGGGAAATCGTCGCGGTGCCGGGGCTGATTCCCGAGCTACCGTTCTTCACCTTGCTGGCGAACCGCAAGTTTCCGGTGACCGACTGGATCCGCAAGCCCGAGGAGTTCAACTACATCGTCGAGCCCGATGTGTTCCACGACCTGTTCGGCCATGTGCCGATGCTGTTCGACCCGACCTTTGCGGACTACGTGCAGCGCTATGGCGAAGGCGGCATCAAGGCGCACGAACTGGGTGCGGGCGAGAAGCTCGCGCGCCTGTATTGGTACACGGTGGAGTTCGGGCTGATCCGGCAAGCCGACGGCCTGCGCGCCTACGGCGCCGGCATCCTGAGTTCCGTCGGCGAATTGCAGCACGCGGTGCGCAGCAACGAACCGCACCGGCTGCCGCTCGACCTGCTGCGGACCATGCGCACGCGCTACAAGATCGACACGTACCAAAGCAACTACTTCGTGATCGAGAGTTTTGCGCAGTTGTTCGAGCTCACGGCGCCGGACTTCACGCCTCTCTACCGCGCGCTCGAGGTGGCGCCTGACATTCCGGCCGGGGTGCTGCTGCCGGGCGAGTCCGGCAAGGCCTGAGAATGCTCCTCGCGGGCTGCGCGCTATCGCGTGCGCGACAGCGCCTGCTCCGCTCCTAGGACAAGCCCGCTGGCGGCGGGATGCATCTGGCTCCCACAATCCGCGCAAAAGGAGCTTGCATGCAGACATCCGCGCGACCCCCCAACTATCCGGCCGACGTGCCGCACGAGATCCATCCCGAGCAGTACGGGTCTCTGAGCCATATGTTCGACGAAGCCTTCGGCCGCTACGCCGAACGGCCCTTCTCGGTGTGCATGGAGCGCTGGATGTCGTACGGGGAGCTCGACACTTTGTCGAAGGCGCTGGGCGCGTGGCTCCAGTCGCTCGGCCTCGAGCCAGGCGCGCGGGTCGCCATCATGCTGCCCAACGTGCCCCAGTTCGCGGTCACGATGTGCGGCGTGCTTCGGGCGGGCTATACCTGCGTCAACGTCAATCCGCTCTACACGGCGCGCGAGCTCGAGCATCAGCTGAAGGATTCCGGCGCCACGGCCATCGTCATCCTCGAGAACTTCGCCGCGACTTTGGAGCAGGTGATCGAGCGCACGCCGGTCAAGCATGTGGTCGTCACGTCGATGGGCGATCTGTTGGGGGGGTTCTATGGAGCCTGGATCACGATCGCGGTTCGCCACCTGGCGAAGATGGTTCCGCCCTACAAGCTGCCGCTGAGCGATGGCCGCACGGTCACGCCGTTCTCCAAGGTGATCGCCGAGGGACGCGGACGGACCTTGGGACCAGATCAGAGCACGCTCGATTCCATCGCCTTCCTGCAGTACACCGGCGGCACGACGGGTCTGTCCAAGGGCGCGGTGCTGACCCACCGCAACATCGTCGCGGCGACCCTGCAGGCGGAGGCCTGGTTCACGCCTGCGCTATCGCGGGCGGGCGATCTGTCGAAGGTCAACAGCATCGCGGCATTGCCGCTGTATCACATCTTCGCGCTGACGCTCTGCCTGCTTGTCATCCGCCAAGGCTCGCACATGACGCTGATTCCCAATCCGCGCGACTTCAGCAAGTTCATCGCGGTGCTCAAGAAGCGGCCGTTCCACATGCTGCCGGCAGTGAACACGCTGTTCAATGCGCTGTTGATGCACCCCGAGTTCAAGTCGATCGATTTTTCAACGTTGTTCGTGTCGCAGGCAGGCGGAATGGCCGCGTCGGAGGGCACCGCACAGCGGTGGTTCGAGGCCACCGGCTGTCCGATGATCGAAGGCTGGGGGATGAGCGAAACCTGTGCGATCGGTACGAACAATCCGGTGTCGAACACAAAGTTCACGGGCACCATCGGCTTGCCGCTGCCGAGCATCGAGATTGCGATCAAGGACGACGAAGGAAACTCCCTGCCCATCGGCACAGCAGGCGAGCTTTGCATCAAGGGCCCGAACGTGATGACCGGCTACTACAACCAGCCGGCCGAAACGGCGGCCGCCTTCACGGCAGACGGATTCATGCGCACCGGCGACATCGCCCTCATGCAGGAAGACGGCTACAGCCGCATCGTCGACCGCAAGAAGGACATGATCCTGGTGAGTGGCTTCAATGTCTTTCCAAACGAACTGGAGAATGTGATTTCGCTGTGCCCCGGCGTCGTCGAATGCGCCGCTGTCGGCGTGCCCGACGAAAAGCAGGGCGAGGCCATCAAGGTGTTTGTCGTGCGACGGGACGCGGCGCTGACCGAAGAAGCCGTGCTGCAGTACTGCAACGGGCAGCTCACGGGCTACAAGCGGCCCAAGCACATCGAGTTCCGGGATTCCTTGCCGAAGACAAACGTTGGGAAGATCCTGCGGCGCGAGCTGCGCACCACCGCGAGCGCATGACATGAGCGGGCCCGCCGCGTCCGGGCTGCCGGCGAATCTCATCGTCTTCGAGCGCGGCTGGCTTTCCTCGAACAACATCCTGTTCATCGGGACCGATGAGGCCTCGCTGGTCGACACCGGGTATGCCACGCATGCCGATCAGACCTTGGCACTCGTCGAATCGGCCCTGGGAGGCCGCCCGCTCGACCGGATCCTGAATACGCATCTGCACAGCGACCACTGTGGCGGCAATGCGGCCCTGCAGCGGCGTTATCCGGATGTTCGGACCGAGATTCCACCGGGGGAGGCGGCGCTGGTCGAACGCTGGGACGAACGTGGTTTGAGCTTTCTTGCGACAGGGCAGATCTGTCCGAAGTTCGGATTCACCAGCTTGCTGCGGCCAGGCACGGAGTGCGTGCTTGGCGACCGGTCATGGCAAGTGCATGGGGCCCCGGGTCACGACCCTCATTCGATCATCCTGTTCGAACCCGTTTCGCGCACGCTCATCTCGGCAGACGCCTTGTGGGAGAACGGGTTTGGTGTTGCCTTTCCCGAACTCGCGGGCGAGCCGTCTTTCGGGGATGTGGCTGCAACTCTGGATCGGATCGAAACGCTGGCACCGCAGCAGGTAATTCCAGGGCACGGCCGTGTCTTCAATGAAGTCGAGAAAGCCTTGGGCACTGCGCGTCGCCGGCTCGATGGTCTTCAGCGCGATCCCGCAAAGCACGCACGGCATGCCATCAAGGTACTGATGAAATTCAAGCTGCTGGAGGTGCAGTCGATCACTCTGGACGAGTGGTCAGCCTGGCTTCTGGACGCGTCATATCTCGAAATCATTCGCTCGCGCTTCTTCGCCGAGACGGAGCCGGGTCGGCTGGCCGAAGACATCTTGGCGGAATTGATCGCCGCAGGAGCGGCCGAGATGGACTCGTCTTTCATCCGCAACATCTGACCTTGCTCTTCTGAAATAAAAAAGCGCACCATCGAAAGACGGTGCGCTTTTTTAAAGCTCCAAAAGAAAAA